>NZ_CM149667.1:4800000-6751733 GCF_056173305.1 Nocardiopsis sp. iso_25 | reverse complement strand
GACGACCTGCCATGGGTGCTTGTCCCTTCGGTACGGGTCTGTGCGGTGCGGAGTGGGGGGCGGAAGGGGACGTGGTGGCCAGGGCGAAGCCCGTGGCGCGTCGGTCGGACGGGGCGCTCGCGGGGGCCTGGGGCCACGGGGAGCGACTTCCCATTGTCCTCCTCCCACGGCGGTGCCGGGTCGGGCCAGGGTGCGAAATCGGCTTGTTTGGGTGGTTATGTGCCTGTGGATAACTTCACTGCCCCCTGAGCTGCGCCTCTGTGGACACAAGCCCGGTATCCACAGCCCCAGGACGTTGTCCACAGGTTTTCCACAGGCTTGTCCACAGGATGGCAGATCTCCGCGCACAGCGCAGAGTTATCCACAATGTGCAGATCAGAAGGTGTGCAAGAAGACTGCTCCCGGCGTCGGGGGAGCGTCGGCTGACGCGAGGGGCACGTTATCCACAGACTGAGGTTATCCACAGACGCCGGGGGGTGTGGAAGTCTCACACGCCTGTGGACAAGGAGTCGTCCACAGGACGGGGGAGGCAAGCGGGCGCGGGCTCCGCGCCGACCGCCCGCGAAGGAGGGCGGGGCCGGTGACCGGAGTCCGGGGGGACGCGGGGGAGGGGGGCCCGGTCTGACGCGCGGAACCGCCGCCCACAGGCCCGATTTGACCCCGGCCGGACCAGGTCGTATCTTCTTTATGCTTATGCCGATGATCTGCCTGCGCCCGTGTCCGCACGGAGGCGCGGCCACGGCTCATGCACCCGTAGGCCCCGCATATCCTGGGGGTCTGTCGTAGTACTTATCCTGACACGCCCCTGGAGCCAGTAGTGAGCAAGCGTACGTACCAGCCGAACAACCGGCGTCGCGCGAAGGTCCACGGCTTCCGGCTGCGCATGCGTACGCGCGCCGGTCGCGCCATCATCGCCTCGCGCCGTCGTAAGGGGCGCGCGGCGCTGACCGTGAGCCACTAGGCCACGCCCAGCACCAAGCCCTTCGGGACCGTCCGGCCTTCTCGCCGGCCGGTCCCTTTGTCGTGGGAGAAGTACCGAAGCACGAAGGAAGCCGATGCTCTCGCCGAGGAACCGGATGCGCCACAGCGCCGAGTTCGGCTCCGTCATGCGCTCGGGACGGCGTGCGTCCAGGGACTGCCTGGGCACCGTCTACCTCCCCCCGCCCTCCGGCGTCGCGGACGCCGACCCCCCGCGGGTCGGATTCGTGGTCAGCAAGGCTGTCGGGGGAGCGGTGGTGCGCAAGCGCGTACAGCGCAGACTGCGTCACCTGATGCGGTCTCGGTTGGCTGTTCTGCCAAACGGTAGCCTGCTTGTAGTGCGCGCCCGACCCGCCGCCGCCACCGCGCGGCACGAGGACCTGGCCGCCCAACTCGACAGCGCGATCGCCGCGGCGATGCGCCCCCGCGGGACGTCGTCGCGCCGCCGGTCCGGCCGTGGCCGACCTCGGCCCCCGGCGGCCGATCCCGTGGTGCGCGAGACAGCAGGGAACCGACGCCCGGACGAGGGCGGAGAGCGGTGGGGCCGATGACCGAGCACAGACCGACGGTGTTCGCGCGCGTGTTGATCCTGCCCATCCGGGGTTACCAGCGCTTCATCAGCCCGCTCTTCCCCCCGGTCTGCCGTTTCTACCCCTCGTGCAGCGCGTACGCCGTCGAGGCGCTGCGCGTGCACGGAGCCCTGTACGGGTTGTGGCTGGGAACCCGGCGTATCGCCCGTTGCCACCCCTTCAACCCGGGGGGGCTTGATCCGGTTCCGCCGCCCAGGGGGCGCCGGAACGGGGAGTCCGAGGAGTCTGCGGGCGGAGCCGGCCACACCGGAACCCCTCCCGGGGACCAGTAGCTGAAGCGAATCACATAGGAGTTGGCCGGTGCTGGACTGGCTTTACAACATCGTCGGCTGGATCTTGGTCCAGATCCACTCGGGTCTGACCTACATCGGCCTCGACACGGACAGCGGCTGGGCCTGGGGCCTGTCGATCGTCCTGCTCACCGTGCTCATGCGGCTCCTGCTGGTGCCGCTGTTCGTCAAGCAGATGAACACGCAGCGCAAGATGCAGGACATCCAGCCCAAGATCATGAAGCTCCGCGAGCGCTACAAGCACGACAAGGAGCGCTTGCAGCGGGAGTCCATGAAGCTCTACCAGGAGAGCGGCACCAACCCGATCATGGGTTGTCTGCCGCTCCTCCTGCAGATGCCGGTCTTCTTCGCGCTCTTCAGCGTTCTGCGCAGCGTCGCCGAGGGCAACGCCCAGTACAACTTCACCCCGGAGCTGGTGGAGAGCGCGCGTGCGGCGCTCATCTTCGAGGCGCCCGTCGCGGCCCAGTTCAACAGCTCCCCCGAGGAGCTCCTCGCGCTCGGCGCGTCCGACCCGATCATGGCCAAGGTCATCATCGCGATCGCCTGCGTGATCATGGGTACGACGACGTTCCTCACCATGCGCCAGAGCATGAAGCGCAGCGTCTCGCAGATGCCAGACAACCCCATGATGCAGACCCAGAAGATCATGATGTACATGGCGCCCCTGTTCGGGCTCTTCGGTCTCATGATGCCCGTGGGTGTGCTGGTCTACTGGGTGACCTCCAACGTCTGGACCATGGGGCAGCAGCACTTCCTCTACAGCAGGCAGCCGATGCCCGGCCAGGAGCAGGCCAAGGCCGGGAGCGCCGCCTCCGCCAACGGTTCCGCCAAGGGCATGCTCAGCCGAAAGAAGGCGGCGGAATCCGCTCCTGAGCCGAAGGAACAGCCTAAGATCGATCGCAAGCAGCCGAAGAAGCAGTCGCGTTCCAAGCGGTCCGGTGGAGGCCCGCGCTAGGTTCTGCGGCTCCCGGCCGAGAAGGCGTTCGAGTGCGCAGGCGACACTGCCCCTGAGGCGTACGGCGGCCAGGGCGTGAGGGATGAGGAGACGGGATCGCTGTGGCAAGTAGCGAGGAAGAGAGCGGTGGCGTAGCGGTGGCTGAGGCGCCTGAGGCCGGAATCGATGTCGAGGCCCTGGAGAACGAGGGCGACATCGCCGCGGACTACATCGAGGGACTCCTCGACATCGCGGACTTCGACGGTGACATCGACATGGACGTCGAGGGCGACCGCGCGATGGTCTCCGTCGTCGGCGCCACCCTCGACGAGTTGATCGGGGAGAAGGGCGAGGTCCTGGAGGCCCTCCAGGAGCTCACCCGGCTGGCGGTGCACCGGGCCACCGGTGAGCGCAGCCGCCTGATGCTGGACATCGGCGGGTACCGCGAGGACCGCCGCAAGGTGCTCTTCCAGGTCGGGACCGACGCCGCCAACAAGGCCAAGGAGACCGGCCAGACCCAGCCTCTGGAGCCGATGACCCCGTTCGAGCGCAAGGTCGTGCACGACGCGGTCGCCGCCGCCGGTCTGCACAGCGAGTCGGAGGGCGAGGAGCCCAACCGCTACGTGGTGGTGCAGCCCGCCTCCTAGGCGCGGACGCCCCGGAGGGGGTGGCGATGTTTCACGTGAAACATCGCCACCCCCTCCGTTTGTGCCCGGCCCCCGCCGGGCGTGCCCCCGCCGTGTCGGCATGTGGCTCTGTCGACTTCCCGCTATGTGTGGCCGGGCCGCGCGGGGGGAAGGCAGAAGCGGGGGCCGTGGATGTTTCACGTGAAACCGCGGTGTCCTCCCGCGCGTAGGATTCAGGGTGGACCCCTTTTCTCCGCGCCGCTGCGCGTCCCCCCTCGCCCACCGGCTCCGCCGTGTGTGCGGACGCCGTGGCGAACCGACATGGAAGTGATGATGGACGAGTTCACAGGTGGTGACCGATGACCTCGGGCACTGAGGAGCCCGGTGCCGCGCTCCCCGCTCCCCCGGCGGAGGCGGAGGCGGTCTTCGGCACCTCCCTGCCGACGGCGCGGCGCTACGCCGAACTGCTCGCCGACGACGGGGTGCGCCGGGGGCTGATCGGTCCGCGCGAGGTCCCCCGCCTGTGGGAGCGGCACCTCATCAACTGCGCCGTCGTGGAGGAGCTGCTTCCCGAGGGCGCGGAGGTGGTGGACATCGGCTCGGGCGCCGGACTGCCCGGGCTGGTGCTCGGTCTGCTGCGCCCCGACATCCGCATGGTGCTGCTGGAGCCGCTGCTGCGCCGGACGGTCTTCCTCAACGAGGCCGTGGAGATTCTGGAGTTGCCCAACGTGGAGGTGCGGCGCGGCCGTGCCGAGGGGGCGCACGGCGAGGTCTACACCGACTTCGTCACCGCCCGCGCGGTCGCTCCCCTCAGCCGACTCGCCGGGTGGTCCCTGCCCCTTCTGCGCGAGGGCGGCAGCCTGCTGGCGCTCAAGGGGGAGCAGGCGGAGGCCGAACTGGCCGCCGCGGAGAAAGACGTTTCGAAACTGCGGCCCAGCGTTAGCGATGTGATCAGGGTGGGGCGGGGTAAAGTCGATCCCGCTACCACGGTCGTTCGCGTCACGGTGACCGGTGGTCCGCCGGCGCCGAAGGCGCGCGGCGGCAAGAAGAAGCGCGGACGGAAGAGGTGAACTCCTTCGTGAACCCATCCGACAACCCCGGTGTTTCACGTGAAACATCCTCCTACGGAGACCTGCTCGATGTTTCACGTGAAACACCGTCCGGGGTTCCCGACACTCCGCTCGCCCGTGCGGCCCATGAGGCCAGGGCGGTTCGCGGGCCCGACGACATCTGGCCCCGGCCCAAGGACTGCCGGGTGATCAGTGTGGCCAACCAGAAGGGCGGCGTCGGCAAGACCACCACGACGGTCAACATCGCGGCCGCCCTCGCGATGCACGGACAGCGCGTCCTCGTGGTCGACCTCGACCCCCAGGGCAACGCGTCCACCGCCCTCAGCATGGAGCGCGACAACCAGACCCGGTCCATCTACCACTGCCTGGTGGAGGACGAGGAGATCCGCAAGCTCGCCCAGCCGGTCCCGGACATCCCCAACCTCTGGTGCGCCCCGGCGACCATCGACCTGGCGGGCGCCGAGATCGAACTGGTCTCGCTCGTCGCGCGCGAGGCCCGGCTCAAGCGGGCCTTCGCCGCCTACGACACCTCGGACCTGGACTACATCCTCATCGACTGCCCGCCCTCGCTCGGCCTGCTGACGGTCAACGCGATGGTGGCGTGCGACGAGGTCATGATCCCGATCCAGTGCGAGTACTACGCCCTGGAGGGCCTGGGACAGCTGCTGCGCAACGTGGAGCTCGTCCAGTCCCACCTGAACCCGGGGCTGGCGGTCAGCACCATCCTGCTGACGATGTACGACGGCCGGACCAGGCTCTCCCAGCAGGTGGCCGACGAGGTGCGCTCGCACTTCGGGGACACCGTCCTGGAGACACTGATCCCCCGGAGCGTCCGGGTGTCCGAGGCGCCCAGTTACGGCCAGTCGGTGATGACGTACGACCCGGCTTCCACCGGTGCGGTGGCCTACCTGGAAGCCGCCCGGGAGATCGCCCACAGGGCCAAGGTCTGACAAGCGGAAGAGGAGTGTGGAGGTGCCGGTGAGCCAGCAGCGGCGCGGACTGGGCAAGGGACTGGGGGCGCTCATCCCACAGGGGCCCGCGGCCCCCGCCCCCGCCCCAGTCACCGTCTCCGAGGAGGAGACCCAGCCCGTCGAGCCGCGGGCGGAAGCCCTGCCCGACGGGACGTACCTGGAGGAGGTCGAGCTCAGCTCGATCATCCCCAACCCCCGGCAGCCGCGGAAGTACTTCGACGACCAGGCCCTGGAGGAGCTGCGGGACTCGATCAGCGAGGTCGGCCTGCTCCAGCCCATCGTCGTGCGCAAGCTGGAGGGTGAGGGCGGCCCCCGGTACGAGCTCATCATGGGCGAGCGCCGGATGCGGGCCAGCAAGGAGGCGGGTCTCACCCGCGTCCCCGCCATCGTCCGCAGCACCGACGACGACGAGCTGCTGCGCGACGCGCTCCTGGAGAATCTGCACCGGCAGGAGCTCACCCCCCTGGAGGAGGCGGCCGCCTACAAGCAGCTGCTGGACGACTTCGGCGCCACCCACGGGGAACTGGCCCAGCGGATCGGCCGGTCCCGTTCGCACATCACCAACACCCTGCGGCTGCTCACCCTCCCGCCCAAGGTGCAGACGCGCGTGGCCGCGGGTGTGCTCAGCGCCGGGCACGCGCGGACGCTGCTGAAGGTCGAGGACCCCGACCTCCAGGACCGCCTCGCCGCCCGGGTGGTGGAGGAGGGCATCTCGGTCCGCTCCCTGGAGGAGATGGTGGCCCTGCGGGAGGAGCCCGAGGAGGAGAAGGTCCGCCGCGCCCCCACGCGGACCGACAACCCTCCCCAGGTCGAGGAGTGGGCCTCCCGCCTCTCCGACCGGCTGGACACCACGGTGAAGGTCAACATGGGCAAGCGCAAGGGCAGGATCGTCGTGGAGTTCGCGACGCACGAGGACCTGGAGCGCATCATCAGCCAGATGGGCTAGGCAGTATTTTTTTGGACCTCCGCTCCGCTTCGGCCCGCCCGTCGCCCGCCACCACCCTCAACGGACGCTGCGCGCAGTCCTTCTTGTGTTCGGGCGCCCGGAGAACGGGAATCGGGTTGAAGCAGGTACAGCGGTGGCGGAGGCGGGTTCGCTCGTGCCCACCCGTCGCCCACCACCACCCTCAACCGACGCCTACGGCGCAGTTCCCCCACGGGAACCCGCCTCCGCCACCTCCAGAACCCCGTGGGCGCCCGAACCAACGGCGGTGTTTCACGTGAAACACCGCCGCCGGAGGCCCCGGTACGGCGAAGGCCCCCGAGATCGCAGGGATCTCGGGGGCCTTCGCCGTGCGGGCTCGCGGAGGAGTCGCGGGCGCGGCGGGCTCCGGGTCACAGGAACTCCGCGAGCTCCTTCTCCAGGAGGCGCTTGGGCTTGGCGCCGATGATCTGCTTGACGACCTCGCCGTCCTTGTAGAGGTTCATCGTCGGCAGGGACAGCACGTTGTAGGAGCGCGGCGTCTCCGGGTTCTGGTCGGTGTTGATCTTGACGACCTCGATCTTGTCGCCGTACTCCTCGGCCAGCTTGTCCAGGACCGGGGCCATCTGCTTGCACGGGCCGCACCAGTCGGCCCAGAAGTCCACCAGGACGGGCTTGTCGCTGGAGAGGACCTCCTCCTTGAAGGTGGCGTCGGTGACCTGCTTGACAGCGGACATGGTTCTCCTTGTTCGGCGTATCCGGGGCAGGGGGCGAGGGGGGAGTCGGTGGCGGGGGCCCGGGGACGGGCCCCGGGCGAGGACCGTTCCTAGTTGCCGCGCGCGGCGAGGTAGCGCTCGGCGTCCAGGGCGGCGGAGCAGCCGGTTCCCGCGGCGGTGATCGCCTGCCGGTACTGGTGGTCGACGACGTCGCCCGCGGCGAAGACGCCCTCCAGGTTGGTCCGCGTGGACGGGAAGTCCACCTTGACGTAGCCCTCCTCGTCGAGCTCGATCTGCTTGTCGAACAGCTCCACGCGCGGGTCGTGGCCGATCGCGACGAACAGGCCGGTGACGTCCAGGGTGCTGGTCTCGCCGGTCTGGGTGTCGAGCACCTTGAGGCCGGAGACGCGCTCCTCGCCCAGGACCTCGGTGACCGCCGAGTTCCAGAGGAAGGTGATCTTCTCGTTGGCGTGCGCGCGCTCGGCCATGATGCGGCTGGCGCGCAGCTGGTCGCGGCGGTGGATGACGGTCACCGACCTCGCGAACCGGGTGAGGAACAGGGCCTCCTCCATGGCGGTGTCGCCGCCGCCGACCACCGCGATGTCCTGGTCGCGGAAGAAGAAGCCGTCGCAGGTGGCGCACCAGGAGGTGCCGCGCCCGGACAGCTCCTTCTCGCCCGGGACGCCCAGCTCGCGGTAGCCGGAGCCGGTGGCGAGGATGACCGTGTGGGCGAGGAAGGTCTCACCGCCCGCGACGACCTCCTTGACCGGCTTGCTCAGGTCGACCTCGGTGACGTCCTCCGGCACCAGCTCGGCGCCGAACCGCTCCGCCTGCTTGCGCATGTGGTCCATGAGGTCGGGGCCCATGACGCCGTCGGGGAAACCGGGGAAGTTCTCGACCTCGGTGGTGTTCATCAGCGCGCCGCCGGCGGTGATGGAACCCTCGAACACCAGGGGTCGCAGCTCGGCACGGGCGGCGTACACGGCGGCCGTGTACCCCGCCGGTCCGGAACCGATGATGATGACATTGCGGACGTCACTCACGCTCGTTGGCCCTTCACACAGTCGCTGCCCTGGCCACGCCGTGTGACCTCAGGGGAAGTTGGTTAGCACAACCGATGGTAGGCGCAGGGCATTCCCTTCGGGACATCGCCCCAGGTTACGGGGGTGGGGTATGTGCCCGAGGCGGCCCCGTACGTCTTCCCGGGCCCTCCCCGGGAGAGTCCGTCAGCGGCCGGACGGCTTCCGCGCGGCGGCCGGGGCCCCGGGCGAGGGACCTGCGGAGAGGCGAGGGACGATCCCGGGAGACCGCGCGGACCCGAGGGCGGCCCGGAAGCCCCCAGGGGCGCCGCTGGCGGCCGTGCGGGGCGAACCGCACCCCAAGGGTGATCGCGCCCGCCGCGAGCCCCCACAGGGCGTTCAGGGCCGGGACGGCGGCCACCCGGAGGACGGCGGCGAGGACGGTCGGCGCCGGACGCGGCAGGGGCGGCCGGTCCCGCGCCGCCACGGGGCCGGGTCCGTAGAATCGCCGCATGCCCACTGACCGCCGGGGCGTCGTGGTCGACGCGCTCTTCGGGTCCGCCGTCTTCGCCGTGGTGGCGATCGCGGTCGCCTCCGACGTCGGCGACGCGGGGAACCTGCCGCTCGGGTACGGGCTGGCCGCGGTCCTCGGTTCGCTCATGCTCGTCCGGCGCCGCTGGCCGATCGCGGTCCTGGCGGCCACCTCGGTCCTGGTCGTCGCCAACTACGTGCTCCAGCTCCCCGTCATCGGCCTGGCCGTCCCGGTGGCCGCCGCGCTGTACTCGGCCGCGGAGGCGGGCCGCACCCCGTGGTCGGCGGGCACGGCAGCCGCACTGGTCCTGGTCTCCACGTTCACCCGGCTGCGGGAGGGGCAGGACCCCGCCTACCTCCTGGGGTACGAGCTGCCCGCCACGGTGGCCGTCATGGGCGCGGCCACGGCCCTGGGCCACGTGCAGTGGCAGCGGCGCCGGGCCGAGCGGCAGCGCGTGCGGATCGAGGCCCTCGACAGGCAGGCGCGCGAGTCCGAGGCGGCCGAGCGACTGGCGCTCGAACGCACCCGTATCGCCCGCGACCTGCACGACGCGGTGGGGCACCACCTCTCCGTGGTGTCCCTGCACGCGGCGGTGGCCGCGGAGGC
This sequence comes from Nocardiopsis sp. iso_25, assembly GCF_056173305.1. NCBI lineage: Bacteria > Bacillati > Actinomycetota > Actinomycetes > Streptosporangiales > Nocardiopsidaceae > Nocardiopsis > Nocardiopsis sp. iso_25. The sequence continues at coordinate 6,742,479 of NZ_CM149667.1, read as the reverse complement.
CCTGGGCGACGACCCGGCGGACGTGCCCGTCGCGCGCGCCGAGCTGGACCACGTGGCGCGGGCCTCGCGGGCGGGCCTGAGCGAGCTGCGCGCCACCGTGCGCGCGCTGCGCGAGGCCGACCCCGGCGGCGACCGGGTCTCCTCCCTCGCGCACCTGGACGAACTCGTGGCCACGGTGCGCGCGGCCGGGGTGGACGTGGAGGTGGCCGGGGCGCCCGCTCCCGGCGAGCTGTCCGGGATGGTGGACGCGACCGCCTACCGGGTCGTCCAGGAGGCGCTGACGAACACGCTGCGCCACGCGCGCGCCCCACGGGCGCGGGTGGCCTTCTCCAGGAGGGACGGGATGCTCGACGTGACGGTGACCGACGAGGGGACGGCCGTACCGGCCGCGTCCCCCGGGGGCAGCGGGCTGGCGGGGATGCGCGAACGGGTGCGCCTGGTCGGCGGAACGGTGGAGGCCGCGCCCCGGCCCCGCGGGGGGTTCGGGGTGCGTGCGCTGCTGCCGCTCGGGGACGAGCGGTGATCCGGGTCCTGCTCGTGGACGACCAGCCCCTCGTCCGCGCGGGGGTCCGCGCGCTGCTGGAGCGCGACGAGGGGATCGGGGTCGTGGCCGAGTCCGAGAACGGCCGCGAGGCGCTCGCGGACATCGACCGCCACCGCCCCGACGTGGTCCTGCTCGACCTCCAGATGCCCGCGATGGACGGCCTGGCGGTGCTCCGCGAGCTGGAGCGCCGCGGCGGCGGCCCCGCGTCCGGGGACGGCAGGTCCACAGATCCGCATGTCGACACGTCGACGGCCCGCGGGGCCCGGGTGGTCGTGCTCACCACGTTCGGGGAGGACGACAACGTGTTCACCGCGCTGCGGCTGGGCGCCTCCGGCTTCCTGCTCAAGGACGCCGGTCCGCGGCAGCTGCGGGACGCGGTCCGCACCGTGGCGGCGGGGGACGCGCTGCTCTCGCCGGGGGTCACCCGCAGGGTGATCGAGCGCCTCGCCGACAGCGCGGTCGCGCCGGGGAGCGCCTCCCGGCTGGACGTGCTCACCGACCGGGAGCGCGACGTGCTCGCCCTGGTCGGACGCGGCATGTCGAACCAGGAGATCGGCGCCGCGCTCCACCTGAGCCCGGCGACCGCGCGCACCCACGTGGGACGCCTCCTGGCCAAGCTCGCGGTCCGCGACCGGGTCGGCCTGGTGGTGGTCGCCTATGAGACGGGCCTGGTCCGCCCCGGCCGGTGACCGGACGCCCGCGTGCGGCGGACCGGGCCCCGTTCCCGCTCCGGCGACATGTCGACACAGCGCCAAAAGGACACGGCGCCAAAAGGACAAGGGGTCACGAGGACACGGGCCCGGAGCGGTCAGGGGGCCTGGACGGTCTCCTGGGCGAGGACGTTCTGGCCGGGGTCGCCGCCCCGGGCGCAGGCCGGATCGACCACGTACACCTCGAACCGCTCGCCCCGGGGGGAGAACAGCACCCACGCGGGGGAGTCCCCGCCGCCGTAGTGGGCGTCGTCGACCAGGGTGAAGTGCCCGCCGAACTCCTCGCTGAGAAGCACCACGCACTCCTGGAGGCCGGGGGGAGCCGCCTCGACGGCCAGGGGGCCGGTCTCCGCGCCCCCGCCGGGTTCGCCTCCGCCCCCGGCGCCGGGCCCGCCCACGGGGGACAGGTCGAGTGTCCGGGCGGCCTGCTCGGTCAGGGCCGCCTCGGTGTAGACGGTCTCGCTCCGCACCACCTGCGGTGTGTAGGACTGCGCCGTGTCCGGGGCGTTCTCCTGGCCGTTCTCCGCCAGCGGGGCCGCGACGCCGGTCTCGCCGTCCCGGCCGCCCGGGGTGAGCACGCCGTTGAACAGGGCCGCGCCGCCGCCCCCCACGACGACCGCCGCGGCGGCGGCCAGCATCATCAGCCGGGCCCTGCTCAGGCTCCGACCGGTCCGGGGCCGGCGCGGGAGGGGGGTCACCGTGGCGCCGTCGGACGCCGGGCCGCCCCCGGTCGGCGGCGGTGCGGCGCCCTCCGCGGCGACCGCGTCGACGGGCAGCACCGCCGCGCGCTCGCGCACCGCCTCCGCGACGCGCTGGTCGAGGAGGTCGGCCACGTCCCGGGGCAGGGCGGGAACCGGTGCGGCGGCCAGCGCCTCGGACACCCCGGCGAGTTCTCCCAGGGTCGTCGCGCAGGTCGCGCAGGTGTCTATGTGGGCTGCGACGGTGCGTTCCTCGTCGGGCTCCAGGAGCTCCTCGGCGAAGAAGGCGAGTGCCTCCACGTCTGGATGGGACGTCACGATGGGTTGGCACCTCCTCTCCCAGTTGTGACGTCTCCGGCCTGTCGAGGGTTCCTCAGATGGGCCAGCGACGGGAGAAGTCTGGCGCGACCTCGCGCACACCTGCTCTTGACGGTCCCCGACGCCACGTCGAGGATCTGCGCGGCCTCCTCCACCCGGTAGCCGAGCATGTCCACGAGGGTCAGCGCCATGCGCTGGTCCAGCGGGAGCAGGTCCAGCGCGGCGTTGACGTCCAGGCGCGTCTCGGTCTGCGAGGCATGGTCCGGCCCCCCTCCCGAGCGGCCGAGCCTCTCGTTGGACATCACGTCCAGGGTCTCGTCCTCGGTCGGGGTGGCCGGGCGCACCTTGCGGCGGCGCAGCCGGTCGTGGCAGGCGTTCACCACGATCCGGTGCAGCCACGTGCTCACCTGCGCCTCGCCGCGGAAGCGGTCGGCGGCGCGGAACGCGGACAGGAACGCGTCCTGGAGTGCGTCGGAGGCCTCCTCGCGGTCGCCCATCATGCGCACGGCGACAGCCCAAAGGCGCTCGCGGTGCCGACGGACCAGGACCGCGAAGGCCTGGTCGTCGCCCTGAGCGTGCCTCGTCAACAGCTCCCGGTCAGGAAGCTCCTGGAGCGCGTCCATCAGTACCCGATCACGTACCCCGCTACTCGACGCCCCGTACCTCGGCCTCGTAGACCGTGCCCCTCCACTCGCCGGATCCGGCCAGCTCGGTGAACCAGACCACGACGTAGCGGGCCTCGACCGGTTCGTCGAGGGTGACGAGCTGGGAGCCGCCCGTGCCCGACCCGACGACCGCGTAACCGGTCTCGCTGTCCGAGTCGCTCTCGCCGGCCAGGATCTGGAACTCGTAGCCGCTGCCGCCGAGGTTGAGGTCCACCTTGTGGACCTCGTGGACGGCGCCGAGGTCGAGCTGGAGTCCGACGCCGGGCTTGATGGCGCTGAGCGGGTCCCTGTAGCCCTGGGTGTTCCACTCCGTGGCGGTGTCCCCGTCGTGTGCGCGGCCCGCCTTGTCCGAGTGCTCGTCGGTGTTGCCGTGCGGGTTGAGGCCGCGTGACCCCTGGATCTCCAGCGGGCTCAGCTCCACCTCCCCGCCGCCGTCCGAGGCCTGGTCGCCGCCCTCGGGCGGGGCCTCCTCGCCTCCGCCCGCGCTGAACATCGTCCCGACCGTCCAGGCGCCGACGACCACACCGGCGAACAGCACCAGGGCCGCCACGCCGATCAGGATCCTGCGGAGCGAGGGCTGCGTGCGCGCGGTCCGCTGCTCCATCCGGGAGGGACCCTGACGTTCACGCACCTCGGAGCCGCCCCGGGCGGAGGCGCCGCCCCGCGAGGCGGAGCCCGTCCGTCCGACGGAACCGTGGCGGGCCTCCTGCTCGTCCCGTGCGCCCGCGGCCCCGCCGCGGGTACCCCGTGGGCTTCGGCGCGGGCCGGTGCTGTCGAACTCGCCGGTGCGCCGGGAGGTCCCGGGCACGGGCGGGGCCGACTCGGCCTGGGTGACGGGCAGGGGGATGAGCCGGGGCACCTCGGCCATGGCCGCGCAGAAGTCGGCCGGCGAGGAGATGGGCGGTCCGGGCACCAGCTGCCCCGCGAGCTGCGGCAGGGCGGCGCGCGTGGTGATGGTGCCCAGGGGCTCGGTGACGCCCTGGCGGATGTGGTGGGGAGGGTAGGGGCCCGCGGGGCCCTCGGGTGCGGCGGGCAGGCCGCTCTGCGGGCCGCCGGGCCAGTGCCCGGTGAGCGCCGCGTAGAGCAGGTTGCCCAGCCCCTGGGCGTCGGTGGCCGCGGGGTCGGGGTTGCCTGCGCCCAGCAGGGCGGCGTCCACGCCGATGCCGGTCACCTTGACCGCGCCGCCGCTGCTCCACATGAGCTTGCTCGGCGTCAGGCACAGGTGGTGCAGGCCTCCGGCGTGCGCGGCGGCGATCGCCTCGGCGGCCTCGGCGACCAGTCCGGCGGCGCGCTCGGGCTCCATGGGGCCCTGCGCGAGGAGGTCGGCCAGGGAGGAGCCGATGACCCACTCCTCGACCACGTAGGGGACGGGGGAGGAGTCGTCGGCGTCGAAGACCTGCGTGACGCGGGCGTCGGGGATGCGGCTCGTGGCCCGGGCGGCGCGCACGACCTCGGACGTGCGCGGGAAGCCCTCGGCGAAGGTCCACACGGCCACGGGACGCGCGAGCGTCTCGTCGGTGGCCTTCCAGCGTGTGGCGCCGCCGGTCTCGCTCACCACTTGGTCCAGGCGGTAGCGGTTGGCCAGCTTCGCACCGGGTTCGATGAGGAAGGTGCTCATGATGGGAGTGACGGGTGCCAGTGCCGTGGTTTCGCGTGCGTCCGCGCTCCCTGGCCGTGTGCGGACCGGAGCGTTACGGGGTGCGCGCGAGGGGTCCGTCGGCCCTGCCTGCTGTCCCCAGCCTCCCTTCGGGCAGTTCGGTTGAACAATGCGGTAGCGGTAAAGCGATGCCTGTCCATGCTAGGACGCGTGAACAGCATCTTCGGAGGACAACGGATACTCGGCCACCTTCCGGTGCTTAACGGAGCGGGCCCGCCCGATCTCAGCTATTCCTGGTGATCAGCGGCGTCGCAACCGGGTTCTGAGCAAATCGAGGAAGGATGTGACTTCTGTCACTTTGAGAAGCTTTGCGGTCACCACGAACAGCACGGCTCCGACGGCGCCTCCCGCCGCCATCGCCGCCAGGCCCGGCCAGACCTCGCCCGGCAGGTCCCGGAAGAGGTGGATCATCGCCACTCCGAAGACCGCGGACGGGACGGCGGCCAGGTGCAGCCGGAGCAGCGTGGCCGCGGTCCGGCGCCCGTCCAGGCCGTTGAGCCGCCGGTGCAGCATGTACCACATGATGACGGAGCCCACGATGTAGTACAGGCCGTACGGTACGGGAAGCCACACCACGACGTGCTGCGGTTCCACGAGGAACAGCAGGCCGATCGCCGTGGTCGCGTGGGCGATCTCGGAGGGGATCGACACCAGGGCCGGGGTCCGGGTGTCGCCCAGAGCGTAGAACACGCGCATCTGGAGCTGGAAGAGCGTGAACGGGATCAGCATCACGCAGAAGACCATGAGGATGCGCCCGATGGCGGCCGCGTCCTCGGCGCTCGTGCTGCCCTGCGCGTAGATCAGCACGCAGAACGGGATCGCGAAGACGATCATCGCGACCGAGAGCGGCGCGATCAGCACCGAGGACAGCCGGAAGCCGCGCGAGAAGTCGCTGCGCACCTGGTCCTTGCGGCCCGCGGCCACGTGCTCGCTCATCCTGGGCAGCAGCGCGGTGATCACCGAGACCGCGATGACCGCGTACGGGAGCTGGAAGAGCATCGACGCGAACTTGTACGCCGCGATGCCCGCGCCGGAGTCGAAGCCCGCGTCGGCGGCCAGGGCGCCCGCGCGGGTGGCCACGTTGGTGGAGACCAGTGCCCCCACCTGCGCGACGACGATGTAGAGCATCATCCACGAGGCGGCTCCGGCCGCCTCGCCCAGGCCCGAACCCCGCAGGTCCAGGCGCGGACGCCAGCGGAAGCCCGCCGCGGCCAGCGCCCACACCAGGACGGCGGCCTGGACCACCTGCCCCAGGGCCGTGCCCAGCCCCAGCAGCATCAGCTGGCCGTCGGTGACCGTCTCGGGGGTGCGCCCCGGACCGGCCAGGTTCAGGAACCACACGCAGACGCCGATGATGACCACGTTGTTCAGCACCGGCGCCCACATGGGCGCGCCGAACCTGTTGCGCGCGTTGAGCATCGCGCTGGCCAGCCCGCTGGCGCCGATGAAGAAGATCTGCGTGACCAGGTACCGGGCCAGGACGACTGAGACCTCGTACTGGGCGCCGGAGAACCCGCCCGCGTAGATGCGGATGAACCACTCCGCGACCAGCACCGACACCAGCGTGAGGGCGAACAGCACCAGCAGCATCAGGGTGACCAGGCGCTGCTCGACGCCGTCGCCCCCGTCGGCGTCCAGCTTTCGCCGCTTGACCAGGAACGGCACGAACACGCTGGCCAGCAGCCCGCCGATGAGCAGGTCGTAGACCATGTACGGGACCATGCCCGCCGTCTGGTAGGCGTCGCCCAGCAGCTGGGTGCCGATCGCCGCCGCCAGGATGATGGTGCGGACGAACCCCGTGACACGGGAGACGATGGTGCCCAGCGCCATGATCGCGCTCGACCGGGCGAGGTTACCCGGTGCCGTGTGGGAGGTACCGCCGATCTCGTCGCCGTCCTCCAGGCGGTCGGCGGTACCCACGTCACCGATGTCGCTCGGGTCCCGGAGCGTGTGCAGTCCGGTTTCGGGCTCGGTGCCCGGCTCCTCGCGCTCGTAGGTGTCGAGCACGTCCTCCGGCATCACCATGACGGGCCGCCGACGGGTTCTGTTCCCGTCGGGCGGCTCGGCGTCCCCGGGGGACGTCCGCTGCGGCAGCTCGCTGGACACCGTCGTGCTGTCCTTCACTCTCGTTCGGGCGGCTTCGGGGGCCTCGGCGGGTCAGAGCCGGGGGAGGGGGTCACGGCATCAACGACGCAGCCGGGCGCGGATCAGTTCCACGGCACCGGTCAGCTCCGGGACGCGCAGCAGCCGGGCGCATCCCAGGAAGAGCAGCGCGCCCAGGACGCATCCGGCGGCCGGGGCGCCGATGTAGGTGGCCAGGCCGGGGCCGACGTAGGTGTCGAAGGCCCAGAGCACACCGAGGCCGGCCGCGATGCTCGGGACGACGGCCAGGTGCAGGCGCAACAATGTGCCAATGACGTGCTTGCCGTCAAGCCCCCCGATGCGCCGGCTCAGCACGATTCCGGCGATGGTCAGTCCGGACAGGAACGAGACCATGAAGCCCGCGGCCACGCCCACGACCACCAGGTTCGGCGGAAGCACCAGGTAGGACGTCAGCGCCAGGGCGCTGTGCACGGCCAGGTTCGCGAGGCCGAGCATCGCGGGGGTGCGGGTGTCGCCCATGGCGAAGAACACGCGCAGCATGAGCTGGAACACGGTGAAGGGAACCAGGCCCAGCGACATGACCGCGAGGATCTGGCCGATGCTCTCCGCGTCGTCCACCGAGATGGAGCCGCGCGCGAAGGCCAGGACGGACAGCGGCTCGGCGAACATCGCCACCGCGAAGGCGGTCGGCACCAGCACGAACGCGGAGACGCGCAGGGTGCGGGAGAAGTCCGCGCGGACGGCGTCCCAGTCGTGGTCGTCGGCGTGGGCGCTCATGCGGGGCAGCAGCACGGTGATGAGGGAGACCGCGATGATCGCGTACGGCAGCTGGAAGAGCTGGTACGCCAGGTTGTAGGCGCTGATGCCCGCGCCGACGTCCAGGCCCTCCCTGATGCTCGCCACGTTCGCGGCGTTGGCGATGTTGGTGGTGATCCACAGCCCGGCCTGGGTGAGCAGGGTGTAGAGCATCATCCACCCGGCGGTGCGCACGGCGTCGCCGAGCCCGGAGCCGCGCAGGTCCAGGCGGGGCCGCCAGCGGTAGCCGGTGCGGGACAGGGCCACGAACAGCACGACCGCCTGGAGGGCCATACCGCCCGCGGTGCCCGCGCCCAGCAGGGTCAGCTGGCCGTCGGTGACGGTCTCGGGGGTGCGGCCCGGGCCGGCCACCCACAGGAACACGGCCGCCACGCTCATGATGACGAGGTTGTTCAGCACCGGGGCCCACACGGCCGCGCCGAACCGGTTGCGGGTGTTGAGCATGGCGCTCAGCAGACCGCTCATGCCCACGAAGAAGATCTGCGCCAGCAGGTATCTCGCGAGGTAGACCGAGGCGTCGAACTGGATCGGCGTGAACCGGGAGCCGTAGAGCCAGATGAGGAACTCGGCGGCCGCGATCGCGACCGCGGTGAGCAGCAGCAGCGCCAGCAGCGTGGTGGTGAACAGCCGGTCCTCGGTGGCCTTGCCGCCGTCCGCGTCGCGTTTACGCCGCTTGACCAGGAACGGGATGATGACGCTGGCCATCAGCCCGCCGATGAGCAGGTCGTTGAGGATGAAGGGGATCGTGTGCGCCGTGTGGTAGGCGTCACCGAGCAGGTGGGTGCCGATGGCGGCGCCGAGCACGATGGTGCGGGCGAAGCCGGTGATCCGGGAGGCCAGGGTGCCCACGGCCATGATGGCGCTGGAGCGCATCATGCCGCCGCCGCCCGACCCGGAGTCCCCGCCCTGGCCGGAGCCGCCGCCGGAGTCCCCTCCGGACCCCTGCCCGGGGGCGGTGTCGGTGACCGGACCCGGCACGTCACCCTCCTCGAAGGTGGGCGCGGGGCCGGTCTCGGGACGGACCGCGCTCGGGACCGGTGCTTGCGGCTGGGGGCGTCGGCGGTGCTTCCCGCCGCCGTTCGAAGAGTCGGTGACCACCGTGGATCAGGCTTCCTTTCGTCCGACTGGGGAATGTCCGGCCGCGGCGCCGTGGTCCGGCGTCCGCGGGTCGGCCACGCGGGTGCGGACCGCGTGCGCCGACATGGAGACGTGCGGGTGTGTCGACATGGCGTCCTGTCGGTAGGGATCCATGTCACCCTCTCCGGAACCGCTGGGTCACGTGCCCTTGCCGTCGCGGTCCCGCTCCGTGCCGCCCGCCGCGGCTGGGGAGTCGGCTTTCTCTTGGCCGGAGGGGTCCTCCGGCCGCTCGGTGTCCTCGGCTCCGTCCGCCTCCCCGTCCGGGGCGGTGTCCCGGTCGGGGGAGGCGTCCTCCGTGGAGGAGGGGCCCTCGGACGTGTCCGGGGCGGTGTCCCGGTCCGTCCCGGAGGACTCGTTCCCGGACGGGCTCCCGGAGTGTGTGACGCCCGCGGAGTCCCCGGCGTTCGCGCCGTCGGGGTCCGCCCCGGCCGCGGTCCCGGAGGAATCCGCGGCCTCGGGCGCCTCGGCGGTCCCGTCGGTTTCGGACGCGGCCGCCGCAGCCTTGCCGCGGGCCCACTTGCGCAGCGCGCGCGGGGCCAGGGCCGCGGCGAGGATCAGCACGCCGATACCGCTGATGGCCAGCGCCTGGGTGCTCAGACCGGTGGCGTGCACCGGGATCTCCACGTCCTGGCTGCTGATCGGCTCGCCCTCGGAGTTCTGCAGGCCCACGTCGATGACGGTGCGGCCGTTGACCCGGGCCGACAGCGGGATGTAGACCGTGATCCTGGTACCCGGCTCCAGCTCGAAGGAGTGGTTGTACTCGCCGACGCTCAGGCGGTCGGAGTTCTCGGAGAAGACCGACAGGTTCACGGAGACGGTCTCCTCCTCCAGGTCGTTGGCGACCAGGACGCCGGTGGTGCCGGTCCGGCTGGCCAGGGTGACCGGCTCGCCGGGGATGACCCGCACGTCGTTCATGCGGTCCTGGACGTCCTGGTCGACCATGGCGCGGGTGGCGCCCGCCAGGGCCTCCTCCTCCCGCCAGTACACCGACTCCAGGCGCAGCAGCGCCGGGCGGAGCGGGTCGCTGTCGCCGACCAGGACGCTGTTGAACAGGCGCACGTCCTGGCTCACGTCCTCGACCAGTCCCAGGTAGGTGGAGCTCAGCTCCTCCCCGTAGGCGCTGTCGGGGTAGGTCAGGGACCTGCGGGTCCGCTCGCGCTCACCGGCCTCGGGCAGTTCGACCTCGTCCAGGCTCCGGGGGGACAACCACGGCAGGTCCTCGGAGGCGGCCAGCACGCCCTGGGCGAACTCGGCGCTGGGGTTCCAGTGGGGCTCCGGCGAGGCGACGACCACCCGGCCGCCCCCGGCGTTCTCGCCCGCGATCATCGCGGTCTCGGCGGCGAAGCGCTGGAGCGCCAGCTCGGACTGGCCCGGCTCCCCGGTGGGCATGGACAGCACGTCGGTGATGCCCTGGTCGGCGACCAGCGCGAAGGGCTCCTCGGACGTCTCCTCCTCCGGCGCGGGCAGCGGGGCCTGCGCGGTGGGGGTCGTGGACAGCCAGGACGCGGCGGACAGGGCCTTCTCGTCCAGCAGGAAGCGGGTCGCCCCGTGCGAGGCGAGCAACTCGTGGACGTCCCGGTCCATCAGGCCGTTCGGGGGCAGGGCGAAGGTCCCGTCGGCCTCCGTCTCCAGCGCCCTCAGGACGGCCTCCTGGCCGACCCGCAGGGCCGCCTCGGCGTCGGAGCCCATGTCGTGCCGCAGCAGGGCGGCCAGGTCGGCCCGGGCGTAGGGGGTGGCGACGACGTGGTCGGCGGCCAGCACGCGGCGGGCCTCGCGCAGCCACACCTGTGCCGCCTCGCTGGTCTCGACCTGGTGCCGCACGGGCTCGGACTCGGCGGGCACCGCGAGGGGGTCCTCCACGACCGAGTGCCCCGAGGAGGCCATGCGCAGGACGTCGTCGAGCGTGCCGGGGTCCACGGCCCAGGTGACGGGGACCCCCTCGTCGCGCTCGGTGGCCTCCTCGGCGGGCTCGTCCTCGTCCTCGGCGTTCTCCGCGCCCTCCTCGGTGGCCTCCTCCGTGGGGAGGGCCTCCGCGGTCTCCTCCGCGGTGGCCGTGCCCTCCGAGGGCTCCGCGGACTCCTCCGACTCCTCGTTCAGGCCCAGCAGCTCGACCAGGTCCTCCTCCCCGGCCTCGAAGGACACCGGTGCCTGCGCCCCCGCGGCCAGCAGGCGGCCCAGGCGGCCGTCGGCGGCGACCGACGAGTGCAGGTCGTCGTTGAGGAAGGTGTCCTCGTCCGCGCGCCGGGGCGGCGCCATCAGCGGCCACACCCAGGCGATGTCGACGGAGGGTGCGTCGTCCCCGCCCGTGTAGGGGAGGAAGGTGTACTGGGAGCCGACGACCCGGCCGTCCCCGTCCACGGCCTCGACGACCAGCGGGTACACGCCGTAGGAGTCCAGGCCGAGGTCCTCGACCGGCACGCTCAGGGAGTACTCGGCGCTGGCCTCGGGGGCCAGTTCGGCGGTGACCTCCTCGTCGGGCCCCGGCGTGTCGGGCTGCCAGCCCTCTCCCGAGGCGAACTCGTCCAGCTCGCCGCGGTCGCTGAAGGGGTTCCGCGAGTAGCTGAGCCGCACGCTGACGTCGCTCAGGTCCTCGGAGGTGGTGTTGGTCACCTCGCCGGTGACCCGCAGGGTGCTGTCCTCGTCGGCCGCGTCCGGTGTGACGCGCTCGACGACGAGCGGATCGGCCGTCTGCTCCGCGTTCGCGGACGTGGCCGGTATCGGAAGCAGCGCGGTGGTGAAGGCCATGACCACCGTCGCGGAGGCAAATCGACGCAACGCTTGACCGGTTTCCTGACTCGGGTCCAGGTGGCCGTCCCGCCGGTGACGCGGTGCGGGGGGACGGTCGGAAGTACCCGCACGGCGCACACGGCGTACGCGGGTCGGGTGGACGCGGGGCAACCGGGGCGTCCTACCACTTCCCTCGAAGATACCGCCTTCCCCGTGCGTGCAGTCGGGTCGCTGCCGCCGCGCGGCGTGCGGGGGAGACCGGGTGCCCCGCCGAACGGCGGCGGTCCGCCGCGGCGGCCTCCGAACCGTGTACGGCCCGGTACCGGGGGCGGGGACGATTCGCGGTTTGCTTCGGGCGCCGCCTAGTCTCGTGGTGTGCCGAACACAGAGTTTTCGCGGGAGAGCGACGCCGCCCAGCAGCCGGACGCCGGGGACGCACCGGGCGCGGGTGCGCTGACCGGTGCGCAGCGCGCCGCGGTCACGGCGTTGGCGGACTCCTTCCCGACCGTCTCGGAGGAACTCGGCGAGCGCTTCGCCGCGCACGGCCAGCAGCTCGCCCTCGTCGGCGGGCCGGTGCGCGACGCCCTCCTCGGCAGGCCAGCCAACGACGTGGACCTGACCACGGACGCGGTGCCCCAGCGCATCCTGGAGCTCGTGGACGGCTGGGCCGACTCCGTGTGGACCGTCGGCATCGACTTCGGCACCGTGGGCCTGCGCAAGAAGGGCCTCCAGCTGGAGGTCACCACCTACCGCAGCGAGTCCTACTCTCCCAAGTCCCGCAAGCCCGAGGTGGCCTACGGCACCGACATCCACGACGACCTGCTGCGCCGCGACTTCACCGTCAACGCCATGGCGGTGCGCCTGCCCGGCCTGGAGTTCGTCGACCCGTTCGGCGGCCTGTCCGACCTGCGCGACAAGGTGCTGCGCACCCCCGGCAGGCCCGAGGACTCCTTCAGCGACGACCCGCTGCGCATCATGCGCGCGGTCCGCTTCGCCGCCCAGCTCGGCTTCACCCTGGCCCCCGAGGTGGCCGAGGCCGCCCGGGACATGGCCGACCGGCTCTCCATCGTCTCCGCCGAGCGCGTCCGCGACGAGCTGACCAAGCTCATGCTCAGCCCCGACCCGCACCGCGGCGTCGAACTCATGGTGGACCTGGGCATCGCCCGGTACGTGCTTCCGGAGATCCCCAAGCTGCGCCTGGAGATCGACGAGCACCACCGGCACAAGGACGTCTACGAGCACTCGCTCACCGTTCTGGACCAGGCGATCGAGCTGGAGGAGAAGCGGGGCCACGAGCCCGACCTGGTGCTGCGCCTGGCCGCGCTGCTGCACGACGTCGGCAAGCCCAAGACGCGCGCCTTCGAGTCCGGGGGGCGGGTGACCTTCCACCACCACGAGGTGGTGGGCGCCTCGATGAGCCGCAAGAGGCTCACCGCGCTGCGCTTCCCCAAGGACGTGGTGTCCGACGTCAGCACCCTGGTCGAACTCCACCTGAGGTTCCACGGCTACGGCAGGGGCGAGTGGACCGACTCCGCGGTCCGCCGGTACGCCCGCGACGCAGGGACGCAGCTGGAGCGGCTGCACATCCTCACCCGCGCCGACTGCACCACCCGCAACCGGCGCAAGGCGACAGCGCTGGCGCGCTCCTACGACGACATCGAGCGTCGGATCGGGCTGCTCGCCGAGCAGGAGGAGCTGGACCGCATCCGCCCGGACCTGGACGGCAACGAGATCCAGGAGATCCTGGGGGTCAAGCCGGGTCCCGTGGTCGGCCGCGCGTACCGCTTCCTGCTGGAACTGCGCCTGGAGAACGGCCCGATGGGCAAGGACGCCGCGACCGAGGAGCTGCGCGCCTGGGCGGCCGATCACCTGTGAGGGTCAGCGGCCCGGCTTGACCGCCGTGACCGCCATGGCCATGCCGAACACGCGCAGCGGGGTGCCCTCCAGGGTGTCGGACAGGGTCTGCAACGCCGTGGTGCGGCGGTCGAACGGCGGCATCAGGTAGTCGATGGCGCCCACGCGCATCCCGGCCCCCCGCAGGAGTCGGCCCATCTGCTGGGTGGTGAACGTTCGCGCGTCCGACATGCGCGCGTGCAGGGGCCCGACCCAGGGCAGGAAGGGCGCGGTCAGCGCCGAGCGGCGCCGGCCGCCCCAGAGCACGCCGTGGGTCTCGAAGGGGAACCAGCGGTTGGGCGTGGTCAGCGAGAACGCGCCGCCCGGCTTGAGGACCCGGCGGACCTCGCGCAGGGCGCCCTCCAGGTCCTCGACGTGCTCGACCACATCGAACGCGGTCACGCGGTCGAAGGTGTTGGCGTCGAAGGCCAGCGCGTCGGCGGACATCTTGTGGATGCCGATCCGGTCCTCCAGCCCGGTGCCCGCGATGCGCCCGGCGAAGGCGTCGAGCCGAGCGGGTTCGAGGTCGATCGCGTCCACGCGCACGTAGCCCCCGGCCAGTTCGACCGTGTAGGTGCCGTCGCCGCAGCCCACGTCGAGCAGGCGGTCGCCGTGGACGGGCAGCTGACGGGAGACCGCCCCGACGCGCTTGACCACCCCCCGCGGCCCGAGGGCGCTGGAGGCGCCGCCCAGTGCGTCACCGGTGTGCATGGAGAACCATCCCCGCTGTCGACAAGTCTCCCCGTGGAGACTACAGCAGGTGACCGAATGGTGACGTGTCGACGTGTTGTCAGGTCGACAAAGCGCCAAGCGTGGCCAGAGCCTTGTCGGACTCCAAGAAGTGGCTATATTATTGGCTGTATAAGTAGCCACAAAGGAGCGGGTTATGAGACTTGGCATCAAGGAGCTGCGCGACGGCCTCAGCCGCCACCTTGCTGAGGTACGCGAAGGGCACACCATCACCGTCACTGACCACGGCAGGGTCATCGCCAGGATCGTTCCCGCAGAGAGGCCCGGCACTTTGGACCAGCTCATCCTGGACGGACAGGTCAAGCCCGCCCGCCGGGCCAAGCGCAGCGTTCCCACACCCGTCAAAACCGACGGCACCGTCAGCGACCTGGTGGAGGAGCAGCGCAGGTGATCTGTTACTTCGACACCTCGGCCTTCGTTCCCCTCCTGATTGAGGAGTCTGGCTCCGAGCAGTGCCTTCGGCTCTGGGAGGCGGCTGACTCGGTGGTCTCTTCCCGCCCCCTCTACGCCGAGGCGGCCGCGGCGCTGGCCCAGGCCGAGCGCATGAGCCGGATCACCAGCACCGCGTACACCCAGGCCATGGAACTCCTCGAGGGACTGTGGGAGGAGGTGAACGTCCTCGACGTGGACCAGGTGTTGGTGGAGCGCGCGGCAGGACTGGCACGGGAGTTCGGGCTGCGTGGTTATGATGCGGTCCACTGTGCTTCCGTTGAACGGCTCAAGAGTGGAGAGCTGGTCGTGGCCTGCGGGGACCGGCGCCTTCTCGACGCCTGTGAGGCGTTGGGCATGGCCACGGGTGACACCTCGGTCTGAGGTAGGCCGCTTGGCGACAAGGCGACCTGTCACCAGGTCGACAAGGCGCTACGCGGCCTCGCGCTCCGCCTCCGCAGTGCTGACGCGGCGCCCGCGCACCACCCAGGCGGCGCCCATCACGAGGTAGGCCGCGGCCATCGCGACGACCACCGCGGGGTTCACCCCGGATGGCGGGACCAGCGCGGCGGCCAGCGCCGCTCCCAGGACGAACGTGGCGTTGAACAGCACGTCGTACACCGAGAACACCCGCCCCCGGAACGCGTCGTCGACATGTCGCTGAACCGACGTGTCGACGGTGACCTTGACCCCCTGCGAGACGAAGCCCAGCGCGAACGCGGCCACGGGGAAGAGCACGGGAGAGAAGGGCAGTCCGAACACCACCAGGACCGCCGACGCCGCCGCCAGCTGCAGCGCGATCCACGTCCCCGGGGCCGTCCGGGCGGTCGCCCACGGCGTGGCCACCGCGCCCACCAGGAACCCCGCCCCCGAAAGGCCCATCGCCACCGAGAAACCGGCCAGCCCGGCCACACCGCCGCCGGTGAAGGTGTTGTTGTACAGCAGCAGCGTCAGCAGCGTGGAGATCCCGAACAGCACCCGGTGGCCGCCGATCGTGAGCAGCGCGTCGCGGGCCTCCGGACGCGCCCAGAGGTGGCGCACCCCCGAGACCATGCCCCGCACCACGTTGCGCACGGCCGCCGCGACCTCGTCCGGCTCCCGCTCCAGGTGCGGCCCCAGCTCGTCGTGGCCCAGGGTGAGGGAGACCAGCGCCGCCCCGGCGAAGCCGAGCGCGGCCACGAACAGGACGAGCCCGGTGCCCAGGGCGTCCTCGCCGCCGAGCAGACCGATCGCGGCCCCCGCCCCCGCGCCCAGGAAGCTCGCCGCGGTACCGCTGGTCGGCGTGACCGCGTTGGCCATCATCAGCTTGTCCCGGGCCACCACGTAGGGCAGCCCGGCGGACAGCCCGGACAGGAAGAAGCGGTTGACGCTCAGCACCAGGAGCGCGGTGAGGAGGAAGGCCGGGCTCTCGCCCTCCGCCACCAGGAACGCGCTCGCCACCGCGAGCGCCGCCTTGGCCAGGGAGGACAGCAGCAGGATCTGGCGCCGGGGCCACCTGTCGATCAGGACCCCGGCGAACGGCGCCACCACCGAGAACGGCAGGAGCAGCACCGCGAAGGCCGCGGCGACGGCGCCCGCGCTGGTGTGCTGCTCGGGGGTGAAGAAGACGAAGCCCGCCAGCCCGGCCTGGTACACCCCGTCGGAGAACTGCGCCACCAGCCGGGTGCCGAACAGGCGGCGGAACCGGGGCCCCCGCAGGACCACGCGCAGATCACCGAAGAAGGACACGGCACCAAGCGTAGGCCGTGCCCGGGGCCGGGACGGCCCCGGGGAGGAGCGGGCCCCGGCCGTGCGCCGGGACCGCCCTCAGGAAAGCTCTACTCGTCGGCGCCGTCGTGCTGGCCCGAGGCGATGAACTGCTCGACCTTGTCGTGCGCCTCGGCGTCGCTGTACTGCTCCGGCGGGGACTTCATGAAGTAGGAGGACGGGGCCAGGATCGGTCCGCCCATGCCGCGGTCCTTGGCGATCTTGGCGGCGCGTACCGCGTCGATGATGATGCCCGCGGAGTTGGGGGAGTCCCAGACCTCCAGCTTGTACTCCAGGTTCAGCGGCACGTCGCCGAACGCGCGCCCCTCCAGGCGGATGTAGGCCCACTTGCGGTCGTCCAGCCACGGCACGTGGTCCGACGGGCCGATGTGCACCGAGCCGGCCTTCAGCTCGTGCGGGATCTGGGAGGTGACGGACTGCGTCTTGGAGATCTTCTTGGACTCCAGGCGGTCGCGCTCCAACATGTTCTTGAAGTCCATGTTGCCGCCGAAGTTGAGCTGGTACGTGCGGTCCACGATCACGCCGCGGTCCTCGAACAGCTTGGACAGCACGCGGTGGGTGATGGTCGCGCCGATCTGCGACTTGATGTCGTCGCCGATGATCGGCACACCCGCTCTGGTGAACTTCTCGGCCCACTCGGGGTCGGAGGCGATGAACACCGGCAGGGCGTTGACGAAGGCCACGCCCGCGTCGATCGCGCACTGGGCGTAGAACTTGCCCGCCTCCTCCGAGCCCACCGGGAGGTAGGACACGAGCACGTCGGCCTTGCTGGCCTTGAGCGCCGCGACCACGTCCACCGCGTCCTCGGGGGACTCCTGGATGACCTCGCGGTAGTACTTGCCGAGCCCGTCGTAGGTCGGTCCGCGCATGACGGTGACGCCGGTCGGCGGCACGTCGCAGATCTTGACGGTGTTGTTCTCGCTGGCCGTGATGGCGTCGGCGAGGTCGTGGCCGACCTTCTTGGCGTCCACGTCGAAGGCTGCGACGAACTCGATGTCGCGCACGTGGTACGGGCCGAACTGCACGTGCATCAGGCCTGGTACCCGGGACTCGGGGTTGGCGTCCTTGTAGTAGTGCACGCCCTGGACGAGCGACGCCGCACAGTTGCCGACGCCCACGACGGCTACACGTACCGAACCCATTGGTCCTTGCTCCTTCTTGTTCGCGAACATGGATTCCACGGCGCACGACGACGGGACCGCGCCGACGGCGGTTCCGGGTCCCGTCGCCACGCGCTCGTTTCCCGTATGTGGTCAGCAGCGCACACGGCGTTTCTGTTCCCACCCGCCGCCCCGCACCGCCCTCGGTGGTCGGTTGTCCGGCGCGCGCGGTCCCCGTGCCCTCCGCGCCGCCTCGGCGGACGGAGCGGGCACGGTTCACGTCCCGCGACCGGGAACCGCAGGGGGAACATGCATGTCTGGCTGTTTTGTTCAGTTCTGACTCTATCTCCGCCCACCCGCGGGCCCGCATGCCAGACCTGTGACACGAGTCCGCGTGGGTGCGTCCGCGCGTCGGCCGCCGTCCGTGAACCCCCGGAGTCCTGCGGGGAAAATCTCACACACCCATCCCTACCAGCGCCGACACCGAACACTTCTCGGGCGGGTCGACGCCCGGCCGACTCGTCGGGGTTCGGTTTGCCCGCTCTGAACTGGCATGACGGGCGATTCCAGGCGAAACATGGCCAGGTGTGCCAAGACGCGCGATAACCTCGCGCGTGGGTTGTGCTATACCGTTCGATCGCTCTAACGTGACCTGTGATTTGCGTGCGTAGCCGGTAGAGCCCCCGGACCCAGCCCCTGCCGCGGCGGCGTTTCCGTAGGCACCGAGCACCGAGGGCTGTCGCTCCCGCAGGCCAACGACCAGGAGGAAGAAGCGGCTTACGTCTTCGCGACCTGTGTGAAAACCCCCGCCCGCCTTCGGGCGTCCTTTATCAAGCCTTGAACGACAGGCACAGCGTTGGACACGGCCACGCCGGTCCGGTCCACGCAGTCGTCGCGAGAAGCAGGTCGCGGATCACCGATCCCCCAGGGGGACCGTCCCCCCGTTTCCACCAAGGAATCGTCAGGCCGACCGGCCGTGAGAGGCAATCGAGGACCACGTGAGTACCGAACGACGACGGAACGCCGATGGCGGCCGTCGCCGGGCCGACGGCCCGGCCGACGGCTCGCGCGGCGGCGGCGGACGGCGCCGGGCCGACGGCCCGCCCCGGGACGAACCCTCCGGAGGCCGCCGCCGTCCGGACGCCGGTGACGGCTTCTGGGGGGACGACACCGGGCCCGAGCGCCCGCGCCGCCGACGCCCCCCGGAGCAGGAGGCCCGTTCCGAGGGCCGCCGTCGATCCGAGGGCGACCGCCCCCGACGCCCGGAGGGACAGCGCCGCGCCCCCGCGGACGGTGACCGCCCCCGCCGCCGTCCCGAGGGCGAGCGCCCCCGGCGGCCCCAGGACGGCGAGCGCTCCGGCCACCGCTCCGAGGGAGACCGCCCGCGCCGTCCCGAGGGACAGCGCCGCCCGGACGAGGACCCCCGCGGCCGCCGCAGGGCGGCCGGTTCCGGGCCGCGCGACCCCCGAGACCGAGACCCCCGCGACCCCCGCGACCGCGGCCGTGACCGCGAGAACGCCGCCCGCTCCGAGGGGCGGCGCGCCCCGGGCCGCGGCTCCCGCGCCGCCGCAGGCGGCGGCAGAGGAGGCCGGGGAGGCGGTCGGCGCCGCTCCCGCGACGAGGAGCCGGACGACCGCCCCTGGTTCAAGCGCTTCCTGTCCAAGGCGTGGAAACCCGCCCTCGCCGTCTTCGGCCTGATGATCATCGGCGGCGTGGCCGCCTTCGCGATCCTGTACGCCATGGCCCCCAACGTGAACGAGCTGGAGGCCAAGTCGGACGCCAACCTGTCCGCCACCCAGATCATGTGGGCTCCGGAGGGCGACGCCGAGCCCGAGGTCGCGCTCACCTCGGGCGAGGTCAGGCGGGTCGAGGTCCAGCGCGAGGACATCCCGCCCTCGGTCATCAACGGCGTGCTCGCCGCCGAGCAGCGCACCTTCTACACCGACCCCGGCATCAGCATCTCCGGCATCGGTCGCGCCGTCCTCTCCGGCGGCGAGGCCGGCGGCGGTTCCACCATCACCCAGCAGATGGCGCGGAACTACTACAGCGACCTGGAGATCGAGAACCAGTACATCCGCAAGATCCGCGAGATCTTCATCTCCATCAAGCTCAACCAGCAGATGGAGAAGGACGACATCCTCACGACCTACCTCAACACCATCTACTTCGGTCGCGGTGCCATGGGCATCCAGATGGCGTCCCAGGCCTACTTCGACAAGGACCTGAGCGAGCTGACCGACGCGGAGGGGGCCTTCCTGGGCATCATCATCCAGATGCCCAGCAACTTCCAGGGCGAGATGGGCGACTGGACCAGGACCTACCTCAACGAGGAGCGCTGGCCCTACGTGCAGGAGCAGCTGGCCCTGATGCACGAGGACGACCCCGACATCGGCCTGCCCCGGGCCGAGGCCGAGGCCCTGGAGATCCCCGAGCTCGCTCCGTACGGCACCCAGGAGGGCGAGGAGGAGCAGGAGTACGACCCCAAGTTCGACTACGTCTACAACGCGGTCCTCTCCGAGATCGAGGAGCGCTACTCCGAGCAGGGGATCACCGCCCAGGACATCGCCACCCAGGGCTTCGTCGTGCAGACCTCGCTGGACCCCGCGCTCATGGACGCCGCGCGCAGTTCCTTCGACGTCCTGCCGAGCACCCCCGAGGACACGATGATGGGCCTGACCGCGGTCGACCCCGCCACGGGGCAGATCGTCGCCTTCCACGGGGGCGACAACGTGGCCGAGGACGTCAACAACTCCCTGACCCACCGGACACAGGCGGGTTCGTCCTACAAGCCCTACGTGCTCGCCACCGCGCTCAAGAACGGCATCAGCCTCAACAGCACGTTCGACGGCGACTCCCCCCAGGAGTTCCCGGGGCTGCAGAGCGAGGTCATCAACGCGGGTGACAGGAGCTGGGGTCCGGTCAACCTGATCCAGTCCACCGCCCAGTCGATCAACACCCCGTTCGTGGAGCTGGCGGTGCAGATGACCCCGACCGCGGTGGACGACCTCGCGGTCCAGGCCGGTGTGGCCGAGGAGCAGACCACGACCTCCGCCCAGGGGCCGCTCATCGCGCTGGGCACCCACCAGGTGAGCGCGCTGGACCAGGCCGAGGGCTACTCCACCTTCGCCGCCGGGGGCGTGCACCGACCGGCGCACATGATCACCGAGCTGCGCACCTCCGACGGCACGGTCATCCCGCCCAACGACGCCGACCTGCTGGAGAACGGTGAGCAGGTGGTCACCGCGGACGTCGCGGCCGACGTCACCTACGCCATGACCCAGGTGGTCGAGCCCGGCGGCGGTGGCGACCAGGCGGCGCTGCCCGACGGGCGCCCCGTCGCGGGCAAGACCGGTACCTCCAGCGACGCGGTCTCCGCGTGGTTCGTGGGCTACACGCCGCAGCTCGTCGCCGCGGTGGGCCTGAGCCGCGCGGACGCCAGCCAGCCCCTGGAGTTCGACGGCCAGACCGCGGGCGAGATCTTCGGTGGCACCACCTCGGCCAACGTGTGGCGCGAGTTCATGACGACCGCCATGGAGGGCGTCGAACCGGCGCAGTTCCCGCCGCCCGCCTACGTCGGTACCGAACAGAGCTTCGTGCCCACGCCGTCCCCGAGCGCGGAGCCCACCGAGGAGCCGACCGAGGAGCCCTCTCCCGAGGAGTCCCCGAGCGCGAGCACGGGGGAGTGCGACCCGGCCATGCCCGACTCCCCGGAGTGCCAGGACCAGCAGACCGAGGAGCCCTGCGAGCCCGGATGGGGCCGGGACTGCCCGGAGAGCCCCGGCACGGGGGACCAGGAGGAGTGCGGTGGCTGGGGCCAGCCCGAGTGTGAGGACACCGATCCCAGCGGTGAGGCCTCCGACCCCGAGCAGGACGGCGGGGAGCAGGGCGGCGGAATCTTCGGGAGGACGACCAACACCAGCGGAGACCCCGGCAGGTTGGTGATCCTCGGCCGGAACGACTGACCCGGTTCTGGACGAGTGAGGGGGCCGGTGCGCGCGGAGCGCACCGGCCCCCTCCGCGTGTACCCGGGCTCCGTCCACAGGCCGCACCGGAGGGTGCGCGGCTGCTGGTAATCTTTGATCCCGTATGGCTCAGAGTCCGCGCGACGCCCGCCCCCGCGGCGCGGAACCCGTCCCGGACTCCTGCCCTCCTGCTATGGAGATTCCATGGCCGCGACAGTCCAGAGGAGGAACGTACGCCTATGCGTCGTTACGAACTCATGATCATCCTCGACCCCAACCTCGACGAGCGCACCGTCGCCCCGTCGCTGGAGAACTTCCTGGGTGTCGTCCGCAACGACGGCGGCTCGGTGGAGAAGGTCGACATCTGGGGCAAGCGCCGTCTCGCCTACGACATCGACAAGAACGCCGAGGGCATCTACGCGGTGATCGACCTCACCGCCGAGCCCGCCACGGTCAAGGAGCTGGACCGCCAGCTCGGTATCGCCGAGGCCGTGCTCCGCACCAAGGTGCTCCGCCCCGAGGTCCACTAGGCGGCCTCCCGCCGCCGTCCCCCGCCCCGACTTCCACCCCGGCCCCGACGGTTATGTCAGTGGTCGCGCGGATGATCGGGGGAACAGGCGAAACCGCCTGATCCGACTACCTCGAACCGGAGCCCATCCATGGCAGGCGAAACCCAGATCACGCTCGTCGGCAACCTGGTCGACGACCCTGAACTGCGCTTCACTCCCAGTGGAGCCGCGGTCGCCAACTTCCGTGTGGCCTCGACGCCCCGCACCTTCGACCGCGCGTCGGGGGAGTGGAAGGACGGCGAGTCCATGTTCCTCACCTGCACCGTCTGGCGGCAGTACGCGGAGAACGTGGCCGAGAGCCTTCAGCGCGGCATGCGCGTCATCGTGCAGGGCCGGCTGAAGCAGCGCTCGTACGAGACCCGCGAGGGTGAGAAGCGGACCGTCTTCGAGATCGACGTCGACGAGGTCGGCCCGGCCCTGCGCAGCGCCACCGCCAAGGTGACCAAGTCGCAGCGCCAGGGCGGCGGAGGCGGCTTCGGCGGTGGCGGCGGCGGTGGTTTCGGTGGCGGCCAGCCCCAGCAGGGCGGCGGCTACGGGAACCAGGGCGGCGGCTTCGGCGGGTCGCAGGGCGGCGGAGGCCGCAGCGGCCCCCCGGCCGACGACCCGTGGGCGACCAACGGCGGCGGTGGCGGCGGCTTCGGCGGCGGAGGCGGGGGCTTCTCCGACGAGCCCCCGTTCTAACCGCGGCGAGTACCCCGTCCGGCGCCCCGAGGCGCCAGACCCTTTCCACATCAGACCATCCCCGGGAGGACCCCGGGGCTCTTGCGAAGGAGCACCACGATGGCTAAGCCGGCAGCGCGCAAGCCCAAGAAGAAGGTTTGCCTCTTCTGCCAGGAGAAGCAGTCCTACATCGACTACAAGGACACCACGCTTCTCCGCAAGTTCATCTCCGAGCGCGGCAAGATCCGCGCCCGCCGCGTCACGGGTAACTGCACCCAGCACCAGCGCGACGTCGCGACCGCGATCAAGAACGCGCGCGAGGTGGCCCTGCTGCCCTACACCAGCACCGCCCGCTAACGGCGATATCCGAGGGAGGTTTTTGTCGTGAAGCTGATTTTGACCCACGAGGTCAACGGTCTCGGAGCCCCCGGCGATGTCGTCGAGGTGAAGAACGGCTACGGTCGCAACTACCTGCTGCCCCGCGGGTTCGCCATCCGGTGGACGCGCGGCGGTCAGAAGCAGATCGACCTGATCCAGCGCGCGCGCTCCGCGCGTGACATCCGCACGCTCGACGAGGCCCAGCAGGTCGCTGGCCGCGTCAACGCGCTCACCGTGCGCCTCAAGCAGCGCGCCGGCGAGGGCGGCCGCCTGTTCGGCTCGGTCACGCCCGCGGACATCGCCGACGCCGTCAAGGCGACCGGTGGTCCCGAGCTGGACAAGCGCCGGATCGAGATCAAGAACCCGATCAAGGCCGTCGGAAGCCACAAGGTCCAGGTCCGCCTGCACCCCGAGGTCTCCGCGACGATCAAGCTGGACGTCGTCGGTTCCTGACCGGCGCCGTGCACTCCGGGCCCCGTCTCCCTCCGGGAGGCGGGGCCCCGCTTTTCCCATGCCTCCCGGGGTTTCCGCCGCGCCCCCGACGGCCCTCCGAGGGCCCGGCCTCCCCGGAGGTGGTCCGCGTTCTTGTTCGGTTCTCCTGACACGCCTGGTCGACAGACAACCCTTTGATTACTCTTTGTAATCTATCGTGTTCTCTGTGTTGGTGTCGTACGTTGCACCACCCAGCACGGAGAGGACGCAGAGCCATGACCGTGGAAAGAAGAGACGAGCCGGGCCGACACACACGGGTGGACCGCAGGACCGTTCTGCGGGGAACCGCCCTCGCCGCCGGGGGAGTGCTCCTCGGCGGGATCGCCGGGATCCCCGCCGCGGACCGGGCCTCCGCGGCCACGCGACCCAAGGTGTACACGCGCGCCGACTGGGGGGCGCGCGCTCCGAAGAACAAGATCGAGGTCGTGCGCCGCGGGGCCACGCACATCGTCGTGCACCACACCGCCACGGCGAACGCGTCCGACACCTCGACCTCGCACGCCGCGTCGCTGTCGCGCTCCATCCAGCGGTACCACATGGACACCAACGGGTGGAGCGACATGGGGCAGCAGTTCACCATCAGCCGCGGCGGCCACATCATGGAGGGGCGCGACCAGAGCCTGCGGGCCGTCAGCGCGGGACACCACGTCCTCGGCGCGCACACCGCCAACCACAACGAGCACGCGATCGGGATCGAGAACGAGGGCACCTACACCTCGGCGAGCCCGCCCGCGGCCCTGCTGGACTCGTTGGCGGACACCTGCGCCTGGCTGTGCCTGGCCTACCGGCTGGACCCCGACGAGGCCATCGTCGGCCACCGCGACTTCAACGCGACGGGCTGCCCCGGCGACAAGCTCTACGCGGCGCTTCCCCGACTCCGCTCCACCGTCCGGAGCAGGATGCGGGAACAGCTCGCCCATCCGGGCGCGGCGGCGGTCGCGGCACCGGAGCCCGACCAGCTGCCGACCTACCCCGACGTGCCGCGGGACGAACAGGTGAGGCCCTACAGTCACGGACCCGCCGTCGGTGAGCGCGACACGTTCACGTGACCTCTCCGGTCCGCCGGAGGGACACGGGCACCGGGCCCGTCACGGCCGCGCCGTGGCGGGCCCCCTGATCAGGGCCGGTACGCGCCGGTGACCAGCCAGGCCGTACTCCGGGCCCGGAACCCGAGGGTGACCGCGCGGGCGAGGATCCACACCCCGAAGGCGACCCACAGGCTCACCAGCGCCCACAGGGGGCCGTCCGCCAGCCGCGGCAGGACCAGGGCGAACGGCAGGAAGACCAGCATCGTCCACAGGGACGCCCACGCCAGGTAGCGCTGGTCCCCGGCGCCCATCAGCACGCCGTCCAGCACCATGGTCACCCCGCTCAGCGGCTGCAGCAGCGCGACCACCACCAGCGAGGACGTGATCAGGACGCGCACCTCGGGGTCGGAGGTGAACGGGATCCACGCCCACGGCAGCGCCAGGAACACCAGCGCCGCGAAGACCAGGCCCAGCCCCACGCCCCACTCCACCATGCGCCGCGTGGCGTCCCGGGTGCCCTGGACGTCCCCCGCGCCCAGGTAGCGGCCCACGATGGACTGCCCGGCGATGGCGATCGCGTCCATGGCGAACACCAGCAGCGCCCAGATGTTGTGGCTCACCTGGTGCGCGGCGATCGACGCGTCGCCCAGCCGTGCCGCCACCGCCGTGGTCACCAGGGCCACCACGCGCATCGACACGCTGCGCAGGAACAGGGCGAACCCCGCCGAGGCCGAGGCGCGCAGGCCCGCCGTCGTGGGCGTGAGCGACACGCCCTCGCGCCGGGCGGCGCGCGCGATCGTCATCACGTACCAGAGCGCGCCCCCGCCCTGGGCGAGGACCGTCGACCAGGCCGAACCCGCGATGCCCCAGTCCAGGACCAGCACGAACACCGAGCACAGCACCGCGTTGGCCACGTAGGAGCAGACCGCCACCACCAGCGGGGTCCGGGCGTCCTGGAGGCCCCGCAGCACACCGGTGCCCGCCATGACGATGAGCAGGAACGGCGTGCTGAGCAGGCTGATGCGCAGGTAGGTCAGGGCGTGGGGCGCCACGTCGGGCGAGGCGCCCAGCGCCTCCACCATCACCGGGCCGAGCGGCCAGCCGATCGTGACGGCCGTGAGGCCGAGAAGGACAGCGAGCCACAGCCCGTCCACGCCGTCCCGCACGCCCCCGGGGATGTCGCCCGCACCGAACCTGCGCGAGACCGCCGCGGTGGTGCCGTAGGCGAGGAAGACGCAGACGGCCACGAGCGTGAGCAGCACCTGCCCGGCCACGCCCAGGCCGCCGAGCGCCTCGGTGCCCAGCGTGCCGACGATCGCGGAGTCGGTGAGCAGGAACAGGGGCTCGCTGATGAGCGCGAAGAACGTCGGGACCGCCAGGGCGAGGATCTCGCGGTCGTGGCGGTGCCGGAAAGGGGCGGCCGAAAGCAGTCGTGGCATGACCAGCACACAGTATCGGACACGCGTTCTACGCGGGTGTGGAGTTGTCCACACCCCGGCCGAAGCCTGTGGATAACCTGTGGAAACACGCCCTGTGAGGCATCTTGCACCCCCTGACTGCATCCTGCGTTTTGGCAGGTCAAGGGCTATATGCAGTGGTCGTGGCAAAGTTATCCACAGGTGATGTGCACAACCCCGGTCCGGGATGCCCTGCGGGGCACCGGACATGGTGGTAAGGGACGTGTCCACAACCTCCGGCCAAGGCGCCTCCGGCATCCGTCATGGGGCATCCTGGAAGGGTCGGCCCGTTCCCGGGCCGACGGAAGTACCGTCCCGGGGAGCGTTCGTGAGTGTCGCTGAGCAGCCACCTGAAGAAGGCGGATACGAGCGCACCCCGCCCCACGACATCCAGGCCGAGCAGAGCGTGCTCGGCGGCATGCTGCTGTCCAAGGACGCCATCACGCAGGTCGTGGAGATCATCCGCTCCGCGGACTTCTACCGGCCCGCGCACCAGATCATCTACGAGAGCGTCGTCGACCTCTTCTCCCGAGGCGAGCCCGTGGACGCCATCTCGGTCAACGCCGAGCTGACCAAGCGCGGCGAGGCGACCCGGGTCGGCGGCGCCCTCTACCTGCACACCCTCACCGAGGCCATCCCGACCGCCGCCAACGCGGGCTACTACGCCAAGATCGTCTCCGACCGCGCGGTCCTGCGCCGCCTGGTCGAGGTGGGCACCCGCATCGCCCAGATCGGCTACGCCGGGGACGGCGAGGTGGACGACCTGGTCGACCACGCCCAGGCCGAGATCTACAAGGTCGCCGAGAAGCGAACCGGCGAGGACTACGTCGCGCTCGCCGACATCATGCCGGGCGCCCTGGACGAGATCGAGGCGATCGGCGCCAACGACGGCACCATGACCGGCGTGCCCACCGGCTTCGCCGACTTCGACGCCCTCACCAACGGCCTCCACCCCGGCCAGATGGTCATCATCGCCGCCCGCCCCGCCGTGGGCAAGGCTTTGGCCCTGGACACGCCCCTTCCGACACCCGGCGGATGGACCACCATGGGGGAGGTGGAGGTCGGCACCGAGCTGATCGCCGCCGACGGGACACCCACCCGGGTGGTCGCCGCCACAGAGGTCATGACCGGGCGCCCCTGCTTCGAGGTCGTGTTCGACGACGGCACCACCGTCGTCGCCGACGGCGACCACCAGTGGCTGACCCACACGCGGGCCTCGCGGCGCGCTGCCCGGGAGGCCGGGCTCCGGGGCGCGGTTCCCCGTGTGCTGCCCGAGGTGCGGACCACCAGGGAGATCGCCCGGACCCTGCGTACGGAGACCGCCGACCGCAGGCTGAACCATTCGGTGGTCAACGCTGCGGCGATCGAGCTGCCCGAACGCGACCTCCCCCTGCCGCCCTACTTCCTCGGCGCCTGGCTCGGTGACGGAGCCTCCGTCGCCGCCCGGGTCACCAGCACTGACCCCGAGGTCCTGCTCAACATCGAGGCCGAGGGACTCGTGACCAAGCCGGTCGGCTCCTCCGGCATGACCTACGGTGTCTTCCTGCCGGAGGAGGACACCGCGCCCGCGGCCCGTGAGTGCGTCGCCAGCCACGGCAGTGTCCAGGCGAGGTTGCGCACCCTCGGAGTTCTGGGGAACAAGCACATCCCCCAGGAGTACCTGCGCGCCTCGGCCGACCAGCGGCGCGCCCTCCTCGCCGGTCTGCTGGACACGGACGGCACGGTGAACGCCACCGGTTCCGTGCAGTTCGCGGTCACCAGCCAGCGCCTGGCGAACGGCTTCCGGGAGCTGGCGCACAGCCTGGGATACCGCACCGGGATGGTGGCCAGGCGGGTCGGCGGCCGGTCGGAGGAATCGTCCACCTGCTACACGGTCACCTTCGGCTCCAGGAGCGAGGTCTTCCGGCTCGAACGCAAGAGGTGTGCGCACCGGGAGCGCGGCGCCGACCGCGGTTACGCGCGGATCGGCTCCCGGTTCGTCACCGAGGTGCGACCGGTGGAGAGCGTTCCGGTGCGCTGCGTCCAGGTGGACCACCCGGACCACCTGTTCCTGGCCACCCGGTCGATGGTCCCCACCCACAACTCGACGCTGGCCCTGGACTTCGCGCGTGCGGCGTCCATCAAGCACGACATGACCGCGGTCTTCTTCAGCCTGGAGATGGGGCGCAACGAGATCGTCATGCGCCTGCTGTCGGCGGAGGCGCGGGTGCCCCTGCACACCATGCGCTCCGGGCTGATGACCGACGAGGACTGGACCCGCCTGGCCAGGCGCATGGGCGAGGTGGCCAACGCGCCCCTGTTCATCGACGACTCCCCGAACATGTCGATGATGGAGATCCGGGCCAAGTGCCGACGGCTCAAGCAGCAGCACGACCTCAAGCTGGTCATCGTCGACTACCTCCAGCTGATGAGCTCGCCCGGCCGGGTGGAGAGCCGCCAGCAGGAGGTCTCGGAGATGTCCCGGTCCCTCAAGCTCCTGGCCAAGGAGCTGGAGGTCCCGGTGGTGGCGCTCTCCCAGCTCAACCGAGGTCCCGAGCAGCGCACCGACAAACGCCCGCAGGTGTCCGACCTTCGCGAATCGGGCAGCATCGAGCAGGACGCGGACATGGTCATCCTGCTCTACCGCGAGGACGTGCACGACAAGGAGTCGCCGCGCGCGGGCGAGGCGGACATCATCGTGGCCAAGCACCGCAACGGCCCCACAGCGGACGTGACCGTGGCCTTCCAGGGCCACTACAGCCGGTTCGTCGACATGGCGCCCGGCTAGCCGCCGCGTCGGGGCCCGCCGTGCCACAGGCCCCGAATATCGGCTAGTCGTAATAGCGGTTTATGGTCAAGCCGATTTGTCGACAAAGCGCTACGCCCGCTTCACGCGGAGTCGCTGACCACGATCCCCTCCCGTAGTTCCAGGTGGCGGCCGGTGAAGCGCTGCCGGGTCCTGCGGTCGTGTGACACGACCACCAGTGTGCCCTCGTAGCGCGTCAGCGCCTCCTCCAGGTCCTCCACGAGACCGGGGGAGAGGTGGTTGGTCGGCTCGTCCAGGAGCAGCAGGTCGTAGGCCCCCGACGTCAGCCGGGCGACCTCGATCCTCCTGCGCTGGCCCACCGACAGGGACGCCACCGGCTGGTCCAGCTCCCCGGGCCGGAAGAGTCCGAGCGAGGCCAGCTCGTCCCGGTGGTCCTCGGCGAAACCGGGCCGCCCCGCGGCGTAGGCGCCGAGCACGGTCTGTCCGGCGGCGAAGGAGCCGTCCTCCTGACGCAGGTAACCCACCCGGCCGGGGACCGAAACCCGTCCCTCGTCGGGGAGCGCGTCCCCGGACAGGACCCGGAGCAGGGTGGTCTTGCCCGCCCCGTTCGGCCCGGTGACCAGCACGCGTTCGCCCGGAGCGAGGTCCAGGCAGGGCACCTCCAGGCGGTGGTCCACCCGGACCCCCTCCAGAGAGGCGGCCGGAGTGCTCTCCCCGGCGCGGGACCCGGTGAACCCGGCGGTCATCCGCAGCGGTACCGGCGGCGGCGCCACCGGGTCGGCGGTCAGCCTCTCCATCCTCTCCTTGGCGTTGCGGACGCGGCCCATGGAACCGTGCGCGGCCCCGCGCATCTTGAACGCCCCGTGGCCGAACGCGGCCTTCTCCATCTTGCGCGGGATGGCCCGCAGCGCCGCGATGCTGTTCTCGGCCAGCCTGCGCTGCCGGGCCAGGTCCGCCCTCCACTCCTCGTACTCGCGGATCCACCGGGCCCTGGCCGAGGCCTTCGCGGCCAGGAACCCGTCGTAGCCGTTGCCGTACCGGCGGATCCGGCGCAGGTCGTGGTCGACCTCCAGGACGGTGTCGGTCACGTTGGCCAGGAACGCCCGGTCGTGGGTGACGGCCACGACCGTGCCCCGGTGGCGGCGGAGCCGGTCCTCCAACCAGGCGACCGCGCGGTCGTCCAGGTCGTTGGTGGGCTCGTCCAGTAGGAGCAGTTCGGGTGAGGCCGCCAGCATCGCGGCCAGGGCCAGGCGCGAGCGCTCCCCTCCGGAGAGGGTCCTCAGCGGGCGGTCGCGGTCCAGGCCGGGAAGGCCCAGCCCGTGCAGTCCGGCGTCGACGCGCGCGTCGGCGTCGTAGCCGCCGCGCGCCTCGAACCGGGCGAGCAGGTCGCCGTAGGCGTCCAGCTCCTCCGGGGTGGCGGAGCCGAGCGTGCTCTCCGCCGCGCGCAGGCGCGCCTCCATGTCGCGCAGGACGGCCAGGGCGGAGTCGATCGCGTCGCCGACGGTGCCGGTGGAGACCCCCACCGCCTCCGGGGTCTGCCCCCCCGCCCCGACCCCTTCCAACGTTTGTCGTAGGAGTCCGACTCCTCCCGGGGCGCGGACCGTGAGGTCTCCGTTGGTGGGCTCCTCCTCCCCGGCGAGCAGGCGCAGCAGCGTGCTCTTGCCGGAGCCGTTGTCGCCGATGACCCCGACGCGCTCACCGGGGCTGATGGTGAGGGTGACACGGTCGAGCACGGTGTGGTCGCCGTAGCGGTGGGTGATGTCGTTGAGGGTGAGCTGGGACCGTGCTCGTACTCGGGCGGTGAGCATGCGCGCCTCCTGATCTGCGGTGTGGCTGGGAGATGAGCCGCGGATCGACGGTGGGGCGCTGGCGTTCCGGGTTTCGGACAGGGCGCGGCGATGGCGCGGGTCCGAGGAAAGGGAACGGTGAGGCCTTCCGTGGTCGACCGCGGTACAGCGACGCCGGGGAGCGCGGGGAGGTCGCCGTGCGGCGCTGGGCGCTGGCGGCGGTGGCTCGGGCGTCGGACGCGGGACTACAGGAAGATCAGCCTCATGTGCAAGACGATACGTCTCGTTTTGTTGGCCGTCAAGCGGAGATTCGTGAGACCGACATCACGGGTTTCGGGGCGACAGGAGGCCTGTAACGGCTAACCACTTTGCTCTTTATGGTCAAGCCGATTTGTCGACAAAGGGATGTGGAGACAGGAGGAGGTCGCCGGGCGGCCCCGCGCGGACTCCGCGGACGACGAGGGGGCCGCCCCGCGGGACGGCCCCCCGCGCTCGCTTCGGTTCACCGCGTACCCGCGCGCCGGAATCGGCGCGGCCCCTCACTCGCCGGGCCCGTCCGTGCGGGGCGCGGCCGGCCCCGGGCAACGGCGAAGGCCTCCCCGCCCGGAGGATCCGGGCGGGGAGGCCTTCGTTCGAACCGCCGGCTAGAGCCAGCGGACCTCGGGGCGGTTCCGACCGTTGTCGTCGGTGACCAGCACCCAGTGCATGATCGGGTGTCCCGACGTCGTCGCGTCGGCGTCCTCACGGGGCTGCGGGACGTTGACCGGCTCGGTCGCGAGACCGGAGAGGCGGTTGGTCCCAGCCGAGAGGCGGGTGCGCCGACGGGTCGTCGAGAACCGAGTGGGGTGGGGTGCACGGTCCGTCCTGCGCGCCATGGGACCCTCCTCGTTTCCGTTTCAGATGTCCCAAGTTAACCCTACGTTCACCTTCGAGTCAATTCGCCGGATGCCGTGGGCGTGGTCCATCGGGGGTTCGGCCTCCGTGTGGAGGCTGCTTGGAGACATGCCCAGGTCGTGGGGTTCTATGCGTGATGTGCCGAATGCCCTGTGTGACGGTTCTCTGACCTGCGTCGGAGAAAGGAGTATGTCACCCGAAGGGAAGGTTAACAGGAGGTGAACGAGGCACGAAGGAGGCGCTCGGTCCGGCCGCGCGTGCCCGGCGCCGCGCGGCAGCACCGGAGGGGTCCGGCCGTGTACGACGGCCACGGCCCGCCGGGGACCGCCTCCCGCCAGCCCGGCGGGGGCCCGAACACAGCGAGAGCACCCGCCGGGACGGCGGGTGCTCCGCGTGGGCCTTGAGGTGCGGGGTCACTCCTTGAAGATGAGCCCCACGACCTCCAGGTAGAGCTGCTCCGGGTAGGGGATGAAGTCGATCCGGCTCAGGGCCTGGTCCTGACCGGCCGACTCCATCACGAAGGTCCCGTAACCGAGGAAGCGGCCCAGCAGGGTCCGCTCGAACCTCATGTCGGTGACCTTGCCCAGCGGCATCATGTTCACCTGCCGGACGATCAGGCCGGTGGTCAGCAGGAGCCGTGCGGAGGTGATGACGAAGTAGTCCACCGACCACTCCGCTACCCGCCACACGAACCACACCAACACCAGCAGCCACACCCACCAGATGATCGCCAGCGTCGCGGCGCTGGCGGCGATGGAGGTGTTGCTGAGGATCCCGGCGAGGATCAGCGCGCCGAGGACCGCTCCGACCGGACCGATCAGCACCGCGGGGTGCCGACGGATGGTCACCACGTCCTGCTCGTGCGGCAGGAGGTAGCGGTTGACCGACGCAGGAGCGCTGTTACTCGACGCTACGAGCCGCATGCCACCCGACCGTTCCGGTTACAGGAGCGCGTTGACGAAACGGGACATCGACTCCGCGCCCCCCATCAGACCGCCCAGAGCGCTCTCGATCACCCCGGCAGCGCTTTCCGGCTGTGTGAACAGATAGAACGCCACGAAAGCGATGAGCGCGTAGCCGCCCCATTTTTTCAACTTCGCCACGACTGACTCCTCTTGGAATCCACCTGACCCACTAACCCAGCAGTGATTGTCGCACCGACCATCATGCCCGTAAAGCCTGGGGCGCACCCTCGGCGTGGCGGTATGTCGGACCTTCCTCGCATGCGGGCTGTGTCCGGTTCCGGTGGTGTTGGTAACCCAGTGATTGGTGGTCCGGAATGTGGTTCAGGTCCATCGAGGACTATGACATTAAGGACACTGCTGGATATAAGGGGGTAATTCATCTCCCCCTGCGCAGGCCAGCGGAGATCGGACAGGCCGAAAACCTCGGTAGGTCCCGCTCGGAACCGCTAGGACCGCTCGGCGAAGGCCAGCGCGAGCACTTGGAGGTGCTGTCGAGCGATCCGCTCCACGAGGTCGGGGGTCGCCCTGCCGGTCACGTCCTCGGCGCCGTGCCGCGCCGCGTCCACGCACCGGGTGACGGTGGAGGTGTGGTGCACGTCGGAGAACTCCTCGGCCAGCCGGCTCCGCACCGGTTCGAAGCGAGAGTCGCGGGCGGTCGAGGTGGAGGGGTTCTCGTTCATCTCACTCCTTGGGGGCTACGGGGGTCGCGCTGTGTGTTCTTTCGGGATCTTTCGGTAGCCGCTGGAGGGTGGACGAAGCGCCGCGCCGGAGGAGGCTCGGGCGTGCGGTGTCAGCGGGCTGAGAGGGAGATCTGGGGTGAGGGGGTGTTTCGGTCCGGCTGGTCTCCGCTTACGGGCGTGCGGGAACCATCATCGCTCCTCTCTGTTACATTACCGTCTCGAAATGAATTCGGCTAATGCAAAGCCGTGTCGGCGCTTGCGCCGGCTCGCCGTGTCCACCAGGGCGGACGGGGGAGTCGGCAGCAGGCATGCCCGATTTTCGGTCGTTCATTCCTCCGGTCGCAAAAAGAGCCGAAAAAGCGCCCAACCGTGATCCGGCGGGCGCTGGGTGCGGACGGGGCGGGTGTGTCTCAGGAGCAGCCGTAGAGGCGGTCGCCCGCGTCGCCCAGCCCCGGCAGGATGAAGCCCTGCTCGTTGAGCCGCTCGTCCACCGCCGCCGTGACCACGCGCAGGGTCGCGCCGTGGTCGGGGTCCAGGTCCTCGGCGAGCCGCTGCTCCACCGCGGTCAGGCCCTCGGGGGCGGCGAGCAGGCAGATCGCGGTGATG
This sequence comes from Nocardiopsis sp. iso_25, assembly GCF_056173305.1. Classification (NCBI taxonomy): domain Bacteria; kingdom Bacillati; phylum Actinomycetota; class Actinomycetes; order Streptosporangiales; family Nocardiopsidaceae; genus Nocardiopsis; species Nocardiopsis sp. iso_25. The sequence continues at coordinate 6,708,941 of NZ_CM149667.1, read as the reverse complement.
TGGTCGGCGCCCCGCTCCACCAAGAGCTTGAGCGCGGCGGCCAGGGTGCCGCCGGTGGCCAGCATGGGGTCCAGCACGTAGCACTGGCGGCCGGACAGGTCCTGCGGCAGCCGGTCGGCGTAGGTGGCGGGCTGGAGGGTGTCCTCGTCGCGGGCCATCCCCAGGAAGCCGACCTCGGCGGTGGGCAGCAGGCGGGTCATCCCGTCGAGCATGCCCAGGCCCGCGCGCAGGATCGGCACCACGAGCGGAGTGGGGCGCGTCAGCTGCGTTCCGGTGGTCTCCACGAGCGGGGTCCGGATAGTGACGTCCGTCACTCGGACGTCCCGGGTCGCCTCGTAGGCGAGCAGGGTCACCAACTCGTCGGTCAGGCGCCGGAAGGTCGGGGAGTCGGTACCCACGTCGCGCAGGGTGGTCAGTTTGTGCGCGACCAGGGGGTGGTCGACGACCAGGGTTTCCAAAGCGTTCTCCGGTTGAGCTGGGACAACAAGACGGTGGCTGGGGAGGAGGCCTGCCCGAGTCTAACCGCGCGCGTCCACCGGACCGGAGGCGCCGCGGGCCGCGTGGTCCCCGCTCCGGACCGGCGCGGCCGCGCGGCCGGGGACGTCCGGGGGGCGCGGGGACGGCGGAGGGGCGAGCGGGGAACCGGTTCTCATGAGAGCGTGGTCCGGAATGACGCGGACCGAGGGGGACGGTGGCACCGGAGTGATCGTTACCATGTCACTCGCACGGGCGATCCGGGATTCCTTCGTCCGCACCGATACACCGGCCGGGTTGGGGTGACGATGACAGTGCTCGATCATGGTGACGACGACTCGGGCGACTTCGCGGCCATCGCGTACAGGGAAGAGGAGTACTGGGACGTCGACCTGCTCCCCGTGACCCTGACGCACGACCTCAAGGGGCTGATCCACGCCCTGCGCCAGCAGCCGAGCATCAGCGGCTCACTCGGCCTGGTCTCGGTCGGCGACGACTTCTTCGTCATCGTGCGGGTCTACGGTGAGGACGTCTCCCTCTTCCTGTCCGACGTGACCGCGTCCGTGGACTGGCAGGTGGCCCGGGACGTTCTGGACTACCTGGACATCGACCAGCCGGACGACGACGACCTGGACCAGGTGCTGCCCGCGGGCGACCTGTCCATCGTGGCCGACCTCGGGCTGGACGAGATGGAGCTGGGCGCCCTGGCGGGCGACCTGGACCTGTACCCCGACGAGGTGCTGGCCAGCGTGTCCGAACGGCTGGGATTCGCCCAGTCCTTCCAGCGTGTACTGGATGGTATGGGGTAAGGACCTGCCGAGAAGAGCATCCGGGCGGACAGGAGAGCACGCGGTGTCGACCTTCGCAGCGGTCTTCGCTCCCAACGGGAGGACGTGGCGGGGAACCGAGGTCGAACTCGGGGACGTGGACGTCATCGACGACGTCACCGAACTGATGCTCGACTTCGCGACCGACCGGGGCAGCGGGGTCTCGATCCTGCTCGTGGAGGCCGACGACGAGTGGTTCGCCATCGTGCGCGCCGACGACGACGGCGGTGAGCCGCGCGTGTACCTCTCCGACGCGCGGGTGGTGCACGACCACCCGCTGGCCTCGGTGCTCTCCGAGGCCGGGGGGCTGGGCGCGCCGCCGCCCTCCGAGAGCGCCGGAGCCCGGCCCGACCCGCGGCCCGACGGCGACGGGAACCTGCTCTCCGACCTGGGCCTGACCGAGGAGGAGCTGCGCTCCCTGTCCGTCGGCGGCGGGGTCCTGCCCAGCGACGTCCTGGCCGTGGTGGCCGAGCGCGCGGGCTTCGCCGAGATCCTCGACGGTATGAGGCTGTGATCGGACGGGACGTCCTCGACGCCGCCCTGCTCGCGGCGATCGCCGAGGGCGAGGCCGCCCTGGAGACGGGTGACGTGCCGGTGGGCGCGGTCGTGCTGGACGCCGACGGCGCCGTCCTGGGCACCGGGCGCAACGAGCGCGAGGCCACCGGCGACCCCACCGCCCACGCCGAGGTGCTGGCGCTGCGGGCCGCCGCACGCGCGCGCGGTGAGTGGCGGCTGGGCGGCTGCACCCTGGTGGTCACCCTCGAACCCTGCACGATGTGCGCGGGAGCGACGGTGCTCTCCCGCGTGGACCGGCTGGTCTACGGCGCGCGGGACGCCAAGGCGGGCGCGGCCGGATCGGTGTGGGACGCGGTCCGCGATCCCCGTCTCAACCACCGCCCGGAGGTCGTCCCGCCGGACCTGGTGCCGCGGGAGCTGTCGGACAGGTGCTCCGATCTCCTGAGCCGGTTTTTCGCACGGCGCCGTATCCGGTAGAGTGTCTCGCGGTGGAGTCGCCTAGTGGCCGATGGCGCCCGCCTCGAAAGCGGGTAAGGGGCAACCCTTCGAGGGTTCAAATCCCTCCTCCACCGCACGAGGCCGATGCTCACGAGGGTGAGCGTCCGGCCGGTAGAGGTAGCGAGGGCCGGTTGGTCCGAGCCGACGCACGGTGTGCGCGGCACGGAGCAACCGGCCCTTCGCGTTTCCCGGATCGGGTTCCGGCGGCCGGAACGGGGTCAGGCGGCCGGAGCGCGGCCCCGGAGCGACCTGTCGGCCTGTCGACAGGTCGTCCCGTCGACAGACCGACAAGCCGGCGGACCGACAAGTCGACAAGCCGCCGTGGCGGCAAGCCGGTGCTGCTACCCCCCGGCGGGGGCCGGGCCGGTGCTGCCCCGGGGCACGAAGCGCGCAGCCGGAGACCACCGCTCCGCCACGGCCGCCCCGTCGGCGCACTCCAGGGCCGACTCCGCGACCGCGACCCCGTACCGGTACACGTCCACGCTCATGGTGGTGAGCGCGGGCTCGGCCAGGCGGCACATGGTCGAGTCGTCCCAGGCCACCAGGCTCAGCTGCTCGGGTACCCGCACGCCCATGCCGCGGGCGGCGTCCAGCCCGGCCACCGCCATCACGTCGTTGTCGTACAGGACCGCCGTCGGCGGGTCCTTCCGCTTGAGCAGTTCGCCGGTGAGCCGGGCGCCCGCCTCGGAGGAGTAGTCGCCCTCAAGAACCACCGGGTCGGGGATCCCCGCGGCCCGGCAGCCCTCCGCGAGGGCCTCCGTGCGGGCGCGTGTGTGCAGCAGCTCCACCGGCCCGGTCACCCGGGCGACGCGCTGGTGGCCCAGTTCCAGCAGGCGTTCCAGCGCCGTCCGGACCGGGGACACGTGGTCGGTCAGGACGGTGGGCGTGGCGGGGTCCGGGACCGGACTGCCCGCGACCACGGCGGGCAGGCCCAGCTCGCGCAGCACGGCGGGGCGCTCGTCCCCCTCGGTCGGGTTGACCACCACGACCGCGTCCACCAGCCGCCGCTCCGCCCACCGGCGGTAGGCGGCCAGCTCGGCCTCCCGGCCGGTCACCAGGTGCAGCAGGACCGACATGTCGCGCTCGGCCATCCGCTCCTCGATCCCGGCGATGAACTCCATGAAGAAGGGCTCGGCGCTCAGCAGGCGGCGCGGCCTGGCCAGGACCAGCCCGACCGCGCCTCCGGTCCCGGACCCGTCCATCACGCCCGCCGCGCGCGCAGGGAGTTGGCCGAGCGCAGGACGGGGGCGGCGGTCAGCGCCGCCGGGTCGACCTCCGCCCCGGTGCGCACCAGGAAGCTGTGCGTCTCCCCGGCCAGCAGGTCCACGAGCATGTCGTCCGCCTCGGCGTCGGGGGCCACCCGGTCGGCCAGCACGGAGACGTCCCTGGCGAAGGACGAGGCGCGCACCTCCACCCGGTAGCCGCCCTCCACGGGAGTGGCGGTGGCGGTCAGCGCGTCGGGGTCGTAGGACAGGTGGACGTCCTCGCGGAAGGGCCGCACGAGGCGGGCGTCGCGGGTCGTGGCCACGAGCACCTCCTCCTTCGCGTCCCCGGCCGCGAGCAGCTCCCGGGCCAGGTCGAACTCCGCCGCGGAACGGGGCGGCACGGCCAGCTCGATCCTAGCGGTGTGCAGCACCTCGCCCCCGAAGGTCTGGCGCTCCGCGCTGACCGGCTCCGACCAGGCCTCGTCGGTGTCGTTGACGGCCACCAGCACCAGCCGTCCGTCCCGGGGCTGGACGGTGAGCAGGCGCGGCGCGTAGGCGCGGCGCAGCCCGTACCAGAGCGGCTTGGGGCGCTCCTCGCCGTCCACGGCCGCCCAGGAGGTGACCGGCCAGCAGTCGTTGATCTGCCAGACCAGGGAGCCCGCGGTGCGCGGCCACCAGGATCGGAAGTGCTCGATGCCGAACGCCACCGCGCGGGCCTGGTTGAGCTGGGTGGCCCAGTGCCAGTCCTCGAAGCTCCTCGGCGTGGGCAGGTGGGCGGACAGGCCCCGGGCGAGCTTGCCGTTGCCGTCATCGGCCTTCTGGTGCAGCAGGAAGGCGGGCGAGGTGGGCGTGAGCGGCTCGTCGTGCACCCAGTCGGTGAGGGTGGCCCAGGTGGGCGGTCCCTGGAAGCCGAACTCGGAGCAGAACCGGGGCACGTGGTCCTGGTAGGCCCGGTAGTCGGTCTGGTTCCACACGGTCCACTCGTGGCGGGTGCCGTGCGCCTCGTCGTTGGGGTGGACCTCCTTCGGGGCGTACCCCGGGGTGTAGGGGCTGCCGTCGGCGTAGAACCGGGTGGGGTCGAGCTCGGCCACGACGCGGGGGAAGAGGTCGGTGTAGTAGCCGTAGCCCCAGGTCCGGTCCCCGAGCCGCTCCTGCCAGCCCCAGTCCATGAAGCCCCAGAGGTTCTCGTTGCCGCCGTTCCACAGCGCCAGCGAGGCGTGCGAGGTCAGGCGCGCGACGTTCTCCCGGGCCTCGGCCTCGAACTCACTCCACAGCGGCTCCTCCTCGGGGTAGGCGGCGCAGGCCAGGAGGAAGTCCTGCCACACGAGGACGCCGCGCTCGTCGCAGACGTCGTAGAAGTCCTCGCTCTCGTAGATCCCGCCGCCCCACACGCGCAGCATGTTCATGTGCGCGCCGACGGTCTGGTCCACGCGCCGTGCCAGGCGCTCGCGCGTGATCCGGGTGAGGAAGTGGTCGTCGGGGATCCAGTTGGCGCCCTTGACGAAGATCGGCTTGCCGTTGACCACGACGGTGAAGGGGGTGCCGTGCTCGTCGGGAGCGGTGTCCACGGTGATGGTGCGAAAGCCCACGCGGCGGTCCTCGGAGCCCAGCGGCCCGACCTCCCCGTCCGCGGTCAGGGTGACGGACAGGTCGTACAGGGGCTGGTCGCCGTGGCCGACCGGCCACCACAGGCGGGCGTCGGGCACCTCGACCACGACCACGCCGCTCTCCGCGCCGGGAGCCACGTCGGCGGCGGCCCGCACACCGGCGACCTCGGCCGCCAGGACCAGGCCGGAACCGGGAGCGCTCCCGGACCACTCGACGTCGGCGTGCACCTCCACCCGGCCGGTGCCGTCCCCGCCCACGGTGACCAGCGGGCGCACCTGGGACAGGCGGGCGGTGCGCCACCGCTCCAGGCGCACGGGCTTCCAGATCCCGGCGGTCTGGAGGTCGGGTCCCCAGTCCCAGCCGAAGGAGCAGGCCATCTTGCGGACCATGTTGTACGGGTGCGTGTTGGTGTGCGGCCGCTCGCCGAGTTCCCCGCGGACCTCCTCGGCGTACTCCAGCGCGGACCGGAAGTCGACCACGAGTTCGTTGGTCCCGGCGCGCAGCGCGTCGCGCACGTCGAAGCGGTATCCGCGGTGCATGTTGGCGGTGGTGCCGAGCACGGTGCCGTTGAGCTCCACGGTGGCCACCGTGTCCAGGCCGTCGAAGGCCAGGTCGACGCGCTCGCCGTCCTCGACGGCGTCGGCCTCGAAGGTGAGGGAGTAGCGCCAGCCCGCGCGGTGCATCCAGGCCAGTTCGGTCTCGTTGCTGTCCAGGTAGGGCTCGGGGATCAGACCGGCGGCCAGCAGGTCCAGGTGGGTGCTTCCGGGGACCCGGGCGGGGACGGTGCGGCCCGCGACGTTCTCCGGGACGGGCCCGCTCGTCGCGGACAGCAGCCAGCCGTCGTGCAGGGTGTGACGGATCATCTGTGCCTCTCGGGGCTTCGGGGGCGGGGACGCCCGGCGTGTCCGCGGAGCACGCTCCGCGGGGCGTCGCGGTCGTCGTCGGGTGGCGGTCCCTCTTGCGCGAACCAGCCACCTCGGGGATTCTTACTTTTCCGAACAAAGTAAGTCAACCCTGTTCCCGACCACGAAGGACGTGGCGACCGTGGCATCGCACCGCCCCCTCTCCGGCGGCTCCGACCTCCCCCACCTGCGCGCCGCCGGGGTGAGCCTCCTGCTGGACCTGACCGGCGAGACCCTGCCCCGGGTCCTGCACTGGGGCTCCGACCTGGGCGACCTCTCCCGCGGGGAGCTGGACGACCTGCGCCTGGCGCTGAGCCCGCAGCCCATCGGGTTCTCCGTGGACGGGCCGGTGGAGGTGGCCGTGCTCCCCGAGCAGTCCGCCGGCTGGCTCGGCACGCCGGGCCTGGTCGGCAACCGGGGCGGCGCCGACTTCTCCACCGCCTTCCGCGTGCGCGAGTCCGCGGTGGAGCACGGCTCCCCGGAGGGCGGGCGCCTGACCGTCCGCGCCGAGGACGCCCGGGCCGGGCTCGTCCTGGACCTCGTGGTCGAACTGGCCCCCTCGGGCCTGGTCCGCCAGCGCGCCACCGTCACCAACGGGGCCGCGTCCCCCTTCGCCGTGGACGCCGTCAACCTCGTCCTCCCCGTCCCGGCCGAGGCGGTCGAGCTGCTCGACTTCGGCGGGCGCCACATGCGCGAGCGCAGCCCGCAGCGGACCGCCTTCACCCAGGGCCTGCGGGTGCGCGAGAACCGCACCGGGCGCACGGGGTACGACGCGGCCCACCTGCTGGCCGCGGGAACGCACGGCTCCGGCAACCGCTCCGGCGAGGTGTGGGCCGTGCACACGGCCTGGTCGGGCAACCACCGCACCTTCGCCGAGCGCACCTACCACGCGGTGTCCCTGCTGGGCTCGGGCGAGCTGCTGCTCTCCGGGGAGGTCGTGCTGGCCGAGGGGGAGTCCTACACCACCCCGTGGCAGTACGGCTCGCACGGGCACGGCCTGGACGAGGTCTCCGCCCGCTTCCACCGGCACCTGCGCTCGCGCCCGCACCACCCCTCCACACCGCGCCCGGTGGTCGTCAACACCTGGGAGGCCGTGTACTTCGACCACGACCTCGACCGGCTGCGCGAGCTGGCCGACGCCGCCGCCCGCGTGGGCGCCGAGCGGTTCGTGCTCGACGACGGCTGGTTCGGCTCGCGCCGCGACGACCGGCGCGGCCTCGGCGACTGGTACGTCTCCGACGAGGTGTGGCCGGACGGGCTGGGCCCGCTCACCGACCACGTCACCGGGCTCGGCATGCAGTTCGGGCTGTGGGTGGAGCCGGAGATGGTCAACGAGGACTCCGACCTGGCCCGCGCGCACCCCGACTGGATCATGGCCGCGGGCGACCGGCTGCCCCGGCCGGCGCGCTCCCAGCAGGTGCTCGACCTGGCCCGCCCGGAGGCGTTCGCGTACGTCTTGGAGCGCCTGGACGACCTGCTGTCCGCCTACCCGGTCTCCTACCTCAAGTGGGACCACAACCGGGACCTGGTGGACGCCGGGCACCGGCCGACCGGGCGGGCCGGGGTCCACGGCCAGACCCTGGCGGTCTACCGGCTGATGGACGAACTGCGCCGCCGCCACCCGGGCGTGGAGATCGAGTCCTGCTCGTCCGGCGGCGGGCGGGTGGACCTGGGAGTGCTGGAGCGCACCGACCGCGTGTGGGTCTCCGACTGCATCGACGCCCTGGAGCGGCAGGACATCCAGCGGTGGACCAACGCGCTCGTCCCGCTGGAGCTGATGGGCACCCACGTGGGGGCGGGCACCGCGCACACCACCGACCGCCGCCACACCGTCGACTTCCGGGCCGGGACCGCCCTGTTCGGGCACTTCGGGATCGAGTGGGACCTCACCCGGGCCGACGGCGCCGAGCTGGCCCGCCTGCGGGAGTGGGTGGAGCTGTACAAGGAGCTGCGCGGTCTGCTGCACACGGGAACCGCCGTGCACGGCGACCACCCGGACCCGGCGGTCCGGGTGCACGGCGTGGTCGCCGAGGACCGGTCCGAGGCGCTCTACGCGATCGTCGCCACGGGGACCTCGGAGCTGTACCCGACCGGGCCCGTCCGGCTGCCGGGTCTGAACCCCGAGGCGGTCTACCGGGTCCGCCCGCAGGCGCCCGGGGACGTGCCCGACGGCAACGCCCACCGGTGGGGGGTGCCGCTGCCCTGGTGGACCCCCGAGGGCGTCCGCGTCAGGGGCGCGGTGCTGGAGAACGCGGGACTCCAGGCGCCGGTGCTCTTCCCGGAACGGCTGGTCCTGGTGCGTGCCACCCGGCTCTGAACCCGGTCGCGGGCCGGTGCACGGGAGGGCCGGGTGCGGTGCGTCCGGAGGGGCGCGGCGTTCCGTCGTGCGCGGCGGCACGGGTGTGACGGGTGCGGCCCGGGTGCGGCGGGGCTATCCCCGCGGCTCCCGGGCGCAGGCGTCCAGCACCGTGCCCGCGAAGTCGGTGACCAGGCGGTTCCAGGTGCGCCAGCGCAGCATCGCGTGCACGTCCAGGGGCACCCGGACGAACTCCGCGGACTCCGCCACGCGGGCGATCCGCGCGGTGTGGTCGGCCGACGCCCGGGGACTGGTGGTCAGGTCGCGGGAGCCGTGGGCGAGGAGCACGCGTCGGCCGAGCAACTGCTCCACCGGTTCCCCCTCGGGAATCCACGGGGCCAGCGCCGCGACGCCGCGCACTCCGGGCAGCCCGCCCGAGCGCAGGGCCACGCGCCCGCCCAGCGAGTGGCCGACGAGGACCACCGGCACGCCGCCCAGGTGGCGCCTGACCTCGTCGACCGCGCGTCCGGCGTCCTCCAGGGATGACCGTCCGTCGCCGTTCCACCCGCGCACGCGGTTGCGCACCCGCCACACGGCCAGTCCGCGGTCGCCGTGCGCGCGGGCCAGCGCGGAGGCGAACGGGTCCATCCGCCGGACGGCGAGCTGTCGCTGTTCTGTGCTCATCAGCCCGGTGACCTGGCCGCCGTGCAGCACGATGGCCACCGCGGCCACCGGGCGGGGCGGCGCCCACCGGGTGATCCATGGGCCCAGCGGCCCTAGGGGCCGCTCGGCCGACCGGGGGCGGTGCGTGGGAGAAGCACGCATGCTCGGTGGACTCCCTTCTGAGGGGGACCGCGCGGCACGGCGCCGCTCGGTTCGGTCTCCCCGGGTTCTTCGGAGCCGGGGCCGTGCCGGATTGCCCGCGTCCGGCCCGGCGTCCCCGCGCGGGCGCGAGACGGCGTGCGGCGGCCCGCGGGCAGCCCCGGAACGCTGCCGTCCCCGGCGCGGGCGCGTCACGGAGGCGCGGCGGGCGGGGGAGCGGCCCGGGAGGGGGCCGTCCCCGTGCGGGCGCGGCGCGGAGGAGGGGCCGGGTTGCCGTCCCCGCGCGCGGGCGCGACACTTGGCCCACACTCGCCCGCCGGACGCGAAGGGGCGGGTCCCCGCGCGCGGGCGCGACGCGACCGGCCCCGGAGAAGCGACCCGGGCGGTCCGCGCGCGGACGCGGCGTCCCGGAGCGGGGGAGAGCACAGCGCGGACCGCGGCCGGGGACCGGCCGTCGAGGTGGTGGAGGTGGCATTGGGCGGGCCGTCGCGGGTGATCCCGCACACGACGAGCAGGGCGGCGGTCCTCGACGTCATCCGTGCCGCGGGCACGATCAGCCGCGTGGGGCTGGTGGAGGCCACCGGGTTCACCGGCGCCACCATCTCCACCGTCGTCCGCAGGCTCATCGACGACGGCCTGGTCCTGGAGACCGGGCGCGCCGAGTCCACCGGCGGCAAGCCGCGCGTCCTGCTCCGGCTCAACCGCGAGTCGCGCTACGCCGTGGGCGTCCACATCGACCCCATCGGCATCACCTACGCCCTCATCGACCTCACCGGCGCCGTGGTCTCCCGGATGACCCGCGCCGGGGTGAACCGGGACGAGGACCCCGCCGAGACCACCTCCCGCATGTCCCGGCAGGTGGAGGCCCTGGTGGAGGGCGCCGGTGTGGACCGCGAACGGGTGCTCGGCGTCGGGCTGGTCGCCCCGACCGGCGCGCTCCACCGGCACCCCTCACTGCGGCACTGGGCCGACTACCCCGCGGCCGAGGAGCTGGAGGACGCGGTCGGCCTGCCCGTGGTGCCGGGCAACGACGCGACCGCCGCCGCCCTCGGCGAGTACTGGTCCGGCGTGGTCGGCGGTTCGTCCATCTTCGCCGCCGTGTACATGGGCACCGGCGTCGGCGCCGGGGTCCTGGTCAACGGCATCCCCTACCACGGGGCCAGCGGCAACGCCGGGGAGATCGGGCACGTGTGCCTGGACGTGGACGGGCCGCTGTGCTGGTGCGGCGGGCGCGGGTGCGCCGAGGCGGTGGCCGGCCCGGCCGCCGTCGTGGCGGCCGCCCGGGCCGACGGGGAGCTCGCCCGCACCGCCGGCCTCACCCGGGACGGCGTCCGGGTCCGGCCGTCGGTGGGCGCGGAGTTCACCGCCGTGGTCCGCGCGGCCCGCATGGGCCAGCCCACCGCCCGCGCCCTGCTGGACCGCTCCGCCCGCCGCCTGGCCGTGGCGGTCCGCACGCTGGCCAACCTGATGGACCTGGACCTGCTGGTGCTGACCGGTTCGAGCCTGGCCGCGGCGGGGTCGGTCTACCTGCCCGTCATCCAGGAGGAGCTGGACCGGGCCTTCTTCGCCCGCGCCGCCCACCCGGTCGAGGTGCGCATGTCCACGTCGGCCGCGACCGCGCCCGCCATCGGCGCGGCGGCCATGGTCCTCCAGGGCCAGCTGGTTCCGCTGCGCCCCGGGCTGCGACTGCCCGCGAACCTGTCGGAGTCCGGGGCGGACTGGGACTGAGCGCCCCACGGGACCGTCCGCGGGGGCCGGTCCGGTCAAGCGTCCGGAACCCGCCGGAAAACCGTCCGCCCGGTGTCGGGCGCCCCCAGACCGCCGCCGCCGGGCGTCCGGGGCGCCCCCGGGGACGCGGTCAGGCGTCCGGGACGCCCTCCCCGGCGCCCTCCAGCTCCTCGACGGCTCGGGTCAGCCACGCCACCCACCCGGCCTCCACGTCGATGCCGCCGAGCAGCACCAGGCGCTGGACCCGCTCCCGTTCGGTGGCGGGCCCGTCCGGGTAGTCGCGCCGCTCGAACCCGCGGTACTCCTCCAGCCGCAGCAGGTGCAGATCGCGGTGGCGGCGCAGTTCCGCGACCAGGCCGCGCACGCCCACCACCCCGGCGGCGCGCAGCCGCAGCGGCAGCGGGTCGCGGGAGGCCCTGGGGTCCTCGCGCAGGTCCACCCAGCGCTCCAGCTCCTCCCGTCCCGCGGGCAGCACCTCGTACTCCTTGCGCCCTCCGCGGGTCGGCCCGTCCGTCGCCAGCGCCCGGATCAGCGCCGCCCGCTCCAGCTTGCCCAGCTCCCGGTAGATCTGCTGGTGGGTGGCCGACCAGAAGTACCCGATCGAGCGGTCGAAGCGCCGGGCCAGCTCCAGGCCGGACGAGGGCTTCTCCAACAGGGCGGTCAGGATGGCGTGGGGCAGGGACATGGGCGCATTCTAGGCAGTGTTCTTTGGGGCCTCCGCTTCGCTTCGTCCCACCCGTCGCCCGCCACCACCCTCAACGGACGCTGCGCGCAGTCCTTCTTGTGTTCGGGCGTCCGAAGAACGGGAACCTTCGGTGCCTCCGGTGAGACGGCTCGTGCCCACCCGTCGCCCACCACCACCCTCAACCGACGCCTACGGCGCAGTCCTGCTTGCAGTCCCGCCTCCGTCACCTCCAGAACCCCGTGGACGCCCGAAGACCCCCCTGTAGCAGGCTCAGAAAAAAGATCCGCGCCCCATCACGGAGCGGACTCGGGGAGGCGGACCATGACCCTGCCCTCCACGACCGACGCATCCAGGACCTGCGGCGGAGCGGTCGCGGGACCGTGGACCACCGTCCCGTCGTCCAGGCGGAACTCGCTGCCGTGCCAGGGGCAGCGCACGCACCCGTCCACCCGCTCGCCCTCGGCCAGGGGAGCGCCCATGTGCGGGCACGTGCCCAGCATCGCGCTCACGGAGCCGCCCGTCCGCGCCACCAGGACCGGGACACCCGCCACGTCGCCCCCGCCGAGACCGCCGTCGTCGAAGCCGTCCAGCGGGCCGAGGTCGTGCCAGCCCCCGGGCAGCAGGTCGACCAGGTGGTCGGCGCTGTTGGCGCCCGCCGACCGGTAGTAGGCCATGTGCCCGCCCAGGGACCCGCTCAGGCCGACCACGCCCACGCCGACCAGCGCCAGGAACCTCCCCCAGCCCTGGCGGCCGCGTGCCCGGGCCAGCGAGGAGGCGCCGAACAGCAGGGTGCCGACGCCGTTGGTCGCCGCGTGCACCACGCCCACGCGCTGCTGGCGCTCGTGCTGCTGCGACCAGTCCGCCAGGCCGCTCACCACGGCGGGCAGGGTCGTGACCAGACCGGCGTTGACCAGCGCGTGCGCGCTGCGGCGGTGGTCCCCGGGCAGCGAGTCCAGCAGGACCGCCGCCATCCACGTACCGAGGGGCAGCTGCACCAGGATCGGATGGACGGGGTGCCCGAGCTGGACCCCGTGCAGCATGTCGCGGACGGTGCCGGACGGGATCCGTTCGGCCAGGCTCTTCATGCTGGAGACCGCGGGGTCGAGCTGCTCGTCGCGTTCGATCCGGCGGATGCGTTCACCGATTCTCATGGTGGTGCGGCTACCCGGGGTGCGCGCGTGCCACTCACGGGACACCGGGCCGCGCGGATCCTTGAACCCGGCTTTCCCCGGCCTCCCGTTGCTCCTGCGCCGGGGAGGCCGGGGCGGGCGTCACAGCGCGGCGGCCAGTCGGGTGCCCTGGTCGATCGCCCGCTTGGCGTCGAGCTCGGACGCCTCGTCGGCGCCGCCGATCAGGTGGACCGCGCGGCCCGAGGCGGTCAGCTCGTCGGCGAGGTCCCGGAGCGGCTCCTGGCCCGCGCACACCACGACGGTGTCCACGTCGAGCACGCGCTTCTCCCCGTCGACGGTCAGGTGCAGGCCCTCGTCGTCGATCCGGTCGTACTCGGCCCCCGCGACCGTCTCCACGCCGCGGTGGCGCAGCTCCAGCCGGTGGATCCACCCGGTCGTCTTTCCCAGGCCCGCGCCGACCTTGCCGGTCCTGCGCTGGACCAGGTGCACCGTGCGCGGCGACGCCGGACGCAGGGGCTCGCCGAGGCCGCCCCGGGAGGCGGGGTCGGTGTCCACGCCCCACCTGCGCAGGAACTCCCCGGTGTCGACGTCGCCCCCGCCGTCGGTGAGGAAGGCGGCCACGTCGAAGCCGATGCCGCCCGCGCCGATGACCGCCACGCGCTCGCCGACCTCGGCGTTCCCGCGCAGGACGTCCGCGTAGCCCACCACCTTGGGGTGGTCCACGCCCGGGATCCCCGGCACACGCGGGGTGACGCCGGTGGCGAGCACGACCTCGTCGTAGCCCTCCAGGTCGGCGGCCCCCACCCGGGTGCCCAGCCGCACGTCCACCCCGTGCCGGTCGAGCTGGACGCGGTAGTAGCGCAGGGTCTCGTCGAACTCCCGCTTGCCCGGCACGCGGCGGGCCAGGTTCAGCTGGCCGCCGATCTCCCCGGCCGCGTCGAACAGCGTGACCTCGTGCCCGCGCTCGGCGGCGGACACGGAGCAGGCGAGCCCGGCGGGTCCGGCGCCCACGACGGCCACCCTCCTGCGCAGGCGGGTGGGGGAGAGCACGAGTTCGGTCTCGTGGCAGGCGCGCGGGTTCACCAGGCAGGAGCTGACCTTCAGGCTGAACGTGTGGTCCAGGCAGGCCTGGTTGCAGCCGATGCAGGTGTTGATCTGCTCGGGGGTGCCCGCCGCGGCCTTGGCGACGAAGTCGGGGTCGGCCAGGAAGGGGCGGGCCAGGGAGACCATGTCGGCGTCGCCCCCGGCCAGGATCTCCTCGGCGACCTCGGGGGTGTTGATGCGGTTGACCGCGACGAGCGGCACGGACACCCGGCCCCGGAGCCTGCGGGTCACCCAGCTGTAGGCGCCGCGCGGAACGGACGTGGCGATGGTGGGGATGCGCGCCTCGTGCCAGCCGATGCCGGTGTTGATGATGGTCGCCCCGGCCTCCTCCACGGCCTCCGCCAGCCGGACCACCTCGTCGAACGTGGAGCCGCCGGGGACCAGGTCGAGCATGGACAGCCGGTAGACCACGATGAAGTCGGCGCCGACGCGTTCGCGCACGCGCCGCACGATCTCCACGGGGAAGCGCATGCGGTTCTCGAAGGAGCCGCCCCAGTCGTCCTCGCGCCTGTTGGTGGCCCGGGCGATGAACTGGTTGATCAGGTACCCCTCGGAGCCCATGATCTCCACACCGTCGTACCCGGCGTGCCTGGCCAGTTCGGCGGCGCGGGCGAAGTCCTCGATGGTGCGCTCGACCTCGTCGCCGGTGAGTGCCCGGGGCGTGAAGGCGCTGATGGGGGCCTGGATCGCGCTCGGCGCCACCGCGTCCTCGTTGAAGGCGTAGCGGCCGGTGTGCAGGATCTGCATGGCGATGCGCCCGCCCTCGCGGTGCACGGCCTCGGTGACCACGCGGTGCTCCCCGGCCTCCGCCTCGGTGGTCATCTTCGCGGCGCCCTCGTAGGTGGCGCCCTCGGGGTTGGGGGCGATGCCGCCGGTGACGATGAGGCCGACGCCGCCCCGGGCGCGCTCGGCGTAGAAGGCGGCCATCCGCTCGAAGCCGCCCGGCGCCTCCTCCAGGCCCAGGTGCATGGAGCCCATGACCACGCGGTTGGCGAGGGTGGTGAAGCCCAGGTCCAGCGGTTCCAGCAGGTGGGGGTAGTCGCCCATGTCGTCTCCTCGCGCGGTGCCTCACGGGCCGGTGTCCGGTCGGCCCGCACCCATTATGCAACAAGTTGCAAAAAGGGTCGTGGGCGCACCTCGTGTACCGGGGAGGCGGGCCCGGACATGACGCGTCCCCCGTCCCGGCGGACGGGACGGGGGACGAGGCGGTCCGGGAGGGGGCGTGCCGGGGAGCGGATCCGGGGTCAGCTGCGCTGACGGCCGACGCCGCTGACGTGCCCGTTGCCCTCCGAGCCCGCGTCCGGGCCGCCATCGTGGCGCATCCAGACCGTGCGCTGCGGGAAGGGGATGTCGACACCCGCTTCGTCGAGCGCGTCCTTGACGCGTCGGCGCAGCTGGCGTGTGATGCCCCACTGCTGGAGCGGTACGGTCTTGACGACCATGCGGACCGTGACGCAGTCGGCGTCCAGGGACTGCACGCCCCACACCGCCGGGTCCTCCAGGAGCCACTTGCCGTGCTCCGGGTCCTCGCGCAGTTCCGCCCCGGTGCGCTCCAGGACCTCGTAGACGGTGTCGAGGTCGGCGTCGTAGGCGACACCGACGTCGAGGACGGCGCGTGCCCAGCCCTGGCTGTCGTTCTTCACGCGCAGGATCTCGCCGTTGCGGATGTACCACAGCCCGCCGTGGAGGTCGCGGACCTTGGTGATGCGCAGGCCGACGTGCTCGACCGTGCCGATCGCCTCGCCGAGGTCGACGGTGTCGCCGACCCCGTACTGGTCCTCCATCATGATCATCAGCCCCGACATGTAGTCGGCTACCAGGGACTGCGCACCGAAGCCGATCGCCAGACCGACCACGCCCGCGCTGGCGAGCAGCGGGCCGAGCGCGATGCCGATCTGGTCCAGGATCATGGCCACCGCCATGACGGTGACGACCACGGTGACGATGCTGTTCAGCACGGTGCCCAGGGTCCTGGCCCGCTGCTCGCGCCTTTCCGCGGCGCGGGCGTGGCCGCGCTGGAGGACGGCCGCGCCGCGGCCGTTGCGGCGGGGCCTGTCGTCGTCGCCCTCCTCGGGCGGCTGGGTGGCGCGCCGCAGAGCGCGGTCGATCGCACGTTTGCCCAGAGCCCGTACCAGGACGGCGGCGACGACGATGAGGAGAATGCTCAGGAGTGTGCCGGTGAGAGCCCCGGCGTTCTCACGCAGCCAGTCCGGTGCGTTGAGGGCCTGGTCGGCCAGGTCCCCCTGGGAGAGGGTGAAGTGGGATGACACGGGATGATCGCCTTCTTGTCGTAGGGACGGAGATCTTCCGGGTTGGCGGCCGAGAGGGAGCGGCGTGCGCGGACCCCGTGTTGTCGGGTGCGCACGCACCGCCACCCCGACTCGACCGTCCCGCCCCCGAGGGTAGGGGCGGGGTGCCACCCGATCGGACGGACGCCGAGGTCACGGGGCTGTTTGCCGGCTACTCGGCCCGAAGCTGATGTCGCCGCGTCCTGGGATCGCGAGAGCCTGACGCCGCCTGTACCTGCCAGGGGCTCGGGTCGGCGTCGGCGGTCGGTGGGGCTCTGGTCGTCAGTCCCTGTCGTCGTCGGTCCAGGCGTGAAGCTTGTCCGGGTTGACCACCAGCCACAGGTTGGACACCAGGCCGTCGCGCACGTTCAGGGCGAGGACGGCGACGGTGGTGCCGGCGATGCGGACCCTCACACCGGGGGCTCCGTTGACGTTCTCCTCGACGAGTTGCACCCCGGGTTCCTTGCGCATGAGACCGAGGAAGAGGCGGGCCACCTTGTCCCGGCCGACGACCGGGCGCAGGGCCGCGCGCACCTTGCCGCCGCCGTCGCTGAGCGACGCGACTTCGGGGTCGAGGAGGTCGATGAGGGTGTCGAGGTCGCCGGTCTCGCAGGCGACCCGGAACGCGGTGACGACCTGCCGGTGTTTCTCTGCCGTACTGCTGCCAGGCCGTTGGCCGGCGATACGCCGCCGGGCGGACGCGGCGAGCTGTCGGCAGGCCGCGGGGGTGCGGCCCACCGTCTCGGCGATCTCGGCGAATGGCACGCCGAAGACGTCGTGGAGGACGAAGGCGACGCGTTCCGCCGGAGTGATCGATTCCAGGACCACGAGCATTCCCATGCTCACCGACTCGTCGAGGGTGATGCGGTCGGCGGGATCTGCGCCGCCTTCGCGGCCCGTGCTGGTCCACAGGGTGTTGTGCCGGACGGGCTCCGGCAGCCATTGACCGTGTAGCGCTCCCGGCGGACCCGCGCCGACGCGAGGTGGTCGAGGCAGATCCGTGAGGCGACCCGGGTCAGCCAAGCCAGCGGTGCGTCGATCCCCTGCCGCCCCTCCTCGGACAGGGCGTACCAGCGGGCGTACGTCTCCTGGACCACATCCTCGGCGTCCTGCACGGAGCCGAGCATCCGGTAACCGAGGTTGAGCAGCCGGCGGCGCTCGGCCATGAGGGCGCCGAGGGGAGGGTCCTGGGCCGACCCGGAGGGTGTGGACACGGCGTCATCCCTCCTGGACGGTGTGCTGGGCGAGCCATGCCCCGAAGGTCTGGCTGCCCCGCGGCCCTTGTCCGGCAGGCAGCAGACCCCCGCCCGCCATGGCCGTGCCCACGGCGCCGGGCATCCTCATCGGCAGCAGCAGACGCCGCTGGTTCCGGTCCCGCAGCAGTCGGCGCACCATGTCGACCATCTGCTCGACCTGCGGTCCGGCGAGCTCGGGGGCCATGCCCTGGGCCGGGGCCATCGTGAGCCGCACGAGCTGCTGGGCCACCTCACGGGCCGCGACCGGCTGGGTCCGCATCCGGGGCGCCACCGCCAGTGGCCCTGGCACCCGGTCGAGGGTCTGTTCCGCGAACTCGTGGAACTGGGTGGCGCGCAGCACCGTCCACGGCGTCCGCCCGCTCTTCGCCACGTCCTCCTGGCGCAGTTTCCCCTGGTAGTAGCCGAAGCCGATCTGGTCGATGCCGACGATCGACAGCAGGACGTGGTGGCCCACCCCGGCTCGCTCACCGGCGTCCAGGAGGTTGCGGCCGACGATGCCGAAGAACGCGATGGCCTTCTTGTCGCTCATCGTCGTCACATTGCTCACGTCGATGACCGCCTCCACGCCCGCCATGGCCGCGTCGAGGCCGACGCCTGTCACAAGGTCCACACCCTGCGACCGGGCCAGCACCACCGGCTCATGCCCGGCCGCGGCCAGTTCCCCGACCACATACCGGCCGACCAGCCCGGTCCCGCCCGCCACTGCCACCCGCATACCGGACCCCTCCTTCACGCTCATGTAGCCGTCGTCGCCGTTGTCGCCGAACGTCATCGGGTGTCGTTCCGCCGTCCGAGGAGGTCAGGCACCAGGAGCAGGGCCGACAGGAGCACCAGTGCGGACAGGGAGACGGCGTTGAGCACCTGGTCACGCATGTCGTACATGTCGAGGTGCTGTACGTGGTAGATGAGGTGCAGCACGTTGAAGACCAGCCACACCGCTCCCGTCGTCTGGACCAGTCGGGTGTTTCGCACAGAGCTCAGCGTGACGAGCGTCAGCACGGCCAACGCCAGGAACATGGCCCCGACGTCCTTGGAGAGGTGCTCGTTGTAGGGGCCCAGCTGGGGCAGCCAGCTGAGCCCGAGGCCGGGGAAGTTCGCATACCAGCTTGTCGGGGCGAAGTAGGCCCAGAGCCCTGTGTACAGGCCGACCGCGGCCAGGGGGCCGAGACTTGCGTAACGGAGTTTCGTGTTCATGCCTCCATGACGACACAGCGCCCTGAAATGTGAGACGGGTCGCCGCGCTGTTGATTCCAGGGATTGGCCTGCGCAGATCAGAGGATTCTCCGGCGGCAGACCGTGGCGGCACTGGCTGCAGCGGGCGGGACGTTCCCCCCGGTCAGTGGACGTCTTCGTTGCTGAAAAGCGCGAGGAGGAGTCCATGTCATGGCCATGAAGCGCTACCAGCACGTGGTGGACGAGGTCCGCACCGACGTGGCCGACCGGGTCGGCGGACTCATCTGGGAGGCTCCCCAGTCGGAGGAGGGCGGCTCAGGCTCCGGAACGGCCAACTGAGACTAGGAACGACGAAGGCCCCGACCGGTGTCCGGTCGGGGCCTTGCGTTTCGGCTGCTGGCTTTCGGGGGTTTCAGGGGGTCGTCCCCCTGGGAAAGACTTCGGCCCGTGGGGAGGACGACCGAAGGTCGTCGACCACCACGGGCCGCTCGCGGAGGATAGGGGATTCGAACCCCTGAGGCGTTGCCACCAACACGCTTTCCAAGCGTGCGCCCTAGGCCACTAGGCGAATCCTCCGCGAACAACTCTACATGCCGTGACAGGGTGCTTCGAACAGGTTCCCGCGGCCCCGCCCGGCCCCGGGTCACAGGGCCCGGCTGGACCTCACCGCGCTGATGGCGTTGTTGCGGAAGGCGTCCACGAACAGCGAGTAGTCGGCCCGGGTCTGGGCCGCGTACCGGTGCGCGAAGTCCACGCACCACCGCGTGAACTCCGCCTCGCGGCCGTCGAGCACCTCCATGACCGCCTCCTCGGTCTGGCCGCGCACGAGCGTGGCGTCCGCGTGCGAGTCGGACACGCAGTGCGCCTTGGCGGTGGCGCGCCCCAGGTAGTCCAGCACCGGCACGATCTCCGCGGGCTCGGTGAGGTCGTCCCAGTCCAGGTCGTTGGTGTAGGGGGAGACCTCGCTCACCACGAAGCCCACGGAGCCCATCTCGGTGTGGCCCAGCAGCGGGTCCGTGTGCGCCTGGAGCGCCCGCTGGGACACCGCGGTGCGGTGGCCGTGGTGCTGGAAGTAGTCCATGATGCGCTGGTCGGTCACCACCCGCGAGGGCGCGGCCACGTTGCCCTGCTTCATGGACAGCACGATGTCGTTGTCCCACGCCTCCGACTGGCCCTCGATGAGCAGCGTGTAGGCGGGCAGCCCCGCCGAGCCGATCCCGAAGCCGCCGCTGCCCACCGCGTCCTTGACCGCGTAGTTGATCGACGCGTACCGCCGGTCCTCGGGGATGGTGTCCAGGTAGGCCTCGTAGGCGGCCAGGACCCGTTCCCGCTCGGCGTCGTCCAGGCGGCGCGCCCTGGGGCCCTCGGTGAAGCGGCGGGTGTACCCGTCGCGGGACGTCATGGACGACAGCATCCCGGCGCGGCTGTTGAGCCGGGTCCTCTGGAGCACGTCGTGCACGGTGCCGTCGGTGTTGCCCAGCTTGAGCGAGAACTCCGAGTCGTTGCCCGTCGTCGCGAACTCGCGCACCTGGGCGATGTAGGCGTCGACGTAGTGCGGCAGGAGCGCACTGATGTCCTCGTCGGACAGGGCCTTCTGCCAGCCCATCACCCCGATGCTGGCCGCGAACCTGAGCACGTCCCAGGTGAAGTGGCCGAGGTAGGCCTCGTCGAAGTCGTTGACGTCGAACACCAGCCGCCCGGTGGAGTCCATGTAGGTGCCGAAGTTCTCCGCGTGCAGGTCGCCCTGGATCCACACCCGCGAGGTGCGTTCGTCGGCCCAGGGGTCGTCCATGCCCGAGACGTCGTCGTAGAAGAGCGCGGCGCTGCCCCGGTAGAAGGCGAACGGGTTGGCCGCCATCTTGCGGAACTTGACGCGGAACGCCGCCGGGTCGGCGGCCATCAGGTCCGAGAAGGCGTTCTCCAGCGTGGCGACGATGAGGTCGCGGCGCTCCGGGGAGCTGTCGGTGGAATCGAGCCGGTCGAGCATGCCCATGCCGTCCATGATCTCTGAGAGGTTACGTGTGTGCCGGTCCGGGCCCCGTGGGCCCCGTGCCCGAGATGAGACGCCTGATGTGGGATGTACGTTCCGCCCGATGCCGGTGTTCCGGAGGGCGACGCGCTCCGGGGAAGCGGCCGGGGCGCGCACGGGTTGCCCGAGCGGTCCGGGGTTCGGATACACTCGGGGCAGACCCCTCGTGCGGCGTCACCCTATGAACCTCCCCAGGGCCGGAAGGCAGCAAGGATAAATGGGCTCTGGCGGGTGCGCGGGGGGTCCTTTGTCTTTCTCCGGCCCGGTCGAACCCCTCCCGGTCCCCGTCAACCGGCGCGAGCTGTCACCGCCCGCGGGTTGAATGGACACGTGGCAGGGACCAGGGGAGGAATCACACCGTGAGCATCGCGCTGTACCGCAAGTACCGGCCCGCGACGTTCGGCGAGGTGCGTGGCCAGGAACACGTGACGGACCCGCTGCGCCAGGCGCTGCGCAGTGGACGGATCAACCACGCCTACCTGTTCAGCGGCCCGCGCGGCTGCGGCAAGACCACCAGCGCCCGCATCCTGGCCCGCTCCCTCAACTGCGCCGAGGGCCCCACGCCCGACCCCTGCGGCACCTGCGACTCCTGCGTGGCGCTGGCCCCCGACGGCGGCGGCAGCATCGACGTCATCGAGATCGACGCCGCCTCCCACGGCGGTGTGGACGACGCCCGCGACCTGCGCGAACGCGCCTTCTTCTCCCCGGTCAACTCGCGCTACAAGATCTACATCATCGACGAGGCGCACATGGTGACCCGGGAGGGCTTCAACGCCCTCCTCAAGCTGGTCGAGGAGCCCCCGCCGCACCTGAAGTTCGTGTTCGCGACCACCGAGCCCGAGAAGGTCATCGGCACGATCCGCTCGCGGACCCACCACTACCCGTTCCGCCTGATCCCGCCGAGCACCCTCAAGGAGCTCATGGAGGACCTCCTCAAGGAGGAGGGCGTCTCCTACGACCCGGCCGCGCTGCCGCTGGTCGTGCGCGCGGGCGCGGGCTCGGCGCGCGACACGCTCTCGGTGCTGGACCAGCTCATCGCCGGTTCGGACGAGGGCGGCATCACCCGTGAGGGCGCCGTCTCCCTGCTGGGCTACACCGACTCCAGTCTGCTCGGCGAGATGGTCGACGCGCTCGGCGCCCGCGACGGCGCCGCCGTGTTCGGCCTGATCGACCGCGTGGTGGAGGGCGGGCTCGACCCGCGCCGGTTCACCACGGACCTGCTGGAGCGCTTCCGCGACCTGGTCGTCCTGGCCGCCGTGCCCGACGCCCTGGACAAGGGCCTGGTCAACGTCGACCCGGAGGCGACCGAGCGGATGAAGGACCAGGCCGCGCGCCTGGGCCCGGCCGAGCTGAGCCGCGCGGCCGACATCCTCAACCAGGGCCTGACCGAGATGCGCGGCGCCACCGCGCCCCGTCTGCTGCTGGAGCTCATGTGCTCGCGGGTGCTGCTCCCGGCCGCCGACGGCGACCAGGGCGTGGCCCTGCTGGCCCGCCTGGAGCAGATGGAGCGCCGGATCGCCTCCGGTGCCGTCGCCCCCTCCGCCGCCCCGGTCCAGCCCGCCCCCGCGCCCGCACCGGTCACACCGGCCTCCCCGGTGGTGCCCTCCGAACCCGTGCGCGCCGCCGCGGCTCCCGCCCCGTCGGTCGCTCCGGCTCCTCCGGAGGCCCCCGCCGCCCCGGCCCCGGCACAGCAGCGCTCCGAGCCCGCGGGCTGGGACGCCCCGGCCCGGCAGGCCGCCCCCGCCCGGAGCCAGGCGCCCGCGGCATCCGGCGGCTCCCTGGACCTCGGGCGCGTGCAGGGCGCCTGGTCGCAGATCCTGGAGGCGGTCAAGGGCCGCCGCCGGTTCACCTGGATGGTGCTGAGCGGCAGCGACGTCCGTCCTGTGGGTGTGGAGGGCAACGCCGTCCTGCTCGGCTTCTCCCGGCCCAACGAGGCCAAGGGCTTCAGCAACAGCGGCAGCGACCAGGTGGTGGCCGCCGCGATCCAGCAGGTCCTGGGTATGGAGGTGCGCGTCGTCGCCGCGGGCAGCGCCGCCACGGCCTCCGCCGCCCCCGCGCGCAGGCCCGAGCCCGCGCGCCAGGCTCAGGCCGAGCCCGCCGGATGGGACGCGCCCGCTCCCGAGCCCGCGCGGCCCGGGGCGCCCGAACCCGCGCCGCAGGCGGCCTCCGGCCCGAACCCCGGACAGGCTCCGGAACCCGCTCCGACCGGTCCGCCGCCGGACCGCATCGTCACCGGACTCCAGGAACCGCCGCCCGACCCCTACGAGGACGCGGCCGCCGCGCCGCCGCCCGAGTACGGCGACTCCTCGCCCGCGGTCGAGCAGGCCCCCCGCCCCGCCCCGCCGCGGCCCGAGACCGCGGCGCCGCCCGCCGGAGCCGCCTCCGCGGGCGCCGTCGGCGGCGCGGAGGCCCCCGGCGGCGCGAGGGCCTCCGGGCCTTCCAGCGCCTCGGGGGCGTCGGGCGCCGGGCTGATCGAGTCAGAGCTCGGCGGCCGGGTCATCGACGAGATCGAGCACGAGGCCCCGGACCCGTCCCTCTAGGCAGTGTTTTTTGGACCTCCGCTCCGCTTCGGTCCGTGTTCGGGCGCCTGGAGAACGGGAACCTTCGGTGCCTACGGTGGGACGGCTCGTTCCTCGCAGTCCCACCTCCGCCACCTCCAGAACCCCGTGGGCGCCCGAACCAACCCCCCACAAGCTGAGACCGGTTCAAAAACAGACCCTAGCGATGCCCTCCGGGCCTCCGCGTTCGCCGCTGAAGGGCGCCCCCGCGGCTATTCGCGGGGGCGCAGCGCGCGCAGCACCACGTCCACGAGCTCGTCCACGTACTCGTGCGTGAGCGGCCCGGTGCGCAGCAGCCAGCGTTGGTGGAACGGCCCGAGGAACAGCTCCGTGGCCAGCCGCAGGTCGATCTCCGGGTCCACCTCGCCCGCCGCCACGGCGGAGCGCAGCCGGTCCTCGAAAACCCGCGCGTTCGGGCCCATCAGGCGTTCCTGGACGATCTCGGCGAAGACCGGGTCGTGCTGGAGTTCGGTGGTGAACGCGCGCGTGGTCCGGTCCATCTCCGGGATGCGGAACTCGTCCGCCGTGGCGCGGAGTACCGTCCGCATGTCCTCGGCCAGGTCGCCGGTGTCGGGCAGGGGTTCACCGGCGACCCCGCCGGTCAGCGCGGTGAACACGTCCAGGACGACGGCCGCCTTGGACGGCCACCAGCGGTAGATGGTCTGCTTGCCGACCCTGGCCCTGGCGGCGATCGCCTCCATCGTGAGCCTGGCGTAACCGACCTCGCCCATCAGTTCGGCGGCGGCGTCGACGATGGCGCGCCGCGCGCGTTCGCTGCGGCGGCGGGGGTCGGGACCGCGGCGGACCCTGGTCTCTTCCTGTGCGGTGTTCTCTGCCATACCTGCCACGTTAACCGCTGAAAAATGACGAGACGTATCGTCTTGGTGCCGATATCCTGCGGGGGTCGGATCGACTCGCCGAGGCGTCTCGCCTCGTCTGGAGGGAAAGGAGGTCCGCGTGGGCAGGAACAGCGACAACCTTCTGGGCATGGGCGGACAGCGCAACACCGTCTCGCGCTCCGCGCTTCGCGGGGGCAAGGGCGGCGGCCGGGGCGGCCCCAGCGACGACGCCGTGGAGCGCAAGCAGGAGCTGCTGCGCAAGCTCCGCGAGAAGCAGGGCAAGGACGCGAACGCGGAGCCCGAGGAGACCGAAGGCGCCCAGGGACAGGCGTGAGCGCGCGGCGACGGCCCCTCCCGAGGGGGCCGTCGGCGTCCGCGCACCCGGCGCGGTCACACCGTCCAGCCCCGTCCGTCCGGTGAGTCCAGCCACACCCGGTGCGTGCCGTCGGCGTCCACCGAGAGCCCGAACCGGTCCGGGTCGGGCGCGCCCAGCCGGGTCCACAGCTCCAGGGCCTCCTCGAACTCGTCCCAGATGCTCCTCGGGCCGCCCTGTTCGATCATCCACGAGGTGCCGTAGGGGTACACGCGCACCCACGACGCGCCGCTCCGGTCGAACACCCACACGCCCGACCCGGTGCCGATCCACCGCCGCCGCACCCGCCAGCCCGGCACCATCACCGACAGCGCGAACGCCGACGGGAAGGTCATCAGCGGCGCCACGGGGTCGGTCTGCGTGAGCCGGTACTCGTCGGGCTGCTGCCCCGAGTCCCGTACCGGTCGGGGCTGGGCGTCGGGGGTCCTCAGCGGCACGAACCCCACACCGCCGTGGAAGCTCGCCCGGGCCGAGCCGTCCCCGGGGCACTCCACGCGTGCGATCACCCCGGCCCCCTCCAGCAGCCCCCACGGGCACACCACCAGGCCGTCGGGGCGCAGCTGCTCCACCCAGGCGGGCGGCACGCGGCGCACGCCGCAGGTCGAGGTGATCCGGTCGTAGGGCGCGCCGGGCGGGTACCCCCCGTAGCCGTCGGCCAGGTGGACGGCGGGGGAGTAGCCCTCCGCGCGCAGGGCCTCGCGGGCGACCCCGGCCAGACGCGGGTCGGTCTCCACGGACGTGACGGCGCTGTCGCCGAGCCGGTGCGCCAGCAGGGCGGTGTTCCAACCGGTTCCGGTGCCCACCTCCAGGACCCTCTGCCCGTTGGCGAGTTCGGACAGCTCCAGCATGCGGGCCAGGACCCGGGGCGCCGAGACGGACGAGGTCGCCGCCTCCGCCCGCTCCCGGGGGCCGGGACCGGTCGGCCCCCGTTGCCCGGACTCGGACTCCCTGGCGTCGTGGGTGCGCTGCTCCCGGGGCTCCGGCTCCTGTTTGCCGGGTGCCCGGAACCCCGGGGCCCGGGGGTCGGGCGCCTCCCGGTACGCGGACGGGTCGGGGCCGTCGACCTGGGTCACGATGGCGTTGTCGGCGTACACGGCCGCGAGCCACCGCTCGGGGTTGCTGTTGGCGTTGAGGGCGGTCCCGTGCGCGGTCACCGCGCCGGTCTCGGGGACGAACCGGTGTCTGGGCACCGACCGGAACGTGTCGGTGAGGGCGGCGTCGGTCAGCGTGCCGTCCGCGACCATCGCCTCGACCAGCGCCGAGTGGCGCTCTCTGGCGGTCAACACGTCCTCACTCCCCCGTGGCTCTCAGTACTTCCGGTGGCGCCCGAGGGCACTACCGGGACTCTTGTGCCCCGCAGAACACCTTTTCAACCGAGAGTGATGTTAGCGCCACTCTTGGTTCTCACTCCTGGTAGGTGCCCTTTCGGGAGAGTCGTCCTACCGGCGGTGCACGGCGTCCTCCGAGGGGCGGCCCGCACGTCTCCTCCCCTTCCCTCCCGCGGCCCACCGGCCCGCCCGCATGTCCGCTGATGACCGGTTACGCTCACAGCAAGAGCGACATGACAGCGAGACCCAGCACGAAGAGTGCGGCGAGGAGACGGCCGTGAACCCTGGCGGAATGGACATGCAGGCCCTGCTCCAGCAGGCCCAGCAGATGCAGCAGCAGCTCGTGGAGGCCCAGCAGGCGCTGGAGGACGCCGAGGTCGAGGGCACCTCCGGCGGCGGCCTGGTGAAAGTCAAGCTGAGCGGGCGCGGACAGGTCGAGGACGTGACCGTCGCCCCCGAGGCGATCGACCCGGCCGACCCCGCCGAGAGCGCCCAGACCGTCGCGGACCTGGTCCTGGCGGCCATCCGCGACGCCGAGGCGCAGGTGGAGCGGCTCCAGCAGGAGAAGATGGGCCCGCTCGCCGATGGCCTGGGCGGCGGCGGGATGCCCGGCGGCATGCCCGGCCTCCCCGGCTTCTAGCCCGGTCCGCGACAGCCGCACGGACTTCCCGGGACCGGTCCTCGGACCGGTCCCGGCACCGCTTCACAGACTGGACCCGGTACAGCTTCACGGACAGATCCCGGGGCCGCTTCGCAGACAGATCCCGGGGACGGTCCCGGTGGCGGGAACGGCACCGGGAGCGGCCGGACGGATCCCGGCGTACGCGTGAGTCCTCCGCGCCGGATACGGTGGGGGAACGGGGCCGCGGACCGCCCCGGCAGACCCGGTCCGTCACTGATGGGTAGGCGATGTACGAAGGCGCGGTGCAGAATCTGATCGACGAGCTCGGGCGGCTGCCCGGCGTCGGTCCGAAAAGCGCGCAGCGCATCGCCTTCCACCTCCTGTCCGCCGAGCACGCCGACGTCAAACGCCTCGTCAGCGCCCTCGTCGAGGTCAAGGAGAAGGTGCGCTTCTGCTCGGTCTGCGGCAACGTCGCCGAAGAGGACCAGTGCCGCATCTGCCGTGACGTCCGCCGCGACCCCGCCATCATCTGCGTGGTCGAGGAGTCCAAGGACGTCGTCGCCATCGAGCGCACACGCGAGTTCCGGGGCCGCTACCACGTCCTGGGCGGCGCCATCAGCCCCATCGAGGGTGTGGGCCCCGACGACCTGCGCATCAAGGAACTCATGACCCGCCTGGCCGACGGCCAGGTGACGGAGCTGATCCTGGCCACGGACCCCAACCTGGAAGGGGAGGCCACCGCGACCTATCTGGCGCGGCTGGTCAAACCCATGGGGTTGAAGGTGACCCGTCTGGCCAGCGGCCTGCCCGTGGGCGGCGACCTGGAGTACGCCGACGAGGTCACCCTCGGCCGTGCCTTCGAGGGCCGCCGCAGCCTGGAGTTCTAGCGCGTCGCGCTCTGGAGTTCTAGCTCACATTCGCCGTTCATCCGCGCGAAACACGAGTAACCTCCGCCTGACCGGGTAAGCCCCATCGCCGGTGTGTCAAGACGCCACGCCCTCCCTTCGCAGGTCAGATGGGGTGGACGAGGACGTCTGTGACTACACTCCATTTCATTGTCTTGATCCCAACTCCTCAGGAGCATCGATCGTGGCCCTAATCGTGCAGAAGTACGGTGGGTCTTCCGTGGCAGACGCGGAAGCCATCAAGCGAGTAGCCCAGCGGATCGTCGCTCAGAAAAAGGCGGGATATGACGTCGTCGTCGTGGTCTCGGCCATGGGCGACACCACCGACGAACTCCTGGACCTGGCCGAGCAGGTCAGCCCGATGCCGCCGGCCCGCGAACTGGACATGCTGGTCACCGCGGGCGAGCGCATGTCCATGGCACTCGTGGCGATGGCCATCGAGAACCTGGGGTTCGAAGCCAGGTCCTTCACCGGTTCCCAGGCCGGTGTGATCACCACGTCGCTGCACGGCAACGCCAAGATCATCGACGTGACCCCGGGCCGGATCCAGGAGGCCGTGGGCGAGGGCGCGATCTGCATCGTCGCCGGGTTCCAGGGCGTCTCCCAGGACACCAAGGACATCACGTCCCTGGGCCGGGGCGGCTCCGACACCACCGCCGTAGCGCTGGCCGCCGCCCTGGAGGCCGACGCCTGCGAGATCTACAGCGACGTCGACGGTGTGTTCACCGCCGACCCGCGCATCGTGCCGAGCGCCCAGCGCATCCCCCAGATCTCCTACGAGGAGATGCTGGAGATGGCGGCGTCCGGGACCAAGATCCTGCACCTGCGCTGTGTCGAGTACGCGCGTCAGTACAACATCCCCCTTCACGTCCGTTCATCTTTCAGCCAGAAGCCAGGGACCTGGGTCGTCCCGGAAGTCGAGGAAAGCGAAGGCATGGAACAGCCGATCATCTCCGGTGTCTCTCACGACCGGAGCGAAGCCAAGATCACCGTCGTCGGCGTGCCCGACAAGATCGGTGAGGCCGCGACGATCTTCCGGGCCCTGGCCGACGCCGAGATCAACATCGACATGATCGTCCAGAACGTGTCGGCGGTCTCCACCTCGCGCACCGACATCTCCTTCACGGTCCCCAAGGACTTCGGCAAGGAGGCCGTCGCCGCGCTCAAGAAGGTGCAGGACAAGGTCGGGTTCGAGTCCCTGCGCTACGACGACAAGATCGGCAAGGTGTCGCTGATCGGCGCGGGCATGCGCTCCTACCCGGGCGTCACCGCCCGCTTCTTCGACGCGATCGCCGGTTCGAGCACCAACGTGGAGATGATCTCCACCTCGGAGATCCGCATCTCGGTCATCGTCGAGGAGGACCAGATCGACGCGGCGGTCCGCGCCGCCCACAGCGAGTTCCAGCTCGACGCCGACCAGGTCGAGGCTGTCGTCTACGGAGGTACCGGCCGATGAGCAACCGTCTTCCCACCCTCGCCGTCGTCGGCGCCACCGGCGCCGTCGGCACCGTGATGCTGGACATCCTGACCCAGCGCGAGAACGTCTGGGGCGAGATCCGCCTCGTCGCCTCCCCGCGCAGCGCGGGCAAGGTCCTGCGCGTGCGCGGCGAGGACGTCGTGGTCCAGGCCCTGGCCCCCGAGGTCTTCGACGGCGTGGACGTCGCCATGTTCGACGTCCCCGACGAGGTGTCCAAGGAGTGGGCGCCGGTCGCCGCCGCCCGCGGCGCGGTCGCCGTCGACAACTCCGGCGCGTTCCGCATGGACCCCGACGTCCCGCTCGTGGTGCCCGAGGTCAACGCGGACCAGGTCCGCAACCGTCCGCGCGGCATCATCAGCAACCCCAACTGCACCACCCTGTCGATGATCGTGGCCATCGGTGCCCTGCACCGCGCCTACGGCGTCACCGACCTGGTGGTCTCCTCCTACCAGGCCGCCTCCGGCGCCGGCCAGGAGGGCATCGACACCCTGCGCGACCAGATGGCCAAGGCCGGTGCCGACCGCAGCCTGGGCGACACGGCGGGCGACGTGCGCGCCGCCGTCGGCGAGCTGGGCCCGTTCCCGGCTCCGCTGGCCTACAACGTCGTTCCGTGGGCGGGTTCGCTCAAGGACGGCGGATGGTCCTCGGAGGAGCTCAAGGTCCGCAACGAGTCCCGCAAGATCCTGGGCCTGCCCGACCTGCGCGTCTCGGCCACCTGCGTCCGCGTCCCCGTGATCACCACCCACTCGCTGGTCGTGCACGCGTCCTTCGCCGAGGAGGTGCCCGCCGACGCCGCCCGCGAGCTGCTCGGCTCCGCGGAGGGCGTGCGGGTCCAGGACGACCCGGCCAACGGCGAGTTCCCGACCCCGGCCGACGTCGTGGGCACCGACCCGACCTGGGTCGGCCGCATCCGCCAGTCGCTGGACGACCCGAAGTCGCTGGACCTGTTCCTGTGCGGCGACAACCTGCGCAAGGGCGCCGCGCTCAACACGGCGCAGATCGCCGAGGTCGTGGCCGGGGAGTTCACCCGGGCCTGACCGCGCACACCACCGGGCGACTCCAGCCGGTCACTCCGCGTGACGGGGAACGGTTGGGCGGAGCAGGCGTCCGGTGGTGTCCGAACCGGAGCGACGACCGGTGAACGGTGAGGGCGGCGGCCCCCTCCTGAGAGGAGGGGGCCGCCGCCCTCACGCGTGTCCGGGGCCGGTGCCGGGTGACCAGGTGTCCTGGTTCCCGTCCCGGAGCGACGGCCCCGCGCGGCCCCGGGTCAGTACCGCCGCGGGTCGCCGACGCGGCGGGGCCGGGCCAGTGTCAGCTTGTAGAGGAGTCGACACTGCTCGGAGGAGCCGATCAGGTCGGAGGTCTCCACCGGCCGGTTGCCGCTGAAGTGGGTGCGCTCCACCACCAGCACGGGTATCCCCGGCGCCGACCCGAGCAGGGAGGCCTCGGAGTCGCGCAGCGCGC
Source organism: Nocardiopsis sp. iso_25 (assembly GCF_056173305.1). Taxonomy (NCBI): domain Bacteria; kingdom Bacillati; phylum Actinomycetota; class Actinomycetes; order Streptosporangiales; family Nocardiopsidaceae; genus Nocardiopsis; species Nocardiopsis sp. iso_25. Next base: position 6,678,834 of record NZ_CM149667.1, on the reverse strand, counting down.
GGACGCCCACCTCCTCCACCACGCGGTCGACCGGGTGGCCCGCCGCGCTGAGCCGTTCGAGCAGTCCGCTGCCGGGCGAGCTGTCGAAGGGGGTGCGCAGGGTTCCCGCGGTCAGGGACGCGGGCTCCCAGGACCGGTGCAGCGTGATCGGCAGTTCCGAGGACAGCCCGCGCGAGGTGGTGCGGTACACCGGTTCCCCCTCGCGCAGCCGCAGCCGCAGGCTCAGCGGCGGCGCGCACTGCTCCTGCTCGGTGCCGATCGACTCCCGGCTGAGCCGTCCCAGGCCGGAGCCCGAGGAGGAGTCGGTCCGGCAGATCCGGAAGAGTTCGGGGACGGTGCGCACGTAGTACCCGGAGCCGGGCCTGGACTCGACCAGGCCCTCGGTGACCAGGAGCCGGAGCGCGGTGCGGGAGATCTGCTCGCTGACCCGGTAGGAGCGCGCCAGCCGGGTCCGGGAGGGCAGACGCGTGCCGGGCGGGAGTTCGCCGCTCAGTATCGGCCCGCGCAGCTGTTCCGCCAGCCAGAGGTACCTGGGTTGCCTGCCCACGGTCACCGGGCCTCGGCCGTGCGGCCTCCCGTCACCCGTTGGTCTCTGCGCTTGGCCAGGGGGACGGGGACGCCGTGGTCGACGGTGCCGGGACCGCCACCGTCTCCGGTGGGGGACCCGGGGGAGAGAAGGGGAGTGAACCTGCCAGATCGCCGAAGCTCGCCCATGGTTCCCAGTAAAGCAGCGAGAGGGCCTGACAGGTGGACTTACCTGAAAGTAGTGACGTGCGTTCGGAAAGTCACCACGGAAACGGAATCCGGTCCTTGCGTAGTGGAAACGCCCGAAAACCGGAAGCACCACGGGAACCCCCGCCCGAAAGGTTACTCTGCGTAACAATAGGGAGTGTGCCTTGTTGGGGGAGACCATGATCACGAACCTCGCGGACCGCGCGGACACGGCCGTCACCTGGATGAGCGGGATCTTCGGAGTGGTCCTGGCGCTCGTGGGCCTGGCACTGCTGGTCCTGCTGCTCGCCGCGGTCATCTCGGCGCTGGTCGACCGCGACACCTCCGCGGGCGGCAAGCTGCTGTGGGTCATCTTCATCCTCTGGTTCCCGCTGTTCGGGGCGATCGCCTGGTTCGTGGTGGGCCGCAAGGGCCACCTCAACCGCTTCCTCGGCATCGACAAGGGGAGGGCGCGCCACACGATCCCGACCAGCGTCGGCCAGCACAGCGACGTGCCGCCCCACCGAAACGGACTGAGCCACGCCTGAACCCGGCGCCTGGCGCCGCGGCGGGGAGGAGAGCCCCGGAACCGGGACGGGACCCGGATCCGGGGCTCTTCCGCGTCCGGCGCCGGAAGGGAAGGGTTGTACACAGCCTGTGGACGGGCGCGTCAGCGACCTCCGGCCGGGTATCAGCCCTGTACCAGGACGCATCCGACCACACCTGGAAGGGGACCGGGAGATGGCCAGGAACGCCGACGTCGCCCGCGCCGTGGTGGACGAGGCGGGGACGACCCTCGCCGCCGAGGCCGGGATCCGGATGGCGGACAGACCCTCAGCGCTGTGGCAGTTGCTGGTGCTGGTCAACCTGCTGTCCGCGCGCATCTCGGCGCGGATCGCGATCGCCGCCGCCCGTGAGCTCAACGAGGCGGGCGGCACGACCCCCGACGGTATGGCCTCACTCAGCTGGCAGGACCGCGTGGACGCGCTGGGGCGCGGGCACTACGTGCGCTACGACGAGAGCACCGCCACCCGGCTGGGCGAGTGCGTCGACCGGGTGCGCGAGGAGTACCAGGGCGACCTGCGCAGACTCGGGGAGCGCTCCGAGCACCGGGCGAGCCGGGTGGAGTCGATGGTCCGGGAGTTCTCCGGCATCGGGCCGACGGGCGCCGTGATGTTCTGCCGGGAGGTGCAGGCGGTGTGGCCCTGGCTGCGGCCCTACACCGACAAGTACGTGCTGGGCGGGGCCAAGAAGGTCGGCCTGCCGGAGGACGGCGGCAAGCTCGCCAGGCTCGTGGAGGGTGACGAGGTCGCGCACCTGGCGGCCGGGCTGGCCCGCATCGCGCGGGACGGGGACCTCGCCGACCGCGTCCGCGAGAGGGTCGGGTGAGGTCAGAGCGCCTCGAAGTCGGCGAAGTCGAAACCGGGGGAGACGAAGCAGCTGACCAGTGCCTCCTCGCCGCCCAGCGGGCGTGCGGCCTGCCAGGTGTCGGCCGGGACCACCGCCTGGAGGCGTTCTCCCCGCTCGATCCCCGAGCCCAGGGTCACCTGTCCGTCGGGCTCGGGCGCCCCTCCTGTGCCGCCGTACTCCAGTACCAGGGGCCCGCCCCGGTTGAACACCCACACCTCGTCGGAGCGCACCCGGTGCCAGCGCGACTCCTCCCCGGGGCCGAGCAGGAAGTGGATGCCGGTGGCGGTGGATCGCGGTCCCGGGTAGCCCTCCGGGTGCACGGTGACGCCGCTGTGCCAGGTCTGCCGGTACCAGCCGCCCTCGGGGTGCGGCAGCAGGTCCAGCGCCTCGGCCGTGGCGGTGCGCTCCTCGGCACCTGTGTAGCGGCCCGAGGGGTCGCGGCGCAGGTAGCGCACGCCCGTCACGGCCCCGCGGGGGATCGGCCCGTACACGTGCGGGAAGAGGACGTCGTCCCCCACTCCTGGCGGCGGGGCCGGTTCGGCGGCCTCCCAGCGCACCTCGCAGCCGACCGCGTCGGTGTCCACGACGAGGGCGACCAGCTGTCCGGCGGCCCGCGCGTACAGCGCGTTGGCCACCGCCAGCAGCGTGGGCTCGTCCGGGGAGGCGTGCACGAACCCCTGCGTGTGCAGGGAGTTGGCCTCGATGTCGCCGCTGCCGGAGGTCCAGCGTTCGAGTTCGGTCATGTGCAGCACGTGGGGCATGCGGCCGACCGTACACCAGCCGGGGTGCGGCGGCCCGTTGTCCACAGGTTGTGGACAACATGCGCTGGCATACGCGCTCACAGGTCCGTCGTCGTCTCCGCTGTCTGAAGTGAGTGCAGTGACGTGTAGCGCTGGCCCTGTGTGAAAGCGGTTCCGCGTCCGGTCCGCTCGTGGGGCAGAGCAGTCCGGAGCTTGCGATGACGGACGTCCCCGTCTCGGGTCAGGAGGAAGACCTGGTAACGACCTTCGTTCCACCCTCTGCCCCGGGACGCCTGGATGACTGTGGCGATTTTTCGGTCATCGCGGTCGGAGGAGGCCGAGAGTCGTGCGATGGCTTTAGGGGTCCACTCGACCTGGTCACGTCGGTGAAGGATCGCGGGCACCACGGCCTTGATCTCCTTGTCGGAATAGAAGGCGACCCTCTCCACATCCCGGAAGAAGCGGCCTGCCTGACAGACATAGGCATGGCAGTCCTGATAGAGCGGCCAGGCGTCGCTGGCGGCTACGACCACGGTGTCCTCGATGTTGACCGGGCGTTGCCGGTATACCTGCATCGCCTGGCTGCGGTTTCTGAGCCAAGCAGCTACCCGGGGATCTATGTACTCAGTGGTCTCGAAGATTCGCTGCACTTCGAACGGGACGTCGATATTCAGCATGGAGTCGTGGTGGGCCAAGCGGTTCCTGAACTTGTGCACCCCGTCCAGGGCGACGGAGACCTGCTTGCGCTGCCCGGAGGAGTGGGGGAAGGCCTTGTGCAAGCAGTCGCGCCACAACTGCTCGTACTTGGTACCTAGAAGGCCGGACCAGAAGCCGAAGGTGAGGCCCGCGACGATCTGGTCACGTGTCTCGCGTAGGGCGGGAAAACGCGTGGTGTTTCCACGCAGGCGTTGGCGTACGACCTCCACGGCCTCGTTGACGTGTTGACCGCCGGGTAGGGGCATGAGGAACCAGGGGATGCCGCTGGTGTCCTCCCGGTAGTGGTCGCGCAGGCAGCGGTCCAGGGTGTTGCGCAGCAGGACCTCCAGGTGACCGACGTCCTCGAACGCCGCCGCGGCCATGCGGGTGCTCCACTCGTACACCGCGAGGGCATCATGCTTGTTGCCATTGGTCTTGTTGAGGTACGGAGCCATCCGTGGCTCGGAGAGCCAGCTCCAGATGAGATCAACGTCATCGTCGACATGGGGCATGCGAGGAGGTTATCCTGGTGGAGAACGCCCCGGTGTCGCCTCTGTCTCATGCGCCCGGGGCTTTGTCATGGGCCTAGTCGGGCCAAAGACAGTCAGCTCACCCATAGACGTAGGCGGCCGAAACCGGTCAGCGCGCCTGTGGACGACGAAGTCCCCGTCTGCCCGGTGTCGGCGGACGGGGACTGCTGGTTCTGCGGTCAGCGGTGGGTGTTCTTGGTGCCTCGGATGAAGGCGTGCCACTCGGTGCGGTCGAACACGAGCGCACCGAGTTCCCTGTGCTTGGTGTCGCGCATCGCCGTGCCGCTGTCCAGGTCGGCTACTTCGACGCATTCGCCATGAGATCCGCTGTAACTGCTCTTGAACCACTTCTCCGACGGGGCGCACTCGTATGGTTGCTTGGATCGCATCTTCATTCCTCTGGTGATTCGTACTGGCGTAGGAGCTGCGTGAGGATCGCGTGGGTCTGCGGCGTCTCCGCGGCTCCGTTCGCGACAGCGGTCTGCGCTTCCAGATCATCCCCAGGGAAGCACGCGAACACCCCTGTCCCATGGGCCCCTTCCGCCTGCTGACGCTGGGCCCCTCCTACACCGTCGCCCACGTCATGGCTCCCTGCGGCGACGGCCAGCTCATCACCGAACCCGGCGACGTCCAGGCGTTCATCGACCTGTTCGAGGACCTGCGCGGCGCTGCGCTTCCGACGGCCGAATCCCTGGACCTGCTCACCGACATCGCGGCCGCGTTCGACACGGCTCCCGACCGCAAGGCCATTACGGCAGGCCGGATCGGCAGTGACACGTCCACACCGCTCGGCGGTGTCGCCGCCCAGCACGCCGCCCGCTGAAGCCGGAAGAAAGAGAAAAGCCCTGGCGGGTGCACTCACACCCCCAGAGCAGGCCGACATCAATACAACATCGAGAAAGCGAGCTGTCGACATGTCCATTGTGCCGCAGGTGATACCCGCCGATCCCCGGTGGAAGGCCCGGATCTACCCCGGAACCCTCTCCCGGATGTCCGCCGTCCGAGCCGACGTGCGCACCGACCTGGCCGGGTTCGACGGCGACCTGGTCGAGACGGTGGTCCTGTGTGCCAGCGAGGCCGCCGCGAACGCCGTCGAGCACACCCGTTCCGGAGAACCCGGAGGACGTGTGCTCCGCTCTCTGTTCCTCACCAATCCCGGTGTCCTGCGTCTGGTCCTGGTGGATGACGGCGCCCGGGAGACCGCGCCGCGCATACCCGAACAGCGCACCGAGACGGAGTGGATGACCGCCGAACGCGGACGCGGACTCCTCCTCATCGACAACCTCGCGCAGACCTGGGGTACCTACCCGGTCGTCCCGTTCCCCTTCTGCGCCGACCTGGGAACGGCCGTGTGGGCCGAGTTCGCCGTCCCCTGTGCGGGTGAGGCCCTCCGATGACCGCCGTCACCGTGAACCCGCGCATGCGGGAGGTGCTCGGCGCACCCCGGGGCCGTCGCTTCTCCCGCCCCTCGCGCACCTCCGGGCCCACCCCGCTCACGAGGGAACAGCGGCTCCTCGAAGAGATGCGCGGCAACCCACGGGTCGCCTACCGGCTCGAACACGGCGTTCTGCCCCAGTGGATGAGGGTGGTCGAAGAGCGCCGCGACCAACGGAACCGGTCCTTGCCCCGGACAGGCGTCCTGAAGGGGGAACCCGTACCCACCGAGGGCGGACGCCACCGCCGCCACCGGTGGCCCCTGCCTGGACGGTTCCGGTGGTCAGGCTGGCGGGTGCTGTCCTACGGCGCGGCCGTCGCGGGCGGAACCCTCCTCGGCCAGGCCGTCGCCATATCGCCCTGGTGACGTGTTCTCCTGTCGCATGCTCGCCCGACTGTCCACAGGCTGTGGACAGCGGCGTCCGCCACGCCGGAGCCGTCAGTAACGGAGCGGTGCGGCTGTAGCCCTGACACTCTGTCACCTTGTCGGTTCGTCGCCGTGTCGACTCGTCGGCATGTCCTCGTGTCCGCTTGTCCTCGCGTCCACTTGTCCACAGGCTGTGGACGGAATCCGCCGCACCCGCCCGGACGCGCGGCCCCGGGAACGACGGACGCCCCGGCCGTTCCCGGCCGGGGCGTCGCGTGTACCGAGCGCCGGACGCTACAGGATGATCCGCATCGGCTCCTCAAGGATCTCCGCGAGGTCCTTGAGGAAGGCGGCGCCCACGGCGCCGTCCACCGCGCGGTGGTCCACCGACAGCTCCAGGGAGATCCGGTTGCGCACGGCGACCTCGCCGTCCACGACCACCGGCTCCTGGCGCATCGCGCCGACCGCGAGGATGGCCGCCTCCGGCGGGTTGATCACCGCAGAGAAGCTGTCCACGCCGAACATGCCCAGGTTGGACACGCTGAACGTGCCGCCGCTCATCTCCTGCGGCTTGAGCTTGCCGTCACGGGCCTTGCCCGCCAGCTCGCGCGTGCGCGTGGAGATCTCCGACAGCGTCGCCTTGTCCGTGTCGTGCAGCACCGGCACCACGAGCCCGGCGTCCACGGCCACGGCCACACCCACGTTGACCCGGTGGTGCTGGAGCAGCTTGTCGTCCACCCACGAGGTGTTCACCGCCGGGTGCAGCTTCAGCGCCGTCGCGCTGGCCTTGACGATCAGGTCGTTGAAGCTGACCTTCACGCCCGTGCTGGACAGCTGCTCGTTGATCTGCGCGCGGAAGGCCTTGAGCGCCTCGGCGTCGATCGTGCGGCGCAGGTAGAAGTGCGGCACCGTCTGCTTGCTCTCGGTCAGGCGGCGCGCGATCACCTTGCGCACGTTGCTGACCTTGAGCTCCTCGGAGGCGCGGCCGTCGTCGAAGGCGGGAGCGGTCGCCGCCTTCTCCGCGGCGGGCCTGGCCTCCTCCTTGGACTGCGCGGCGGGTGCGGCCTGCTCGGCGGCACCGCTTTCCCGGGCGGCCTCGATGTCGGCGCGCACGATCCGGCCCTTGGGGCCCGACCCCTGGATCCTGTTGATGTCCAGGCCGTACTCCTTGGCCAGACGCCGGGCCAGCGGGGAGGTGCGCGGGCGCGCGGCCTCGTCGCCGGAGGCCGGGGCGGATTCCTCGGACTCCTCCGCCTCCTTCTCCGTGCCCTCGGCGGCCTCCTGGATCTCCTCCGCCTTCTCGCCCTGCTCCTCCTTGGCGGGCTCGGGCTCCGAGCCGCCGTCGCCGGAGTCCTCGGGCACCGCGTCCGGGGAGTCGGCGATCACGCCGATGACCGCGCCGATCGGCACCGTCTCACCCTCGGAGACGGACTGCTTGACCAGGTAGCCGTCCTCGTAGGCCTCGTACTCCATGACGGCCTTGTCGGTCTCGATCTCGACCAGGACGTCACCGGAGGCGACCTTGTCGCCCACGTTCTTGACCCACGTGCTGATGACGCCTTCCTCCATGGTGTCGGAGAGGCGCGGCATCTGGATCTCGCTCATGCTTGAAACTCCCTCTACCCGACCCGTTTGCCGACGGCGCTCAGGGTCTCCTTGATGGCGGTGCTGATCGACTCGACCGACGGCAGGGCCGCCGTCTCCAGCGGCTTGGCGTAGGGCATGGGGACCTCCGCCATCGCCACCCGGCGGACCGGGGCGTCGAGGTAGTCGAAGGCGCCCTCCTGGATCGAGGCGGCGATCTCCGCGCCGATCCCGTAGGTCAGCCAGTCGTCCTCGCAGATCACCGCGGAGCCGGTCTTCTTGACCGAGTCCACGAAGGTCTGGCGGTCCAGCGGCCGCAGGCTGCGCAGGTCGACGACCTCGACGTCGATGTCCTCCTCGGCCAGCTTCTCGGCGACCTGGTTCGCGACCATGGCCATCCGGGAGTAGCCGATGAGGGTGATGTCGCTGCCCTCGCGGGTGACCTTGGCGCGGCCGATCGTGGCGACGTTGTCGTTCTCCGGCTCGGCGTAGTCGTCGGGGACCTCGCCCTTGGAGTTGTACAGGCCCAGGTTCTCCAGGAACAGGACCGGGTCGTCGTCGCGGATCGCCGCGCGCAGCATCTGCGAGGCCTCGGCCGGGGTGCTGGGAGCGAGCACCTTCAGGCCGGGGATGAACGAGTAGAACAGCTCGATGTTCTGCGAGTGCGTGGCGCCGAGCTGCTGGCCGCCGCCGCCGGGCGTGCGGATGACCATGGGCACGCTCGTCTGTCCGCCGAACATGCCGTAGATCTTGGCGGCGTGGTTGATGATCTGGTCGATGGCGATCAGCGAGAAGTTGATCGTCATCAGCTCGACGACCGGGCGCAGGCCCAGCATGGCCGCGCCGACGGCCGCGCCGACGAAGCCCTCCTCGGCGATCGGGGTGTCCTTGACCCTGCGCGGGCCGAACTCCTTGAGCAGGCCCTCGGTGATCTTGTAGGAGCCCTCGAAGACGCCGATCTCCTCGCCCATGACGAGGACGTTCTCGTCGCGGACCATCTCGGCGCGAAGGGTGTCCCGCAGAGCCTGGCGGTAAGTGATCACAGACATGTGGGTTCCTTCCCTACTCCGCGAACACCGGGTCGGCGGGCATGCGGGTGGACTCGTTGGGCACCGGGGTGGCGTAGGTGTAGTCGAAGAGGGTGGAGACCTCCGGGTGCGGGCTGTTCTCGGCGAAGTCCGCGGCCTCGGCGACCTCGGCCTTGACGGAGGCGGCGATCTCCTCGCGCAGCTCGTCGGTGAGGACGCCCTCCTCGGTGAGCCTGGCCTCGAACAGGGCGATCGGGTCGTTCTCCTCCGACCGCGCCTCGTCCTTCTGCTCGTCGGTGCGGTACTTGGCCGGGTCGACCACGGAGTGGCCCTTCATCCGGTAGCTCCACGCCTCCAGCAGGAACGGGGTCTGCTCCTCGCGGGCGCGCTCGATGAGCCTGGACGCGGTGTCGCGGACCGCGAGCACGTCGCGGCCGTCCACGCGCTCGCCCTCGATGCGGAAGGCGGCGCCGCGCTTGTACAGGTCGGGCTCGGCGGAGGACATCTCGACCGTGGTGCCCATGCCGGTGAAGTTGTTGATCACCACGAAGACGATCGGCAGGTTCCACAGCTTGGCGATGTTGAGCGTCTCGTGCCAGGCGCCGATGTTGGTGGTGCCGTCGCCCATCTGGCACATGACGACCTCGTCGCCGCCCCGGTAGGAGACGGCCAGCGCGGCGCCGGCGGCCAGCGGCAGCTGTCCGCCGACGATGCCGTAGCCGCCGAGCATGCGGGTCTCGGTGTCGTACATGTGCATCGAGCCGCCCCAGCCCTTGGACACGCCGTCGGCGCGCCCGTAGAGCTCGGCCATGACCCGCTTGGGGTCCATGCCCTTGCCGATCGCGTACCCGTGGTCACGGTAGTTCGTGAACAGGTAGTCGCGCTCCTGGAGGGCGGTCATCAGGCCGACGACCGTGGCCTCCTCGCCGAGGTTGAGGTGACAGTAGCCGCCGATCCTGGCCTGGGTGTAGGCCTGGGCCGTGCGCTCCTCGAACCGCCGGATGAAGACCATCTGGCGGTAGTAGTCGAGGAGGGTGTCGGGCTTCTCGTCGGCGAGACCGGGGGAGGTGTCCTTGCGGGTGGTGCGCCGCCGGGTCCCTGAGGACCTGGCGGTGCGGCCCTTCGGCTTGGCCGTGTCAGCCATGGTGTGCCTTTCTACGTACGAGAAGGCCTGGGGCCCCGGGTCTGTGGACCGGGGTGCCAGGCCCGCCGTGGCCGCGCTGTCGGGTGCGACCGTGGCGTGCGCAGCCACCCGGCTCATGCGGTGGCGGCGCTCTGTGGCTGTTGCGGGGCGCGTCCCGGGGGAGGGTGGCTCGTCCTCTCCCGGACACGAAGCGCTGGTGGGGTCTCGTGTGCAGTTGTCCGCAGAACCCCTGCCGCATTGCTTCCCGGTCTGCACCCGCGTATGCGTCCGTGGTCCGGCGCGGCGGTTGCCGGTCGCGCGGGTTCGTCCACCGGCCGGATGAACGACTCCGCTTGCCCGGGAGGGGTTCGCTCGTGTGTGATGTGTGTCGCGCACACTCTACGGTCTGATCGATGATCGATCAATACAACTCTATGCCAGAAGGTCCGGTTTCGATGCGACGGGGCAGGTCACCGCGCTCTGGTGGAACAGCGGCGTCGGGCGGCCCCGGGGCCATGGGTCAGCGGGCGCTCTCGTGGGACTTCAGCGCGGCCTCCACGTAGTTGAGCACGTGGTCGCTGAGCATCTGTCCCACCGCGGGGTCGCCCTCGACGAAGGCGCGCGTGATCTGGGCGTGGTCGGCGGCCTTGGCGTGCAGCTCCATGTTCAGCCAGCGCACCGACAGCGCGGTCCACACCTCCACGCCCAGCGACTCCCAGGTGTGCAGCAGCACGCTGTTGCGGGCGGCGCGCACGACCTCGCGGTGGAACTCCACGCTGTGCCGGATCTGCTCGGACACGTCGCCCCGGGCGGTCGCCCGCTGGAGCGCCTCCACCTCCCGCTCCAGGGGGGAGGGGTCGTCGGCCAGCCGGGGCGCGGCCAACTGCGCCGCGACCAGCTCCAGTCCGGCGCGCACGGGGTAGATCTCCGCCATGTCCTGGACGCCGAAGGCCCGCACCCGGGCGCCCTTGTTGGGGACGGTCTCGATCAGGCGCAGGGTCTCCAGCTCGCGCAGCGCCTCGCGCACCGGGGCCTGGCTCACCCGCAGCTCCGTGGCGACGCGGCGTTCCACGATCCGCTCGCCTGGCTGCCAGCGACCGGACAGCAAACCCTCGACCAGTACCTGCCGGATCTGCTCCCTGAGCGGCTCACGGGCCAGCTTCGAGGGATCATCCGGCAACTGGGGCAGGTCGACCATCCAGGGCCCTTCCGTTCCACGTCCAGCACACGGCCCGTGCGCGGACCGGCTCGCTCAGCGTCGTACAAGCTCTCTGAAGAGTGCCACACACCCGCGGGTCAACCGGACAGCAGGCCTCGAACCGCTAACAGAAGGCTCACGAACAGGTCGCATGGCGGTGAACCGCCAACGTCCAGTGTCGGGGCGTGGGGCAAAGTCCGAGGTGGCGGCGAACGCACGTGGGCCACCACACCACCGACGGGGGGAGCCGGCCGGGTAGGCTCATCTGTCGGCAATATTCACACAAAGCTGTACGGAGCGTGACGCACGTAACGACGAGGAGTTCGATGAGGCGCGCTGACCTGCGCCGCCTTCATCCGCGCTCAAGCGGTCCGCGCCGACTGGTCCGGGCCGAGCACACGGCGCACCGTAGACGCCACGGTCGACACCCCTTGTTCCTCGGACGCCGATCCTGCCCAGAGGCCGGTCACGACGTAGTGAACCAGCCCGAAGGACCGGCCGTCGAACGGAGTGGGCGGAGAGTAGTGAACTCTCCGTCATGTCCACTCCGAGTCGGCGCTGAGGACGTCAGATCAGTTCCAGTAACCACGGCTAGCCCGTCCCCCACGCTTCACAAGTGCCACAGGCAAGCCCACGACGTGTGAGACAGCACTGAGCACATGACGCACTCTTCGAGGACACGACGACATCCACGGGCGAGGCAGTTGACCGAGCCACACGACAGGCAAGAGCGGGCGACACCGCTCCCGGGACCCTACAGCGGGCCGATCCCCATGGTGCGTACCACCGTGTACGACCCTGGGCGGCCCGTCGTGCGCCCGGTCCGATGGCCCAGTGTGAGCGAGATCGCGTGGGGAATCGCGTCGGACCGCATCGCCATCATGCTCGCCGTGGCGCTGCTCGTCATGACGATGCTGGCCGCGGGGCCGCTGCACCCGGTCGACAACTTCCTGAACGAGCTGCCCCGGCCCTACTGGGACACGCTCCGCGAGCCCATGATCCTGTGGCCGGACACCGTCGCCTCCCGTGCGGTCGCGCTGCCGGTCCTGGGCGTCACCGCGCTCCAACTGGCCTACTGGCATCGCAGCTGGCGTCCGATCGTGCTGGGCGCGGTCGGCGTGGTGGGGATGATGTCCCTGGTGTCGGTGATGAAGCTGGCCATCAACCGCGGGCACGCCAAGGAGTTCAACCCCGACTTCTTCATGGGCCCGGGCAACGTGGCCTTCCCGTCCGGCCACGGGGCGAACGCGATCCTCATCTACGGCCTGGTGCTCTTCCTGATCATCCGGTTCGGGGCGGCCCGGCCGCACATCATCCGGCGCCTGGCGTACTGCATCGTCGCCATCGCCCTGCTCCAGTCCATCGTCTCGATCTACCTGCACTTCCACTGGTTCACGGATCTGATGGCGGGGATGGTCGCGGGCGGTTTCGCACTGAGGGTGACCATCCGGCTGGACCGGATGATCCCGTCCGGGCGCACCACGCAGTGGTGGCCCTGGTACGGCGAGGGGGACGGCGCACTTCCCGCGAGGGACTGAGCCGCTCTCCCAGCCGTGGCACCGCGCCCGTCGGACCCGGTCCGGCGGGCGCCGCGCTCGTCCGCGGTCCCGACGCCCGTCCGGGACGGGGCCGGGTGCGCCGACGTGTCGACGCACCGCGTACGTGCTGGTGGGGGCGCTGGCGGGTCCGTGGAACCGACGTGGGGGAGCCGTGAGGGCTCCCCGCGGTCAGGCCCCGGCCTCCACCAGTTCCCGCATGCGGGCCAGACGTTGCAGGAACATCCGGTCCATCACAAACCTTAGTACGGTTCTGTCCACAACGGGACCGAAGAGGCTGGCGAATTCCACCCGGTCCGTGTAGGCGGTCCCGGCCCCCTCGGGTGCCGTCGTGTGCGTGTGCCGGAAGTACCGGAACATGCCGCGCAGCTGGAGGTCGGTGAAGTGGTCGCCCTCCTCGAAGGAGTCGATGACGCCGACCCAGCGCACGGGGAGGAGTCCGGCCAGGCGCCAGCGCATCACCATCGTCTCGCCCACGGCGAAGCCCGCCTCGGGCCAGCGCAGGACGCGTACCCCGCCGGGCATGGAGTCCTCCAGTCCCGACCGGCTCGTGCAGAACGCGAACACCCGGTCGGGCGGCGCGTCGAAGTGGGCCGTGTAGACCGCCGTGCTCGTGGCACGGGGGCGTTCGGTGGTGTGCGGGCCGCTCAGGAGCCCGCGTTCGTCGATCTCGCGTCCGGCCATGGTGTTCCTCCAGGTCCACTCGGCATCGGTCTACCCCGGCGCTCCCGGAGGGAACCCGTGCGGGGGCGTCGTGCGGGGTAGCGCTGTGCGGGACACCCGGACCCGGCGTCGGGCGCGGACGACTCCGATCCCTCCGGCGGAGGCGGGGCGGGACCGTGGCGGAAGACCCCGGTTCCGGAACGGGGAATGAGCCGTCATCCCTTGTGGGAATACCCCTGAGGGGTATATTGCTTGTAGTGACACGCCGACGGGGTGGACGTCTGTCCCGTAGATACCCCTGAGGGGTATATTGCGAGAGTGAGGGGGAGAACGACATGACCGCAGGTGAACACGGACCGCACGGCCACGGAGACGCCCCGGGACACGGTGAGCACGCCGGTCACGGGGGGCACGGCGGCCACGGGGACCACGCCGCGATGTTCCGGACCCGCTTCTGGTGGAGCCTGCTACTCAGTGTTCCCGTGGTTCTCACCAGCCACATGATCTCCGGCTGGCTCGGCTACCAGGTTCCCTCCGCGCTGACCTGGGTGCCGCCGGTACTCGGCACCGTCGTCTACCTCTACGGCGGCTGGCCCTTCCTCTCCGGCGTCGTCGGCGAGCTCCGCGAGCGCAGGCCCGGCATGATGACCCTGGTCGCCATGGCGATCACCGTCGCCTTCGGCTCCAGCGTGCTCGCCACGTTCGGCGTGGTGGGCATGGAACTCGACTTCTGGTGGGAGCTGGTCCTGCTGGTCGTGGTCATGCTCCTCGGCCACTGGCTGGAGATGCGCGCCCTCGGCCAGGCGTCCGGCGCCCTGGAGGCCCTGGCCGCGCTCCTGCCCGACCGCGCCGAGAGGGTCGGCGCCGACGGGGGGATCGAGGAGGTGGGCCTCGCCGACCTGCGCACCGGCGACACCGTCCTGGTCCGCTCCGGCGGGCGCGTCCCCGCCGACGGCACCGTGGTCGGGGGCGGCGCCGCCATGGACGAGTCGATGATCACCGGCGAGTCCCGCACGGTCACCCGCTCCGAGGGCGACCGCGTCGTCGCCGGGACCGTCGCCACCGACTCCTCCGTCCGGGTCCGCGTCGACGCCGTCGGCGAGGACACCGCCCTGGCCGGTATCCAGCGGCTCGTCAGCGAGGCGCAGGAGTCCCGTTCGCGCTCGCAGGCGCTCGCCGACCGGGCCGCCGCCCTCCTGTTCTGGTTCGCCCTGGTCGCCGCCGTGCTCACGGCCGCCGTGTGGACCCTGCTCGGCGAGGCCACCGAGGCCGTCGAACGCACCGTGACCGTCCTGGTCATCGCCTGCCCGCACGCCCTGGGGCTGGCGATCCCGCTGGTCATCGCGATCTCCACGGCCGTCTCCGCCCGCAACGGCATCCTGGTCAAGGACCGCATGGCCCTGGAGCGGACCCGCCTCGTGGACACCGTGCTCTTCGACAAGACCGGCACCCTGACCAGGGGCGCCCCCGCCGTCACCGACACCGCCGCCGCCTCCGGGCACACCTCCGAGCGGATGGTGGCCCTGGCCGGTGCGGTCGAGGCCGACTCCGAGCACCCGCTCGCCAGGGCGATCGTCCGGGCGGCGTGGGAGGCGGGTGCGGTACCCGCCGCCACCGGCTTCCGGTCGCTGACCGGACGCGGTGTCCGCGCCTCGGTCGAGGGCTCCGACGTGCACGTGGGCGGCCCGTCCCTGCTGGAGTCGCTCGGTCTCACCGAGCCGGACGACCTGGCCGGACGCACCGGGCCCTGGCGTGAGCGCGGCGCGACGGTGCTGCACGTGCTCGTGGACGGCGAGGTGGCCGGTGCCCTGGCGCTGGCCGACGAGGTCCGCCCCGAGTCGGCCGCGGCCGTCCGGCGGCTCCAGGAGCGGGGTGTGCGCGTCGCGATGGTGACCGGCGACGCCCGCAACGTGGCCGACGCCGTGGCCGAGCGGCTCGGCCTCGACGAGGTCTTCGCCCAGGTCCTGCCCGACCAGAAGGACGCCGTGGTCCGCGACCTCCAGTCGAGGGGGAACCGGGTGGCGATGGTCGGTGACGGTGTGAACGACGCGCCCGCCCTGGCCAGGGCGGACGTCGGCATCGCGATCGGCGCGGGCACCGACGTGGCGATCGAGTCCGCCGGGGTCGTGCTGGCCTCGGACGACCCGCGCGGCGTGGTGGCGGTCCGCGAGCTGTCGGCGGCCGGTTACCGCAAGATGGTGCAGAACCTCGTGTGGGCCGCCGGATACAACGTCGTCGCCGTCCCGCTGGCCGCCGGGGCGCTGGCGCCGGTCGGGATCGTGCTCGCCCCGGCCGTGGGAGCGGTGCTGATGAGCCTGTCCACGATCATCGTGGCGCTCAACGCCCAACTCCTGCGCCGGGTGGACCTGAGCGCCTCCTCCTGAGGGGCGAAGGTCCCGTCGACGGCGGGGACGGACCCGGTAATCTCTGGAGATCGCGGCGCCCCTCCGGTAGCGGGAGAGGCATCGCGACAGGCCACCGTCCCGATCGGATACGGGACGGTGGCTACCTCGTTCCCGCAGCTCAGCGAGGTTTCACGTGAAACCTTTGAGCTGGTCGCGGGCGTGTCAGCCGAAGATGTCCTCCGCGCGCTCGACCTCGCCGGCGCGACGGATCCACGTCCGCAGGGTCTCCAGGTCGGTGCAGGATTCGACGCGCTGGCGGACCTCGTCGGAGACGGTCAGGCCGCGTGCGTCGAGGAAGAGCAGGACGCTGTTCGCGGCCTCGGCCGCACGGCCCTCCTCCCGGCCTTCCTCCCGGCCCTCTTCGCGGCCTTCCTCCCGGCCTTCCTCGCGGCCCATATGGACGTACTTGCGGGCGAAGTCGCTCTGCCACTTGTAGGTGTCCAAGGCCATCAAGCCCTCCAACTCCTTCCGGGCGGCCTCCTGAAGACCGGCCAGTACGTAGTCATAGTAAAACGTGCGGTTCTTCGGAGCGGTGGAGTCAAGTGCCTCCACCACCGTTTTCAGGGTGCGCGGGTCGGTGTCCCCGTGGGCGTAGGCCGACAGCACCGCGAGTTCGGGCATCGCGCGTGCCTGCTCCACATCGGTGACGACGGGAGTGTTGCCCGGACCGATCACCAACGGCCTCAGCATGAAGCCGGGATGGCCGATGCTGATGGGCTTGGCGCACCAGCGCGCCATCGCGTCGTCGGGGCACAGGACCACGAGCACGGCGGGGCACTCCAGGCGGACGTGCAGGTTGACCAGGTAGGCGGGCCAACTCGCCCGCTTCTCCTTGTCCCGGTCGTGCTGGCGTTCCACGACGACCGCCAGCACGTTGCGGGTCCCGTCGCGGAGCAGTGTGGCTCCGTCGCTGTTGAGTTCCTTCGGGTCGCAGTTGGTGAGAACCGAAGTGGTGGGCAGTGCCTCGGTGTGGTGGGGGACATCGAATCCCAAGGACTCCTTGAGCAGCACTGAGGCCAGGGCTGGTTGGTTCTGGATGATCCGTAGTGGGATCTCATGGGCTCGGCTGGGCATACCTCTCCTTGTCGGTGGTGAAGTCACGCGGGTGCGGCCTGGCGCTGTCGGTCGAGCCGGGTGTGCGGCAGACCGGAGAGCACGTACTGCTCCCGGGGTCCGGCGGCCCTGACCACCCCGGAACGGGGCGCGGGCTCACCGAGCAGGTCGTCGCCGGGATCGTCCTTCCACTGCTGGCGCAGGGCGGCGGCGCGTTCCACGGCGAGGGCGAACGCGCGCCGGACCTCCTCCGTCTCGGAGGCGAGTCCGGGGCCCCGGGGCGCGGCGGAGGTCCGGAGTTCGGGAACACGGGGTGCCGGGACGCGGGGCGCGCGGGTGCCGGACACAGCGGCGCGTGAGCGCTCGTGGGCGGCGAAGTAGGGCCTGGCCAGGGCGATGTCCCCGGCCGGAAAAGACGTGCTGGGCGGAGCGAGACGGGGAGGTGGAAGCGGTGCCGGGGGAGGGGCGGGGACGTAGCGCCGCACGCGGGTGGAGCGGCGTCGGCGGCGACCGGCCACCGTGGAGTGGCGTCCGCACGGCGCGGAGAAGAAGGCGATCAGCGGGCCGAGGGCACGGCTGAGAACGGCAGCGCTAAACTGGCGCATGCTGGCAGGTTCCTTGTCTAAAGGTGTTGAAGTTGCTGGCCGCGGCCCCGAACGGCAGTTAACCGTTGCGGGGTCATCGTGTGGGTTCAGTTGTGTGGTCGCAGCCAGATTAGGGCACGCCTGTTCGGGCGGAGCACTTTTTCCGCGAAACGGCCGGGAAAAGTTCCCTTGTCTCCTGTCGTGCCAGTTCAGAGGACATAAAAAAGGGGCCAGCGTTAACTGCTGGCCCTATCCAAAAAATCCCTCATGCCGGAATTGAAAGTATTCGCGCACGAGATGTTCGGGCGGCCTCGGCCGAACCGGCCAGGGCCGGGCGCGGTGGGTTCCCGCGCCCGTCGGCGGCCGGTCAGCGAACAAGCGCTGCCCCCACCCGCGCCCGCTCCAGGGTGCACGGCACCGGGTGGTCCAGGCACGCGCCCATCGCCCGGTGCCACCGGTTGCCCCGTAGCCGGGGCTCCAGCGCGGCCACCGTCGCCCCGTACTTGGTGAACCGCGCCTCCCGGACCCCGTGCTCGTGCAGCCTGCGCTCGGTCGCGGTGAGTCCGCCGCGCGTCTTGATCTCCAGCAGCACCGCCTCCGGGCGCATCCGCACCGACCAGCCCGCCCGGTAGCCGACCAGGCCGGTGTCCACCGTCACCCGTTCCTCACCCGAGAAGGCCACCACCGTCGTGCGCCGGTAGTCGGTCACCGCGCTGGCCCTCAGCACGTCCGGTGCCTCGATGCCGTACGAGACCAGGGTGTCGTCCAGGAACCGCCGGGCCTCGGGGGTCATCCGGTCCGGCGGCCCCGTGTAGGCGATCCGCGTCTTGTCGGTGATCCCGCGCGCGCCCTTGAGCTTGATCTCGAACATGCGCGTTCCCGTGTCCACGTACGTGCGCGTCCGGGCCTTGAAGCGCACCCGCCGCCCCTGCCGGTGGTCGTGGAAGGTCCGCAGGTCGGGGGTGTCGAAGTAGGTGGACGAGTACCGGAAGTCCCGCTGCCCGTCGATGGTCAGCACCCCGAACCGCTCCCCGGCGGACGCGAACAGCGGTTCCAGCAGCTCGACGGGCACCAGGTACTTGCGGCAGGTCCGGGTCACCAGGGCGGCGCGCTCGTTGATCTCGGCGAGCGACATCGGGCGCAGCCCCGCGAGGACCGGGGAGGGAACGTCCGGCGGAGCGGGCGTTTCCACGGGTCTCAGGGCGTCCAGGGTCATGGGTGTCTCCACGGTGACGAGGGCTTGCGCGGGGGCGAGGACGGCTGTGCTCATCGGCGTCCCGTCCGTCCCGCCACGGAGGTGAAGCCCTGTCCGAACCCGCGTCCGGAGCCGGGGGCCGACGCGATCCGGGGCGCTCGGAACCGCACGTCCACGATCATCAGGTCGCGCACGTAGTCGACCTCGGTGACCTCGATCTTCGTGACCCGGCCGCGCAGCCGCGCCTCCAGGTCCTGGCGCAGCGCCACGGGGTCCTCGTGCACCACGTCCAGGGTCAGGATGCGGCGCTCGTGCCGCGAGAGCAGGCGCGGGTGGTCGGCCGCGTACATGCCGGTGAGCAGCAGGGCGTTGAGGCCCAGCAGCACCCAGGGCATCGGGGCCGCCACCGCGTTGACCAGCCCCAGGGCGATCGCCGTGAAGTAGTAGCCGATCTCCCCCTGGCTGATGAGGTCCGACCGCAGGCGCAGGATCGACAGCACGCCGAACAGACCGAAGCCGACCGCCAGGCCGACCTCCTGGTTGGTCAGCATGGACACCACGGCGAAGATGCCGGTGTTGAGCGCCACGTAGGCCAGCAGCAGGTCGCGCCGCCCGTGGCGGCGGAAGTAGATGGCGTACGACAGGACGATGATCGCGGTCGTGTTGACCGCCAGTGCGAACCAGAACATGTGTTCATCCTCTGGACGGGCGGTGAGGAACCCATGAGGAGTGGATGAGGGAACCCTCATGTTTGTCATGCGCCGGTCATCCGCGACACAGGCGAGGGGGCGGAGGCGTCACCGACACCTCCGCCCCCTCGTCACCGGGACATCGCCCGCCGCACACCGGGGCCCTGCCTCCCCGGAACACGCCGGTCATCCGGTGTCACACCGGCCATCCGGGGTCACACCGGGCCGCTGCGGGCCACCCGTTTCACCCGGTCAACCGGTAACCCATCCCGCGCACGGTCACGATCCGCTCCGCGCCCACCTTGCGGCGCAGCGCCCGCACGAACACGTCCACCACGTTCGACCCGGGGTCGTAGTCGTAGCCCCACACGTGAGACAGCATCTGCTGCCTGGTGAGCACCTGGCCCGGGTGGCGCATCAGCAGCTCCAGCAGGGAGAACTCGCGCGCGGTCAGGTCCACGGACGTCCCCTCCACCGCCACCCGCCGCGTGCGCAGGTCCAGGGCCAGGCCGCCCGCGCGCAGCACCGTCAGCTCGGTGGGGCGCTCGTTGCGCATCCGCAGCCGCACCCGGGCCAGCAGCTCCTCGAACCGGAACGGTTTGGTGACGTAGTCGTCGGCCCCGATCTCCAGGCCCGTCACCGTGTCCCGCACGCCGTCGCGCGCGGTCAGGATGACCACGGGTATGTCCACGCCCAGCGAGCGCACGCGCCGCAGCACGTCGAACCCGTCGGTGTCCGGCAGGCCCAGGTCCAGCAGCATCAGGTCGAACCCGCCGGTCACCGCGTAGTCCACGGCCTCCGCCCCCGTGCCCACCACGGTGGTGGTGAACCCGCTGGCGTCCAGGCCCTTGCGGACGAACGAGGCGATCCGCTCCTCGTCCTCGACGATGAGGATGCGACTCACACGTACCTCTTTCCGATGGGGATGACGAGGGTGAACGTCGAACCGGCGCCCGGCGCGGAACGCAGGTCCACCCGCCCGTGATGGGCCTCGGCGATGGCGCGGACGATGGCCAGGCCCAGACCGGCGCCCCGGTCCCCCCTGGCCGCCCCGCTGCCCCGCGAGAAGCGCTCGAAGATCCGGCCGTGCTCCTCGGCCGGGATGCCGGGCCCCTGGTCGGAGACCCAGAACAGCACGTCGTCGCCGCTGAACCCCGAGCCCACGCGCAGCGTCGACCCCGGCTCGGTGTGCCGCACCGCGTTGGCGGCCAACTGCACCACGGCCTGCGTGACGCGCTGCGGGTCGAGGCGGGCGACCCCCTCGGCCAGCGACTCCAGGCGCCAGTCGCGGTCGCCGAGCCTGCGCACCTTGGCGTCGATGTCGCTGGTCAGCTCGGCCAGGGACACCTCCTCCTCGCGCAGGAAGTCGGGCTGCTGGGCCTTGGCGAGCAGCAGCAGGTCCTCCACGATCCGGCTCATCCGGTCCAGCTCGTCGGTGACCAGGCGCACGACCTCGCGCCGCTCCTCGGGGTCGTCGCCCATCAGCTCCAGGTGGCCGCGCACGATGGTGATGGGCGTGCGCAGCTCGTGCCCGGCGTCGTCCACGAACTGCCGCTGGGCGGTGAAGGCGCCCTCCAACCGGTCCAGCATGCTGTTGAACTGCTCGGCGAGCGCGGCGATGTCGTCCCGCCCGGACACGTCGATGCGCCGGGTCAGGTCCTCCTCGGTGATGTGCGCGGCCGTCTGCCGGACCAGGCGCACGGGCGCGAGGAAGCGGCCCGCCACCCACCAGGCCGCGGTGCTCGCCGCGATCAGCCCGGCCAGGCTGACCAGCGCGATCGTCTGCGTGGTGGAGGTGACCGTGTCCTCGTCGGCCTCGGTGAAGTAGCCGATGACGAACCATCCCGCGCCCGAGGCGTCGGTGCCGCCGCCCGGGGGCAGGGCGCGGATCTTCTCCCACCGCATCGGACCGGCGGGGGTGTCCAGGGTTCCGCGGGCGCTGGACGCCTCCAGCACCTCCGCGACCATCGCGGGATCCGCGGACACGTCGAAGGGCGGCTCCTGGCCCTGGCGGATGCGTCCGGGCTGGGCCCCGGCGTCCGGGGCGCCGCCCGCGCCTCCGCCGGAGGCCGACTCCTCCACCCAGCCGAACAGGATCTCGGCCCGGTCGGGGTACTGGCGGGCCAGGTGGAGCCGGATGAGGGTGGAGACGTCGGTGAAGGGCTCACCCGTGTTCGGGTCCACGCCCACGGCGGCGAACTCCTGGAACTCGCCGATCTCCTGGGACAGGGCCCTGTCCACGCGCTCGTCGTTGCGCGCGGTGAGCGCGCTCCAGGTGAGGATGTTGACCAGGACGAGGACGGCGGCCATCAGCAGGACGACCCAGGCCATGATGAGGAGTCTGGCGGGGACGCGCCGCTTCTGCGGCACCTCCGGCTGGGGGCCCCTCATGACCATGGTGGAGTTCATGTCGGTGTGCGCCGACGCACCCCAGGTGTTCCCGCCGACCACGCCGCTGAGGTCCTCGGTCGGGGCGTCCCCGTCGTAACGACCCTCAGTCGTCATCGTCGCCGCCCTCGTAGTCGCCGTCATCGTCGCAGTCGTCGTCATCATCATCGCCGCTGTCGTCACCGCAGGTGGGAGCGGGGGCCTGACTCGGGGTCGCGGAGGGGGACGACGAGGGCTCGTCCGACGCCCCGGAGTGGTCGGGGTCCTCCGCGTCGGGGGTCCCGTCGCCGTCGTGGTCGGTGATCGGCGGCGGGGGAGGGACGACGTCCTCGTCGGAGGGAGGGGCGGGGCTGGCGCCGGGGGACTCCCCGACCACCACCTCACCCGGGGCGGCGGTGTCCGGGGTGCGCTCGGGCATCGCCCACACCAGGACCGCCCCCGCGACCAGGAAGGCCGCGACGGTGCCCGCTAACAGCAACAACAGTGGTGATCTCATACTCCCCGAGCCTTCCGGGCGCGGGGGAATACGAGATGAAACGAACATGAGGAATTCTTCATCCGCGCCCGTCGGCGGTCCGGCGCGGAGCGGCGGGCCCGCCGGGGCCGGACGCGGCGGGCGCGTCCGGCCCCGGCAGCGGTCACGGCTTGGGTACTGACTCCGGGCGCGTGCGCCCACGCCGCAGGCCCAGGGCCGCGTCCACCACGAGGAAGGCCAGCAGGGAGACCCCGAACACCGGCAGGAACAGGCCGACGCCCACCGCCGCCGCGGCGACCAGGGCCAGGCACCACCACGGCAGCCCGCGCCAGGTCCCGCGCGGGGCGAGCGGCCGTCCCACGGAGAACGCGGTGTCCCGGGTCGGGCGGCGCAGCCACCACATCCGGTAGCCCCAGAACACGAGGAACAGCGCGGACAGGGCGATCCCCGTCAGCAGGAGCTGGTTCGGCAGGCCGAACAGCAGGCCCATGTGGAAGGCGATCCCCCACGTGGACAGCTTGGCCACGAAGGGGTGGTCCTCGAACCGCAGTTCCTCGACCACCTCGCCGCTCGTCGCGTCCACGGCCGCCGCGTCCTGGTGCACGGGCCAGCTCCGCCCGGTCCCCTGGACGGTGAAGGGAGCGCCCTCCTCCACGGGCACCGAGATCTCCATCGGACCGTCGATCCCCGCGGCGTGCACCGACTCCAGGACCGTGTCCAGGTCCACGTCCTGCCCGGCCGAGCCGTGGTCCGCGTGGTCACCGTGTCCGCCGTGGTCCCCGTGCCCCGCGTGGTCCGACTGCTCCTCGTGGTCCGCGTGCTCCGACGGGGCGGGCGCCGACAGCGACGGCGTGGTCCAGCCGAGGGCCACCCGCATGTCGGTGACGTTGGCCCCGGCGAACCGGGACCAGGTCAGCCCGGTGGCGGACACCATCAGCAGGCCGACCACGGCCCAGATGCCGAGCGACCCGTGCCAGGACATGGTCCGGTTCCGCCCCTTGGCGGAGGGCTCGGGCAGCAGGGTGCGGCGCAGACGGCGGGCCCTGCGCCGGCGCGCGGTCCACAGCACGACGCCGCCCAGCGCGACCACCCACAGCCAGCTCGCGGCGAGTTCGCCGTACAGGCGGCCGAACTCTCCCAGGTGCAGGTGGCGGTGGAGTTCGGACAGCCACGACCGCACGGGCAGCGCGCCGCTGCTGCCGTAGCTGGTCGTCTCACCGAGGAGTTCGCCGCTGTAGGGGTCGACGAAGACGGCGAGCCGGTAGCTCTCGGGGAGACCCTCCACGTCCAGCAGGACGCGGGTGCTCTCGTCGGGGGCCGTGCCCGGGCGCACGGCGCTCAGCGTTCCCTCGGGATGGGCGGCGACCGCGGTGTCCACCTGTTCCTGGAGGGGCAGCGCGCTGTCGCCGGGGGCGACGCGGAGCTGGTCGGCGTAGAGCACCTGTTCCAGCTGCGGCGCGTACGCGTACAGCAGTCCGGTGAGGGCGGCCACGGCGATGAACGGCGCGACGAGGACTCCGGCGTAGAAGTGCAGGCGTAGGAGGAGTTGGCGCAGGGCCGCCCAGACGGAGGAGCGGCTGTTCGGAGGGGGAGGCGGCTCGGGGGAGTCGAGCCGGTCGGGGGCATGGGACGTCATGGGGGCGACCTTCCTGGGTCTGGTTCGGGGGCGGCCCGGGGGTGCGGGCACGCCTGGGGCACCGACGTGTCGGTGGAGGCCGGGCGCTGGCGGCGCCGGCGGGTGGCTCAGAACAGGAAGGCCGCGGGCGGTCCGCGCAGGATCCGGACGTGCCGCAGGAACAGGAGGACGACGCCGTGCCGGAGCGGCGTGCGCCCGCGGAACCGCGCGGGGCCGCGGCGCGCGGGGAGGGCGGGGGCCGCGGCGAGGACCAGCAGGCGGCGGAACAGGGAGCGCACGAGGTCGACGAGGGCGAAGACCGCCCGTTCCCCCTGGCGCAGCCACCACGCGCACACCACCCCGGCGGCGGCGTGGGCGAGGAGCATGTCCGCCCCGACCCCGGCTCCGGCCAGCGCCCCGGAACCGGCCGCGTGGTCGGCGCCGTGCGACGCGGAGCCGCCCGGTGAGGCGACCGCGAACAGCAGGTGCAGGGCGGCCTGTCCCCACAGCGTCGTCGCGACGAGGGGGCCGAGGCGCTGCTCGGAGCGGAAGAGCCCGTGGGCGACGGCGAGGACGAGCACGAACCCCGCCGCGAGGCCGAACGGCGACACCGCGTGTCCGGAGGCCAGGACGTGGCCGGTGGAGGACACGCCCGTGCACACCGCGGCGAACACCGTGGCGCGAGGCAGTCGGAGCGGGACCGTACCGGCCATGGCGGTCAGTATCCCCCAGATTCCCGAGGGTGCCCATCCCCCTTTTTGGGAGCGTTCCCATAACAGCGCGCGCACGCGCGGTCGCGCTTTCCGTCGGGGCGTGGACCGATCGCGCCGTGCACGTCGGCGCTTTCTGAGGGTGCCGGAGGCTTTGCCGCACGCGCGGTCGCGCGTCTGCGGGCGCCCCGGTCGGTCGCGCCGCGTATGCCGGGCGCGGGGTCGACCTCCGGGCCCGCCCGGCCGTCGTCGGCCAGCGCCCAGCGCCGTTCGGTCCTGGGGCCCACCGGCCTCCGCACGACCACCGCGGCCACCGGGGCGGGGCACCCCGGCGGGCACCGCTCCGGTCGGCCGTTCGGTGCCCCCGGGCAGCTTCCCGACAGGCCGTAACCGAACGCGTTTTCGGGTGACGAAACAACGCAACGAAATCGCGAGCGGCGACACAACGGGTTTCGTCACCTTCAGGCCAACGGAACTCGGCCTGTGGACAGCCCCGCACCGCCAACGCAATGGCCGCGCCCGACCGCTGCTTCCGGTCGGGCGCGGCACCACGGCGGCACCACGGGATCAGGCGGAACCGAGCGCCTCGGTCGGTTGCTGGGCCGCCGCGCGCAACGCGGGCACCAGGCCCGCCACCGCGCCGATGACGACCGTCGCCGCCAGGGCCCCCGCCCCCGCCCACCAGGGCACGGCGAACGGCCAGCCCCGCAGGGTCGCGTAGACCAGCGTCGCCAGGACGCCGAGCACGCTCCCGGCCGCGCCGCCCAGGGCCGAGAGCACGACCGCCTCCACCAGGAACTGCGTCCGGATGTCGCGGCGCGTGGCACCCAGGGCCCGGCGCAGCCCGATCTCCCCGCGGCGTTCCAGGACCGAGATGACCATGGTGTTGGCCACCCCCACCCCGCCCACCAGCAGGGAGATCCCGCCCAGTCCCAGCAGCAGTCCGTTGAGGGTCTGGTCGGCGGCCCGCTGCGCCTCCAGGGCGTCCGAGGGGCGCGACACCTTCACCTCGTTGGGGCTCTCCGGATTGGCGTTGCGCCCGACCAGCGATCGCGCGTCCGCGACCCGCTCGGGGTCCAGGCGCACGTAGATCGTGGAGGCCTCGCCCCGTGCGCCGAGCAGGTCCTCGGCCGCCTCCTGGCCGACCAGCACCGCGTTGTCCAGTTCGGGGGCCAGTTCCACCGCGTCCAGGATGCCGACGACGGCGAAGTACTCGCCCCCGACGAGCACGAGGGTGTCCGGGGTGACCCGGGTGACGCCCAGCCTCGCGGCCGCGTCCCGCCCCAGCACCACCGACGGGTGGTCGGCGGTGGCCGGGTTCAGCCACACGCCCCGGTCCACACGGGCGCGCAGGGTGTCCAGGAGCCCCGGTTCCACGCCGTACGCGGCGATCCCCCCGGACTCGCCCTCGGGGATGAGGTCGCTCCGGTAGACGCCCGCACCCTTCACCATCTCCACCTGGGCGGAGCGCTCCACCTCCGGCATGCGGTCGATCCGGCCCTTGGCCTCGGGCGGGAGAGTGGTGGTGCCGCCGAACAGGTCGCTGCCCGGGGCGACGGTCAGCATGTTGGTGCCCAGGCGTCCGATCCGGGCGTCCAACTCGGCCCTGCCCGACTCCGAGACGCCCACCACCGCGACCATGGCCGCGATCCCGATGGCGATGCCCAGGGCGGACAGCACCACCCGGGTCGGACGGGCCCGCAGGCCGCTCGCCCCGGTCCGCAGCCGGTCGGCGACGGACAGCCTGGCCGGTCTGGGGCCTGAGCCGCGCCCGCGCCGCCGCGTCCACGAACCCTTCACCGCGCCGCGTCCGCGCCGCCACGCAGGCGAATCCTTCACCGGGCTCCGCCCGCGCCGCCGCGTCCACGGGCCCCTTTCCGAGCCCTCCCCGTCCGGCTCCCTCTCCGCGTCCCCTCCGCGCGGCGCCTCCGCCGCACCCTTCCCGTCCAGGCCCCTCACCGGACCTCCCCGGCCCGGGATCCGGCGGAGCCCGTCCGCACCGCGTCGCGGGTCCGCGCGGAGCCGTCCGTTCCCGCCGCGCCGCCGACGCCCGCGTCCGCCGGGGCCGGAGGCCCGGAGTCGGCGACGATCCGGCCGTCGTGCACCTCCACCCGCCTCGGCAGGCCCGAGGCCAGCTCCCTGTCGTGCGTGATCACGACGACGGTCACCCCGTCCCGGTGCAGTTCGCCGAGCAGTTCCATCACGACCGCGCCCGAGGCCGAGTCCAGCGCCCCGGTCGGCTCGTCGGCCAGCAGCATCCGGGGGGAGGAGGCCACGGCGCGGGCGATCGCCACGCGCTGCTTCTGCCCGCCGGACAGTTCGTGCGGCCGGTGGTCGGCGCGGTCGGCCAGCCCCACGCGCTCCAGCGCTCCCAGCGCACGCCGCCTGCGCTCGCGCCCGGACGCGCCGGAGTACAGCAGGCCGTCGGCCACGTTGTCCACGGCCCGCACGTTGGGCGCCAGGTGGAACTGCTGGAAGACGAACCCGATCGAGCGCGCCCGCAGCGCGGACAGCCCGTCGTCGCGCAGGGACCCCACGTCGTGCCCGAACACGCGGACCGTGCCCGAGGTCGGCGCGTCCAGGGTGCCGAGCAGGTTGAGCAGGGTGGACTTGCCCGAGCCCGAGGGGCCCACGATCGCCAGCATCTCCCCGCGGCCCACGACCATGTCCACCCCGTCCAGGGCCCGTACACCGCCGGGGTAGTGGCGGCTCACCCCGGTGAACTCCGCGGCGTTCATTCCGGGACCACCACCTCGGTGCCCTCGCCGATCCCCTCGCCCGTGACCTCCACCCGGCCGTCCGAGAACCAGCCCGTTTCCACCGGCACGTCGCGCACGGTGCCGTCGCCGTCCACCACGGACAGCCCGTAGCGGTCCCCCGGCAGCGCGATCAGCGCGCCCACCGGCGCGGCCAGCACGTCCTCCCGCGACTCCCCGAGGGCGACCACGGTGACCGGCGCCTGATCGAGGAAGTCCGCGGCGTCCTCCTCCAAGCCGATGACCACCTCCACGGTGGGGTCGCCTCCGCCCCCGCCCTCCTCCCCCTCCTCGACGCTGGCGACGGTGCCGACGCTCTCCACCGCCCCGGCGACGCTCTCCCCGCCGGGAAGCTGGACGGTGACCTCGGCGTCCTCGGTGAGCAGGTCGCGGTCGTCGACGGGCAGGTCCACGCGCACGACCTGGCGGGTGGAACTGGTGGTCAGCAGCGGTGTCGCGGGCGCGACACCCGCGCTGACGTCCACCTCGTGCCCGGTCACCCGCACGGCACCGGACGTGTACCAGATCTGGGAGGGGTGCACCTCGCCGGTGACCTCCATGCCCTCGGTGTCGTCCTGCCAGCGCCGGACGGCCCCGGCGGTCAGCCACGTGTACTCGTCGTCCACGGTGAAGCCCGAGTAGCCCAGATCGGCCAGCGCCTGCTCGAACTGGCGCACGTCCTCGCCGCTGCTCCCCGCCGCCAGCGGCCGGTAGGCGGGCCTGTCCCCGTGCAGCAGGACCGTGGGCCTGCCGTCGACCTCCCAGGCGAGGTCGCCCGCGGTCAGCTCGGAGCCCACCGCGGGCAGCCGGGTGACCACGCCGTCGGAGCGGGCGAAGAACGTGCCCCCGCCCGCGTACCCCAGGGCGCCGTCGAGGGTCTCCTCACGCAGCAGCGTGGTGCGTTCGACCCGCGCCGTCGGTCCGGGGCCGGGAGCCTCCCCGTCCTGGGAGCCCTCCGGCAGCCCCCGCACGGCCGCCCACGCCACGCCGCACAGGACCACGAGGGTGAGCAGCGCCGCGCCCAGCCACAGCGGACCGAGCCAGCGGCGGCGGCGCGGCCGCTCCTCCTCCCCCTCCTCCTTCTCGGGGAGGAGCGCGGTGTCCGCGCTCACGAGTTCCCTCCCCCGGCTCCGGTGGTGCCGCCGAAGCCGCCGCCCTCGCCGAAGACCTCCTCGGAACAGGTGGTCAACGCCTCGGTGTGCTCGTCGTCCTCCGGGTCCACGGGCAGCGTCAGGCTCTCACCGGGCCTGGGGTCGGGGACGTCGATCCCGTTCTCCCGCAGGCACTCGGCCATCTTCAGGTCCTGCTCGAACACCTCCTCCCGGTCGGGGGCGTCCTCGTCCACCGGGAGATGCTCCTCGCACGCCTCCATCGCCTCCTCGAACCCCTCCCGGTCGGCTTCGGGCAGGGCGATGGAGACGCCGCCCCCGGAGTCGGGCTCGGGGTCGGGCATCTCATGGCCGTTGTCGCGCATGCACTCGGCGAACTCCAGCCTGGCCTCCTCCATGGACGCCTCCTCGCCCCCTCCGGCGCCGCCACCGCCGGACTCCCCGCCGCCGGGGGCCCCGCATCCGGTCAGCAGCAGCCCTGCCAGTACCGCCCCGACGAGGGGGCCCGCAGTCACGCGCATGTCGATCACTCCTGTTCCGTGGGGATGCCGTCCGGCACCGCTCCTCCGTGTCGTCACGGCACATGTCAGCGGAGTCCGGGTTAGCCACCGGTTAGGGCCGCGGAGTCCCGCCGGTTTAACCTCCGCCTAACCGCCGGGGCGGTAGTGCTGGTCCGGGCGCCGCCGACGGTGTGCGGGCCGTGAGCGAGGGGGACGCATGAGGGTCCTGGTGGTGGAGGACGAACCGGCGCTGGCCGAGAGCGTCGCCGAGGGGCTGCGCGGGGAGGGCATGGCCGTGGACGTGTGCCACGACGGCGACACGGGCCTGGAGATGGCCTGTGTGCACGACTACGACGTGGTCGTCCTGGACCGGGACCTGCCGGTCCTGCACGGCGACCAGGTGTGCCTGCGGCTGGTCGAGGACCCCGGGGTCGAGGCCCGCGTGCTGATGCTCACCGCGGCCGGAGGACTGGAGGACCGGGTCGAGGGGTTGGACCTGGGCGCCGACGACTACCTGGCCAAGCCCTTCGCCTACGCGGAACTGCTGGCGCGGGTCCGCGCGCTGGGACGCCGGTCCCGGCCGGGCGCGCGCCCCCGGCTGTCCCGGGCCGGGCTGGTGGTCGACACCAACCGCCGCACCGCCTTCCGCGAGGGCCGCGAGCTCTCCCTGTCGCCCAAGGAACTGGGTGTGCTGGAGGAGCTGCTGCGCGCGGACGGCGCCCCGGTGAGCACGACCCACCTCGTCGAGAAGGTGTGGGACGCCCACCTGGACCCGTTCAGCGGCGTGCTCAAGGTGGTGGTGCACGGACTGCGCCGCAAACTCGGGGCCCCGCCGGTGATCCGGACCGTCCCCGGCCACGGGTACCGGGTCTGACATGCGGTTCGCGAGAAGGGGGAAGGGCGACGGGGCCAGGGCCGGACTCACCCTGCGCACCAGGCTGACCCTGGTCTACACCGCGGTCTTCGCCGCGGGCGGGGCGGTGCTGCTCGGGGCCAACTACGCGATGGTCTCCGCCAGCCTGGAGACCCGGGGCGTCGACCTGGCCGCGACCATCGTCGCCTCGGAGGACGGAGGGGAGCCCTCCATCGCCGTCGGGCCCGCCGCGCCCGTGGATTCCGCGGAGCCGTTCCAGGAGGTGGAGGGCGCGTCCGGGCCGACGACCCCGCTGGGCGACTACCAGGACGGCGTGCTCTCCGACCTGCTGACCACGTCGGTCGCCGTGCTGGTGGCCGTCGCCGCCCTGGCGGCCCTGGCCGGATGGCTGATCGCGGGCAGGCCGATGCGCAGGCTGCACGCGGTCACCGAGACGGCCCGCCACCTGTCCGAGCGCGACCTGCACAGCAGGCTGGCGCTGACCGGCCCCGACGACGAGTTCCGGGAGCTGGGCGACACCTTCGACGGGATGCTCTCCCGCCTGGAACGGGCCTTCGAGGCGCAGCGGCGGTTCGTCGCCAACGCCTCGCACGAGCTGCGCACCCCGCTGGCGGTCCAGAAGGCCGCCGTGGAGGTACCGCTGTCACAGGGACGGGTCCCCGAGGACCTCAAGCCCGCGTTCACCCGCGTGCTGGACTCGGTGGACCGCAGCGAACGCCTCCTCGCGGGGCTGCTCCTGCTCGCGCGCTCCGACCGCGGCCTCGCCCGCACCGAGCCGGTGGACCTGGCCGGGGCGGCGGAGAACGCCTCGGCGCTGCTCGCGCGCGACGCCCGGGAGGCCGGGGTGGACCTGCGGACCGACCTCGCGACCGCCGAGGTGGAGGGGGACCCGGTCCTCCTGGAGCACCTCGTGCGCAACCTGGTGGACAACGCGGTCCACTACAACGTCCCGGGCGGATGGGTCGAGGCGCGGGTGCGCACGGCGGCCGGACGCACCGTGCTGAGGGTGGCCAACACCGGCGGGAACGTCACCGACCCCGAGAGCCTGTTCGAGCCCTTCCACCGGGGCGACGCCGCCCGGGTGCGCACCGCGCGGCCCGGCAGCGGCCTGGGCCTGGCCATCGTCCGCTCGATCGCCTCCGCCCACGGCGCGCGGGCCGAGGCCCGCGCGCGCCCGGACGGGGGGCTGGTGGTGACGGTCGGGTTCCCGGCCGCGGGGGGCTGAGTGCGGCCCGCCGGGGCCGCCGACCGCTCAGCGCCCCCCGGCCACGCTTCCGGACTCCGACCGCCGCCGCGGCTCCCGCTCGGAGGCCGGGCCCTGCGGAACGGTGAGCAGCCGGATCCCGTACGCCGCCAGCAGGGCGCACACCACCGCGACCGCGCCGCCGATCCACCCGCCCGCGTAGGTCTCGCCCATGAAGGCCACGCCCACCACGGTGGCGGAGACGGGGTTGGTGAAGGTGGTGATCCCCAGCGGGGCGCCCAGTTCCATGCCCTGGTAGGCGGCCTGTGCCAGGAACAGTCCGAGCACCGCGATCACGGGCGTGGCCAGCGAGGACGCGTGCACCAGCCCGATCGCGCCGGTCTCCCCGACGACCGCCACCGCCGTCTTGACCGTCGCGGAGGAGACCCCGAAGGCCACGCCCGCCGCGCCCGCCAGCAGGTAGCTGCGCCAGGCCGCCGAGCGGACCCGCCCCGCCGCCCACGCGGCCGCCAGCAGGACCGCGGTCGTCCCGCCGCCGACCACCACCGATCCGGTGTCGTCGAGGACACCGCCCTGACCGCCGGTCACCGTCACCGCCAGCAGCACGCCCAACGCCACCGAGGTGAACGCTGCCCCCCGCCACTCCTCGCGGGTGACCCGGCGCCCGCCCAGCCGGGCCGACCACGGGATGCCGAACACCAGCACCAGCACGCCCAGCGGCTGCACCACGGTCAGCGGCGCGTTGCTCACCGCCGCCACCTGGAAACCGGCCCGGCCCCCGTTGAACAGCAGCGAGAGCCACCACAGCGGGTGCCGCAGCAGGGCCGCGAGCTGCCCACCGCCGGTGAGCGGCCCGGCCACCCGTACCGCCAACCTGCGCTGGGCCACCGCGGCGGCCGTGTAGGCCGCACACGAGAGCAACGCGAACGCGATTCCCAACACCACGCCTGATTCCATGACAGCGATGATCCCGCCGTCCCCGGCCCGGTTCGCCGCGGGGGCCGGAAAACCGCGGCCGGTGAGCGCTTTCCGGCCGCACGGGGGAACGGGCGCACCCGCCCCTGCTTTCGTCCCCTGCACCGGCGCTCTTTCCGACCGCCCGGGGGCCTTGGCGGAGAAGCGGTGCGCGGAGGTGCACCGGCGGCACCTCCGGCCGACCCCTCAGACCCCGCCGACGGCCGTCCCCCGGTACAGCGCGGCCACCACGCCCTCGATGTCGGGCTCGCGCAGGGTCAGGTCGACCACCTCGTGCCGCTGGGCGACGCGGGCGATCACCGCCGCCGGGTTCTCCGACAGCTCCAGCCACTGGCGCGGGCCGTCCACGCGCACGCACCGGCCGCCCTCCACCTCGATGTCCGGGGCGGGCTCGGCCAGGTCCACGACCAGCACGCGCGGTGTGGGCACGCTCGCGCGCAGCCCGTCCAGACCGCCGTCGTAGGCCAGGCTTCCCCGGTCGATGACCACCACCCGCTCGCACAGGCGCTCCACGTCGCCCAGGTCGTGCGTGGTCAGCAGGATGGTCGTGCCCTCCTCGGCGTTGAGCCGCAGCAGGAACTCGCGGATGCTCGACTTGCTGACCACGTCCAGGCCGATGGTCGGCTCGTCCAGCACCAGCAGCCGGGGGCCGTGCAGCAGGGCCGCGGTGAGGTCGCCGCGCATGCGCTGGCCCAGGCTGAGCTGGCGCACGGGGGTGGCCAGGAACGGCCCGAGTTCGAGGAGTTCGGTCATCTCGGCCAGGCGGCGGGCGTGGTCGGCGGCCGGAACGCGGTACATGTGCCGGGTCAGCTCCAGGCTGTCCCGCAGCGGCAGGTCCCACCACAGGGTGGTGCGCTGGCCGAACACCACGCCGATCCGGCTCGCCAGTCTCGTCCGCTGGCGGGAGGGCTCCAGACCGGTCACCCGCAGGCGCCCGGAGGAGGGGGTGAGGATGCCGGTGAGCATCTTCATGGTGCTGCTCTTCCCGGCGCCGTTGGGGCCCAGGTAACCGACGATCTCACCGGGCCGCACGGTGAGGTTCACGTCGCGCACGGCGCTGACGGTGCGCCGCCTGCGCCGCAGGAACTTCCCCTCGGACAGGACGAAGTCGCGGCCCAGGCCGACGGCCTCGATGATCGGTTCTGCGTCGGACGCTTCGGACGTGTCGGACTCGCGGACGGAGGTCATGCTCAGCTCCCGGAGGATCGGTAGTGGCGCAGCCCGAAGCGCCAGCAGGCGGCGGCGACCAGGCACAGGACGGCGGCGACGAGGGGCGTGGCGTGGCGCAGGGTGTCCGGCAGCCCCGTCGGGTCGGGGCGGTCGAGCAGGTACAGGACGGGCTGCCAGGTGACGAAGGCGAGCGGCAGCACGAAGGTCACCGCCCGCACGAGGTCGCGGCCGTAGATGGCCAGCGGGTACTCGGTGAGGGCCTGCCCGCCGTAGGTGACCGAGTTGGCCGCCTCCCGGGCGTCGGCGACGAGGAACTGGAGGCACGCCCCGATGACCCAGACCGCGCAGCAGATCGCGGTCCCCGAGACCGACAGCAGCGGCAGCATCAGCACCTTGCCGGGGGTCCAGTCGATGTCGCACGCGGCCAGGGCGAAGACGGTCACGACCGAACCCGGGACGATCCGGCCCAGGCGGCGCGGCGCGAACCGGTCGGTCGCCATCTGCACCAGCGGCGGCACCGGGCGCACCAGCATCACGTCGAGCGACCCGGTGCGGATGTGCTCCCCCAGCCGCTCGACGTTGCCCAGGATCATGTCGGCCCAGGCGAAGGCGGTCGCGGCCAGCCCGGCGATGAGCAGCCCCTCGGCGAGGTCGAACCCCGCCAGCCGCCCGGCGTGGCCGAACACCACCAGGACGGCGCCGATCTCGGCGAACACCCCGATCGAGGTCGCCAGGGTCATCAGCACCAGCGAGGTCGGGTACTGGGCCAGGGCCCGGCACCAGGTCCAGGCCAGCAGCACGTAGGCGCGCAGCGGCCAGACCACGGACTCGCGGGCGCGGAAGAGCAGGTCAGCCACCCTGGACCACCACCCTGCGGGTCGCGCGGGA
This sequence comes from Nocardiopsis sp. iso_25, assembly GCF_056173305.1. Classification (NCBI taxonomy): domain Bacteria; kingdom Bacillati; phylum Actinomycetota; class Actinomycetes; order Streptosporangiales; family Nocardiopsidaceae; genus Nocardiopsis; species Nocardiopsis sp. iso_25. The sequence goes on along the minus strand of NZ_CM149667.1, from coordinate 6,645,204 downwards.
GGTGACCCGCGCGCCCAGGCCGAACAGGGCGGCGGCCCACCACGCCTGGAGGGCCAGCCCGCCGAGCACGGTGCCGCCCGGCAGGGTGTCCTTGCCGAGCATGATCTCGGCGGGGATCTGGACCATCGACGCCCACGGCAGCAGCCGCAGGGTGTCGGCCAGCGCCGGGGGGAACAGGGTGAGCGGCAGCAGCATCCCGGCGGCCACCGGGCCGAGCAGCCCGGCCACCGCCCAGACCCCGCTGGAGTCCAGGATCCAGAACCCGGCCAGCTCGTACAGGTAGCGCAGCCCGAACGAGACCAGAGTGGCCAGCACGGCGGACAGCAGGACGGCGGCCCAGCGGAGCGGGTCGCCGGGCAGCACCAGGTCGAAGAGCACCATCCCGACCGCGAACGTCGGCACCCCGCGGAAGACCAGGTTGAACGTGGCCCTGCCCAGGTCCTCGGCCAGCCACCAGCCCTGGAGGGAGACCGGCCGCAGCAGGTCGGTGCCCACGGCGCCCGAGCGCACCCGTTCGCCCAGCTCCAGGGGCGGCCCCATGATGGCGACCATGCCGATCAGGCCCTGGCTGACGAACACCTGGGTGACGGCGTCCCCGGCGTCGTAGCCGTTGATCTCGGGGCGCGCCGCGAACAGGGCGAGCATGACGGTGGCGTTGATCGTGCCGAAGACGGAGTTGGTGAAGATCCCGGCGACCGTGGCCGCGCGGTAGGTGGAGTAGCGGTGCAGCCCTCGGGCGTACACCGCGAAGTAGACGCGCACGGGCGTGGACTCCTGGTGTGTCGAGACGTGCAGGTGGTGAACTACCGGTCTCGACACCGGGGGCCGGGGAGACACGGGGGTCCGGCACGTCCCTGACGCACGGGGCTCAGGTCCGGGTCGCCGCGAGTGGCGAAGATAGCACACGCGGGGCCGCCACAGGTTCCGGTCGCGGCGGAAGCGGGGCGTACGGAACGCGGGTGTGATGACGGGGGCGGGGTCACGCCGGTGTCTCCCCTTGTACCGGCGGACCGCGCCGCCCCCGTCGCCCGCCCGGTCACGCCCCCTCCCCTCTACGGGGACGCACGGACCGGCCGGGGTTCTCGCTCCCCCTCCCCCCGGCGGGGGTGCGGGGCAGGTGGGTCGTCCGCGCCCGCTGCCCCCTCAGCGGGGTGCGCGGGACGGGCGGTGTTCTCGTTCACGTGTGCCCGGTGGGGCGTACGGGGGCCGGGCGGGGTCCCGGCTTCCGTTTCCCCGTGGGGCGCACGTGTCAGGCGAGGTCTCTGCCCCCGCTGCGCCCCGAGGCCGACATGCGCACGACGGTGGGCAGCCGCTCCAGCTCCAGGGACTCGCGCAGGGAGTCGACCCCCTCGTCCCGGCAGGCGTGCCACACCTTCACGGGATCGGCGTCCTCGGTCAGCACCAGGTCGAGCCACAGGCGCGGCTCCCGCGCGGACTCGGTGAACCTCGCCCTGCCGCGCACCACGCGCGGGTGCGCGCTGAGCTGGGCGACCAGGGCGTCCCCTGCTGCGGACGGCGACACCTCGGTCCGCCCCGCCGCCGTGTCCGCGCCCACGAGCAGCCTGCGCGGGCGGTACGCGCGGCCCTGGACCAGGAGCCAGCGCACGGCCAGCACGGTGAGCACCAGCGCGACCGCCGCGGCGGCGTGGGGTGTCCAGGGCCAGGCCAGGACCCGTGCCACCGGTTCGAGGCCGGTCAGCGGGGCGGCGGCGGGGCCGTCGCCGAACAGGCCGCCGCCTACGGCGAGCCCGGCCGCGCCGCCGACCAGGAGCACCAGGCCGGTGAGGAACAGCCCGAGCCGGTTGCCCCGCGCGGTCCTCCTGCTGCGGCGGTGGGGGAAGCCCCGGATCGTGGACCGGGTCGGAGCGTGGTCCCAGGGTGCGTCGGCGTGTGTCGTGCCGGCGCCGGTCGTGTCGGAGGCCGCCGTGCCCCCGTCGGCCGTGCCCGGGGCGGTCCCGCCGGCACCGCTCCCGGCGGTGCCACCCGTGTCCGGGCTGCCCGCGCCCGGGCTGCCTGTACCCGCGTCTCCCGTGCCGGACGGGTCCGGCTCCGGTGCGGATCGCTGTCCGTCCATGCTCACGCCTCCTCCCGCACCCGGACACGGACCCTCGGCGCGCGGACCGGAACGAGTTCCTCCAGCCTCCGGCACACGGCCGCGTCCACGTCCCGCCTCAGCCAGTGGGCGCCGCGTACGTGCGTGCGCGCCCGCACCCGCACCGTGCGGCGGCCCACCCGCACCCGCGCTCCGCGGACGCCGTCCACCCCGCGCGCCGAGACGGCGAGGATGTCGCGCAGCGCCCGCCGGGACAGGCCCACGGCCATGTCCCGGTCGTCGGTGCGCAGGACCAGGTGGCCGCCGTACCCGGGCAGCGACGCCGCGGTCAGCAGCGTCAGGCCCAGGGCGGCGGCGACCCCCGAGGCCAGCATGGTCTCGGGCGCCTCCCACGGGACCGTGGCGGCGCGGGCGGCCATGCCGTCCACCGCGGGGAACGGCGCGGGCGCGCCGACCATGCTCGCGGTGATCACGGCGAGCACCAGCCCGGAGACCGCCGCCACCGAGGCGGCGACCACGACGGCGGGCAGCGACCGCCGGGGCCGGAAGACCCTCACCGCGGTCCGCCGGGCCCCGCGGTCCCCGCGCCGACCCCCGGGCGGGGGGCCGCCCGGGTCCGCGGACACCCGGTGGGTCCGCGCCTCCTCCTGGAGGGAAGTCATCTCCGCTTCCTCCGATGGCTCAGCGCACCCGCGGCGCGGGTACGAGTTCGACGATCTCGATGTCGGTGCTGTGGACGGTCAGCCCGGTGAGGCCCTCCACCGTGGCGGCCACGTGCGCGCGGACCTCCTCGGCGGTGCGGGCGAGCGGGGAGGGGTAGGCGACGGCGATCTCCAGGCGCAGCCCCACGCGGGAGCCGCCCCGGCGCACCTCGGCGCGGGCCCTGCGGCCCTCGCCCACCAGCCCGCCCAGCCGGTCGCCCAGGGGACGGGTGGACCGGTGCTCGGCGGCGGCCGCGCACGCCAGGCGGCGGACCGCCCGGTCGGACACGACCGTGGTGCCGCGCTCCTCGGGCGGCACCCGGGGCGCGTGCCGGTCCGGCTCGGCGCCGGACCGCGCACGCTCCCCGGGTGTTCCGGCGGCCTCCGCCGCCGACCCGGTCCCCGCGGCGTCCTCCCCGGGGGCCGGTCCGCGGCTCCCCGGGAAGGCCTCGGCGGCGCTCACAGGCGACCACCGCGCTCACGGCGCGTGAACAGCTCCGCGAGGTCGACCTCGCCCTCGTAGGCCCTGCCCGCCAGGAAGCCCGCGGCTCCCAGGACCAGGACCAGGAGGAAGGCTCCGAAGCCCCCGAAGGCGGCCGCGAGGCCGAGGACCGCCCCGAAGGCGAGTCCGACGATCGACCACATGGGTCCTCACTCCCTCACGTCGTGTCTGCCGGTGTGCCGCTGTCCGCTCCGCCGTCACCTGACCCTCGGCTCGGCGGTGGAACGGTTCTCCTCCTCGTCCGGCAGGTGGATGTCGTCCACGGTCACGTTGACCTCCGTGACCTCCAGGCCGGTCATCCGCTCCACGCCGGAGATGACGTTGCGCCGCACGACGGCTGCCAGGTCCGGGATCGCGACGCCGTACTCGACGACGAGGTTGATGTCCACCGCGGCCTGGCGCTCGCCGACCTCCACGGCCACGCCGCGCGCCGCGGTGCTGGTGGAGGTGGAGCCGGGGATGCGCTCGCGGACGGCGTCGAAGGCGCGTCCGGCCCCGCCGCCCATGTGGTGGACGCCGCGGACCTCCCGGGCGGCCATCCCGGCGATCTTGGCGACCACGTGGTCGGCGATCGAGGTGCGACCGGTGTCGGTGTTCAGCTCGTGGGAGTGCTGGGCGCGCACGGGGACGTTGCCCGTGCTGCCCGCCTCGCGCAGCTCGGCGGGGGCGAGTTCACTGCTCTGGGCGCTCTTCGCGGCCATGGTCGGTTCTCCTTGTGTTCTCGGGTGTTCGGTCAGGGGTGGAAACGGGCGGCCCGCCTTGGGCGGGCCCGTCCACCGGTCCTTCGTGCGGGGCCGTCGGGGCCGCTCTGAGCTGGACTGTCGGTCTCCCCCGGGCGGCGCCGCCGACTCCTCTTCCGGCGGTGTTGTGGCCTCTATCGCGCTCGGTCGCGCGAGGAGGCCGTGAAACGGGCCGCCGCGTCGACGACCACGTCCCGGCTGTCGGTCCGGGCGTGCTCCGGCGCGGCGTCGGGGGTGCGGGCCAGGGGCGGAGTCCCCGCCAGGACGGCTGCCTCGGCGGCGCGCCTGGCGGCCGTCCTCCTGAGGCTGAACCTGATCTCTCCCATGGCGGTGCTCTCCTCGCTCGCTCGGCGCCACCCCTCGTGGCGCCGTCACAGGGGAGGACACGGGGAAGGGCCGTAGGCTCACGGCCGTTTTCGTGTGACCTGTGTCACCCCCAGTGTGGGGGAGGCGCGGGTGCGGGACTGCCGTGTTCGGCGGAAACCTGGGGTAGTTTCTCTGTGCTCGTGTACGGGGAGGGGTGGCCGCAGCGACAATGCACAGGGAAACCGCACTTCCGGAGAGCGTGCTCGTGGAGCGCGCCCAGGACGGGGACGACAGGGCGTTCGAGGACCTCGTCCGTCGGCACCAGGACGTCGTCTACCGGATCGCCCTGCGTGTGCTGCGCGATCCCGCCGACGCCCGGGACGCGGCCCAGGAGGCCCTGATCACCGCGTGGCGCAGGCTTCCCGAGCTCGCCGACCCGCAGAGCTTCCCCGCCTGGCTCAACCGCATCGTGGGACGGCGCGCCCTGAACATGCTGCGGGACCGCAGGCCGGTGGAACCGGTGGAGGACGACGAACGGTTGGAGGCACGGGAACCCGGACCGGCGGGGGAGACGCTCGCGGGCGATCTGCGCGAGGCGCTGTTCGAAGCGCTGTCGGGGTTGCCGCCCCCGCAACGGATCTGCTGGGTTCTGCGCGAAATGGAAGGATTGGGCTATGAAGAGATAGCGGAGATCGTCGACACGACCCCGACCGCTGTGCGTGGACGTATTCACCGCGCGCGTACCCATCTCGTGGAGGCGCTTGAGCCATGGCGGTAGACCCGTCCGACGACCACGACCGACTGCCCTGCGGAACCTCGGTGGACGCACTCCTGAGGGACCTGCTGTCCGGTCGGCTCACCGAGCACGAGTCCTCCTGCCGGCACTGCCTGGCGGAGACCGGTGAGCTGCGCCCGCTCGTCGAAGCGGTGCGCCGGGACGACGAGGAGGAGGTCACCGCTCCTCCCGGGCTGCTCACGGACGTCATGCGCGTGGTGCGCACCGAGCGCCGCTCCGAGGGGACGATCGTCCTGAGCGGCTCCGGCCCCGGCGGTACCGAGGTCCGGGAGTCGGCCGTGGCGGCCATGCTCCGGACCTCCGTCGAGTCCGTCCCGGGGGTCGTGGTCGGCCGCTGCCGCGTCGAGCAGACCCGCGAGGGCCTCTCCGTCCGGGCCACGGCGCGTGTCGCCGTCGGCTTCCCCATTCCGGACGCCGCCGACGCCGCCCGGCGCGCCATGCGCTCCCTGGCCGAACAGCGGCTCGGCCTGCCGGTCGCCCGCCTGGACATCGATGTCGTCGACCTGGAGGACCCGGCCCGGGGCAGGTGAGGCCGTGACCGGTGTGCCTACTCCTCCGCTCCGAGGCGGAGGCCGGGCACGCCGTCGGCGGGGCGGACGCCGTCGTCGCACAGCGCCAGCCAGTCACCGCGCGCGGGAACGAGCGCGAGCACGACCACGGTCAGCCCCATGGACATGAGCAGCGCGGACGCGAGCATCGTCTCGGGAGTCGCCCAGAGCTCCTCGTGGCCGTGGGTGTCGAACCAGATCCACGCGTGGTGGTGCAGCGGGCTGCCCGCCAGGGCGGTGGTGATCTCGGCGGTCGCCAGGAGGGCCACCAGGGAGGCGACGGCCTCGGTGACCAGGAGCGGCAGCGGGGACCGGGCGCGCAGTGTGCGCACCGGCGCCTCGGAGGCGCTCGTCGTTCGCGGGTGCGGATGGCGGGCCCTGTTCTGCGGTCCGGTCCTGGTCACGTCGCGGTTCATGTGTTCCGTGTGCTCCATGCGTCTGTGGACGGAAGGCGTCCAACGGGAGGATGTCGTCATGGGGAGGACACACCGGTGCCGTTCCACCTCACGGTAGAAGCGCTGTGCGGCACGGCACATTCCGTGTGCGGGGAGCCGGGACATCCGACGTCCTTGCTGCTCGGGCGGGCTTCCTGAGAGCGTCACGGCCGCGGGAACGCCGGTGCGGCAGCCGTTTCCCGGTGCGGCCGGGAGGCGCCCGCCTCCGGGCGCGTCCGCTGCTGGGACGCGCACCGCACGCGGAAGTGGCCGGAGTCACCCTCCGTTGTTACCGGTCCTTCACGCACGGGCGAACGGGCGCAACGTCGCCCTGGGATCTTCGGTCCATGGACGTTTCCGAAGGACAGCACGGAACCGACGACCACCGCCACGGCTTCTTCGGCCGCGAGGCACTCGACCTGGGCACCCTGCTCCTCGCCGCCGGTGCGGCGCACCTGGTGGTGCTCTCCCTCGGGCACAGCGACGCGGGCGTCCGCGTCCTGATCACCGTGGGACTGCTGCTGCTCGCTGTCTCCGCGGTCCACCGGTGGCGCCGCCACAAGGCCGCGTCCGCTCCCCGGCCGCCCCGGGACACAGGGACGGTGAACGCGCCCGGGGGCGCCGGGACGCCAGGGAACACCGGATCGGCCGATGGCCGCGCACCCTTCCGGAACCACCGCCCGGCCGGACTGGCCGCCGGGGACGGGCCCGGGGCTCCCGCCGGTTCCCCGGCGGGCGGGGAACCGGCGGGAGCCCCGTCCGACGACCTGCTGTGGAGCGTCCGCGCGACGGTCGCGGACGTGCCCGGCGGCCTGGCCGCGCTCACCGCGCGGTTCGCCGCCCTCGGGATCGACATCCGGCTCATGCAGGTGCACCCGTCGGGTGCGGACGCCGTGGACGAGTTCTTCGTCAGCGCTCCCGCGCACGTGGGAGAGGGCGACATGTACACCGCCGTACGGGAGGCGGGCGGACGCGACGCCGCCGTGCGCCGCGCCGACGTCCACGAGCTCAGCGACACCACCAGCCGCACGCTCGCCCTGGTCAGCGCCCTGGTCACCGGGGCGACCACGCTGGAGCGCTCGCTGCTGTCCCTGGCCTCGGCGCGGGCCGTGGAGCACACCGCCGAACCGCCCGCCGGAACGGCCCGCGAGGACCTGTCCGGCACGGTCATGACCCTTCCGGCGCCCGACGGCGGTGTCCTGACCGTCCGCCGGGAGGTCATCCCCTTCACCGCCGTGGAGTTCGCCCGGTGCCGGGCCCTGGCCCACGTCGCCTCGTCCCTGCACGCGCGTTCGCACAGCCCGGACCCCGGAGGGCGCTGAACCCGGTCGGGCGCCGCCCGCCGTCGCGGCGGACGCGCGGCCCGGGAAACCGCCGACGCGTCCGCGCACGCCCGCACGCACACGAGGACGGAAGTTGTCCACAAGTCCCGCGCGGCGGGGAGAACCGCGCGCCGGATGGGTAAGGAGGACGTATGGCAACCCCCCGATTCCTCCCGACACAGCACCCGAAACAGACCCTCCTCCTGGCCGTGGCCGCGGCGTTCGCCCTGCTCCTGGGGGCCGTCGTGGCGGCCCCGGCCGCGCACGCCGCACCGGCCTCGGTCAGCACCGGACCGGAACTGCGCCAGGGCAGCTCCGGTGCCGGGGTGAGCGCCGTCCAGGAGCGCCTCGCCGAACTGGGCTACTGGATCGACGGCGTGGACGGCCAGTTCGGCTTCCACACCGAGCAGGCCGTCGTGGCGCTCCAGAAGGCCGCCGGGATCGCCCGCGACGGCGTGGTGGGCCCGGCCACCCGCGCGGCCCTCGCCGAGGGCGTGCTCCCCGAGGCCCAGAGCACCTCCGGCGACCTGCTGGAGATCGACCTGGACCGGCAACTGCTGCTGGTGGTCTCCGGCGGCGAGGTGGAGCGAGTCCTCAACACCTCCACCGGATCCGGTCAGCCCTACGAGTCCTCGGACGGCACCGAGCGGATCGCCACCACCCCGACCGGCACCTACACCGTCTTCCGCGAGGTCGACGCCTGGGACCCCGGTCCCTACGGCGCGCTCTACAGACCGAAGTACTTCAACGGCGGCATCGCCGTGCACGGGTACCCGGTCGTCCCGGCCCAGCCCGCCTCCCACGGATGCGCCCGGGTGAGCCTGGCCGCGATGGACTGGCTCTGGGAGAGCGGCAACATCGACGTGCACACCACCGTGCTGGTGCGCTGACCCGGGGGCGGTCCGGCCGCGGCCGGACCGCCCCGCCCCTCACCTCTCGAAACTGCTTCTGAAGGGGAAGTAGTCGCCGAGGAACTCCTCGACGTGCCTCTCGGCCGCCTCGTCCGGTTCCGCGGTGTCGTTCACGCAGAAGGTGTCGAAGTCGCGCTGGGCCAGCAGCGCCTTGGTCCGGTGCCGCACCGCGTCCGGGTCGGCCAGGTTGAGGTAGGTGTAGCGCAGCCCGCCCATCACCGCCCTGCCCGTGAACAGCGCGTAGTAGTGGTGCAGGGACGAGGGCACGGAGTGGTCGTCCGGGTGCCGGAACCGCGACGCCGCCGTCCGCGCGAAGATCTCGGGGAACCTCTCCTCCAGTTCCCGGACCACCGACCGGCGCTGCGGGATGGGCGTGTGCTTGAACTTGGACACGGGCACCTTGCCGAAGTGCCTCTCCAGCAGCGCGCCGTTGCGCTTGGCGGCGGCGTCCACGGGCTGGTCCTCCTCGCTGACCTCGCCCAGGCCGAAGCGGTAGGGGGAGGGGTTCAGCTTCACGAGCCCGTTGGGGTGGAAGAAGAGGGAGGGGGGCACGGGCCGGCCGAAGAACACGTCGTCGTTGAGGTACAGGTAGTGCTCGGCCAGGCCCTCGACGCGGTGCAGCTGCGACTCGATGGCGTGCGAGTTGAACACCGGCAGGACCGACGGGTCGGCGAAGACCTCCGTGTGGTCCACCACCCGTACCCGTGGATGGCTCGTGTCCAGCCACGGCGGCGTCTGGCCGTCGGTGACGATGTAGACGTTGCGCACGAAGGGGGCGAACATCTCCAGCGAACGCAGGGAGTAGAGGAGTTCGTGCCGGCTGGTGTAGCGGGAGTCGGAGGCGGAGTCCGGGTTGGCCGGGGCGTTCGTCCCGAGGTGGGCGTCGCGCCTGGCGCGCCAGGCCTCGTCGGCCCCGTCGACCCAGGTGTAGACGGCGTCGATCGGGAAGGTGAGGTCGGTGGCCAGTTCCCAGGTGAAGGCGTCCAGGGTGGGATGGGTCCGGTCGCCGACCCTGACCTCGGCGGACTCCCGGCCCCTGCCGGGGATCACCTCGCTCACCGGGTTGGGCTGCGGGGCGATGAGCGACTTCCGCAGGACGTGTTCGGGCGCCACGACCCGGAGCCGGTCCAGCCTCTCCTCGTGGTCGGGGGAGGCCAGGAACCGCTCGCCCTCCTGCCAGAACTCCACGGTGAAGCCGTGGGCGGGGCCGACGACCGCGGGGCCCCGGCCGCCGACGACGTGCTCCCCGAGCCGGATCACCGGAGCGCGGCGGAGCCGGCGCAGCCGGAAGGGGGACAGGGGCCGGTACCCGGCCGGAGTCCTCACGTACGTGCCGCGGAGGCTGCAGCGGGAGGCGAGGACCGCGAGGACCTCGGCCCTGTCCTCCTCGGACACGGCGACCGAGCGGTGGTACACGCCGTTGGACCGGGAGAGGAAGTAGTCGATCCCCTGTTCACGCAGGAGGTCGGCGAAGCGGTTCGTCCGCCGGGCGACGAAGTCCTCGGTGTCGAAGGGGCCGGACCAGCGCCGTGCGAGCACGGGTTCGCGCCGGTAGGTCGACACGGTGAGTTCCGGGTCCCTCCTGCGGTGCCTCCATGAGACGGGAAGGAAGAGCACCTTCCTGACCGGGACCGGAACCATTCTCCTGAGTATTCGCCTGGCTCTCCGAAAATAGTAGGGAGTATTCCACATGGGGTGATCCATCCCGTTGTCATCTTCTGGTTCCTGTTCTGGTCCTTGCGGGTGCGGGTCCCCGCTTTCGTCGCGGGGGGTGCTTCTCCTGCTCGTGTCCTTGCCGGAGTCGGGCCGTGCGATGTCGGCCGTCTCCGGAAAAGTACTGAATCGTTCATCTACCCGAAAGCCGTGCTTTCCATGGGTGTAATTTTCCGGGGTAGGTAGTGCGTGGCCATCGTGCCTCCGGGGCGGGGCCGCGGTGCCCACGACAGACGTGCCGTCCGTGAACGGGAGATCCCGGAAATGCCCTTCCGCGTCGCCACGGAGCCGGGTGCACCCGGCAGGCCCAACGAGGACTTCGCCGCGGCGACCGCGACCAGCGCGGTCCTTTTGGACGGGGCGAGCGCGCCCCGGGACCTGGAGACGGGCTGCTCCCACGGGGTGGCCTGGTACACCCGGCGGCTCGGCGCGCTGCTGCTGGCCGGGGCCGACGCGGGGCTCCCGCTGCGCGAGGCCCTCGCCGAGGCGATCGCGACGGCCTCCGCCCTGCACGCGCACACCTGCGACCTGGGCAACCAGGAGAGCCCCTCCGCCACGGTCGTGGTGGTCCGGGTCGGCCCCGACGCGTTGGAGTACCTGGTGCTGTCCGACTCCGTGCTGCTGGTGGAGGGCGTGGACGGGGTGCACGTGCTCACCGACACCCGCCTGGACGACCTCAGGGCCGACCTGGCCCGCCGGGGGAGCCGCTGGGACGCCATCCGCGCGTACCGCAACGTTCCCGGGGGTTTCTGGACGGCGGGAGCCCACCCGCGGGCGGCCGGGGAGGCGCTGACCGGAACCCTGCCCCTCGGGCGCTTCACCGCCATGACCGACGGGGCGAGCCGGGTGGTGGACCTCTTCGGGGACCTGGATTGGGACCAGGCGTTCTCCCTGGTTTCGGACCGGGGACCGCGCGCCCTGCTGGGCCGGGTGCGCGAACTGGAGGCCGCCGACCCCGAACGGCTCCGTCATCCGCGCGGCAAGGGGAGCGACGACGCCACCGTGCTGGAGTGGACACCGTGACCCTAGTTATGGTCACGCTCAAAACTCATATTCGGACAAACTAATCTGGTGGGCCCGGGAGCCCGCCCCCTGACGTCCCAGGTGGTCGCGTTTCGGGCACTACCGCCATGGGGGACGTTTTGCCCGGTGCTCCAGATGACCTTTGTTGTCCTTTGCGGTAAAAGCACACAACAGTGGGATCGACGGCGGCGACGTCACACACGGGGGAGACCAACGCCTCTCCGAAACCGTGCCGCCAGGCGCTTTCGCGTTCCGTGTTCATCCGGTAGGTTTCTCCGTAACCGAAGCGCCGGAGTTCTCCCCACAACAGCTGGTATCCGGCCTTCGTCGTTCTCTCCATCCCTCCGCTCGCGTGCGCGCCGAACAGGCGCGGCGCGTACGAGAGAACCCTCCCATGGCGTCGATTTCGACCGGTGAAAAGGAGAAGGTGTGACCACCACGGGCGTCCTCGAACCCACCGGACCGAACCGGTCCCTCGGTCGCACCAGCTGGCTCGACCGGGTCCTCACCACCCCCAGCTCCGCCGTCGAGCGCCACCCGACCGTCCGTGCCCTGGACGGCTACGAGGGCCGCCCCAACCCCCTGGACGCCAAGACGCCCGCGGAGTTCCTGCTGGTCATGCGCCGCTACCTGGTCTGGGCGGGCGACTGGTCCTACCTGGAGCTGGAGTACCTGTGCGGGGGAGCGGTGCGGGCGACCACCTTCCGCGACGTGCTGGAGGGGACGCAGCTGCCCCGGTACGTGTTCCTGATGGCCTTCGTGACCGCATGCGCCGGTGAGGACGCCGCTGAGCGCCAGCGCTGGACGACCGCCTGGCACAGGCTCCGGTCGGCCGGTCACTGAGTTCCCCCCGGGGCTTTCCCCCTGGCTTTTCCCGGTGACCCCGCGGCGCGCCGCCCCCCTTTTACCGTGCCGTTCGGAGACGTGTCCGCGGCGGTTTTCCCGCGGATTTCTCCGGTGCGCCGGTGTGTCAATGCACCGATTTGGCACCATGCGCGCGGAATTTCCACAGGTAGGACGGCGTAAAGCACATTCCCGCGACCGGTAGGGTCGCCGGAGGACGGCCGCCGTCACGGCGCTGGTACGCGAGCGCCCGGTTCTCCGTCCGACCACGGGCCGCCCGTGCCCGAAGCCGAGGCCCCCTCCCATCGGGCCCCGCCGCCTCGGACCGGTCGCCACCCGCCTTCACCCCCGCGCCACCGGGCGTTCAGCCCGATCTCGTCCGCCCCTGGTTGGCTTCGGCGCGGGCGTGACCGCGTCCATTCCCCCGGAGCCCCCAGGAAGCACGTATGCGCAAGACCACGGCGGCCGCGGTGTCCCTCGCCGTCGCCCTCACCGGTACGGCGGCCCCCGCACACGCGGAGCGGCAGGAGCCCCGCGAGGGCGGGCGCGACGGCGTCGAACTGTCCGTCCTCGGCAGCTACCGCACCGGCTCCTTCGACGAGGCGGCGGCGGAGATCGTCGCCCACGACCCGCGCACCCAGCGCCTGTACGTGGTCAACGCCCTGGCCGCCACGGTGGAGGTCCTCGACGTCTCCGACCCCGCGGCCCCCGCCAAGCTGTCCGACCTGCGCACGCCCGGGGTCGAGGCGGCCGACGGCTCGGTGGTGCCGGAGGGCGCGGTCGCCAACTCCGTGGCGGTCCACGGCGACACCGTGGCCGTGGCGGTGGAGGCCCCCGACCGCACCGACGACGGCTGGGTGGTCTTCTACGACACCGACGGCACCGCGCTCAACGCGGTCCGGGTCGGCGCCCTGCCGGACATGGCCGCCTTCACGCCCGAGGGCAGGCTGCTGCTGGTGGCCAACGAGGGGGAGCCCGCCGACGACTACTCGGCCGACCCCGAGGGCTCGGTGAGCGTCATCCGCGTGAACCGCAGGCCCGCCGCCGTCACCCAGGACGACGTCCGCACCGCCGACTTCCGCGCCTGGGACGGCGAGCGGGAGCTGCCCTCGGGGGTGCGGGTGTTCGGGCCGGACCTGTCCACCGGCGAACCGGGCACCCCGGGCCGGGTGGCGCGCAACCTGGAACCGGAGTACATCTCCGCGGACACCGCCCACAGCGCCCAGGTGGTGCTCCAGGAGGCCAACGCCGTCGCGCTGCTGGACCTGCGCACCGCCGAGTTCACCGACATCGTGCCCCTGGGCCTCAAGGACCACATGGAGCCCGGCAACGAGCTGGACGTGTCGAACCGGGACGACGGCATCCGCATCGCCAACTGGCCGGTGTACGGCATGTACCAGCCCGACGGGTTCGACACCTACCGCTGGCGCGGCCAGACCCTGCTGGTCACCGCGAACGAGGGCGACACCCGCGACTGGGACGGCTACTCCGAGGAGACGCGCCTGGCCGACCTGGCCGGGGAGACCCCGCTGTGCGAGGACTCCCCGCGCCTCCGGGAGTTCCTGGCCGACAACGACCTGGGCGTCGACAGCACAGGGGAACTGCTCGACGAGGCCAACATGGGCAGGCTGACGGTCACCGCCGCCGAGGGCCTGCGCGAGGACGGCAGCTGCTACGAGGACGTGTACGCGTTCGGCGGACGCTCGTTCTCGATCTTCACCGCCGGGGGCGAACTGCTCTTCGACTCGGGTTCGGACTTCGAGCGGATCACCGCCGAGGCCGAGCCGGAGTCCTTCAACTCCGATCACGCGGAGAACGCCTTCGACAACCGCAGCGACGACAAGGGCCCCGAGCCCGAGGGCGTCGTGCTCGGCGAGGTGGCGGGCCGCACCTACGCGTTCGTGGGACTGGAGCGGGTGAGCGGCGTGATGGTCTACGACGTCACCGACCCCCGGGAGGCGTCCTTCGTGCAGTACCTCAACAACCGCGACTTCACCGCCGAGCCCGGCACCGGCGAGGCGGGCGACCTGGGCGCGGAGGGCCTGGCCTTCATCAGCGCCTCGGACTCGCCGATCCGGGGCGTGCCCGTGCTGGCCGTGGCCAACGAGGTGTCCGGCTCGACCACCCTGTACCGGGTCGACCCGGCCTGACCGCGCTCCGCCGCCGGGCCGCCTCGCGGGGGCCCGGCGAGGCGGCCCGGCGTCCCCGGACCCGTCTCACCCGCGGGGGAAGAGCGCGTCGGTGAACGCGTTGCGGAACTTGCCGTCCGGGTCGAGCGCCCGCGTGAGGCGTGCGAAGTCCGCCGCGCGCCCGTACCGGGCGGTGATGTCGGCTGGGTCCATCGCGGTCAGCTTGCCCCAGTGCGGGCGGGCGCCCAGCGGTAGGAGGCGCTCCTCCACGGCCGCCAGGACCGGCGCCACGGCCCGCGGGTCCGGCAGCCACGTGAAGTGGAAGGTGACGCAGTCCCGGCCGTGGGCGGGGCTCAGCCACAGGTCGTCCGCGCGGACCGTGCGCACCTCCGCGACGTACAGCGCCGGGGCCAGCAGGTGCCCGATCCCTCGCAGGGCCGCGAACGCGGCGCCCGCGGCCTCGCGCGGCACGTAGAACTCGGACTGCAGCTCTTTGCCCGCGCTCGGCTCCAGTTCGGGGCGAAAGTGCGGGAGCCGCTCGTGCCAGGGGCCGACGACCCCCATCTGCTCGGTGCTGGGTTCCGGAGGCATCCCCGGGACGGGGTGCACCGGGCCGGAAGCGGGCCGACCGCCCCGCCAGGCGCCCTCGGGGCGGTCGGTGCGGTGCTTGAGCCACACGGAACCCTCCCCGAGCCAGTCGGTGAACAGGCTGACGCTGTAGGCCGCGCCGAACACGTCGTCGACGCGGTCGGCCACCTCGTCCAGGGCCACCCCGACGCGGACCCGCTGGGCCACCGTGAACGCCGGTTCGATCTCCAGGGAGAGCCGGGTGACGACGCCGAGCGCGCCCAGCGCGACCACCGCGCCGGGGAAGACCTCCGGGTCCGCGTCGCGGCTCAGCCAGGTCAGGTCGCCGTCGGGGCCCAGGAGCTGTACCGCGCGCACGGCGGCGGACAGGCAGCGCTGGCCGTCCCCGGACCCGTGGGTGCCGGTCGCGCACGAGCCCGCGACGGAGATGTGCGGCAGCGAGGCCAGGTTCGCCAGCGCGAACCCCCGCCCGTGCAGCGCGGTGACCAGTTCGGCGTAGCGGATACCGGCGGTGACGGTGACGGTCCGGCCCCCGGCGTCGATCTCCGCCTCCGCGGGCAGCCCGTCCAGGCGCACCAGGTCGGCGTCGGAGTCGGCGACGAGGTTGAAGGAGTGGCCGCTGCCCAGGGCGCGGATCCGTGCGCTGTCGCGGACGACGCGGCGCAGTTCGTCCAGGGTCCGGGGCCGGTGGACCCGCGGGCTGGCGAAGGTCACGTTGCCCGCCCAGTTGGTGGTCCGCGTGTGCGGTGCTGGCATGGTGCGCTCCGTGGGTGGGACGAGCGGCGTACGGCCCCGGCTTCCCGGGCGCCGCCACGGCAGGCGGCTTCCCGGAGGATAGCCGGGCGGCCCTCCTCGCGGTTCGCCCGGGACGACGCTGGCGACCGGTCGTCCGCGCCGGGAGTCCCCGTGTGCGTCCGGACACCTGGTACGACGTTCCAAACGCCGTAAGGTTGACAGTTTTCCTTTAATGATTTCCGAAAGAAACGGATGCCGTCTGGGGCGGAATGGCTGTCCGGTTATGATTTCGTTGTCGCGGTTCGTCTCTCCGAGGAGAATTCGGCATTAGGATTGTTTCTCGACGGCGGAGTTCCGCACCCGCCTCCGCCGGGCCCGCCCCGCGGCCCCGGACGGCGTTCTCCCCTCCCCACCGGTCGAGGGCACAGCGCGTCCGCGATCCCCCATGGCCGGTCCGAGAAAAGCGGGCCGGATTGATCCGAACGAGGATTCCCTTGACATTCTTTTCCCTCGTCCCCGCACGTCGCGCGCTGCAGGGAGGCGTCGCATTCGCGGCATTCGGCGCGCTCGGCATCGCGGCGGCGGTTCCCGCCCACGCCGAGAACGGAGAGATCGGCTACGCGCACGCGAACGTCGCGGGCGAGGCCGACATCACCGCGTTCCACCCGAGGGTGGCCGACTTCCACGGCACCAACCGGTACCTGGACGCCTTCGGCGGCGAGGTCTTCGCCCTCTCCCGCACCTCCGTCCTGTCGGACGTGGACAGGGACCAGGTCCGCTCCCTCGTGAGTTTCGACGAGCTCCGGATCGAGCTGACGGCGGCCGATGTCGAGGCCATGCGGGCTGCGGCCGAGGGCGGGGTCTCCCAGCCCGGTCTCGCGAACCCTGAGGGGGGTTCCGACGAACCGCTCCTCCGGGCGTCCTTCACTGGCACCCAGATCGAGGCCGTCCAGAACTGGGCCGGTGACAGGGAGTTCTCCCACGAGCCGGGCACCGAGTCCGTCGAGGTGAACGAACTCGGCGCCGAGATCTCCCTCTCCGTCGACGAGGCTCCCTGGAGCGACACGCTCAGGGACTCCGACCTGGGAAGGGTCGAGCTGTGGGGTGGAGTCCAGACCCTGGACATGGTCGTGACCTTCCCCGACGAGGGGTTCAGCGTCTCCTACGGGGTCGGCGAGACCATCGTGGCCTCGGACACCGAGCCCGCTGCTCCGGAGGAGCCCGGCGGCGGCGAGGGGCCCGGTGACGGCGGAGAGGACCCCGGATCCGAGGACCCCGACGAGGAGCCCGGCGGCGAGGACCCCGGCTCCGAGGCGCCCGGTGACGGTGAGGACGGAAGCGGCGGCGGGGCGCCCGGTGACGGTGAGGACGGAAGCGGCGGCGGGGACGAGGGCACCGAGGGCGGAAACGGCGAGGACGGTGACGACGGCGCCGCCGGTGACGTGGACGAAGCCGATGGCCGCGACCCCTCCGAGGCGGGAGCAGCGAACGGCTCCGGCGGTCCTCTGGCGCAGACCGGGAGCCCGGTCGCGGGTCTGATCGCCGCCGGTGCCGCGATCGCTGCCGGAGGCGGAGCCGCCGTCTACGTGACGCGCCGCAGGAGGAACGCCTCCGCGACCGTCGGGGAGGCCGGCGAGGCCTGACCGGGGGCGGCTGCCCGAACCCGACGCGGCACCCGGGGACCAGAATCCCCGGGTGCCGCGCCGTGTGGCCAGGTCTCTCCGGGGAGCCGGACGATTCGCTCGGCATCGCATCGGTAAACGTTGTTTAAAACGGTTTCGGGAGAGAACGACACAGGGGGGGATCGGCGTCACACCATGACCAGTCGGTCATGGACCGACGCCGACAGAAGGAACACCAACACGGGATGAGGGGATGTTCGCCATGACGAGCGCGTTTCGCATTGGTCCGGTCAGAGCCGTAGCCCTGGGCGCGGTGTCGCTGCCCGCACTCCTGCTCGCGTCCGCGCCCGCGGTCGCCGGAACCGCCGACTCCGGTGCGGGCGCCATGAGCGTCCGCGACTGCACTGCGGCGGACTTCGAGGTGGCCGAGACGGCGCGCGAGGGCGCGGCCGGTACCGTCCACATCGAGTTCGAGCTGGTCAAGCAGGAACCGCTCAGCCCCGAGGACGACGTGGCGTGCACCATGTACCCCTCCCTCGCGAACATGTACTGGGGCCAGCCCGACGGCAACCTCATCGGGGCCGAAGCGGAGACCGAGGGGCAGGACGGCAGCGTCTTCGCGCTGTACCCGGGCGACGCGGCCGCGGTGACCGTGTCCCGCCCCAACCCGGAGGTCTACGACCCCGAGGAGTGCAACCCCACTGAGGTGGCCGGGGCCCACCTGTTCCTCCAGAACGACGAGGGCTCCGCCTACGTGCCCACGGACGGGAACGACCGCGTCTGCGTCAACCCGGACCTGGGCGCGTCCACCGTTTCCGAGATCACCCCGGCCTGATCCGGCCCGGTGCGGCCCGGCCCTGGCGGGCCGGGCCGCGCTTGCGTCCCGGCGATATCGGCGTATCGCTTCTCTTCTCCGTCATGCCACGTCACACCGGGTGACGCGGCCCGTGCTGGCCGCCGAGCGGCTCCGGGCCGATGAGATCGCGCAGGACGGAGAGTTCCGTGCTGGTGGGCGGTGAGGTCTGAGCGAGCTCCCGGGCGACGGTGAGGTCCCAGCCGGTGGCCTCGCGGACCGCGTCCAGCGCCACGCCGGGGTGGATACCGGTCAGGACGAGTTCGCGGGTGACGGGGTCTGGTTCGAGCACGCCCAGGTCGGTGATCACCCGCACCGGACCGGCGCCGCGCAGGCCCAGGCGTTCGCGGTCGCCGGGGCCCGAGCCGTGGCCGACCGAGGTGACGAAGTCGACCTTCTCGACGAAGGCGCGCGAGCTGTGCCGCATGATGACGACGACCTCCCGGCAGGAGGCGGCGATCTCGGGGGCGCCGCCCGCCCCGGGCAGGCGCACCCTCGGGTCCGTGTAGTCGCCGATGACGGTGGTGTTGATGTTGGCGTACCGGTCGATCTGGGCGGCGCCGAGGAAGCCGACGTCGATCCGTCCGGCCTGGAGCCAGTAGTTGAAGACCTCGGGGACCGAGACCACGGTGTCGGCGGTGTCGGCGAGGACGCCGTCGCCGATGGACAGCGGCAGGCGGTCGGGGACGGCGCCCAGGGTGCCGGACTCGTAGACCATCCACAGGTCGGGGGCGTGCGTGCGGCGGGCCACGTTCGCGGCGGTGCTGGGCAGGCCGATGCCGACGAAGCAGGACATCCCCTCGCGCAGCGAGCGCGCCGCGGTCACGGTCATGATCTCGTCGGAGGTCCAGGTCACGGTGGTCACGCGCCTCTCCCCACAGGTGCGGTGCCGGAGGCCGCGGGCGACGCGGGGGCGGAGGGGGACTCGGCGCCGGCAGTGAGGTCCGCGAGCCAGGCGGTGAAGGCCTCGCGGTCGCGGCCGATCGCGTCCCAGGCCCGGTAGGCCTCGTTGTCGCGCTCGTAGTAGCCGTGCGAGTAGGAGGGCGCGGCGCCGCCGGGGACGACGCTGACCCGGTCGACCACGCGCGCGGGCAGGATCACCTGGCCGGGTACGGGGTCGAGGGTGTCCACGACCTCCTCCACCGTGGCCAGTACCCGTTCGGAGGCCAGCGCGGCCTCCTTCTGGATGCCGGTGATGCCCCACAGTTGGACGTTGCCCCGGGTGTCCGCCCGCTGCGCGTGGATCACGGCCACGTCGGGGTTCAGGGCCGGGACGGCGGCCAGTTCCTGTCCGGTGAAGGGGCAGGTGACGGTCCTGATGTGGGGGTTGTGCTCGACCAGGTCGGTGCCGGAGTAGCCGCGCAGGATGGCGAAGGGCAGCCCGGAGGCGCCCGCCGTGTAGCGGTTGGCCATCCCGGCGTGGCTGTGCTCCTCGATCTCCAGGGGCACGGGCCAGGAGGAGGTGACGGCGTCGCGGAAGCGGTGCAGCGAGCCGACGCCGGGGTTGCCGCCCCAGGAGAAGACGAGTTTCCCGGCGCACCCGGCGCCGATGAGCTGGTCGTAGACGATGTCGGGCGTCATGCGCACCAGGGTGAGGTCGCGCAGGCCCTGGCGGATGATCTCGTGCCCGGCGGCCACGGGGATGAGATGGGTGAACCCCTCCAGGGCGACGGTGTCGCCGTCATGGATGAGCTGCCGGACAGCCTCGTCCAGAGGGGCGATCACGAAACCCTCCTGTGCGCATTGCGAATACTCGTACTCACTGCGAACTTCATAGGCCGAAAGCTATTCCCCGCTCCTCGTCGCGTCAAGGGACTCCGACCGCCGACGCGGGTCCACGCCGGGTGCGTCGACGGCCACGGGGAACGTGACAGGCGTCGTGGAGCGAAGGGTTTCTGGCCCTCGTAGCCTGCATCGGTGGACACCTTGGGGGCACGGAAAGCGCCATGTGACCGGACTCGGCCGCTGTCAGCCGGATGCCGGGCAGCACAAAAGAAACCGCCGGGCCCGTGTGGTGTGCGGGTCCGGCGGTTTCTCCACTGTCTCAAGGTGGCGCACTCGGGAGGACTCGAACCCCCAACCTCCTGATCCGTAGTCAGCGGATGATCGGATGAATATTCGCAGTTCAGGGCCGGTGCACTGCCGTCTCGGCGCCGCACTTTTCCACGTATGTGCCACGCCGCCGCGATCGGTGGTCCGGGTGGAACTTCGGCGTGCTTCCTGTTCCATGGGGGAGAGTCTGCGCAGTCCACCGCGGTCCTGCCTCTCGCCTCCGCTGACCGGCGTCAGACGATGTGCGCGGGCCACCTCAAAGGGCTCCTTCCCCGCCGCGACGCCCACCTCGCACGAAACCCACAGAACCTTGCGGGTAGGACAGGAGCAGGGATTTCGTGCGGACGGCCTCATGCGCACCGACTCTCTCTGACACGGCATAGAGCCCGGTCGCCGAAGCAGCATCGGGAAGCGACGACCGCCGGTCGACCAGGACCTTCGAAGCCCCGAACCGGACAAGCACACTTCCCGGACGGGGTATCCGTCGCCGCTGGCTCCGCTGGTGGAATGCCCGGAAGTGTTCGGTACCGGGCTCGTCGGCCCGAAAGCAGCCCTCTGGCGGCTCACACGGAGACGAGGCGGACCCGGTCACCGCAGAGCTTGGTCATGTCGTCGATGTCGGAGGTCAGCATGACCACGGGACGGTGCTGCCGGAGCGCGGTCTCGGCCACGGCCGCGTCGATGGCGTACTTGTGGCCGTGCAGCCCGGCCCCCATCAACAGCGCCGAAGCGGCCTTCGCCTCCTCGTCGCCCACAGGGACGGTCCGCAGACCAGACAGCACCCAGTTCAGTCGGGCCCTGTTCGTGCAGGTGTGCACGGCTTCGATGATGGTGAGCGCGCAGATCACCACCTCCATGCCGCGTGAGCGCGCCTCGGCGACCAGGGCCACCACGGTCTCGTCATCGGCGAGCAGTTTGGAGAGCCCTTCGCTGTCCAGGACCAGTGTTCCCTCGTGGCTCAGCCTGCGGCGGGCCACTGGTCCTCCTCGGCGAACACCTCGTCGAAGACCTGCCGCGCCTGCAGCCTCGCCTGCTCGGATACCGCTCCCTTGCGGCTCTCGTAGTCGGCCAGGTACTCGTCCAGCACCTGTCCCCGCAGTTCCCGTTCGACGGCCGCGGCGATGAACGCGGAGAACTCCCGTTTACCGACCCGGGTCCGGATCGCCTCTGCAGTCCCCTCGGGTAGCGACAGACTGACCCGGGTCGCAGGCCCCTCACCGATGCTGTACGTCGTCTCGGACATGGCCACGATTGTGTCAAACAAGTAGGAAACCAACAAGCTCTGTGGGCGTCGCCCCCAGTTGCCGACGATGACTACCGCGTTGCCGTGCGTAGCCACAAAGTTTTGGTCCCCTGGACGAGAAGCTTGCCCTGCGACTCTCCGGGGGCCACGGGCAACGCGTGTCACGTCCACCCGATCGAGACGACCCAGGGGCCACGGTCCGGTCTGCTTCAAGCGGGAAGGAGATCCTCATGGTCGGGGTTCGGCCCTATGGTCGGATTTTCAAAACCCCCTCGCCTTTACAGGATCAGCAGTAAGGTTTCTCATGCGAAGGCGTGACGAAGGCGAAGCGGCGACGGTTTCCCTCATCGCTTGTCTGCCCATGTCGCCGCCGTGATTGCCGGGCTCAGCAGTGCTCACGGGACCTGGCAGAATTCTCGGTCTCCTTTTCCCTATATGTCCTGGTAGCACGCCCAATCAATCTTAGGGAAATTTCCTCATGCCGAAGTTGACTGAAGAGCAGCGCCGTGAGCGTGCACTGAAAAGAGCGAGGAAGAGTGCCCTGGAAGCTGAAAAGCAAGCTCAGAGAAGCAAGGAGAGGCGCGAACTCTGGGTTCGCGAAGGTATGTATCTGAGCTGGGAGGAAGCGCGGTCTGGTGCCGCCTGCCGAGGATGCGGCGAGCCCATCATCGATAGGCTCGGAAGCTGGCCTGCCCTTGTGTATATGACTGCCGAGGAGCGGGTCGAATACGACGAGCAGGACGCCCGCTTTCGTGAGAAGCACAGGGATTGCCAGGGGGAAAGTGGTCTGTGGGGGGATCCCGTGCGCAGCACTGTGGGTTCTGCTGTCCGCCTCCCCCCTTCGGTCCGGCCCAGCTGACTGAGCTCCGTCGCTTGTTCTCCTCGTTCGGCCGACCGAACGAGAAGGAACTCGATGTTTGGCGGCTCCTGCTGACGTGCGACCATCTCGCCGAGAGGAAACAGCACCACACCAACCGTTACTGGACCTCCTCCGTCGTTAAGTGTCCGGAATGCGGTGTGGAACGTGGAGTCGTCGAAAGCACGAATCTCGGCCGCGCGCACCAAGCCCAACCACATGAAGCGCGGAGCGAGCGCCAAGCCGAACGCCAGCGGTTGGAGTCCGAGCTTCAGGCAGAGGAGAAGAAGGTCGCACGGCACCAGAAGACCCTCAGCAACGCTGAGGCGCGGGCTGAGAGGCTGAGGTCGCAACTCGAAAAGCTGGAATAGAACCAGTTCCGTCCCCCAAGCACCGGACACATCCGGGTGTTCCCGGAACGGCCGCCCGGATGTTCGCTGTGATCGCGGAGTGATCTTCGGCAATCGTCGTCGGTAAACCTGAGACCCGATAGCTGCGCCTGCCGACTCTCGGGGCCCCTGCCATGGGAGCTTCGTCCTGCCCTGGGAGCAGAGCGGGCACGGGGTGGCACGGAGCCTCGGGCCATGGTTCGACCCTGGTACACGGTGGGACACCCCTGAACCGGAATAGTCCACCTTGGTACAGCGGTGGTACGCGGAGCTCAGAGGTGGCGAACCTGTTCCGCGGCCCGGTTCTCCTTGCGGGAAGAGGCCAGAGCGATGCTGCCAGTCCGCGGCGAGTCAGGCCCGTCCCGTCACACGGTTCGGGTGGCCGCAGTGAGACGCACGTGGGCCCGCGGTCTGGGTGCTTGTTCGAGAAGCAGCCCTGATCCGTGCTCCGCCACGTGGCGGACAAAGTGATCGCACAGGATCCGCAGTGAGGATGAGGACGTCGGCCGCTGTATGCCCTGCCAGACCTGACACCTGACAGGGCCGCTCTCAGCCCTGGTCGTCTTCTGCCTCCCAGGCGGCGTACTCCTCCTCGAGCTCCCGCTTGTACTCCAACCAAGACGCACGGGCCACGTCGACCGCCGCCGACCTCTCCGGCGTGCGCTCCTGTGTCCCCACGGTCAGCAGCAGATCGAAACCGGTGGCGTCGGGCAGGACCAGGACCGAGCCCGCGGTCACCGCGAGGCCTGTCCGGATCAGGTCTGCCTCGAACACCTCGTCCAGCTCTGTCATCTCCTCGCTCAGCAGCTCCAGGAGCCCCCAGGCGAAGGTCGCCGAACCGATGGGGTCGTCGTCGGGGAGGCCGGGCAGCGGGTTCTCCAACCTGCGTCGGTTACGGCAGGAGACCCTGATCAGGACGTCGCGGCCCGCCATGTCCTCCAAGACGATGGTGGAGCAGAAGCCCTCCTCGATCAGGGCCACCCGCTCCTGCTGGAGGAACCCGTTGAGGAGCAGGTCCAGGTCTTCTTCGCGTTCGGCCAGTAGCTCGAAGATTCCCGAGGCCATCGCGCGGGCCTGGTCGAGGTTGTCGTCGGCGAAAGCGCTCTGGCCTGAAGACGAAGGTGCGCTTGGGGTGGCCTGGTGCAGCCATTCCTGTGTCTCGCCCGACCAGGGTTCCCACCAGCGGTCGGGATGCAGGGGAGAGGTGACGAGCCGGCCGTTGATCTGCAGGGGGGCCAGCAGATGCGCCGCGTAGCCGGGCGTATCCAGCATGCGCAGGGCCTGGATGAGCTGGGGAGGGGTCAGTGCGCGCCTGACCCTGGGCCAGTTCCTGTGCCCTGACAGGTCACGGTCGTACTCCTGGTATCCGAGGCCGGAGGTGTCGGACGGCTCTTCCAGTGATGGGGAGGTGAGTGCGATGCGCAGGGCGGCTGCTTCAGCGAGGTTCTCGACCTGAGGCAACCGTCCCTTGGCAAGATGTCCTCCCAGGATCTGGGACGTCGCCAGGAAGCGCCGGAGCCACTGGGGACGTTCTGCGACCTGCATCAGGACGGCGTCGGGCAGTTCCTCCAGGATGGGGGAGTCCCAGACGCTGTCCACGTCGAGGTGGAAGGGCTCACCGTTCATCGTGAGTTCCGTGGCCAGCATGTGCGCTTCCGCCGGGGTCAACGGGTCGCCATGGAACCTGTCGTTGAAGAGCGGTACCCAGGAGTGGACCGGTTGCGTGGCCGCGGTGATCACTTCGCGGATCTTCTTTCGGGTGGCCGTGCCCACCGCGGACAGGTCTGCTTCCCCTCGCCGCCAGGTCGCCAGGGAGACTCCTGCCCGGCGGGCCGCTTCGGCCTGACTCAGGCTCAGCTCCTCTCGGGCTGCCCTGACGTCCAAGGACTTCGGCACGATACCTCCATGTGAGTGCTCATTGAGTACTCATAATGCGTGACGTCGATGGAGTGTCGAGCCAACAGGGCTTTGGTGTTCGCGTCGTTGCCTGGAGAAGACTTTTCAGGCGCTCGAACCGTGGTGTCGCGCAGGATGTACGTCTGTACTTGAATCAAGTGAAAGCTAAGTGATTCAGGCTGGTGGGGTGGTGACGATGGCGGTGACGGATATCGGCGCGCGGATCGAACGTGCCCGGGAGGCAACGGGCCTGAGTCAGCGCGCCCTCGCTGATGCCACGGGTATCTCGCAGCCCACCCTGTCGCGGATCATCTCCGGGGACCGGGCGGCGAAGATGCCTGAGATCATGGCCATCGCGTGGGAGACCCCTCTCTGCCAGATTGGGATGAAACATCACTTCATGTCCGTTTAGGCAGGCAGAGACCAACAGGGGAGCATCACCCGTATGACCAGCCAGAACACCAACCCCGCAGCCAAACCCCAACGCCGGACCTTCTCCGCCCAGTACAAGCTGCGCATCATCGCCGAGCACGACGCGTGCGCCACCGGAGCCGAACGCGCCGCCCTGCTGCGCCGTGAACGCCTCTACCACTCCCACATCATCGAGTGGCGCAACGCCCGCGACGCCGGCGCCCTGGAAAACCTCACCGACAGGCGCACCTCACCCACACGGGCCAAGAAGCACCCCGCCCAAGCCGAGGCCGAACGGCTGCGCACCCGGGTCGCCAAACTGGAGAAGGACGTGGCCGAACGCGACCACGCCCTGGAGGTCATGGGAAAAGCCTCCGCGCTCTTGCAGGCACTCTCCAAGAGCGCGGACTGAACGAGCACCTCGAACCCGTCCTGCACCAGGCGGTCCAAGACCTGCGCCCCCACACCGGCATCGTCAGGGCCTGCCAGCTCCTGGGGCGCTCCCGCGCCACCCACCACCGCCGCCTCAACCCGCCCGAGCCCAAGAAACCAGCCCCGCGCACACCACCGCCCTCAACCCTGACCAGTGCCGAGCGCGCCGCGGTCCTGGAGCTGATGAACAGCCCCGCCTACGCCGAGTTACCACCCGCCCAGATTTGGGCCCGCGAACTCGACGAGGGCCGCTACCACTGCTCGGTCTCCACCATGTACCGGATCCTGCGCGAACACGGCCAGACGGGCGAGCGCCGCCGCACGGCCACCCACCCGCCCAAGACGGTCCCCGAGTTGCGGGCGGACGGGCCCGGGCAGGTCTTCACCTGGGACATCACCCGCCTCAAAGGACCTGGGCGGGGCGCGTACTTCCACGCCTACGTCATCATCGACATCTACTCGCGCTACGTGGCCGCGCACACCGTGGAGCGAGCCGAGTCCGGCAAGCGGGCCGCGGAGCTGATCGCGGATCTGGCCAAGGCCAGCAGCATCGCCCCGGCAGTGCTGCACGCTGACCGGGGTGCGGCGATGACCTCCAAGGAGGTCTCCCAACTGTTGTTGGACCTGGGCATCGAGCGCTCGCACTCTCGCCCCAAGCAGTCCAACGACAACCCATACTCAGAAGCGCAGTTCAAAACCCTCAAGTACACGTCGGACTACCCGGACCGGTTCGCTTCCCTGGCACACGCCCGCCAGTGGTTGGACGGGTTCATGGCCTACTACAACCACGAGCACCGCCATTCAGGGATCGGTTACCACACCCCGGCCTCGGTGCACTTCGGTACGGCCGCTCAGGTCCGCGACCAGCGGGCCGCCACCCTGGCCCAGGCCTATGCCGCCCGTCCGGAGCGGTTCTCGCGTCCACCGCGACCGCCCCAGGTTCCCGAGACCGTGTGGATCAACGATTCAGCCCACCGCCGGGACCACACGTCACAGAACGTTTGACCAGGTCACCGTCTCATTTGACTTGACAAGTTCCGAGAACCCGTCTTCCGGTCGGCTCATGAGAGCTCTGCGCACCTCGCCCCCCTCATGCCGTGGGAGCGGGTTCGAGCCCCATGACCGACGTCAGACGGCGGCCGCGGGATGGTCTTGCACCGCTGCGTAGGCCATGTCGCACGAAACCCACAGAATCTCGCCGGTAGGGAAAGCCGGTGTTTCGTCTGGGCCTTCCCCACATCTCCATCGGTCCGCCCGAAGGTGTCCACCGCCTGCCCGTTCCGCTATCCCTGTTCGAGGACAAATCGCGCTTGTCCTCGTTCGAGGACGTGCTTACAATGTCCTCGAACGAGGACGGAGAACATGCGATGCCGGAAGAGTTCACCCTGACAGGGTGGTCGAAGCTCGGTGGCCTGATCCGCGACACCCGGCTCTCCCAGGGCCTCAGTCAGGCGGCTCTGGCCGCCCAGGCCAATGTCGCCCGCTCCTGGCTGGCCCGCGTCGAGGCCGGACACCGCGGCGCCGAACTGGAGCCGCTGCTCCGACTCCTCGCCGCCCTGGATCTCACCCTTACCCTGCGCTCCAACCGCGACGCGCCACAGGCACAACCGAGCCCCGATCAGGCCCCTGCTGCACCTGCGCAGAAGCCGGGAACCCACCAGGACCCGCCGGACGAGGTCAGCGCCGGGCTGCGCGCGACCTCACAGGCGCGTCGAGCTTCCTGGGGTCTTCCGACCACCGGCACCAGGGACAACGGCGATGACTGAGCGCCTGGCCGTCCTGCTGTCAGGCCAAGTGGTGGGACACCTGGAACGCGCGGCCTCCGGCGACGATCCCAGGTTCTTTTACACGGCCGAGTACGTGCGAAACGGTGAGGTGGCGCTGTCGGCGAGACTTCCCATCCAACGAGGCCCCCACCTGGCGAAAAGAGTCAAGCCCTACCTGTTCGGCCTGCTTCCCGAGAACGAGAACGCCCGTGCCGCATGGTCCGACCAGCTCGGAGTCGCCGTGGACGACGCGTTCGGCATCCTCGCGGCGATGGGTTGGGACTGTCCGGGAGCCGTCCAGTTCTGTCGCGAGGAGGACCTGGAGGAGCTTCGGGCAC
The DNA here is from genome assembly GCF_056173305.1 of Nocardiopsis sp. iso_25. Taxonomy (NCBI): domain Bacteria; kingdom Bacillati; phylum Actinomycetota; class Actinomycetes; order Streptosporangiales; family Nocardiopsidaceae; genus Nocardiopsis; species Nocardiopsis sp. iso_25. The sequence continues at coordinate 6,618,002 of NZ_CM149667.1, read as the reverse complement.
GTGGCGGTGAACGCCAACCGATCAGCGACACCGAGATCGCCGAGCGGATCCGCGCACTCGCCGGCGATGAGCCGTCCTGGACGATGCCCGGTGAACACTGGTCGTTGGGTGGGCAGCAGGAGAAGTTCGCACTCGCGAGGATCGACGGGCGCTGGCACACGGCCCACGGCAGCGCCGCCACCACCCACATCGTCAAGCCGGGGATCAAGCAGCTGCACCACCAGGCCCTGGTTGAGCACGTCACCATGGAGGCGGCGTCGGCCGTGGGCGTGGTCGTCGCCAAGAGCACCTTCGCCCGGTTCGACGACCAGTGGGCCATCGTGATCGACCGCTTCGACCGGTCCCTGGAGGCCGGTCGCGTCTTGCGCACGCACCAGGAGGACTTCGCGCAGGCGTGTGGACGCATGCCCGCGCACAAGTACGAGTCCCGCAACGGTCCGGGGCTGACGGACATGATGCGGGTCCTCACCCGAGAGTCGACCGGCTTGTTCGACGACCGGCTCGCCCTCGCGGATTTTGTGATCATCAATCTGGTGGCCGGTGCTCCCGACGGGCACGCGAAGAACATCTCTGTTCTGCGCGCTCCCGGGCTGACGCGTGTGGCTCCGCTGTACGACCTGGCGACGGGCCTGGCCTACGACGCCCGGAAGGTGGACAGGTCGGTGGCCCTGTCCATCGGCGGTGAGCGCATCGCGTCACGGATCAGGCGCCACCAGCTGGGAAAGGCGGCCGCGATGCTCGGCCTGGATCCGGAACTCCTCATGGAGCGTGTGGTGATGTTGGCCGAGACGTTCCCGAAGGCGTTCGAGGAGGTCCTGGAAGGGTTGACCGGTTCTGCCCCGGGTGTTGGTGAGGTGGCCGAACGGACTGTCCCCGCACTGAAGGCCCACACCCGGCGCATCCTGGATCGCCTTGGTGGCCCGACCGAAGCGTGAGCTGTAGGGGGTGCCTCAAGGCGGGGGTACCGGCCTCGGTACGCCTGCGGGGTGCGAGCGCTGAACGGTTGGGGACTCCGCTCTTCAGAGACAGCGCTTCTCTGAGCCGTTTTGGGTGAGTGCAGGTCAGCGCGGGGCCTGTGCGGAACCAATTTCGCTCCCACGCTGGAGTCCGTACGTGCGTCCAGGCTGCGCACAAAACGGCCCCGAGCTGCGTTTAACGCTGCTCAGGGCCGTTTTGCCACTGTCTCAAGGTGGCACACTCGGGAGGACTCGAACCCCCAACCTTCTGATCCGTAGGGGCGACACCCGGCTCTCCAAGGGTCTCAGTCAGGCGGCTCTGGCAGCCCAGGCCAATGTCGCCCGTTCCTGGTTGGTCCGCGTCGAGGCCGACCACCGCGGCGCCGAACTGGAAACCCCTGCTCCGACTGCTGGCCGCTCTGGACCTCACCCTCGCCCTGCGACCGAACGCCGATGCGCGGCGACAGACACAGCCGTGTCCGGACGAGGCGCGTGCGGTGCCCGCAGAGGAGACGGCAACCCACCAGGACCCGCCGGACGAAGTCGGCACCAACCTGCGAACGGCCTCGCAAGCGCGTCGGGCTTCCTGGGGTCTGCCGGTCACCGGCACCAGGAGCACCGACGATGACCGCTGATTCTTGGTCTATGGGGTTATCGTTCTTGACAGGCCCCGCAGCCGGGCTATGCCGGAGGTATGAGGTACTCCGCCGGCGGCGGGCTGGCCGCCGCAGAACGCCAGCGACGCGAGGCGGTGCGGATGGCCGCCGCTGATGACCTCGATGCCGGAGCCACCGATGTCCAGGTCGCGCGCACCTACCGTGTCACCCGCATGTCGGCCCGGCGGTGGCACCACGACTACAAGATCGGTGGCCGACAGGCCCTGGTCTCCCAGGTCCTGGCCTCCCGGTGCCGCCTCACCGATGAGGAGCTGGACCTACTGCAACAGCTGATCGTCCTCGGCCCGGCCGTGCACGGACTCGCCGACCAGCGCTAGACGCTGGCACGGGTGCGGGCGGTGGCGCCCAGCGCTTGGGCGTGACCTGCTCACTCGCGGGCGTGTCCTTGCTGCTACACCGGCTCGGGTGGAGCGTGCAGGTCCCGGTGCGACGCGCCACGGAACGCGACGAGGAGGCCGTTGAGCGGTGGCGCCAGCAGGTGTGGCCGCGGGTAAAAGCACCGCGGGCGACCTGTACGCCTGTATCTGCTTCGAAAGACGAGGCCGGCCAAAACGGCAGGCCGCCCACCACACGCACCCGGGGCAGGCGGGGACGCACCTCGGTGATCACCGTCGCTGGCGCGGGCTGGGTCAGCGCGGCCGCCCTGTGCTGTTACAAACACGGGTACCGGCGCCGGTTACTGTACCGACTGAGCCCCTACCACCGGCGTATCGAGGAGAAGGCCTCCTTCGACGAGGCCGACTACACCGCGTTGGTGGACGCCGCGCACCGGCGGCTGTCCGGGCCGGTAGCAGCACAGCGCGGTTACCGACAGCTTGGTCCGGGACCCTTTGACCACATGTAACAGCGGTGTCTACCCGGCTGGGGCCCAGGTGCGCTCGCCCCACTCGGCGGTGGCGTTCTCGTCGCGTTCCAGGGCGCGGCGGGTGGGCGGCCGGTTGGCCCAGCCCATTCGGTGCAACAGCAGCCACGCCCCCGATAGGTCGGCGTAGGACGCACCGAAGGTTTCGTTGACCACCCGCCGGATCCGGGCCAGGGTCCAGCCGTTGGCGGGGCTGGAGGGCAGGGCGGTGGTGAGTCCGGTTCCGTCCGCGCAGGCTCGCGGGAGTAGGCCCCGGCGTGACCGATGATGTTCCTGCCGTCGCTACGAAATGACAGGACTTGGTTCCACCGTGTGGTGCCCTGCGCCAAGCGGGTGTTCCTGTTCGCTGCTTCGGATGGGTCCAGACACGCGAATCCTCGTAGGTCGGTGGTGTCCTTCTCTGGTTTTCTCGTCGGTTCATCCGGCGGCCGATGAATACACGGGATTGACTTGGCGGTTCGGCGGTGGTTCGTTCGCGAGGGCTTGAGTCAGCTGTGCGTCACCGACATCACCGAATACCCCGCACGGGAGGGCAGTGTGCACTGCGTGGTCACGCTGGATGTGTGCTCGTTCCGTGTGGTCCTGGTGTGGAAGCGGGTCCCCAACCCACACAGTTGAGTAGTTGGTGGTTGGCGGATGTGGCGGACGATGGGAACTTTCAGCGACTCCAGATATCCTCACAACGTGGAGCCAACGTGTTTATGTTGTTTGCCTTCCAGGTGGCTTCCGAGGGGATGAAGAATATGACTGATTCGATCAAGGATATCGTTGTCCTCGGCGGAGGTACGGCCGGGTGGATGTCCGCCTGCTACCTTGCCAAGGCGATGAACGGTACAGCCCGAGTCACCGTGCTCGAAGCTCCGCAGATTCCGACTCTCGGAGTCGGCGAAGCGACGATTCCCAACCTGCAAACTGCTTTTTTTGATTTTCTGGGAATCGACGAAGACGACTGGATGCGTGAATGCAACGCGAGCTATAAGACGGCGATCCGTTTCATCAACTGGAGAACCGGTGGGTCAGGGGAATCCGGTCCGCGCCAAATGGGTTCCGGAGTCGACCATTTCTATCACATCTTCGGACTGCTCCCGCATCACGAGGGAATCCCCCTGTCCCACTACTGGGCCCGGAGCCGTCTGAACGGGGAGACCAAGGAGCCGTTCGACTACTCCTGTTACAAGGAGCCGGCCCTCATGGACGCCAAGAAGTCTCCGCGCCTCATGGACGGAACCCGGGTGACGAACTACGCCTGGCACTTCGACGCCCAGCTCGTCGCGCGTTACCTGACACGTGTGGCGACGGACCGACTCGGCGTCCGCCATGTCCAGGGCCGCATGGTGCAGGCGGACCAGGACGCCGACGGGTTCATCCAGGCCTTGGTCACGGATTCGGGAGACCGTATCGAGGGAGACCTGTTCATCGACTGCTCGGGTTTCCGCGGCCTGCTCATCAACAAGGCGCTCGAGGAGCCCTTCCTCGACATGAGCGACCACCTCCTGTGCGACAGTGCTGTGGCGACGCAGGTACCGCATGACGACGAGGCCGGGGGTGTGGAACCCTACACCTCCTCCATCGCCATGCGTTCGGGGTGGACGTGGAAGATTCCCATGCCGGGACGGTTCGGCACCGGATACGTCTACTCCAGCCGCTTCTGTTCGGAGGACGAGGCGGTGGATGAGTTCTGCTCCCTGTGGGGGCTGGACCCTCAGGAAACGAAGCTGAACAAGATCCGGTTCCGCGTTGGCAGGAACCGCCGTGCCTGGGTGAAGAACTGCGTCAGCATCGGCGCCGCGTCGTGTTTCGTCGAGCCCCTGGAGTCAACGGGCATCTACTTCGCCTACGCGGCCCTCTACCAACTGGTGAAGCATTTCCCGGACAAGCGGTTCGACGGCGCCCTTCTCGACTCCTTCAACCGGGAGATCGCGACCATGTTCGACGACACAAGGGACTTCATCCAGGCGCACTACTACTACTCACCGCGCGAGGACACCCCCTTCTGGCGGGCCAACAAGGAGCTCAACCTCAGCGAGGACATCCGGCGTAAGGTGGAGATGTACTCGGCGGGGCTCGCGATCAACCAGCCGTCCAGTGATGACGCGGGCGTTTACTACGGGGACTTCGAGGAGGAGTTCCGGAACTTCTGGAACAACAGCAACTACTACTGTGTGCTCGCCGGTCTCGACAAGGTTCCCGACTCTCCCCTGCCCCGGCTCAGCCACCTCCCCCAGGCAGTGGAGAGTGTCGGCGCGGTCTACGAGAAGATCGCGGAGGAGCGACGTCGACTGCTGGACGAGCTGCCTAGCTGCCACGAGTTCCTCAAGCACCAGCACGGGCGCTGACCGGTCCGTCCCCGGACGGCCCCGCGTCGGTGGACGGGGACGGCAACGCGAGGAACCGCCTCATCCCGTACATGAGGGGGGTGTCCTCGGTGAAGCGGATATCCCCCACCTCCCCCACGACGATCCCGTGGTCACCGGTGGTCCAGACGTTCCGTACCGCGCACTCGGCCGTGGAGAACGCGTCATCGACCAGCCAGGGGACGTGCGCTCCCGGGGAGTCCTCCCACCTGACCCGCGAGAAGCGGTCGTGGACGGATCCGGAGAACAGGAGGGCGGTCTCCTTGGCGCGGTGGTGCAGCAGGTTCACGCCGAAGTGGCCGTGCTCAAGCACGGCCCGCATGGTCCCGCTGTCCGTGTTCAGGCAGACCAGCAGTGTGGGCGGAGCCAGGGAGACGCTGGTCAGCGAGGTGCACGTCATCCCATGCGGATGGCCCGCGGCGTCGAGGGAGGTGACGACGGAGACCCCCGTGGGAAAGTGGCTCATCATGACGCGCTGACCGTCCTTGACGTCGGACGCGTCCATCGTGCCGCGGACGGCGAGGTTTGAGGGGCGGGGAACGGACATGCGGGTCTCCTTGCTCACCGGACTGAGTCTTCGTGCGCGGTGCTGTTGACGTGGACATGGCGTGCCAGATCGACACGTGAGTGGATGTTGAGCTTGCGGTAGATCCGTCTGAGATGGAATCCGATCGTGTGCGGGGAGAGGAACATCCGTCCGGCCACCTGGCGGTTGGTCAGCCCTTCCGCGACCTGCCGGGCCACGGCCCGCTCGGTGTCCGTGAGGCTCTCCCATCCATGGCTCGGCCGGACCGAGCTCGACCAGTGCCGACGCCGTACGCCGAGTTCGCGCAGGCGCCGGCGTACGCGGGCCGCGTCCTGCCCGGCTCCGAACGAGGTGTAGGCCGTCATGGCCGTCTCCAGACACGTGACCGCGGCCGACCGATCCCCCACCACCTCGGCCAAGTCCTCCTGGGCCAAGGCGGCACTCCAGCGGTCGTCGGCTTCGGTCGCGCGGAGGATGAGGCCGACGTCCTGTTCGAGCACGCCACGTGTGTGGTCATGGGCGACGCGGAGAATCCGGACGTTCGGGTTGCGGTCCGCCAGTTTCCCGGCCTCCGTCGTGATCTCCCGTGCGGTCGTCCTGTCGCCACCGTGCAGAGCCAGACGGACGCTCCACGGTCCGACAGTGGGGCCTCCGAGCAGCATGAGGCGCTGGGCGCCGTCCTCCTCCACCACGGTCCGTACCAGCTCACGGGCGCGTTCCGGTTCGCCGTCGGCGTCGAGGGCCCGTATGGAGCGCCACAGGAACTCGGGCCCGCCGCGCCGACCCATCAATCCCCGGAATCGCTCCCCCGTGTTCCCAGGCCGTAGACGGGTCACATGGGCGAGGGACTCCCCGACGTCGCCGCGGTGCGTGGCCACCGCCGCGAGCACACCGTGGCCCCGGCGTGCGCACGCGGGCAGACCGATCTCCCGTGCCGCTCCGACGACCTCAGCGGCTCGTTCGGCGGCGAGGTCGAGCCGACCGGCGACGAGATCGGCCTCGGCCCACAGGGCCTGGGCACACGTCAGCGGCACACGCCATCCGTGTGAGTCCGTCGCCTCCGCGACGGAGCGCAGCAGGTCGACGGCCCGGTCCGTCTGCCGTGCCGCGAGAAGGAGTTCGGCGTGGAGCAACGGTCGGAGGGGAGTGCTGTCGGGGAGGAGTTCCTCACCGTCCTCTGCCGTCTCGGAGAGGACGGTGAGCGCCTCTTCGACGTCCCCGACATTCCATCTGGCCATTGACATGGCGGTCGACCACGCGGCCGAGCCCGTACGCGCGTGCTCGGCCTCGCGCAGAGCTTCGGCGGGTGCGAGGCGGTCCGCTCCCGTCGCGGCGAGGGAGAACTGCACACGGAGGAGGCGGGCGTCCAGCCGGACGTCCTCGGGTGGCGCGGGGTCGGTCAGCAGTGAGTCCACGTGGTCGCGTGCCTCCTCGCAACGCTCGGCGAGCAGCATCGCCTGGGCGAGTGCGTACCGGATGCGCGACCGTCGTGGACCACTGGCGGTTCTCTCCAAGGCCCGGTTTCCGATGTCGATGGCCCTGTCCAGTGGGCCGTGCCGGAGGAGGGCCTGGAGTGCGGTGTCGGTGAGGTCGACCGCCTGCTCGGAACCGGGATCGACCAGCTCCAGAGCACGCAGGGCGAGTTCGGCCGAGGTCTCGGGGGCGCTCCGGACGTGGTCCCGGGCGGCCTGTCCGAGGACGGTGACGGCGTCACCGTCGCCGGGGCGAGCGCCCAGGGCCATGTGTTGGACCCCGCGGAAAGCGCTGTACGGATGCCGGAGCATGATCTCGGCGGCCTCTCTGTGGAGTGCCCCGCGTACCGCCATGGGAATCGCGTCGAGTACGGCCCGACGGTGGAGCTCGTGTCGGAATTCGAGTGCCTCGTCGTCGCCGCAGACGATGACACGGGCGTCCACGGCCTCGCGGAGGTACGGCAGGATCCCAGCGACGGACTCGCCGATCATCTCGGCGCATACCTGGGGGCTGAACGAGCTCCCGAGGACGGCTCCCACCTGTAGTAGTTGGTGGGCTCCGGGGGACAGGGACGACAGGTGCCGTTCCAGCTCCGATCGGAACCGCCGGGGAAGGGGGAAGGACGGGACGGTGGCCCGCGGATCATGGAACGGAACGCTCGCGGCGGGGGTGGTGTCCAGTTCGGCCCGGCCACCGCGCACCCTGATCCGCCCCTCCTCCAGAAGGCCCCGTACGAGTTCCACCAAGAGGCGGGGACTGCCCATCGTGAAACCCACGAGGGAGGACACCTCCGGGCTCGGGGATGCTTCCAGGACGTCACTCAGAAGCTCCAGGAGCGCTCCGTAGTCCAGGGGGGACAGCGTGATCGCGGTCGTCGCCGTGTTCTCGTGCAGGCTGTCGAACAACCTGTCCACGGCACCTCCTCCTCGGCCGCCGCGCCGGCCGAGGACCCAGGCGACGGGTCGGTGCCTGAGCTGGACCGGCAGCGTGCGCAGCGCGAGGAGCGAGCCGGGATCGGAACAGTGAACGTCGTCGACCGCGATGACCAGGGGGCGTTCCAGGAGCCGCTGCTCCACCCTGGAACGGAAGTGTCCGATCGAGGACATGAGCCGCTGGGAACCGTCGGTGACGGCCTCCATGGGAGGCGGGGACTCTCCCAGGGCCGCGTACAACGGCATGAGGGGGACGAGCCGGAGCAACTCGTCGGCCGAGGCGCGGGCGACCCCGATCCCCATCGTCTCGGCCGTCCGGCAGGTCCAGTCGATCAGGGACGTCCGCCCGACGCCCTCTGGTCCCTCCAACGTGAGGGTCCCTCCTTCGGAACGCCGCAGTCCGCACAGGAAGGATTCGATGCGTTCCAGGGTTTCGTCCCTGCCCCGCAGTGAACGCACACGACCGCCTTGCGGAGGATTCCCCACGTTCTCCCGGGGTGTTTCTCCGTCCTTCTCCGTTGGCCGGATGCCAGATGAACCGGCGCTGCTCCCCGAACGCGGGCTCCTCCGCTCCGAAAGAGGGGAGAAGGTTCCCCAGGATCCGTTGTCCGAATGGCTGGTCACGACGGAGAACGTGTTGACCCGCGCCCCTGAGTTCGTGCTTGCATGCGGCATGGTGTTCGTCTCCCCCCTTGTCGTTTGAAATGACTCCAGGATGGTTCCGTCCGGCGTGTCCGGAGATTGTTCGGTTTCCGGATGGCATGGAATATTTTCTCTGGACTTCGCCAGGATGGCGGCCGAGTTCGGCCACTTCCGGAATATGTCGAGTTTCTCTTCCCCTGGGGCGGATTCGTGTGGTGATCACCTTTGGTTCTGGCTTGGCGCCCCCGCTCGATATTATTGGTGATGCATGTCATATGAAATGTTTCCGTGTCCTCCGGGCGCGTTCGGATCTGCCTGCTTCTGGCTCTCGGTGCGGGCGGTGGGCTTGCTTCGACAGTGCTCAGGAGCAGGTCACCAGGCGCGCTCCCGTGTCATGGCGAGGTCCTGTGGGGGGCGTCCATGCGCGTGGAGGTGCCGATAGGTGCGGGCGGAGAGCTCCATCTGTCTTTTCTTACGGAGGGTGACTTGGCGAATTCATATCGCATCATTTTTCTTGTTGGGAAGATGTGGCCAGATTTGGCCACGGGGTTTCTGGTGGCGCCGGGCGCACGTGAAAAGACGGGCCCCGATCCTCGCGTGAGTGCCTTGTGCAGGAGTTTTGTCGTCCTCGTCGTGTCGGCGGGGGTTGTGGGATCCGGTGTGGGTGCTGGGTTGGGGTGGCGGGCCGGGAGCGTTCCCTTGGCAGGTGGGGGGCATGTCCTATATGTTACTTCTATCCCTGTCGGGGTGGTCCAGATTATGTAGAAAGTTCAACTTCTACGTTCTTTGCTGCCATGGTCCCTCCGGCTGCTGGGGAGTCCTGTGGCGATGTGGATTGGCAAATCCTGGAATATGGGTAAATCTGGTGTGCTTGGTGCTCGATTTGGCTTTGTTCGTCAGGCCGCACAGGGCGATATCGTCAGGTTGACGGAGTTGGAACGGCTCTGCTGGCCCGAACAGTTGCGCCTCTCAGAGGAAATCCTGCGCCGACGGTTGTCCGAAAACCCCGATTCCCACTTCGTCATCGAGGAGGAGGGGCGTGTCTGGGGGGTCATCTACTCCCAGCGCATCGTCGCGGCGGAGGAACTCTTCACCGTCGATTTCGCCACCGCGGACTCCCTTCACCGCCCCGACGCGGAGGTCGCCCACGTCCTCTCCCTCAACATCGACCCGGAAAGACAGGGCAGGGGATACGGCGACACGTTGCTGGAACACCTGCTGACCCTGTGTCGGGAACAGGGCGCCGTCCGGTCGGTCGTGGGCGTGACCCGGTGCAAGGACATCGAACGTCACCCCGGTATCGACCTGGAGGACTACATCCGGGAGCGCACCCCGCAGGGGCGCCTCCTCGACACGGTGCTGCGGATGCACCAGTCGCACGGCGCCGAGGTACGGGGACTGGTGTCCGGCTACCGGCCCGGTGACCGGACCAACGGCGGGAACGGCGTCCTGGTCGAGTACGACCTGGAGCACAGGGAGGAGCGCGTCCGAGAGTACGCACGCGGTGGCGCCGACGGAGCATCGGAGATCCCCGGCACAGAACGACTGACGGCCGAGGTGATGGAGGCCGTCGCGGAGTTGTCGGACACCGAGGAGGCGGGAGAGGGGTTCCTCGACACCCCGCTGTTCGAGCTCGGGCTCGACTCCGCCGATCTCCTGGAACTCCAGGTCGCCATCGAGGAGCGCTACGGGTTGAGCCTCGATCCGCTCTTCCTCTTCGACCACGACACCCCGGCCCGGATCATCTCCGCGCTGGACCGTGACGAAGACCAGGACCCGGACGACGCGGCAGGACGGTCACCGGCCGCGGAGCACGGGGGAGACGGGCCCCGCGACATCGCGATCGTCGGTATGGCCTGTCGCCTACCCGACGGCATCGAGCACTACACGGACCTCTGGCGACTGCTGGAGGCAGGCGGGTCAGCCGTTGGCAACCTGCCAGAGTCTCGTTGGCGCTGGCCTGAGGGAGTCGACCCGGCCCAGTACCCGGGGATCGACCGCGGCGGCTTCGTCACGGACGCGGGCCGATTCGAGGCCGAGCTCTTCCGGATCACGCCCAACGAGGCGCGGCTCATGGACCCGCAGCAGCGATGGATGCTGGAGCTCACCTGGGCCTGCCTGGAGGACGCGGGATACCGGGCGAGCTCGCTCCGGGGCACCTCGACCGGCGTGTACATCGGTGCCAGCGGGTCCGACTACCAGAGGTTCATGGACTCGGCGGGGATACCGGTACGCGCACACAGCGGACTGGCGACCTCCATGGCCATCATCGCCAACCGGGTGTCGTACTTCTACGACCTGCGCGGCCCCAGCGTCCAGACGGACACGGCGTGTTCGAGTTCCCTGGTGGCTGTGCACGCGGCGGTGCGGGCCCTGCGGGAGGGCGAGTGCGAGGCCGCGGTCGTCGGGGGCGTGAACGCCCTGTGCCACCCGGCCAACACCCTCGCCTACCACCAGGCGGGGATGCTCTCCCCGGACGGGCTCTGTAAGACCTTCGACGCAGCGGCCGACGGCTACGTGCGGTCGGAGGGCGGCGTCGTCCTCCTGTTGAAACCCCTGGCCAAGGCGCTTGAGGATCGCGACCACGTGCACGCGGTCATCCGGGGGAGCGCGACCAACCACGGGGGCCAGTCGGGCGGTCTCACCGTGCCCAACGCGGACATGCAGGCGGAACTGGTCGCCTCCGCCCTAGCCGACGCCCGGGCCGAGCCCTCCGACGTCGGCTACGTGGAGGCACACGGCACGGGCACCGCTCTGGGCGACCCGATCGAGGTCCAGGGACTCGCCCGGGTGTTCGCCGGGTCCCGGTCGCCGTGCGCACTCGGGTCGGTCAAGACCAATCTCGGCCACCTGGAGGCGGCCGCGGGCGCCACGGGGCTGCTCAAGGCCGTCCTGTGCACCCGGCACGGGGTGCTGCCCGCCAACGTCCACTACACGAGGCCCAACCCCAGGATCGCCCTCGACGACTCCCCGCTGTACGTCGTCGACGGTTGGAGCCGATGGGAACGCGGACGGCGTTCCACCCTCCTGGCCGGAGTGAGTAGTTTCGGCTCCGGAGGCAGCAACGCCCACGTGATCGTCGAGGAGCACGCGGACACCCGGGAGGCCGCGAGCGGAGACGGCCAAGCGGTGCTGCCGGTGCTCTCGGCCGGGACCGGGGCGCAGCTCGTCCGCCAGGCCGAACGCCTGCTGGCATATCTGCGGCGCGCGGAACCGGACGGCGCCGACCTGCTCGACCTGGCCTACACACTGCAGGTCGGACGCGAGGAGATGCGCGAGAGGGTCGCCTTCCTGCCCGTGGACGGGAGCTCGCTGGAGGATCTCCTCGCGGCCTTCGTCCGAGGGGAGGAAGGCACACCCGGGGTCTTCCGGGGAACCGCCGTGCCGAGACGGGGAAGGACCGCCGGCGGCACGGCCTCCGCCACCGAGATGACCGGGGCGCGGCTGGCGAGCCGGGACCACGCGGGACTGCTGGAGGCGTGGACCCGAGGGGCCGAGGTCGACTGGGAGCTGCTGTACGCGGACGGCACCCCGCCGAGGCGCGTACCCCTGCCCACCCACGCGTTCGCGGAGACGCACTACTGGATCGAGGATCCCGTAACGGAACCGCGTCCGCGGCCCACGTCTTCGCGCTCGCCGCTCGGCGAGCGCGCGCCGGAGTCGGACGTCGCGGGGTACCGCGCCGTCCTGACCGGGGCCGAACCCTTCCTCGCGGACCACCGGGTCCGGAACGCGCCGGTCCTCCCGGCGGCCGTGCACTTGGAGATGGCCAGAGCGGCGGTCGCCCGGACACTGCACCACGGTGACGACGCCCCGGTGCGCCTCGACGGTGTGGTGTGGACACGCCCCCTCGTCGTCGACGGCGGCCCGCGCGAGGTGCACGTGTCCGTGGTCGGCGGAGCGGACGGCACGGTCTCCTACGAGTTCCGCGCGGACGACGGGAACGGTCGGGACGTCGTCCACTCCCGCGGGGTGGGCGCCCCCGGCCCCGCGCTCCCGCCTCCGGCCCTCGACGTCGACTCCCTGAGGTCGAGGATGAGCGCTGGGACGCTCAGTCACGAGGAGTGTTACGCGGCGTTGGGGGACGCCGGGTTCGACTACGGCGATTCGCACCGCTCACTGCGAACGGTCTGGCTGGGTGACGGGGAGCTCCTGGCCGCCATCGCCCTGCCGGACGGCGCGGACACCGGTCCGGAAGGGGGCGTCCTCCACCCGAGCATCGTCGACGGGGCCCTCCAGGCGGTGATCGCTCCGCGCGCCCACGAGGCACGGCACGGCCGGTCCGGAAGGGCCGCCGCGCTTCCGTTCGCCACCGAGGGCGTCGAGGTGTACGGGAGCTCCCCGTCGCACGCCTACGCGTGGATCCGTGAGGCGCCGCGGGACGAGTCGTACACGGCGGAACGCTGGGACGTCGACCTCTGCGACGAACATGGTGAGGTGTTCGTGAGCCTGCGCGGCTACACGATGAGGGGCGGCGAGTCCGGAGGGGCCACCGGGCGGGGGACCGATGCCCAGGTCTCCCTCCTCCGGCCGGTATGGGCCCCCCGCCCCGTGCCGGAGCGGTCGGCGGATCCGGCGTACCCGGCCCGGTCGGTTCTCGTATGCGGCTTCGGCGGGTGTCTGGCCGAGCTGCGCGCACTGGCACCGCACATCGAGTTCACGGAGGTGACCGAGTCCGGTGCGTCCGTGGCGGACACCCTCAAAAACCACGCGCTCAACCTGCTCGGAACGGTCAGGGAGACCCTCCTCGCCAAGCCCTCAGCCCCCGCGCTGGTCCAAGTCCTGATCGTCTCCGGTGAGGACGCCTGGGCGCTTCGGGCCCTCGCCGGGCTCACGAGGTCCGCCCACCAGGAGAACCCCGACGTCGTCGGGCAGGTCATCACCGTTCCCGGGGACGCGACGGCGTCGTACCTCGTCGAGCGGCTGGAGGAGGACGCGCGCGCCCCGGAGGACCACCAGATCAGCCATGAGGGCGGTGAGCGGTGCGTCCTCGACTGGCGGCCGCTGCCCGCCTCCCAGGAGGCGGCGGAGGTCCCCTGGCGGTCGAAGGGCGTCTACCTGATCACCGGGGGCGCCGGCGGCCTGGGGACCCTCTTCGCCGAGGAGATCGCGCGGTACGCACCGGAGGCCGTGCTCGTCCTGACCGGCCGCTCCCCGTTGGACGCGGTGAGGCGGGAACGGCTGGACGCGTTGGAGGCCCGGGGGGCGCGCGTCGAGTACCACAGGCTCGACATCTCCGACGCGGGCGGTACCGAGGCGCTCGTCGCGGACGTCAAACGGCGTTTCGGCGCGCTCCACGGCGTCGTCCACGCGGCGGGGGTGATCCACGACGACTTCGTCGCGAGGAAGTCCGTGGCGGAGTTCGAGAGCGTGCTCAGCCCGAAGGTCGACGGCTGTCTCAGCCTCGACCGGGCGACCAGGGACGAGGAACTGGACTTCTTCGTCCTGTTCTCCTCGGTCATGGGTGTGACCGGAAACGTGGGACAGGCGGACTACGCCGTGGCCAACGCGTTCATGGACGGGTTCGCGCGCGAACGCGACGCCCTGGTGCGCGTGGGGCGGCGTACGGGCCGCACCCTCTCCGTCGGCTGGCCCCTGTGGCGGGACGGCGGAATGGGGGCCGACGACGCCACGCGTGACGCACTGCGCTCCCGTGCCGGGCTGGTTCCGCTGGAGACACCGGACGGAATCCGGGCGTTCTACCGCGCCATGGGGAGCGACGAGGTACACGTACTGGTCATGGCGGGAGAGGGGGACCGGATGGTGCCGTTCCTCTCCGGGGCCGACGAGGCCGGGGGCGCACCGGTCCGGACGGCCCCGGCCGCTGGTGACGACCGGGCCCTGCTCAGGGAGGCGGTGCGGCTCCTTAGGGAGGAGATCGCCGCGCGGACGGGGCAACGGGCCGCGGGGATCGACGCCGACGAGCCCCTCGGCACCTACGGCATGGACTCGATCCTGGCCACCGAGGTGACCTCGGGGCTGGAGGCCACGTTCGGTCCCCTGCCCAAGACGCTCCTCTTCGAATACCACACCCTGACCGGACTCGGCGGGTACCTCGTGGACAGGCACCGGTCGAGGCTGGCCGCGCTCCTCCCCCGGGAGGAATCGCGGAGCGAGGACATCCGGCGGGCGCTCGATGCCCCGACCAAGGCGGGACAGGCCGCGGCGGAGCCGGCCGGGGACGGCGCCCGGCCGTCCGTCCCCGCACACCGCGGGACGTCGGCGCTGGACATCGCGGTGATCGGGCTCTCCGGACGCTATCCGCAGGCCCGGGACCTCGGAGAGTACTGGCGCAACCTGAGGGACGGGCGCGACTGTGTGGTCGAGGTCCCGGCCGAGCGCTGGGACTGGCGCGACCACTACACCGAGGACCGCGCGATGCCGGACCGCCACTACAGCAGGTGGGGCGGTTTCATCCCGGAGGTGGACCGCTTCGATCCCCTGTTCTTCAACATCTCCCCCCGCGAGGCCGACTACCTGGACCCCCAGGAGCGCCTGTTCCTGGAACACGCCTGGGCGGCGATGGAGGACGCGGGGTACACGAGGGAGGCCCTCGGGCGCGCCGGTGGAGGACCCCTCGGAGGCCGGGTCGGCGTGTACGCGGGTGTGATGTGGGGGCAGTACCAGTTGCTGTTCCGGAACGGGAGCGGCGTCCAGGGCAACCCGAACGCGATCGGCGCCAGTTACGCCAGTGTCGCCAACCGCGTTTCGTTCGTCATGAACCTCCACGGCCCCAGCATGACCGTGGACACCATGTGCTCCAGTTCCCTGACGGCGGTGGAGCTGGCCTGCCGGGACCTCAGCCAGGGCCGGGCGGGGATGGCCTTCGCGGGAGGGGTGAACGTGACCGTTCACCCGAACAAGTACCTGAGCCTGAGCAACAGTCAGTTCATCTCGAGCCAGGGCCACTGCGAGAGCTTCGGCGAGGGCGGGGACGGCTACGTCCCGGGCGAGGGGGTCGGTGTCGTGCTTCTGAAGCCGCTCGCCGACGCCGAGCGCGACGGCGACCACGTCTATGGGGTCATCAAGGGCAGCGCGGTCACGCACGGAGGGAGGACCAACGGCTACACGGTGCCCAACCCGAGGGCGCAGGGCGCGGCCGTCCGCGCCGCGCTGGACGAGGCGGGGGTGTCCCCCAGGGCGGTCAGCTACGTGGAGGCGCACGGCACGGGAACCAAGCTGGGCGACCCCATCGAGATCGGCGGCCTGAGCCAGGCGTTCGGCGACCACGAGGCCACGGGGTACTGCCGGATCGGCTCGGCCAAGTCCAACATCGGCCACTGTGAGAGCGCCGCGGGCATCGCGGGCCTGAGCAAGGTGCTCCTGCAGTTGAAACATGGCCAGATCGCTCCCTCACTCCACTCCCGCACCCTGAACCCCGACATCGACTTCGCGAACACGCCGTTCGAGGTCAACCAGGAGTTGTGCGAGTGGGAGCGTCCCTTCTTCGAGGGACGGTCCTGGCCGCGCGTCGCCGGGGTCTCCTCCTTCGGGGCCGGCGGTTCCAACGCGCACCTGGTGGTCGAGGAACACGTCGACAGGCGGCCGAAGGCGGAACCGGGACGGCCGGCCCTCGTCCCCCTGTCCGCCAAGGACGGTGAGCGCCTGCGTGCCTACGCCGACGACCTGCTGCGGTTCGTGCGGGAAGAGCGGGGCCGTGCGGACGGCACGTCTCTGGAGGACCTGGCGTTCACACTCCAGGTCGGACGCGAGGCCATGGACGTACGGCTCGGGGTCCTCGCCGACTCGCTGGACTCCCTGGCGCGCGGGTTGGAGCGGTACCTGGCGGGGGGCACCTCCGCCGAAGGGGTGCTCAGCGGAGACGTCCGGGACGGCAGGGAGGCCCTGGCGCTCATCCCCGACGAGGACCTCGACCGGATCGTCGGCGGTCTGCTGGAGCGGGGCGAGCTGGCCGACGTCCTGGAGTTCTGGGTGAAGGGCGCGGTGCCCGACTGGTACCGGCTCCACGGTGACCGCACACCCAGGAGGACCAGCGCGCCGACCTACCCCTTCGCCCGCGAGCGGCACTGGGTCCCCCGGGACGCGGCCGCGGCGACCTCGGAGGAGACCGCGCGGACCGGGACCGCGCGTCGTGCGACACGGTTCCTGGACAGGTCGTGGCGTGAGACCCCGGTCAAGGGAAGGTCGGCGGTACCCGCGGACGCCGTCGTCCTCCACGATCCCGCGACCGGGCCGCTGGCGGACGCGGTCGTCGCGCTCCTCGGCGGGGCGGCGGCGCTCGAGGTCTCCCCGGGCGCCTGGGAGCGGTTCGGATCACGGATCGAGGACTGCTCGACCTGGATCGACCTCACCGGCCTGAGCGAACACGGGTCGGCCTCGGAACCGGTGCTTCTCCTGCAACGGGCGCTGGCGTCCCGGCCCACGCGGGAACGCCGCCTGCTCTTCGTGACCCGCGGACTCGAGGACCTGGAGAACACCCGTGTCGACCTGGCCGGGGCGGCTCGGGCCGGGCTCTACCGGACCCTGGGCAGCGAGTACGCCGCCCTGACCTCGCGCCACCTCGACCTGGATCCCGGAGCGAGCCGGTCCGACGAGGTCGCGGCCGCCGTCCTGGAGGAAATCGCCGACACCGGCGCCGAGAGCGCGGTGTGCCTCCGGGGAGGCCGCCGGTACGTCCCCGTGTTGGAGGACCTCGCCCCGGGGACCCCCGTCGGTGCCCAGGCCTTCGCCGAGGACGACGTGCTGCTGGTCACCGGTGGCACCCGGGGCCTGGGCCTGCTGTGCGCCCGGCACCTCGTCGAACGGTACGGGGTCAGGCGGCTGGTCCTGACCGGCCGGGAGGCGTTGCCGCCGCGCCGTCTGTGGGACACGGCCGACCGGTACCCGTCATCGGTCCGCGACAAGATCCGGGCCGTCCTCGACCTGGAGGCGGCGGGTGTGGAGGTCCGCGTTCTGGCGACGGCCCTGGACCGGGCCGACGAGGTCGACGCCATGGTCCGGTCGGTCCGGGAGGAGATGGGCACGATCGCCGGCGTCGTCCACGCGGCGGGGCTCGTGGACACCGAGAACCCGGCGTTCGTCCGCAAGGCACCCGAGGACATCGCCAGGGTCGTGTCGCCGAAGGTGGAGGGGACCCGCAACCTCCTGCGGAGCCTCGACCACCGTGCTCTCCGTTTCGTCCTCCTCTTCTCGTCGGTCTCCTCGGCGGTTCCCTCATTGGGCGCGGGGCAGAGCGACTACGCGATGGGCAACGCCTTCATGGACCACCTCGCCCGGGCGAACGCGGGATCCCCACCCGTCACGAGCATTCAGTGGCCGAGCTGGCGCGAGACCGGGTTCGGGGAGGTGACGGCCCAGGCGTACACGGACACGGGGCTGTTGAGTATCACCGACGAGGAAGGGCTCGCCCTGCTCGACGAGATCCTCGGAACGGACCGCGGGCCCGTGGTCATGCCCGTGGTGGTGGATCCCGACCGCTTCGACGCGCAGGCCCTCACCTCCCCCCGGGCGGGCGCCCCCGAGGCCGGACCGCGGAGCCAGGCGGCCACGGAGCACCGGGGGAGCGGTCAGGACGGGAGCGGCGAAGGACCGGCGGACACCGCCCGGGCGCTGGCCGCCTACCTGACCGAGGTGTTCGAGGAGGAACTGCGGCTTCGGCCGGGACACCTCGACGAGGAGACGTCCTACGCCGAGTACGGCGCGGACTCCATCCTGCTCGCCCAGGTCCTCCAGAAGCTCCGCAAACGTCTGGGGGCCGAGCTGGAACCCTCGGCCCTGCTCGAGTACTCGAGCGTGCGGGAACTGTCGGCGTGGCTGCTCGACACCCACGGAGCGGAGGTGGCCGTGGCCTTCGGCGGCCGGAGTGCTTCGTCGGAGCCGCAGGGGGAGGGCGGCCGGCCCCCCGGCCCGTCGCTGGCCGAAGACGTCCGTCCAACCGCGGGCGTCCAACCGGGTACCGCCGCCGTCCAGCCCGGTACCGCCGCGCCGTCCGGGCGGGGCGCGTCCCTCGCGGTGATCGGTCTGGCGTGCCGTATGCCGGGCGCCCCCGACCTCGACGCGTACTGGGACCTGCTGTCTCAGGGGCGCTCCGGTATCCGCCGGGTCCCGGAGAGCCGTTGGGCGGAACCGGCCGGGCTCCACGCCGGGCTCATCGACGACGCCCATCTGTTCGACGCCGCCCGCTTCGCGCTGCCACCGGAGGACGTGCGGGCGATGGACCCTCAGGCCCTGGTCCTGCTGGAGGAGAGCCTCAAGGCGATCCACCACGCCGGGTACCGTCCGGACGAGCTCGACGGCTCCAGGACGGGTGTGTACGTCGGCGCCAGGAGCCGGTCGAACACGGACCTCGGCATGGTGGACCGGGCGCGCAACCCCATCATGGCCGTCGGGCAGAACTACCTGGCGGCCAACGTCTCCCAGGCGTTCAACTGGGAGGGCCCGTCCATGGTCGTGGACACCGCCTGCTCCTCCGCGCTGACGGCGATGAGGGTCGCCGCGGACGCGCTGTCCAGCGGATCGGTCGACCAGGCGCTGGTGGCGGGCGTCAGCCTGCTTGCCGACCCCTCGTCCCACGAACTGTTCCGCCGGCGCGGACTGCTCCAAGAGGACGGGGTGTTCCACGTCTTCGACCGGCGCGCCTCCGGCGTCGTGCTGGGCGAGGGCGTCGGCACGGTCCTGCTCAAACCGCTCGCGCGCGCGGAGGCCGACGGGGACACGATCCACGCGGTCGTGGAGGGAATCGCCATCAACAACGACGGGCGAACCGCCGGACCGGCCACGCCCAGCCCGCGGGCCCAGGAAAGGGTCATGCGTCAGGCCCTGGAACAGGCGGGCTGCGCACCGGACCAGGTCGGTTACCTCCACGTCAACGGTTCCGGATCCGAGATGACGGACCTGCTCGAACTCAAGGCCGTCAAGGCCGTCTACGCGGGGTCCCGCTCGGTCCCGCTCCACCTGGGATCGGTCAAACCCAACATCGGCCACCCGCTGTGCGCCGAGGGCATCGCGGGGTTCATCAGTGCCGTGCTCACGCTGCGCAACCAGAGCCTGGTGCCGTTCCTGTCCGGACAGGAGCCCTCCGCGCACTTCGACATGGACACGGCCGGGTTGGCCCTCCCCCGTGAACTGGTGAGCACGCCGATCTCCCACGCGGCGGTCAGCAGCTTCGCCGACGGCGGCACCAACGGCCACGTCGTCCTCCGGTACCACGAACAGAAACCCGCCCACGTGCTGCGCCGACCACTGGAGCCACCGGTCCTCGAACGGTCCGACGTGCGAGACGGGGACGCGCCGGCGGCGCGCGCGTCCCGGTCGGTCCCCGACGCGGCGGCCGGGGGCCTCGCGCACGACCCGTCCGGAACCTGGACCGCGAGGCTGGACGCGACCCACCCCGTCCTGGCCAACCACCGGGTCCACGGCCGACTGCTCATGCCCGGCGTCGCCTGGATCGACCTGCTGTACCAGTGGTTCGCCGAGGCCGGGGCGGACTTCACCGGGCTCGCCCTCCAGAACCTCATGATCCACCGTCCGCTGGTCGTGGCCGAGGGAGCCGACGCGGGACTGGGGATCACCGCGCACTCCGACGGTGCCGGCGGCTGGCGCGTCGAGGTACGGGAGGCCGGTTCCGGGGACGGGGACGGAGACGGGGACGCGGCACCGCCGTACGTCACGGCGGAGATGCGCGAGCGCTCAGCCGAGGCCGACGACGAGCGTGTGCGCCCGGACGCGATCCGCGCGGAGGGGGGCAGGGTGATGGACCTCCAAGACGTCTACGGCGGGTTCCGGGACAGGGAGCTGGTGCACGACGGGCCGATGCGCGCCCTCGGCGCCTCCTACACGGGTGCGCGTGACATCTGGGTCCACGCCGCGGTGGACGACCGGGCGCCGGCCGGCGACGCGGGCCACCTGTTCCACCCGACGTTGATCGACGCCAGCGCCGTTGCGGTCATCGAGGCTGTGGAGAGTGCCGCGGGTGGCGCCGACCGCCTCTTCCTCCCCCTGTTCCACGGGTCGTTCCACGCGAGCGCGCCCCTGCGGACCACGTGCTACACGCGCGTCCGGCGGGACACCGTCTCCCTGGGCGAGGACCTGCTCAGCTTCACGATGGAGTTCTTCGACGCCGGCGGACGTAAGGTCGGCGAGCTGACCGACTTCACGTGTAAGGCCGTGCGGGATCCCGAACTCCTCGATCCGTGCACCGGGGCGCGGGACCGGGCGGTCGTCCGCGAACCACTGGGACCGGACGGCGGCGCGGCGCCGGGGGCGATCGAGACGCTCCTGGTCTCGCTCATCGCCTCTCACCTGGGGGAGCCGGAGAGTTCGATCAGCACGACCGCCGGTTACTACGAGCTGGGACTGGCCTCGGTCCAGCTTCTGCGTCTGACGAGGGAACTGGAGAGCGCCCTCGGGGCCAGGCTCGCCCCGACCCTGCTCTTCGAGTACCCGACGGTCGCCTCCCTCGCGGAACACCTGCGCGACCTCGCCCCCGACGCCCCGGCCCCGTCCAGCCCCCGTCCCGTCACGGCGACCACCGCCGCCCGGAGCCGCCCGGTGCCCCACGCGGCCGCGGTCGAACCGGAACGGCGGGACATCGCGATCATCGGGATCGCGGGCAGGTACCCGAAGGCCGCCGACGTCGCCGAGTTCTGGGAGAACCTGAAGGCGGGCCGGGATTGCGTCACCGAGGTTCCCGAGGAGCGGTGGTCGCGCGACCGCCTCGCCGGTGTGCGCTCGCCCTCCGGCCGGGAGATGTCCCGCTGGGGCGGCTTCCTGGACGACGTCGCCCGCTTCGACGCCGGCTTCTTCGGGATATCGGACGAGGAGGCGGCCCTCCTCGATCCGCAGGAGCGCTTGTTCCTGGAGACGTGCTGGGAGACGATGGAGGACGCGGGGTACACCCCGGACAACCTCGTCGAGGCGGAGGGCGTGAGCCGTCGCCGCCTGGTCGGCGTCTACGCCGGGGTCATGCACAAGGACTACGCCCTGGTGCAGCAGGAGGCCGCGGGGCACACGATCCCCCTCGCCCTCAACCACGCACCGATCGCCCACCGCGTGTCGTACCTCTGCGACTTCCACGGTCCGTCCATGGTGATCGACACGGTGTGCGCGTCGTCGCTGAGCGTGGTGCACCTGGCGGCGGAGGACATCCGGCGCGGAGAGTGCCGAGTGGCCATCGTCGGCGGGGTCAACCTCTCCCTGCACCCCAGCAAGTACCAGACCTACGGACTGCAGGACCTTCACGCCAGCGGGGAACCAGGGCGACCGTTCGGAGCGGGCGGGGACGGGTTCGTCTCCGCGGAGGGCGTGGGCGCGGTGCTGCTGAAGCCTCTGGACAGGGCACTCGCGGACGGGGACGGCGTCTACGCCGTCATCAGGGGCAGCGCGGTCAGCCACTCCGGGCGGACCTCCGGGTTCCGGGCCCCGTCGGTGGCCGCCCAGGAGGCGCTCGTCACCGAGTGCCTGGACAGGGCGGGTGTCGATCCCGAGACCATCTCCTACGTCGAGACGCACGCGACCGGGACGGAACTGGGCGACCTGATCGAGTTCCAGGCACTGAGCAGGGCGTTCGGCGGACGGACCGAGGCGCGGCGGTTCTGCGCGCTGGGCTCGGTCAAGGCCGCGATCGGGCACGCCGAGTCGGCGGCTGGGATCAGCGCCCTGACCAAGACCGTCCTCCAACTGCACCACGCCACGCTGACCCCGCAGCCCGAGACGGGCCGCCCCAACCCGTACGTCGACTTCGAGGACTCGCCGTTCCGCCTCCAGACACGGCTCCAGGAGTGGACCGCGGACGGCCCCCGCCGCGCCGGAGTGAGCGCTTTCGGCGCCACCGGGGCCAACGCACACGTCATCCTGGAGGAGGCCGCCGGGGAGGAGGGGCCGGTCAGCGACACGGTTCCCCGCGGGGTCCTGGTCCCGCTCTCGGCCAAGGACGAGGGCCGGCTGCGCGCCTACGCCCGCCGGCTCCTGCGCTTCCTGGAGTCACACGAGCACGTGGACCTGCGTTCGTTGGCCTTCACCCTCCAGACGGGCCGTGTCGCCCTGGAGGAGCGGGCCGTCCTCCTGGCCCACAGCGTCGGGGACGTGCGCGAGGCCCTCGGCGCGCTGGCCGAGGGGCAAGGGGGCTCGAACCTCTGGAGGGGCCGGGTCGGGGACCCGCGCACACGCCCCGCCCTGTTGGATGAGGACGACCTCCGGCGGGACCTGGTGCGGCGATGGTCGGGCCAGGGCACGTGGAGCAAGGTGGCCGAACTCTGGCTCCAGGGATATGAGCTCGACTGGGCCGTGCTCCACGACTCCCCTCCGCGCCGCCTCCATCTGCCGACCTACCCCTTCGCCGGAGACCGGCACTGGATCCGTTCGGACACCGGAGCCGGCGCGCCCGACACCGCGGAGGCGCGGACTGAGCGGCCGGTACCGCACCCGTCCGGGCAGACCACCGCGCCCCCTGCCGGGCTCGTGTGGGACGTCCTGCCCGAGGGGGAACCCGCACCGTCCGACGCCGTTCCGCTCAGCGACGACCTCGACGAACGGGCCACGGAGTTCCTACGCGACCTCGTGGCCGCGCGGCTGGGACGGCCCGTCGCCGAGATAGCCCCTCACACGCCCCTGCTCGACCTGGGCATGACGTCGGTCGCGGCCGTCGGCCTGGCCCGGGAACTCATGCGGACGGTCGATCCGGGTTTCCTGCCCAGCGTGCTCTTCGAACACGACACCGTCTCCGGCCTGGCGGCCCACCTCGTGGCCCGGTGCCCGGGGGCGCTGGCCCGCCTGGTCGCCCGGCGGAGGGGGGAACGGCGCGACGGCGACCCGGAACCGCCGCCGGACGGCGGGGGGAGCGCCCCCGACGACCCGGTGCTGGACGCGCTGGAACGGCTGCGCGACGACGGCACAGACCTGGACGAGGTCATCGCTCTTCTGGCTGAGAGAGGGTAGGAAGTTGCAGGACGAGTTCAGCGCCCTCATCGCCGACTACAAGGCCGGCAGGATCAGCGGCGACACGGTCAGGGACCTGCTGGAACGGACGAGGCGGGGGGAACGGCCCCGGGAGCTCTCGGAGGGGCAGCGTGGCCTCTGGGCGCTCCAGAGGTCCTACCCGGGGACCTCCGCCTACAACGTTCCGATGTGCTTCCGTGTCGGCGACCTGGACACGGCCGTCCTGCGCGAGGCCTGCCGGGCGGTGGTGCGGGAGCATCCGGTGCTCAGTACCGTGATCCACAGCGCCGAGGGCGTTCCGTACCAGTCCGTCGACCCGGAGCGCCCGCTCGACTTCTCCCACCGGTACCTGGCCGAGGACGAGGAGATGCCGGACGCGCTCCGACGGGAGAAGGAGCGGCCCTTCGAGATCGAGGGAGGTCCCCTGCTCCGGGTGCGGGTCCTCGAACGTCCGGGGGATGAGGCCGTCGTCCTGGTGGTCGTCCACCACATCGTCTTCGACGGCAGCTCGGCCCGGATCCTGGCGGACTCGCTGTTCGGTGCCTACCAGGCCCTGCTGGAGGGAAGGGACGTCCCCGGACCGGACCACGCGGAGGTGGCGTTCCACGACTTCGTGCTGCGGGAACGGCGCAGGCTCGCGGAGACGCGCTCCTCCGCTCTCGCCCACTGGCGCGACAGGCTCGACGGGCCGCTGCCGCTCCTGGCCCTTCCCACGGAGCGGCCGCACTCACGGGTCCGGAACCCGTTCGCCGGAGCGACCCACTCCAGCGATCTGCCCGAGGAACTGGCCGCGAGGGTCGCCGGTCTCGCGGATGCCCGCCACGGCTACGTCTCGGCGACGTTGCTGGGCGCCTTCGCCGCGACGCTGGCGACCTATTCCCGGGAGCCGGGGATCGTCGTGGGCATGCCGGTGGACGAGCGGGACGGCGCGGAGTCCCACCGGGCAGTGGGGCTCATGATCACCATGATGCCGGTCCTGATCGACCTCGCCGAGGACGCGCCGTTCCAGGTCCTCGCGGACCGTACCCAGCGCGAGGTCCTCGACGGAATGCTCCACGGCTACCCGCTCCCGGCGCTGGTCCGGGAGCTGGGGACCGAGCGACGGGAACACCGTTCCCCCCTCTTCCAGACGGCGTTCGCCTACCAGGACGTGCTCGACGGGATCGACGACCCCGACCGCCCGTACCAGTACCTCGACGAACCCCACCAGGAGGGGGAGTACGAACTCTCCCTAGAGGTGTGGAGGCGGGGGGCGGGCTTTCGACTGCACTGGAAGTACCACCCGGAACTCTTCTCCCGGGACTTCGTCGCCCGGCTGGGCGAGCGGTTCCTGCGACTCCTCGACCATGTGACCACCAGGCCGGAGACCACCGTCGGCGAGCTGCGCCAGCGCTTCGGCGGTGGTGGGGAGGCTCCCCGCGTCCACGAGATGATCCGGGAGACGGCCCGGCGCCGTTCCGATGCGGTAGCCGTGTCCGACGCGCGCGGATCCCTGACCTACCGCGAACTCGACCTGCGGAGCCGGGGGCTCGCGGCCCGCCTGAGCGGGAGGGGCGTCGGTCCGGGCGACCTCGTCGCCGTCCTCATGGAGCGTTCCTCCGACGTGGTCGTCACCTTCCTGGGCGTGCTCAGGGCGGGCGCGGCCTTCCTGCCGCTCGACCCCGAACTGCCCGCCGAGCGCCTGGCCGACATCCTGGAGGACAGCTGTGCGCGCCTGGTCCTCACCCAGCGGTCGTCGGAGGCGTCCGCCCGGGAGTTGCTCGACCGCCTTCCCGACGACGCGTCCGATGCGCCCCGAGCCGAGGTCGTGGTACTCGACGCAGGATGGACGGATCCGGTCGGGGGCGGGGCGCCGGAGGTGGGGGTGACCGGCGACGACCTCGCCTACGTCATCTACACCTCGGGGAGCACCGGCCGTCCCAAGGGCGTGATGGTCCCTCACCGGGGGCTGGGCAACCTGCTCCGCTCGATGGCCGAACGCCCGGGGATGAGCGCGGACGACACCCTCTTCGCCGTCACCACCACCAGTTTCGACATGGCGCAGGTCGAGCTGTTCCTCCCCCTGGTCACGGGGGCGCACTGCCATGTGTGCGACAGCGCCACGATCAGGGACGTCGAGCTGCTCAAGGACCGGATCGCCGCCGTTCGCCCGACCGTCATGCAGGCCACTCCGGCACTGTGGAGCATGCTGTTCCACTCGGGCTGGCGCAACGCCGAGGGCCTGCGCGCCTTCACCGGAGGGGAGGCGCTCTCCAGGACGCTCAAGGAGCACTTCCTCGACTCCGGCACCGAGGTGTGGAACCTGTACGGGCCGACCGAGGCGACCGTCTACGCCACCGGCACGCTGGTCCGGAGGGACGCGCCGATCACGATCGGCACCCCGGTCGCCGGCGCCCTCGTCCACATCCTCGACGAGCGGCTGCGTCCCGTGCCCCCGGGCGAGACGGGCGAACTCTGCATCGCCGGCCCCGGGGTCGCGGCGGGCTACCTGAACCGGCCCGAACTGACGGCCGAGCGATTCGTGCGGGACCCCTTCGCGCCGGAGGGGAGGATGTACCGGACCGGGGACCTGGCCCGCTGGAACGAGGACGGGGAGATCGACTACCTGGGCCGGATGGACTTCCAGGTGAAGATCCGGGGCCACCGCGTCGAACTGGGCG
The DNA here is from genome assembly GCF_056173305.1 of Nocardiopsis sp. iso_25. NCBI lineage: Bacteria > Bacillati > Actinomycetota > Actinomycetes > Streptosporangiales > Nocardiopsidaceae > Nocardiopsis > Nocardiopsis sp. iso_25. The sequence goes on along the minus strand of NZ_CM149667.1, from coordinate 6,592,025 downwards.
ACATCGAGTACCACCTGGGGCGGCACGAGGACGTCGCCGCGTGCGTCGTCGTCGCCCGGGGGGAGGACACCGCCAGGCAGCTCGTCGCCTACTACACGCCGGAGCGCCCGGGAGGGGCCGGGAAGGGGACGCGCGGGTTCCGGGACTTCCTGCGGGACAAGCTGCCCGAGTACATGGTTCCGGCCCACTTCGTTCCGATCGACACGATCCCGCTGACCGGGAGCGGCAAGGTGGACCGCGGCGCGCTGACACGGCGGGAGATCGTCGTGGCGGACACCGCTGTGGTGACCGGGGCCGGGTCCCTCGCGGACGTGGAGGCGGAGGTCCTCGGGTGCTGGCGTGACGTGCTGGGTGTCAGCGGTGCCGGCCCCACCGCGTCGTTCTTCGACCTCGGGGGGAGTTCGCTGTCCGCGGTCATGCTCGCCGAGCGGATCAGCCAGCGTCTGGACGTGCCGTTCGCGGCTCCCGACCTGTTCAGGTACACCACCGCCCGCGCCGTCGCCCGGTACGCACACGACGCTCGTTCGCGTGCGGCGGCGGAGGGGGCCGCTCCCTCCGGCGGTACCGGGCCCGCCACGGGGGGCGGGGCCGCGGCGCCGCGGGAGCCGCGGCGGCCGACCGTGCCCGAGGACGCGATCGCGGTCGTGGGTGTCTCCTGCCGGTTCCCGGACGCCGAGGACCACCGGGAGTTCTGGCGGAACCTCACCCGGGGCAAGCGGGCCACGGGGCTGTGGACGGAGGATGAGCTGCGCGGCGCCGGGGTTCCCGAGCGGTTGCTGGAGAACCCGTCCTTCGTCCCGCTCCGGTCCTGTCTGGACCGCAAGGACTCCTTCGACGGTGAGTTCTTCCGCCTGTCGCCCCGGCACGTGGCCCTGATGGACCCGCAGTTCCGACAGTTGCTCGTGCACGCCTGGAAGGCGGTGGAGGACGCCGGGTACGACCACCGCGACCTGCCCGGCACCGGCGTCTACGTCAGCAGCGGGAACCACTTCTACGGGGCGCCCTCGGACGACGGCGGGCCGTCCCGCGGTGTGATCGAAAACCCGGAGCAGTACCTGTCGTGGGTGATGTGCCAGGGCGGCACGATCGCCTCGATGATCTCCCACCAGCTCGGGTTCGGCGGACCGAGCATGTCCGTGCACTCCAACTGCTCGTCGTCGCTGAGCGCGCTGTCCCTGGCGGTTCGGGCGATCCAGTCCGGCGAGACCGACCAGGCGCTGGTCGCCGCCGCCTCGGTGTCGCGGCACGACGGCCTCGGGTACGTGTACCAGCCGGGGCTCAACTTCTCTGGTGACGGCCGCCTCAAGGCGTTCGACGCCGACGCCGACGGGATGGTGGCCGGAGAGGGCGTGGTCGCGTTCCTGCTCCGCCGCGCGCGCGACGCCGTGGCCGACGGGGACCACGTCTACGCGCTGGTGCGTGGCGCGGCCACGAACAACGACGGCGGTCAGGCCACCGGGTTCTACACCCCGAGCGTCGAGGGGCAGAGCCGGGTGATTCGCGAGGCCCTGGAACGGACGGGCGTCGACCCCGCCTCCATCGGCTACGTGGAGGCGCACGGCACCGGTACGAAGCTGGGGGACCCCGTCGAACTGGCGGCCCTGACCGACGCCTACCGGACCTTCACGAAGGAGGTCGGCTACTGCGGGATCGGATCGGTCAAGTCGAACCTGGGGCACCTCGACACGGCCGCGGGCCTGGCGGGCGGCCTCAAGGTGGTGCTCAGCCTCCACCACCGTCAACTGCCTCCGACCATCAACCACACCGCCCCCAACCCCCATCTGCGTCTGGACGGGTCGCCCTTCCACGTGGTCGACCGCCTGACCGACTGGTCCGCGGGGCGGACACCGAGACGGGCGGCACAGAGCTCCATCGGTCTGGGCGGGAGCAACGCCCATGTCGTCTTCGAGGAGTACGAGGGGGACGCGGTGCGGGACGTCGAGGACGACGGCTGCGAACACGTGGTGCCGCTGTCGGCACGGGGACGGGACAACCTCACACGTTATGCGTGTGATCTGCTCGACCACCTGGGCGACCGGGACGCCCGGAGCGGGCCCACACCCCTCCGGCTCCGTGACCTGGCGTACACGCTCCAGGTGGGGAGGGTGCCGAGGGAGCACCGGGTGGCGTTCGTCGTGCGCGACCTCGACGAACTGGAGGCCGAACTCGCGCTGTTCGTCCGGGGGGACGCGTCCGCGCGGCGGCACACCGGACGGGTACCCGCGACCGACCGGGACGAGGGGGACGCGCCGTTCGCCCGTCCGGCGGAGGCCGACGGATCCGAGGAGCTCGCACGGGCCTGGGTCCGGGGTGGCGGGGTCGCTTGGCGCACGCTTCCGAGGACCCAGGAGTGCCGCCGGATCAGCCTGCCGTCCTACCCCTTCAGCGACGTACGCCATTCCTGGCCCGAGCCCGGTCTTCCGGGGGAGCCCGCGGCGGGCGCCGACGCTCGCCCACCGGTTCGGGCGCACGTGGCGGGGAGCGGGGACCGGAGACACCGCACGCGTTTCACGGGCGACGAGTACCTGCTGCGCGATCACGTCGTCGACGGTCGCGCGATCCTCCCCGCCACGGCCTGTCTGGACATGGTCCACACCCGTGTCAGCCGGACCGTTTCCGGGGCGGACGGGCGCGTGACACTGAGGAACGTCACCTGGCTGCGTCCGCTGGAGGTCGGTCCCGGCGGCCGGGAGGTGGAGCTGACCCTGTCCCCGGTGGCCGGGGCGGACACGGACGCCCCGTCGGGCCCCCTCACCTTCACACTGGCCTCCCGGGAGGAGGAGGGCGACCGGGTCCACGCCCAGGGGCGGGTCGAGACCGGGCCCGTCTCCGCCGCACCGGACGTCGACCTGGAGCGGTTGCGCTCGGTACTCGGGGCACGTCCGTTGACCGGCGAGGAGTGCTATGGACGCATCACCCGCATGGGGGTGCGCTACGGTCCGGGCTTCCGCCTGGTCCACACGCTCCTTCGCGGGGTGGCCGAGGGGCGTCGGGAGGTGCTCGCCGAGTTGCGGCTGCCCGAGGACCTCCGCGGCTCCTTGGAGGAGCACACGCTGCACCCGAGCGTCCTAGACGCCGCGATCCACGCGTCACTCGGCCTGGACCCGTCGCTGGACTCCTCCATCGCGTCCGCCGACGGGGAGGCCGCCACGGCGGTGCCGTTCGCCCTGGACGAGCTCACGGCGTACGGGCCCCTTGAGGAGGTCATGTACTCCTGGGTGCGTCCGGCGGCCGGACGAGGGGGAGACCGCACGGTGCTGGACGTCGACCTCGTCGACGGTCGGGGACGGGTCCGTGTCGCGATGCGCGGACTCGCCTACCGGAAGGCCGGGACGCGACCGACGGACGAGGGGGCCGACCGCGACTCCCGACTGCACACGCTGGTACCGGTGTGGGAGCCGAGGAGCACCGACCGGCGGGACGCGGGGGTGCTCGCCTTGGACGCCGACGCGCGCGCGGCCGGGGGCCGGGTCCTCGTCTTCGGCGCCGCCGAACGCCTGCGCGGCGGGATTGGGGAACCAGGCCCCGGGTACCGCGAGGTCCGGCTGCGGCCGGGGGCCACGGTGGAGGAGATCGCCGAGCTGATCGGCGCGCCCTCGAACACCGACCCGCTCGCACACGTGGTCTGGGCGGCCCCGGAGGAGGCTCCACCGTCCGAGGGGCTCACGGGCGCGTCGTCCGGTCAGGAACGGGGCGTCATCGAGGTCTTCCGGATCGTCAAGGCGCTGCTCGGCCTCGGGTACGGGACCAGGGCTCTGGAGTGGACGGCCGTGACCTTCGGTACCCAACGGGTGCGCGAGGGGGAGCGCGTGGCGGCCACCCACGCGAGTGTGCACGGGCTGATGGGCAGCCTGGCCAAGGAGCACACCCGGTGGACGGTACGCGCCGTCGACCTGCCCCGTGACGCGGAGCCCGGGTCGTTCGGCACGGGGGCGCCGCCCACGCCCCCGAGGCCGGGCGCCACGCTGGCCCTGCGGAACGGTCGGTGGTTCTCCCAGGAACTCCTGCGCGTGCCGCACGCGCGTCCGGGCACCGCCCCCTACCGCCACCGCGGCGTCTACGTGGTCGTCGGCGGCGCCGGCGGTATCGGGGAGCTGTGGAGCCGGTACATGGTCGAGCGGTACCAGGCGTCGATCGTGTGGATCGGCCGTCGCCCCCTCGCGGGAGAGGTCGAGCGGAGACTGGCCGGGCTCAACGAGCTGGCCGAGAGCCGCGGCGCACGACCGCCGCTCTACCTCTCCGCGGACGCGAGCGACCTCGGGAGCCTGCGCGCCGCCCACCGGCGGATCAGGGAACACCACCCCCGGATCCACGGTGTGGTGCACTCCGCCATCGTCCTCGCCGACCGCGTCCTGGGGAACATGGAGGAGGACGAGTTCCGCGCGGCGCTCACCTCCAAGACCGACGTCGGCGTCAATCTCGCCGAGGTGTTCGGCGGCGACGACCTGGACCTGGTCCTGTTCTTCTCGTCGGTGGAGAGCTTCGCCAGGGAGGCGGGACAGGCCAACTACGCGGCGGGCTGCACTTTCAAGGACGCCCTGGCGAGGGAGCTGCGTCAGCGGTGGCGGGACGCGTCCGCCGGTCCGGAGCGGACCCCGCCCGTGGTCAAGACGATCAACTGGGGCTACTGGGGTGCGGCCGGTGTGGTCAGCGACGAGTTCTACCGGGAGCGTCTGGCCGAGGCCGGTGTCGACTCCCTCGATCCCGAGGAGGCGTTCCGCCACCTGGCCGCCTTCCTCTCCGACGACCACGATCAGGCCGTGCTCATGCGGACCTTCGGCGACCGGGCGCTGCTCGGCCTCACCCTGGGCGAGCGGCTCCACCGGGAACCGGTACGCCTTCCCTCCGTCATCGAGGAGGCCGAGCGCGGGTACGGTGCCTCCCCCGGCGACCTGGAGCGCCTCCGACGGCACCTTCCGGACGAGCGCATGTGCGACCTGGCCGTCCAGATCCTGTTCGCGACGTTGCGTGACCTCGGCCCGGACGACCTGGAGCGGCGTGTGCCCGCCCGACTCCACCGGTGGCTGGAGGAGAGCGACCGCCTGCTCGCCCGGTCCGGGCTCGTCGAGGTGGTCGACGGCCGACGGGTGCTCCTGGAACGGGGCGCCCCGCACGAGGAACTGTGGCGGCGGTGGCACGCCGAACGCGAGCGGTGGAGGACGAGCACGAGCCAGGCGGCGCGGGTCGACCTGGTCGAGTCGTGCCTGCTCGCCCTGCCCGACATCCTGACCGGGGGCCGGCAGGCGACTGAGGTCCTGTTCCCGGACTCCTCGACGTCCCTGGTCGAGGGGGTCTACCGGGACGACCCCATCGCGGAGCACTTCAACGACCAGATGGCCGCCCTGGTGGGTTCCGCCGTCCGCGCGTGGCTGCGGGACGATCCGACGAGACGCGTCCGCGTCCTCGAGGTCGGGGCCGGGACCGGGGCGACCACCACCAAGGTCCTGGCGGCGCTCGACGCCCTGGGGTCCTCCGTCGAGGAGTACTGCTACACCGACGTGTCCAAGGCGTTTCTGTTCCAGGCCGAGGAGCGGCTGGGCGGGCGGTACCCGTACCTGACCACACGCCTGTTCGACGTCGAGCGCCCGCCCGGTCCGCAGGGGGTGGCACCCGGCTCCTTCGACGTCGTCGTGGCCACCAACGTGCTCCACGCCACCAGCGACGTGTCCCGGACCCTGCGCAACGTCAAGGCGGCGATGCGCGCCAACGGCCTGCTGTTCGTGAACGAGATGAGCGGGAACACGGTCCTGGCCCACCTGACGGTCGGACTCCTCGACGGCTGGTGGGCCCACGAGGACGACGCCCTGCGGGTCGAGGGCAGCCCCGTCCTCGGGTCGGACGGATGGATGGAGGTCCTGTCCGACGAGGGCTTCGGCCGTGTCCGCCGGCCCGGCGCCGAGACGCTCGACCTGGGCCAGCAGCTCGTCATCGCCGAGAGCGACGGTGCCGTCCGCACCCCGCTGGACACCGTTGCCCCGATCGGGGAACGCGTCCGGAACGAGCGCTCCGGGGCTCCCGTAGGACGAGGAGGACACGGAACCGCGCCGGAAGGAGAGCGGGACCGTGGAACGGGGACCGACACGGAGCTGAGGGAACGGATCGAGGCGTACTTCAGGGACCTCGTGGGCCGCACCCTGCGGCTGGACGCGGACCTGATCGCCCTGGACGAGGATCTGCACGACCGCGGACTCGACTCCATCCTGGTCTCCGGGATGAACAGCGCCCTCGCCGCCGACTTCGACGAGGTCGGCAGCACGCTCTTCTTCGAGCTCCGCTCCATCGGGGAGCTCGTCGACCACTTCGTGCGGACGCGGCGCCCCGAACTGGAGCGCCTGTTCGGGCTCGGCGGGCCCCGGGCGGACCGGCCCTCCCTCCACGCCCGCGCCACCGCCTATTTCACGGATCTGGCCGCCGCCACGCTGCGGCTGGCTCCCGAGGGGCTCGCGCCGGACACCAACCTGTTCGACCAGGGCCTGGACTCGATCCTCGTCGTCCAGATGAACAACGAGCTGGGCCGGGACTTCGACGACCTCGACAACTCCCTGTTCTTCGACCACCCGACGGTGGGGGAGATCGTCGACCACTTCGTGGCGACGCGCCGGGAGCGGCTCGCGGAGGTCCTCGGCGGGGGACTGGCCCAGGACCGCTCCGTCGCGGAGCGGACGCCGTCACCCGACCCGGAACGGAGGCTGGAGGTACGGCCCCGGCCGGAACCGGAGGCCGCCCCCTCCGGCGGGCCGGTCACGGCGGCCCCCCGGGGGGAGCGTGTCCGTGACATCGCCATCGTGGGCGTGGCCGGGCGCTACCCGGGTGCGGAGAACCCCCGGGAGCTGTGGGACAACCTCCGCCAGGGCACGGACTCCACCGCGCCCTACCCGGAGGACCGCTGGTGGTGTCCGTGGGACGCGGACGCGCGCCCGACGGGAGGGTTCGTCCGTGGCGCCGCGTGCTTTGACGCCGAGTACTTCGGCCTCACGGAGGGCGAGGCGGCGGCCATGGACCCGCAGGAGCGCCTGTTCGTCGAAACGGTGCACAGCGCCGTCCAGGACAGCGGCCACACGACCTCCGGCCTCAACGAGCGGGGGCGCGTCGGGGTGTTCGTCGGCGTCATGAACGCGACGTACAACGGGCGCACCGCCCACTCCTCGATCGCCAACCGCACCTCCCACCTCTTCGACTTCCAGGGGAGCAGCGTCGCGGTCGACACCGCGTGCTCGTCCTCCCTGACCGCCGTGCACATGGCCCTGGAGAGCCTCTACAGCGGCGACAACGACTGCGCGGTCGCGGGCGGCGTCAACCTGCTGCTCGACCAGGACCACTTCAGCGTCCTGGAGGAGCACGGACTCCTGTCGCGGAGCGGGAGGTGCCGTCCCTTCTCCGAACACGCGGACGGTTTCCTCGCGGCGGAGGCCGTCGGCGTCGTCGTCCTGCGCCCCCTGGAGGACGCGCTGGCCTCCGGCGACCACGTCTACGGCGTGATCAAGGGGAGCGCGATCAACGCCGGCGGCAGGAGCGGCAGGTACGGCACGCCCAGTCTGCGGGCGCAGCGGGACGTCGTCGCACGCGCGCTGGAGAAGGCCGGTACTCCGGTCGGCACGATCAGCTACGTGGAGACGCACGGCACGGCGACCCAGCTCGGCGACTCGATCGAGATCTCGGCGCTCGCCCAGGCCTTCGGGGAGGAGGGACCGCGCACCGGAGGCAACTGCGACGTCGGCTCGGTCAAGTCCAACCTGGGCCACTGCGAGAGCGCCTCTGGCGTCGTGGGGCTCACGAAGGTCCTCATGCAGTTCCGCCACGGCCTGATCGCCCCGTCCATCAACGCCGAGGAGCTCAACAGCGGCATCGTGTTCCGGAGAACGCCGTTCTCGGTGCGGCGGGAGCTCGTGCCGTGGGAGCCGACGGACGACCGGGGCCGACCGGTTCCCAGGCGTGCCGGGGTCTCCTGCTTCGGAGCGGGAGGCTCGAACGCGCACCTGGTCGTCGAGGAGTACCCGGGGACGCCGGACCCCGAGGAAGAGCGGCACGGGGTTCAGCACCTGGTACCGCTGTCGGCGAGGACGCCGGAACAACTGAGGGAGTCGGCGCTGCTCTTGGCGGACCACCTCGACCGCGTCGCGGGCACGCCGCACGAGGCTCCGCTCCGGGACGTGGCCTACACCCTGCAGGTGGGGCGGGACGCCCTGCCGCACCGGGTCCTCCTCACCGTGTCCTCCACGGGTCAGCTCGCCTCGGCACTGCGGAGGTTCGCCGCCTCGGGCGAGGTCGACGCGCGGACGGAGCCCGCCGGGGAGATGCGTGAGTCCGCCCTGCGGTGGCTGGACGGGGGCAACGCCGACTGGCAAGAGCTCTGGCGCACCTCGCGGCCCCGGCGGACCAGTCTTCCGACCTACCCCTTCGCGCGGACGGAGTACTGGTACCGCTCGGGGGAGGCCTCCGCCGTCGCCCCGGCCCCCGAGCCGCGCACGCGCGGGGTCCAGGCTTCCTCCCACCGTGGGGAGCTGGGCCCGGAGACGCGTCTGCGGGACTGGCTCCGGGACGTTCTCGCCGCCGAGTTGACCGCCGACCCGCGGGACCTGGACACCACCGAGAGCCTTCCCGTGCTGGGGCTGTCCTCCCGGTCCCTGGTCCGGGTGGCCAGAGAGATCCAGAGCGGTCTCGACCCCGACTTCGACGCCGCGTCGCTGTTCGAGTACGACACCGTCGACCGCCTCACGGGCCACCTGGCGGGACGCGGTGCCGTGGTCGCCGACCGCGGGGAGCGGGCGGACGCCGCTGGGGAACGCCGAGGCGTGGAACCGACCTCCCATCCCCTGTCCTCGGCACAGCAGGGGTTGTGGGCACTGCAACGCGAGGCCCCGGGCAGTAGCGCCTACAACGTGCCCCTGTGCTTCCGGGTGACCGACCTGGACGTCCGCGCGCTGTCCAAGGCGTTCACGGCGGTGCGGGCCAGGCACGGCGTCCTCGCCGGAGTCGTCCGCGTGAAGCGGGGCGCGCTCGTGCTCCGGCACTCGCCGGGGTCGGAACCGGTGCTGGAGGAGCGGCACCTGCCCCCGATGACGCGCGACGAGGTGTTCGGGCTCGTCCGCGAGCACGCCAAGGAGCCCTTCGACCTGGAACACGGGCCGTTGTGCCGGATCAGCGTGTTCCACCTGTCGGACTGCACGGCCTGGGTGCTGGTGAACGCACACCACCTCGTCCTCGACGGCGTGTCCGCGATGGTGCTCCTCAAGGACCTCCTGGCGCACTACCGCGCCTTCACCGGAGGCGGGGCCCCCGACGCGGCCGCTCCCGAGGCGACGTACGCGGAGTTCGTCACCGCCGAGGAGTCCGGTATGCGGGGGGAGGAGGGAGCCGCCAGGCTGGAGTACTGGCGGAACCGGCTGTCCTCCCCGCTCCCGGCCCTGGCCCTTCCCACGGACCGGCCCCGGTCCCTCGCCGACCACGACGCGCGCGGCGCCACCGAGACGTGGCGGCTCACGGAGGAACTGGGCGGGCGGATCGACCGGTTCACCCACGACCACGGCGTTTACGCCTCGGCGGTGTTCCTCGCGGCGTTCAAGGCTCTGCTCCACCGGCACACGCGGCAGGACGACGTCATCGTCGGAACGGCCGTGAACACACGGCCCGACCGGCGGTTCGACGGGACGGTCGGCCACTTCGTCGACATGGTTCCGGTCCGCAGCCGTGTGCGGCGGGAGGCTCCCTTCCTCGAACTGTGCCGGGAGGTGCAGGCGAACCTGACCAGCGGCGTGGCCCGCGCCTACCCGTTCACGGCGCTGGTGCGTGAACTGGGGCTCTCCACGACCGACGGCGGATCGCCGGTGTTCGGCAACGCCTTCATGTACCAGGACTGGTACGAGGACGTGACCGGGGGAACCGGGGCGTTCGAGTACGTCGAGGGCATCCACCAGGAGGGCGAGTACGAACTCGTGTTGGAGGTCGTCGAGCCCGCCGACGACCTCAGCACGTATTCGGTCAGGTGGAAGTACCGGCCGGACCTGTTCGACGAGGAGACGGTCAGGAACCTGGGGCGCCAGTACCTCCGCCTCCTGGAGGAGGTCCTGGCGCGGCCTCGCCTCGCCGTCGGTGAGGCCCCGCTGATCTCCGACGAGGAGCGGCGGACCCTGACGGTGGAGTGGAACGACACCGCCGCGTCCCACCCCTCGCTCCATGTGCACGAACTGGTCTCCGAGCAGGCCGCGCGGGTCCCGGAGGCGACCGCCCTCGTGTTCGGCGGCGATTCCCTCACCTACCGCGAGCTGGACGACCGGGCCAGGCGGCTCGCCGTGTACCTGGAGACCCTGGGCGTGCGCCCGGGAGCACGGGTCGCGGTGTACATGGAACGGTCGTTCGACCTGGTGGTGGCGCTGCTGGCGACGATGAGGGCCGGCTGCGCGTACGTTCCGCTGGACCCCTCACACCCGAGGTCGCGGATCGTCCACATCCTGGACGACGCCACGGCCGAGGTGGTGCTGAGCCAGGCCGCCCTGCGGGACCGGGTGGCCGCCCTGACACCGCAGGCCGCCGCCTCCGGGACACCCCGTATGGTCCTCGTCGACGAGGACTGGCCCGAGATCGCGGACACGGCGGGCGCGCACCGGGACGTGGCCGACCGTGTCGCCGGCACCGACCCCGCCTACGTCATCTACACGTCGGGGAGCACGGGTGCGCCCAAGGGCGTGGTGGTGCCCCACCGGGCGCTCACGAACTTCCTGTGCTCGATGGCCAGGCGGCCGGGGTTGCGGCCGAGCGACCGCGTGCTGGCGGTGACCACGCACAGCTTCGACATCGCCGCCCTGGAGATCTACCTGCCGCTCGTCACCGGGGCCCTGTGCCACCTGTGCGACGGCGACACCGCGCGCGACCCGGACCGCCTCAGGCGGATGATCGGCGCCGTCCGGCCCTCCCTGATGCAGGCGACCCCCTCCACGTGGACGATGCTGCTCCACGCGGGCTGGACCAACGACGAACGGATGACGGTCCTGTGCGGCGGGGAACCGATGCCCGAGACCCTGAAGGACCGCCTGGTCGCCTCGGGGGCCGAGGTCTGGAACATGTTCGGGCCGACGGAGACGACCGTGTGGTCCACCGTCGAACGGGTCGAGGCCCACAGGAGCGTCACCATCGGTCGGCCCATCGACAACACCCAGGTCCACATCCTCGACGAGCGGGGCGAGCTGGTGCCCACGGGCGCTCCAGGCGAACTGTGCATCGCCGGTGACGGGGTCGCGCTGGGATACCTCAACAAGCCAGAGCTCACGGCGGAGCGGTTCCGCGACAACCCCTTCCCTCCCGGCGGCAAGCTGTACCGGACGGGCGACCTGGCGCGGTGGCGCGGTGACGGGTCGATCGAGTGCCTGGGCCGCATCGACTCCCAGGTCAAGATCCGCGGGTTCCGCGTCGAGCTCGGCGAGATCGAGCACGTCCTGGCCACGCACCCGGCGGTGGCGGAGTGCGTGGCCCAGGCACGGGAGCAGTCGGGCACCCAACAGCTCGTCGTCCACTACGCGCCCGTGGACGGGCACGGCGCCGACACCGGTGAACTGCGCCGGTACCTGGCCGGTCGGCTGCCGGACTACATGGTCCCCGCCTTCCTCGTCCCGGTGGAGCGGATGCCCCGCACCCCGAACGGGAAGGTGGACAGGGAGGCGCTGGCCGAACTCGGTGTGACCCGGCACGCGGGAGCGCCGGAGCGTACCCGGCGGCCGGAGCCCGCTCCGGAGCGGGAGGACGTCCCGGGGCGGGAGGACACCGCCCCGGAGGAGGGGGACGTGCTCACGCTGTGGCGCGAGGTGCTGGGCGCGGACGACCTCTCACCCACGGACGCGTTCCTGGACGCGGGGGAAGCTCGGTCCTGGCCGCCGTCCTCGCCGAACGGGTCAGTGAACGGTACGGCATGCCGTTCACATCGGCGGAGGTCTTCACCCTGGTCAACGCCCGAGGAATGGCGGAGCGCCTGCGTGCGGAACGCGCGCGGGCGGACGGGTCCGGGTGGGGGCGCGAGGGGAGCGGGGCCGACACCGCTGGGGACCTCCCCGGGGCCTCGGTCGACGGCGTCGCCATCATTGGCGTGTCCTGCCGACTGCCGGGAGCCGAGGACCACCAGGAGTTCTGGGACCGCCTGCTCACCGGCGAGGAGAGCGTGGAGGTCCTCTCCCGCGACGAACTCCGTCGGGCGGGAGTCGACGAGCGCCTGGCCGAGGACCCGGCCTTCGTCCCGGTCAGGGCCAGCATGAGCGGCAAGGGCGACTTCGACGCCGACTTCTTCCGGATCTCGGCGCGCGACGCCGAGCTGATGGACCCGCAGTCGCGCCTGCTGCTCCAGCACTCGTGGAAGGCGGTGGAGGACGCCGCGCACCTGCCCGAGGACGTCGCCGACGCCGCGGTGTACGTGTCGACCAGCAACATGCTCTACCAGGCGCCGCTGCGGAACGACGGCGCCGCGCGTGACTCGGAGGCGCTGGTGGGCTTCCTGCACGCGCAGCCGGGGACCATCCCGACGACGATCTCGCACAAACTCGGGCTGCACGGCCCCAGCCTGTTCGTGCACAGCAACTGCTCCTCCTCCCTCGCGGGTCTGGCCCTGGCCTTCCAGGCCATCCGGTCCGGCCAGACGACCCACGCCCTGGTCGGCGGGGCGGGCATGTACGGCGAACAGCCCCTGGGCTACGTGTACGAGGAGGGCATGACGCTGTCCTCGAACGGACACTGCGGCCCCTTCTCCGACGACGCCACCGGCATGGTCGGGGGAGAGGGCGTCGTCGTGTTCCTCCTCAAGGACGCCCGGGCGGCCGTACAGGACGGCGACCACGTCTACGCGGTGATCCGCGGAGTCGGCATGAACAACGACGGCGCGGAGAAGGCGGGCTACTACGCGCCCGGCGCCACGGGCCAGACGGAGGTCATCTCCTCGGTTCTGGAACGCACCGGTGTGGACCCCGAGACGATCCGGTACGTGGAGGCCCACGGTACCGGCACCAGGATCGGGGACCCGATCGAGGTGGGCGCGCTGTCCGCGGCGTTCCGTCGGTACACGGACGCACGTGGGTTCTGCGGGATCGGGTCGGTGAAGTCCAACCTGGGCCACCTGGACGCTGCGGCGGGGCTCGCCGGATGCCTCAAGGCGGCCCTGGCCCTGGGCGAGCGCCGTGTTCCCCCGACCATCAACCACCGGGCGCCGAACCCGCAGATCGACTTCGAGGATTCGCCGTTCTACGTGGTGACCGAGCTGACCGAGTTGGCGCCCTCGCCGGGGCCGCTGCGAGCGGGGGTGAGCTCCTTCGGCATCGGAGGAACCAACGTCCACGCCCTCCTGGAGGAGCCGCCGACACCCGAGGGGGCGGACGACGGGGAGCCGTCCGGTCCGCACCTGGTTCCGCTGTCGGCCCGGGGTCTTCCGAACCTGAGGCGTTACGCGCGCGACCTCGCCCGCCGGATCTCCGGGGGGGACTGGCTGCGTGGCCGGGCGCTCCGGATCACCGACGTCGCCCACACCCTGCGGGTGGGGCGGACCCCGATGGCCGAGCGGGTGGCCTTCGTGGTGGACGGCGTGGACGAACTCGTGCATGCCTTGGACGACTTCGCCGACGGCGGGGGAGGGGAGCGGTGCTTCCGGCCCGGGTCGGCCGAGTCCCCGTCCCCGTCGAACCGGGACGGCCAACGTGACCTGGCACGCCGGTGGATGGCCGAGGGACGGCTGGACGAGGTGGCCCGGCTGTGGGTCGGGGGCGGACACGTGGACTGGCGGGATCTCCGCGTCGGGGCGCACCGCCCCCGCCGTGTGCCCCTCCCGACCTACCCCTTCAGCGAGGAGTACCACTGGCTGCCCGAACGCCCGGCGCCGCGGGCCGCCGACGCTCCCAGCGGTGACGGACGCGGCTCCGACGCGGTGGAACTCCGGTACTTCGAGGAGTACTGGTCACCGGAGCCGGCCGCCGGGGCCGCTGAGGCGCGGGGGGTGGTGGTGTGCTTCCTCACCGGGGAGAAGGAGCGCGACGCCTTCCGGCGGTCGGTGCCCGAGCACGCCGGGAACGCGCGTTTGGTGTTCGTCGAGAGGACCGGGCGGGGGGACGCGGAGACGTCGGTCACCCCCTCCGACGGCGTGTACCGCGTGGGCTCCCGTGACGAGGCGGGCCTGCGTCGGACACTCGACGCGATCGCCGAGGAGCACGGTGCCGTCGGTGCGATCCACTACCTGTGGCCCGTGGAGTACGGCGACGGAGACTCCGCGCTCAGCGTGCTCGCGGACCTGGCTCCGCTGGTGCGCGCCCTGGCCGCCTCCGCGCTGGAGGCCACCGACCTCCTGGTCGCGGGACACTTCCACGACGCCGTCGGGCAGGCCGCCCTCGACGCGGTGATCGGTTACGAGCGTTCGCTGGGCTCGGTCCTGCCGGGGACGGCCACGCGGGTGGTCCTGCATGAGGGGACGGCGACGCCCGGGCGGTGGGCCGCGCTCCTGTTCACCGAGCAGTGCCAGGAGCGCCGGGTCAGCGTCATGTACCGGCGGGAGCGGCGGTTCGTCTGCGCCACGCGGCGACTGGAGGAGACCGGGCGGCGGGCGCCCGTCGTGTCCCTGCGGAGGGGAGCGACCTACCTGGTCACCGGTGCCTTCGGTGGACTCGGCCGCCGTGTCGGCGAGTACCTCGCCGAGGAGTACGGGGCCGACCTGGTGCTGGTCGGACGGTCCCCGTTGGGGACGGCCGAGCGGGCGTGGGTCGAGCAGTTGCGCGCGCACGGCGGCCGGGTCGAGTCCTGGACGCTCGACGTGACCGACGAGCGTGCGCTGGCCGAGCGGCTCGCCGGACTGCCGCCCGGGCGCGCGGTCTCCGGGGTTTTCCATCTCGCTGGATCGGCCCAGGCGTCGTCGCTGGCCGAGCGTACGCAGGAGGCCTTCGAATCGGTCCTGGCGGCGAAGGTCCAGGGAACGCTGGCCGTGGAACGGGCCTTCGAACGGGTGCCCGGGCGGCGCAAACCCGATTTCGTCTGCCACTTCTCCTCCGTCGCCGCCACCCTCGGAGACTTCGGCGGCTGTGACTACGCGGCGGCCAACCGGTTCCAGGCCGCCTACGCCCGCGCCCTGCGCGAGCGCCATCCCTCCAGCCGGACGGTCGCCCTCGAATGGCCGCTCTGGGAGGAGGGCGGCCTGGGCGCGGCGGCCCACGAGGATGTCGACGGCGACTTCACGAGGGCCTACCTCGCCTCCACCGGACAGCGACCGCTGGACACCGCCACGGGCATGCGCGCCATGGAGGACGTCCTGGCCTCCGGCCACGCCAACCCGATCGTCCTCCAGGCCCGGAGCGACTCGGCCGAGGCAATCCTGGAGCGCGCCGTCGGAACCGGCGGCGGTGCGGCCGCCGACGGGGCACGCCCCCCGGCGACGGGCGGTGACGCACCGGGAAAGCGGAGGAGGGCCCTGACGAGTGAGCTCAGGGCCGTCGCGCGGCACGTCCTCGGGGTGTCCGAGGAGAAGCTGGACGACCAGAGCAACTTCACGGACCTGGGGCTCGACTCCATCCGCCTGACGCAGTTCGCGCACCAGGCCTCCGCGCACCTCGGCGTGGACGTGTCCCCCACCGAGCTCTACGACCACCCGACGATCCGGGAGCTGGCGGACCACCTCGCCGACCGGGTCGCCGACGGAGTACGGGAACCCGCCTCCGACGGAGGGGACGCCCCCGTGGCCGGGGCCCGTCCCGTGAACGCCCCGGTCGCCATCACGGGGATGAGCGGGATCTTCCCCGGTTGCCGGTCGGTCGACGAGTTCTGGGACGCGCTGGCCGAGGGCCGGGACATGGTCCGGGAGCTGACGGGTGAGCGCTTCGCACCGGAGCCCTCCACCGACGTGGACGGGGGTGGGCCGGAGGGCTACCGCTGGATGGGGACCGTCGACTGGGCCGACGAGTTCGATCCCGCGTTCTTCGAGATCGCGCCGAAGGAGGCCCGGACCATGGACCCGCGCCAGCGCCACCTCCTACAGGAGTGCTGGAGGGCGTTGGAGGACGCGGGCCTGGGCCACGAGGAACTGGGCAGGCACCGCGTGGGCGTGTTCGTCGGGGTGGAACAGGGTGACTACCAGTTACTGGTCGGGGACGACGGTAACCTGACCTCCAACCACGACGGGGTCCTGGCCGCGCGCCTGTCGTACTTCCTCGACCTGGACGGCCCCGCGCTGGCCGTCAACACCGCCTGCTCCTCCGGGCTGGTGGCCCTGCACCAGGCCATCGCGAGCCTGCGCCAGGGGGACTGCGACGTCGCGGTCGTCGCCGCGGCGAACTTCGTGCTGACACAGGAGTCGTTGGCGGCGATGGAGCGCGCGGGGATGCTGTCCGCAGAGGGCAGGTGCCGTGCCTTCGACCAGCGGGCCGACGGCATGGTGCCGGGTGAGGCGGTGGCGGCCCTGGTCCTGAGGCCCCTGGACCGGGCCGAGGAGTCCGGCGACCTGATCCACAGCGTCGTCGTGGCCAGCGGCACCAACTACGACGGCCGGACCAACGGCATCACCGCTCCCGCGGGGGCCGCCCAGCGCGCCCTGGTGGAGTCCGTCCACGAGCGCGCGGGCGTGGACGTCGAGGACATCGGTTACGTCGTCGCGCACGGCACCGGGACCCGGCTGGGGGACCCGGTCGAGGTGAACGCCCTGAAGGACGCCTTCCGGGCGGGCACCGACAGGAGCGGATTCTGCGCGCTGACCTCGCCCAAGACCAACATCGGCCACACCTTCGCCGCCTCGGGCCTGGTCGGCCTCGTCTGCCTGTCGGAGTCGGTGCGCAGGGGCGTCATCCCGCCCAGCCTCCACTGCGAGCAGGACAACGAGTACATCGACTGGGACCGGAGCCCGCTGTACGTCAACAAGGAGACCAGGCGCTGGGAGACGCCGCCCGGGGGACCGCGTACCGGTGGTGTCAGCGCGTTCGGCATGAGCGGTACCAACGCACACGTGATCCTGCGGGAGTACGTGCCCCCGACTCCGGATTCCGCCGACGAGGGGCCCCGCCCCCATCTGCTGCCGCTCTCGGCCAAGAGCGGGGCGGCCCTGGAACGGCTGGTCGACGCGATGATCGCGCGGGTCGAGGACGGCTCGTTGACCGACGCGGACCTGCACCGGATGAGCGAGACCCTGTTCACCGGACGGCACCACTTCCGCCACCGCCTCGCGGTCGTCGCGGGAACGCTCGCCGAGGCCGCCGACCGCTGGCGGCGGTGGCGGGCCACGGGCGCGGCGGGGGACGGTGCCCCGTACCTCTCCGGGACCGTGGCGCGCGGCTTCGACCCCGACGGCTCCGACACCGAACGGGTCGAGGCGCTGGTCGCACGCGTGTCGGACACGGGACCCGACGGGGAGGAGCGCGAACGGATCCTGAACACGCTGGCGGAGTACTACGTCCGGGGGCACGCGCTTCCCTGGCGAAGGACACGTGACGCGCGGGGGCGGGCGGCGCGCCTGCGCCTGCCGACCTACCCGTTCGCCCGGAACCGGTACTGGGTGCGCTCGCGGACCGGCGCGGACGGGGCGTGGGACGCGGGGACGTCGGCGGAGCGCGTCGAACGCCGGAACCACGCGGCCGACGGCCGCGTCGAACCCCGGGAGCGCACGTCCAACGGCCGCGTCGTGCTCGTCCGCCCGGAGGACTGCCCGGAGCGCATCGTGGGACGCTCACCGGACCAACGGCCGTCGGTCCGCCTGGCGGCGCTGCCGGAACCCGCCGTGGACGGGGACCGGGACGTCCTCGTCGACCTCAAGGCGGCGGCCGGCGCCGGGTTCGACGGCATGGTCGCCACGTTGAACCGCACCGGCGTCATGGTCGAGCACCTGATCCCCTACTCCTCGGACTTCGCCGAGTACGCGGGGTGGTGCGGCGGTGAGGTGTTGGACCTGGGTTGCGCCTACGGTGTGGCCACCGTCGCCGCCCTGGAACGTGGAGCGCGTGTCGTCGCGCTGGACATGGAGCGCAAACACCTGGACATCCTCGAACAGCGCCTCACCGACGGCGCCCGGAAGCGGCTCACCACGATGCGCGGTGTGCTGCCGGACGTCGACTTCCCCGACGGGCGCTTCGGGGCCATCCACGCCAGCCGGGTCCTGCACTTCCTCAGCCCCGAGGACGTGCGGCTGACACTGCGGAAGATGATGCGCTGGCTCGAACCAGGAGGAAAGGTCTTCCTGAGCACGGACTCGCCCTACTTCGGGTACTGGGCCTCCAAGGCCTCGGAGTACGAGAGGCGCAAGCGCGACGGCGACCCGTGGCCCGGCCACATCGACGACGTCGCCGCCCACTTTCCCGCCGAGCACGTCGTCGGTGGGCCGAACCTGATCAACGCCCTCGACCCCGACGTCTTCCGGAGGGAGTGCGAGGCCGCCGGATTCGTGGTGGAGCGGGCGAGGTTCTTCGGTGCCGTGGGGTCGGGCCAGCAGGCCCACGGCGCGCCCGGTCCCGGCATGGAACACGTCGGTGTGATCGCGCGCAGACCGGAGGACCCGCCGCGGAGGGCGGACCTCCCGAGGTCGAGGGACGGCAACGACCTCCACCACCGCAGGCACGGGACCGGACGGACCGCGCTGGTGTTCGTCCACGGCCTGGGGTGTGACGGGGAGTACTGGCACCACCAGGCGCGGCACTTCGCGGACCGGCACACCGTGGTCACGCTCGACCTGGTGGGGCACGGTCGCTCCGGCCGCGACCGGAGCCGCTGGACCGTCGAGGAGTTCGCGCACGACGTGGCGGCCGTGGTCAACCACGTCGGCGCCGGCGAGGTGGTCCTCGTCGGCCACTCGCTGGGCGGGCCCGTGATGCTGGAGGCCGCTCCCCTCCTGGACGCCGAGGTACGGGGGATGATCGGCGTGGACACGCTGCACGACCTCGCTCCGAGGCCGCTCAGCCCGGAACGGATCGACCGCTTCGTGCGGAGCTTCGCCGATCGGCCGGTGGAGGCGGAGGAGCTGTTCCCCGGTACGGCCCGGCAGGACCTGGTCGAACTGGTGCGGCGCACTCGCGAGCACACGGGGGCGGAGGTCATCTCGTCGGCCTTCCGCGAGATGCTGCTCTACCTCCGGGCGCTGCCCGAACGGTTCGCGGCACCGCTGACCCTCGTCAACTCCACCTCCTGGATGCCGACGAACCTGGACGCCGCACGCGCGCGCGGAGTCGAGGTGGAGCTCGTCAAGGGCGTGGGGCACTTCCCGATGCTGGAGGATCCCGACGCACTGAACGCCGTCCTCCAGCGTCACATCGACCGTATGGGGGCTGGTGAGAAGTGACCCGATCCCCCGACGCGGCGACACGGCAGGATCCCCTCCCCTTCCTGCGCGAGTCCCTGGCCGCCGTACTGAAAACCGACCTGACGCGGACCGGCGACGACGTGCCCCTCGTTGATCTGGGGCTGGACTCGATCCTCTGCCTCGTCTGGCTGCGCCGGATCGACCGGACCCTCGACCTGCCGCTCTCGGTGGCGCAGGTCTGCGAACACCCCACCCTCGGTGAACTGGCCGCCCTGATCCGGGGCGCCGATGGAGAACACATGCCTGCCACACCCCACCGCACCCGAGCCACCCCGGACGTCGCGGCGTACGTACGGCGCAGTCTGGCCGTGGAGCTGGAGTTGGACGAGTCCGAGCTGGACGACCAGACGCCGTTCGTGGAGCTGGGGCTGGACTCGATCACCGGCGTCACCTGGACACGGCGGCTGAACACGCACTTCCGGCTCTCGCTGTCCTCGACGCAGATCTACAGTCGGCCCACGATCGAGGAACTGACGGACTACCTCGTCGAGTGCCTCGGCGGTGAGGACGCCGCTCCAGCCGAGAAGCCCGCCGCCGAGACGGTGGGGGACCCCGGGCCCGCGGAGGAGCGCGACGCCCTCGCGTCCTGGCTGCGCGCGAGTCTGGCCGTGGAGCTGGAGTTGGACGAGTCCGAGCTGGACGACCAGACGCCGTTCGTGGAGCTGGGGCTGGACTCGATCACCGGCGTCACCTGGACACGTTCCATCAACACGCGGTTCGGGCTCGCGCTCACCGCGACCACGGTCTACTCCCACCCGACGATCCGGGAACTCGTGGAGTACCTGGCGCGGGAGCAGGGGGTTGAGCGGGCCGTTCCGGAGCCCGAGCCCACTGCCACCGACACGGCGTCGGCGGTCACGGACAGCGCGCCCGAGGCCCCCGACGCGACCAGCGCGCCCCATCCCACCGGCACGCGCGGTCCGGCCGGTGCTCCCACCGACATCGCGATCGTCGGCATGTCGGGTGCCTTCCCCCAGGCGGAGGACATCGACGGGTTCTGGCGCAACATCGTGGACGGGCGTGACTGCGTCTCCGAGGTCCCCGACTCACGCTGGTCAGTGGACGACTACTACGACGAACGGTCCGGCACCCCCGGACGCAGCTACAGCCGGTGGATGGGGGTCCTGGAGAACGCGGACCTGTTCGATCCCCTCTTCTTCGGTATCTCGCCCAATGAGGCGGAGTACATGGACCCACAGCAGCGCGTCCTCCTCCAGGAGAGCTGGCGTTGCGTCGAGGAGGCGGGATACAGCCCCGAGGCGCTCTCGGGGAGTCGGTGCGGGGTCTTCATGGGCGCCTCCGTCAACGGCTACGGCGGGTGGACCGACGAGACCGACCTGAGCGCCCACCAGAACCTGGGCACCAACAGCGCGATCCTCGCCAGCCGGATCTCCTACGTACTCAACCTCAAGGGCCCCTGCCTCTCCATCGACACCTCTTGCTCATCGTCGCTCGTGGCCATCGCCAACGCCTGCGACAGCCTGGTCCTCGGCAGCAGCGACGCGGCGCTGGCGGGCGGGGTGTGGGTGATCCCCGGCCCCGGCGTCCACGTGGCGATGAGCCAACTGCGGGCACTGTCCCCGGACGGACGGTGCTTCGCCTTCGACGAGCGCGCCAACGGCTTCGTCCCGGCAGAGGGCGTGGGCGTGCTGCTGCTGAAGCGCCTGGCCGACGCCGAGGCCGACGGTGACCGGATCCACGCCGTCATCCGGGGGTGGGGGGTCAACCAGGACGGCCGGTCCAACGGCATCACCGCCCCCAACGCCGAGGCCCAGGCCGCGCTGCTGAGCCGCGTGTACGAGTCCTTCGGGGTGGACGCCGGCGACATCGAGCTGGTGGAGGCGCACGGCACCGGCACCGAACTCGGGGATCCCGTGGAGGTCGACGGTCTCGTCCGGAGCTTCGGTGCGTACACGGACCGACGGGGGTACTGCGCGCTGGGTTCGGTGAAGAGCAACATCGGCCACACGGCGTGCGCGGCCGGGGTCGCCGGAACGATCAAGTCCGTGCTGGCACTCGAACACGGCGTCCTGCCGCCCACGATCCACCATGAGCGGACCAACCACCACATCGACCTGGCGGACACCCCGTTCTACGTGAACGACCGTGCTCGTCCGTGGCCGACGCGGGGGAGGCCGCGGATGGCGGCGGTCAGCTCCTTCGGCTACAGCGGGACCAACGCCCACTTGGTGCTGGCGGAGACTCCCGCGGCCGCCGCGCCCGTCCGCCCGGCCGGCGCGCGGCTGATCGTGCTGTCGGGCCGGTCCGCCGAGCGCCTCCGGGAGCAGGCGGAGCGGATGCTCGCCCACCTGGAGGCCCACCCGGGGGAGAGCCTGCGCGGCATCAGCCACACGCTGCTCGTGGGACGCAAGCACTTCCGCCACCGCCTGGCACTGGTGGCGAGCTCGACGGAGCGGGCGGCACTCGAACTGCGCCACTGGTTGGACGGAGGCGACGCGTCCACCGTCAGGACGGGAGATCACAGGCCCGACACCTCGGTGCCGGTCCGCGCCCCGCGCCCGGCGGACGGGGGCGAGCAGGTCGACGCGGCGGTCCTCGGCGACCTCGCCGAACAGTTCGTGCGAGGGCGCACGCTCGCCCACGACGGCCTGTTCGACGAGGGCGGCCCCGAACGGATCACGCTGCCGACCTACCCGTTCGCCAGAGAGTCCTACTGGATTCCCCACAGGAGCCCGGCACGGTGTGACGGCGGCCCGGACTGCGGCGCTCCGGGGGGCGGCTCCGGCGAGCCGTCCCCCGGTGAGCTCCTGTGGCTGGCGCCCACCTGGTGCGACGCACCGACCGACGGTTCCGGCCCGCGGGGCGCGGCGGCCGACCCGTCCGGTCACGACGTGTGGGTGGTCGGGTGCCTCGACGGCCCGACCGAGGACTCCCTCAGGGGACTCCTTCCCGAAGGGGTGCGGCTCCGGGTCCTCGACCCCGGGGAGCCGGACACCGGGTTCCCGCGGCTGATCAGGGCCCTTCTGGAGTCGGTGCGGGAGGGTGCCGCACGCGGGGGCACCGCCCTGCTCCAGGTCGTCGTCCTGAGTGACGGGGTCTCTCCGGTCGCCGCCTTCACCGGTGTGTCGGGCCTGCTCAGAACGGCCGAACTGGAGTACCCGGGCCTGCGCGCACAGTGCGTCGAGTACCTCGACGACCCCACCGCCGACGCGCTGGCCGAGACCGTACGCGCGTTCCGCCGTGATCCCACGGAGCCCGATGTGCGCCGAGTCTCCGGCCGTCACCAGGTCCGGCGCCTCGTGGAGGTGGAGCGGGAGCCGGAGGAGGCGGTCCCCGGATCCTGGCGTGACGGCGGCGTCCACGTGATCACCGGCGGCCTCGGCGGCCTCGGCCTCGTGTTCGCCGAGGAGATGGCGGACAGCCTGCGTGGGGGAACGATCGTGCTGGCGGGCCGCTCCGCCCCGGACGCCGAGCGGCGTCGGCGGATCGCCTCCCTCGAACGGACGGGGCTCACGGTCGAGTACCACCGGGTCGACGTGGCCGACCGGCGCGAGGTCGAGGATTTCGTCGCCGAGGTCGTACGGAGGCACGGCGCGGTCCACGGTGTCGTCCACGCCGCCGGGGAGACCCGTGACGGGCTTATCGGCACCAAGTCGGACGAGGACGTCGACCGCGTGCTGGCGCCCAAGGTGGCCGGGCTCCTCCACCTAGACGAGGCGACCAGGGACCAACCGCTCGACTACCTGGTCGCCTTCTCCTCCAACGCCGCCGTGCTCGGCAGCCTAGGGCAGGCGGACTACGCGGCGGCCAACGCGTTCATGGACGCCTACGCGGGCCACCGGGACCGGCTCGTCGCCCGGGGCCTGCGGTCGGGGAGGTCCCTGACGGTCAACTGGCCGCTCTGGTCCGAGGGCGGGATGCGGGTCGACGAGGCAGGGCTGACCGGGCTGCGCCGCCTCGGTGTGACGCCGATGCGTACCGAGGACGGCCTGTGGTCGTTCCGGGCCCTGGCCGCCAGCGGTCGCCGACAGACCCTCGTCCTGGCGGGCGACCGGGAACTCCTGCTGGAGCGCCTGGCGGCGAGGCTGGGCACGGAGGCGGACGAACACGTCCCGGCCCGGGGGGAGGCCGGCGCCCCCGGCCGCGTCGAGCACGCCGATCCCCGCGCGGGCACGCTGGAGGCGCTGGTCACCCATGTGAGCGAGCAGCTCGGGGTACCCGCGGAGGAACTCGACCCGGACGAGGAACTGGGGGAGTTCGGGTTCGACTCCATCAGCCTCACCACCCTGGCCAACCGCCTCAACGACGAGTACGGACTGGAGCTGGCGCCCACGGTCTTCTTCGAGCACAGGACCCTCGCGAGCGTGGCGGCCCACCTGGTCGACGCCTACGGCGGGCGCCTCGCCCCAGCCCCCGAGAGCCGGCCGGCCGAACCGGTCGCGGTCCCCGTCGCCGCCCCACGGCCCGAACCGGGACCCTCCGTTCCCGCCCGGAGCGCGGCGCCGTCCGCGGCGGTCCCCGTCGCCGTCATCGGAATGAGCGGCAGCTTCCCGGGGGCCGGCGACCTCGCCGAGTTCTGGGACAACCTCCGCGAGGGTAGGGACTGCATCACGGAGGTCCCCTCCCAGCGCTGGGACTGGCGCGCGGTGGACGCGGCCTCCGACGCACCGGCGGGCAGGCGCCCCGTGCGGTGGGGCGGCTTCCTCGACGGCGTGGACCGCTTCGATCCGCTGTTCTTCGGCATCTCCCCCCGGGAGGCGGCCGTCATGGACCCGCAGCAGCGTCTGCTGCTCACCCACGCGTGGAAGGCGTTGGAGGACGCGGGATACGCGCCGTCGAGCCTGGCGGGGAGTGACACGGCGGTGCTGGTCGGCACCGCGCCGAGCGGCTACGGCGAACTGGTCCTGCGCGAGCGGCAGGGAGAGGACGCCCACTCAGCCACCGGGGTGTCCGGTTCGATCGGCCCCAACCGGCTGAGCTACCTCCTGGACCTGCACGGACCCAGCGAACCGATCGAGACCGCCTGTTCGAGTTCGCTGGTGGCCGTCCACCGCGGTGTCGAGCTGCTCCGCCAGGGCAGGAGCCGCATGGCGCTCGTGGGCGGTGTCAACACCATGGTCAGCCCCGACCTCCACATCAGCTACAGCCGCGCGGGGATGCTCTGCGAGGACGGCCGCTGTAAGACCTTCTCGGCCCACGCCAATGGCTACGTGCGCGGAGAGGGCGTGGGACTGCTGGTCCTCAAACCGCTCGACCAGGCCGAGCGCGACGGCGACCACATCCACGCGGTGATCCGGGGCAGCGCCGAGAACCACGGAGGGCGCGCCCACTCGCTGACGGCACCCAACCCCGTCGCACAGGCCGAACTGCTGCGGACGGCCTACCGACAGGCCGGGGTCGATCCACGCACCGTGACCTACGTCGAGGCGCACGGAACCGGGACCGAACTCGGTGACCCCATCGAACTCGACGCGCTCAGGGCCGCCTTCGCGTCGCTCCGCGAGGAGGTGCCCGCGAGCACGGAGGCCCCGACGAGCTGCTGGCTGGGATCGGTCAAGAGCAACATCGGCCACCTGGAGCTGGCCGCGGGTGTGGCCGGGTTGGTCAAGACGGTCCTGCAGATGCGGCACGGGACCCTCGTCGAGAGCCTGCACGCCCAGGATCTCAATCCCCACCTCAAGCTCGGGGACGGGCCCTTCCGGGTCGTCCGGGAGCGGCGGCCGTGGGACCGGCCGCGCGACGTGGAGGGCCGCGAGATCCCGAGGCGCGCCGGTGTCAGCTCCTTCGGGTTCGGCGGAGTCAACGCCCATGTCGTCCTTGAGGAATACCAGCCGCGGACGCCACGCGAGCGAGGTCCCGTCGCGGAGGCCGCTCCGGAGACGGTCGTCCTGTCCGCGAGGACGGAGGAGCGGCTGCGCGAACAGGCACGCGGCCTGATGCGGTACCTGGACGAGCGGCGTCCCGACCGGCGGGAGCTGGCGGACGTCGCCCACACCCTGCGGGTGGGCCGTGACGCGATGGAGGAGCGGCTCGCCGCACGGGCCGGCTCCACCGACGAACTCCGGCGCATGTTGGCCTCCTTCGTCGAGGGCTCGGCGGCGGGGTGGCACCGCGGTTCGGTCACCCGCCGCACTGCGGGTTCCGGCATCGGCGGGAATCCGTCCCCCGCGGGGTCGCCCGTGGCGGACGACCCCGAACTGCTCCTGTCATGGTGGGTCCGGGGGGAGACCGTCGACTGGCGACTGCTGCCCCCCACCGCAACCTCCCCACGGCGGACGAGCCTGCCGACCTACCCGTTCGCCGGGGAGCGTTACTGGGTGGGCGGCGGATCCCGCGCGGAGTCCCCCGGTCCCGCGGGCACCGGTGACAGCCACCCCTTGGTGCACCGGAGCGAGCCGGGAGGTGACGAGTCTCTGTACTCGGCGTCGTTCGACGGGCACGAGCCCTTCCTGCGCGACCACGTCGTCCAGGGAGGCGGGGTACTCCCCGGAGCCGCCCAGTTGGAGATGGCGCGCGAGGCCGTCAGCCGGACCCTGGGCGCCGAGGGACCGGCCCACGTGCGGCTCGACGGGGTCGTGTGGCTGCGTCCGGCGGTGTGCGGACCGGACGGTCTCGACGTGCGGGTGAACGTGCGGTCCCGGACGGCGAACACCTGTGAGTACGCCATCCACGTCGTGGCGGACGACGGAACGCGCGCACTATGCGGCCAGGGCAGGGCGAGCCTGGCGGAGCCCGTGGAACGGCGCCCGCTGCCCCTCGACGACATCCGCGCCGCCTGCGCCGGCACCTCCTTCTCCGCCGCCCAGGTCTACGCCCGGTACGCCAGGACGGGCATCGACTACGGCCCGGCGCACCGGTCGCTGGTCCGGCTCGACGTGGCGACGGGCGAGGACGGGCGGCCCCAGGTACTCGCCGAACTGTCGCTGCCGCCCTCCGCCGAGGGCGCGGACCGGTACCACCTGCACCCGAGCGTCATCGACGGCGCCCTCCAGGCCACGCTCGGCCTGGGGCTCCCGGCCAAGCACGGCGAGGGCGTGGCCGCCGAGGCGGCGCTCCCCTTCGCGCTCCAGCGGTTGGAATCGGCCGCCGGTACCCCGACCAGGGCCTACGCCTGGATCAGGTACCGGGAGGACGACGGTTCCGACGCCTCCTCGTCCGGCATCGACGTGACGGTGTGCGACGAACACGGGAGGGTGTGCGCGGAACTGCGGGGACTGGCCCTGCGCGCGCTACCCGGGGCCGGGAACCGGACCGAGCGCGGGGACCTGCTGCTCATGCGTCCGCTCTGGGAGGACGCCCCGATCGACGGCCGGGGGACCGCGGTGGTCGCCCCGGACGTCGACGAGCACCACGTCGTGATCGTCGGCGACCCCGACGGCTCCAGCCGGAAGGCCCTCGCCCGAGCGCTTCCGGAGCCGGTCGACACCACGTTCGCGATTCCGGGGTCCGGGGCCGTGGACGCCCGGTACGCCAACGCGGTCCAGCACGTCCTCGGACGCCTCCGCGAGCTGCTCGGACGGGCGTCCGGCCGTTCCGCCCTCCTCCAGGTCGTCCTCGTCGGCGGGGCCGAGCCGGACTCCGGACACGCGACCGGCCTGTCCGGTCTCAGCGGCCTGCTGAGGACGGCGCGACTGGAGAACCCGCACCTGCGCACCCAGTACGTCGACTGTTCCGACGGAGCCGATCCCGCACTGGTCGCCGACCGGCTGCGGTGGGAGGCGGCGCGTACCGGCGACCCGGAGGTGCGCTATCGCGGCGGGCGGCGCCAGGTCAGGCGGCTGGAGCCGATCGACTCACCCGTCGCGGCGGACTCCCCCTGGCGGGAGGGCGGGGTCTACCTGATCACCGGCGGTACGGGCGCCCTGGGCAGGATCACGGCGGACGCGATCGCCGCGGGGGCCGGGCGCGCCACCGTCGTGCTGACGAGCAGGTCCGAACTGACCGAGGACGATCGCGGAACCCTGGAACGGCTGCGCGGAGCGGGCCTGCGGGTCGACCACCGGCGGGCCGACGTCTCCGACCGCGCGTCGGTCGCCGGTCTGCTGGAGTACGTCGCCGACACCCACGGGACGCTCACCGGCATCGTGCACTGCGCCGGTGTGCTCCGGGACGGCCTCGTGGCTGGGAAGAGCACCGAGGACGCGGCGCGCGTGCTGGCGCCCAAGGTGAGCGGGCTGGTCCACCTAGACGAGTTGAGCCGCGATCAGCCGCTGGACCTCTTCGTCTGCTTCTCCTCGACGACCGCCCCCCTGGGCAACCCGGGACAGGCCGACTACGCGGCCGCCAACGGCTTCATGGACGCCTACGCGGACCATCGGGCGCGCCTCGTCCGATCCGGGCGGAGGCACGGCAGAACGCTCTCCGTGAACTGGCCCCTCTGGGAGGAGGGCGGCATGGGGACGGACACCGCCACGCGGGAGCGGCTGGCGGGGATGGACCTCACCCCCCTGGCCACCGAGCAGGGCCTGTACGCCCTCCGGTGCGGTCTGGCCGCGGAGGACAACGGCCTTGACGAGGCCCGGTTGCTCGTCCTCAGCGGGAACCGGGACGCGCTGCTGCCCAGGCTGACCGGGACCGGATCCGAGGGCCCGGCGATCCTGTCCCGGCGATCGGCGCCGCTCCTCGACGCCGAGGCGGTGGCGCTGGCGGACCGGGTCCGGAGCCGGCTCGGGCGCCAGTTGGCCGAGGCACTCCGGCTCGATCCCGGACTGCTCGACGACGACACACCGCTGGAGCGGTACGGCCTGGACTCCATGGTCGCGACGGAACTCGTCAGCGCTCTGGAGGAGTCGTTCGGCCCCCTGCCCAAAACGCTCTTCTTCGAGGCCCAGACCGTACGCGCACTGGTGGAGTACCTCATGGACGAACACGCCGAGACGATCCGGTCCGTGTTCGGCTCCCCCTCCGGGCGGGAGCCGTCCGGAGGCACCGCGGCCGACCGGCCCGGAGGCGCACCGACGCGTGAGCGTCCGGCGGCGGTTCCGGAGGTCGGGCCCCGGTCCGACCACGAGGAGCGTCGCGGCCCGGGGCGTGACGACGACATCGCCGTCATCGGCATCAGCGGGCGCTATCCACAGGCGGAGGACCTCGGCGAGTTCTGGTCCAACCTCCGGTCGGGCAGGGACTGCGTCACCGAGGTCCCGGCCGACCGGTGGAAGCACGACGAGCTGTACTCCCCCGAACGCGGGGTGCCCGGCAAGGCCTACGGCCGCTGGGGCGCGTTCCTCGACGGCGTCGACCGGTTCGATCCGCTGTTCTTCGGGATCTCGCCCCGTGAGGCGGAGGTCATGGACCCGCAGCAGCGCCTCTTCATGGAGACGACCTGGCGGCTGCTGGAGGGGAACGGACTCAC
The DNA here is from genome assembly GCF_056173305.1 of Nocardiopsis sp. iso_25. Taxonomy (NCBI): domain Bacteria; kingdom Bacillati; phylum Actinomycetota; class Actinomycetes; order Streptosporangiales; family Nocardiopsidaceae; genus Nocardiopsis; species Nocardiopsis sp. iso_25. Next base: position 6,563,430 of record NZ_CM149667.1, on the reverse strand, counting down.
CCAGGAACGCATCGAACGGCGCTACGGGCGCCGGGTCGGGGTCTACGTCGGGTCGATGTACCAGATGTACCAGGCGGACGACGAGGACGTCGTGCGCAGTGCCATGACGTCGGCCACGTCGTACAACCTGATCGCCAACCGCGTCTCCCACGCCTTCGGCCTGGAGGGGCCGAGCCTGGCGGTGGACAGCATGTGTTCGTCGTCGCTCATGGCCGTGCACCTGGCCTGCGCGGACCTGCGTCGCGGTGAGAGCGCCCTGGCGATCGCGGGAGGGGTCAACCTGACGTTGCACCCGAACAAGTACCTCTCCCTCTCCCAGGCGGAGATGCTCGGCAGCCATCCCGGGAGCCGTAGTTTCCGCGACGGCGACGGCTACCTGCCCGCCGAGGGGGTGGGAGCGGTGCTGCTCAAGCCGTTGACCGAGGCCCTCCGGGACGGCGACACGGTCCACGCCGTCATCAGGGGAAGCGCCTCCCTCCACGGCGGCGGGGCCAACCAGTTCATGCGGCCGAGCTACGGAACGCAGGTGAACGTCCTCCGCCGGGCGCTGGAGAACGCCGAGGTCGAGCCGGAGACGATCGGCTACATCGAGGCCGCGGCCAACGGAGCGTCGCTCAGCGACCTCGTGGAGGTCAGAGCTCTGCGGGAGGTGTTCAGCGGGGTCACGGAGCCCGTCGCGCTCGGCTCGGTCAAATCCAACCTGGGACACCCGGAGGCGGCCTCGGGTATCGCGCAGCTCTCCAAGGTCGTCCTGCAACTCCGGCACACGGAGCTCGCTCCGTTGGTCGAGGTCGGCCGGGCCAACCCCGACCTCGGACTGGAGGACGGCCCCCTCCGGCTGTGCGAGGGCCCGTCGCCCTGGGAACCGCGCCGGTCGGCTGGAGGCGGGGCCGCGGGCGGCCCGCCCCGTCGGGCGCTCATCAACTCCGTGGGGGCGGGCGGCAGCTACGTGAGCATGGTCGTCGAGGCACCCCCGGAAACCGGTGGCGTCTCCCAGGAGGACCACGGCGACGCCGCGGAGCGGCAGCTCATCGTGCTGTCGGCCAAGGACGCCGGCAGACTGCGCGCCACCGCGCGCCGGCTCCTGGACCTCACCGGGGACGGCACCGCGCGACCGTCCCTGCGGGACCTCGCGCACACGTTGCAGTCGGGCCGCGACCACCTCCCGGAGCGCCTCGCCGTGGTGGTCGACTCCCTCGACGAGTTCCGCACCGTGCTCAGGCGCCACCTGGGCGCTGAGCCGGAGGACATCGGGCCCGACGCGCGGATCCACACCGGCAACGCCGAGCGCGACGCCGGTCCGATGAGGGCGGTGGTCTCCGGGGCCGCAGGGGAGGCATTCCTCTTCGCTCTGGTGGCCGACCGCGACCTGGACCGGCTGGCCGCGCTCTGGACCTGCGGGGCGCGCATCCCGTGGGACGGACTGCACCGGGGACGCGCGCCCCGGATGCTCCCTCTGCCCACCACGGCCTTCCAACGCGGCAGCTACTGGGTCGGCCGCACGTGGCACCCCCGGCCAGAGGGCGACGGCGCCGCGCGGCCCGTGCCTGGCGAGCCGCCCGTGCCGCCGACGCGTGACGAGCCGTCCGGGGAGGTCGACCTGCGCCGGTACCTCGAATCGTTCTTCGGTGAGGCACTCGGTGTGGCCCCGGGGGACCTCCCCTTCGACGGAGACCTCCAGAGCGTCGGGGCCGACTCGATCCTGTGGGTGAGGCTGCGGCGCGCGCTCGACGCTGACCTCGGGCTCCGGCTCTCCGCCCGGGAGATCGCGGAAAGCCGCACGTTGGAGCGGGTTCTGGCCAGGCTTGAGGACAAACGTGCCGAGCGGTCCGAGGCGCCGACCGCCCCCGACGCGGCGGAGGTCGCGCCGTTGCCGGCGGAGTCCGGGGCGGACCGGGTCCGGACGGCCAGGGCCAGGGCACTGGAGAGGTTCCGGCGCGGCGAGATCGGCCGTGACGAGCTGAAGGAACTCATGAAGAAGGAGACGACGGGCGCGTGAACGAGAACCGGATCCTCGCGGGTTTCGACGCCGGGACGCTGTCCACCGAGGACGTGCTCGATTTCTACGAGCGGCTCGAGGGACCCGCCGAGCGGTACCCGCTCTCCGAGAACCAGAAGGGGCTGTGGCTCCTGCACGAGATGGCCGCGGGGACGGACGTGTACAACGTCCCCATCTGCTTCCGGACGGACGAACCACTCGACACCGCGGTCTTCCGGGACGCCTTCGAACGTGTGGTCTCGCGCTACCCCCACCTGTCGAGCGTGGTCGTGGAGGAGGAGGGGACCCCGTACCTGGAGTCGCGGTTCCCGGTCCAGGTGGGGTTCGAGCACGAGCGGGTCGACGGCTGGTCCGAGGACGACGTGGTCGCTATGCTGAGGGCTAGGGCCAAGGAGGCGTTCGACCTCCACGAGGGACCGCTGGCACGCGTCCACGTGTGCTCGGCCGCCTCGTCGGACACCTTCGTGCTGCTGGTCCTGCACCACCTCGTGTTCGACGGAGCCTCCGCCCCCGTCCTCCTGAGCGAGCTGGTCGTGACCTACGAGGCGCTCCGCCGGGGGCGGCGGCCCGAACTCCCCGCGGCGAACGGCGACTACGCCGAGTTCGCCCGCCGGGAGGACGAGTTCCTCTCCAGCCCCGAGGGCGAGGAGCACCGCCGCTACTGGCGCGAGGCCCTGGACGGCGACCTGCCCGTGGTCCACCTCGACATCGAGCGGCGGACCGACGGACCCGCTCCGGTGGTGGGGGAGACGGCCAGACTGGACCTGGGCCCCGAGCTCAGCGACCGGATCACGAAGGTGTGCGCGTCGTACGGGACCACGCCCGCCGTCCTTCTGCTGGCGGTGTACCAGTTGCTCCTGCACAGGTACAGCGGTGTGCGGGACCTGGTCGTCGGCGTGCCCACGATCGGAGGCCCCGGGCTCGACCAGACCGGTGCGGTCGGCCACTTCGTCAACATGGTGCCGGTCCGCCAGCACCTGCGCCCGGACGCGCCGTTCCCGGAGCTGCTCCGTGAACTCGTCCTGACCCTGGCCGACGGCCTCGACCACGCCGCCTACCCCTTCCCCCTCATCGCGCGGGACCTCGACGTGTCGACCGCGCCGGGCGTCTCCCCCGTGTTCCAGGTCTCCTACGCCTTCCAGAACCGGAGCATGACCCGGGTCGCGGACGAGGTCATGGAGACCAACCTGGCCGGATCCATGCGGTTCGTCGACACGATCGCCCAGGAGGGGGAGTTCAAGCTCCACCTGGAGGTCTTCGAGCGCGACGAGGACATCGCGCTCCACCTGAGGTACGACGCCAACCGCTTCGGGGAGGCCGACGTCCGGCGGATGCTGACCCACTACCGGGTCCTGCTGGAGGCCCTGGTAGACGCCCCGGACCAGGAGGTGTCGCGGCACTCCCACCTGTCGGAGGAGGAGCACCGGCAACTCGACGCGTGGAACGACACGCGGCGCGACTACTCACGGGACAGCCGCCTGGACGACCTCTTCCGGTCGGCGGCGGTGCGGCACGGTGACCGGGTCGCCCTCCAGTTCGGGGACCGGATCCTGACCTACGCCCAGCTCGACGAGCGCGTCGGCGAGGTGGCCCGCGAGCTGCGCCTGCGCGGCGTCGGCCCGGACACCGTCGTCGGCGTCTGCATGGAGCGCTCCGTGGAGATGGTCGTGGCGCTCTGGGCCGTGATGAGGGCCGGCGGAGCCTATCTGCCCGTCGAACCGGATTTGCCCTCCAAGCGGATCGAGTACATGCTCCGGGACTCCGGGGCGGAACTGGTCCTGGCGCAGCCGCACCTGACCGTCCCCGGGATCTCCGCCGCACGCGAGGTCCTCCCGCTCGACGACCAGGGACGCTGGGCGGGCACGGCCGCACCGGAGGGCGCGGCCGACGGAGACAGTGCCCGTGCGGTCGGCCCGCGGGACCTGGCCTACGTCATCTACACCTCGGGCTCCACGGGCCGCCCCAAGGGTGTGATGGTCGAGCACCGGGCCGCGGTCAACCGCATCGAGTGGATGCAGAACGAGTACGGGCTCGGAACCGACGACGTCGTCCTGCAGAAGACGCCCTTCGGCTTCGACGTCTCGGTGTGGGAGTTCGTCTGGCCGCTGATCACCGGTGCCCGGTTGGTCGTCGCCGAACCGGAGGGGCACAAGAACCCGGATTATCTGGTGTCGCTCATCCAGCGGACCGGAGTGACCACCCTGCACTTCGTACCGTCCATGTTCCGGCTGCTCGTCGAGCACGCGGGCTGGGCGGACTGCACGAGCGTCCGGCAGGTCTTCTGCAGCGGGGAGGCACTCCCGCCGGAGCTGCCCGCCCGGCACCACGCCGTCCACCGGGCGCGCCTGCACAACCTCTACGGCCCCACGGAGGCCGCCATCGACGTGAGCCACTGGCCGTGCCCGGACGGGGAACCGCCCGCCTCCGTGCCGATCGGCCGTCCGATCCAGAACATCCGGCTCCACGTGCTGAACGACTTCGGACTGCGGCAGGCCGTCGGGTGCGTGGGCGAACTGCACATCGCCGGTGACGGGTTGGCCCGGGGATACGTGAACAATCCCGAGCTGACCCGGGAGCGGTTCGTCCCCGACCCGTTCTCCGGGGTCCCCGACGCGCGCATGTACAGGACCGGCGACCTGGCCCGCCGGCTGCCGGACGGCACGCTGGAGTACCTCGGCCGCGCCGACAACCAGGTCAAGATCCGCGGATTCCGGATCGAACCGGACGAGATCGAGGCGCGGCTGGCCGAGTACCCGGCGGTACGCGCCTGCGCCGTCCTGGCGCGCGAGGACGTTCCCGGTGCCCCGAGGCTCGTCGGCTACGTCGTGGTCGACGGGGACGGCGACCGCCGCACCGAGCTGCTGGACCACCTGCGGCGGGCGCTCCCGGAGTACATGGTCCCCAGTGCCCTGGTCCGTCTGGACGACCTGCCCGTCACGGCCAACGGCAAGCTCGACCGCAAGGCCCTGCCCGCGCCGGAGGCGGGGGCGCACGCCTTGCGGGAACACGTGGCTCCGCGGACCCCCACCGAACACGCGCTGGTCGCGGCCTGCACCGAGGTCCTCGGGTTCGAACCGGGCCGGATCGGTCTGGGCGACGACTTCTTCGCCCTCGGCGGGCATTCCCTGCTCATCCCCAAACTCGTGGTGCGGCTCGCCGACCGGGGGGTGACCTGCGACCTGAACGACGTCTTCGCCGCCTCGTCCCTCGGCGACCTGGCCGAACGCGTCGACGCCGCACGGGCGGAGGAGGAGGTCGCCCTCCCCACCGCCCGGGTGCCGGAGGGGTGTACGCGCGTCACACCGGAGATGCTGCCCCTGGTGTCACTGACCGAGGAGGAGCTGGAGACGATCGTGGCCGCCGTCCCCGGCGGCGCCGCCAACCTCCAGGACGTCCACCCGCTGGCAGCTCTCCAGGAGGGCATGCTGTTCCACCACCTGAAGGAGAGCCAGCACGACCCGTACGTGCTCTCCGGCGCCTTCTCCTTCGCGGACCGGGACCGCATGGACGCCTTCGTCGGTGCTCTGCGCTCCGCGATCGACCGGCACGACGCGCTGCGCACGGTGGTCCTCACCTCCGGCCTTCCCCAACCGCTCCAGGTCGTGCTCCGCCGAGCCGAGCTGGAGGTCGAGCCGCTGACGGTGACCCGGGGCGTCCCCGTCGAGGAGCAGGTCCGTGCTGTGCTCTCCGAACCGCAGGCCATGCCGATCGACAGGGCACCACTGCTGCGGCTGAGGACGGCCGAGGACCCGGACACGGGCACACCGTTCGCCGTGCTGAACCTGCACCACCTGATCGACGACGCCACGTCGCTGGGTGTTCTGCTCAGGGAGATCGTCGACCACATGGACGGCGGGGCGGTCGCCTTGGACGAGCCGGTGCCCTACCGGAACTTCGTCGCGCACACCCAGCACCTCGCCAGGACGGTGGACTCCGAGAGCTACTTCCGGTCCCGGCTGGGCGACATCACCGAGTCCACGGTGATGTTCGACTTGCGCGACGTGCACGGTGACGGACGCCGGGTCGTCGATCTGCGCCGTTCCCTGGACACGGGATTGGGGGAGCGGATCCGCGACCTGGCCAGGAAGCTGCGCGTCAGCCCGGCCAGCCTGTTCCACGCGGGGTGGGCACTGGTCGTGTCCTCCTGCGGAGGACGCGACGACGTGGTGTTCGGCACGGTGATGTCGGGCCGGTTGCAGGGCCCGAAGGGGATCGAGCGGATGCTCGGCAACTTCATCAACACCCTGCCGGTGCGCGTCGCCCTGGACGGCAGGAGCGTGCGCGACCTGGTCACCGAGGTCGACCGCGACCTACGCGAGCTGGCACGGCACGAGCGGACGTCCATGTCGGTGGCGCACGGGTGCAGCGGCGCCCCCCGCGACGTCCCGCTCTTCAACGCGATCCTCAACTACCGGCACCTGGAGGGCGAGGAGCGGGCGGGGGAGGACGACCTGGAGCGCGTCGGCGTCAGGTCGCTGGTCGGCGTGATCGAGCGCAGCAACTACCCGGTGGCCCTCTCCGTGGACGACCTGGGGGACGCCTTCTCCATCGACGCGCAGATCGACCGCGCCCAGGACACCGGCCTGGTCATCACCTACCTGGAGACCGCGATGGCGGGTCTCGTCGGAGCCCTGGAGGACGAGGCGAGGGCGGACCGGAAGGCGTTGGAGATCCCGGTTCTCAGTGGTGCCGAGCGTCGTCGGGTGTTGGAGGAGTGGAACGAGCCCGGGGGTTCGTTCGAGGTGGGTCGGTGTGTGCATGAGTGGTTCGAGGAGGTCGCGGGTTCTTCGCCGGATGCCGTCGCTCTTGTGTTGGAGGGTGGTGGTTCGGTTTCGTATGGGGATTTGAACGCTCGGGCGAATCGTTTGGCGCGTTATCTGCGTGATTTGGGTGTGGGTCCGGGTGTGTTGGTGGCGTTGTGTCTTTCGCGTGGTGAGCAGCTTGTGGTGGGTGTGCTTGCTGTATTGAAGGCTGGCGGTGGTTATGTGCCGTTGGATCCGGCGTATCCGGTGGATCGTTTGGGTTATGTGTTGCGTGATGCGGCGCCGGGTGTGTTGGTGGTGGACGGGCCTGTCGCTGGGGGGTTGGACACTTCTGGTGTTCGTGTGGTGGATGTGTGGGGGGATTCTGCTGCGTGGGAGGGTTTGTCGGGTGGGGATCTTTCCGGTGGTGAGGTGGGGTGTTCGCCTTCTGATGTTGCGTATGTGATTTATACGTCGGGTTCGACTGGTGCTCCGAAGGGGGTGGTGGTTGAGCATCGTAATGTGACGCGTCTGTTCACGGCGACGGACCGGTGGTTCGGTTTTGGTGCTGGTGATGTGTGGACGTTGTTCCATTCTTTCGCTTTTGATTTCTCTGTGTGGGAGATGTGGGGGGCGTTGTTGCATGGTGGGCGTTTGGTGGTGGTGTCGCAGGAGACGGCGCGTAGTCCGAGGGATTTCTATGGGTTGTTGTGTTCGTTTGGTGTGACGGTTCTGAATCAGACGCCGAGTGCTTTTCGGCAGTTGGTGGCTGCGCAGGGGGATGATGCGGCTGGGCATTGTTTGCGTGTGGTGGTGTTCGGTGGTGAGGCGTTGGATGTGGCGTCGTTGCGGCCGTGGGTGCGTCGGGGGGTGAATCGTGGTGTTGATTTGGTCAATATGTATGGGATTACTGAGACCACGGTTCATGTGACGTATCGGTTGTTGTCGGTTGAGGATGTGGAGGGGGCGTCGTCGAGTCCGATTGGGTGTCGTATTTCTGATTTGCGGACGTATGTTTTGGATGGGGGTGGTGAGCCGGTTCCGGTGGGGGCTGTTGGTGAGTTGTTTGTTGGGGGTGGTGGTGTTGCTCGTGGGTATTTGAATCGTCCGGAGTTGACGCGGGAGCGGTTTGTTGATGATCCGTTTTCGGGTGGGCGTATGTATCGGACGGGTGATGTGGTTCGGTTGTTGTCCGGGGGTGAGTTGGAGTATGTGGGGCGTGCGGATGATCAGGTGAAGGTGCGGGGTTTTCGTATCGAGTTGGGGGAGATCGAGGCCCACCTCAACGAACACCCCGCGGTCGAGGACGTCCGGGTCGTCGTCAGGGACTACGGAGAGGACGACAGGCGCCTCGTGGCGTACGTGGTGCCCTCGGAGAGGACCGCGCACCCGGTACGCGAGCTCGCCCGTCTGCGCCGGACCGATCCGGACCTCCTGGGGCGGACCTGCGAACTGCCCGACGGCAGGACGGTCTTCCACCACAACAAGAGCGAGACCGACTTCGTCTACGAGGAGATCTTCACCGACCTCGAGTACCTGAGGCACGGGATCACCATCGACGACGGTGACTGCGTCTTCGACGTGGGCGCAAACATCGGCCTGTTCACCCTGTTCGCCGCGGGGCGCCGCCGCGACGTCTCGGTCTACGCGTTCGAGCCGATCCCGCCGGTCGCCGACTCGCTCAGGCGCAACGTCGAACTCCACGGCCTCAACGCCAAGGTGTTCCCCCACGGCCTCTCCTCCGAAGCCAGGGAGGAGACGTTCACCTTCTACCGCCACAACACCGTCATCTCCAGCAGCCGGACCACCACCGAACAGGCGCACGAGATGGTGCGGTCGTTCCTGCGCAACCAGGATCGGCTGGCGGACGACGGCGCCCAGGCCAGCGACGAGCTGGTCGGCGAGCTGGTCGACACCAGGCTCGACAGCGAACGGTTCACCTGTCGGCTGAGGACCCTCTCCGAGGTCGTCCGCGACCACGGGGTCGAGCGGATCGACCTCCTGAAGATCGACGTCGAGAACGCGGAGTACGAGGTCCTCAAGGGCATCGAGGCGCGGGACTGGCCGCGGATCCGCCAGATCGTGATGGAACTCCACGACGTGGACGACCAACTGGAGAAGGTCACCACCCTTCTCAGGGCTCTCGGCTACGAGGTCGTCACCGAACAGGACAACCGTCTCCTGCGTGACATCCCGCTCCACAACGTCTACGCCAGGAGGCCGGAGGACGGGTCGGCGGACCGGCGTTCGGGCGGCTCCGCGGCGCCCGAACGCGACGACCGGGCGTGGAGCGCCTGGGCCGGGCTGCTGGACGAGCTCAGGGACACGGCGCGCGAGTTCCTCCCCGAGTACATGCTTCCGGCGGCCTACGTCCCGCTCGACGAGCTGCCGTTGACCCCGAACGGCAAGCTGGACCACCGGGCGCTGCCCGACCCGGAGCACGGGGGAGCGCGCGAGGAGCGCCGGGCCCCGCTCCGGACCGAGGCCCAGAGGACGGTGGCACGGATCTGGGCGGAGCTGTTGCGCGTCGAGGCCGACGACATCGGAGAGGACAGCGACTTCTTCTCCCTGGGCGGGAACTCGCTGCTGGTGACCCGTCTGGTCAACCGGCTCGCGCGGGGAGCGGGGGCGGAGCTGGCCATCCAGGACGTGTTCGACTCCCCGACGCTGGGCGGGGTAGCCGACCTGGTGGAGAGGAACACCTCCCTCGCCCAGGACGCGCTGAACCTGAACATCGACGACATCCGTGACGGCCTCAGCCTCATCGAAGGGATGAGCGAGGAGGAGCTGGAGGCGCTGGCCGACGGCCACGACCAGGGGGACGAGAGCTGACGATGAAGACGACGAACACCGACGACACGATCGATCTCCTCCGGAGGATCAGGTCACTGTCCCCCAAGAAGCAGAGGGCGCTGAGGGCCGTGCTCGCGCGGAGGGGGGTCGACCTCGCGGCACTGGAATCGATCCCTCCCCGCCCCACCGCCGGTGACGAGCCGGTCCAGCTCTCCTTCGCCCAGCAGCGCCTGTGGTTCCTCGCCCGGATGGAGGGGACCAACGCCCACTACAACATCCCGCTGGCGCTCCGACTGCGCGGACCTCTGGACCGGGGTGCGCTGCTGCGCGCCCTGGAGGCCATCGTGGAGCGGCACGAGGTTCTGCGCACCCGGCTCGCGGAACGCGACGGCGTCGCCTACCAGGTCGTCGGCGACGGCCGGGGCTTCGAGGTGGGCGAGGAGGACCTGGCGGATCCGGCGGAGCTCCCCTCCCTCTGCGAGAAGGAGGCGATGACCCCCTTCGACCTGGAGCACGACTCCCTCATCAGGGCCCGCCTGCTGCGGCGGTCCCCGGACGAGCACGTCCTTCTGGTGACCATGCACCACAGTGTCTCCGACGGGTGGTCGCTCGGGGTCTTCTCCAGGGAGCTGACCGCTCTGTACGAGGCGTTCCGCGACGGCCGCCCCGACCCCCTGGAGCCCCTGGCCGTCCAGTACGCGGACTACGCCCACTGGCAGCGCCAGTGGCTCGTCGACGACGTGCTCGGACGCCGGGTCGACCACTGGAGAGAACAGCTCCAGGGCTCCGACCCGCAGGTGTCGCTGCCGACGGACAGGCCTCGGCCCACGGTCAAGACCTACCACGGATCGCGTGAGGACTTCCTCGTGCCGGCCGAGCTCACACGGTCCCTGAGGGGACTCGGCGAGGAGCACGGGGCGACCCTGTACATGGTCCTCCTGACCGCCTACGCGGTGCTGTTGAACCGCTACGGGGGCCAGGAGGACATCACCATCGGCTCGCCCGTCGCCAACCGCAACCGGTTGGAGGTCGAGGACCTCATCGGTTTCTTCGTCAACACGCTCGTCATGCGGGCGGATCTCGCGGGCGACCCGGTCTTCCACGAGCTGCTGGCCCGGGTGAAGGAGACGGCGCTGCGGGCCTACGACCACCAGGACGTGCCCTTCGAGGCCGTGGTCGACGCGTTGCAGCCCGATCGCAGCCTCAGCCACTCACCGCTCTTCCAGGTGGCGTTCGTGCTCCAGGAGGAGCGGACCGAGCGCGTCGTCCGGCTGGGCGACCTCGAGATCTCACCGATGGACGTCGACTACCGGGTCACGAAGTTCGATCTCACCCTCGAACTGAGGGAAGGACCCGACGGTCTGGCCGGCTCCGTCGAGTACAACACCGACCTCTATGACCGGGAGACCGTCCAGCGCTTCGTCCGCCACTACACGACCCTCCTTTCCTCGATCGTGGCCGACCCCGGCGAGCGCGTCTCCCGACTCCCGATGCTTGACGATGCCGAGCGTCGTCGGGTGTTGGAGGAGTGGAACGAGCCCGGGGGTTCGTTCGAGGTGGGTCGGTGTGTGCATGAGTGGTTCGAGGAGGTCGCGGGTTCTTCGCCGGATGCCGTCGCTCTTGTGTTGGAGGGTGGTGGTTCGGTTTCGTATGGGGATTTGAACGCTCGGGCGAATCGTTTGGCGCGTTATCTGCGTGATTTGGGTGTGGGTCCGGGTGTGTTGGTGGCGTTGTGTCTTTCGCGTGGTGAGCAGCTTGTGGTGGGTGTGCTTGCTGTATTGAAGGCTGGCGGTGGTTATGTGCCGTTGGATCCGGCGTATCCGGTGGATCGTTTGGGTTATGTGTTGCGTGATGCGGCGCCGGGTGTGTTGGTGGTGGACGGGCCTGTCGCTGGGGGGTTGGACACTTCTGGTGTTCGTGTGGTGGATGTGTGGGGGGATTCTGCTGCGTGGGAGGGTTTGTCGGGTGGGGATCTTTCCGGTGGTGAGGTGGGGTGTTCGCCTTCTGATGTTGCGTATGTGATTTATACGTCGGGTTCGACTGGTGCTCCGAAGGGGGTGGTGGTTGAGCATCGTAATGTGACGCGTCTGTTCACGGCGACGGACCGGTGGTTCGGTTTTGGTGCTGGTGATGTGTGGACGTTGTTCCATTCTTTCGCTTTTGATTTCTCTGTGTGGGAGATGTGGGGGGCGTTGTTGCATGGTGGGCGTTTGGTGGTGGTGTCGCAGGAGACGGCGCGTAGTCCGAGGGATTTCTATGGGTTGTTGTGTTCGTTTGGTGTGACGGTTCTGAATCAGACGCCGAGTGCTTTTCGGCAGTTGGTGGCTGCGCAGGGGGATGATGCGGCTGGGCATTGTTTGCGTGTGGTGGTGTTCGGTGGTGAGGCGTTGGATGTGGCGTCGTTGCGGCCGTGGGTGCGTCGGGGGGTGAATCGTGGTGTTGATTTGGTCAATATGTATGGGATTACTGAGACCACGGTTCATGTGACGTATCGGTTGTTGTCGGTTGAGGATGTGGAGGGGGCGTCGTCGAGTCCGATTGGGTGTCGTATTTCTGATTTGCGGACGTATGTTTTGGATGGGGGTGGTGAGCCGGTTCCGGTGGGGGCTGTTGGTGAGTTGTTTGTTGGGGGTGGTGGTGTTGCTCGTGGGTATTTGAATCGTCCGGAGTTGACGCGGGAGCGGTTTGTTGATGATCCGTTTTCGGGTGGGCGTATGTATCGGACGGGTGATGTGGTTCGGTTGTTGTCCGGGGGTGAGTTGGAGTATGTGGGGCGTGCGGATGATCAGGTGAAGGTGCGGGGTTTTCGTATCGAGTTGGGGGAGATCGAGGCCCACCTCAACGAACACCCCGCGGTCCGGTCGTGCGCGGTGATCGCACGGGAGGGCCAGCCCGGCGACAAACAACTGGTCGCCTACGTCGTTCCCCGGGACGGGGGCCGGATCCCGAACCACCAGACCGAACTGGGCCGTCACCTGGAGCGCATGCTTCCGGAGCACATGGTGCCCAGCGCCTTCGTCACGCTGGACGAGCTTCCCCTCACCACCAACGGCAAGCTCGACCGCAAGGCCCTGCCCGCTCCGGGGATCGAATCCTACGCCCGACGGGAGTACGTGGCACCGGGCACCCCGACCGAGCGGCTGCTGGCGGACGCGTGGGCACGGGTCCTTGGCTTCGACGCCGAACGGATCAGCGCCGACGACAACTTCTTCGCCCTGGGCGGCCACTCACTGCTCATCACTGTGCTGGTGGCCCGCCTCAGGGAACACGGGATCGACGTGCCCGTGCGCGAGGTCTTCCGCGCACCGACCCTGGCGCACCTCGCGGAGGAGATCGACCGTGCCGGGCACCGCCCCGGCTACACCGTTCCCCCCAACCGCATCCCGGACGGCTGCGACCGGATCACCCCGGAGATGCTTCCGCTGGTCGACCTGACCGCCGCCGAGACCGAGTCCGTTGTGGCGCGGGTGCCCGGCGGAGCACTGAACGTCCAGGACGTCTACCCGCTCGTCCCCGCGCAACAGGGCATCCTCGTCCACCACCTGATGGACCCCGAGAACGATCCCTACGTCATCCCCATCCTGCTCACCGCACCGGACGAGGGAACCTGCGCGAGGTTCGTGACCGCCCTCCAGGCACTCGTCGACCGGCACGACGTCCTGCGCACCGTGGTCCTGACGGAGGACCTCGCGGAACCCGTGCAGGTCGTCCTGCGCCAGGTCCGCCTGGACGTGGAACGCACCGAGCTGTCCGCCGACGCGGACGCTGAGGAACAGGCCCGCGCCTTCCTCGACGATCCCGGGGTCATCGCGCTGGGCCGGGCGCCCCTCATGCGGCTGAGGATCGCGGAGGACCCGCGTTCCCCGCGGCGCTTCCTGCTCCTGAGCGTCCACCACCTCATCGAGGACGCGACGTCCCTGCGGCTGATCCTCGAGGAGCTGGCGAGCCACATGGCCGGGGACTCCGAGAGCCTGCCGCCGTCGGTGCCCTTCAGGGACTTCGTCGGCCACACACTCCACCATCTGGCGTCGAACGACGCGGAGGTGTTCTTCCGCGGCGAGCTCGGCGACCTCACCGAACCGACCACCCCCTTCCAACTGTCCGACGTCCACGGCGACGGCAGCCGGATCCTCTCCTCCCGCCGTTCCCTGCCCCGGGACCTCGACGAGGCCCTCCGTACCCAGGCGCGGCGCGCGGGAGCCAGTCCGGCGAGCCTCTTCCACGCCGCCTGGGCCCTGGTGGCCGCCGCGGCCACCGGCCGCGACGACGTCGTGTTCGGCACCGTCCTGTCGGGGAGACTGCAGGGCGTGGCGGGTGTGGAGCGGATGCTCGGCAACTTCATCAACACCCTGCCCCTGCGGGTACGCCTGGGGGACAGAAGCGTCCGGGACCTGGTCTCGGAGGTCGACGCCTCGCTCAAGGAGCTGATCTTCCACGAGCAGAGTTCGCTGGTCCTCGCGCAGCGGTGCAGCGGGCTGGGCGGCGACGCGGCGCTGTTCAGCTCGGGCCTCAACTTCCGACGTTACGACCCGGGAGAGGGGGAGCGCGGCCTGACCGGCCTCGACGAATGGGGAGTCCGCTGGCTGGACGCGGTCGACCGCACCAACTACCCGGTGGGCGTGTCGGTCGACGACCTCGGCGACGAGTTGTCGATGAACGCGCAGGTTGAGGACTCCGTCTCTCCCGACGCGGTCCTGGACTACGTGCAGGCCGCGGTCGAGGGGATCGTCGGCGCCCTGGCCGAGGACGACGGGGCGGGGACCCAGGCACTCGACATCGACGTCGTGCCACCGGCCGAACACCGGCTCCTGGCGGAGTGGAACGACACGGCCAAGCCCTACCCGCACGACAGATGCCTGTTCGAGCTCTTCGAGGAACAGGTCGCCCGGCGTCCGGACGCCGTCGCCGTGGAGTACGGCGACCTGCGGCTGACCTACGCCGAGACCGACGCCCGTGCCAACCGGGTCGCCCACTACCTCCGTCACCGCGGTGTGGGGCCGGACACGCTGGTCGGCCTGTACACGGAGCGGTCACCGGAGACGGTGATCGGACTGTTCGGCATCCTCAAGGCGGGCGGGGCGTACGTGCCGATCGACCCGGCCTACCCCGAGGAGCGCGTCAGGGCCCTGGTGGAGGGTTCCGGCGTCTCCCTCGCCCTCAGCCAGTCCCACCTGCCGACCTCACTCCTGGGGGACACCGTCACCGTCCTCCACCTCGACACCGGGGAGCTGGCCGCGGACCGGAGCCAGGTCCTGGAGGGCCGGCCCGAACACGGACCGTCCCGCGAGGAACTCGGCCTGACCCCCGAACACCTGGCCTACGTCATCTTCACCTCCGGCTCCACCGGCCGTCCCAAGGGCGTCCAGGTGCCGCAGCGCGGAGTGGTCCGCCTAGTGCGCAACCCCGACTACTTCACGTCGGACGAGCACACGGTGATGCTGCACCACTCGTCGATCTCGTTCGACGTCGGATCCCAGGAGATCCTCTGCCCGCTGACGTGCGGTGGGCGCCTGGTCCTCCACGACGGCGACGCCAAGGACGTCGAGCGGCTCCTCGACACCGTCGAGCGCGCGGGCGTGAACACGATGGGCCTGTCGGCCGCGTTCCTCCCGGCGTTCGCCGAAGCGTCGGAGCGGCGCCGACTGCCCCTGGAGTACCTCGGGGTGGGCGGCGAGGCGTTCTCGGCCCGTGACGTGCGCAGGCTCCACCGGGCACAGCCGGGGCTGACGGTCGTCAACGCCTACGGCCCGACGGAGAACAGTATCGCCTCCACCTGCCACGTGATCCCCCGGGACGTGGAGGAGGACGAGGTGATCCCCATCGGGGCGCCGATCGCGCAGTCGACCGCCTACGTCACCGACCGGAACCTTCGACCGGTCCCGCGCGGTGTGGTCGGCGAGCTGTGTGTGGGCGGCGCCGGTGTGGCGCGCGGATACCTCAACGACCCGGAGCGAACGAAGGAGCGGTTCGTCCCCGACCCGTTCTCAGACGACCCGGAGGCGAGGCTCTACCGCACCGGCGACCTGGCGCGCTGGCTACCCGACGGCACCCTGGAATTCGTCGGCCGCATCGACGACCAGGTGAAGATCCGAGGGTTTCGGGTCGAACCCGGTGAGATCGAGAGCGCTCTGCTCAGCCATCCCTCGGTGAGCGGGGTGGCGGTCACTCCGCAATCGTTCGGCGAGACCAGGAAACTCGTCGCCCACGTGTGCCCCTCGGACGAGTACCTGGAGGAAGCCGCACGGGAACAGAACGAGGAGCGGCTGGACCAGTGGCTGCGGCTCTTCGAGGACCAGTACTCCGAGGCCGACGGGGACGGCGGGGGCGACGACCTGAACCTGGTCGGCTGGAACAGCAGCTATACCGGCGAGCCCATCCCCGAGCCCGAGATGCGGGAGTGGATCGACGACACGGTGGCCAGGATCGCGGAGCTGAGGCCCAGGCGGCTGCTGGAGGTCGGCTGCGGCACGGGCCTCCTGCTCTACCGCTACGCGGAGCTCTGCGAGTCGGTCCACGCCGTCGACATCTCCGCGTCGGCACTGGCTGGAGTCAAACGGGGGATCGACCAGCGCGGCTGGTCCCACGTCACGCTCGGGCAGGCGGACGCCCTCTCCTTGCCGGAGTCCGTGGAGGAGGGGTACGACACCGTTGTCATCAACTCCGTCGCACAGTACTTCCCGAACCGCCGGTATCTGGACGAGGCCATCGCCAGGCTGCTGCCGCTCCTGAAGGAGGGCGGCCGGATCCTGGTCGGGGACGTCCGGAACCTCGACCTGTTCTCGGCGCACCTGTGCGCGGTCGAGCGCGGACGTGGAGCGGGGCGGGTGCCGGTCGGCGAGCTGGCCGCCCGGGTACAGCGTCGCCGCCAGCAGGAGACGGAACTCCTGGTGAGCCCCACCTACTTCGCGCGTATCTCCGAGCGCTTCCCGGACCTGGACGCCGTCGACATCGTGCTCAAGCGCGGAACCGGCGAGAACGAGATGCTCGGCTACCGTTACGACGTCGTGCTGGTCAAGGGAGGAAGGGGCGGCGGCGAGCCGTCCGGACCCCTGCCGTGGCTGGAGGCCGCGACCGCCGAGGAGGTGTGGTCCCTCCTGAGGGAGGGCGGCCCCCGCGCGTTCGGGGTGACCGGGCTGGCCAACCCCCGTGTCGAGGACGATGTCCGGATCAGCGAGGGGCTGACGCACTGGCCCGCCGCACGACCGGTGGAGCCGCTCCAGCGCTCCTCCCGGCTCTCGGTCTCCGCGCGGGAACGCGTGGACGCCCTCGAATCCTTGCTGCGGTACGCGGAAGGGCTCGGTTTCCGCGCCGCGGCGACGTGGTCCCAGGACCGGCCGGACGGTCTCGACCTCGTCTTCGGAAGGGAGGAGCGTCCGCGCGTACGTGCTCGTGGCGCGTACCGCCAGCCGCGTCTGGCGAACGTCCCCCAGATCGCCCGGGTGGGTCAGGCGATGGCCCGCCTCCTGAAGGACCATCTGGCGGACAGGGTCCCCGAGTACATGGTGCCGAGTGTCTTCGTGGCCCTGGAGACGCTGCCGCTCACCCCCAACGGAAAGGTCGACAGACGGGCATTGCCCGCACCGGACGAGGGCGACGTGCACAAGGAGGCCTACGTCGAGCCGACCACCGGAACGGAGCGGACGCTGTGCCGCCTGGTCCAGGAGGTCCTCGGCCTGGAGAGGGTGGGGCTGAGGGACGGATTCTTCGACCTGGGCGGCCACTCCCTGCTGGCCACGCGGCTCACCATGCGGGTCAAACAGGAGACTGGAGCCGAACTCCCGCTGCGGCTGGTCCTGACCGGGGCCACCGTCGGGGAGATGGCCGCCGCCCTTGAGGGCGGCGGGGCCGAAACCGAGACGGTACCGCTTGTTCGCGTGGCCGATGACGGCGAGGCCGTTGCGCTCTCCCTCCAACAGAGTGAACTGTGGTTCCTCAACCGCCCCGACCACCTCGCGTCGTCGTACGACAACGTTCAGACGGCCTACCGGGTCATCGGCCGACTCGACCGCGACGCCTACGCCGCCGCCTGCGAGAGGCTCGTCGAACGCCACGAGATCCTACGCACCAGCTACCACCGGCGCGGCGACACCCATGTGCAGCGGGTGAACGCGGCCGCCGGCTTCGCCGTGTCCTTCGAGAAGGTGAGCGGGGAAGCCGCGGTCGCGGAGCTGATGCGTGTGGAGCGGGACCGGCCCTTCGCCCCCGACGAGCCCCACATGATCCGCGTCCGGGTCCTGGCCCTGTCGGAGCTCGAACACGTCGCCGTCGTCACACGCCCGTGGGGCGTCCTCGACGGCTGGTCGACCGCGGTCCTGTTGTCGGATCTGAACGTCCTCTACCGGGAGCTGAGCCGGGGCGGCGAGCCATCCCTCCCCCCGCTTCCCGTCCGGTACGCGGACTTCGCCTACTGGCAGCACCAGACGGTCGGGCGGGCCGAACTCGACCGTCAGGAGACGTACTGGCGGCAGCGGCTGTCCGGGCTCCCGTGGCGCCCGTCCCTGCGGACCGACTACCCGAGGTGCCCCGTGCGGACCTACCGGGGCGCGTCGGTGGACCTGGAGATCTCCCGGGAGCTGCTCGTTCAACTGCACCGCTTCAGCGACGAACACGGCGTCACTCTGTACATGACCCTCCTGTCGGCCTTCGCGGTGCTGTTGGGCTCCTACAGCGAGGACTGTGAGCTGGCGATCGGAACCCCGGTCACGAACCGGCCCCATCCCGACCTGGAGCACGTCGTCGGCTACTTCGTCAACGTGCTCGTGATGCGCCTGGACGTGAGCGCCGAACAGGACTTCCCGGAGTTGCTGTCGCGGACACGGCGGGTCGCGGCCGAGGCCCACGAGAACAGGGACCTGCCGTTCGCCCGCCTGGCCGAGGTGCTGGACCCGGACCCGGACCCGGCGTATCCGCCGCTGGTCCAGGCCATGTTCAACCTGGTCCCCAAGGCAGGGGCGGAGCCGTCCGGCGAGGACTCTCCGGAACTCGGATTCCTCCCGGAGCCGTGGGAGGGAGGGGTCGCGAAGTTCGACCTCAACCTCGTGGTGCGTGAGACCCCCTCGGGGCTCCGGGGCCACATGGAGTACAGCACCGACCTGTTCGACAAGAGGACCATCGAGCACATGGTCTCCCTCTACGAAGGGCTGCTGCTGAAAGCGGTCGTGAACCCGGGAGCCGATCTCTCCGAACTCCTCGCCGCCGCGAGGGACCGCTCCTGAGGGGGCGCGCCCACCGCCTCGATCGCTGCCCTGACCCGACACAGATCCCAGAAACCGATGGTGTGAGAATGCGAAAAGAAGAAGTCTTCCCGTTGATCGTCGACGCCGTTCGCGAGGTCCTGCCGGAACTCCAGGACCACGCCTTCGAGGAGTCGGACACCCTGGCCGACCTCGGTGCGAACTCGATGGACCGGGCTGAGATCATCACGACGGTCCTGGAGGGCATGAACCTCGACATCCCCCTGGTCGAGACCTTCGGGCCGCGCGACCTGGGCGAGCTGGCCCAGCACCTGAGCGAGGCGGGCGCGGCCGGGGGCCGGGTGGCGTGAGTACTCCGGGGGAAATCACGGTGACCGGGCTGGGGGTCACCACGGCCGTCGGACGGGGCAAGGCCGACTTCGCACGCGCCCTGTTCGACGGCGCGCACCGGTTCGCCGTCATGGAGCGGCCGGGAAGGCAGCACGGCACCCGGTTCGTCGGAGCGGAGATCCCCGGCCAGGTCACCCCCGGGCGGCTCACCACCCGTGAACTGCGCACCTCCTCGTTCACGGCCAGGGTCGCCCTGGCGACCCTGGAGGAGGCGTGGGAGGAGGCACGGCTCGACGAAGTCGACGGCGCACGCGTCGGTCTCGTCGTGGGAGGCAGCAACCTGAGCCAGAGGGAGCTGGTCCTGGCCCACGACCGCCACCGGGACAGACCGGGCTTCCTCCGCCCCAGTTACGGGCTGTCCTTCCTGGACAGCGACCTGTGCGGCCAGTGCACGTCGGCTTTCGGCATCACGGGCCTGGCCCACACGGTGGGGGGCGCCTCGGCCAGCGGGCAGTTGGCGGTCATCGAGGCCGCCGAAGCGGTGGCCGCGGGCCGCGTCGACGTCTGCGTCGCCTTGGGCGCGTTGATGGACCTCTCGTACTGGGAGTGCCTGGGCCTGCGTGCGATGGGCGCGATGGTCCCGGACCGGTGCGCGGACGCTCCGGAACTCGCCTGCCGCCCGTTCGACCGGGGTCACCAGGGCTTCGTGTTCGGCGAGGCGTGCGCGGCCCTGGTCATCGAGCGCCGGGGCGAGCGCCGCGGCCTGGAGGACTACGGAACCCTGTCGGGGTGGTCGGTGCGGCTGGACGCCAACCGCGGGCCCGACCCCTCCGAGGACGGTGAGTCCGGGGCGATCCGGGAAGCTCTGGAACGGGCCGGGCTAGAGGCCGGCCAGATCGACTACGTCAACCCCCACGGGACGGCCTCGCCCGTCGGGGACAGGACCGAGGTGGCGGCCCTGCGCGCCTGCGGCCTGACGGGTGCGGCGGTCAACGCCACCAAGTCCGTCACCGGTCACGGGCTGAGCGCGGCCGGAGCCGTGGAGGCGGTCGCCACCCTCCTGCAGATGAGGCGGGGACGCCTCCACCCCACCCGCAACCTCCGGGATCCCGTCGACGGGGACCTGCGCTGGGTGGGCGAGGAGGGATGTGAGACTGAGGTACGGCACGCCATGAGCCTGAGCGCGGGTTTCGGCGGCATCAACACCGCACTGTGCGTCAGCGCGAGCGGTCCAGGGAGCGTGAAGTGATGGTCCGTGTCGGTATCGAGGCGATGAACGTCTTCGGCGGTTCGGCGGTGCTCGACGTCATGGGACTCGCGAGGCATCGGGGCCTCGACCTGCCGAGGATGGAGAACCTGCTGATGAGGGAGAAGGCCGTGGCCCTCCCCTTCGAGGACCCCGTGACCTTCGGCGCCAACGCGGCGAAGCCCCTCCTCGACCGGTTGGACCCGCGGGAGAGGGACCGCATCGAGCTGCTGGTCACGTGCACCGAATCCGGCATCGACTTCTCCAAGTCCGTGAGCACCTACCTCCACGACGTGCTGGGGCTCAGCCGCAACTGCCGCATGTTCGAGCTGAAGCAGGCGTGCTACGCCGGGACGGCCGGTCTGCAGATGGCCGTCAACTTCGTCCTGTCCCAGACCTCGCCGGGGGCCAAGGCGCTGGTGGTCGCCACGGACATCTCGCGTTACCTCCTGGAGGAGGGACGCGACGTGGCCGACCAGGACTGGTCCTACGCCGAGCCCAGCGGCGGAGCCGGAGCGGTGGCCATGCTGGTCAGCGATGTCCCGCACGTCTTCCAGATGGACGTGGGCGCCAGCGGTTACTACGGCTACGAGGTCATGGACACGTGCCGCCCCGCGCCGGACAGCGAGTCGGGGGACGTCGACCTCTCACTGATGTCCTACCTCGACTGCTGTGAGAAGACCTACCGGGCCTACGAGGAGCGCGTGGAGGGGGCGGACTACCGCGACTCGTTCCAGTACCTCGCCTTCCACACCCCGTTCGGCGGCATGGTCAAGGGCGCCCACCGCTCGATGATGCGCAAGGTCGCCAGGGCCAAACCCGACGAGATCACGGAGGACTTCGAGCGCCGGGTCCTGCCCGGGCTGGCCTACTGCCAGCGGGTCGGCAACATCATGGGCGCCACGGTCTTCCTCGCACTGGCGAGCACCGTCTGCAACGGCGGGTTCGACTCGGCCAAACGCGTGGGGTGCTTCTCCTACGGCTCGGGGTGTTGCGCCGAGTTCTACAGCGGGGTCGTCACACCCCGGGGAGCCGCCGAACTGAAGGGCATGGAGATCGGGGCCCACCTCGACGCGCGCTACGAACTGTCGATCGAGGAGTACGAGGGGCTGCTGGGCGAGAACGGGTTCATCCGCTTCGGTACGCGGAACGTGACCGCGGACCAGGGGCTCCTGCCCCGGGTCCGGGACGCCGCGGGGCCGGTGCCGCGACTGGTCCTCAGGGGGATCAGGGACTTCCACCGGGAGTACGAATGGACCGGGTGAGCTACGAGACCCTGAGGGTGCGCCAGCAGGACGCCACCTGCTTCGTGCGGATACACCGACCGGAGGCGGACAACGCGCTCAACGCCGCCATGGTTCGTGAACTGGGCGACGTGCTCGCACGCGCGTCGGACTCCCCGACCACCGTCGTCGTCATCGAGGGACTGCCCGAGGTGTTCTGCTTCGGGGCGGACTTCGGGGTGATCAGTGAGGCGGCCAGGGAGGGGAGGGACACCGGCTACGACCCTGAGCCGATGTTCGAACTCTTCCGTCGGATCGCGTACGGGGACTTCGTCACGGTGGCTCACGTACGGGGGAGGGCGAACGCCGGAGGGGTGGGCATCGTCGCGGCGAGCGACGTCGTGATCGCCGACGAGACGGCGTCCTTCAGCCTCTCGGAGCTGTTGTTCGGGCTCGTCCCGGCGGTCGTCCTCCCCTTCCTCGCCCGCAGGGTGGGCTCCCAGCGGGCCCGCTACCTCGCGGGCACGACCCAGGTGATCGACGCCGAGCGCGCGTGTCAGTGGGGGCTGGTGGACGCCACCGGGGCCGACAGCCAGGCGCTGCTGCGCGGGCACCTGCGGCGGCTGAACCGCCTGTCCAAGAAGGCGGTCGTGCGGTACAAGTCCTACCTCAGACGGCTGTCACCCGTCCCGGAGCACGACAAGGAGGCCGCGATCGCCGCGAACCGCGAGGCGTTCGACGATCCCGAGAACGTGCGCGCGATCCGGCGCTACACGGAACAGGGCCTCTTCCCCTGGGAGGACGGGCCGACGAACGACGACACCCCCACTCCGAACGGGAAGGCCGGGACGCCGATGCCCACGCCCGAAGCATCCGAAGGGGAGCAACGGCGATCCCCGGTGCCGTCCGGGGCGCCCGCCGTGACTCCCGAGTCACTGGGGGACCCGGGCTTTCGCGACGACTACGGACTCCGCTACAACTACGTCGCCGGCGGCATGTACAAGGGGATCGCCTCGGTCGAACTGGTGACCGCCCTGGGAAACGCGGGGATGCTCGGCTTCCTCGGCACGGGCGGACTCCCCCTGGACGTGGTCGACGACTCGATCACCAAGATCGAACAGGGGCTCCAGCCCGGACGGACCTTTGGGGTGAACCTGCTCAGCGGCCCCCAGGAACCCGACCTCGAGATGCGGACGGTGGAGCTGTTGCTCAGACACGGTGTGCGTCACGTCGAGGCGTCCGCCTACGTCCAGCCGTCCCCGGCGCTGGTGCGCTACCGCCTGGCCGGGCTCTCACGGGACGCGAACGGCGGTGTTCGCCAGGAGAACCGCGTCATCGCGAAGGTCTCGCGGACCGAGGTGGCAGAGGGGTTCCTGCGTCCCGCGCCGCCCGACCTGGTACGGGAACTGCTGGAGCGCCGCATGATCACCCCCGAGCAGGCCGAGCTCGGGGCGCGGGTTCCCCTGGCACACGACCTGTGCGTCGAGGCGGACTCCGCGGGCCACACGGACGCGGGCAACGCCTACGTCCTGATGCCGGCCATGCGCGCGGTACGTGACCGCGTGAGGAGCGAGGCGGGCTATTCGCACACCGTCCGCATCGGGGCCGCCGGCGGCATCGGCACACCGGAGTCGGCGCTCGCCGCCCTCATGCTGGGCGCCGACTTCATCGTGACGGGGTCCATCAACCAGTGCACGGTGGAGGCGGGCACCAGTGAGGCGGTGAAGGACATCCTGCAAGGGCTGGGAGTCCACGACACGGGCTACGCACCCGCCGGCGACATGTTCGAGGTGGGGGCCAGGGTGCAGGCGGTCAGGAAGGGACTGTTCTTTCCCGCGCGGGCGAACAAGCTGTACGAGCTGTACATGCGACACGGTTCGATCGACGACCTGGACGTCCGGACGAGGACGATGCTCGAGGAGAAGTACTTCAAGCGCTCCATCGCCGCCGTGTGGCAGGAGACGCGTGAACACCTGGCCCGCCGGTACCCGGAGCAACTGGCCGACATCGAGGGCAACCCCAAGCAGAGGATGGCGCGGATCTTCCGGTGGTACTTCGTCCACTCCACCCGGCTGGCGATGTCGGGGAGCACGGAGCAGCGGGTCGACTACCAGATCCACTGCGGTCCGGCGATGGGCGCGTTCAACGCCTGGGTGAAGGGCACACCGCTGGAGCCGTGGCACCAACGGAGGGTGGCTGTCGTCGCGGAGCACCTCCTGAGGGGAACCGCGGAGCTTTTGGGTGAACGGCTTGGGCGGTACGGGCAGGGCACGTCAGCCGACGAGGACCGTCGGCCCCGGGCATGAGGAAGGGAAGAGAATGAAGCCGGTCCACATGTTTCCCGGTCAGGGTTCACAGCGCAGGGGGATGGGGAAGGGACTGTTCGAACGGTTCCCGGACCTGGTGGCCCAGGCCGACGAGTGCCTCGGATACTCGGTCGAGGAGGTGTGCCTCCGCGACCCGGACGGGGTACTGGCGAGGACGGAGTACACCCAGCCGCTGCTCTACGTCGTCAACGTGCTCCACCACCTCGACCGGATCTCCCGCGACGGCGTCGAACCGGGGTTCCTCGCCGGTCACAGCCTGGGTGAGTACTGTGCGCTGTTCGCGGCCGGGGGCTTCGACTTCGTCACCGGTCTTCGGCTGGTCCGTAAGCGCGGCGAGCTGATGAGCCGGGCGCCCAAGGGGGCGATGGCCGCCGTGGTCAACCTCGACCAGGCACGGACGGCCGAGATCCTGGAGGGCCTTCCCCACCAGGGCATCGACATCGCCAACATCAACTCGCGGAGGCAGTGCGTCCTGTCCGGGGTGTACGACGAACTCCACTCGCCCGAGGTGCGTCGGGCCTACACCGAGGCGGGGGCATCGTTCGTCCCGCTCAACGTCAGCGCGGCCTTCCACTCGCGCTGTATGGCGGAGGTGGAGGAGGAGTTCGCGAAGTTCGTGGCCGGGTTCGAGTTCGGGGAACTCACGGTTCCGGTCGTCTCCAACCGTACGGCCCGGCCCTATCCGACGACGGGGTACACGGACCACCTCGTCGAGCAGATCTCCAACCCGATCAGGTGGTACGAGTCCATCTCCTGGCTGGTGGACCAGGGGTACGACGACTTCCACGAGGTCGGTCCGGGCAGGGTCCTGACCAAGCTGGCGGCCTCGATCGTCGAGGAGCCCCTCCCCGTCGAGGAGAGCGCGCGGTCCCGGAGCACCCGGACCGTTCCCGCGGTGTCGGGAGCGCAGGACCGTACCGGTCTCGTCTTCATGTACGGGGGCCAGGGGACGCAGTACTACCAGATGGGGCGTGAGCTGTACGACGAGAACCCGGCCTTCCGGAGTTCCATGGACCGGTGCAGCGCGGCGTACCAGACGCTGACGGGCAGGTCCCTGGTGGACGC
Source organism: Nocardiopsis sp. iso_25 (assembly GCF_056173305.1). NCBI lineage: Bacteria > Bacillati > Actinomycetota > Actinomycetes > Streptosporangiales > Nocardiopsidaceae > Nocardiopsis > Nocardiopsis sp. iso_25. The sequence goes on along the minus strand of NZ_CM149667.1, from coordinate 6,538,511 downwards.
CGTCTACGACGACTCGCGCCGGGGCCAGGACCTCGACGACGTTCTCTACTCCCACGCGGCGCTCTACTGCGTCGGCTACAGCCTGACCGAGGCTCTCGGAGAGGAGGGTTATCACCCCGACGCGGTACTGGGGCACAGCCTGGGCGAGTACGTCGCGGCCACCGTCGCCGGCGCGATGACCTTCGACGACGGACTCGATCTCGTCGTGCGGCAGGCCGAACTGGTCAGGGGCGTGCGCGGCGGCGGCATGCTCACCATCCTCGCGAAACCCTCACTCTACGACGAGCGGCCGAACCTGTTCGCCGGAACGGACCTGGCGGCCGTCAACTTCGAGGAGAACTTCGTGGTCAGCGGTGAGGCCCGGGTACTGGACGAGGTGCGGTCGGCGTTGGAGTTCGACGACGTGATCGCGGTGCGGCTGCCCGTGCGGCAGGCGTTCCACTCCCGGTACCTCGACCATCTTCGGGACGAGGGGTTGGCCCTGGGCGCGAAGATCCCGGTGAGAGAGCCGCGCCTTCCGGTGTACTCCTCGATGAAGGCGGGGCCGTTGGGCCCCTCGGAGCTGGACGGGTGGAACCGGTACCTGTGGGACGTGGTCCGGCGCGAGGTGAGGTTCTCCGAGCTCGTGGCGTCCGAGCTCGGAGAACCCGGGTCCCGTTTCCTCGTGGACCTCAGCGCGAGCGGCTCCTTCGCCAACTTCTTCAAGCACGGCCACGGAGGGACTCACCACTGCGCCCCGGCGATCAACCAGTTCGGCGGCAACCTCGTGTCGATGAGGCGTCTGCGCGGTCGGTTGGCGGACGCCACGGGCGCGGGGAGGTGAGCTGGGCCCGAGTCCGGCCTACCAGTGCGCGGGTCGGGCGAGGGCCCGGGGCACCCTGGTCCCGGAGTCCCCCCTGGCCGCGTTGATCTGGGGCTGGGTGAGGAAGAGGGCGTCGGACAGGTCGGTGCCGCGGACGTCGGCGTCGCGCAGGTCCGCCCCGGTCAGGTCGGCGCTCCTCAGGTCGGCGCCACGCAGGTCGGCCGCGATGAGGAGGGCACCGCGCAGGTTGGCGCCGCGCAGGCTGGCTCCCCGAAGGCGTGCTCCCATGAGGTCGGCACCCCGGTGGTTCCTCTTGCGCCCGGGGACCTTGCCGCGTGCGAGTTCGCTGGCCCGCTGCAGCAGGGGACTCACCTCGCCGCGGACGCTGTTCGCGTCCACGCCGATGAGTTCCTCGGCGCTGCGGTGGGTGAGGTTCTCGACCTCGTTCCGCGCGCGCCGCAGGTCGGTGTGGACGGGGCCGGCCTCCGGCATCCGCAGGGCCTCGGTGAGGTACCAGAGCAGTTCGTGGAGCTGGCGCATGACCGGGAAGACCGCGAACATGGCTCCGGCGGTGTCGGGGGCCTCCCTCCAGCTCCTCCCGGCGAAGGTGGTCTGGGAGACCTTCTGGCCCGCGCCGAAGCAGTCGAAGACGGTGCAGCCGGGGAAACCCCGCTCCCGGAGCTGGGAGTGGATACCGCAGCCGAAGTCCCGGGTCAGGTTCGCGCAGGGCTCGCCCGCCTTCTTGTCGACGGCGAAGTCCGTGGACGCGGTGAAGGGGAGGGCGACGCAGCACAGGCCGAAGCAGTTCGCGCAGTCCGCTCCCAGGTCGAGCTGTGGAGCGTCCGGGGTGGAGGGCTCGTGGTCCTGTGACAAGTCGTGCGTCCTTTCCGTGCCGGGGAGGGGCGTGGGTGGCACCGTCACCGCACCAACAGGGTATTCTCTCCCGTCGGTGCGGAGAACGGCGCCGTCGTGAACCCACGTCATCGGGTCCCGTGCGGGAGCGAGAGCCACTCCGTGATGAGCGACAGCACGGTCTCCGGGTGCTGGACGAGGTAGAAGTGGTCGCCTGGCAGGACCTTCGAACGAAACTCCGCCGAGGTGTGGTCCCTCCATCCGTGGATCTCTCCGGCGTCCATCCACGGGTCACTGTCACCGGAGAGGGCGACCAGCGGACAGGCCAGCCTGGGGGAGGGCCGGTAGCGGTAGTCGCGCACGGCCTGGAAGTCACCGCGGATCGAGGGCATGATCATGTCGAGCATCGCGGGGTCGTCCAGCAGGCTGGAGTCGGTTCCGTTGAGCTCCTTCATCGCCCTGACGAGGGCGCCCTGTGAGAGGTCGCCGTCCGCTGCTTCCCGATGCAGGTGCGGAGGACGGCGCGCGGACACGAATAGGGCACGCGGGCGCACACCGCGGTCCTGTAGCCTCCTTGCCACCTCGAACGCCACCAGCGAGCCCATGCTGTGGCCGAAGAGCACGAGGGGGCGGTCGGCCCAGGGGGTGACCGCATCGGTGATGCGGTCGGCGAGTGCGTGGATGTCGGTCAGGGGCGACTCGGACATGCGGTCCTGGCGGCCGGGATACTGCACCGCGAGCACGTCCGTGCCGGGTGACAGGGCCTTGGAAACCGGGAAGTAGAAGTTCGCGGCCCCTCCGGCGTGTGGAAAGCACAGCAGGCGGGTGGGCGCGTCGGGCGCGGGATGAAAGCGTCGGAGCCAGAGCTCGCTGGTGTCGACGGTTCCGGGCATGGGGATTACAGGCCCTTCCGTTTCCTTGGTGGGGTCACACGTGCCGTGGAACCGTCAGCGGACCGAGATCGGCAGCGACGCCAGACCACGGACGTTGATACGGCCGTTCCAGGAGACGTCGCCGTCGGGCACCAGCTTGGGAAAGCGCCGGAGAAGGCGGGTGAAGACGACGCTGGCCTCCAGACGGGCCAGCGAGGCTCCGAGGCAGTGGTGCGGTCCGGCGCCGAAGGCGACATGGCTTCGGGCGTCCGCGCGTTTCAAGCGCACCGTGTCCGCGTCCGGTCCCCAGTGGCGCTCGTCCCGGTTCGCGGATCCCAGACCGGCGATCACGAACGCTCCGGTCGGGAGGTCGACGCCACCGATGGGGGTCGACCGCAGCATGATGCGTCTGCTCGACTGCAAGGGGCTGTCGTAACGGAGCAGCTCCTCGACCGCGTTCGGCATCAGCTCGTCGGGACGCCTTCGCAGCAGCTCCAACTGTTCGGGGTGGTTGAGGAGGGCCAGCGTGCCACCGGAGATGAGGTTGACGGTCGTCTCGTGCCCGGCGATGTAGAGCAGGAGTACCTGGGCGGTCAGCTCGTCCTCGCTGAGTGTATCGCCGTCCTCGTTCGCTCTGATCAGGGCGGTCATCAGGTCGTCGCCCGGTGTGCGGCGCTTCCATTCGACCATCTCGGCCGTGATCTCGCTGAGTTCGGCGTCCGCGGCCTCGATGTCCCGCATGAGCGCGGGGTCGTTGATCGGTTCGAGGGAGCGGACCAACGTACCGCTCAGTTCCCGGATGCGCGTGTGGTGGTCCTCGGGAGCTCCGAGCATCTCGGCGATCACGGTGAACGGCAGGGGGGACGCCAGGTCGCGTACCAGGTCGCCCTCGCCCGCGTCGGCGATTCCGTCGAGCAATTCCTCGGTGAGTTCCTCGATACGCGGGGCGAGCGCACGGATCGATTTCGGAGAGAACGCCTGTTGGACGAGGCGGCGCAGCCTCGTGTGGTCCGGCGGGTCCCTGTCAATCATCGAGAAGCCGTCAATGAGAAGGGTCTTCTTTTTCTCGTCTTCTTGGCGGAGGTTGTCCATCGAGTCCGCGGCAACGTTCCGCAACTCCGCCGACGTGTCTGAGCGTAGTAGTGCGTATACGTCCTCATACCGGCTCACCACCCAGAACCCCAGAGGATGTTGGTAGACGGGGGCGGTCTCTCTCAGTGCCGCGTACTGCGGGTAGGGATCGTCCGTGAACCCTGGAGCGAACGGATCGAACAGCGGTTGCTCTTCCGTGGGTGACGTGCTGTTAGCCATCGGGTCCTGTCTGTTGATCGTAGGTGGCTTCGGTGATGTGCGGCATTTCGCACCACAATGTTCGAACGCTTTGTTCGAGATGTTATCAACCAGGATTGCTCGAGTTTTTGAAGGGGGCGGCTCGTAGCTGGTCCTTTAGAAGGGCAACGCTCGCTCAGGTATGTCACGGTTCAGGGCCTGTTCAAGTGCCCACGTCGTGTGGATGGCCTGGTTCTGAGTCTCTAAAGAACAGTGAGGATGGAGGGGAACCGCTCGGTGGGAGTCTGACTTCCTAATAGACTGACGCGCCTGACGGTGCTGTCCTGGCTGGGACCCGTCGGCTCCCCTCGAGCGGTTCTCCACATGGTCCGGACAGCCGGACCCGGACGGGACGTGACTTCATAGGACCCTGTTCCGCGTACCTCATCACTGTTGTGTCCGCCCGGATCGGTTCGGTCGTCCAGTACGCGAAGCGAAGGGGACCCGTTCCACGATGACCGCTGTGCTCACCGCCGCCACGCAACCTGTGATCGTCGCCGGCATCGACGCGCACAAGGACACCCACCATGCAGTCGTACTCGATGACAAGGGACTGCGCATCGCGGACCAGGAGTTTCCGGTCTCTACCGCCGGATACCGAGACCTTCTCGACTGGCTCACCCGTTTCGGTCTCCTCGACCGGGTCGGTGTCGAGTCGACCGGCTCCTACGCCGCGGGGCTGACCCGGCATCTGCTCGACGCCGGTGTCGACGTGGTCGAGGTCAACACACCCCACCCCCACACCAGAGCCCGTAGAGGCAAGGACGATGTGATCGATGACGAAGCAGCCGCACGCAAAGTGCTGTCTGGAGAAGCCACCGCCAGGCCCAAGAGCACGAACGGCGCTGTCGAATCAATCAGACTGCTCTCCCTGGCGCGCAACTCCGCGGTGAAGGCCCGCTCAGCTGCGCTGACCCAGCTGCAGAACGCACTGGTCACCGCGCCCGCACCGGTGCGCGAACAGATCACCGCGCGTGGCGGGCGCGGCAAAGCGTCCCAGTGCGCCGGGCTCCGCCCCGATACCACCCGACTGCATGAGCCGGTTCAGGCCGCGAAAATGGCCCTGCGAGCTCTGGCCAGACGCGTGCACGACCTGGACGAAGAGATCACCGCCGTCCAGACCCACCTGGACCGGTTGGTGGCCAGGACGGCTCCCACGCTCGTCTCCCGGGTCGGGATCGGGACCGGTCACGCGGCCCAGTTGCTGGTCAGCGCCGGCCAGAACGTCGACAGGCTTGGCTCGGAGGCTGGCCTCGCGCGCTTGTGCGGTGTCGCACCGATTCCCGTCAGTTCCGGAAAGTCCCGCAGGATGAGGCTGCATCGTGGCGGCGACCGGCAGGCCAACCGTGCTCTGCACATGATCGCCGTCTGCCGGCTCCGCTACGACCAGAGAAGTACTGACTACATGCGTCGCCGTCTTGCCGAGGGTCTGTCGAAGAAGGACGTGTTGCGCTGCCTCAAGCGCTTCATCGTTCGGGAGGTCTTCCGCGATCTGAGATCCGATCTGGGCCTCACTTGACATCTATAGGACCGTCCCGGTACGAAACACCCGAGCTCAGCACCGGCCGCTTGGGCTCAACAACTCCACAGCAGGAGCGACGCCGGAGGGCGCAACCCCCTGCGGTCGAGGCGGCGCGCCCACGTACGCCCACACCTCTCCCGGTACAGGACAGTTCACCGGAACCGGGGTAGTGCCTGAGCGCGTGTAGTCCTGCGGCCCCGCCACCAATGACTCCCACGTGACAGGACTGATCGAAAGCGTGGGAGAGAACCGCAACGAGATCCGCTACCGGAGTACCGGCCAACAGCGCCTGGAGGACTCGGGGAGGACCAGGGGCCGTGATTGGGTGCGGCTAACGAGTTGGTGCGTGATAGCGGGTGAGGCATGGCAACCTCGTCCGCGGTGCGGTTGGAGACCAACCCGGCGATGGACCGGTAGGCCGCAGGCCGAGGTATCCGTCGTCGAACAGCACCTCCACCTCGTGGAAGTAGGAAACACGCGTCTATGTTCGCAGCGCGGGCCGCGGTGGCGTCATGCACCCGCCCGGGCCGCATGGCGTTGGTCCACAATGTGAGCCCTTGGTGGTCGGCCACGACGGTGGCCTCCATGGTGTTCTTCTCCCCAAGATGAACGCCCGCTGGCCGCCCCGACCCGCGAGGGGTCACCGAACCTCCACCTGGATGGCGTCCAACCGCAACTCCACACTCTCGGCGTGGGCGTAGGCGAACACGTCCTTCAAGGTGCGCAAGCGTACTCTCGGACGGTTGGGTCCGCGTACCTCCGCTCTGTCAAGAGCGTACGGTTCCGGCCGATGGCGTGAGTGATGGCGGGGCGGTCCACACCGAACAACAGGCCCAGGACCGCGTGCGGCGGGTCGTGACGCAGGTGGATCAGGGTGGTCACCAGCCGATGCCAAGCGTTGGCGCCGGTGGCCCGTTTTCCTCTCCCTGGGCCTGGTCTCGGTGGTCTTTCAACAGCCACTTTCCAGGAGTAGGCCAGGACCGCACGGTTGAGCTTGACCACCACGGCCAGAGCATGTCACGACCCTTCAGCGAAGCCTCATCCGCTATCACGCACCAACGCGCAAGTGGGAGGTTGAACCGCTGGCAAGGAAGGCATCGCTTGTAAAGGTGATTGTGCTGGACAAAGGCTCGGGCTCAGCTCCGGATGTGATGGAGATGATCGCTCACACCCAGCCGCCCCGATTCAGGAAGCCAGAGGTAGCGGGTGGTGGCTTGGAGAGCCGAGCTGTATGGGTGGACGCTACCCCGAGATGATTACGGGCATGGCCGTGAAGGCGGGGCCGACTGATGGAGACCACCTACGACGTCAAAGTGTGGGGGATCCGCAAGAACAAGAGGGCGACGGGCACCTACACGGTGCGCTGGAGGGTCGCCGACAGGGCCAGGCCGAGGACCTTCTCCACCAAAGCACTTGCTGAAGCGTTCCGATCCGAGTTAATCGTTGCCGCGCGCCACGGTGAGGCCTTCAGACTTGACACGGGCTTGCCCGATGCCTGGAAGACCGAGGATGTGAGCTGGTACGCGTTCGCCTGCCAGTACCAGGATGATCACTGGCAGGGGACGTCAGGGAACCACCGCAAAGACCGTGCACGGATACTAACCGACGCCACCGAGGCGCTGCTCAAGAAGACTTCAGGCCCGCCAGATCGAGACCTGCTCCGACGAGCGCTCCAGGGCTGGGCCTACAGCACCAATTACCGTGACGCTCCCCGTCCCGCGAAGGTGAGCGAAGCGTTGGCCTGGGTGAAGCAAAACACCCGATCCATCGGAGATCTGGCTACCCCGGCGCTTACCCGCAAAGTACTCACCCGCATCACGCAGAAGAAGGACGGCACACCTTGCGCGCCACAGAGCGCGATCAAGGCCAAACACGTGCTGTCACACGTCCTCGACTACGCAGTCGAGCAGCGGTACCTGGACGTCAATCCCTTGACGCAGCTCAAGTGGAGGACGCCCAGGCGCGGTGTGCGCGTGGTGGAGCGAGCCCTCGTCCCGAACCCCGCGCAGGCACGGGCGCTGATCAACGCCGTTGCCGCCCAACAACCAAGTGGTCCACGGCTGGAGGCGTTCTTCTGCACCCTCTACCTCACCGGGATACGCTCTGAGGAGGCAGTCGTCCTTCGGTGGCCCAACGTTCAGTTACCCCAGCGATGGTGGGACCCGGGCAGCCGGTCATGGCAGGAGTCGGCGGACCCGAAAAACAACTGGGGCGAGATCGTCATCAGAGAGGCCGCACCCGAGGTCGGAAAGCAGTGGACCGACTCAGGGAAACACCGCGACCGGCTTCAGCCCAAGGGGCGAGCCGCTGGTGAAAGCCGTGTCGTTCCGTGCGCCCCGCAGCTCACCCGCATCCTGCACCGGCACCACGACCGGTTCGGAGTGGGTCCCGACAGACTGGTCTTCTTCGGTGTCCGGGGGCGCCAGTTGGACACCGGCGTCTACTCCCGCGCGTGGAAGCGAGCCCGAGTCCAGGTTCTGGACCGCGAGCAGCAGGCGAGTCCGTTGGCTAGCACTCCTTATGACCTGAGACGAGCCTGTGTGTCCACGTGGCTGGACGAGGGGGTCTCCCCCGCCCAGGCCGCCGAGTGGGCGGGACACAGCTTGGAGGTCTTGATGAGCGTCTACGCCAGGTGCATCAGCGGACGTGAGGAGCGCAACAGAGACCGTATGGAGGCGGGTTTTGTGAGCTTCTCAGCCGAGTGACCGGGTTCTGAGTAGGACGACCGAACCCCGGTCGGCGAGCTCATCACCCCCTCCAGCGGCAAAGGTGCGTCTGACTTTGCATCAGTTGCGCTCGTACACGCGTTTTACCTGTTCAGGCGGGGTGGCGTGGTGTCGCTAAGGGGCTGTGGTGCGCTTCTGATCGGTGAAAAAACCACGTATGAGCCACAGAGGGTCGAAAAACAGCGGTTTCGGGCTTCACATGGTCTGGAACAAGCAAACCCCCGACCGCATTCTTGCAGGTCAGGGGCTTGTATGGTGCACTCGGGAGGACTCGAACCCCCAACCTTCTGATCCGTAGTCATCGGATGATCGGATGAATATCCGCATGTCAGAGCCCTGTGTCGCCGGTCCGACTCCGCACTTTTCCACGTATGTGCCACACCGCCGCGATCGTTGGCCCATCAGGCCTTCGGCATACTTCCCGCGCCATGCTGGAGGGGTCTGCGCGGCCCACCGCGGTCCCGCCTCACGCCTTCGCTGACCGGCGTCAGACGATGTGCGCGTGCCACCTCAAAGGGCTCCTCCTCCGCTGTGACGCCCGCGTCGCACGAAACCCACAGAACCTCGCCAGTAGGGCGAAGGTAGGGATTTCGTGCGAGCGTGCACGGCCTCGATGACGGTGAGCGCGCTGAGCACCGCCTCCACGCCGCGCGACCGTGGCTCCGTGACCAGGACCACCACGGCCTTGTCATCGGCGAGCAGTTTGGAGAGCCCTTCGCTGCCCAGGGCCCCTCGTGGCTCAGCCCGCGGCGGTCCACTGGCCCTCTTCGGCGAACGCCTCGTCGAAAACCTGCCGTGCTCGTAGCCTTGCCCGCTCGGATACCGGCCCCCTGCGACTCTCGTAGTCGGCCAGGTACTCGTTCAGCCCCTGTCCCCGCAGTTCCCGCTCGACGACCGCGACGATGAACGCGGAGAACTCCGGCTTGCCGTCCCGGGACCGGACGGCCTCCGCGTTCCCCTCGGGTAGCGACGGGCTGACCCGGGTCGCAGGCTTTGCTCGTGTCCGCTCATTCGGGGCGCGTCAGCACGTCCAGGAACTCGTGGTTCACGAAGAGGCGTTCCCGACCAACCTTGACGTCGCTGAGGAGCCTCGCCTCAACCAGGGCGTGCAACCAGGACGACGCAGTCTGGCGCGAGACCTCGCATCGGTCGGCCACGAGATTGATGCGGCAGTAGGGCTGCTCGAACAGCACTGCCAAGAACTGTGCGTCCCGACCACCCGGGGTGGCGGCACGAGCTCGCTCGGCAATGTCCTCCTGGCATGTGCGGATGGCTTTGATCTTTCGCGTCGTCGACACTGCGGAGTCGTGAACAGCGTCGAGAATGTAGAGGACCCATTCGATCCAGGCGCCGTCAGCTGTCACGGCTCGCAGGAGTCGGTAGTAGTCGTTCTTGCGGGCGATGATGGCGCGTGAGAGATAGAGGATCGGGTCGTCCAGTAGACCGGCCTCGATCAGCATCAGGATGTTGATGACGCGGCCGGTACGTCCGTTGCCATCGTGGAAGGGGTGGATCGCCTCGAACTGGTAATGGGCCACCGCCATCCGCACCAGCGGATCAAGGTCGTCCTCAGCGTGAACGAATCGCTCCCAGGCCGACAGCTTCTCGCGAATGAGGTCGGCGCCCTCGGGCGGGGCGTACACGACCTGCCGTGTGGTCGGGTTCGCGATGCGTGTGCCGGCCACCGCACGAATGGCCATCTCCCGGCCCTGCAACTCGGAGCAGATTCGGATAGCTGTCGCAGATGTGAGTGGCCGGTTCCTGACCGATTCGACTCCTGCGAACAGTGCGCTCCGGTAGCGCAGTGCCTCCTTGGTGGCGTGGTCCCCTCCGCCGGAGTCGGCGTGCTTGAACAGTTCATCGGCCGTGGTCACGATGTTCTCGATCTCGGAGCTGGCTTGTGCCTCGAGCAACGGGACAGCGTGGATCAGGATGTTGGGGTTCGGCAGCAGCTGGCCGGCCTGGGCGAGTGTCGCCAGCGCCGTTCGGGCTTCGACGGTCGCCTTGAGTACGGGTTTGGGCTCGAGGTCGAGGCCGGCCGGCGGCAGCGGGGGCAGATCGTTGAAGGGAACGTCGGGGTTCCAGGGCACGCGTCAACTCCTTCGACGTGTCCGCAAAACATGTTAAGAATCCTGGATAAACTTAACATGTTCTCGGGGCGTGTTAGGTGTCCCGACATGTCCTCATCACGCGTCGACCCGCGTTCGGGAGGTGCGTAGGCGGGGATGCGGGCTATTTGAGCTCTGGCATACCGGCAGGCCGCGAACATGACCCCCTACCGCGACACCCGGCTTACCCCTCTGACCTGACCGAGGACCAGTGGGCCCTGATCGAGCCCCTGCTCGGGGTCCTGGTTCACCCCTGGTACACGATGGAACGCTCCTGAACCAGAATGGGCCACCTTGGTCCAGCGACGGTACGCGGGACTGGAGATGTGGAGGCGACAGAGTCTCGACGTCCGCGCTCTCAGGCTGCTCGGACCGTGGGGCTGTACGGATGTACGCCCAGTGCAAGTTGGATGGTTCAGGCTGGCGGAGTGGTGGAAACTGTAGCGACGGATATCGGAATGCGGACCGAGCGCGCCCGGGCGGCATCGGGCCTGAGTCGGCGTACTCTCGCCGACGCCATGGGCATCTCGCGGTCCACGCTGACTCGGATCGTCTCCGGGAACCGGTCAGCGAAGATGCCTGAGGTCGTGTCCATCGCGTGGGAGACGGGGCATACGGTCGCTCAGCTCACCGGAACCGTGGTGGCATCCGAGTTCGGGCATGCGGCCCATGCGAGCAACGGTTCGGGCAGGGCCGGCATGCGTCACACCTTGTTGGGATTCCTGGAACTGAATGCCTACCTGGACGACCAGGCCATCCCCGACCCGATCTGAAATCAGGCTGACGAAACGTGAGCACTGAGAAGGCCGCACCGCCGCCGAACAGTACCGATCGAGGCACCCCGACTGCTGTCGCCCGACCTCCGGCTCTGGCCGTCCCCCACACCCACACGAAGTGAAGGCCTCCTTGGAGCATCTGGATGACTCGGGGACAGCCAGGGGCCGTGAGCGCATGATCGCTCGTACGGATGATGATGTGTTCGCACCCGAGCTCTGGTGGAACAGCCGGGGCCGTCCCTCGGGCATGCTTCGTTGCTGGGGCCGCATGTGCTCAATCCCGGTTGCGCGGGCCTGAAGATAGGAACCTAACGGCCATGCGGTAACCCGTGAGAAGTGTATTCAAAAAGGTATTCTTTTCACCTCCAGAAAGCCCGTTGTGTCCGGGTCTGGGTTGCTCTGCGCAACCTGATCGGTCGGCATCGCTGGTGAGGATCGTTCCTTCGCTTTCCCCTGACTCTCATGGCGGGTAGCACCTTTCCACGGGGAAGAGGACGAAAGCGAAGGATCTTCAGTGGCCGTTCGCCTGTTCAAGCGGTGTTCATGCAGAGAGCAGATCCTCGGGGTGGACGGTCGGCCGGCACTCGGCCGCCGCGGTGAACCCCGGTACCGGCGGCTGGGCAAGAGGTGTGGCGACATCGATGGTGCCGGTCACGGGTCCTGGTACTTCTCCATCCCGCTCCCCCGGTCCTCCTCGGGCTCCGGGGACCACACCTACCTCAAGCGCGGCGGGTATCCGAGCAGGAAAGAGGCCCACCGGGTCGGGGAGGCCGCACAGCGGCTGCTGGCGATCCCCGACCGCGACGACGACACGGGCCGCCGCGAAGCCGCCGCCGTGGTGGTGCACGCCCTGGACAACGGTGCGGAGCTGCCCGACGTAGAGACGGTGCGGGAGCGCTACCTGCGCCGCCAACCCCTGGCCCCGGCACCCACCCTCGACACCTGGCTGGACCACTGGCTCCCCTCCAAACGCCCCCACCTGGCACCCAGCACCTTCCTGGGTTATGAAACCCACGTCCGCCTCTACCTCAAACCGCACCTGGGCCGGTACCGGATCGACCGTCTGCGCGTGGACCACGTGCAGGACATGCTCGAACTCATCGAGGAGGAGAACGAGCTCATCGCCTTGGCGCGCACCACCGGGGACCCGGCACTGCGCGCGCGTTTCCACTACCGCCGCCACGCCGGCCCCACCACCAAGCGAGCCATCGTCAGCGCGCTGCGCAGCGCCTTGAACGCGGCCAGGGCGCGACAGATGATCACGTTCAACCCCGCCTCGCACGTCAGCGTCCCCAAAACCGAGCACCAGAGGCCGCAGATCTGGACCGATGCCCGGGTGCGCCGCTGGGTGGTCACCGGTGAGGCGCCCGGACCGGTCATGGTCTGGACCCCCGCCCAGACCGGGGCGTTCTTGGACCACGTCCGCGGCGATCCGATGGAGGCGCTGTTCCAGCTGATCGCCTACCGGGGCCCACGGCGGGGCGAGGCGTGCGGGTTGAGCTGGTTCGACCTCGATCTTGGTCATCGCACCGCCGAGATCTGGCAGCAGCTCGTCCTGCTGAAAGGGGAGCTGGTGTGGGCCAAGCTCAAGACCGCCCACAGCAGGCGGACGCTGGCCCTGGACGAGGTCACCGTCGAGGCCCTGCAGCGCCACCGCGAGCGTCAGGCGTGTTGGAGGGAGCGTGCGGGTGGAGCGTGGCAGGACTCGGGGCTGGTGTTCACCACCGAACTGGGAGCCCCGCTGCGCCCCGACCGGGTGCTGCGGCGCTTTCGCGAGCTCACCGCCCAGGCGGGTCTACCGCCGATCCGGTTGCACGATCTGCGCCATGGGGCGGCGACCCTGCTGCTGGCGGCGGGCACCCACGTCAAGGTCGTGCAGGAAACGCTGGGGCACTCCCGTGTGGCCACGACCCTGGACGTGTACACCAGCGTCCTACCGGAGCTGTTCCACGAGTCGGCACAGGCGGTCGCGGAACTGGTACCGCGCAGCCACGGCGCCGGGGGAATCGAACGTCGTGTCTAGGACTCGCGTGATGGTCGAGCGCTGGCTCGGCAGGGCCGGACACGGAATGGCTTCACCACTCTTTGCTCGGCCACTGCCAAGAGTTCATCTGGTTGGGGTTCTCGGCACTGCGTGTAGGACGAAGCAGCTTCGAAGGGCATCATCTATCCCGCGATGCCCTCATCCTGTTCTTCGTTGGGCACGTGCACGGCCATGACCTTTTCAGAGGTCCTCTACCCGACCCCGTTGTTCTTGACGCCGTCCGTGGCCGCGGCCCCCTGAGGCGCAGAGCAGAAGTCCGTTGCCGTGTCCTCTTCGAACTCGCCGGCCGACACGGACGCGGTGCCGACATAGGTGGGCTCGGGGGCCCCGGGCCCGATGGAAACCCAGCGGAAGTAGATGTACACGGCTCCGTGCCACACTGCCCGGGTCAGGCCGAACTCCTGGCCCTTTTTGACGCCTATGACCGCTGAGGACCTGTCGGGCTTGTTCCCCGCGGGATCGACGAGCGCTCCGACCGTCAGATTGTTGGAGCGGTTGTAGATGTTGGCGCGGGCCACGGCACCATAGGAGTCTGCCCTGATGGTGGCATACACGTAGCCGTCAGTGTTGGCCCGGTAGGTATACATCGCCCCCTCGGCCAACCCTTCGAACGGATGCCGGGCGGTCAGTTCGTGCATGCTTCCCATGAGGTTCGTTCCCTCGCTCATGCCGCTCAGGGTCAGGTTCTTCTTGACCGTCGCCCCGCCCTCGGCGGACAGTGTGCCGGTCACCCTGAGGCCGTCCTGGAGGAGGACGTCTCCGGGCCTGACGACCAGATTGCCCACTTGCAGGCGTCCCGGGCCGGTGCCGTGGGAGCTGTTGGCGGGATCCACAGTGAGGTAGCCGCCGACGTCGAGTTTGGCGGCGACGACCAGATCAGCCTTGGCCGCCAGCGTGCCGTTGACCGTGAGTCCGCTGGAACCGGTGGTGATGCCACCGCTCGACTGAGTGACGGTGCCGACCAGCGTGATGCCGCCGCCGTTGTTGTCCAAGAGCTTCGAGACCGACAGGGTCTTGTCCGCAGCCACGGACACGTCGCCCTTGGCCTCCAACCTGTCGTTGACGGTGAGCCTGTTGACGACCATGTCCGGGTTGAGGACGGTGACCAGCACCGACCGCATGATCTCCACGTCACCGACCCTGCCGATGAGGTAGAACGTCGTGGTCGCCCTGACGTCCGTGATCTCCTTGCGCTCCAGTTGCGTGACGTCCTCGGGGTCCTTGCCCCCGTACAGCAGGGTGGTGGTGACCCCTTCCGACCTCTTCCAGGTCAGGACGACCTTGCCGCCGTTGTCGATCTCGTAGGCGTCGGCGGAGAAGCCGTCGAGGTAGAAGTCCTGCGGGAACTTGCCGGTGACGATGCTGAGGGTGCCCGGACTGCCGGCCGGGTAGTCCTCGCGGACGCGCAGCTCGACGGCGCCGACCTCGTGGTTGACCGGGATGTTGGAGACCTGGAAGGTGAGCCCCTGTCCGGGGGCGATCTCGGTGTGGGGTTCGGTGGTGGTGAACTCGATGCGCTCACCGCTGCGGGAGGCGGTCCACCCGTCCAGGCTGATGCTGGACTCGACCCGCTCCAGACTCAGCGCGAGCTGGGCGGCCAGGTCCCCGGTGGGGATCTCCACGGACAGCTTCTTCAACTGCACCGGGGAACGGCTGTTGTTGGAGGCCACGAACACCAGCTGGGCGCGTGCGGGGTCCAGTTCGGAGTTGTCGCCCTCCTCGGCGCCCTCGGGGGAGACCCGGATCGGGTGCGGTGTGGTGTAGAGCGTGTACTCCAGGCCGGGTTCCTCGTCGGGGCCGGTGCGCAGGGTGTTGATGATGGCCATGTGGTTCGTTCTTTCTGCTCAGGGGTGAGAGGGCTATTCAGCGCAGCGGTGGGCGGCGACCGCGTCGTCCAGGACCAGGAACCCGGACCGCAGGTGCGGCTTGGCGGTCGGCTGCCGCGCGGGGTCGGCCGCCTCGATCGGATACTCCTGCCACTGCTCACCGGCCGGTTCGGTCCACGACCAGGTGCCGGTGACGGTCGAGGGGCGTGGCATGGACACCGCCGCCACCGGTTCCCCGTCCACCTGCCGCTCCACCGTGGCGGCCAGCAGCGGCCCGGTGCGGAAGGCCACCGACATGTGCTCCAGCACCGGGTCCACGAACCTGCGGGGGATCTCCAGCTTTCCCACGGGCAGCACGTCGGTGACCGCGTGCACGGGGGCGCGGGGGTCGATGAGCAGCATCACCTCGGCCGCGTCGTCGGTGTCCAGCCGCAGCCGCAGTCGTGCGCCGTTGGCGATGGGGCGCAGGTAGTCGGTGTCGGGGCCCTCGGGGTCGACCACCGTCTCCAGGTGCTCGTAGTCGCGGTTGAGCACGTATCCCACCAGGCCGTCGTCGGTCTGGGCGGCTTCGCCCAGGCGCACGGTCCACTGGTAGCCGGTGGTGGCGGGGGCGGGCGGTTCGATGGCCTCACGCCAGCCCACGTCGGAGCGGGCCGGTCCCTCCAGGTGCATGTCCAGTCGGGCGCGGACCAGGGCCAGGGGGCGGCCGAGGAAGAACGCGGCCCCGCCCGGGTCGGCGCCGCCCGGGTCGATCCCGGCCGCGGCCTCGTCCACGGTGGCCAGCAGCGCCGCCAGGGTGTCCGGGCCTTTGCGCCGCACGGGTTCGAGCACCTCGTGCAGGTGGGGGTGGTCCTCGCGCAGGTCGTCCATGGTGTGCAGGTCCGAGCCGGGTAGCCGTCGCCAGGCCACCACCTGCTCCCTGCTGTCGGGGGCCATGACCGTGCGCAGCTCGCCCAGGGCGTCCCCTTCGGGGGCGTAGCAGGCCAGGGAGGCGTCCAGACGGTTGTGCAGCAGCCAGCCGCACACCGGGTTGCGGGAGGGATCGAAAGTGACCGGCTCCTGGCTACCGGGGATGAGCGGGTCGAAGGCCAGGCGGGCGGGTTGGAGCAGCCGGGGCCCCAGCTCGACGTACCGGTCGGCGCCGAACTCGCCCACCGGGTGGTCGGGCACCATCGCCTCGGGGACGGCGTCCAGAGCGAAGTGGGCCGGGTCGTCGTCGGGTACCAGCCGTACGGCCCTGCCGAACCGGTCCACGATGGTCAGGCTGGAGAAGAGGATCTGTCCGGCGCGCAGGTCCACGAACTCCGAGGCGGGCCAGGGGTCGAACCGGCCGGGGAGTTTTCCCGGGTCGGGGGCCAGGCGCTGGCCGTCGCCGATCAGTTCGGCGATCTCGCCGGTGGGGGAGACGTGTCCTCCGGTCAGGCGCTGGGCCAGCCGGGTGGAGAAGCCGTCCAGGCGTTGGGAGAGCAGGTCGGCCTCGTTCGCCTGCTGGCGCAGGGTACGGATCGTGGCCGGGTCGAGGTCGTCGCGGTAGCGGGTGTAGGCGGCGAGTCGTCCGCTGAGGTCGGCGCCCGCGCTGGGCATCAGGTACTGCTTGCCGGTGATCTCCCGGTAGCCCTCCTCGCGCTCGCCGCCCTGCCAGCGGTAGCGGACCCCGTCGAAGGCCCACCGGTCCCGCCCCTGTTCCTGGAAGGGGGTGTGGTGGTAGCGCAGACTCCAGTGCAGGGCCAGCGGCTGCCAGGCCTGTTCCCAGTCGCCGGTGCCGTACTCGGGCAGGGCGCCCTCGTGGTCGTCCAGGTCCAGGCCGAGGGCGCGGGCGCGTTCGAGCACGAAGAACTCGGCGGCCAACGGTTCCAGGGCGGCGGGCAGGCCGGTCAGCTCCACCTGGTCGACGTCCTGGCTCACCCCGGGGGCGTCGACGCTGTCGCCGCCGTCGATGACCTTGGTGACGGCCTGGTCGGGGGTGCGGCACGGCAGGAAGAAGTCCCTGGAGAGCGGGGCGTGCAGCCCGGCTCCCTGGAGCAGGACGACCGGGTCGGCGGAGTGGTCGAACCCGGTGTCCGGCACGCGCATGAGCACCCGGGTGCCGGTGATGCCCTTGTCCTGGGCGTAGGCGCGGGCCTGGGTCTGTAGGTCCTCGTCCTCACGGCCCCAGGGCAGGTCCTCGCGGCGCATCCGGGCGAGTTCGGCGGCCAGGCGCCGCACGGTCCCGGCGGCCCCGTCGGGGTTGTCCGGGTCCAACTGGGCGGTGATGTGGTCGGTGAACTCCTCGGGCTTGTCCTCGTAGGTGGGCATCCGCTCCAGGAACCACAGGTGGTGGAGGCGCTCGCGGGCGGCGGCCAGGTCCCGTTCGAGCCGGTCGTGCTCGGCCTGGAGCCGGTTGAGTTCGCCCACCACGGAGTGTTCGGCGAGAAGCCGCTGCTGACGGACGCCCGCGGGTTCGGGCGGCAGGGCGCAGGGATCGCCGCGATCGGCGACCTGCCAGGTGTAGCCGCCGGGGCCGCGACCGAACCCGGAGCGGTGGGCGGCCCGGTCCAGCAGGGTTGGCCCCTCGGGCCGGTCCATCTCGTCCAGGGTGTCCAGCAGGAAGGCGCGGAACAGGTCGGCGTCCTCCTCGCTCATGGCACCGGCCGCCTGCTGTTGCAGCGCGCCCTGGGCTTCGGCGGTGCTGTTGCCCACCGCCACGGCCACGTCGCGCCGGTCGGGGATGGCGTCGTCGATCATCCCGGTGGGCTTCCAGCCGATTCCCAGGACCGTGCCGGTGTAGAGCGAGCGGCTCCGGTGCCCGGCCCCTGAGGGCGTCCGCCACTCCAGCTCCTCCAACAGGGTCGCGTAGTCGACGCCGCCGGAGAGGATGTCACTGCCGGGATCGGCGTACCAACCCGCCACGAAGTAGCCCAGCCGCTCCTCACCCTCCACGTCTTCCAAGGGGTCGTGGATGGAGAAGACGTTGGTGTTGAAGGGCTGGTAGACGGAGAAGGCGAGCAGGCCTGGCCCCACGGCGGTGAGGAAGGGCTCGCCACCGTCGTCGGGTTCGCTCCAGGGTGCGCCCTTGGCCAGCTCCACCTTGCGGCCGATCTTGGTGGCCTCGGGCCGGGCGGTGTGGGGGTCGACGAAGGAGACGGTGCCCTCCCACGCGTCCACGAAGTCGCTGTGCACCATCCAGGCCCGCACCTGGCGGGTACCGGACCGGTAGCGGGCCACCAGCCACCGGTTGGGCACCAGCGGGAAGTCGCCGATCTCGCCGTCGGGGCCCTGGCGGCCCCGGGTGAGCGCCTCGGGCAGCTGCCACTGGAGGTAGACGCCGGGCACGTCGGAGTTCTGCCACCACTGGGTGTCGTTGGCGAACGGGTCCGGTTCGGCGCCGCGCTCACCGTTGAGCACGGGATAGTAGTTGGCGGCGGCCCGGTAGACGACGCTGGTGTCGCGCACGGTGTCGTTGACGGCCAGGGCCGCGACCTCGACGGGCACGACCAGGGTGTCCGAGGCCGGGAAGCTCGTTGCGGTCATCGGGGGTGTCCTTCTAGCTCTGGGGACGGGCGAAGCGCTGGATCTCGGGCGCGTTGACCATCTGGAGGGCGAACTGCGCCGGGGTGAGGTCGTCCACGCCGACGGCCGCGGCCACGGCGGGTGCCAGCGGCTCGCCTCCTTCGGTCACGGCGACCACGTCGGCGCCGAGCGCGGCGTCGGAGGGGTTGCGCAGGAACCGGGCGAAGGCATGCGTCTGCTCGGGGAAGGGACCGAGCTCGGTGCCCACCTCTGCCTCGTCCGGGTCGAGGTTGCGCAGGGCGAGCTGGCCGCGGCTGCTGACCCCGAAGTGCAGGCCCTGGGGCGGTTCGGTGACGGCGAAGGAGTCCGCCACCTCCGGGTACAGCAGCAGGATGACGTCCTCGCCCACCTGCGCCCGGCGCGCTTCCTTGACCTGCTCGCCGTCGCGGTGGGCGGTGTAGAGGGTGTCGGGCCAGTTGGGGACCAGTTCTGAGCGGACCAGCACGGCCGATGCCGCCGAGACGGCGCCCTCGGCGGCCAGTTCGTTGAGCGCGGAGTCCAGGACGTGGCCCACGCCCACGCTGAGCGCCCCGTCCACGGCGGCGCGCACCCACCCGGGGTCGACGTAGGCGAAGCGGACGCTCTCCGGGGGCAGGGCCCCCTTGTCGTCGCGGTCGTCAAAGGTGGGCACCAGGTGGTCGAAGGGCACCTGCTCCAGCAGCCGCAGCCGGTCCAGCCAGGCGGTGACCGGCTCCAGTTCGTCGGACAGGGCTCCGGCCAGTGCCGTGCGGGTCCGCCCGCCGGTGATCGTCGCCTTCAGGTCGGCGGTGCGCACCCGCACCGGCGCGGCGCCGCTGGTGCGGACGCGGCGCTGTCCCGCGCGCAGGGCGGGTCCGGCGCCGGTGAGCGCGGCGGTCATCTCCCTGCCGCCTTCGGCGGTCAGCAGCCGGTCGAAGGAGCGCCGCGCCCCGGCCGGGCGCAGCAGGGCCGCGGTGTCGGCCATCGAGAGGTTTCCCGCGCCGGGGAGGGCTGCCAGGCGGCGGGTGGCCGAGCGGGCGGCACAGCGGTAGGCGAGCAGGTGGCGGCGGAACTCGGCGTCGGCCAGCGCCAGGGTGCGGCCCAGGGTGAAGGCGGCGGCGTAGGTGGCGTCGAAGATCCCGTACTCGGCCAGGTAGATGAGCGCGGAGGTGGCCGAGTCGAACCGGGGCGGGAGGTCCTCGGGCAGCGGCTGCGCCGGTGCGGCGGTCAGCGGTCCCCGGTAGAAGGCGTATCCGGGCTCCCCCGACTCCAGGCGCTGGGGGAGCGGGGCCGCCCCGCCCGCCAGGTACTCGCGGGCGGTGCGCTCGGCGGAGGTGGAGCCGGAGCCGTCCGGTACGCGCGAACGCAGGAGTAGGTCGGGGTGTTCGCCCTCGGGCAGGCCCTCGGTGGCCAGGTTGCTGGCGACGTCGCCGAAGCCCAGGGTGGTGCGGTCCTCGGACTCGAAGGACCACGACCACAGGGACACCAGACGGGCGTCGCCGGTGGGCGCGGTGCCGTCCAGGTGGTTTTCCCACCCCTCCAGGGAGACCAGGTGCACAGCGTGGCGGCCCTCGGGGGAGGGGAAGCGGTTGGCGACCACCACCGAGGTCAGCTCCTCCTCACGCGGCGGATCGTCCTCGTACCCGCTGCGGGTGTGGTTGGCGTCGGGCGGTCCGCCCTCCCGGGTGTGCGCGAGCAGCGCGGCCTCCGCGGGACGGGGCAGCACCGCCGCCAGCAGGTCCCCCGGGACCAGGACGGTGTCGCAGACCAGGTCCCACTCGTCGTCGAAGACGGTGCCGTGGTCGATGTCGGGCGCGATGCCCTCCACCTTCCTGTTGAGGAGGTCGTGGACGGTGCACGGCTCCACCAGCCCCAGGGCGTCGGGGTCGCCGGGCAGCTCACCCTCCCGGAAGAGGAGCAGCGCGGTCCACGGGATCTTCCGGTCCCGGCCCGGCAGCACCCGGGCCCAGGCCAGCGCGGGCAGTTCGGTGGTGATGTGCGCGAGCAGGTGCTTGTAGTCGCCCACAGTGTCGGGGACCGGATAGCAGGCCCGAACGTCGTCCTCGCCGAGTACGAAGCGCTGGGTGCGCACGTCGAAGGGCTGGCTGGTCGGGGGCAGGTCGGATCCGGTGTCGATCTCCTCGACGTCCTGGGTGAGGGTGATCTGGTACTTGCCACCGGCCAGGGAGGGGATGCGGTGGTCGAAGAACCGGGTGCGGGTCTGGACGGTGTTCTGGGTCATGTCGCGGTTCCTGTTCTCAGCCGACGGGGACGAGCATCGGCTCGCGGGTGAAGGCGACGGCGGCCTCACGGGCATAGCCGGGCAGTTCGGCGTCCCGGTCGCCCAGGTCGAAGCCCAGCCCGGTCAGGGCGTCGGCGAGCGCGTCGCGTTCGGCCCGGGTGGCCGAGGCGACGGTGTCGCGGATGGCGGCGACGGTGCCCTCGCGGTACGCGGGGACCGGGCCGTCCGGAGGGGCCTGCGGATCCAGCGGCTGGGGCCCGTCCGGGACCAGCGTGGTGTGGGCCAGCGCCTTCTCGCTGATGTAGCCGGTGCTGGTGCCGTGGGTGACCGGAGGCGAGGTGAGCTCGACACCGGTGAGCTGGTCCGCGACCACCTGGTCGCCGGGAGCGGGCAGGGCGGAGCCGTCGCCGGGCCCGTACAACGCTGCGGGCACCGCACCGCGCAGGGGTGTGTCCTCCCACTCCGACAGGGCCTCGGGGGAGTCGTCGCGCTCCAACTCCACCCGGTGCACGCTGGTGAGGTTGGAGCGGTCCATGGGGCGGATGCGCAACGCGTCCGAGGAGTGCGCGGGCTCGGTGGTGTCCTCGTCCAGGTACAGCTCGCGCAGCGGCAGGGCGGAGTCGGTCCGGAAGGTGAACCCGGCGGCCGAGACCTGCCAGGCCGGGCCGCGCTCGTCCCGGGTCCCTGCGGTGTCGCGCTGCTCGGACATCAGGCCCGGGCCCGCGATGATCCGCGCGGTGTGCTCCGGCGGCGGGAGCATCTCCTGGAAGCCCCGCCAGTCCACCGTGGACGGACCACCGTCGCGGCTCGCACCGAAATCGATGGTGAAGGAGACGAACCAGAGCTTGATCTTGGCCTGGCCGCCGGTGGGCGGCCCCCATACGCGGATGTCCGCGCCGACCTCCACGGTGATCGTGACGCGCACGAACAGCAGCTTCACGCTGGCCTGTACACCGATGTACACGCCGATGCCCACGTCGAAGTGGAACGGCTTCCACCTGACCAGCGCGTCCACCCATGCGTCCAGCCACGCCTTGACCGGGCCCGAGTGGAAGCGCACCGCCAGCAGGCCGCCCGCCATCGCTGCCCCGGAGGTGAGGGCGAAGTAGCTCTGCCCGGTGATGCTGACCGTCGACCCCAGACCCCACTCCAGGCCCAGGCGGGGCACGCGCGGGTAGTGGGCGGGCAGGTTCTTCTCGTAGTCCCTGTGGTAGCCGCCGACGGTGTAGACGAAGTCGCCCGCGCTGGGGTGGTCGCCGAACCACACCGCGAGCGCGCTGCCACCGGTGACCTTGCAGCTGGGGTCCAGGACGTAGGAGTCACCGGTGAGCTGGGAGCTCATCACCAGCTCACCGCCGAGGGGCTTGAAGACCGCGCTGACCGCGAGTTCGATGCTCGCGATCTTGCGCTCGCTCTCGGCCGGAAAGGACATACCGCCCCGGCCCAGCAGCGCCAGGGCCAGGTCGGACCCGGTCTGCAGGACCATCACCGCTTCGCCCTTGAGCAGCTCGAAGCTGGAGAAGGCCATCCCGGCGGCGATCCACAACTCGTCCTCGGCCGGGGTGATCCACGACGCGTCCCCGCCGGTGAGGTCCTCGAGGATCGCCACCGGGTCGCCCTCGGTGTCACCGATCGCCCCGGGGTCGCTGAGCGCCCGGACCAAGGGGAAGTCCGGGACCTCGCCGGCGTCGGTGGGCACGCGGATACGGCTGTTCCACCCCATCCCGGCGGCGATGCCCCGGATCTGGAACGGGGGCGGCCCGATGGCCTTGCGGGCGTTGAGTGCTCCGTAGGCGAAGAACGAGGGTTCTGCGCCGCTCTCGGGCTCGAAGAAGGCCGCCGCGCCGCTACCGGCGAGCGTCTTGGCGTCGATGGTGACCGCACCACCGAAGACCCGTTTGTACGACGGGTCGTCGATATCGCGCGTGGTCAGTGCCCCGGCGATCCGCAGCGGCGGCTTGCTGTAGGAGATGGAGACGATGCCGTTGGAGTAGCCGGGCGTGAACTCCAGCGGGGTGACGGTGCGACCGGACACCCCGATCCGGGAACCGCGCCCGCCCCTGTCCACGAGCAGGAAGCCCTCACGCCCGGCGACCACGTGCCGCCGCGCCCGGTTGGCCCGCAGCCGCGCACGCGAGCGGCGCTCGGGAACCTCCCTGGGCAGAGGGCGTCCCAGGCCGTCACGCTGCTGTGGGTCCGCGGGGCGGCGTGCGCGGGCACGCAGCGGTAGCAGCTCCGAGGTGCCGTCCGGATCTGCGGGCAGCGCCAGCCAACTGCCCTGGCCCAGTCGTCCGGTCCGCGACAGTCGGGGAGCGCCTGCCACCGACTCCAACCGGGCGGCGGCCTCCCGGACCTCCTTCTCGGACAGGTCACGGTCGGCGTGCAGCACCTGCCAGTCACCGCCGCCCTCGGCCACCAGAAGGAGGGTGGAGCCGTCGCCGGTGTGCGCCACCGCGGCACGGCCGAGATCGCCGGACCCGGTCACGAGGGCACCGTCCGGACCGGTATGCGCGGTCAGGACGGTCGCCCCGTCCAGGGCCGGTTCCGGCAGTGCCGGAGGGTCGGCCATCCCGAGCGAGGCGGCCAGGGCGTGCAAGGGCACGGGGTCCACGTCTTGGGCCGTGAAGGGCTGCGAACCATCGGCCGGAGCCGTCAACTCGACCCGGAACCCGCCCTCGTCCGAGCCCAGGGTGAGGGCGTGCCGTTCCCGGTGGCCGACGACGGCCGAACCGGTGGCCACGATGACCCGCGGTTCGGTGAACCCGGCGCGCACCAGAGCGGCCAGATCCTCGTCGAGTTCGTCCTCGGTGAGCACGGCGTGGACCTGCGCGCCGGTGACGTCCTCGCCGTCGGACTCGAAGACGACGTGCACCGCAGTGCCCCGGTGCGGGCAGGTCCCGCTGATGGTCAGCCGGTCGTGGTCGACGCGGGGGTCGTGGAGGCGTAGTCCGGGGGAACCGAGGAGGGCCTCCAACCGGCGGGGTGTTCCGTCCAGACCGAACACCGACCGGGGTAGTTCCACGTGGTCGCGGGAGTCGTCCAGGAGAGAGCGTAGCTCTCGGACGGCGAAGGGCATGGCACCTCAAAGGAGAACGGGCGTGCACGGAGAGTCACTGGAAAAGGGGGACTCGCCGGTTGCGCGAGCACGTTCCGATGACGCTGGATTGGTAACCGCGCTCCATCCCGGACAACCCTCGCCACCCCGATTGACCGCAGAGTTCCCCTCCCAGCGTCTACAGGGTGGGGGTACAGGGTGTTTTGTCGACGGCGCCATGCTGCGTCGGGCGGTGGTTGCAGCCAGGAGCATTCCGCCGTTGGGCAGGACCGTAATCGCGATTGTGGGGCGGGGACGGAAGGGCGTCGAAGCGGCGACGGGGCCACGGTGTTGCGCACCCATCCGCTGATCCGTCTGCGTGGGACCGTCGACTGCGCATGTTCACGTCGAGTACCCAGGGTGGGCAATCGACTACCATGCGCTCATGGCTACTGATCTGATCGAAGACTGCGGTGACGAGAGCTGCGTGTTCGAAATCAAGGACATCACCCTGACGCCGCCCTCCCCGGTACACGGTAAGGAGTTGCGGTGGGAGATGACCGGTCGGCTCCACGACCAGGTTGACCTGACCGGGGTGGAGGTCCAGGTCATGGTGAAGCTGGGCATGGTGACACTGGTACGGGAGAAGGCCACACTGCCCGATGTGCTGAAGAAGCTGGGTGCGGAGCTGGAGGGGGACGCGTGTCCGCCTGCCGGGGAGTGGAAGCAGACCTGGATCCTCACACCTCCTCCGAACACTCCGCCGGGGGAAATGCGGTTCCACATCGATGCGCGCACCAAGAGTGGGCAACCGTTCATGGAACTCAAGGCGCACGTGGACTTCCGACGACGCTAGCCCGTACGCCCACCAGCCCGGTCCTGGTCGTCGTCCGCCACACGGCGCGTGTGGCGGACGGTGGGGTTCGCCGCGCAGAACGTGCCACCGTGCAAGCGCAGGACGACGGGGTCGGCCGGTGCGCAGGACACCGGGACGCGCCCAGTGCCGCGCACGGGGCTGAACGCCTCGACGATGCGCACGGTGCCGCCACGCCGTGGGTTGCCGAGGCGCGCGGCGCTTCGGGCCCTGGACCGGCCGGAGGCGCCCGGCCCCTCGAAAGCGGCCGGTCCCGACGGGGCGCTCCCGGGAGCGTGCACCGTTTCCTTGCCCGAGCGCACCCGCAGTGGCACAGCACCGGCGTCGCGGGCGAAGGCCGCCGTGGCGGCCGGGGAAGGCCGGGTAGGGGACGCCGCACCGCTGATGGGTCTGGGACCACAGGGGTGGTCAGTACAGGTCCCGGCCCCCACACTCGAGGAACGGTCCACACCGGTGGACGGCAGCCCTCGGCGTGCCGGTGAGCGGCACACGGTGAGCCCCGCGAACCCGGCGCCGATCACACAGATCCCTGTGGCCTCGTGCACTCCTCCCGGTTCGCGTGCCCGTTCCCCGCATTGACCTCAGGGGGCTTCGAGGTGGGGTTCGTGGTCGCGGTGCCCGTTCTTACTGTGCGGATTCACGAGACCGTTGGCGGGAGCAGCGCTGGGTGCGTTGCTGATCGCTTCGGCGAGTTCGGTGAACTTCGTGCCCAGCGGTCGGATGACGTGCTTTTCTACCTGGTAGTAGTTCGTCAATGTGGCCAGCGGAACTCTGCGTAGGTGCCAACTGCCGGTCAGGTTGCAGTCGATCTTCGGGTCTGGATGAAAACTTCCGGTGAGCCAGCCCTCCCGGGTGGCTTCGAAAGTGCTCTCCAGACGGAAGTGGTTGAACAGGTTCTGTGCGGTGGTGAGAACCGGTTCGTCCAGGTTCTGGGGAAGGGGGTCGGTGACCCCGAACCAGCATTCCGGCTGTGGCGAGTTTTGTACGTACGCGTCTCCAAAACCCAACCAGGGCCAGACGAAAGCGACCAGGCGCACATCGGAGATGCGGCACTCGTCGGGGTTCGCGCCCGTTGGGACCCGCGCCGCGTCGATGTAGAACCGGCCCAGCCAGCTCGGCAGCCACAGGTAGTACGGGTAGGCGCTGTCATCGGAGAGGAGGTAGCTGTTGGCGTTGGAGAACAGCGATTTCCCAGCGACCGGGACCAGCTTGGTTCCGTATTCTGGCAGCGAGAACCGGACGCCGAGGACCTCGTAGAAGGACCTGATGTCGCGAAAGTACTCGGAGAGATGGTCGTATGCGGCCGAGGTCTCTTCGAGTACCTTCGGACGGAAGATCATAGGACTCCCATGTTGGGAAGGATGTGCGCGGAGCGTGATACCCGAACCAGTATGAGTAAACTTATATGGACATGCAAGGGGCGTGATGGACGGGAACGAAGATGTTAATAATGTGAACTCAGGTACTTCTGATCCGCTTGATATGTCCTTTGATGTTGCGGTCGTCGGCGCCGGTATGGCCGGTTGCCATATCGCGGCCAGGCTGGCGGACGCATCACCCCAGGTGCGCATAGGGCTTTTCGAACGTGCCCACAGGATCGGCGGTCGCCTCTACTCGGTACCGCTGCCAGGGCCGGCCGAGCCGTGGGCCGACCTCGGGGCGATGCGACTGCACACCGGCCTGAGTCGGGTCCTGGGCCTGATCGAGGACCTGGGACTGACCCCGGACCTGGTCCCCTTCACCTTCGACCGTCCGGAGAGTCCGCTCCACCTCAGGGGCACGGTGACACGTCACCGGGACCTGACCCGTGCGAGGCTTCCGTACCGCCTGCGCGACCACGAACAGGGCCTGGCCCCTGCTGCCCTGGTGACCATGGCGGCGGAAACCCTCCTGCCCGGGTTCGTCGATGATCGCCGCACCCACCACGAAGCCCTCTCCCGAGGAGAGACCCTTCGCGCCGCGGTCATGCTGGAGGAGTTCCGCGCACGCCACCGCTCGGTGAGGATCCGCAGTTCGAGCCTGGAGGAGACCACCTGGTCCGACGCCCTGCACGCGGTACTGGGCACCGAGGCCGTGGCCTTCGTCCACGACGCGGGCGGATACGACCCGATCGGTGCCGGTGAGAGCGCGGCGGCCCGCCTCGACGACCTGTACCGCACCCCGCCCGACGCCGAGTACGTCTGTCTGCGGCGGGGTATGGAGAGCCTGCCCCGTGCCCTGCACGAACGCTTCACACGGGCCGGTGGGGCCACGCACACCGGCCACCGGCTCCTGCGGATCGACCGCGCACCGAAAGAAGGCGCAGGAGCGACGAGAGGTACGGCCCGCACCGGTTACCGGCTCACCTTCCTGCGCCAGGCCCCGCACACGGGCGCCCCACCGGTCCACGTGCGGGTCCACGCCCGAGCCGTCGTCCTGGCACTGCCGCCCGAACCCCTGGGAGACCTCGAACGCACCGGGCTCCCCTTCGCATCGGGTTCCGTCCCCGCCCTGGAGCGGGTCGAAGCCGTACCCGCCCTCAAGCTCTTCCACCTCTACCCGCGCCCCTGGTGGCGCGACCTGGGCCTGAACACCGGCAGGGGCACGACCGACACCGCCCTGCGCCAGCTCTGGTATGGGGGTACCTGCCGTTCCGACGACACCGACGCGGAGGAAGACCCCGCGCCCCTGCTCGCCGCCTATCCCAGTGGCCCCTCGGCCTCGGACTGGGACGCCCTACCGCCCGGCGCGGCGGTTCACGGCGAGAACGCGCTCCCCAGCGTCGGGAACGCGCCCCGGCCTCCCGCCGCCGTGGTCACCCATGCCCACACCCTCCTCCAGCAGATGCACGGCGTCACGGACCTACCGGAGCCCGTCGCCGCCTGCTGGCAGCGCTGGGGGCGGGGAGCCCACCGAGCGGCATGGCACACACGACGCCCCGGCCACGAGCCCGACCTCCTCTCCCGGACCATGGGCCAGCCCGTCCCACGAGAACGCGTCCACGTGGTCGGAGACCCCTGGACCCACGACCCGGGATCGATCGAGGGCACCCTCGACAGCGCCGAGACCGTGCTGCGCGAGCACTTCGGCCTGCCCCGCCCCTCCTGGTACCACGACGCCGAATGACCCCGTACGCCCATCCCGAGCCCATCACAGCACCGGAGGAACCACATGACGGGCACCGTTCCCACAGGGCACGCCGCACCGGACACCGCGGCCCTGGTCGCTCACCTGGAGAGTGTGCCGCACCTGAGGCGGCGCCTGGAGGGAGCGCCCGGCGACTGGCGCGTCGACGAGATCGGCGACGGCAACGTCAACTTCGTGTACCGGGTCCAAGGGCCGGGCGGTTCCCTGTGCGTCAAGCAAGCACCCCCGTACGTACGTGTGGCCGGACAGGCGTGGCCGCTGACGCCGGAGCGCGTCGTCCACGAGTACCGCGCGCTGGAGGAACACGGGCGGGCGGCCCCGGGCGCGCTTCCGGCCCCGCTGCACCTGGACCGCGACACCCACCTGCTGGTCATGGAGTACCTGGAGGAGCACACCGTCCTGCGCCACCACCTCGCGCGAGGCCGACTGCACCCGGGGCTGGGCGAGCAGGTCGGTGCCTACCTGGCCCGCACGCTCTTCGCCACCTCCGACCTGGCACTGCCCGCCGCCCGCAAGCGTGCCCTGGTCGCCGAGTTCGAGACCAACACCGAGATGTGCAAGATCATGGAGGACATGGTCTTCACGGAGGTCTACCACGACTTCCACCGCAACCGCTGGACCAGCCCCCACCTGGACGCCGAAGTCCTCGACATCCGATCCGACACCGGTGTCCTGACCGCCGCGGCCCGCCTCAAGTACCTCTACCTCACCAGCCGCGAGGCGCTCTTGCACGGCGACCTGCACACCGGCTCGGTCATGGTGGGAGCCCGGGGCAGCCGGGTCTTCGACCACGAGTTCGCCTGCTTCGGCCCCATGGGTTTCGACATCGGCGGATTCCTGGCCCACCTGCTCATCGCCTATTTCGCCGCGGACGGCCGCGACGACACGCGCCGCCGCCCCCGGGGCGAGCAGAGCGAGCAGCAGGTCTGGCTGCTGGAGGAGGCGGAGCGGACCTGGGCCGTGTTCCGTGAAGGGTTCCTGGACCTGTGGCGTTCCTCCGGCAGCGGGGACGCCTATCCACCGGTGCTCTTCGCCGGGCCCGGAGGGGCCGCCGCGCTGGAGGCCGAACGCCGTGTTCTCCTGGACCGCGTCTTCGCCGACTCCGTGGGCTTTTGCGGTGCCGAACTCGTCCGGCGCCTGATCGGCTTCGCACGCCCCGCCGACCTGACGGGGATCGAGGACCCGCAAGCGCGGGCGGCCTGCGAGATTCGAGCGCTGCGGCTGGCCAGGTCACTGCTCACCGAGGGCGGCGAGTACCGGTCCGTAGGAGACGTGACGGGAGCGGCTCGACGCCTGAGGGCGGAATGAGGACCCGTGTCGTCGGCCCAGGCGTGGTAATGGGCCAGGCGCGCACAGGGGCTGTGAGTCGATTCGCCGAGGCCTCCCGTGCGGCGCCACCCGCATGGGGGACCGGTCTGCTTCTTCTGGGGCTGATGGCAATCCAGTACCGCGAGAGCCGCTGTGACCGACAGGCCACGATCTTCCACCGGGCGCTCTTGACCACAGCGGGCTTCCCTGATCAGGACAGGCGTCTACTCTCCGGCGCCGATGACGTTCCCAGTGGAGCAGTTGTTCGCGTGGTCGCCGACCCAGTCCCCCAGGACCGGGACCACGGCCAGCTCCTGCAAGCAGACGTCGTGAGCGGTGGCGTTCCAGTCGTTCGAGGGGTTCGACCCACCGAAGTCGTTCTCGTCGGCGTGGGCCGGCCCGGCCAGGCCAAGTACGCCCAGGGCCAGGGCTGCGCTCACGAGGATCTTCTTCATGTGGCTTACTCCGTCATCGAGCCGACAAGGTTCGCTACTCATAGTAACCAATGAATGCCCAGGGTGACACAAAGTGGCTCTCTCGGCTGCGGATCCGGTAGACGCCGAACGTTCAGTTCACGTGCTATGCCTGTTATCAGCGCAACAGCGACCAGCCCCTGAAAAGGCGCGTGTGAGGCTTCTAGGTCGATTCCTCCTCAAGTCCCGACTCGTCGCCCTGCTTCCGCTGAGCATCGGGGGCTGTTTCGAGGAGCCATGCAGTACCCGTAGCTCGCCCTGTCGGTGAGCGTCGGCCTTGACCGAGGGGTCAATAAAGCTGCACGCCGATCGCGATGCGCTCAACGGCTCCGGCGCCCAGGCCGCCTCCACGATGGAGATCGGGTTTCCAGGGGCGCCGTCGAAGCCGAGTCGTCCGGGTCGCCGACCGAGTAGCCGCACCTCCAGTACTTCTCCTCGGGGTGCGGACAACCGTGGCCAGGACACGGCCCTGGAAAGCCGGTTGCCGACCCGGCTCTGCCTTTGGTCTCAAGGGGCGATGTTCTCGGAGAGTGAATGCCGAACACGCCAACCGAGAGAAAGCGGCCAACCTTCTGAAACGGTTGGCTCCCACGGGACCCTAAGGGTAAAGTCGCAGGTCAGTGCAGGTGCGGCCTGGAGTCGACTTGGCTCCCACGCTGGAGCCGCGTGTGCGGCGGGCTGTGCACAAAACGGCCCCGAGCTGCGTTTCCGCTGCTCAGGGCCGGTTTATCACTGTCTCAAGGTGGTGCACTCGGGAGGACTCGAACCCCCAACCTTCTGATCCGTAGTCAGATGCTCTATCCATTGAGCTACGAGTGCAGGTTGTTCAGTTGTGTGTCGCCCGGTCTCCCTGGCGACGTCTTTGACTCTATCACGGTGTCAGAGGGCCTCGAACCGTTTTGTGAGTGTGCGACCGGTCATGCCGGTCCCCGTCCGCCGGGCGGTCCCGGACCGCCCGGCGGACGGGCCGGAGCGTCAGCAGGCTCCGCCGAGGACGACCCCGTCGACGCGGGAGACGCCCGCGTCGCGCTGCGCGCCCACGCGCCGGTTGACCTCCTCGGGCGCCACGGACTCGCCCTGCTGGTGGTACACCCAGTCCACGTCCTGCACGTAGGTGCTCGGGCCGCCGGTGTGGCCGCTCATGTCGACGAACCACTGGTTGAAGTTGATCGACATCGGTGACGAGGGGTAGTACTTCCCGCTGTGCTCGGCCACCAGGTGCGTGTCCACGTAGTAGCGGACCACGCCGTCCGTCACCTGGACCACCAGGTCGCGCCATCCGTCGAAGGAGCGGTTCACGACGTCGCTGGTGTTGTCCGCGACCCAGGGGTCGCGCTGGTAGGTGTGGTACGAGGTCAGGTACATGGCCTCCGCCGGGGCGCCCCAGCCCGAGTTGGGCAGGTACTCGAAGTCGAGCTCGCTGTAGGCGGGATCGTTGTCGTAGGCCAGGGGCGTGATCGTGTAGAAGGTCTGGAGCACGGTGTCGCCGTCCTGGCCGGAGACCGGCGCGTCGGCGAACTTGACCTTGGCGGCGTAGGTGCCCTCGTGGAACTTCTCCTCGCCGAAGGTCAGCTCGGCCTGGCTGGTGCCCGCCGGAGTGCCGTCCGTGGTCGAGGACAGGCGCAGCAGGGAGTCGCCGCCCTCCTCGGCGAAGGAGATGTTGTCGGCGTCCCAGGACGCGCCGGGCACGCCGGGGCCGCCGGGCCAGCTGCGGACGTTCCAGCCCTGGCCGCGCAGGGCCGGGTCGTCGGGGCCGGTGTAGTCGAAGTCGTCGAAGAACAGGCCGCAGGACGCGGAGGTCTGGTCGGCGACGGTCTCGACCTCGACGGGGGAGCCCGTCGCGCAGGCGGTCAGGGGGAGTGCGACGGCGCAGGCCAGGGCGATGCGGCCGGGGCGGATGCGGGTGGGCACGGGGGACACCTCGGTTTCGGGGAGGAACAGCCGGGAGCAGGGGCTGGGCCGGGGCCTTCCGGTCTTGGAGGGCCCCGGCCCGGGAGGTGCTAGAACGCGGTCAGCGTCACGTCGAGGGACACCGGCGCGTGGTCCTGGACGTAGGAGGCGAAGTTCGACACGTCGTCGAAGGCGAAGCCGTAGGCCTTGCCGTCCACGGTGTTCTCGTGGAAGACCGCCGCGTAGCGGTTGGTGGTCTCGTGGTTGTAGAACGCCGCGGGGTCGGTGACCGGGTGCTCGGCGGTGTCCAGCAGGGTCGAGCGGTTGAACGCCGCGCCCAGGATCGCGGCCACCGGACCGGTGATGCCGTCGTTGGGGGCCGCCAGGGCGCCGTCGCAGAAGAAGACGTCGCGGGTGGAGGGCTTGGGGATCGGGGCCACGCCGCCGTCGAAGACCAGGTTGCCCGAGCCGTCCACGCGGCCGGTGAATGTCCCGGCGTTGGTGGTGACGCGCAGGTCGGTGGTGCTGTAGCGCTCCCAGACCTGGTCGATGTAGGAGTCGTAGTAGTCGGCGGGGAACAGTCCGGCGTCCAGCCCGTGCCCGGGGGCGATGACGAGTTCTCCCTCGCGCAGCACGAGCGACGAGAAGACGGGGTCGGCGGAGAGCGCGGCGAAGACCGCGTCGCGGCCACCCGGCTCGAACGTGCCGGTGGTCTGGTCGGCCTCGCCCTGGAGGCGGATGGCCAGCGGCACGCTGAACTGGTCCACCATGCTGGTGTTGCAGTACATGCCGGTCTCGTTGTGGGTGAACTCCACGGTGTCGTGGAGCACCCCGTGGCTGGGGTCGGACTCGACCCAGCCCGCCGGGTACTGGAGCGCGGGCCTGCCGTTGCCGTCGGTGACGACCTTGAACCGGAGCTTGCCGCCGAGGGCGAAGTACACCCGGCCGGACATGAACGGCAGGGTCAGTTCGCTGACGGAGTCCAGCGGGATCGAGTAGTCGGTGAACCCTTCGTCGGTGTTGTCGGACTCCGAGACCGGGTGCGCGACGCCGTCGGCGTCGACCCAGGACTGCGTGTTCGTGGTCAGGTCGGTGCCCACGACGTAGGCGCGGATCTCGCTGTCGGGGAAGGTTCCGGTCTCGTTGGCGACCCTCACCGGAAGGGCGCCGGCCTGGCCGCCGCCCGAGGTGAGTTCGCCGTTGCTCTCCGCACGGGAGCAACCGCTCGTGACGAGCAGGGTGCCGACGGTGGCGAGCGATGCGCCGCCGAGGAACAGTCTTCGGTCGATCATGGGGGTCGCCTCACTGGAGGGGCTGGTAAGACGCGCCCAATCTGACGACCCCCGAAGCGCCGCGTCAACCCGTGGTCACGATCCGTCCGTGAGGTTCTCGTGTTCTCACTGGTAACAAAGTTGCCATGTGACTCATGTCACTCTTTGGCCGAATGATTTTCGGCTCCACGGGTGAACGTTTTCGGCGGATGGGCGTCCACAGAAGTTCCCCTCTTGGTGGGCCGGGGTTCACGGGGGTTCCGCGGCTCCCGGTCTACGCCCTCGCGCCCTCGGCGGTCTCCGTCGGCAGGGCGGCTTCGGCCGACCCGGCGGCCCCGGACTCCAGGGAGCGGCCAGCCTCCAGCATCCGGTCGATCAGCTCGTCCCTGGTCTCCCTGACGGCGAGCGCGTTCAGGGCCTCGCCGTGCAGCTGGTCGGCGTTGCCGCCGTCGGAGTCCACCTGGACGAGGAGCAGGTCCAGCTCGCGCTGGCGCTCCTCGACCCTTCGGACCTGCTCCCACTCGGTGTGCGCGGCCAGGGCCTCCTCGACCGACGCGCCGTAGTCGCGGACCGCGTCCACCCGCGCCGCCAGCTCGCGGTACACGGCCTCGTGCCGTTCGTGCTGCTGGTCCAGCACGGCGAGCACCCGATCCGAGACGGCGTCGAGGGAGTCCGCCACGTACTCCTCCCTGATCCGCTCGTGCCGGTGCAGCAGCGAGGCGATCCGCCACTCCTCGGCGCGCAGGACCGCCAGGGGCTGGGCCGCGTCGAAGGAGTCGCCCAGCCGCAGGTCGGCCTCCTCGACGGTTCCGATCGTCCTCTGCACGTCCAGCAGCAGGCGGGCGCCCTGCCGCCCCAGGTTCGCGGGCACCAGGTAGCGGTCCGCGTGCGCCGCGGCCAGCCGGTCGCCCCGGGGCCACCACCACCCCGCCCACAGGGCGGCGGCCGCGTACACCGCGCCCGGCACGAACCAGTAGAGGTTGAAGGCCCACTCCGGACCCGCCAGGGCGAGGAACCAGCTCGTCAGGGTGGCGGGCACGAAGGTCAGGGAGAACGCCTGCCAGGACCGGCGCCGCGAGGTCCGCGACAGCCACCGCGGCAGCAGGGACCTCGGGCGCACGCGGGTGACGGCGAGTCCGGCGGCGCCCACGACCGCGGCCTGCGCCAGCAGGCCCAGGAAGTACAGGGGGACCGACCACACCAGGAGGGGTCCGCTGACCAGTGCCCAGAGGAGGCTCAGCGCGGCCACAGCGGTCCCGCCCGCCGCCATGCGCGTCCGGTTCGGGAGCCGGGGCTGCTTGGCCCAGGCCCGCTTCGAGCGCAGGAGGGGCAGGTGCTTCCGGAGCCTTCCGGAGAGGCGGGGAGGCAGTGAGGGGTCCAGGACGGGACGTGCGCCCCCGCGCGTGCTGTCCGCGACCTTCCACCGGCTGTCCGACACTGGTTCGGCTCCTCTCGCGTGCGGTTCGCCGCGCTCGGCCCCTCCGTTTCGGACACGCGTTTCGGACGCGCGGTTTCTCGGGGGTCCGCACCGCACGTTACCGCCCCGGCACGGAATCCGTACCGGGGCGGCGGTCACGAATCCCGCCTCAGCCGGCGACGGCCTCCTCCACGGCGGCGGCCCACAGCGACACCGCGCTGTCGACCTGGTCGCCGTCGACGATGAGCGGCGGGATCATCCGCACCACGTTCCCGTCGGGGGCGCAGGTGAGCAGCAGGAGCCCGTGCCGGGCCGCGGCCTGCTGGGCGCGCAGCGCGGTGGCGCCGTCCGGCGTCCCGTCTGCGGCGGTGAACTCGTTGCCGAGCATCAGCCCCCGGCCGCGCACGTCGCCGATGACCGGGTTGGCCTCCGCCACCTTCTCCAGGCCCAGCCGCAGCCGCTCGCCCATGCGCGCGGCGTTCTCCACCAGGCCCTCCTCCTGGATCACGTCCAGGGTCGCCAGGGCGGCGGCGCAGGACACCGCGTTGCCGCCGTAGGTCCCGCCCTGGGAGCCCGGCCAGGCCTTCTCCATGATCGCGGCGGGGGCGGCGATCGCCGACAGCGGGAAGCCGCTGGCCAGCCCCTTGGCGGTGATGACCACGTCCGGCCGGATGCCCGAGGGCTCGTGGCCCCAGAACGTGCCCGTGCGCCCGAAGCCGGTCTGCACCTCGTCCGCGACCAGCAGGAACCCGTGCCGGTCGGCGCGCTCGCGCAGCCCCTGGAGGAAGGCCGCGGGCACCGGCACGTAGCCGCCCTCGCCCAGCACCGGCTCGATGAACACGGCGGCCGTGTCCTTGGGCGAGGTGACCGTGGCGAACAGGTAGTCCAGCTCGCGCAGCGCGTACGCGACCGCGTCGGCCTCGGACACGCCCAGCCGGTAGGCGTACGGGAACGGCGAGACCACCACGCCGGGCATCAGCGGGCCGATGCCCGCCCGGATCTTGACCCCGGACGTGGTCAGCGACGCGGCGCCCATGGTGCGCCCGTGGAAGGAACCCTGGAACACGATGACGTTCTGCCGACCGGTCGCCTGCCGGGCCAGCCGCAGGGCGGCCTCGACGGCCTCGCTGCCCGAGTTCACGTAGAACAGCCGGTCGAGCCCGGCGGGCAGCACCTCGCCCAGCCGCTCGGTGAGCCGCAGCAGCGGCCGGTGCATCACGGTGGTGTACTGGCCGTGGACCAGGGTCCCCACCTGCTCCTGCGCGGCGGCCACGACGCGGGGGTGGCAGTGGCCGGTGCTGGTGACGCCGATGCCGGCGGTGAAGTCGAGATAGCGGCGGTCGTCCTCGTCGTAGATGTAGGCGCCCTCGCCTCGGGCGGCGACGACCGGTGTCGCCTGCTTGAGGATCGGGGAGAGCTCCGCCATGCGTGGCCTCGATTCCGTGTCGCGTGTTCCGTAGGATTGTTGACAATCGACGCTGCTATGGAAACATCCGTGCGGCGACGGTGTCCAGTGGGCGCACGTTGGGCAGTTCTGACCACAGGCCGAATCTCGACCGGGGAGTAGCGAACATGTCGGATCAGGAAGCACGGGTCGTCGCGCAGGTGGACAAGAGGCTGTTCATCGGCGGGACGTGGCGCGACGCCGCCTCCGGGAACGCCTTCGAGGTGGAGGACCCCTCCACCCGCGAGGTGCTCTGCGAGGTCGCGGACGCGGGGAAGGAGGACGCGCTCGACGCCCTGGACGCGGCGCACCGGGCCCAGGCCGACTGGATGCGCACGGCGCCCAGGGACCGCGGCGAGATCCTGTACCGGGGCTACGAGCTGCTCATGGAGCGCCGGGAGGACCTGGCGGTCCTGATGACCCTGGAGATGGGCAAGCCCTTGGCCGAGGCGCGGGGCGAGATCGCCTACGCCGCCGAGTTCCTGCGCTGGTTCTCCGAGGAGGCCGTGCGCATCGAGGGCAGGTTCTCCACCTCGCCCGACGGCAAGTCCCGCTTCCTGGTCATGCGCCAGGCGGTCGGCCCCTGCATGCTCATCACCCCCTGGAACTTCCCCATGGCGATGGGCACCCGCAAGATCGGCCCCGCCATCGCCGCGGGGTGCACCGTGATCCTCAAGCCCGCCCACCAGACGCCCCTGTCCGCCCTCGCCCTGGCGGGCATCCTCTCCGAGGCCGGGCTCCCCGAGGGCGTCCTCAGCGTCATCCCCACCACGGACCCGGGTTCGGTCACCGAGCCCCTGCTCAGCGACGGGCGCATCCGCAAGGTCTCCTTCACCGGCTCCACCGCCGTGGGCCGCAAGCTCCTCGAACAGAGCGCCGGGCAGGTCCTGCGCACCTCCATGGAACTGGGCGGCAACGCGCCCTTCCTGGTCTTCGACGACGCCGACATGGACGCCGCCGTGGACGGCGCGATGCTCGCCAAGATGCGCAACATCGGCGAGGCCTGCACCGCCGCCAACCGCATCTACGCCCAGGCGGGCATCGCCGAGGAGTTCGCCGAGCGCCTCAGCCGCCGCATGGGCGCGCTGCGCCTGGGCCGCGGCGTGGACGAGGGCGTCGACGTGGGCCCGCTCATCGACGACAAGGCCCGCGACAAGGTGCAGGGCCTGGTGGACGACGCCGTGGGCAAGGGCGCCCGCGTGCTGGTCGGCGGCGGCCCCGGCGACGGCCCGGGCCACTTCTACAAGCCCACCGTGCTCGCCGACGTGCCCTTCGAGGCCGAGCTGTCCACCACCGAGATCTTCGGCCCGGTGGCCCCCGTGCTGCCCTTCGACACGGAGGACGAGGTGCTGCGGGCCGCCAACGACACCGAGTACGGGCTGGTCAGCTACGTTTACACCCGCGACCTCAACCGGGCGCTGCGGGTCAGCGAGAACCTGGAGACCGGCATGGTCGGCCTCAACCAGGGCGTGGTCTCCAACCCGGCCGCGCCCTTCGGCGGGGTCAAGCACTCCGGTCTGGGCCGCGAGGGCGGCCGGGTCGGCATCGACGAGTTCCTGGAGACCAAGTACGTCGGCATCGGCGGAATCTGACCGGATATCCGGGCGATCCGGAGGTTCGCCTGTGTTTCGGGCGCGGCACCGCCTACGCTCGCCCCATGGGCACACGAATCCCCCACGACGGCGACACCGCCGCCGCTCTGGCCTCGGTCAGGGCGGCGGGCGGTGAACCCTCGCCGGAGGCGCGGGCGGACCTGGAGCGGATCGCGCGCGGTGAGATGAGCTTCGAGGAGGCCAGGGAGCGCATCCTGGCCAGGTACCGGCTGCGGGAGTGACCGGACGGCGCGCCCGCGCCCCGCGGGAGCCTCAGACCTCGGGGGCGGAATCCCCGTCCCCGCCGTTGATGCGCGCGACCGTGTCCACCATGTGCGCCTCGATCAGGCGCAGCAGCTCCTCCTCCGCCCCGTTCACGATCGCGTCCAGGATGCGGCGGTGCTCGTCCAGGAGCTCCTCCGGTTCCGGGTACACGTCCTGCATCACGGTGAGGCACATCCGGGTCTCCACCAGCAGCGTCTGCGCCATGCGCTCCAGGCGGCTGTTGCCCGCGCAGCTGACGAGGGTCTGGTGGAAGGCCTGGTCGGCGTCGCTCATGGCGTTGCGGTCGCGGCCGGCCGCCGCGGCGGCCAGACGTTCCACGGCCGGGGTGAGGCGGGCGACGGCCTCGCCCCGGTTGCCGCGCATGATCAGCTCGCACGCGGTCCGCTCGACGGCGAGCCGGGCCACGTAGACGTCGCGCACGTCCGCGGGCGTGAGTTCGCGCACGAACAGCCCCCTGTGCCGTTCGCTGCGCAGCAGCCCCTCCTGCACCAGACGCTGCATCGCCTCGCGCAGGGGACCGCGGCTCACCCCGAGCTGACCCGCCAGCTCGGACTCGCCGAGCTGGTCCCCCGGCGCGAGCGAGCCGTACATGATCGCGGACCGCAGCTGGTCGGCGATCAGTTCGGCGGTGGAACGCCGGGGCACGGGTCTGAGCTGGCCTGGGGCGGACATGGCCGCCCTCCTCTCGGATCGGGGACGGGACGCGCGGCGGGCGCGTCGTCGAGGTTAACGGGACGCCAGGACGCTGTTGACCGCGGCCGAACCCGAGCGGAACAGCATGCCCGGTCCGGAGCCCCGGCCCGCGGTCGCCCCCGCCAGGCGCAGACCCTCCCACACGCTCACCTGGTTGGCGGTGAGCACGGTCTTGCCCAGCAGCGCCTCCAGGGGTTCGATGAGGTGGGCGCTGTGCAGGGCGGTGTCCGGCACCAGGACGGCCTCCGCGCGCTGGTGGTCGTTGGAGATGACGAAGTCCAGAACGTCGTCGGGGTCCAGGTCGCCGACCTCGGCGGCGGTGGCGATGCCGTGGCTGGCCAGCGACAGCACGGTCACCCCCGCCTCGGTGAGGAACTCCACGAACCTCTGGGCGACGTCGTCGGGGTAGGTGGCGGCGATCGCCACCCGCGAGACGCGCAGCTGGCTCAGCGCGTGCACGAAGGCGAACGAGGTGCTCGACGACGGAGCGCCCGCGTGCCGGCGCACCCCCGCGACCTGTCTGCGGGCGCCCTCCCAGCCGAACACGAAGCTGCCGCTGGTGCAGGCCCACACCGCGGCCTCCACCTCCATCACGGCAAGCTCTTGGGCGCCCCCGGCGAGCACGTCATCGCCGCCGACGTCGAGCAGGGCGTCCACCCGGTGGGCGTCCTCGCGCATGAGCGTGTGCACCACCGGGAGCTCGACGCCCCCTCCGAGCAGGCCCTCGAAGGCCTTGTAGTCGTCCTCGGCGCTGAACCCGGGATAGAGGAATCCGACGCGGGTCATTGGGCTCTCCTTTGCGTCACGTCCCGCGCATCACGCGGCACTCGGCGCGGCGACGTCGATCAGGCTCTGTCCGTGGGCCACGGCCTGGCGGCCCGCCGCCCTCATCACGGCCCACATGGTCACCTGGTTGGCCGCGATCACCGGTTTGCCCAGCTCGCGTTCCAGGGGCGCGATGATGTCGTAGGTGAGCACGTTGGTGCAGCTGATGAACACGGCCTGGGCGTCGGGGCGGTCCACCGAGTGCACCGCCTCGGACACCTCGGCGTAGGTCACCCGCCAGATGTGGCTGAGCAGACCCAGCCCCACGCTGGAGGTCACGGCGACGCGGTGCTCGGCCAGGTAGGCCAGGAGCCGGTCGGTCACGCTGTCCACGTAGGGCGTGACGACGGCGATCCGGTCGGCGCCGAGCGCCCCCAGGGCCTGGACCAGCGCCCCGGACGTGGTGACGGCGGCGGGCGCCCCGGCGCCCACCATGGCCCCGTGCAGGCGCCGTTCGCCCCGGGCGCCGTGCACGAAGCTGCCCGAGGCGCACGCGTACCCGATGGCCAGGGGCTCGGGGGCGAGCAGCGCGCGGACCGCCGGGTCCACGTGCTCCTCCCGGCACAGGGCGGCGGCCTGGTCGACCGTCACCGGTACGTGTACGTACGGCAACCGCGTGACGTGCAGCGAGACGTCGTCGGGCGTCCAGCGCCAGAGTTCGCGGTCGAGCGCGAAGTCGTAGGGCGCGATGACGCCGACTCCCGCCTGCCACGGCGTCCGCGTGCTCGCGGCCAGTTCGACGACCTGCTGCTGCGCGCCGGTGCCGTTCGTGTGCTCTCCGTCGGTCCGCATCGGTCACTCACCTCCCGGATGTGTGTTGTCGTTGCCGTCCCCGTGGGGACGCGGTCGCTCCGCGCCGGGGCCGGAGGGCCGTCCTCGGGCGCGGTCGTGGCGGCTCGCGGGCCGGTCAGCGCTCCAGGCGCTCGTACACCAGGCGCTCGCCGACGCTGCCCGAGCGCCAGACGTCGTTGCAGGCCTCGGCCATGGCGGGAAGGTTGTCGACGACGGTGGCGAACACGTTGCCGGGCACCCAGCCGACGTCGCCGTTGAGGAGCAGGTTGTTGCGCCCGTAGAAGAGGGCGAGGTCGATGACGCCGGGCAGGTGGCCGATCCCCTTGTCCTCCTTGAAGGCGCGGTCGAGCATGCCCCCGTCGAAGGAGAAGTAGACGACGTCGCCGGGGATCGGGGTGACGGTGGGGTTCTCCTGGCCGGGCTCGGCCTCGGCGAACCGCGGCACCATCGTGTAGACCTCGTTGCGCGCGTACTTGGCGTGCTGGACCGCGTCGCCCTGCGGCAGGGCGTTCCAGACCGCCTCACAGGTGCGGGGCGCGTCCTTGTCCAGGAGTTCGGCGACGCAGGAGACCCCGCGCCTGGGCAGGGTGATGGTCATGTACCGGGGCAATGGGTAGTCCCTTCGACGTCGGGCAGCGGGACCTGCGAGAACACCCCCGGCGTCGGGGCTGTTGATTGTTGACAATCCTAGGGTCCACAACCCGGATGCGGCAATAACCCCGGTGCGAGTGGGTATCCCGGGCAGGTCAGAGGTGGCATGAGAGGCCCGGTTTTCGGGGGGAACAGTCGATTTGTGGATTGTTGACAATCCTATGTCGGCTCCCTAGCGTTTCCCGTGCAGGGCGATCCGTCCCCGACGACCTCTCTGAACCACCGTCGCCAACCGGAGAGTGCACGCCCGTGAACAGCCTCATCCCGCCCGACCGACCGAGACTCCTCGTCCTCCACGGCGACGACCTCCCGCCCGGCCGCGAGCGGATGGACGACCATCCCCGGCTCGGCGAGGTCGTCTACGCCACCGCCGACGAACTCCCCGCCAGGCTGCCCGGGGCGCAAGCGCTGCTGGTGTGGGACCTGTTCACCGAGGCGCTGGCCTCCGCCTGGCCCAAGGCCGACTCCCTGTCCTGGGTGCACGCAGCCACCGCCGGGGTGGACAACCTCATGTTCCCCGGCCTGGTGGAGAGCCCGGCGGTGGTCACCAACTCGCGCGGGGTCTTCGACGAGCCCATCGCCGAGTACGTGCTCGGGCAGGTCATCGCCTTCGCCA
Source organism: Nocardiopsis sp. iso_25 (assembly GCF_056173305.1). NCBI lineage: Bacteria > Bacillati > Actinomycetota > Actinomycetes > Streptosporangiales > Nocardiopsidaceae > Nocardiopsis > Nocardiopsis sp. iso_25. Next base: position 6,497,614 of record NZ_CM149667.1, on the reverse strand, counting down.
AGGGCTTCCAGCAGACCTGGGAGCACCAGCGCGAGCACCGCTGGGAGCACCGGGAGACCGAGCGCGTGTCCGGCAAGCGGGCCCTCGTGGTCGGGACCGGGCCGATCGGCCGCCACATCGCCCGCAAGCTGACGGCCGTGGGCATGCGCGTGAACGCCTCCGGCAGCCGCGCGCGCGGCGGCGACCCCGACTTCGGCTCCGTGGTCGAGTCCAGCCTGGCCGAGCGCGGAGCCGACGGCGCTCCGACCCTGGTCGGCGAACTCCCCGAGGCCGACTACGTGGTGGTCGCCGCCCCGCTCACCGACGCCACCCGGGGGCTGGTCGACCGCCGCTTCCTGGGGCTGATGAAACCCACCGCGCGGCTGGTCAACGTGGCGCGCGGCCCCATCGTGGTCGAGGCCGACCTGGCCGCGGCCCTGGAGCACCGCGTCATCGCGGGCGCCGCGCTGGACGTGTTCGAGGACGAGCCCCTCAAGGCGGTCTCCCCGCTGTGGGGGCTGCCCGGGTCGGTGGTCTCGCCGCACATGTCGGGCGACGTCGTCGGATGGCGCGGTGACCTCATGGACCTGTTCCTCGACAACCTCGCCCGTTACCTGGACGGGCGGGAACTGCTCAACGTGGTCGACAAGAGCCGCGGCTACGTGCCCGGCTGACCCCTGATGGCGTGACACGGGAGGCTGAAGTGACGATCCGTTCCGACCGGGCCGGGACCGAGGACGCGGGCGCGGACGTCGGCGCGGCCGAGGGCGCCCCGGGGGCGACCGCGGTTCCGCAGGCGCGCTCCGGCGGGCCCTCCGGGCCGGCCGACCTGTCCGCCGAGCAACTGCTCTCGGCCTACGCCGCCGGGGAGCTGTCCCCGGTGGAGGCCGCCGACTCCGTCCTGGAGCGCATCGAGCGGGACAACCCGGCGCTCAACGCGTTCTGCCTGGTGCGCCCGGACGAGGCCCGCGAGGCCGCCCGCGCCTCCGCCGAGCGGTGGCGGCGCGGCGAGCCCTCCGGAGCCCTGGACGGGGTGCCGGTCTCGGTCAAGGACGTCCACCTCACCCGGGGGTGGCCCACCCTGAAGGGGTCGGTCACCAGCTCCCAGGAGGGGCCCTGGGAGGAGGACTCCCCGGCGGTGGCCCGGCTGCGCGAGAGCGGCGCGGTGTTCGTCGGCAAGACGACCACGCCCGAGCTGGCATGGAAGGGCGTCACCGACGGCCCGCTCACCGGGGTCACCCGCAACCCGTGGGACCTGTCCACCACGCCGGGCGGCTCCAGCGGCGGGTCCGCGGCGGCCGTCGCGGCCGGGATGGCCCCGCTGTCCACCGGGACCGACGGGGGCGGTTCGATCCGCATCCCGGCCAGCTTCACCGGCGTGTGCGGGATCAAGCCCACGTGGGGCCTGGTGCCGCACTACCCGGCCAGCCCCTTCGGGTCGCTCGCGCACACCGGGCCGCTGGCCCGCACGGTGGGCGACATGGCGCTGATGCTGGAGGTCATGGCCCAGCCCGACGCGCGCGACTGGGCCGCGCTGGCGCCGCCCGCGCCCGGCCTCGGCGACGTGCGCCTGCGTACCGACGCCGAGGGGCTGGTGCGGGGCATGAGGATCGCCTACAGCCCCACCCTGGGCGGTCTGGACGTGGACCCGGAGGTGGCCGCCGCGGTCGCCGACGCGGTGGCCGTGTTCGAGGCGCTGGGCGCCCGGGTGGAGGAGGCCGACCCCGGCCTGCCCGACTCCCGGGAGGAGTTCCACGTGCTGTGGTACTCCGGCGCGGCCAAGGCCACGGACCGGCTCACGGGCCGCCAGCGGGACCTGCTCGACCCCGGCCTGCGGGAGATCGTCGAGGAGGGGCTGACCTACTCGGCGCAGGACTACCTGACCGCGATGGCGCTGCGGATGGAGATGGGCGCCCGGATGGGCCGCTTCCACGACGCCTACGACCTGCTGCTCACCCCGTCGATGCCGGTCGCGGCGTTCGAGGCGGGGCTGGAGTCGCCGCCGCGGCTGGCGGGGGAGCGGTGGACCTCGTGGGCGGGGTTCAGCTACCCGTTCAACATGACCCAGCAGCCCGCGGCGAGCGTGCCGTGCGGGTTCACGGCGGCGGGGCTGCCGGTGGGCCTCCAGGTGGTCGGGCCCCGGCACGCCGACGCCCGGGTGCTGGAGGCCTGCCGCGCGTTCGAGCTCGCCCGTCCCTGGGCGGACCGGAGGCCGTGAATTCGGAGAGGTTCCGTGGCTCATGGGAGCCACGCGCACACCCGCTGCGATCAGGCGCTTTGCTCCGCAGATGAGGAGAATTGTCCGTTTGTAGGACCTTCGTCCGAGGAGTTCGGTGCCTAAGGGCCCGCGCGCGGGCCCCCGCACGTATTACCGTCTTCATCGGAGCGGTGTCTGATCGCGGTGACGCAGGGATGAGGATGGGCCGATGCCGGTTGGTGGAGCCGAGGGCGTTCGCAAGCGGATCAGGGTGTTCCTGGTGGACGACCACGAGGTGGTCCGCCGGGGAGTGGCCGCCCTGCTGGAGACCGAGGACGACATGACCGTCGTCGGCGAGGCCGGGACGGCCGAGCAGGCGCTGGCGCGGATTCCCGTGGTGCTGCCCGACGTCGCGGTCCTGGACGTGCGGCTGCCGGGCGGGTCGGGTGTGCAGGTGTGCCGGGAGATCCGCTCGGACCACCCCGAGATCGCCTGCCTGATGCTGACCTCGTTCGCCGACGAGGACGCCCTGTACGACGCCGTCATGGCCGGAGCGGCCGGGTACGTGCTCAAGCAGATCCACGGCGCCGATCTGGTCGGGGCGGTCCGCACGGTGGCCTCGGGCGGCTCGCTGCTGGACTCGGGCAGCACCGGCGCGATGCTGGAGCGGCTGCGCGGGGCCCAGGCCGAGCCGGACCCGCTGGCCGAGCTGACCCCGCAGGAGCGGCAGATCCTCGACCTCATCGGCGAGGGGATGACCAACCGGCAGATCGGCGAGCGCCTGTACCTGGCGGAGAAGACCGTCAAGAACTACGTGTCCGCCCTGCTGTCCAAGCTGGACCTCAAGCGCCGTACGCAGGCCGCCGTGCTCGTCGCCGAACTGCGCGGCCGCCGGTACTGACCGCGGCTGCCCGGCCCGCCCCGGCGGGCCGGTCCCGGTGGTCCGAGCGGTCCCGGGGCGACCGGGACCGCCCGGAACCGTGGCCGCGCCCCCGGTCCCCTCAGAAACTGTCCGGGGGCGGCACGGCGTCGTCGCGCAGGGGCACCCGCCACACCAGCACCGTGCCCCCGCCCTCGCTCCCGCGCGCGGTGAAACCGCCGCCCAGCGCCTGGGCCCGCTGCTCCAGGTTGCGCAGACCGCTGCGCCTTCCGTGCCCGGGCAGGCCCACGCCGTTGTCGGTCAGCGTCAGGGTCAGGATGGCGGGACGCCCGGTGGCCGCGGCCTCCTCCACCGCCACCGACACGTGCACCTCCGTCGCGCGCGCGTGCCGCGCCACGTTGGTCAGCCCCTCGCCGAGCACCGCGAGCAGCTGCTCGCCGATGTCGTCGGGCACGGACGCGTCGATCGGCCCGTCCAGGCTCACCCCGGGGTGGCACCCCAGGCTGTGCGCGGTGTTCTCGGCCAGTTTCAGGATGCGTCCGCGCAGCGACGTGTCCCTGCGGCTCGGCGGGTTCTGGAGCGCGAAGATCGTCGAGCGGATCTCGCGGATGGTGCCGTCCAGCTCGTCGATGGTCCGCTGCACCCGCTCCTCGGCCTCGGGCGAGGCGATCAGCCGCAGCGTGCTCATCAGCGTCATCGCCGAGGCGAACAGGCGCTGGATCACCACGTCGTGCAGGTCCTTGGCGATCCGGTCGCGTTCCTCGAGCACCGCCAGGCGCTCGGTGTCGCGCCGCGCCTCGGCCAGTTCCAGGGCCACCGCGGCCTGCACGGAGAACCCGTGCAGCATGCGGCGTACCGCCGCGGTGAACGGGGCGCGGTCGGACAGCTTGCCCAGCAGCAGCACCCCGCGCGTGTTCCCCGGGGTGCCCAGGGGCACCACCAGGCCCGAGGCGTAGCCGCGGTGGGCGAGCATGGGGCAGTTCGCCCGGCTCAGGTCGGGGACGCTCAGGGCCTCTCCCGACTCGTACACCCACCCGCACGCGGAGTCGTGGATCTCCACCGGCGTCCCCAGGATCTCCTGGGCGATGGGCCCGTCCGCGATCTCCGCGAACAGGTGCCCCCGGGCGCGGGGGTCGGGGAGCATGATCACGGCCGTGTCCGCGCCGCCGATCTCCCGGGCCTGCGCGGCCATGTGGGCGAGCACCTCGGAGGTGTCGGCGCCCGACAGCAGGCGCGTGGTGACCTCGGTGGACGCGGCCAGCCACCGCTCGCGCAGCCGCGCCTCCTCGTACAGGCGCGCGTTCTCGATGGCCATACCCGCGGCCGTGGCCAGCGCGGTCACCACCGCCTCGTCGTCCTCGTCGAACTCCGCGCCCCGGGCCTTCTCGGTGAGGTAGAGGTTGCCGAAGACCTCGTCGCGCACCTGGATGGGGACGCCCAGGAAGCTGCCCATGTGCGGGTGGCCCTCGGGGAAGCCCTCGAAGTCGGGGTGCTCGCGCAGGTCGGCCAGGCGCAGTGACGCGCGCTCGTTCAGGGGCACGCCCAGGACGCCCTTGCCGTGGGGGAACCCGCCGATGCGCCGGGACTGCTCCTCGGTCAGGCCCACGGGGATGAACTCGCTGAAGCCCCCGTCCTCGTCCATCACGCCCAGGCCCGCGTACCGGGCGCCGGTCAGCTGCGCCGCCGCCTCGGTCAGTCTGCGCAGCACGGTAGCCAGGTCGAGGTCACCGCCGATGGCCAGGACGGCCTGGAGCAGCGAGTGCACCCTGCCGTGCGCGGACATGCGCGGGTCCAGCGAGTGCACCTCGTCCAGCAGTTCTTCGACGCTGTTGGGGGACAGGGAGGAGCTCTGGGGGATCTCAGTCATGTGTCCGTCAACCTCCGCAGAGCCGGTCGGCGTTGTGGCAATGCGCGTTTCCTCGGGCGTAATAGTTGAATTGTCGTTGGTTTTTCCCCGGTTTGCCACATCTTGCTGTTCAGGGGCCGGTTCCGGATGGGCGGGAATTCCTGTGGATTCGGGGTTCCGGTCGTCTAATTCATGCTAACGTCGCGGTCAGCGGACGCGACGAGGCCCTTGTGACCTCCCGTCCCACGGCTGGGAGCCGCCGCTCGCCGCGGCGCGACCGGCCCCGACCGCCCCCGCGTGTCGGCCCGCGCCCCACGGTGGAGAGGAACCCCCGGTGTCTGGAGTCCACGGTCTCACGAGCGCCCCCGGCGTTCGTTCCGCCGTGCTCCCCGCCCCGGTGCGGCGGGCCCTGCTGCTCGCCGCCCTGGTCTCCGGGCTCGTGGTCACCGCGTGGCTGACGGCCTCCGACCCCGTGCGGGCGCAGGAGGAGGTGGCGAACGGCACCCTCGTGCACCAGGCCGCCTCCGTCGCCGCGACCGTGCGGGTACCCGCCGCGCAGGCGGTCGCCGAGCACCCGGAGGCGGCGCGCGACGGCTCAGTACAGGGTTCCGCCGCCCGGACGCACGCGGGCGGCCCCGACTCCGGGAACCGCTCGGACGCCGCGCCCGCGGACGCCGGAGCCTCCGTCCCCGTGACCGCCAGGATCAACGACCCGCTGGTCGGCGCCGTGTCCGCGGTGGGGCAGAGCACCACGCGGATGGTCTTCGACGCGTCCGCCGGGGTCTCCGGCGGCGACGTGCCCGAGACCCCCGAGGTGGCCCGGCAGATCCGCGACACCGTGCACGGGGTCACCGAGCCCGTCGGGGAGTACCTCGACGGGGACGACGCCCCCGACACCGAGCCGCGCACGCAGGACCCGTCAGCGGACCCGGCCGACACGGACGAGCGGACCGGAGCCGAGAGCGGGGAAGCGGTACCGTCCGCACCCGCCGGGGTCGTCGCGCACTTCGTCCCTGCCGTCACCGGGACCACCGCGGGCGCCGTCCGGGCGCACGCCGACCCGGCCGCGGAGAACGCTCCGGCGCGGCTGGCCTCCGATCCGGTCGCCACGCCCTCCGGGCTGGGCGGTTCCGCCTCGGGTTCCGCCCAGGGCGCTCCCAGCGGAATTCCCGCCGTCGCGGGCTACCTGTCCACCACCGGTGCCCCGGCACCGGCGCCCGGCCAGCTCCAGGCCGCCCGGCACGTCCTGCTCGCGGTCCCCGCCGAGTCCGCGGACGAGCCGACCTTCTCGCCCGACTAGCGGTCTCCCTCCAGCCGGGTCGCCCAGCGACCCCTCCTGGCACGCCCCTTCCCAGAGCCGCAGCGCCTCCGACCGGTCACGGTGGGTGAGGAACCGGAATCCTCTGGGGGTTGACGTGAGCCGCGCACCCCGACGGCGAGGTTCACGTCAGTCAGTGGCCAGCCAGATCCACGACTGATGACCGGTAGAGCCGCACCGCACCCTCCAGGCGCGGAGGGCTCTCCCACCGGAAAGCCCGGACCCGAACGGAGCCCTCCCCCCGGCCAGGGGAGCGGAACCGTCGGACGGCGGGAAGCGCACACGAACGCCGTCCACGCGAGAGCCACAGACCACATTCCGGAAGGACACACGACATGTTCAACACCGCCCGCACCTCTGCCAGGACCCTGCTGGTGGCCGCCAGCACCGCGGGTTTCGTCGCCCTCGGCGCCGGGATCGCCGGGGCCGACGCCCTCGGCGGCGCCACGGACGGGCTCGCGCTGAACGACCTGGGCAGCCAGGTTCCGGCGCCGCTGACGGAGGGCGTCTCCACGCCCCTGGGCGAGCTGGTCAAGGTCGAGCCCGGCCAGATCTCCGCCCAGCCCGACGTGCGGCGCCAGTCCGCCCAGGAGCAGCCCCTCGGCCCGGTCGCCGGGAACGCCGTCTCCACCGACACCCCGATCCGGGCGGGGGAGGAGAACGCCACCAACGTCGGTCCGCTGGAGCTGGACACCGTCAGCGAGACGCTGCCCCTGTCGGGTACCGAGAGCCCGGTGTCGGGTGACGCGCTGTCCGGTCTGCTGGGCGGCGGTTCCACCGGGTTGGGCGGTTCGGACATCCTGGGCGGGCTGCTGGGCGGTGCCGGTGGCGGCACGGGCGGCGGCACCCTGCCGCTGTCGCACCCGGAGTCCTCCCTGTCCCTCCAGGACACCAGGGAGACGGTCGGCACCGGCCTCAACCAGCTGGGCTCCTCGGTCGAGCGGGGCACGCACGAGGTCGGCACCGACCTGAGCGGCCTGGACGCCACCCTGCCCGCGTCCGGGGACACCCTTCCCCTGGCCGCCGCGGACACCCCCACCGGCCCCATCAACGGCCAGAACACCGACCTGACCGGCGGCGCCGCCGACCTGGTCTCCGACCTGGTGCTGTCCGACGACGTGAAGCTGCCCATGTCCGCGGGCGCCTCCTCGCTGCCCGAGACCGTAGCCGACGCCTCGGCCGACCTGCTGCCCGTGCCCGCGGGCACCCTGCCCATGGCCGCCGCCCCCGAGGTCTCGGACGTGGCCGACCTCGCCGTCGACGCCGTCCGCACGACGCAGCTCGACCCCTCCGGCGACTTCGTGGGCAACGACCTGGTGGGCGTGGACGGCATGCCCGACCTGGGTCGGCCCCAGGTGGACACCAGCCAGCTGAACCTGCTGCCCGACAGCATCGCCTGACCTCCCTGGAACGTGCGCCCGCCGGTCGTGGCGGGCGCACGAGCCTCGGGCGGTGAGCGGGACCACCTCCGCTGAGGGGCGCCGAACGGAACTGTGGGGGTTCCAGGCGCGTACCGGCGGAGGGCGGAGTCTCCGCCGCCCGGGGCCCGACCGCGGTTCCGGACCGGGGGGACCGGAACCGCGGTCCTTCGTGCCCGGAGTCCCCGGGAACACGGAAGGGGCCCCGGGGCCGGTACGGAGAGTCGTACCGGCCCCGGGGCCCCTCGGCGTTCCGCAAGGCACGGAAGGAGCGGCGGAGGGGCCTCCGCGATCCCGGCAAGCTCCAGGAGTCCCGAAGGCCCCTCCGCGGCGTTCTACTCCAGCTCGTCGCCGGTGCCGTAGCCCAGCCCGTCGGAGCACGGGTTGGAGGTGGCGTCGCGTCCCACGCCCGGCCGGGCGTGGTCCTCCTCTGGGGAGGCGTCCGCGACGTCCTCGTCCGCCGGGGAGGGCGAGGCCCCGGGCGGGTCCTGGGGAACGGGGGCCTCGTCGGCCATCGTGAGGGGCAGGGGCCGGTCCTCGCGCACGGCCGTGAACAGCTCCTCGGCCTGGTCCTCGTACCACAGGACCCGGTTGGGGTTGGAGGGCGCCTGGTACCAGGGCACGGTGTGGAACTCGATGTCGGTCAGCTCCACGTCCGCCAGGGTCACGGCGATCGACAGCATCCGGTCGAACGTGAGGGCGCTGTCGGTGGCGCTGTGCTCGGCCACCGCGCGCAGGACGGCGTTGAGCCTGCCCGGGTCGGTGATCACGTCGTTGCTGGTCACCTGGTCGGCCAGGGCCGCGAGGAACATCTGCTGGCGGTCGATGCGGCCGATGTCGCCGCCGTCGCCGATCTCGTAGCGGGCCCGGACGAACGACAGCGCCTCGTCGCCGTCGAGCGTCTGCTGGCCCGCGTCGAGGTCGAGCTTGGACCGGCTGTCCTCCATCGGCTCGGGGATGCACATGTCCACGCCGCCGATGGCGTCCACCACGTCCCGGAAGCTCATGAAGCTCAGGTGTACGAAGTGGTCGATGCGCACGTCGCTCAGCGACTCGATGGTGCGGACCACGCAGGGCGGTCCGCCGTGGTACATCGCGGCGTTGATCATCCCGAAGTAACCGGACGTGCCCTCGGTGTCGCCGTAGGGCTCGCACTCGGGCAGGGCCACCAGGGAGTCGCGGGGGAAGCTGATCACCGACACCCGGCTCTCGGGCGAGATGTGCGCCAGCATGACCGAGTCCGAACGCTCGCCCTCGAACTCCGTCGAGTAGGCGGTGCTGCCCTCCTCGTAGCCGTCGGTGCCCATGAAGAGGATGTTGACGGAGTCGTTGATCCTCTCGGGCCGCTCCTCCTCCTTGAGCAGCCCGTCGATGTCGTACTGGACCATGTCCGAGCGCAGCGAGCGGTAGTAGCCGTAGGCGGTGCCGACCCCGGCGGCCAAGACGAGGACCAGGCTCGCGGCGACCCACACCAGGATCCTGCCGGTCCGGCGGCGCTTGGTGCGGACGGGAGCGGCGGCAGCCGGGGCGTCCGCGCCCGGGGCGGCCTCAGTGGTTCCTGACGTCTCGGTAGCCCCACCGGTCTCGGCGGCCTTGGCGGACTCACCGTGCTCAGCGGCCACTGGGGTTTCAGTAGCCCCTGCGGCCTCAGTAGCCCCTGCGGCCTCAGTGGTCCCAGCGGCCTCCTCAGCCCCGGAGGCCCCTTCGGCACCGGCGGCGGATCCAGCCGCCTGCTCCTCGGGGGTTTCCTCGGCCTCAACAGCCTTCTCACCCCCGGCGGCCTCCTCGGTTTCGGAGGCCCCTTCGGTCCCGGCGGGCTCGCCAGCCTTCTCAGTCTCCTGGGCGCTATCGGTGTCTGATGTCACACCGGGTTCGGGGGCTTCTTCAGCCTTTCCGGCCTCCTCAGCCCCCTCTGTCTCGTCCGACCCGTGGGCCCGGTCGGTCCCGGCAGCCCCGGTTTCGGGCGCGGCGGTGTCCCCACCGGCCGCGTCGCCGCCGGTGTTCGCGGACCCTGAGCCGGGTGTGGAGCCGTCCTCGGGCCTGTCGTCTGGTGTGTGGTCCCTGCCGGAGGCAGAGGGCTTCTCATCAGCGGGCATCGTGCAATCTCGGTGAGTTCGGACGGCGGGACGTGCCAGCGGTCGGACGCCGGGCCGGAGGGACACGCGTCCGAGTGCGGGGGAGGGCGGGGAACGCGCGGAACGTCAGCGGCGGGCGGTCGCCGGATCCGGGGCCTCCTGGGGATTCGGGGGCGGCCCACGGGGCACGGGCAGCACCGGGAAGCGGGTGCGGCCCAGGGCACGGAAAACGTGTGCGTGGCAGAGATCCTAGGTCAAGTTCTTCCCGACCGCGCGCGCGGGTTGTCCCCGAGCGAGGGGCCTGACCGCAATTGCGCCGCACAATTCCTCAGCCCCCGTGGTCGTCTCCCGGCGTCCGTCCGCCTGACTTTCCCCGGCTTGTCCGCTTGAAACGCCTATGTCCGGTCGACGTCGGGGCAGACGCGGACCGCCCGCGCCCCGCGGAGCGGGGACAGCGGGCGGTCGGCGGAGCGGGACCTGGTCAGTCGTCCCAGAAGGCGCTCTCCTTGGCGGGCTCCTCCGCGGCCGCGGAGGAGGAGCGCCCGCCCTTGGCCGCGGGCTTGGCGGGGGTCTTGGCCGCGCTCTTGGCGGGCTTGCGGGCCGGGGCCGGGGTCTTGGCGCCGGTGTGCCGGGGGCGCGGGGTGACCGCGCTCTTGGCGATGGGCTCGGCGGGACGCGGGGTCTCGCCGGAGTGGATGCTCAGCGCCTCCTCCTCCACGGACAGCATCTTGCGGACCGCGGCGGGCACCTCGGGCAGCTTCTCGGAACGCAGGTGCGCTCCGAGCACCTCCAGGGCGTGGTCGCACAGCAGTTGGCGGGAGCGCTCGGACCTGACCCCGCTGAGCTCCTCGATCTCCGGCAGGGCCCGCTCGCGCAGCAGGCGGATGACGTCGCGCAGCCGGTCCCGCGTCTTGCGGTCGGTCATGGACATGACGGTCAGCTCCGCCTCGGCGAGGAAGCTGTCGCCGCCGTCGACCGAGTCGCGTTCGGCGATGAAGGCGCTGGTGAGGGTGCGCGCGGAGGCGCGGGAGGAGGTGCGGATGGAGTCGCGCCTGACCAGACGGGCCTGGACGGCGGTGACGACGACGCTGGTGACCAGGCTGATTCCGGCGCCCAACAGGATCAGTACGAGGGGGTTCTCTGGGAACACGGCGGGGACCTTTCCGGGCGGGGGTCCGCACGGGCGCGGCCACGGGGGTGACGGAGGTGTGCGGGGCAGGGGTGATGCTCGGTGACTATTCGTCACACCGAGGGCGGTTGTCAAGTGCGGGCACGGGGCGAGTACGCGCCGACGAGCGCGCCGTCGCAGTTCAGCCGGGGTGAGCGCGGGGGCACGGCTCGGTCGCGGGTCGCAGCGGCTGCCGGAGGGGGCCGATCCCCTCCCGTGCGATGATTCCCGGTCGGGCGCGGAGGTAACTTCCCCGTCCACAGCCTGTGGACGAAGAGCGGGGCGGTCGGGCGTGCGCCGGGTCCGACCCCGCCTCCGGGGCCCGGGGCCGGACCGCCCTGGGGCGCACGGGACCCGCCGGGCTCAAGCCTCAGCGTTCCCTCAGCCCGCCAGGAGCTTGTTCACCGCCTCCGGCGACAGGATCTCCTCGGTCACCATGGCCGCGCAGCCGCGCACGCCCGCGTCGTCCCACAGGGAGCTGGCCACGACGCGCAGCTGCCGGGTGGCCAGGGCGGTGCACTGCTGGAACACCACCTCGCGCACACCCGCCACCAGGTGGTCGTAGGCCTCGGCCAGGTCGCCGCCCAGCACGACCACCTCGGGGTTGAGCAGGTTCACCGCCCCCGCGAGGGCCTCGCCCAGTCTGCGCCCGGCCTCCCGGACCAGGGTGACGGCCACCGGGTCGCCCCCCGAGGCCAGCGCCACCAGGTCCTTGAGCGTCCGCGCCCGGCACCCCTGCTCGGCGGCGCTCTCCAGCAGCCGCCGCCCGCCCGCTACCGCCTCCAGGCAGTCGGTGTTGCCGCACCGGCACGGAAGCCCGCCCGCGCCGCGCACCGGGATGTGCCCGATCTCCCCGGCGGCGCCCAGCGAGCCGCGCAGCAGCCGCCCGCCGGACAGCAGGCCCGCGCCGATCCCCGTGGAGACCTTCACGAACACCATGTCGTCGGGGTGCCCGTGCCCGCCCGCGATGTGCTCGCCGAGCGCCATCACGTTCACGTCGTTGTCCACCATCACCGGCACCGGGAAGCGCTCGGCGACCAGCGGGGCCAGCGCCACGCCCGCCCACTTGCCGAGGAAGGGGCGGTCGTCGGCGCGGCCCGCGTGGAACTCGACGGTGCCGGGCAGGCCGATGCCCACGCCGCGCACGTCACCGGGGTCGCGGCCGAGCGAGGCGATCTGCTCGGACCAGGTGTCCAGCAGCCAGGGGAGGGTGGAGTCGGGGCCCTGCTCCATCGCGGGCGAGCCCGGGGTGCGCACGAGGACCTCGCCGTCGAGGTCGCACACGGCGGCCTGGCTGCGGACCATGCCCAGGGCACTGGTGAGGATGAGGCCGCTGGCGGCGTTGAACTCCAGCAGGGTCGGCGGCCGTCCGCCGCTGGAGACCGCGCCCGAGCCCTCGGTGACGAGCCCGCCGCCGATCAGCTCGGTGACCCGCAGGGCGACGGAGGGACGGGACAGGCCCGTGACCCGGCCGATCTCGGAGCGGCTGGTCGCGGTTCCGGAGCGGATCAGCTCCAGGATGTGGCCGCTGGTGGCAGCAGAGGACAGGCGTCCGGGGGTTCTGGCCATAGCTCATTCAACCATGAGGTTACGACTACAAGGCTGGGAGGTTATGTAAATAATTGTTCTCAAGTGTGCTTGGTTTTTTACCATAGTCGGGCTTAGGCTCAAAGGGCCGGACGTCCCGCGCGTCCGCACCGCCTCCCCGCACCCCCCGCCTGCGTCACACTCCGCCCCCCGCTCCCCATCCCCTTCCCTCCCCGCTGGAGCAGACCGAAGATGCCGCAGCAGTCCGCGTCCCGTGCCACCGACCTGGTGGTCTTCGGGGGTACCGGCGACCTGTCCATGCGCAAACTCCTCCCCTCCCTGTACCTGCTGGACCGCGACGGCCACCTGGACGGGGGGACCCGCGTCGTCGCCGTCTCGCGCGACGGCCTCACCGACGCCGACCTCAGGGACAAGGCCGCCTCCGCGGTCCGCGGCCACCACGCCGTCCAGGTCGCCGAGCCCGACGTGCTCCACCGGTTCCTGGAGCGCCTCTCCCACGTCACCGTGGACGTCGGCGGCGACCCCTCGGGCTGGGACGCCCTCACCGCCGCCCTCGGCCCCGGCCGCGACCGCGTCTTCTACCTCGCCGTCCCGCCGATGATCTCCGGCGCGATCTGCCGCGGCCTGAGCGACGCCGGGCTCGTCACCCCCGACTCCCGCGTGGTCATGGAGAAGCCCCTGGGCCGCGACCTGGCCTCCTCCCGCGCCGTCAACGACGCGGTGGGGGCGGTCTTCGACGAGTCGCGCATCTACCGCATCGACCACTACCTGGGCAAGGAGACGGTGCAGAACCTGCTGGTGCTGCGGTTCGCCAACGTCTTCCTCGAACCCCTGTGGAACTCCCGCTGGATCGACCACGTCCAGATCACCGCCGCCGAGACCGTCGGCGTCGGCGGGCGCCGGGGCTACTACGACACCTCCGGCGCCATGCGCGACATGGTCCAGAACCACCTGCTCCAACTGCTGTGCCTGACCGCCATGGAGCCCCCGGTCAGCTACGACCGCGACTCCGTCCGCGACGAGAAGCTCAAGGTCCTCCAGTCGCTGCGCCCCCTCACCGGGGACCGCGTCGCCGAGGACACCGTGCGCGGCCAGTACGGGCGCGGTTCCGTCCAGGGGTCGGAGGTGCTCGGCTACCTCGACGAGCCCGGCGGGCCCGCCCTCAGCGACACCGAGACCTTCGTGGCACTGCGTGCCGAGGTGGCCAACTGGCGCTGGGCGGGGGTGCCCTTCTACCTGCGCACCGGCAAGCGCATGTCGCACTCCCGCTCGGAGATCGTCATCCGCTTCCGCGAGGTGCCGCACACGATCTTCCCCGGCACCAACCTGCCCGGCGCGGGCAGCCTCGTCATCCGGCTCCAGCCGGACGAGGGCATACACCTGACCATGCTGGCCAAGACGCCCGGCGCCGGAGCGCTGCGGCTGCGGCCCGCCCCGCTGGAGCTCAGCTTCGCCGACACCTTCGCCACCCGCTCGCCCGAGGCCTACGAGCGGCTGCTGACGGACGTCCTGGCCGGTGACTCCACCCTCTTCATGCGCCGCGACGAGGTCGAGGCCGCCTGGCGCTGGGTGGACCCCGTCATCGAGGCGTGGAACGGCCTGAGCACCACCCCCGAGACCTATCCAGCCGGAAGCGCCGGCCCCGCGGGCGCGCACCGGCTCATCGGCCGAACAGGCCGTACGTGGTACGAAGAGGAGCGACCCCGATGACCGCGCACATCCCCGGCGACGCCGACACCGCAGGGTACGGACCAGCCGTCCACCCCGTCGTCGCAGACGTCACCCGGCGCCTCGCCGAGCGCAGCGCCGACACCCGGTCCGCCTACCTGGCGCGGATCGACGCGGCGGCGGCCGAGGGCCCCGCCCGTTCCGCGCTGGGCTGCGCCAACCTCGCCCACGGGTTCGCGGCCTGCGGCGTCTCGGACAAGCTCAAGCTGTCCGGCGACGTCACGCCCAACCTGGCGATCGTCTCGGCCTACAACGACATGCTCTCCGCGCACCAGCCGCTGGAGTCCTACCCGGCCGTGATCAAGGCCGCCGTGGCCGAGGCGGGCGGCGTCGCCCAGTTCGCCGGGGGCGTGCCCGCCATGTGCGACGGCATCACGCAGGGCCGCGCGGGCATGGAGCTGTCCCTGTTCAGCCGGGACGTCATCGCGATGGCCACCGCCGTGGCCCTCTCCCACGACATGTTCGACGGCGCGCTGATGCTCGGAGTGTGCGACAAGATCGTGCCGGGCCTGCTGATCGGCGCCCTGTCCTTCGGCCACCTGCCGGTGGCGTTCGTGCCCGCCGGGCCCATGCCCTCGGGCCTGCCCAACAAGGACAAGGCCCGCGTGCGCCAGCGCTTCGCCGAGGGCCAGGTGGGCCGCCGCGAGCTGCTCCAGGCCGAGTCCGCCGCCTACCACTCGCCCGGCACCTGCACCTTCTACGGCACCGCCAACTCCAACCAGATGCTCATGGAGGTCATGGGCCTGCACCTGGCCGGGGCCAGCTTCGAGCAGCCGGGCACCCCGCTGCGCGAGGCCCTGACCGCCGAGGCCGGGCGCAGCGTGCTCGCCCGCACCGCCCTGGGCGACTCCTACAACCCGGTCGGCCGCCAGGTCGACGAGCGGGCCGTCGTCAACGCCGTGGTCGCCCTGCTGGCCACCGGCGGCTCCAGCAACCACACCCTGCACCTGGTCGCCATCGCCCGCGCCGCCGGTATCGAGCTGACCTGGGACGACTTCGCGGACCTGTCCGAGGTGGTGCCGCTGCTCACCCGCATGTACCCCAACGGCGCCGCCGACGTGAACCAGTTCCACGAGGCGGGCGGCATGGCCCACCTGATCGGCTCCCTGCTGGACGCCGGGCTGCTCCACGAGGACGTGCGCACCCTGATGGGCGAGGGCCTGGGCCGCTACCGCCAGGTCCCGAACCTGGACGGGGGCGAGCTGACCTGGGTCGACGGCCCCAAGGAGAGCGGCGACACCTCCGTCCTGCGCGGTACGGACGACCCCTTCGCCCCCGACGGCGGCCTGCGCATGCTGTCGGGCAACCTGGGCCGCGCCGTCATCAAGGTGTCCGCGGTCGCGCCGGAGCGGCACGTGGTGGAGGCGCCCGCCCGCGTCTTCGGCGACCAGGCCGAACTCCAGGACGCGTTCGCCGCAGGGGAGCTGACCGGCGACTTCGTCGCGGTGGTCCGCTTCCAGGGGCCGCGCGCCAACGGCATGCCCGAGCTGCACAAGCTCACGCCGCCGCTGGCGGTGCTCCAGGACCGGGGCCAGAAGGTGGCGCTGGTGACCGACGGCCGCATGTCGGGCGCCTCGGGCAAGGTGCCCGCCGCCATCCACGTCTCCCCCGAGGCCGAGGCGGGCGGAGCGCTGGCCTACGTCCGCGACGGCGACCCCATCCGCCTGGACGCCACCACGGGCACACTGGAGGTGCTGGCCGACCTGACCGGCCGCGAGCCCGCCCGTCCCAGCGCGGACTCCGCCACCGGCACCGGCCGGGAGCTCTTCGCGGCCCTGCGCGGCGCGGTCGGCCCCGCGGAGAAGGGCGCCGGGGTCTTCGGATCCTGACCCGCCGACCGGGCGCGCCGGGGGACCGGCCCGGGGGCGCGCGGCGGACACCCGCCACGCACGCCCCCGCGGCCGCGGCGCGCCCACCCCAGACCTTCGAACGACCCTGGAGAGACACGACATGACGACGAACCCCCGTTCGGGCGCCGACATCCTCGACCTGGCCCCGGTGATGCCGGTGGTGGTCGTCTCGGACGCCGACTCCGCCGTGCCGCTGGCCCGCGCGCTGGTGGCGGGCGGCCTGCCGGGCATCGAGGTGACCCTGCGGACCCCGGCCGCGCTGGAGGCCATCGCGCGGATCGCCGCCGAGGTGCCCGAGGCCGTGGTCGGCGCGGGCACCGTGGCCACCCCCGACCAGGCGGCCGCGGCCGCCGAGGCGGGAGCGCGCTTCCTGGTCAGCCCGGGGTGCACCGACCGGCTGGCGTCGGCCATGTCCGACACGGGCCTGCCCTTCCTGCCCGGCGTGGGCACCGTCTCCGAGGCCTTGGCGCTCCTGGAGCGCGGGGTGACGGAGATGAAGTTCTTCCCGGCCGAGGCCTCGGGCGGCGCGGCGTTCCTGAAGTCGCTGGCGGGCCCCCTGCCCCAGGTGCGGTTCTGCCCTACCGGCGGCATCACCGTCGCTTCGGCCCCCGCCTACCTCGCGCTGCCCAACGTGGGCTGCGTGGGCGGCAGCTGGCTGACCCCGGCCGACCTGGTGGCGGCGGGGGAGTGGGAGCGGATCACCGGTCTGGCCAGGGAGGCGGCGGCTTTCTAGAGCTTTTCGCCCCAACCCCGGCCGCCGTATCGGCGGCCGGGGTTTTCCCCTTTTCCGGGTTATTTTTACGGCTTTCTGCTGTTATCCGGGTTTTCCGTCTCGGGTCGGCGCGTCTCCTCCCCGGGGCGGAGACGCGGGGCGGCGCGGCCCCGACCGCGGGCGGCGGCGCCGCAGTCGCCGTGTCGGTCGGGTCAGGGATAAAAGCAGGTGGAAGCGGGTCCGTTTCCCGGATCGCGGGCATTCGCGGCCCTCCTTCGGGTGGGGGCCTCCTTTGCGCGACCCCCGCACCCGGGTACGGGGGGTCGTCCCGCGGAAGGCCGCGGACCCGTCCCGAAGGAGGAGGGGAAAATGGTCCGCGTGAATGAAGACCGCGGCGCGGCCGGAGCCTAATGTGTATTTCGCAACAGGCGTTACCGACAAAACGGTCGCCGTGTTCCGAGAAAGGCATTCCCATGGCCGTTTCCGCCAGCAACCGCCCCGAGATCAACCTCGACGTCGACGCCGAGACCTTCGAGACCCCGGGCTCGGGCCGGTCCGTCGAGAACAGCGGCGCCGAGGCCCCCGGCCCGATCACCTTCGGCACCACCTGCTGGGGCACCCCCTGCCCGAGCGCCAACACCGTCTCCTGCTAGGGGGTGGACCCGCAGTCCCCACAGAGGCCGTGGACGGCACTCGGCCGTCCGTGACGGTGGAACCCCGTCCCTGAACCACCGCGGCCCGGCACGACCAGGCCCGGGGCGGCGGCCGCTCGGCGACCGCCGCCCCGCGGCACATCCACAGGTGTTCCCCGTCCCTTCCGCGAGCGCGGCTCCGCGGGCGCGGACCCGGCCGAGGAGGCAGCCCCCATGCACGACGACACAGCGCAGGACCGCGAGGAGACGCCGCCGGACGCCGCGCCGCCGCTGGGCCTGCTGGAGTACCTCGACCTGACCGAGGGCCGACCCGTCCGGGACAAGCGCGACACCGCCTTCGCCTCGGCCCTGCTCGCCGAGCGCCTGGGCTACAGCCGCGTCTGGCTGCCCGAGCACCACGCCTCCGGCGTGCCCAGCACCAACCCGCTGCTGCTGGCCGCCGTCCTGGGCAGCCACACCCGGCGCGTGCGGGTGGGCACCGCCGTCACGCTGTCCAGGATCCGCGACCCCCACCTGACCGCCGAGGACGTCGCCGCCGCCGCGCACTTCTGCCCCGACCGCCTCGACGTCGGGTTCGGCCGGGGCGACGTGAGCGGGGGAGCGGCCGAGGACCTCGCCCACCTGCGAGAACGCGGACAGGACGTGGGCGCCGTCATCGACGCGACCGTCGCCCTCCTGCGCGGGGGCGCCGAATGGGTCGATCCGGTGGACACCGGGTTCCAGCTCTGGTCGCACGGCGCCGGGAACCGCTCCGCCGAGATCGCGGCCAGGACCGGCACCCACTACTGCCACGCCCTGTTCTTCAACACCGACGTGGACGCCTGCGTCAGCACGCTCAGGGCCTACCGCGCGGCCCGCCCCGGCGGACGCACGGCCGTGGCCCTGGCCCTGGTCGCCAACGACGACCCCGCCGCGGCGCGCGCCGACAGCCTGCGCCAGGGCGTGCGGGTCAACTGCGCGGGCACGGCCGACCAGTGCGCCGAAGCCGTGCACCGCGTCCTGGCCATCACCGGCGCCGACGAGGCGGTCGTCACCGAGCTGTCCAGCGACCCCGGGGACCACCTGCGCGCCGTGGAGGAGGTCTTCGCCGCCGTGCGCCGCCGCGCGGCCTCCCCCGCCGGGGCCGCGGCCCTTCCCGACGGCGCCGCCTCCGATGGCACCACCACACCCACCGGCCGTCCTGCGCCCGCAGACGGGCCCCTTCCCGCCGGGGCCGCCGCCACGGGAAGCGGTGCCCGGTGAGCGGATCGGACTTCGGCCTGGTCCGCGTACCCCTGCTCAGCGTCGAGGAGTCCGCCCGCATGGTCGCCGCGGGCGACGTCCACGACCCCGTCGCCGCCATGGCCGTCGACCTGGCCGCGGACCCCCACCTGCGCACCGCGTCCGCGTCCGAGGAGCGCGCCCGCGCCACCCTGCTGCGCTACCTCGCGCGCATGGGCGGGCGCGCCACCCCCTACGGACTGTTCGCCGGAACCGCGCCGCTGACGGTCGGGGACCGCCGCGACCTGGAGGCCGACCGGCGCGACCGGCACCGCGTGCGGGTGCGCGTGGACGTGCGCGCCCTGGAGGAGACGGTCGCCGACGCCCTCGCCGCCGCCGACCCCGACCGCGTCCCCCTGCGCCTCAACCCCCTGGCCCGCGTCGGCCCCTCCGCCGTGCGCTTCGCCGCTCCGGGCGACGCCACCGCGGCCGTGGTGAGCGTGCGGCGCACCGAGGCCATCGACACCGCCCTGGAGGTCCTCGGCGGCGCCGAGACGAACGCCGCCGACCTCGCCGACGCGCTCGCCGAGCGGCTGCCCGGCGTGGAGCCCGACCGCCTGCGCACCTTCGTGCGCGGCCTGCGGGACAGGGGCCTGCTCCAGCCCTCCGACGGCCTGATCGCCCCCGGCGACGAGCCCGCCGACCGGGCCGTGCGCCTCCTGGACGCCGTCGGCGACCGCGACCGGGCCGCCGCCGTGCGCGTCCTGCTGACCGACGCCGCCGGCGAGCGCCCCTTCGAGCCGGGGCTGCGCGACCGGCTCGACACCGCATGGGACCGCGCCGCCGACCACGCGCCCGCCCTGGCCCGGACCAGGTACGCCGAACGCTTCGACCTGCACCCCGAACTCGCCATGCGCGCCGCCAGCCTGGACCGGCGCACCGTCGCCGACCTGCGCTCCGCCGTGCGCCGCCTCGCCGCCCTCTCCTCCCCCGGAGGCGGCCCCGGCTTCGACACGGCCTCCTTCCGCGCCGCCTTCGCCCAGCGCTTCGAGGACGCCGAGGTGCCGCTGCTGAGCGCGCTGGACCTGGAGTCGGGCGTGCTGCGGCCCGCTCAGCGCGGCGCCTCCGAACTCGCCGCGAGGGCGGGCCTGCGCACCGGTTCCCGCCCCGCCGAGCCCACCGTCAAACCCGAGCTGCTCGACCTGCTCGGACGCTGGACCGCCGACGGCGGCCACCTCGACGGCGGCTCCGTGGACATCGCCCACCTGCCCGAGGCCGACACCGACGGCTCCCGCGCGCTGCTGGCCGTCCTGCTCGGCGACGCCGACCCGGCCTCCCACGACGGACCGCACAGCATGCTCGTCGGCGGGGTCGGCCGCGCCCCCCACGCCCTGGTGGCCCGGTTCGGCCTCCACCGCCCCGCCGTGGCCGACCGCGCCCGGGAGCAGGTGGACCGCGCCCGCGAGCGGTACCGCGCCGAGGACGCGGCGGAGGAGCCCCTGCACGCCGAACTCGTCTACCACCCGGGCGGACGCATCGGCAACGTCCTGGTGCGCCCCCGTTTGCTGGACGAGACCATCGCCCTGACCGGCGCCCACGGGGGCACCCTGCACCTGGACCGGCTGCTCCTGCGCCTGTGCCCGGACGGATTCCGGCTGCGCGACTCCCGCACCGGCCGACCGGTCCTCGTGGAGCTCAACACCGCCCACAACGTCGACTTCCACGGCCTGGACCCGGTCTACGCGGTGCTCGGCCACCTGGCCACGTCCGGGGGAGCGGGCTGGTCGTGGGGCCCGCTGGCCCGTCTGCCCCACCTGCCGCGCGTCACCTGCGGCCGGGTCGTGGTCACCCCCGAGCGCTGGCTGCTGCGTCCCGGGGACGTCGCCGCGGTCCTGTCCGCGCCCTCCCCGGCCGCCGCACTGCGCGACCGCCTGCCCGGCCTGGGCGGGCGCACCTGGGTGGGCACCGGCGAGTACGACCACGTGCTCCCCGTGGACCTGCGCGAGGACGCCTCGGTGCGCGCCGCCTTGGCGCGCGCCGGAGACCGCGACACCGCCTTCGTGGAGATGCCCCAGGCCGAGGCGCCCGCCGTGCGCGGTCCCGGCGGGGGCCACGTCGCCGAGGTGGTCGTGCCCACCGGACCCGTCCTGCGCGAGCCGCCCGGCACCGGCGCGGGCACGGCCCTCCTGGACCGCGGCCACGGCCGGGCCTGGGTCTACGCGCGCCTGTACTGCGGGCACGCCACCGCCGACCGGGTGGTGTCGCGCGCCCACCGGCTCTCCACGGACCTGCGCGCCGCCGGGCGGGCCGACCAGTGGTTCTTCCTCCGCTACCAGGACGGGGACGGCTACCACGTGCGGGTGCGCGTCCGCCCGGCCGGACCCGCCGCGCGGCCCGGCGTGCTCACCGCCGTGGACGCCCTCGGAGCCCGGCTGGCCGCCGAGGGCCTGGTCAGCCGGGTCGTCCTGGAC
Source organism: Nocardiopsis sp. iso_25 (assembly GCF_056173305.1). Lineage (NCBI taxonomy): Bacteria > Bacillati > Actinomycetota > Actinomycetes > Streptosporangiales > Nocardiopsidaceae > Nocardiopsis > Nocardiopsis sp. iso_25. Next base: position 6,476,571 of record NZ_CM149667.1, on the reverse strand, counting down.
GAGTACGTGCCCGAGGTGGCGCGCTACGGCGGCACCGAGGGCCTGCGGGCGGCCGAGGAGCTGTTCACCGCTTCCAGCGACCGCGTCGCCGCCGCGCTGCCGGACCTGGCCGACGAGTCCGCCCGCCTCTACCGGGCGGTCGCCGACGTCGCCCACTGGTGCACCGAACTGTTCGCCGCCTCCGACGAGCGCGACGCGTTCCTGCGCGCGTGCCAGGGCGGCCTGGACGTGTCCCCCACCCGCGAGGGCAACCGCCTCGGCAAGTTCGCCCGCGCGCACGAGTCCGCCCTGCGCGCCCACGTGGAGGGGGTCCGACCCGACGAGGACGTGGCCAAGGCCCTGGGCGCGCTGGCCGCCGCCCTGGAGCCCGGCACCGGGACCCGCGGCCGGTGGTCGGTGTTCGGGTCGGCGCTGCACCTGCACCTGAACCGGACCTTCGCCTTCGACGCGGTGCGCATGGAGTACCTGGCGCACGAACTCGCCCGGCGCCACCTGCGCCGCCTGCACGCACTGGAGGGCAAGAAGCGATGAACGACGCTGACACGCTGGACCTGGCGCGGCGGTTCCTGGCCGACACGGACGCCCATGTGCGCGAGAACCCCACGTTCCCGCTGCTGCTGGACCAGGCCGTGGCCCGGATGGAGTTCGCCCGCGCCCTCGGCGAGGACCACCGCGCGGAGGACGCCTTCCACGGGGCGATGGGCCTGCTGCGCTCCGGCGGCGGCACCGGCCCCTGGCTCTACCGGGGCGCCGCCCAGGCCGGGTGGACCGCGCTCCGGCTCGCCCGGGAGCGCGGCACGGAGCCGTCCGGACTGGGCGCCGTGGACGACGCGGTCCTGCGGTGGATCGCCGACTACCCCGCCGAGGGCGAGGTCGACCTGCCCATGGGCGTGCTGGGCCTGGGCGCCTACGCCCTGGCCCACCCCGACGCCGGGTTCCGCGACAAGGCCACCTCCGGCGTCCTGGACGTGGTCGAGGAGCGCGCCGAACGCGACGACGACGGCCTGTTCCTGCGCCTGGGCGACTCACCGGCGCGCCGCGCCGACCAGTCCGCGGGCTGCCGGGTGCTCGGCGCCGCCCACGGCACCGCCGGACTGGTGTCCTACCTCGCCTCGGCCGCCGGGACGGCCGCCGCCCCGCGCGCACGCCCGCTGCTCGACGACTCCGTGCGCTGGCTGCGCGCCCAGCGCGGCGACTTCTCCCACGCCGTCTTCCCGCACCGGGTCGAGACGCGCTACACGCCCGCCCGCGCCACCTGGTGCTCGGGGGACCCCGGCATCGCCCTGGCCCTGACCGCGGCCGCCGGGGTCACCGGGGACCCGCGCGACGCCGACCTGGCCCGCGCCACCGCCCTGGCGGTCGCCACCCGGCCCGAGCGCGACTGCGGGATCACGGACGGGTGCGTGTGCCACGGCGCCGCCGGACTGGTCTGGTTCGGCCGCCGCGCCCACGACGACCACGGCCTGTCCGAGGGGCTGGAGTGCGTGCGGCGCTGGACCGGCTGGCTCGCCGAGCGGCGCGCCGAAGGGCCGCTGACCTACTTCAACCCCGCCGGGATGATCCGCGACGCCTCCTTCCTCGAAGGGGACGCGGGCGTGGCCCTGGCACTGCTGTACGCGGCCACCGGGACGCGGCCCGCGTGGGAGCAGCTCGTCCTGGCGCGCCCCGTCACACCGGAGGTCTGATGCCCGGCTCCCCGCCGACCGAAGCGCCCGCCGACCGGGGCCGCCACTGGGTCCTGCGGCTGCTGTCCGCCTGCCGCCGCCACCCGGGGCTGACCGCGGGGGTGGCCGCTGCGGCCGTCCTGGGGACCGGGCTGACCGCGCTGGCCCCGCTGGCCGCCCAGATCGCCGTGGACGACGCGGTCCAGGGGCGCACGGACCGGATCGGCGTGCTCGCCCTCGCCCTGCTGGGGGCCGCCGCGCTCCAGTTCGCCGGGGCGTTCGCCCGCCAGTTCCTGTCCGGCAAGCTCGCCCTGGGCGTCCAGCACGACCTGCGCACGGCCGTGTTCGACTCGGTCCAGCGGCTCGACGGCGGCAGACAGGACACCCTGCGCACCGGCCAGGTGATGTCGCGCGCGAACACCGACCTGCAACTGGTCCAGGGGCTGCTGGCCACCGCGCCGCAGGCCCTGGGCGGCCTCGTGCTCATCGTGTTCGCCTTCTCCGCGATGCTGTGGCTCTCCCCCGCGCTCACCGTCGTGGCCGCGGCCGTCGTGGCCTCCTTCGTCGTGGTGACGGCGCGGGTCAGCAGGCGCATGCCGCCCGCGACCATGGCCGTGCAGCGCCGCGCCGCCGAGATCGCCCAGCACGTCGAGGAGACCGTGACCGGCGTCCGCGTCGTCAAGGCCTTCGGCCAGGAGGAGCGCGAGACCCGGCGCCTGGCCGACCTCGCCGCCCGCCTGTTCGGCGAGCGCATGCGCGTGGCCCGCATGCAGGCGGCCCCCAGCGCCACCCTCGGCGTGCTGCCCTACCTCGGTCAGGCCGCGGTGCTGGTGGCGGGCGCGTGGCTGGTCGCGCGCGGCGAGGTGTCCCTGGGCGCCCTCGTCGCCTTCTCGGGGTACATGGTCACCCTCACCGCGCCGTCGGCGTCCCTGTCCAACCTGGTCATGAGCGCCCAGCTCGTGCGGCCCGCGGCCCTGCGCGTGTTCGACCTCGCCGACTCCCGCCCCGACGTCACCGACGCGCCCGACGCCGCCGACGTGCCCGAGGGGCCGGTCGGCGTGGAGCTGGACGGCGTGCGCTTCGGCTACACCCGCGACTCCACCGTGCTCGACGGGCTGTCCCTGCGCGTGCGCCCCGGCGAGACCCTGGCGCTGGTCGGCCCCGCCGGGTCGGGCAAGTCCACCGTCTCGCTGCTGCTGCCCCGCTTCTACGACACCACCGGCGGCGCCGTGCGGATCGGCCCTCCCGGCGGCGCGGTGGACGTGCGCTCGCTGCGCCTGCGCTCGCTGCGCGCCGCGGTCGGCGTGGCCTTCGAGGAGCCGTTCCTGTTCTCCGGCACGGTCGCCGACAACATCGCGTACGGACGCCCGCACGCCACCCGCGAGCAGGTCCGCGCGGCGGCCCGCGCCGCCGGGGCCGACGGCTTCGTCCGCGCGCTCCCCGACGGCTACGACACCCCCGTGGGCGAGCGCGGCCTGACCCTGTCCGGCGGCCAGCGCCAGCGCGTGGCCCTGGCCCGCACGCTCCTGGGCGACCCCCGCGTCCTGGTGCTGGACGACGCCACCTCGGCCGTGGACGCCGCCACCGAGGCCGCCATGGTCGCCACGCTCGCCGACGTCACCGCCGACCGCACCGTCCTGCTCGTGGCCCACCGCAGGTCCACCCTCGCCCTCGCCGACCGGATCGCGGTGCTCGACGGCGGCCGGGTGGTGGACGTGGGCACCGAGGCGGAACTGACCCGGCGCTGCCCGCTCTTCACGCGGCTGTGCGCCGGGGACGGGGGCGGCGTCGAGGAGCCGGCCCCGACCTCCGACGGGGGCGGCTCCCCCCTGTGGCCCGAACCCGTGCCGGAGACCGCCGACCCCGACGAGGCGGCGCTGCCCGCCGCCGACGACCGCCCCGCCGGGCGCCTGGACCGCACGCCGCCGGAGGAGCCCGGAGCGCGCTTCGGCGTCCGCCGGGTGCTGGCCCCCGTCCGGGCCCTGCTGGCGCTCGCCGTCCTGCTGGTCCTGGCCGACGCCCTGGCCACCACCGCCCTGCCCGTGGTGCTGCGCTGGGGCCTGGACCGGGGCGTCGCCTCCGGCGACGCGGGCGTGGTCGCGTCGGTGGGCGCGGCGGCCCTGGCCCTGGTGGCGGTCAACTGGTGGGTTCTGGCCCTCCAGCCCCGCGTGGTCACCCGGACCGGGGAGAGCGCCCTGTACGCCCTGCGCCTGCGCGTCTTCCGGCACCTGCACCGGCTCGGCGTGGACTTCCACGAGCGCGAGCGCGGCGGCGGGACCATGACCCGCATGACCACCGACGTCACCGCGCTGTCCACGTTCGTGGAGAGCGGGCTGACCATCGTCGTGGTCAACGGCGCCACCGTGCTGGGGATGGTCGCGGCGATGCTGCTGCTGGACCCGGGCCTGGCCCTGGTCGCCCTGGCGGTCCTGCCGGTGCTGCTCGCCGCGACCCTGTACTTCCGCCGCTGCGTGTCGCTGGCCTACCACCTGTCCCGGGAACGGATCGGGGAGGTCAACGCCGACCTCCAGGAACAGGTGGCGGGGGCGCGCGAGTCCCAGGCGGCCGGGGCCGAGGACGGCGCGAGCGAGCGCTTCGCCGCCCTGTCCGACCGCTACCGCAGGACCCGGCTGACCGCCCAGCGCCACATCGCCCTGTACTTCCCGTTCGTCACCCTGCTCGGGGACGTGTCCACCGCCGCCGTCCTCGGGGCGGGTGCGTACCGGGTGGCGGAGGGCACCCTGTCGGTGGGCGTCCTGACCGCGTTCCTGCTCTACCTGGGGATGTTCTACGCCCCGTTCCAGCAGTTGTCGGTGGTCTTCGACAGCTACCAGCAGGCGCGCGTGGGCGTGGACCGCATCGGCGGGCTGCTGCGCACGCCGCCCACCGCCGCGGCCTCCCGGCGGGCGGTCCCCGCACCGGTCCGGCGGGGCGGCGGCCGGGTGCGCCTGGAGGGGGTCGGCTTCACCTACCCCGGCGCGGGCGGGCCCGCCCTGGCCGACATCACCCTGTCCGCCGACCCGGGCGAGACCGTGGCGCTGGTCGGCGGGACCGGCGCCGGGAAGTCCACCGTGGTCAGGCTCATCGCCCGCTTCCACGACCCCGACCGGGGAGCGGTCCTGGTGGACGGGACGGACGTGCGCGACCTCGACCCGGCCGAGCACCGGCGCAGACTCGGCGTGGTCCCCCAGGAGCCCCACCTGTTCACCGGGACCGTCGCGGACAACGTGCGCTACGGACGCCCCGGGGCGGGCGACCGCGAGGTGGAGGAGGCCGTGCGCGCGGTCGGCGCCCTGGACGCCGTGGCGGCCCTGCCCCGGGGGATGCGCCACCCGGTCGGCGAGCGCGGGCGCGGCCTGTCCACCGGGCAGCGCCAGCTCGTCGCGCTGGCGCGGGCGCAGCTGGTGGACCCCGACGTGCTGCTGCTGGACGAGCCCTCCGCGGGGCTGGCCCCGGGCACCGAGCGCGCCGTGCTGACGGCGATGGACCGTCTGTCCCGGGGGAGGACGACCTTCGTGGTCACCCACAGCCTGGCGACGGCCGCCCGCGCGGACCGGATCGCGGTGCTCGACGGCGGGCGGGTGGTCGAGACGGGCACGCACGGGGAGCTGTCGGCGTCGGGGGGCGTCTACGCCCGCCTGTGGCGGAGCAGCGGGGCGGGGCCGGTGCCGGTCTGAGACCGGGCGGCCCCGACCGGCGCGGGTGCCCCGTCACCCCGTGGCGTCACCGGCGTGCGCGGCTCCGGGGCCCTGCTCGGCGGGGGCGCTCCGTCGCGCCGGGGCGCCGTGCGCGCGGCCCGGGACCCGGCCCGGAGCAGGCGCTCCGCGCCCCGGCGCGGACGCCTCAGTTCCCGGTTCGGGCGCCCCGGTGCTGCGGCATCCGGAAGTAGATCATCGGGTTGTCGGTGCTGGTGCGCACCGGCTCACCCAGCCCCAGGTCCTCCCGCAGCTCCAGGAGGGCGGTGTAGGGCGCGGGGGCCTTCTTGCGGGAGGGGGTGAAGAAGTCCGTGCCGTTCTCGCGCAGCCACGACAGCACCACGGCGCCCTCGGTGAAGGGCAGGGCCCGCTTGCCGTGGAAGACGTCGTGGACGCTGACCGGCGTCCCCGGGGCCACGCGCGGGAACAGCGCCTCCAGGTACCACCTGGCGAACCGCCCGTTGTGCGCGGCGTCCACGAACAGGTAACCGATCCCCTCGGGGACCTGGGACATGTTCTCGCGGACGTCGCCCTTGTGGAACTCCCACCGCCCCAGGGACAGCTCGGAGGGCACGTTCGCCACCACGTTGTCCACGATGTCGAAGGAGTGCAGCGTCCCCCCGCCGTTGTCGCGCAGCGCGGACAGGATCCACGTGGTGGACCAGCCGTGGAAGGTCCCCAGCTCCATCACCGTGTCCGGCCGCGTCTCGCGCAGCAGCAGGTAGGTGATCTCCGCCTCCAGGTCGTCCAGCTGCGGCGTCATCCGTCCGCGCGTGCGCCGGAGGAACTCGCGCTGCGCGTCCCGCACCTTCGCCAGGGGGTCCCGGTACCTGCGGTACAGGTCCCCGATCAGCGCCAGGTCGATGTCTCCCATACCGTCCCCACTCCAGTGTCGCTCGATGGTCGCTCTCCGTGAACGCGGGCTTCAACTTACCCGCGACCCGGGGCCCCACACCGCTTCCCGACGCCCTTCCCGGCGCGATTCCCGGACATTCTCGCTCATCCTCCTCCCCAGGTAGGAGGCTCCGCCGCCCGGACGGCCCCGGCCGGTCCGCGGGAGGGGCGCGTATTTCCTCCTCCGGACCGAGGCGCCGTGCGCGGGGCCGACCTAGTGTCGGGAGCGTCGGCAGGGAAGAGGAGACCGCCGGGACCCGCCCGGCGCACGACGGGGAGGACCGATGGCCGCCACCGGCGGGACGGGCGCGACGGCCCGGACGGACGCGAGCACCGCCTCCGGCGTCCTGGACGCGGCCCTGGCCTGGCTCACCGACCACGCCGAGTGGTTCGGGCCGCGCTGGGACGACCACTTCCCGCCGCGCGACTTCGCCGGGTCCACCGTCATGGAGCTGCTCATGCTCTGCCGCCTCCTGCGCCGGACGGACCCGGCCCCGCCCGGAGCCGCGGAACTGGAGCGCGCCGCCGCTGACCTGGCCCGGGACGCGGTCGCCGCGACCACCACCGGCGGGGAGGGCGAGAACCCGCCCTACCGGCTGTGGACGGCGGCGCTGCTGGCCGACCTGGGCCGTCCGGCGGACGGGCCCCTCGCCGACGCCCGAGCCTCCGCCGGGCGGCGGCCCCCGCGGCTGCCCGGCGCGGGCGCCTCACCGGTCCTGGCCCTGGAACTGCGCCACATCCTCGACCTGGCCGGGCTCGCCGCCCCCGCGGACCTGCCCGGCGCCGCGCCGCTCTACGAGGCCTGCCTGGCCGAGCACGCGGGCGGCACCGGCGAGTACGACGCCTACGGGGTCACGCACGCCGTCCTGTACGCCACCGACTTCGGGGCCCGGCCGCTGCCGGGGAACGCCGCGCGCACGGGGCGTGTGCTCGACGGTCTGCTGCGCGCCTACCTGGACGAGGGACACCTGGACCTGGCCGCCGAACTGCTCCTGTGCGCGCGGATCGTCCGAGGAGGGCCCTTCGCGCTGGAACGGCGCGCCTGGGAGCGGCTGGCCGGGGCCCAGCGCCCCGACGGCTCCCTGCCCGGCCCGCCCTTCGACGCCGGGGTCCTGGCCGGGCGCACGGGGGAGCGGGCCACCGCCTACGTCTTCCGCACCTGCTACCACACGACCCTGGTCACCGCGATGGCCGCCGCACACGCCGGGGCGTCCGCGCGCCCGTGAGCGCGGGCCCCCGCGACGAGAGGAGCACGTCCATGGCCGACGCCCCGACACCGTCGGCGTGCCCTGTGAGCCTGCCCACCGCGCGTGAGCACGCCCTGGACCCGCCGCCCCGCTTCGCCGAACTGCGCGAGAGGTCGCCGATCACCCGGCTGGCCCTGCCCGACGGGACGGAGGGGTGGCTCGTGACCGACTACGAGCTGGCCTGCGACGTCCTGGTGGACCAGCGCTTCAGCGCGCGGCAGGACATCCGCGTCCCGCCGCCGGGGCAGGCTCCGGCGCCTCCGGCGGCGCCCGGCTTCTTCGTGCGGATGGACGCGCCCGAGCACACCCGCTACCGCAGACGCCTGGCCGGGCAGTTCACCCGGCGGCGGATGCTCCTGCTGGAGTCGCGCATCGGGGAGATCGCCGAGGAGCACGTGGAGCGCATGCTCTCGGCGGGCGCGCCCGCCGACCTGGTGGCCGACTACGCCCTGCCGCTGCCGTCACTGGTCATCTGCGAGCTGCTCGGTGTGCCCTACGGGGAGCGCGAGCGGTTCCAGTGCGACACGGCGGTCGCCTTCGACGTGGGACAGCCCCGGGAGCGGGTCTCGGCGGCGCTCGCCGACCTCAACGCCTTCCTGGCCGAGCTGGTGCGCCGCAAGCGCCGCGAACCGGGGGAGGACCTGCTCAGCGGGCTGCTGGACGCCCCGGACCTGACGGACGGGGAAGTCGCGGCGATGGCCTTCCTGCTGCTGGTCGCCGGGCACGAGACGACGGCGAGCATGCTCGCCTTGGGCGCGTTCGCCCTGCTCACCCACCCCGGGCCGTGGCGCGGGGCGCTCACCGGCACCGACCCGAAGCCGATGGCGCGGCTGGTGGACGAGCTGCTGCGCTACCTGACGATCATGCAGTTCGGGGCGATGCGGGTGGCACGCGAGGATTTGGAGGTGCGCGGGGAGCGCGTCCGGGCGGGGGAGGCGGTCGTGGTCTCCCTGTCCGCCGCCAACCGCGACCCGCGGGCCTTCCCCGGGCCCGACGTGCTCGACCCGGGGCGGGAGCGCCCCATGCACCTGGCCTTCGGCCTGGGCGCCCACCACTGCCTGGGCCACCAGTTGGCCCGGACGGAACTGCGGCTGGGGTACGGCACGCTGTTCCGGCGGATACCCGACCTGCGCCTGGCCGTCCCGCCGCACAGCGTTCGTATGCGCGACACCTCCGCCGTCTACGGGGTGCACTCCCTTCCGGTCGCCTGGGGCGGATGAGGAGCCGTCCTTTGGGGACGGGATTCCAGAAAGAGGGGAATTCCCCGTCCGATACCCACGGCGATATCCTATGGAAAAGGAAATGGTTACGGCTCGAAGCCTCCGGGAACAGTGCGGCCTGCCCGGGCGCGATTGCCCGCGGGGCAGGAAATGAGGATCCCGGCGCGATGCTCGGACCTCTGTGCTCCGTGAACACGGGCCGTGACCGTTTTTTTCGGTTTTATTCTCCGCTGGCCACATGCGGCCAAGGGCGAAGGGTTTGTCTGTAAGGTATCGGGGATTTAAGGACGGCTGGCTTCTTTCCAATGGACAACTCCGGGTTCCCCCGCCCCCACGCCCCGGAGGTTTCGCACGAAAAGGGGACAGGTCAACTGATTACCCGCGTACTGATTATCGGTGACCAGGACGTAGTGAGGCTGGGACTGTGTACGGCCTTCGGAGCGACGGAAGACATCAAGGTGGTCGGAACGACCGGCGACCTGCGAGCGGCGGTGGCCAGGGCACGGCAGCTCCGTCCCGACGTGGCCGTCGTCGACATGGCGGCGCTGGGGGAGAGGGGGAACGAGGTGGTCCGCGAGCTCTCGGAGCTGGACGACCCCCGCGTTCGCGTCCTCGCCCTGGCGGTGCCCAACGACAGGGACAACCTCGTCAGCTGCCTGCGGGCCGGTGCCTGCGGCTACATCCTCACCGGAAGCGACATGTCCGTCATCACCGACGCCGTGCGCTCGCTCCGGGAGGGGCACACCGTGCTCGATCCGGCCGTGGTCGGCACGGTCGTGGAGGAGTTCGTGCGCTACGAGGCGGCGGTGTGCGTCGGGGCGGACGACCCGGACTCGTGCTGGAAGGAGCAGTTCACCGACCGCGAGAAGGACGTGGTCGCGCTGGTCGCCACCGGCGCCAGCAACGCCGAGATCGCCGGGGTCCTCGGACTGTCCGAGACGACCATCAAGTCACACGTGTCCAGCGTCCTGGCCAAACGGGGACTGCGCAACCGCGTCCAGCTGGTGGTCTGGGCCTTCCGGAGCGGACTCGTCCCCGTCCGGGGCGGGGACGCGGTGGTCTAGCGCGGTCGGCGTCCGCCGCCGGAGGCGGGAGGGTCGGCCGACCAGACGCGCGGTGCCGGTGGAGGGCCGCCGCGCGACCCCCTGACCCCGGGTGCCCCGTTCCTCAGGACTCCTCCGCGCCCCGGGCGGAGCGCGACTCCACCAGGACCCGGACGCCGTCCAGGACGCGTTCGAGACCGAACGCGAACTCGTGGTCGGACGAGTAGACCGTCCTGTGCTCCCTGCCCACCGTGCTGCCCACCCGCGAGGCGAGCGGGTAGTCGCTGTCCCGCGTGAACGCGGCGAGCAGCGGGCCGTGGGTGCTCCACCACTGGCCGTCCGTCATCCCCGTGGCCCGTTCGGTCTCGCTGACCGCAGCGGCCTGGCTGGCGGCACCCTCCGCGTAGCTGTTGACCAGGCTGACCGTGGAGTCCATCTCGACGTCGGACAGGCCCAGGCCGTCCACGGCGGACAGCTCGTACTCGTACTTGGCGATGAGGTGGGGGCCCAGGAGGCGGCCCCGCGGGGTCTGGAGCATCCAGGGGTGGCGCAGGAGCAGCCGCCAGTTCGCGTACGCCACCGCGCTAAGCCGTTCGCGCCAGTGCTCGGGGCGCTCGCCGTCCGCGTACATGTCGGCGTAGGCGGCGTCGAGCATGAGGTCGACCAGCTCGCCCTTGCCGGGCACGTAGGTGTACAGGGACATGGTCCCCACGCCCAGGCGTTCGGCGACCTTGCGCATGGACAGCGCGGCGAGCCCGTCGGTGTCGGCCATCTCCGAGGCCACGGCCACGATCCGGTCCACGCTCAGGTCCGGTTTGTTGCGGCGGCTGACGGGCTCCTGGGTCCGCCACAGCAGGGCGAGACTGCGCGCGGGGTCGCCGCTCTTGGTGTACTGCGTGGGCATCGGCCGTCCTGCTCTCGGTCCGGTGTCCGGCCAGTCTAGGGCGTGTTCCACGGGCGCACACCCCGCAGCGGGGCGTCGCGGGGGAGGCCGGGGCGTCGGGGGGTTCGGCAGGGCCGGACCGCGTCCGGCCGGGGGAGCGCCCCGGCCGGACGCGGCGGTCCGCGGGTCGGGCCTGCGGATCAGGCCCGAGGGCGGAAGGCGTCCGCCGGGGGTGTCATCAGGACCGTCGTCCCGCGGTCAGTCCCGCGGGCGGAAGGCGTCCGCGTTCTCCGCGACCCACTCGGCGAAGGTGCGCGCGGGCCTGCCCGTGACCCGCTCGACGGTGTCCTGGACCCTGGTGCCGACCTCGGGCGGGTCGGTGGCCAGCTGGAGGCCGAAGGCCACGTACTCCTCGTCGTGGCCCAGGGCGCGCAGCCGCTCGGCCTCCTCCTCCAGGGTGAGGCGGACCATCCCGACCTCGCGGCCGATCCCGCGCGAGAGCACGGCCACCCGCTCCGCCGGGGTCAGCGCCTCGGGACCGGTGAGGGGGTAGGCGCGGCCGCCGTGGCCGTCCCCGGTGAGGGCGGTGACCGCCACGGAGGCGATGTCCGCCTCGTGGACCAGGGCGCTCGGCGTGGTGCGAACCTCCCGGACCACGCCCTCCGCGCGCACGGAGCCGGCCCATTCCAGGGTGTTGGCCATGAACTCGACCGGCTGGAGCAGGGTCCAGGCCAGGCCGCTCGCGGCCAGGGCCTCCTCCACCGGTCCCGGATAGAAGTCGCACAGCACCGACACCCTGCGCACGCCCGCCTTCGCGGCGAGTTCGACCAGGCGCGGCGCCGAGGTGAGGGGGCTGTAGTCGTCCCCGCCGAAGGTGATCAGGTGCAGCCCCGTGACCCCTTCGAGGTGCGGGGCGAGGCCGTCCGGGTCGGTGAGGTCGCCGCCGACGACCTGCGCGTCCTCGGGCAGGCGGGCCCGGCCGGGGGAGCGGGTCAGCGCGCGTACGGGGTGCCCGGCGTCAAGCAGCTGCCCGACGACGTGGCGGCCGACGTTGCCGGTGGCTCCGGCGACGAGGAAGGTCATGGCTCTCCATCCGTTCAGTGGGGGATTCTGGTTTCCGTAAGGCGTACAGTACGGCGTACGGGAACAGTGCGCAAGGGCGGCCCGGGTGTCCGAGGAGGAGCGCGAAACCCTGGGCGTCAGCGTGCCTTCGCGTTCGGTCCAGGGCGCTCGGGCCCGGGCGGCGCCGGTGTCAGGACGCGCGGACGAAGGCGCCCCGGGCGGCGGCCTCGGCGGTGACCAGGGCGCCCAGGTCCAGGTCGGCGGACGTGACGGGTTCGCGGCTGACGAAGAGGCGGTAGTAGACCGGTGCGATCGCCGAGCGCACCACCTCCTCGGCGTCGGTGCCCTCGGGGGCCTCGCCCCGGGCGACGGCCTCGGTCACCAGGACGGCGGCGCGCGCGTGGCGGTCGGCCATGAACACGCGCAGTGCCCCGGCCACGCGCGGGGAGGCGAAAGCGGCCGCGATGGAGGCCGCGGACATCGCGCCCTCGGGGGCCTCGGTGAAGCCGTGCAGCACGGTCGCGTTGAGGGCCCGCAGATCGGTGCGCAGGGAGCCGGTGCGCTCGGGCTCCCAGTCGCGGGTGGTGGACCACTCCAGCGCCGCGGACAGGAGTCCGTCCACCCCTCCCCAGCGGCGGTAGACGGTGGCCTTGTGTACGCCGGAGCGGGTGGCGACGCGTTCGGCGGTGAGTCCGGCGTAGCCGTGTTCGCCCAGTTCGTCGAGGGTGGCCTGGAGTACGGCGGCGGTGTTGCGCGCGGTGCGGCCGCCGGGTCTGGCGGCGCCCGGAGTTCCCGTGTCAGAGGTCATAACGCAACTCTAGTTGCATTTGCTCTCTTCGTGTGCCATGCTCCTTATCGCGACAACAGTCGCATCAAGCTCTCTCGAAGGAGGAGATCACGATGGGCCGATTCCGCCGCACCCAGGGTCCCCGGCAGTTCTCCACCACCATCGAGAGGTCCGCATGTCTTCTGCCTTCTCCGTCGTCTGCACGGGACTGTCCTTCGCCTGGCCCGACGGCACGCCCGTCCTGACCGGCCTGGACGCCGCCTTCGGTGCCGGGCGGACCGGGCTGGTCGGCCGCAACGGCAGCGGCAAGTCCACCCTGCTCCGCCTCGTCGCGGGGCGGCTGACCCCGGCGTCGGGCGCGGTGTCCGTGGACGGCGACGTCGGCTACCTGGACCAGGGGCTCACCCTGGACACCGGCCGCACCGTCGCCGAACTGCTGGGCGTCGACCGGGCCCGCGCCGCGCTGCACGCCATCGAGGAGGGCGAGGCCACCGAGGCGAACTTCGCCGCCGTCGGCGAGGACTGGGACGTGGAGGAGCGCGCCCTGGCCCAGCTCGAACGGTTCGGCGTCGCCCTGGTTGGGGACGGCCCGCTGGACCGCCCCGTCGGCACCCTCTCCGGAGGGGAGGCCGTGCTGGTCGGGCTCGCGGGGCTGGCGTTGCGCCGCCCCGCCGTCACCCTGCTGGACGAGCCCACCAACAACCTGGACCGCCGCGCCCGGGAGCGGCTCCACGACGCGGTCGCCTCCTGGCAGGGGGTGCTCGTCGTGGTCAGCCACGACCGCGAACTCCTGGAACGCGTCGACCAGATCGCCGAACTCCGGGAAGGGAGGATGCGCGTGTGGGGCGGCAACTACTCCGCCTACACCGAGCAGCTCGCCGCTGAGCAGGAGGCGGCCCGGCGCATGGTGCGCGTGGCCGAGGCCGACGTGCGCAGGGAGAAGCGCCAGCTCGCCGACGCCCAGGTCAAGCTGGCCAGGCGGGTTCGCTACGGCAAGAAGATGTACGACACCAAGCGCGAGCCCCGCGTGGTCATGAAGCAGCGCAAGCGCGACGCCCAGGTGGCGGCAGGCAAGCACCGCATCATGCAGGAGGCCAAACTGGTCGGGGCCAGGGAGGAGCTGGGCCGGGCGGAGGACGCCGTCCGCGACGACGACGCCATCCGCATCGCCCTGCCCGGAACCGAGGTCCCGGCCGGGCACGGCGTCCTGGAGCTGGTCACCCCGGGCGGCGGGCGGCTGTACCTGCGCGGGCCCGAACGGGTGGCGCTGGTCGGGCCCAACGGGTCCGGCAAGACCACCCTGCTACGGGCGGTGGTCGGCCGGGGGCGCCACCCGCAGGCCGAGGTGGTGCACGCCGCCGACCGGATCGGCTACCTGCCGCAGCGGCTGGACGTGCTGGACGACGGCCTGAGCGTGCTCGACAACGTGCGCGCGGCGGCGCCCTCCGCCACGCCGCACCGGGTGCGGGCCGGTCTGGCCCGCTTCCTCATCCGCGGGGACCGGGTGGAGCAGAGGGCGGGCGACCTCTCCGGCGGCGAGCGGTTCCGGGTGGCGCTGGCCCGGCTGCTGCTGGCGGACGAGCCGCCCCGGCTGCTGGTGCTGGACGAGCCCACCAACAGCCTCGACCTGGACAGCCAGCGGCAGTTGGCCGAGGCCCTCGCGGACTACCGGGGCGCCCTGCTGGTGGCCAGCCACGACCACGCGTTCCTGCGCGAGGTCGGGGTAAGCCGCTGGTGGCGAACCGAGCGCGGGCGCGCCCCGGTGGAGGCGTCCGGGGCCGACTGACCGGGGACGGCGGCGGGGCTCAGGAGGGCTTGGCCGGGCAAGCGACCAGGTGGTCGTCGACCACGCCCACGGCCTGGAGGTAGGAGTAGACGATGGTGGTGCCCACGAAGGTGAAACCGCGCTTTTTCAGGTCCTTGCTGACCCGGTCCGACAGAGGGGTGCTCACCGGGACCTCGGAGGGTTCGGCGAAGCGGTTGACCACGGGGGTTCCGTCCACCCAGCCCCACAGGTAGGCCGCGAAGGTGCCGTACTCCTCGCGCACGCCCCCGAAGGCCCGGGCGTTGCGGGGGAGCGAGGCCACCTTGAGCCGGTTGCGGATGATCCCGGCGTCCTGGAGGAGCCGGTCGGTGTCCTCCTGGCCGTACTGTGCGATCCGGTCCCGGTCGAAGCCCTCCAGGGCCCGCCGGTAGTTCTCCCGCTTGTTGAGCACGGTGGACCAGGACAGCCCGGCCTGCGCTCCCTCCAGGACGAGCATCTCGAACAGGTGCGCGTCGTCGCGGGAGGGCCTGCCCCACTCGTGGTCGTGGTAGTCCCGCATCAGCTCGGAGGACCCCCGGGCCCAGGCACAGCGCTGGTCGGACATGGCAGCTCCTCGGGGCCGGCGGCGGTGGTCGCCTCCATGGTGCCGCAGGTCGGCGACACTCCGGGGGTGGCCTCCGGTCTGGGTGCGTTGTGCGGGTGTCTCGCTGGTCGCGGTCCTGGGCAATGGGGCGAGTCCGCCGGTCCTGTGTGTGAAACCATGGGTCGGTTCGGACCTGGCTCTGTGGGTGAAATGTCTGTTTCTCGGGAAGTTGGAAATTTGGCTGCTTGCCGCTGGTAAGTTTCCAGGTCAGTGACTGTGCTCCCCGCGCACGCGGGGATGGTCCCACCCGGTTCAGGGCGGCGGCGTTCTTCTTGCCCGTGCTCCCCGCGCACGCGGGGATGGTCCCCGCAGGGCTACACCACGGGCAGCGACGAAGAGGTGCTCCCCGCGCACGCGGGGATGGTCCCAGAGTGGCGTGGCGGAAGCGGCCCAGGACCAGGTGCTCCCCGCGCACGCGGGGATGGTCCCCCACCCGCCACCGGGGCGAGGGGGGCGAATGAGTGCTCCCCGCGCACGCGGGGATGGTCCCCATTGGTGTGCCCCTCAGGTACCTTCGCTCCGGTGCTCCCCGCGCACGCGGGGATGGTCCCTTCCGGCTGCAGACCAGGTGGTGCTGTACGCGGTGCTCCCCGCGCACGCGGGGATGGTCCCATGGGCGACGTCCAACGTCTGGCACACCTGGCGTGCTCCCCGCGCACGCGGGGATGGTCCCAAGAACTCACCCGGCCTGCTGGGCACGGTCGCGTGCTCCCCGCGCACGCGGGGATGGTCCCCCCTCGTGCGCAGACTGTCCTGTCCGGCCTCGGTGCTCCCCGCGCACGCGGGGATGGTCCCCCCAGGAGGGGACATGGCGGACAACGTCAATGGTGCTCCCCGCGCACGCGGGGATGGTCCCGACCGCGCGTCGGGTGGGGCTGTGCTGCCCGAGTGCTCCCCGCGCACGCGGGGATGGTCCCCGGGTCCGCCCGGGCCGCCACCGCCCCAGGAGGTGCTCCCCGCGCACGCGGGGATGGTCCCTGCCCCAGGGTCAGCAGCGCGGGCTCCTCCACGTGCTCCCCGCGCACGCGGGGATGGTCCCAGCTCGGCCATGCGCTGACCGCCCTTGAAGCTGTGCTCCCCGCGCACGCGGGGATGGTCCCCGGCCTGTGCCGGTGCTGCCCCTCGGGGCAGTGCTCCCCGCGCACGCGGGGATGGTCCCACGCCCGCCGCAGCGTCTCCACCAGGTGTTCGGTGCTCCCCGCGCACGCGGGGATGGTCCCTCGGTGATCTGCTCGGGCGTGACGCCGTCGATGTGCTCCCCGCGCACGCGGGGATGGTCCCGACCTGGCGGGCGCCGGGTCGCTGGCGGTGGTGTGCTCCCCGCGCACGCGGGGATGGTCCCGCGGAGTCCTGCATGAGCTGGAGGGAGACCTTGTGCTCCCCGCGCACGCGGGGATGGTCCCCGGTCGGCCACCACCGGGTACAGGGTTTCCCGGTGCTCCCCGCGCACGCGGGGATGGTCCCTGGCGCTACACGTCGGGTATGACCGGCGACGAGTGCTCCCCGCGCACGCGGGGATGGTCCCCCGGACCGTGTGTGGCTCGCCCAGCTCCTGGAGTGCTCCCCGCGCACGCGGGGATGGTCCCAGCCCTAAGCAAGTGGCCTCCGCCCTCGTGGGGTGCTCCCCGCGCACGCGGGGCGGGCTTGAGCCGGAAGGAGCGTTCTTGACCGACACGGACGCTCCGCGTCCGGGGATTCTCGAAAACTCCAACGGTGAGGAACCCGCTCATTAGGCTCACGAAAAATTAACCGCCACCTTTCAGAGTGAGAGGTACGGTTCGCGCTATGGCAACTAGGAAGTACCTGGTAACCCTTCCGGAGGAACTAGCCGAAGCCATCCGCGCCGAGGTGGGTCCCGGTGGGTTCAGCCGCTACGTTGCTCAGGCCGTCGAGCGTCAGCACGAGCGCGACCGGCTCCACGAGTACGTTGAATGGTGGGAGTCCGAATACGGTGCGATCACCGATGAGGAACTCGCCGAGTCCGAGGCTGAGCACCGTGAGATCGAGCGCCGCCATGCCGAACTGGTCCGGAAACGCGATCCTCTTCGGAAGGCTGGTGAAGGAGCCCGTCACCGTCTTCACCTCCGACAAGGACGACATGGACCAACTTTGCGGTGACCGCGTGGTGGTCTTCAAGCTGTGAGTCGGTGAGGGGCGCACGGCGTCGCTCCACTGTGGTCTCCACGGGCCTCCGTGTTCAAGGGCTCAGGTGGTGCCGTGCCAGGATCTCCACAGGGCCGCGTAGGCGCCTCCCGCGTCCACCAGTTCGTCGTGGGCGCCCAGTTCGGTGATCCGGCCGTCCTCCACCACCGCCACTCGGTCGGCGTCGTGCGCGGTGTGCAGCCGGTGCGCGATCGCGATCACCGTCCTGCCCTCCAGCACCGCCGCGAGGGAGCGCTCCGCCGCCCGGGCGGTGGTGGGGTCCAGCAGCGAGGTGGCCTCGTCGAGCACCACCGTGTGCGGGTCGGCCAGCACCACCCGGGCCAGGGCCAGCTGCTGTGCCGCCGCAGCGTCCAGCGCCGTGCCGCCCGCGCCCAGCGGGGTGTCCAGTCCCTCCGGCAGTTCCCGCAGCCAGTCCGCGTCCACCGCCTCCAACGCGGACAGCAGGTCGGCGTCGTCGTCCTCCTCCGAGGCCAGGGCCAGGTTCTCGCGCAGCGTCCCCGCGAACACGTGGTGCTCCTGGTTGACCAGGACGATGCGGCGGCGCAGCTCCTCCGGGTCCAGGTCGGCCACGGGCACCCCGCCCACCAGCACGCTCCCCGAGTCCGGCGCGTCCACCCCGGCCAGCAACCGCCCCAGCGTGGTCTTGCCCGCTCCCGAGGGGCCCACGACCGCCAGCCGCTCGCCGGGCCGCACCGTCAGGTCGATCCCGCGCAGGACGTCCGTACCCGCCGTGTAGGCGTAGCGGGCGCCGCGGACCTCGATCCGGTCATCGGCGGGAGTCGGGGCCGCGCCCACCGGAGCCGCCACCCGGCCCACGCCGCGCACCCGCGCGAACGACGCCCCGCACCGCTGCAACTGCTCCACCCAGTACATGATCCCGGTGGCGGGCTCCTCCATCTGGCGCATGTAGAGGCAGCAGGCCACCACCACCCCCAGGCTCACCCCGCCCTCCAGGTAGAGCAGGCCGCCGCCGAGCAGTACCACCACGGCGGGCAGGGAGAACGCGACGTCGGCGACGGGGAACAGCACCGATCTCAGACGCAGGGTGCGCCGCCGCGCCCCGTACAGCTCCAGCGTGTCGCGGTCGGTACGGGCCACCCGCCCCCGGCGCAGCCCCAGCGCCTCCACGGTGCGCCCGCCCTCGGCGGTGGCGGTCACACCCGCCAGCGCCGTCGAGGCGGCCGCCCCCTCCGCCAGGTAGGCGGCGCGCGACCGGCGCAGGTACCAGCGCAGCGCCCACCAGAGCGGGGGCACGACCACCAGGACCAGCACACCCATGGACGGGCTCAGCCAGAACACCGCGGCCAGCAGGAAGAGGATCTGGACCAGGGCGGGGAACACCTCGGGGACGGCTCCGCGCAGGGTCGTCGCGATCACCCCCATGTCGCCGGACGCCCGGTTGGTGAGGTCCCCGGTGCCCGCCCGCTCCACCACGCGGGCGGGCAGGGCCAGGGCCCGGTCCACGAACTCCTCGCGCAGCCGCGCCAGTGCCCGCTCCCCGAAGCGGTACGCGCCCAGCCGCGCGTACCGGGTCAGCACCAGCTGCGCCAGCGCGCAGGCCAGGACGGCGGCGGCTAACCCGTCGACCGCTGCGACGGTGGCCCGCCCGGCCTCCAGGAGGTCGATGATCCGGCCCAGCAGGTAGGGCCCGGCCAGCCCGGCCGCACTGGCCAGGCAGGTCAGCGCGAGCGTCGCGGACAGCCCCGCGCGGTCGGCCGACACCAGCCGCCAGGCGTCCCGGCGCGCCTGGGCGGGCTCCGCGACCGGCAGCCGTTCCTCCTCCCCGGTGCGTGCCCCGTGCCCGTCGCCGACGACCTGCCCGGTTCCCGTTCCCGCCTCGGCTCCCGCGCCTGCGACGGCCCCCGCCCCTTTTCCGGTCTCCCTTACTTCCCCGGCGTCCGTGCTCCTGTCGGTGCCCGTGCTCCCGCCGGTCTCTGTGCCCTTCCCTGTCTCGGTGCTCACGACCGGCTCCCCTCGTCCGCTCCGCGCAGGACCAGCTCCCGGTAGTCCGGCCGCGTGGCCACCAGCTCCCCGTGCGTGCCCACCGCCACCGCCCGCCCCTCGTCCAGCAGCACCACCCGGTCCGCCCGCGCCAGCAGCAGCGGCGAGGTGCCCGCGACCACGGTGGTGAGCCCTTCGCGCGCCTCGTGCAGCCGGGCCGCGACCAGCGCCTCGGTGTGCGCGTCCACCGCCGAGGTGGGCTCGACCAGCATCAGCACCTCCGGTTCGGCCAGGACCGCGCGGGCCAGCCGCACCCGCTGGCGCTGCCCGCCGGACAGGTTGCGGCCCTGCTCCTCCACCGCCAAGTCGAGTCCGTCTGGCAGGGACGAGACCAGGTCCAGCGCCCCTGCCGTCCGCAGCGCCTCCATGACCTGCTCGTCAGTCCGGCCGCCGTGCACCGCGATCACCTCGCGCAGCGGACCGGCGAACAGGTACGACTCGTTGTCGCCGACCAGGACGCGGTCGCGCACCCGCTCCACGTCCATGTCGCGCAGCGGCACCCCGCCCCAGCGGGCGTCGGAGTCGGTGTAGCGGCCCAGCCGGTCCACCACCAGCGCCGCGTCCCCGGGCCGGAGCGACACCAGGGCGGTCATCGACCCCGGCGGCACCCGCGTTCCGCTCTCGGAGTCCAACAGCTCGGCGGGGCCCTCCGGGGGAGCCGCGCCGCCGCCCTCCGGCAGGTCGGGCCCGGACCTCAGCAGTTTCACCACCCGCTCCAGCGACACGTGGCCGTGGGTGAGGGCGCTGGCCGCCTCGATCAGGAAGAACACCGGCATGATGAGCACGGCCACGTAGCCGTACACGGCGACCACCTCGCCCACGGTGATCTCCCCGGCCACCGCGAGCCGGGCGGCGATCCAGGTGACCACCGCCAGGAAGACCACCGGCAGACAGGAGCTGACCGCCTCGAACCAGCTGTTGGTCGCGCCGAGCCGGTACCCCTGGCGCAGCAGTGAGGCCGAGCGCTCCCGGTAGCGGGTGGCGAACCGCTCCCGTCCGCCGATGCCGGACAGCACGCGCAGCCCGGCGACGATGTCGCCCGCCAGGGTGGTCAGGAGCCCTTCCTGCTCGCGGTAGCCGCTCTGCCCGCCGCGCAGGCTGCGCAGCAGCGGTCCCAGGGTCAGGGCGAGCAGTGGTACGCCGATCAGCACGACCGCGGCCAGCAGGGGTGACACGGTCAGCAGCAGGACGGCGACCGAGGCGTAGGCGATCACCGAGCCGACTCCCGGCCCGGTCATGGTGAGCGTGTGCGCGATCCGGCCCACGTCCAGCACTTGGAGGGCGGACAGCTCTCCGGAGGAGAGCCGTCGGGGCAGCGCCGCGCCCAGCCGGGCCGCGTGTCTGGCCATCACGCGCATGGTCCGCAGCGAGGCGTCCATCCGCACGAGCGTCATGGTGCGGTGGCGCATGATCGACACGGCCGCGTTGAGGATCCCCGTGCCCGCCAAGGCGCCCACCCACAGCAGTAGCGCGCCCCGGTCCCCGGACCGTAGTCCGTCGTCGACGGCGCGGGAGATGAGGTAGGGCATCACCATGAGGCCGACCATCCAGACCGTTCCCCAGAAGGCTCCGGCCAGGACTCGCCACGGTTGGGAGGCGATGAGCCACCACAGGTAGCGCCAGGGGCCCCGGGCGTCCGGTGCGCCGGGTTCGGGCACGCGCGGACGCGGGCCGGTGTCGGCGGCGGACGTGCGGGGGGCGGGTGCCGCCTCGGTGCCGGTCACGGGGCCTCCGTTCGGATCGTCGGACCAGGGGTTCTCGCTCTTTCACCTTCATGGAAACAGGGCCGACGCCGCGCCGGAAGGCGGCTCCTACTTCTGTGGAAAACTCCGGAGTACGCGCTTTTAACGCGCTCTCAGAAGCACCATCAGCAACATCAGAAACACCAAAATCAATCTTCACATGAGAAAACAGAGCACTCATATGCGGATGTTTCTCATAACGCGTACGTCACAAAAACCCGATATGGCCATAAACCGCAGCAGGGCGCGCATCATATGTCGGTGGCGAGTCGGAACGGGAGCGGACAGAGGGAGGCCATCGGGTCGTGACGAATGGCGCGCAGGTGCCGGACGGTCATGAGACACCGGTCGGGCAGGAGGCGCAGGCCGTGTGCTACAAGGAACTCGTGGACCCCGGCTGGTCGGGGCCGCCCGGCCGCCGACGCCCCGTCCTGCTCGTGCACGGCCCCCGGGGGTACGGCAAGTCCCACTTCGCCCTGCACAAGGCCCGTGAACTGGAGAGGCTCGGCGTCCCCCACGCCCACCTCGACCTCGCCGACGTCAGGTACCACTCCAGCGTTCCCGACGCCTTCGCCGCGATCTCCTCCCACCAGGAGAGGGGCCTGGCCCGCGCCCTGCGCTACTACGGACGTCTCCAGTTCCCCCGGCTCTGGATCAGCCTGATCACCGTCCGCCTGGAGATCGACGCCGACGCGGCGCCGGGCGACGAGGGCGACATCAGGAGCCGCAACGACCGTGCGCACGCCGAGATCACCGCCCTGGTGGACCAGGTGTGGCCCAGCGGAATGGGACGGCTGAGCAGGTTCCTGAGCGAGGCGGGCGACCTCATCCCGCCCGCCGAACTGGTCGGCGTCGACCCGCTGCCCGTCGACCTCGCCCGGTGGGCCGCCGCCGTGTCCGGCATGGGCGCCCGCGTCCTGGAGCGCGTCTTCGAGTGGATGCGCGCGCAGGGCCAGGGCGGGCAGGCCCGGGAACAGGTGGCCGACTCCCTCTACCACCTGTGGCTCCAAGCCCGCGAGCCCGACGCCGTGGACGCGGTGTCCCGCATCTCCAACCGGGAGAAGGTGGCCCGCTTCCTGAGCGAGGCCCTGTTCACCGACCTCCAGCACGCGGCCAGGCGCGTGGGCTACCAGCCCACCCCGGTCCTGCTGCTGGACAACGCCGACCGGGGCGTGGGGCCCGTGCTCCTGCGGTCCCTCGCCGAGGTCCCGGCGCCCTTCGCCCGGAGCGGGCTCCTCGGCGGCGTCGGCTTCCCGGAACCGTTCACCGTGGTCGCCACCTCGTCCGAGACGGTCGAGGGCGTACCCCTCCAACGGTTCTACGAGGACACCCGGCAGTACATGCGCTTCTCCCCCCTGGAACCGCTCGACCGGCGCGCCATCGGCGAACTGTTCTCGCGCGCCCGCTCCCGCGCCAAGGGCAGCGGTCACGTCTCCAACGAGATCGTCGACCTCCTCGCGGACTTCACCGGAGGACACCCCGGAACCACCGCCCAGCTCGCCGACGCCTGGGTCGCGGTCCGGGGCACCAGCCTGCACGCCGCCCTCGCCCACCGCCCCGTCGACCCGGCCACCAGGCTGGAGTCGGCCGTGACCGTGGAGGAGGGCATGCTCGCCACGGCCCTGGGCGTAGACCCGGACCGCCTCGACCAGCGCCTGCGGGAGGCGCTGGTCACCTGTTCCGCCGCCAGGGACCCCGACGCGGGGTTGTGGCTGAACCGGTCGGGCGAGCTCACCGAACGCGTCGAGGAGGACCGCCTCCTCGACCACCCCCTGTGGGACCGCGCTGCTCCGGAGGCGACCACCGTGCTGCGCCGCCTCCTGTCCCGCAGTCTGGCCCGGCGCCCGAGCGGAGCCCCGGGGGACTGGGACGCCGTCCACCGCAGGCTCGCCGACCACTACCAGAGCGGGGAGTCCGACAACCGGCGCTCCGCCGAGTGCGCGATCTACCACCGCCTCTGCGCGGGGCAGCTCACCCGCGTGGCCTGGCACCTCCAGGGCTGGCTCAAGGCACCCGACATCGGCGGCGAGGAGTGGGTCCGCCTGCTGCGGGGCGTCACCGCGGCGCCCCTGCGGGTCCGTCCGTCGTTCCCGCTCCTGGACGCGTGGACGCACACCTGGCAGCGGCACGCGGCCCCGGAGGGGGCGGAGGGAGGTGAGGAGACCGAGACCGTCCTCAAGCTCGTCGCGGCCCGCCAGATCCTCAACGACCCCGACCTCTTCCGCTCCGGGGCGCTCCACTCGGTCTGCCACATGGCGCTGAACGACCTCGCCGGACGGGCTCCGAAGGGAGCGGCGCACATCTTCGACGAGGCGGCGTGGCACCTGCGTCTGGTCGCCAAGTTCGGCGCCAAGGCGTGAGCGACCGCCCACCACAGAAGGGACGACCATGACCGGCCCCCACAACGCCCCCCTGTCCCCGCACGTGCCCGGCGGTCCGGGCTCCCTCGTCCGCAGGCGGCTGCGGCGCTGGTGGAAGCTGGTCGTCCCGGTGCTGGTCCTCCTGCTGTTGGTTCCGGTCGCCCTCTACTGGGACGTGTTCACCTGCGGCGGGCCCGGAAGCGGCGTGCGCCTGTCCGAGGGGCAGTGCGTGGGCGTCACCGACGGGTCGTACATCTACCACGAGGAGTACACCGAGGTGCAGGCGGCCATCGCTGAGGAGAACACCCGGGTGGCGGAGGAGGCCGACGGGCACGTCGTCCGCATCGCCCTCCTGGGCACGCTCACCTTCGGCGACGTCAGCCCCATGGACCCCGTCCGTATGGTCAGGTCACTGGAGGGGGCCCACACCGCCCAGATGCGGGCCAACCACACCCCCCACTTCGGTGACCGGAGGCCGGCGATCCAGCTCCACCTGGCCAACGTGGGCGGGCAGCAGGAGAGCTGGGAGCCGGTGGTGGACGAACTCGTGGCCATGGCCGAAGACGAGGAGAATCCCCTCGTCGCGGTGATCGGCATGGGCGTGAGCGTCAGCTCCACCCGGGACGTGGCCGCCCGCCTGGACGTGCACGGCATCCCCATGGTCTCGGCCGCGGTCACCGCTGACGGCCTGGCCCACCCCGAGACGCCGGGCCTGATGCGCGCCGCGCCCAGCAACACCGAGTACGTGCGGGCGCTGCGTGCCTACCTCGACGATCTGGAGGAGGCGCCCAGGGCGAGCCTGGTCTACGACGCCAACGAACCCGACCTGTTCGTCTCCTCACTACGCGAGGCCTACGAGAACCAGCTCGGCGTGTACATCACCGGGCACCCTCAGGAGTACACCGGCACGACCGTCGGGGACCCGCCCCGTGCGGGCCTGTTCCACACGGTGACCCTCAACGTGTGCGCCTCGGACACCGACACGGTGCTCTTCGCGGGGCGGGCCCCGGACCTCAAGGAGTTCCTCGCCTCCTTGGCCAGCCGGGCCTGCTCCGACCAGCACTTCCGGGTGCTGTTCTCGGTGATCGGCCTGACCGCCGTGGACGACGAGGAGGTGATGGGCTACCTGCGCGACGGGGACATCACCCTGGTCTACGCCTCGTCGATCGATCCGCGCTGGAGTACCGGACGGGTTCCCGAGAACGCGCCGCCGCACTACGGGTCCTTCGTGAGCGCCTTCCACGAGTACGTGGGGGACGAGGGGACCGACGCACTCAACAACGGATACGCCCTGGTCAACCACGACGCGTTCGCCGTGGCGGCCAGTGCGGTGCGGATGACCAACGGGATGGACCTGGACGGCGGCCCGCCCACCGCGGAGGAGGTGGCCTCCCAGCTGATGCTGCTCAACAGCGCCCACGAGGTACGGGCGGGCGGCGGGACCCTCGGTTACAGCGACGAGTACGGCGGGGAGGCGGTCGGCCGGTACGTGCCCGTGGTCGAGCTGCCTCTGGAGGGTGAGGAGCCCAGGGCCCACCCGCACGTCATCGGCGGTGTCGCAGGGGTGTGACTTCCTGGTTCTGGGCGGCTCGCTGATCGTGTGCCCGTTCGGCACGGTGAACGCGTGGGCCTGTGTGGAATCATCGGTTGGATCGGACTCGGCTTTGTGGGTGGAATGTCTGTTTCTCGGGAAGTTGGAAATTCGGCTGCTTGCCGCTGGTAAGTTCCCAGTTCAGCGAGTCTGATCCCCGCGCACGCGGGGATGGTCCCAAAGAGAGTTCGCCCGTGCCCGGCCGGGCACGCTGCTCCCCGCGCACGCGGGGATGGTCCCGGCGTTGGCGCGCCGCTCCCCTGCACACCCCCCTGCTCCCCGCGCACGCGGGGATGGTCCCTCCGGCCTGTGCCGGTGCTGCCCCTCGGGGCACTGCTCCCCGCGCACGCGGGGATGGTCCCGACGCCACCCGCCTGTACTACGCGCCGGTGCGCTGCTCCCCGCGCACGCGGGGATGGTCCCCGGCGACCTCGGCGCGGGCGGCGGCGACCTCCCTGCTCCCCGCGCACGCGGGGATGGTCCCCGAGGTCCCTATTTTTAGTCAATGACTAGTTGCTGCTCCCCGCGCACGCGGGGATGGTCCCGGCAACCGCCTCACCTTGCAGACCACGCTCGGCTGCTCCCCGCGCACGCGGGGATGGTCCCCAGCTGGCACCGATGAGCATGACCGCGCCGAGCTGCTCCCCGCGCACGCGGGGATGGTCCCGCCCGCCAGTTGGATGCGGACGGCAGCCTCGGCTGCTCCCCGCGCACGCGGGGATGGTCCCTCGCTCATCGGGTCACCTCGCGGACGCTCACGCTGCCCCCCGCGCACGCGGGGATGGTCCCATGACGATGTCGGCAGGCACCTCCGGTAGGCCCTGCTCCCCGCGCACGCGGGGATGGTCCCATGGAGATTTTCGACAGCCAGGCTGTGATCGCCGACAGGGAAGGCGACAGACACGAACGGCTGGGAGCCAGCGCTACCCCGGTCCGGCACCGCGCAACCGGCGCTGTCCGGGACCGGCCGATTTTCATGGCAGGTAGTGGCAGGAGGGTTACCCTCTGTGTGACCTGTTCCCCTGTGTAAGGAGCGCCATGGCCAAGCATGAGGGCCAGCCCAAGCCCAGCAGGCCGTTCGAGCCCGAACCGCCTTCGCCGGACTCCCCGACACCTGGCGGCGGCACCCGTGAGAAGCCCAAGGGATGACGGGCCCCGCGTCCCTCGCGGACGACCTGAGCCGGTCGGGGTACCTGACCGACCGGCGCTGGCACGCCGCCTTGGCCGCCGTCCCCCGGGAGCTGTTCATCCCGGCCGCTGCGATGGCCGTGCCGGTGGACGGCTCACCCCCGTACCCGATCGACCGTGACGCCGCCCCCGACGCCTGGCGCACCGCCGTGTACACCGACACCGCTATCGTCACCCAGCTCGACGACGGCGCCACCGAGCTGTCCGTGGGCGTCGGCGACTACACCAGTTCCGCGTCGGCCCCCGGGATCGTGGTCGACTTCCTGGAGCTGCTGGACTCCTATCCGGGAGACCAGATCCTGGAGATCGGCACCGGCACCGGATGGACGGCCGCCCTGCTCACCTCCGAGCTGGGAGCGGGGGCGGTCACCACCATCGAGGTCGACGACCAGGTCGCCAAGGGCGCCGCCGCCAACCTGGAGCGCGCCGAGTGGGCACCGACCCTCATCGTCGGTGACGGCACGGACGGCTGGGCGGACGGGGCTCCCTACGACGGTGTACACGTCACCTGCGGCGTCCGCACCGTCCCGCGCGCCTGGGTCGCGCAGACCCGGCCCGGTGGTCGCATAGTCCTGCCGTGGGTGCCCGGCTTCGGCCATGGCCACCAGACCCGACTCACCGTCATCGGTGAAGACTGTGCGGTCGGTCGGTTCACCAACGGCAGCACGTACATGATGCTGCGCTCCCAGCGCCCGCCCGCCCCAGCGGCCGACGAGGGCGGCGACTGGCGGGAAGGTTCCACCTTGCTCGATCCGCGGCGCGTTGTCGGCGCCGACCCGGGTGCGCACGTCGCCATCGCGGGAATGCTCCCGGGTCTGTTCGGGCATGGCGCGAACGGCGAGGCGGGCACGTTCCAGCTCTGGCTCTGGGACGGCAACGGGTCGGCCGCACGCGTGGCCTACGATCCGCGGTACACGCGGTGCGGCGTCGAGCAGCAGGGGCCTCGGGCCCTGTGGGAGGAACTGGAGCGCGCCTACCTCACCTGGGTCGGCTGGGGTCAGCCCGGCCGGGCCCGGTTCGGGCTGACAGTCACTACCGAGGGCCAGGAGGTGTGGCTCGACGAGCCCACCCGCCTGGTGGCGGCCCCGGCGTGACCGTGTCTCGTTTCGTGCAGGCTCGTCTCCCGGGGGCGGTATCTAGTAGTACTTCGTTAACTTGTGTCGGGTGGGTGCTGCTGTGCGAGTGGTCGGTGACAGGTGTGGCACACGCCGGTCCAGCACAGCAGCACCCGTTGGAGCTCCTCCAACACCTGGTACAGACTCAGACCGACGTCCGACTTTTTGGGTCCAGCCTCCGCAGGGTCAGGAACGCTTGGGCCGCGCTGACCAGCGTGACGTGGTGGTGCCAGCCCCGCCAGGTCCGTCCCTCGTAGTGATCCAACCCCAGACCGTGCTTGAGCTCGCGGTAGTCGTGCTCGATCCGCCACCGGATCTTGGCCAACCGCACCAGATGCCGTAGCGCGGTCTTCGTATCCAGGCTGGTCAACCAGTAATCGGTCGGCGCCTGCTCATACGGGGGCCACTGGGCGATCAGCGTCTGAGCGGGCAGCACCCCGTCCCAACCACCCCGGCCTCCTGCCCGGGCCAGAGCCGCCTCGCGGGCGGACTTACCCGCCAAACGCACGTCCATGACCAGGAACCGGCCCCGCATCGCCCCACGTGAGCCCTGCCGCCAGGTGCACCGGCGCAAGGCCCCACGCCCCCGCTCCAGCGCCAACTCCTTCAGCGTCCGGGCCGGGGTCCGATAGCGCGGCAGACGCGGACCCGGACCAGGCCGCTCGGGTGCCTGGGGCACCACCCCACCGGGGTGGGCGTTGAGATCACCGCGTACCGCGACCACGTAGTCCAAACCGCGCTCGGCCAGACCCTGCCGGAAGCCGTGGATCTGCCCGTACCCCGCATCGGCCACCACCACCTGGTCCTCAAGCCCCCAGGAGCGGGCCTGATCCACCATGTCCAGGGCCAGCCGCCACTTCTCCCGGTGGCCCACCTGCTCGGGCACACCCGTTTTGGCGCGGCGCTCATCGGCGGGGTTGGCCCACTCCTTGGGCAGGTAGAGCCGCCAGTTCAGCGGCACCGACGCGGTGTCGGTGACCGCGTGCAAGCTGACCGCGCTCTGGCACACCGCCTGCTTGCCCAGGGCGCCGCACCACTGGTGGGCCGCTCCCACCGACTCGGTGCCCGCTTTGGGGATACCGGAGTCATCGATCACCCACGCATCCGGATCGATGGCCCGGCTGGCCTTGGTGGCCACGCGGCGTTGGACGGGGACGTGGTCCCAGGGGGACTGGCCCACGAACTGCTGCAGCGCTTGCATGTTGCCGTCGGGCAGGCGCTCGGCCATGGGTTGGATGGACTTGCGTCGCCCGTCCAGCATTAATCCGCGCAGGTAGCAGCTGCCCCAGGCCCGGGAGTCCTTACGGGGGATGGAGGCGAGGACCTCGGCGCAGAACGCGTCGAGGTCCTCACGGAGTTCTTCTACAGCGGTCAGGTCCACGGGTCCATGATGGCGGAACCAGACCGCGAAATCATAGACTTAACGAAGTACTACTAGTCGAAAGGACGCGAACACGAGTACACTCCGTGGCGGGTGCTTAGGTATAAGCACGGGGAAGGCCCTCGACGCACGTCGTCGGGGGCCTTCTTCGTGGGCGGTCTACAGGCTGCTGGAGCGCACAGTCCCCAGGAGCGCCGTCCACTGACTGCAGGAGAACGCCAGGTGTCCCTCAGCAGGGTTCTGGCTGTCGCGAACCGCAGCACCGCTGGGCAGGTCCGCGACCTCCACACAGTTCTCGCCCTGCGCGGAGGAGTAGCTCGACTTGCGGAAGGTCAGGTGGGTGGAGCTGTGGGTAAGCATCGGCGTCCTCTACCGGTACCGGGCGGTTACTTGGTGATGAGTTCCTGCATGAAGCGGCGCGAGTCATCCACGGACAGCGCTTGCGCGTGTACACGGTCATACAGACCCTCGTAGTGTTCCAGGACCACTGAATCCTCGGGGAACAAACTGCTCATGGCCTGTTCGAGGTAGAGAGTGCTCGGGTCAGCGGGGAAGTCCATGATGACGAACTGGCCCGTCATCGCGGCATGCGGACCGACGCTGTAGGGCAGCACTTGGATCTGAACCCGTCGCGACGGCAGCTGTGCGTCAAGGAGCTTCTGGATCTGTCCGTCCACGACCTCAGGCGGAATCCTGTGAAAGGCCGCCTCGTCGATGATCGCCCACAGCCGCGGACCCTGTCCGTGCTCCATCAAGGTCTGCCGCATCATGCGCGCCTCAACCCGGCGCTCGATCTCTCGTTCGTCCGAGGTGCCAGCGCTGATGACGGCGCGCGCATACTCCTCGGTCTGCAGCAGGCCAGGAATGTACAGGCACTCGTAGGTACGAAGACGGATCGCCTCTGTCTCCAGGTCCACGTAGAGACCTGCGCCCAAGATGTCGCCGTAGTTGGTCCACCAGCCCGTTTGGGATGCCTCCGTCGCGGTGCGCACGTAGGAGGTGCGCTCCTCCTTGGAGGTCACCCCGTAGACGTCGAGGAGCGTGAGGACGTCATCGGTGTGGAGTCTCTTCCAGTCCGCGTTTTCCATCCTGGTGATCTTGGCGGCTGACCACGGCCGGTCTGGACGGAGCGCCTTCGCCTTCTTCGCGGCGGCGTCCACGGTCAGATGGTTCGCCTCGCGCAGCGCGTCGAGCTGCCGCGACAGGCGCTTTCTTCTCAACGTGGGGGAGGCGGGCAACGGCGCAGGACTCCTTGGTCGGGCGGGCTTCTTGGCCTTCGATCCTACGCTCCGTGCACGCGAAGCAGACATTGTTCGCACCATCCACATGTATCGACTGGTTCACCTTGATCTTATTATTCATGTCAGGTGGATATTGCAGATTCGGTGACGATGGGTCACCATGGAGGCACCTAAGTGCCCTTGCCGGACCACCCATCCGGCGCCCGACTGAGGAGTCGCCTCGTGCGATACCTGATCCAGTTCTTCGTCATGCTGTGGCGGGCGATAGCCCCGCCCGCCCGGGGCCGCCACACGCGGTCCGCGCCGCCTCCCGCTCGAACCCAAGCCCCGAGCCGCTGCACGCCCGTGCGCCGCCGCTGGGAGTGGCAGGACCCGCCGCCCCCTCCTCCGGAGCCCGTCGAACCCCCGGTGGAGCGCGACCTCATCCCGCCCTACTACCGGGCATGGGAACAGGCGCGAACAGACAAGCGGTCCGTCCCCGACCACCTCGGCGGCGACCTCCTGCACGTCATCGCTCCAGCCGCGCCACCACCGCGCCCACCGGGCGATCTCACCGACCTCACCGCCGTGGTCCGCCAGTGGCACACCGCCCAGGCCGCCCAGACCGCCCAGACTGTCCAGGCCATCCAGGCCGCCCGAACCTTCGAGGGGGTGAGGGCGTGAACTCCCTCGCCTTCCGGTCGCGCCGCAGCCGCAGCCGCAGCAACCGCGTCCGCCCCTTCCTCACCGTCCTGCCCACGGCATGGGTCAGCGTCGCCACGGGCGCCCTCCCGATCGTGCTCACCGCCGCACACCAGGCACTCCGGGAGGCGAAGCGATGATGTCCGCGACCACCGCCGTCACCATCACGGACCTGACGTGCGACGACGTCCGCCTGTGTCATGAGGCCAACGGTTCCGGCTCTCTCGTCTCCCTGGCCGTGGCCGCCTGCCACGTCGACCTCTCCCCGGGCTGGAGCGCGCACGGCCGCGCCGCACGCGTCGCCGCCCTGGAGAAGCTCGCCCGCCTGGCTCAGCAGGCCGCCCGCGAGCTGCGCGAATCCGGTCAACGGCAGGGGAACAAGCCATGACCGCCGTGCCCGAGCCGCGCCGCGAACCGAGGACCGTGTTCGAGGTGCACGAGGTCGAGAGCAGGGAGGCCCTGCGCGCCTGGGCCCGCGCCCACAGGGTGAGAGTCCGCTACCTGGGCTCGACCTGGCAGCACGAGGAGGTCTACGGCGCCCAGCAGGGCACGCAGGTCCGCGTCTGCCGCACCCCGTGGGAACACCACCGCTTCCACCCGGTCGTGTGGAGGTCACCACTGGAGGCACTGCCACTGGAGAAGCCGCCGTCCATCCCCCGGCAGCGCACTCCCTGAACCGGCCGCGCGCCGGGCGGCTCCGGGCCCCCGGCGCGCGGCCCTCCACCCTTAACCCCTTTGGCTTCCGCCCCGCCACGCCCCTGACGAAGGACTCCCATGGCCCACGCACCCCGCACCGACCTGCCCGTTTCCCTGCTCACCGTGGCCGAGGTGGGCGACCTGTTCAGGGTCAATCCCAGGACCGTGAACCGGTGGGTCGCACAGGGCCGCATCCCCGTGGTCCGTACTCCCGGCGGCCACCTGCGCTTCGTCCCGGCCGAGGTCCGCCGACTGCTCCGGGCCGACCAGCGGCCCACCGCCTGAACCCCGGCGCGGAGTGGAGGCGGTACCCCGTCCCAGGCCGGAAAAAAAGATTCTGTACGCCGTACGGAATTATCTCCGAATCCCTTGTGTTCCCTCGATCGTAGGCCGTACTGTACGGCGTACGACAAGCGTGGAGAGGGGAACGCTGTGAACACGACCGGAGGCGCGGTCACCGCGCGCGGTCTGGGCAAGCGCTACGGGAAGAGCTGGGCGCTGCGCGGGTTCGACCTGGACGTGCCCGCGGGCAGCGTGTGCGGGCTGCTCGGGCCCAACGGCGCTGGCAAGACCACCGCCGTACGCGTCCTGGCCACGCTGCTGCGCGCGGACGAGGGCACCGCGCACGTCGCCGGGTACGACGTGTCCTCCCAGGGGGACGCGGTCCGCCGGAGCATCGGCCTGGTGGGCCAGAACGCCGCCGTGGACGAGGTGCTCAGCGGACGGCAGAACCTGGAGATGTTCGGCCGCCTCTACCACCTGGGCGCCCGGCGCGCCGCCGCGCGGGCCGACGAGCTGCTGGAACGCTTCCGCCTGGCCGACACCGGACGCAAGCCGGTCAGCGCCTACTCCGGCGGAATGCGCCGCCGCCTGGACCTGGCCGCCAGCATGATCCTGTCCCCGCCCGTGCTGTTCCTGGACGAGCCCACCGTCGGACTCGACCCCCGGGGCCGCAACGAGGTGTGGAACGCCGTCCGCGCCCTGGTCGCGGGCGACACCACGGTGCTGCTCACCACCCAGTACCTGGAGGAGGCCGACCAGCTCGCCGACCGGATCTCGGTGGTCGACTCCGGCCGCGTCGTCGCCGAGGGCACGCCGGAGGAACTCAAGTCCCGGCTGGGCGGTGACCGGCTCGACGTGGTGCTCCACGAGGCCGCCGCGCTGGACCGGGCCGCCGCCCTCATCGGCCGGGTGACCGGAGAGCGGCCCGAGGTCGAGGCCGACGCGCGCCGGATCGGCGCCGGTGTTCGGAACCGGGTCGCGGCCCTCACCGAAGTGGTGAGGGCGCTGGAGGAGGAGGGGATCGAGGTGGAGGACGTCGCACTGCGCCGCCCGACCCTGGACGAGGTCTTCCTGCACCTGACCGGCGGTCATGGCGACCGAGGGGACCGCGGTGACCACGGTGACCGCGACGGCCACGGGGACCGCCGTGGCCGTGAGGGCGTCGGTGAAGCTGGCGAAGTCGGTAACGGCGGTGGCGGTCGTGACGGCAGTGGCGGGAGCGACCGTGACGCCGATGGCGGCCGTGACGTCAGTGACGGAGGTGACCGCGACGCCGGTGGCGGTGACGGCCACGACGTTCGTGGGGAACGCGGTGACAGCGGGGAACACGGCGAGCGCGGAGAGCACGAGGACAGCGACGACCGAGTGGGGGAGAGCCGATGAACGACACCGTCATCCGGGGCGCGGTGTCCGCGCCCGCCGACCGGCTGCGCTGGGCGCTGGCGGACGGGTGGACCATCGCCCGGCGCGACGTCGTGCACTGGCTGCGCCAGCCCGGCCAGCTCGTCGCGGGACTGCTGTTCCCCGTGGTCATGGTGCTGATGTTCGGGTTCCTGTTCGGCGGGGCGATGACCGTGCCCGGCGGCGGGGACTACCGGGAGTTCCTGATGCCCGGCATGTTCGCCATGGCGATGGTCTTCGGGGTGGGCGAGACGGTCACCGCCGTGTCCCAGGACGCCGCGCGCGGCGTCACCGACCGGTTCCGCTCCATGCCCATGGCGCCCTCGGCCGTCGTGGTGGGCCGGTGCGCGGCGGACATGCTCCGGTCGGCGATCACCCTGGTCCTGCTGGTCCTGTGCGGCCTACTGGTGGGGTGGCAGTGGAACGGCACCCTCGGTGAGGCCGCCGCCGGGATCGGGCTGCTCCTGCTGCTGCGCTTCTCGCTGGTGTGGGTGGGCGTCTACGTGGGCCTGGCCGTGCGGGGCGAGGGCGCCCTCGGGGCCGTGCACATGCTGGAGTTCCCGCTGGGCTTCCTGTCCAACGCCTTCGTGGCGACGGCGTCCATGCCGGTGTGGCTGGGCGCGGTCGCGGACTGGAACCCGCTGTCGTCCACGGTCGCCGCCACCCGGGAGCTGTTCGGCAACCCGGGGTGGGGCGGGGAGAGCTGGATCGCGCAGAACGCGGTGCTCATGGCGGTGGTCTGGCCGCTGGTGCTCACGGCGGTCTTCTTCCCGCTGTGCGTGCGGCGGTTCCGGGCGCTCGGCCGCTGAGGGCTCAGGCGTCCGGGCGCGGGCCCGGGTCCTCCTCCAGCGCGGCGAGGAAGGCCCGGGCCCGCCTGCGTTGGCGTGCGGTGAGCGGTGCCACCAGGAACAGCGCGAGGGCGGACACGGCTAGGGTCACGGCGTTTCCCCAAGCCAGCGGTCCGGTATTGGTGAACGCTATCCACAGTTGCAGCGCGAAGCTCAGACCGAAGAGCACGACCATGGTCTTCGGCCAGTACGGCGCCCTCAGAACCGCCCTGGCCTGGTGCCGGGCGATCTGGTTGGTCTCAGGATCGGTTCCGGGAACTCCACGGAGGACCAGACGCCCGGCCGCGCGCAAGCGGGCGCGGCCGACGTCCGGGAGAAGCTCCTCGGGGATTTCCCCCCTGGTGACCACCCCGATGAACAGTCCGAAGAGGATTGCAGAAAACCCACCGATCAGTAAGTACCACAGAGCGCTACTCCCGACACTCGGAAGGAAGAACGCGAAGAAGAGCGCCGTAAAGCAGCCGAAGAAGACGCCGCCGAGGACCCCGGAGCGAACTGCGTACCGCTGCGGGTTCCGGTGGGCGTAGAGACGCATGCGGTAGGAGAGGGAAGGGCGCTCCTGGCTCATCGGACCATCCGTCCCTGGGCCGCGTCGTAGAGGTCGCAGAAGGTGCGCATTCGCTGACGCCGGGCCCTGAGAGCCAGGATAAGGGTGGCGAATCCGGCGAAGAGGGAGATGTTGTTCAGAGCTATCGCCATGAGGGCGGGGTCCTCGTGTCGGAACCCTCGCACGAGTAGGAACACAGCGTTGCCGATCATCAGCCCGTTCAGGACGAGATAGCTGACCAGCCCCCAACGGGGCAACACCCAACCGAAGGACCTGAGGTGCACTCCGGCGTGGACACGCGCGAGGAAGTTCGTCCAGGGGTCACCGCCCATGACGGCGTTGCTCGACAGGACCCGCGCCTCACGCAGTTGTTCGCGCGTTGTCCATGGAGGCAGGTTCTTCGGGTGCACCGCGTCCAAGGAGGCGGTGAGAAACAGAGCGAGGACGTTGAGCAGGGGAAGAGGAACCAACAAGGCGGTTCCGAGAGTGCCGGAGAAGGTTGCGGCGGCGTCCGCCCAGGCGGCGTCCACGCCGAACCAGGCGAGATCCCTCATGACGGCATGGAGGCCCTTCGCCACCGCAAGAATGACGAGGAGCAGGAAGGACGTGATCCAGCAGACCACCATCGCGCCGAACCCCGGGCCGTACAGGTCCGTGTAGCTCGGGCGGCGGACGTTCGGGGGCTGGTGCACACATCCTCCGCGGGCCCGGGGCAGGGGGAAGCGCGGTCGGGCCGGTGTCGCGCCTGTCCGAATCCTAGACGAGACAGGGCATTCCGGACGTGGCGTGGCCGCCTCCGGTCGCGCACGCGTTTCCATGTACGGTCCACCGTCACCGTCACCGTCACCGTCACCGCCACCGGCTGCCGCGCTGGGCTCCGCCTTCCGGCCCCGGCGGCCAGCGGCACGACCCCCTCAGTCCTCCGACAGCCACTCCGATCCCTCCGGCCACTCCGGTTCCTCCGCCCCTCGCGGTCCCTCCAACGGCAGCCGCACCGTGAACGTGGTTCCCTCACCGACGACGCTCTCCACCGCCACCGACCCGCCGTGCAGCTCCACCAGGTTGCGCACGATGGCCAGCCCCAGCCCGCTCCCGCCGGTGCGCCGGTTGCGCGACTTGTCCGCCCGCCAGAACCGGTCGAACACGTGCGGCAGGTCCTCCGCCGGGATGCCCACACCGGTGTCGGCCACCTCGACGACCGCCTCCCCGCCCGAGCGGCGCGCCCGCACGGTCACCGTTCCGGGCGCCGGGGTGTGCCGCAGCGCGTTCCCCAGCAGGTTCCCGACCACCTGCACCAGCCGGGTCCGGTCGGCGACGACCACCACGCTCCCGGCCTCATGCCCGGCCTCGTCCCCGGCCTCCGCCACCAGCCGCAACCCGGCCCCGGCGGCCCTCAGCCGCTGGCTGTCCACCACCTGCTCCACGAGCGCCCCGGCGTCCACCGGCTCCGGGGACAGCCGCAGCTTGCCCGCGTCCGCCAGCGCCAGGTCCTGGAGGTCGTCGACGATGTCCTGGAGCAGCAGCGTCTCGCCGACCAGCATCCCCATCCGCTCCCGGTCCAGGTCGGCGACCCCGTCCTGGGCCGCCTCCAGCCAGCCGCGCAGGTTGCTCAGCGGCGTCCGCAGTTCGTGCGAGACGTCGCTGACCATCGCCCGGCGCTGCTTCTCCAACCGCTCCAGGTGCTCGGCCATCTCGTTGAACGCGTCCGCCAGCTGGCCCAGCTCGCCGGAGTCGCGCACCTCCACCCGCGAGTCCCCCCGCCCCTCGCGCATCCGCCGCACCGCGTCGGTCAGCGCGCGCACCGGGCGGACGAGCCGCGTGGACACCGCCACGCTCACCACCACCGTCAACACCAGTACCAGCAGCACCACACCGAAGACCCGGCCCAGACCCTCGCCGGTCAGCGGCACGACACCCGACGCCTCCGCCTCGGGATCGTCGGTGAACAGCAGCGCCGCCGGGGCCACGTAGGGGTCCAACTGCTCGCGCCGGGCGGAGTCCAGGCACGCGGAGGTGCGGGCGTCGAAGCGCGGCGGCTGGGGCGCCCCGGACCCCCAACCGCCCATCTCCTCGGGAACCGCCCCCGGGGTCGGGACCTCCTGGGGCACCAGAGGCGGCGACGGCTCCCGCGACGGCGCCGGTTCGTCCTGAGCGGGAGGCGCGCCCGAGCCCCCGGCCGGGTCCCGGACCTCCTCGGAGGGTTCCACGGGCACGGGATTCCCGCCGCCGGGGTCGCCCGGCACCTCTCCGGGAGCGACCGTCTCCTCCCCGGGCGCCGGGAGGTCGCGCGGGGCGCGGGCCTCGTCCGCGAAGCCCCCGGGGGCCGTCGCGGAGCTGACGGAGAACGCCACGGGGACCCCGAGGACCCCGTCCATCCGGTACTCCGCCTCCGCCTCCTCGGGAGTCTCCACGCCCAGGCAGGTCCTGACCAGGCCGTTCAGCTCCTCCAGCGCCTCCCGCTCGCCGTCGGTCGGCTCCTCCAGCGCCTCCAGCCCGCAGTCCAGCCACGCGTACCGGTCCGCCTGGGCCACGGTGACGGCGGGGCGTCCGCTGGGCCCGGCCTCCACCTCCACCGCCATCCCGTACAGGTCGCGCAGGCAGGACGCGGTGTTCTCCGCCCGCTCGGCCAGGTGGAGCCGCTCCCGCTCCGGCAGCGCGAACGGCCCCACCGCGCGGGGGTCGATGCGCCCGGTGACGTCGGAGGCGAGGGTGACGTCCACGGCCAGCGGATCGACCACCGAGGTCGTCCGCGGCGGAAGCGGCCGGACCTCCTCGGCCGAGTCCGCGACCAGCCCGTGGTTCTCGGTGGTCAGGACGATCCGCCGACCCGTGTCCTCGGACAGGTACCGCACAGTCTCGCCCACGCCGTCCCACCCGGGGTGGGCGGCGGCGTAGGCGACGAGCGTGTCGTGGATGCGTGTGTCCACGGCCAGGGTCTCCCCCTGCTGCACGGTGAGCGACTCCGACGTCCTCTGCACCGCCAGCCACGCCGTCGCGAAGATCGAGCAGACCGCCACCAGCACCGAACTCGCCAGCAGGCGCGCCAGCAGGCTGTGCCGCAGCGCGCCCCTACGCCGACCGGTCATCGGTCTTCCCGACGAGCTTGTAGCCGACGCCGTACACGGTGACCAGCCGCACCGGTCTGCGCGGGTCCGGCTCCAGCTTCTGGCGCAAATTCTTCACGTGCACGTCGATGGTGCGCTCGGTGATGAACCGGCTCATGCCGTGGATGTGCTCCAGCAGCTGCGCGCGCGTCAGGACCCGGCCCGGCTGGGCGGCGAGTGCGGCGAGCAGCTGGAACTCGGCGGGCGTGCAGGTGATCGGAGTTCCGTCCACCCGCACGGCGTGGCGCGACGGGTCCACCGAGACCGGGCCCGCGTGCAGCACCCGGTCCGCTTCGGCGGGGTCCCTGCGCGAGCGGCGCAGCAGCGTGCGCACCCGCGCCATCAGCTCACGCGGGCTGTAGGGCTTGGTGACGTAGTCGTCCGCGCCCAGGTCGAGCCCGGTCAGCAAGTCCTCCTCGGTGGAGCGGGCGGTGAGCATCAGCACCGCCACGTCGGACTCCGCCCGCAGGGCCCGGCACGCGTCGAGGCCGCTCATGACCGGCATCATCACGTCCAGGACGACCAGGTCGGGGCGGTCCCGGTGATGCGCCGCGACCGCCGCGCGCCCGTCGTGCACGACGCGGACGAAGTGCCCCTCGTGCTCCAGGTAGCGCCGGATCAGGTCGGCCTGGTTGACGTCGTCCTCGGCGACCAGCACATGCGCGCACACGGTGACCTCCGATCGGCTTCCGGCCCGGTCGGGCCTCGGTGCGGCTCGATCGTACGCGTGCGCGCGAGGGCGCCGGGGCGGGCCGGTGGAGCCTCCGCAGGTCACCACACAGGTCCCACACGACGGGCACACGGGTTCTTCACATTCGTCGGCCAGTGTTCGTTGTCGTCCGGAGCGCGAGCACGCCGGACGCCTCCCCGAACGAAGCCGGACGGAAACCCCATGCGCCCAACGATGCCCGCACGCCCCAGCCGGACTCTGACGTCCCTCGCGGCCGCCGCTGTCCTGGTAGCGCTCACGGCCTGCTCGTCCGCCACGGCCGACGAACCGGCGTCGGAGGACGCGCCCGTCGACGCCGCCGGCAACGGCGTCGAGGGCGTGGAGATCGCGACGGTCGTCGGCGACGGGGTCGACGTCCACGCCGAGCCCGGCGGCGAGGAGGTGCTGCACACCCTCGCGAGTCCGAACGACTTCGGGGTGGAGCGCGCGTTCCTCGTCGAGCGCAACGAGGGCGAGTGGCTCCAGGTCCTGCTGCCGGTCCGACCGAACGGCAGCACGGGCTGGGTGAGGAGCGACGACGTGTGGCTGACCTCCACGGCGTACCGCGTGGAGGTCGACACCGGCGACTTCGAGTTCACCGTCTTCGACGGGGACGAGGAGGTGCGCACCGGGGTGATCGGCACGGGGGAGGGCGAGACCCCCACCCCCGAGGGCCGCTACTACTTCACCGAGCTGCTCCAGCCGCCGGACCCGGAGGGGCCCTACGGGGTCTACGCCTTCGGCCTGAGCGGGTTCTCCGAGACGTTGGAGACGTTCGCCGGCGGGCCCGGCCAGCTCGCCGTGCACGGCACCGACGACGAGGACGCCCTGGGCCGCGAGATCAGCCACGGGTGCGTCCGGGTCTCCAACGAGGACATCACCTGGATGGCCGAGAACCTGCCGATCGGCACCCCGGTCGAGATCTCCGGCTGAGGCGACCGGCTCCGGACCGCCGCGCGGGACGGTATCCCGCGCACACGAACTCACACACGAGGACCGACATGCGTCTGAAGAACTACCTGATCGTCGCCGGTTTCGCGGCCGCCGCCCTGTTCGGCGGATCTCCCGTCTGGGCCGACGAATCGTCCGCCCCCGCCCCCGCCCCGGCCGAGTGCGCGGGGCTGCCTGCCGAGGACGGTTCCGCGGCCCCCGCCGAGGACTCCGGTGCCGTGGCCCCGTCCGAGGAGCCCGGCGGATGGGCGCCCGGTGAGGGTGCGCCGGGCGAGGAGTCCGGTGCGGGGGTCGAGCCGTGTGAGAGCGCGGTTCCGTCCGAGGAGCCCGCCCCGGCCGAGGATGACGAGGCGGCCGAGCAGGAGCAGCGGGACCGCGAGCGGGAGATCGAGGAGGCCGCGGCTCCGGTCCCCATGCCCGCGGACCCGAACTACACCGGCTGACCAGCTGGTCCACGACCGGTGTCACCCCGTGGCGCGCACGGGGTGACACCGCGTGTACGGGGCCGGTCCCCTCAGCGGGGCCGGTCCCCTCAGGAGGCCCCGGAGCCCTGACCGGCACCGCCCGCCGACGCGGGGAGTTCGACCGACTGCCGGTGCCGGAACACGTTGAGCGGGTCCCACCGCTCCTTCACCCGCTGGAGCCGGGGGTAGGAGTCCTTGTAGTAGAGCTTCGACCAGCGGTCCTTCGAGGTGTTCCAGGCCGGGTCGCCGAGGTCGACGTCCGGGTAGTTGACGTAGCACCCGTCGGTGGCGTCGCCGACCACGGGGACCCCGCCGGTGGAGGCGAACGTCTTGCGGTAGGTGTCGCGGATCCACGCGATGTGCCGGGCCACGTCGGACTCCGGCTCGGTGCGCTTCCAGTAGACCTGGTACTGCACCTTGAGCACGGAGTCGCGCTGGGGCACTGCGGTGTCCACCGGCGGCTGGTTGACGGCCCCGCCGTAGGAGTCGACCTGGATCAGGGCCTCCTTGTTGACGTAGTCGGTGTAGTGCTCCTTGCCCAGGTAGGCCCACATGGCCTCGATCTGCGCCGGGCTGAAGGGCCTGCGCAGGTAGGCCGACTTGTACTTGCCGCACTGGTTCTCGCCGGAGCCGTTGAGCACCTGGGTGGCCGTCAGCCAGGGCAGCTTCCGGGGGGTCTGCATGCCCCGGACCGCGGGGTGCTCCCCCATGGGGGTCGTCATCTGCCCGGACTTCGGTGCGATCCGGCCGTCTACGGCGTCCAGGAACTCCTCCATGGCCCGTCCGCCCTCGGAGCCGTCGGCGTCGACCTGCGCGACGAGGCCGATCTCACCGTTGCTGACGTGGTTGAGCTTGAGCAGCGCGAAGAGCCTGCCGGACGCCTCGTCCGGGTCCTGGTGGTCGCGGAAGTACTCGCCGTACGCCGTGACCAGGGCGGCGAAGTCGTCCTTGGTGAAGTCGGACCACTTCCACGAGAGGCCGCTGAGCAGCACGTTCGACGGGGGTTCGGGCAGGTCGCGGAACCAGAACCGGGTGACGATCCCGAAGTTCCCGCCGCCGCCCCCGGTGTGCGCCCACAGCAGCTCCCGGCGGTCGGGGTCGGGGTCGTCCCGGGTGGCCAGGACGAGTTCGACCGAGCGGTCGGGGCGTACCACCGCCACCTCCACCGCGTACAGGTAGTCCACGGTGAGCCCGTACTGGCGGGAGAGCAGACCGTAGCCTCCCCCGGTGATGTGCCCGCCCACACCCACCGAGTAGCAGGACCCGCCAGGCAGGGCCCTGCCGCTGAGCGGGTACAGGTGGCTGTAGCCGTGCCAGTTGGTGGCGCCCGCCTCCACGCAGTACGCCTCCAGTTCGGGGTCGTAGCCGATCCCGCACATGGGGCTGACGTCCAGGATCACGCGGACGTCGTCGCCGCAGACGAAGTCCTCGTAGCAGTGGCCGCCCGAGCGCACCGTGATCCGCGTGCGGTCCGTGTCCGCCGCCGTCTGGTTGACCGCCTCGGACAGGGCGCGGGCGGCGCCCTCGGGCGTGGCCACCATCCGCACGTAGTCGGGACGGGCGATCCAGCGCTGGTTGAACCCCCGGTTGAGCGCGGGATAGCGCTTGTCGGAGGGCTTGACGGTGGTCAGGGGAGGAATGCCGTGGTCATGGGACATGTGAGCCGCCTGAGCTGCGAGGACGAAGAGACGCCATGTGGTTACCCAGCGTGTTCGGATGCGAAAAGCAACCGACCGCCCTGTGTGGTTACGGACGGTGACGGAGGCCCGTAAGGGGCGGGGCCGGTCGCCGAAAAGGCTTTTGGTGCACATCCGCCCCCGAGCAGGGGCGGAGCCGCAGGAGACCCCTCTGCGGCATCCGAGACCCCGGGTCCTTGAACCCTCATGGAACTCCTTCGGCCTCCCGGCACCGTTCCAGTCCCTCTGGAGCCCCACGGGCGACCGGGAGGGCCCCTCCGGGCCCCGGGCCCCGGGCCCGCGCGGCTCGCCGGTCCGCGTCCGGGCCGGGCGCGGGCGGCTGACCTACGCTGGCGCCATGACTGATCTGCCGCAGCGCTGCGACGCCGTGGTCGTGGGGGCGGGCATGGCCGGACTGGTCGCCGCCGCCGACCTCGCCGCCGCCGGGCTCGACGTGACCGTCGTGGAGGCCGGGGAGTCCGTGGGGGGACGCGTCCGCAGCGACGTGCGGGACGGCTACGTGCTCGACCGCGGCTTCCAGATCCTCAACACCGCCTACCCGGCCGTGCGCCGCCGCCTGGACCTGGACGCCCTGCGCCTGCGGTCCTTCCCCAAGGGGATGGCCGTGCGCACCGACCGGGGGCTGCTGCGGCTGCACCCGTCGCCCTCCGGCGCCCTGTCGTCGCTGTCCCTGCTGTCCGGATCGCTCGTCCGGCCCTCCGACCTCTTCCGCCTGCTGCGCGCCGTGGCCGCGGACGCCCTGGAACCGGCCGACCGGATCAAGGCCAGGCCCGAGACCGACACCCTCACCGCGCTGCGCCGCCTCGGCCTGGGCAAACGGGCCGTGAACACCCTGGTGCGCCCCTTCCTGACCGGCGTCTTCCTGGACGAGTCCCTGAGTACGTCCAGCAGGGTCAACGACCTGGTCTGGCGCAGCTTCGCGCGGGGTCGGCTGGCCGTTCCGGAGGCGGGCATCCAGGCCGTCTCCGACCAGCTCGCGGCGCGCGCCGGGAGCGCGCGGTTCCTGTTGGGGACGCCCGCGCACGAGGTGGCGCCGGGGCTGGTGCGCACCGAGGCGGGCACCGTGCGGGCCCGCGCCGTCGTGGTCGCGGTCGGCCCGGGCGCGGCGCCCAGGCTCCTGCCCTCGCTGCCCGCGCCGGTGCTCAACCCCGCCACCACCTACTACCACTCCCGTCCCGCCGGACCCGACGACGACCCGCTCCTGCACGTGGACGGGCGCTCCCGGCGCAGCGGGACCAGGCTGAGCAGCGTCATGGTGCTGACGGCCACCGCCCCGTCCTACGCGCCGCCCGGCCGGGCGCTGATCGCCTCCTCCACGGTGGGCCCCCACCAGCCCCCGGAGGCCGAGGTGCGGGCGGAGGCCGCCGGAATCCTGGGCACGCGCGACGGGGACTGGGAACACCTGGAGACGGTGCACGTGCCCGACGCCCTGCCCGCGGCGCCGCCGCCCCTGGGCGACCTGCGCCGTCCGGTCCGCCTGGAGGAGGGCCTCTACGTCGCGGGCGACCACCGCGACACGCCCTCGCTCCAGGGGGCGCTGGTCAGCGGGGCGCGGGCCGCCGCCGCGGTCCTGGCCGACCTCGACGGGCGGTGAGCCCGACGCGGCCGCGCGTACGAGTCGGTGCGGGCGGCCGCGTCGGCCCGGCGCGGAGCGGATCCGCACCGGCCTCGCGCGGAACGGTTCCGTGCCAGCCTCGGGCGGAGCGGATCCGCGCGCTGCCTCAGGTGACCAGGATCTGCGGCGAGACCGTCTTGAGCATCGCGTCGGCCCAGCTCATCTGCCGCAGCGACTGCGGATGGCACCGCTTGGTGAGCGCCAGCAGCTCGGCGTCCGCGGTTACCTGCGCGCCCTGTCCGAGCAGGTCCCAGTCCAGGGACACGCCCGCGGCCATGCGGTACAGCCGACGCAGGTCCGCCAGGAGCAGCAGGTCGGGGTCGGAGTCGTCCCCCGGCAGCTCGCCCGCCTCCTCGGTGGGCGGGCCCGGGTTCTCCGGTTCCGGCTCCCCGAGGTCCAGGCCGTAACGGGCACCGGCCTCGGCGATCTCCCGCACGTGCTCACGCGACCAGCGGACCAGGTCCCGGGCCACGTGGTGGATCTCCTGCTCCTTCTCGTGCCGGTCGGCGATCCTGAGCAGTTCCCCGGCCAGGGCGCTCTCGGCGTCGTGCAGTTCGCGCAGGGCCACGGTGATCCTCATCGCGCACCTCCGGTGACGTTCTCCTCGGAGGCGGCGTCGGGGCCGCCCGCGGTCTCGGGCACCCCGCCGCCGACCGGCCGGGACGCGGTCGTCGTCGGCGCGGGCGCCGGTGTGCCGTCCCCGGCTCCCAGGCGCCGCAGCCGGGCCGCCGAGGTCTTGAACAGGGGCTGTTTGGACACCGGGTCCCAGTCGGTGACGGTCGTCTCGTTGGCCGCCCGGTCCCGGTCGGGGGAGCCGCCGTCGGCGTCCCTGTCCCAGTAGCCGTAGTGGAACGGGACGAACAGCACCCCGGGGCGGATGCCGCTGATCCGCGCCCGCGCCCGGACCACCCCGCGGGGTGAGGCCACCTCGACGGGGTCGCCCTCGGAGATCCCGGCCTCCCGGGCGTCGGAGGGCGAGACCTCCACCCAGACCTCGGGGGCCGCCCCCTGCAACTGCGGTGCCCGCCCGGTCTTGGTCCGCGTGTGGAAGTGGTAGAGCGTGCGGCCGGTGATGAGCGCGAAGGGGTACTCCCCGCCGGGCTCCTCGTGCGGCGGCAGGTACTCGGCGGTCTTGATGATCGCCCGGCCCTCGGGGTTCATCGCCTTGTACTCGGTCGGCTCCAGCGGCGCCCCGGTGATCAGGTCGCGGCCGTAGCTCTCGCACTGGTCGGGCGCCGCCCAGAACCGGCCG
This sequence comes from Nocardiopsis sp. iso_25, assembly GCF_056173305.1. Classification (NCBI taxonomy): domain Bacteria; kingdom Bacillati; phylum Actinomycetota; class Actinomycetes; order Streptosporangiales; family Nocardiopsidaceae; genus Nocardiopsis; species Nocardiopsis sp. iso_25. The sequence continues at coordinate 6,432,639 of NZ_CM149667.1, read as the reverse complement.
TCGGCGTACAGGCGCTCGGTGCCGTCCGGGTTCTGGTCGTTGCAGGGCCACTGCACGCCGCTGCCGCCGCGCAGCTTGCCGTAGGTGAGGCCGGTGTAGTCGCACGGCCGTCCGGCGGTGGCGCCCTTCCAGGCCTCGAAGGCCGACTCGGGGTCGTGCCACTGCGGGAACGGCGCGCCGTCGTTGTCGCGGAAGTCCATCCGCCGGGCGTAGTCCAGGAAGATGTCCAGGTCCGACCGGGCCCCGCCGGGCGGCTCGACGGCCTTGTCGGACAGGTGGACGGTGCGGTCGGTGTTGGTGAACGTGCCGGTCTTCTCGCCCCAGGTCGCGGCGGGCAGCACCACATCGGCGAGTTCGGCCGTCTCGGTCAGGAAGATGTCCTGCACCACCAGGAACAGCCCCTCCCGCGCGAGCACCGAGCGGATCCGCGCCAGCTCGGGCAGTGACACCGCCGGGTTGGTGGCGCTGACCCACAGGAACCTGATCGACCCCTTCTCGGCGTACCGCATGATCTGCATCGCGTGCGTGGGCGGCGCGTAGTGCGGGATCCGCATGGGATCGAGGTTCCACACCGCGGCGAGGTCGCTGATGTGGTCGTCGTTGCTCCAGTTGCGAAAGCCCGTGAGGTCGCCGTCGGCACCGCACTCGCGCGTGTTCTCCGCCGTGGGCTGCCCGTTCATCTGGAGGACGCCCGCGCCCGGCCTGCCGAGCATGCCGCGGATCAGGTGGATGTTGTTGACCTGCACGGACGCGGCGGTCGCCTGGTGCGACTGGTAGAAGCCCTGGAGCACGGTCGACATCAGCCGCTCGGCGCCGCCCAGGAGCGCGGCGGCCTCGCGGATCCGCTCCGCGGGGACCCCGCAGATCCCGGCGGCGCGCTCGGGCGGGTACCCCTCCACCTCCGCGACCAGGGATTCGTAGCCGACCGTGTGGGCCTCGACGTAGTCGTGGTCGACCATGTCCAGCCGGATGATCTCGTGCAGGATGCCGTTCATCAGCGCGACGTTGGTCCCCGGCATCGGCGCCAGGTGCAGCGCGGCCTCCCGCGCCACCGGGGTCGGCCGGGGGTCGACGCACAGGATCCGGGGCGGGTTGGGCCCGGCCAGCCGGTCGAGCACGCGCGTCCACAGCACCGTCTGGGTCTCGGCCATGTTGTGGCCGTACAGGGCGATGACGTCGGCGTGGTCGATGTCGGTGTAGGAGCCGGGCTGCCCGTCGCAGCCGAACGACTCCTTGAGCGCGGCGGCGGCGGTGGCCGTGCACAGCCGGGTGTTGCCGTCCATGTGGTTGGTGCCGATCGCGCCGTGCCCGATGGCGGCGAGCGTGTAGTACTCCTCCAGGAAGAGCTGCCCGCTGGTGTAGAAGCCGATCGCGCTGGGGCCCTGCTCGTCGAGCAGCTCCCTGCTGCGCCGCACGACCAGGTCCATCGCGGTGTCCCAGTCGGTCTCGACCAGTTCGCCGTCCCGGCGCACCAGGGGCCGGGTGAGCCGGTCGGGTGAGTGGTTGGCCTGCCACCCGTAGAGGTCCTTGGGGCCCAGGCGCCCGTGGTTGACCCGGTCGCCCCCGCGGCCCCGCACCCCCACGATCCGGTCGTCCTTGACCGCGATGTCGAGCGCGTCGCCGTTGGAGTGCAGGATCGACGCGGACTGGACCCAGCGGTCCACCTGGTCGGGGGCCACCCCCTCGGCCAGGTGGCCGTCCACTCTGGCCGGCCACTCCTGACCGGGCCCGTACGGGGTGCGCGTCCCCCATGGTTCGGCGATCCTGTCCCTGGACGGCACCGACACCACCCCTTCCCGTGCGGCCGAAACGCGTGGACGCCGCTACCCGGGGGGCGAACGCGTAAACGGTACGGGGACCTGCGCCGCCCGGGCGGGGCCGGCCGATCGCGCCCGGCCCCGGCTCAGGGCAGGTGCACCATCCCGGCGATCCGGCCGGCCGCCTCCCGCACGGCGGCGCCGAAGGGGGCGGGATCGTCCAGCTCCAGGAGCGAGACGCCGACGCTGGCCACCGGCTCGGAACGCGTCCCGACCACCGCCGCCGACACCCCGGTCACCGCGTTGGTCACCTCGGCGTGGGAGACGGCGTAGCCCCGCTCGCGGGCCAGGGCGACCTCCTCGCGCTCCCCGGGCCGGGGCGGCATGGCCGCGAGCAGCGCCAGCCCGGCCGACCCCTTGTCGATGGGATCGACCCGCCCGGTCCGGAAGGCGATGTGGGCCGTGGCCCCGCGCGGTTCCACCACCATCAGGGCGCGCGCCTCGCCCTCACCCTCGGGAACGACGAGGTGCGCGGTGGCCGCCTGCGACTCGGCCAGCTCGGCCAGGACCGGACCGGCGACCTGGCGCAGGTCCGCCTCCACCGACTCGGCCAGCGCTACCAGTCCGGGCCCCAGGGTGATGCGCTTGAAGGGGCCGCGTTTGCACAGCCGGTGCTCCTCCAGCGTGCGCACCAATCGGTGGGCGACCGTGCGGTGCACCCCCACCCCCTCGGCGATCTCGGTGAGCGACAGTCCGTGCGGACTGCGGCTGAGCAGCTCCAACACCTCGATCCCGTTGTGCAGGGTCTTGGACGTCCGGGTGTTGGGCCTGTCGGCCGGTGTCTCGGGCATCTGGCTCCTCTCGCACCGCGAAGATACACCTCCCGCCTCTTGACGCAGGTGACGTGTGACACATACGTTAAGCCTTAATTGCACACCTAGTGCGATTATCGCACATCAAGGGGGAGGTTATGGACGCATCGCTGGTCACGGGCATCCACCAGCTCTACGCGCGCCAGTCCCACCTGATCGACGGCGGCCACGCCGACGCCTGGGCGCGGACCTTCGCCCCCGACGGCGAGTTCCACTCACCGACCTATCCCGCGCCGGTCGTGGGACGCGACCGCCTGCGGGCCTTCGCCGAGGACTTCGCGCACGCGGCCCGGGAGGCGGGCGAGGTGCGCCGCCACGTGGTCACCAACCTCTTCGTGGAGTCCGCGGACACCACACACGCGCAGGTCAGCGCCTATCTTCAGGTCATCGGCACCCGTGTGACGGGCGACACCGCAATCCTGAGGTTCACCACCGTCAGCGACCGGCTGGTCCACGACGGACAGGACTGGCGCGTCGCGCGCCGGGACGTCCGGCGCGACGACACCGCCTGAACCCCGACCGCGCCCGACCGGACCCGCGCCCGCCGCACCCGCTGAACCCCGGCCGCGCCACGACCGGCTCCACCGCACCCGCTCCCCACCAGACCCGGACCCGCCACCCCGGTCCCGTCCCACCAAGGAAAGGCCGCACACCATGACCCAGCACGAGGGCACCGGCCCCGCCCGCGTCGTCCACCGCGTGATGGAGGCCGTCCACCCCGAGATGGCCGGCCGCACCGCGGTCGTCACCGGGGCGGCGCGCGGCATGGGCCGCAGCTTCGCCGCCGCCCTGGCCACCCGCGGCGTCAACGTCGTCGCGGCCGACATCAACGACGTCGACATGAAGCGGGTCGCCGACGAGATCAACCGCGACCTGGCCGACAGCGCTCTGCACGAGAGGCCCGGCCGGGTCGCCCCCCGCCGCGTCGACGTGGTCGTGCCCGAGCAGCACGACGACCTCGCCCGCGCCGCCGTCGACGAGTTCGGCACCCTCGACTACTGGGTCAACAACGCCGGGGTCTTCCCGTACGCCACCGTCGGCGAGATCACCGCCGAGCAGATGTCCGCCGTCCTCGACGTCAACGTCCAGGGAGTCCTGCACGGCGCCCAGGCCGCCGCCCGCCGCATGCGGCCCGGCGGCGTCATCGTCAACATGTCCTCGGTGTCGGCGGTGCGCGTGCGCCGGGGCCGCGCCGCCTACTGCGCGTCCAAGGCCGCCGTCGCCCACCTGACCGAGTCCCTCGCCGTCGAACTGGGCGACAAGGGGCTGCGCGTCAACTCCATCGCCCCCGGCTTCATCGACACCGAGATGACGCGCTGGCTCCAGGACGACCCCGAGGCCCTGGCCGCCGCCCTGGACAACGTGCCGCTGCACCGGGTCGGCTCCCCCGAGGAGGTCGTCGGCGTCCTGCTCTTCCTGCTCTCCGACAGCAGCCGCTACGTGACCGGGCACAGCATCGCCGTCGACGGGGGTTCCCGCCATGTCTGAGCACGTCGGCCAGCACGACCACGACGACGAGGAGACCGCCGACGTCGTCGTCATCGGCGGGGGAGGGGCCGGGCTCGCCGCGGCCGTCACCGCCGCCGAGGAGGGCGCACGCGTCCTGCTGTTCGAGTCCGAGTCCGAACTGGGCGGCTCCACCCAGCTCTCGGCGGGGCTCTTCACCGCCGCCGCGACCAGCGTCCAGCGCGGCGCGGGCGTGGAGGACAGCGCCGAGCGCTTCTACCAGCACTACATGGACCTCAACCAGTGGATGCTCGAACCCGGGCTGGTCCGCGCCTTCTGCGAGAACGCCGGACCCACCCTGGAATGGCTCATCGGACTGGGCGCCGGATTCCCGGCCCGGACCTCCACCAACGCGCACATGCCCGGCCTGACCCGGGCCGGGGTCGAGGACGTCTGGCGCGCCCACGTCCCCGCCGACCAGGGGCTCGGACTGGTCCAGGTGCTCGCCGCGGCCTGCCGCCGCCTCGGGGTCGAGACCGTGCTCAACACGCGGGTGCGGCACCTGCTGTTCGAGGACGGCCGGGTGCGCGGCGTCGTCGCCGACGGCGTCACCGTCCGCGCGAACGCCGTCGTGGTCGCCACCGGCGGCCTGGCACAGGACCCCGAACTGCTCAAGGAGTACTACCCGGACGCCCTGGAGGCGGGCGAGCACGCGTTCGTCGTGGCCGCGCCCGGCAGCCGGGGCGACCACATGCGCTTCGCCGAACAGGTGGGCGCCTCCGTGACCGGCACGGGCTGGGGGCTGCGGCTGCCCACCGTCTACTTCCAGCGCCAGCACCACTGGCAGTCGGGGTTCCCGCCGCTCTCGCGCGTGTACGTCAACGGGGCCGGGCGCCGCTTCATGGACGAGGACGCCTCCTACGCCGTCTCCACCGGCATCATCGACGCCCAGGGCGGCTCCGTCTGGTGCGTGTTCGACGACCGGGCCCGGGCCTCGCTGCCCGCCGGGTACGCGGACTGGACGCCCGAACGCGTCACCGAGGAGGCCGACGCGGGCCGCACCCTGCGCGCCGACACCCTGGAGGAACTGGCCGCCCTCATGGGGGTTCCCGAGGCCGCGCTGCTCACCACGGTGCGGACCTGGAACTCCCAGCTGCCGAACGGGCGGGACCCGGACTTCCTGCGCCACCTGACCCTGCGCGGCAAGGGGGCGCAGACCGATCCCGAGCCCCTGGACACCGCTCCGTACTACGCGGCCCGCGTGCTCCCGGCCGAGATCGTCTGCACGCACGCCGGTCTGGAGATCGACTCCGCCGCCGCCGTGCGCGACCGCACCGGGACCGCGGTCCCCGGGCTCTTCGCCGCGGGCGAGGCGGGCGCCGGTGTCCTCGGCCCCCGCTACGTCGGCGGCGGCAACGCGGTCGCCAACGCCCTCACCATGGGCCGCGTCGCCGGCCGGGGAGCGGCGGGCGCGCGGACCGGACCCGCCCGGCGGGCGCGACCCGTCGCGTGACGGGCGGCGCCACCGGACACGCCCCGGGGCGGATGTCCTGAGGCGCACCCGCCCCGCACCTTCCGCCCCACCGCACCGGACGCTTCACGCGGTCCCCTCGGCGCACGGCTCCCGCTGTCCTCCCGACAGCCGACAGCACGCGCCCCGGCCCCCCGCCATCCCCCACGACCAAGGGATCGGGCGGCGCACACACCGATCCGATCCTCTCCCCAGGGAGGCAGCATGTCACTCCACCAGCAGTCGGCGTCCGGGCCAGCACCGGCGCCGGAAGAGGGCTTCCAGTCGCGGATCAAGGTCATCCGCGCGGCGGTCATCGGCACCGTCGTCGAGTACTACGACTTCGGCATCTACGGCTACATGGCCACGTTCGTGGCGATGCTCTTCTTCGTCTCGGAGGACCCGACGGCGGCCCTGCTGGGCACGTTCGCCGCGTTCGCCGTCGCGTTCTTCATGCGTGTGCCCGGCGGGATCCTCTTCGGCCACATCGGGGACCGCTACGGGCGCAAGCGGGCCCTGTCCTGGACCATCCTGCTGATGGTCCTGGCCACCGCGGCCATCGGCGTGCTGCCCAACTACTACACGCTCGGCGTCTGGGCGACCGTCCTGCTGGTCCTGTGCCGCTGTGTCCAGGGCTTCGCGGCGGGCGGCGAACTCGGCGGCGCCAACGCCTTCGTGGCCGAGTCCGCCCCGGCCCGCTGGCGGGCCACCCAGACCTCCCTGGTCAACTCGGGCACCTACTTCGGCTCGCTGTTCGCCTCGCTGGTGGCGCTCACCTTCACCACGGTCTTCACCGAGCAGCAGATGCTGGACTGGGCGTGGCGCCTGCCGTTCCTGCTCAGCCTGCCCATCGGCGTCATCGGCCTCTACATCCGCAGCCACCTGGACGACACCCCGCAGTTCAAGCAGCTGGAGGACAAGGGCGAGACCGAGCGCATGCCGATCCGGACCCTGCTGGTCACCAACTGGCGGTCCGTGCTGAAGATCATCGGCCTGGGCGCGGTGATCACCGGCGGCTACTACATCGTCTCGGTGTACGCGGCCACCTACCTCCAGACCACGGCCGGGCACTCCGCCCAGCTGGCCTTCGCCTCGACCTCGGTCGCCATGGTCGTCGGCGCCGCCACGCTGCCGCTCTCGGGCTACCTGGCCGACACCATCGGCCGCAAGAAGGTCATCCTCATCGGCAGCGTCGGGGCCGCGCTCCTGGGCTTCCCGATGTTCATGATGATGTCCGCCGGTCCGGCCTGGGCCGCGATCGTGGGCCAGACGGTGCTGTTCGTGTGCGTCTCGGTCGTCAACGGCGCCTCGTTCGTCACCTACGCCGAGATGCTGAGCGCCTCCACCCGCTACAGCGGGATCGCGCTCGGCAACAACGTCACCAACACGCTCCTGGGCGGCACCGCGCCCTTCGTCGCCACCTGGCTGATCAGCGCCACCGGCCAGCCGCTGGCGCCCGCGGGCTACTTCGTCCTCACCGCCCTGGTGACGCTGGTGGCCGTCCTGTTCGTCACCGAGACCCGCGGCACCGAACTGCCGATCGACTGAGAGGACGAGGGACATGAGGACAGCGGACGCGACGAGCGGCGGAACCGGACACGGACTGGCCGGGCGGGTCGTCCTGGTGACGGGCGCCGCGGGCGGCATGGGCAGGGCCGAGGCCCTGGCACTGGGACGCGAGGGCGCCCGGGTCTGGGTGGCGGACCTGGACGCGGAGCGGGGCGAGGACACGGCCCGGGAGATCGGTGATCTGGGCGCGACGGCCCGGTTCGCCCGCCTGGACGCCGCCGACCCGGACGACTGGGCGCGCCTGCGCGACCGGATCGCGGACGAGGACGGCGGACGCCTGGACGGGCTGGTCAACAACGCCGGGGTCAGCCACCGCTTCGGGATCGCCGACACCACGGACGAGGACTGGCGCCGCGTGCTCGACGTCAACCTGTCCAGCGTGTTCTACGGAATGCGGTCCATGGCCCCGCTGCTGCGCGCGTCGGGGTCGGCCTCGGTGGTCAACGTGTCCTCCATCGCCGGGATGACCGGCTACTTCTCCGCCTCCTACGGCGCGAGCAAGTGGGGCGTGCGCGGCCTGAGCAAGGTGGGGGCGCTGGAGTTCGCGCCCTGGGGGGTGCGGGTGAACTCCCTGCACCCCGGGCTGGTGGACACCCCGCTGCTGCGCTCGGGGACCGACGACTTCGTCGAGGAGAGCCTGCGCTCGGTGCCCGCGGGCCGGGTGGCCGAACCCGGCGAGGTCGCCGACGTCGTCCTGTTCCTGCTGTCGGAGGCCTCCCGGTACGTGACGGGGGCCGAACTGGTCGTCGACGGCGGCCTGACCTCCGGCGGCCTCTACCACCGGATCACCTCGGGCCTGCGGAACGGGCCCGTCTGAGTGTCCGGACACGGCTCCGGGGAGGCGCCCACCGTCCAGGTGCGCCTCCCCGGTCCCCGGAGCACGCGCGGGCTCCGGTGCCCCCAGGGCTGCCGGAACCGGCGCGGCCCGCGGCGCCTCCGGGGCCGGTCCGCGGCCCGGGACCCGCACGCGCGGGCCCCGGGCCGTAGGGCCGGGTCACCACGCCCGAGCCGTGCCGGTGCCGTCAGGCGGCGGCCCGGTCGGTGACGCTCCGGACCGCCTCGACGGCCAGTCCGGGCTGGTCGACGTGGATGTAATGGCCGCTCTCCTCGGCGGTGCTGAGCCGACTGTCGCCGGAGACCTGGAGCCACTGCTCCTGTCCCTCGGTCCACACGCGCTCCAGTTCGGCGCCGTACTCGGGGATCTCGCCGAGGTACTGGACCCCGTGCTGGACGACCTCGGTCGAGATGTCCCCGGCGGAGCGGACCTCCGCGTCGCTGTCGATGACGATGCCCTCGGGGTTCTCGCCCCCGAACACCGCGAGGTTCTGCTCGCGCACCTCGGCGCCCGGGCCGGTGGCCGACTCGGGGATCACCTCGGTGATGTCGTCGAGCATCGTCGGGGACGTGGCGTCCAGGAGCACCAGGCCCCTGACCCGGTCCTGGTGGTCGGGGGCGTAGCGGGCGGCGATCAGCCCGCCCAGCGAGTGGCCGACCAGGACGACCGGGCCGTCACCGGCGACGTCGTCCAGGACGGCGGTCAGGGTCCGCCCGGCGTCGGCGACGCTCTGGGGGCCGGGCGGCTGGTCGCTCCCGTCCTCGCCGAACCGGTCGTAGGAGCAGACCCGGTCCCCCTCGGCCAGGGTCTCCTGGAAATCCGCCATGGTGTCCAGGCCGTCGCCCATCCCGGCCAGGAGGACGACGACCGGCCGCTCGTCGGCCGGGGCGCCGGAGCAGGAGACGTTCAGGGAACCGCCCTCGACGTCGAGCGTCTTGGTCCCGGTGAACAGCTCCCCGTCCGTCATCACGTCCTCAGCGGCCGACTCCAGGTCGGACTCCACCTCCTCCAGACCGGCGCCCACGTCCTCCAGGCCGGACCGCACGTCGGAGCACCCGACGAGGCCGGTCCCGGCCACGGCCAGGCACAGTGCGGTCAGGGCGGTCGTCCGGACGGTGCGTGACACCGGGGCCTCCAGCGGGGGAATCGGGACGGGGGTCGTCGAGCGGCGCCGCGGGGCCGGGGAAGAGGGAGTCGAGCCCGCTCCGGCGGACCGGCACTCCGCGACTGGGGAAGAACCTACGGACGCGGCGGCGCCCGGGTCGTCACCTCACGGTGGACACCTGTGTGTGGCTCCTCCGGGGGACGGGCCGGCCGTCTACCGGGGCGGGCCACGCAGCCGACCCGGGGCGGCGCCCGTCCGCCCGCGCCGAGCCGCACACCTCGCCCCTGCGCGGGGCGGTACCCGTTCACCTGCGAAGACGCGCCCCTCCCGGGCCGCGTTGCCGTGTCCGGGGCGCCGGGACGCGCCCCGCTTACCGCCTCCGGAAGACCGCCGACCGCCGCGGACGGGCGCGGGCCGCGCACCGGAGGGGACCGGTGAAGGTCCGCCCCGCGCCCCCGTGTCCCCCGTGCGAGCTACGCGCAGGTGTCCACTCCACGGTGACGACCGCGCACCACCGCCTTCCGTAGCGTTCCGGCCAGACGCGAAACCCCCAACGAAGGAATCCCGATGAGACTTGTCTGGCAGCTCCTGGCCGTCGCCGCGGTCGCCTTCATCGGCGCACAGGGAGTCATGGCGTTCCAGGACGTCCCCTTGGTCGCCCTGGTCCTGGGCCTCCTGGTCGCCGTGGCCTCGGTGTTCGTCTACCGGTGGGTGGTGCGCCGCACCGAGCGCCGCACCGTGACCGAACTGGCCTGGAAGGGCGCCGCCTCCGCCACCAGCTGGGGCACCCTCCTCGGCGTCGGACTGTTCGCCCTGGTCATCGTCAACATCGTCTTCCTCGGCGGCTACCAGGTCAACGGCCTGGGCTCTCCGATGAGCGCCCTGGGACTGGTCGGCTTCATGGCCGCCGTCGCGGTGACCGAGGAACTGATGTGGCGCGGCGTGCTGTTCCGCATCATCGAGGAGCGCACCGGCAGCTGGATCGCCCTCGCCCTGACCGGCCTGGCCTTCGGCCTGGTACACCTGATCAACCCGCACGCCACCCTGTGGGGCGCCATCGCCATCGCCATCGAGGCCGGCGGCATGCTCACCGCCGCCTACATCGCCACCCGCAGCCTGTGGCTGCCCATCGGCCTGCACTTCGGCTGGAACATCGCCGGATCCGCCATCTTCAGCACCGCGGTCTCGGGCAGCAACACCCCCCAGGGGCTGCTGGACGTCACCATCTCGGGCCCCACGATCATCACCGGCGGCGACTTCGGCCCCGAAGGCAGCATGTACTCCGTGGTGTTCTGCGTCATCGTCACCGTGGTCCTCATGTGGATCGCCCGCCGCCGCGACCGGATCGTCCCCGTCCGCCGGCGCGGCGAGCGCCCCGCCGCCACCACTACACTTCCCCAGTGACCAGTCTCCGGCGGCTCCCCGAACTGTGGCAGCGACTCGATGTCACCCTCCGGGACCTGCCCCTGGGGCTGCTGCTCCTGACCGCCTCGCTCATCCCGTCACTGCACGGGCAGGGGACCGAGTTCGGCGGGGTGGCCGACCGCCCCCTGGACGCCCTGGGCCTGGTCGCGATCGCCCTCCAGTGCCTGCCCCTGGCCGGGCGGCGGCGGTGGCCGATCCTGTCCCTGGCCCTGGTGGCGAGCGGCTTCGCCCTCGACCAGCTCAACGGCTACCACCTGTTCGCGGGCACCGCGTTGCCCATCGCGCTGGTGAGCGCCGGCGCCCACGTCCACCGGTACCGGTGGGCCACCGTGCTCGCGGCCTCGGCCGCCTACGTGGTGCTCTCGGTCGGGGTGGACCGGCTCGGAACGGGCGAGACCCCGGCCGGGTACGTGACGTTCTACGGGGCGCTGGCCCTGGCCTGGGGGGTCGGGGCGTGGCTGCGCTCCACCCGCCTCGCCGAGGCCGAACGCCGCCGCCTCGTCGCCGAGGCCACCCGCACCGCCGAACGCACCCGCATCGCCCGCGAACTCCACGACGTCGTGACCCACCACGTGACCGCGATGGTCGTGCAGGCCGAGTCGGCGCGCTACCTGACCTCCGCGCCCGACCGGCTCGACCAGACCCTGACCGCGGTCAGCGACACCGGCAGGCGGGCCATCACCGACCTGCGCCACCTGCTCGACCTGCTCAACCCCGACCACTCCGCCCCCGCGTCCGACGAAGGGCTGCTCACCGTGGTGGAGCAGACGCGCCGGGCCGGGCAGCCGGTGGAGTTCAGCGAGGAGGGCACCCCGGCCTCCTCGCGCGGCAGCGCCGACCTCGTCGCGCACCGCGTCGTGCAGGAGGCCCTGACCAACGCCCTCAAGTACGCGCACGGAAGCCCCACCACCGTGCGGGTGCGCCACCGCCCCGAGGAGATCACCGTGAACGTCAGCACCGACCACGCCGGGCCTCCGGGCGTCTCCCCCGGCGGAAGCGGGCGGGGCCTGGTCGGCCTGCGCGAACGCGTCGAGGTCCTGGGCGGTGTCTTCACCGCGGGCCCGCGCGAGGGCGGGGGATTCGCCGTCCACGCCACCATCCCCGCGCACGCCCCGGTGGGCGACCGGGCATGAGCGCGCCGATCCGGGTCCTGGTCTGCGACGACCAGGTGCTGATCCGCACCGGCCTCGTCACCATCATCGACGCCCAGCCCGACCTGGAGGTCGCCGGTGAGTGCGGGGACGGCGCGGCCGCCGTCGAACTCGCCGGGCGGCTGCGCCCCGACGTGGTGGTGATGGACGTGCGCATGCCCGTGCTCGACGGCATCGAGGCCACCCGGCGCCTGGCCGGGGCCGGGGTGGACCGCCCCGTCAAGGTTCTGGTGGTCACGACGTTCAACCTCGACGAGTACGTCTACGAGGCGCTGCGCGCGGGCGCCAGCGGGTTCCTGCTCAAGGACGCGCCCCCGGCCCAGCTGCTGCACGGCATCCGCACCGTGTCCACCGGCGCGGCGCTGCTGGACCCCGAGGTCACGCGACAGCTGGTGGGCAGGTACGCCGCCCGGATCCGGCCCCCCGACGCCGCCGCGGCCGACGCCCGGCTGACCCCCCGCGAGCTGGAGGTCCTGCGTTTGATCGCCAACGGTCTGTCCAACGGCGAGATCGCCGCGAGCCTGTTCATCAGCCAGGAGACCGTGAAGACCTTCGTCTCGCGCATCCTCACCAAACTCGACCTGCGCGACCGCGTCCAGGCCGTGGTCTACGCCTACCGGCAGGGGCTGGTGACCTGACCCCCGCGCGGGGCGCACGCCGTTCGCCGGGCACGGGCTTGACCTTGACACGGTGACAGGGTCTTCACTCGGGTGCAGGAGGTGGTTCCGATCAACACGGCCAACACGACCCCGAAGAGCGCCCGCGTCGCCGGCGCCCTGTCCGCCCGGAACACGTCGGTCCGGCTCCAGGCCGCCCTGGCGGCCGGGTCCGACCCCGACCCCTCGCTGCTGGAGCCGCTCGTCGAACGGTGCGCGGTCGAGCCCGACTTCTTCGTACGGGACATGCTGTCCTGGGCGCTGACCCGCCTCCCGCCGGAGACCGTCCTGCCGCGGATCCGCCGGGAGCTCGTCTCCGAGCGCGTCCAGGCCCGCGCCCAGGCGTTGCACCTGCTCTCCAAGATCGGTGACGGCAGCACGCGGGCCTGGATCACCCGCGACATGCTGCGCGACGCCAACGACCGGGTCGCGCGGACCGCGTGGCGCGTCGCGGTCGCCCTCGCACCCGAGGACGATGAGGAGAGGAGGGGCCTGGCCGGTGAACTGGTCCGCCAACTCGGCCGCGGCGACCGCGATGTGCGGCTGAGCCTGAGCCGGGCCCTCGTCGACCTCGGTGACGTGATCGCGCCCGCCCTGGAGAGGGCGGCGGAGGACCCCGACCCGGAGGTGGCGGCGCACGCCCGTGCCACCGAGCTGCTCCGGCGGGACCCGGAGAGCGGTTTCGACGCCGCCGTCGAGGAGGCCGGACGCGTGGTCGCACTCGGCCCGGAGCGGGCCGCCGCTGCCGCCGCCGCGGTCGCGTCGGCGGACACCGGGGCGCCGGAGGCCTCCGGGACGGCGGGGGCATCCGAGACGGCGGTGGCCGCCGAGGACACGGAGGACGCGGATTGCTGATCGGTGACGTCGCCCGCCGCTCCGGGGTGAGCACCCGCATGCTCCGCCACTACGACGCCCTGGGGCTGGTACGGCCGACGGGCCGCACCGCCGGCGGCTACCGCGAGTACTCCGACGAGGACGTCCGCAGGATCTTCCAGGTGGAGAGCCTGCGGACCCTCGGGCTCTCGCTCAAGCAGATCGGGCGAGCGCTGGAGGACCCGGCCTTCACCCCGTCCGCCCTGGTGGGCGACCTCATCCGGTGGACGCGGGAGCGCCTGACCCGGGAACGGGAACTGCTCCGGCGGCTCCGCGCGATCGACGCGTCGGAGCCCGCCGACTGGCAGGACGTCCTGGGCGTCGTCGAGCTCATGCGGGGGCTCGACGCGACCAGCGCCGCGCGCAGGCAGCAGGCCGTCCTGTCCCGGCCGGGGGACGCGTCGGTTTCCGCCGAACTGCTGGCCGGGGCGGTCCTGAGCGAAGCCGACCCCCACGTCGCGGGCGCCCTGCGCTGGGCGCTCGCCCGCTCGGACGGCGACGTCCCGGCGACCCTGGCAGCCGGTGCGCGGTCGCAGGACACCGACGTCCGGCGGCGTGCGGTGCTGGCGATCGCCGGGATGCCCGGGTCCCCGGGCGCGGCCGCGGTGCTCGCGGACGCCCTCGGGGACCCGGACCCCGTGGTGGGCGGGCACGCCGCCCTGGCCCTGGCCGGGCACGGCGAGGCCGCGGCCGTGCCCGCGCTGGTCGGCATGGTGGTCGACGGCCGCAGGGACGTGGAGGCGGCGGAGGCGCTGGGAGGGCTGTCCCGGGACCCCGCGTGCGCGGACCGGATCACGGCCGCCCTGACCGATGAGCTCGCCGCACCCGGCGCGGACTCCGCGACACGGATCCGTCTCGTCCAGGCGCTGGTCGAGATCGGGGGAACCGCCGTACGCGGGATCCTGGACCGGCTGGCCGGGGACGGGGACCGCTCCGTCGCCCTCGTCGCCTCGGCCCTGGCCGGGACGCTCCGGGATTGCTCCTCCGGGGAGGCCCGGTCCTTCGGGCAGGGGGAGGACCGGGCCGACGAGGGCCCCTGAGAGCGCGCCGCCGGGGCGCCGGCGCGTCCGGTTCCGGGCGCGCTCCGCCGGAACCGGACGCACCGCTCACCGGAACGCGGCGGGAAGGGTCATCAGGTCGATCCCCCACAGCGGCGGAAGCAGGAACAGCGTCCCCGCGACCACGAGGGCGAGGGCGATGAGGTTCAGCCAGAACCCGCTCCTGACCATCTCCATGATCGTCACCCTGCCGGTGCCGAACATGATCGCGTTCGGAGGGGTGCCCACCGGGAGCATGAACGCGCAGTTCGCGGCCATCGCGCAGGGGACCATCAGCGCGTACGGGTGGATGTTCAGGGAGACCGCCAGGGCCGCCATGACCGGGAGGATCATCGTCGCCGTCGCGGCGTTCGAGGTGATCTCCGTCAGGAACAGCACGAGCGCGGTGGCGATGACGATGGTCAGGATCACGTCGACCCCGTCGAGCACGCGCAGCTGCTCGCCGATCCACGCGGAGAGGCCGGTGTCCACGAACCCCGCGGCGATGGCCAACCCGCCGCCGAACAGCAGGAGGATCCCCCAGGGGATCTTCTTGGAGTCCTCCCACCGGAGGATCCTCTTCTCCCCTGCGCCGCGGGTCGGCAGCGTGAACAGGACCACCGTCGCGACGATCGCGATCACCCCGTCGCTGATCCCCGGGAGGAGCCCCTCCCAGAGGAACGACCGGGTCACCCACATGAACGCCGTGCCGAGGAAGACGCAGAGGACGAGCTTCTCCTCGGTGGACATCCGGCCGAGGGACCTCCTCTCCTCCCGGATGATCTCCCTGCCGCCGGGAAGCTGCTTGAAGCGGACCCTGAGCTTGACGCCCGTCAGGTAGAACCACGCGAGGGCCAGGAGGACGACGGCGATCGGGACCCCGAAGAGCATCCATCCGCCGAACGAGACGCTCTCGCCGAAGAGCTCCCCGGAGGTCGCCGCGAGGACGGCCAGCGGCGGTGTCCCGATGAGCGTGCCGAGGCCGCCGATGGTGGCCGCGTAGCCGATGCCGAAGACCACGGACTTCTCGAACCTGGGCAGGTCGTCGGCGAACTCCCCGCCCCGGAGCGAACGGGACGCCTGGTACACGACCGCCAGCCCGACGGGGATCATCATCATCGTGGCGGCCGTGTTGGAGACCCACATCGACAGGAAGCCCGTCGCGACCATGAAGCCGAGGACGATGCGGCGCGGGCTCGTGCCGATCGCCGCGACGATCGAGAGGGCGATGCGCTGGTGGAGGTTCCACTTCTCCATCGCGATCGCGAGAGAGAAACCGCCGAGGAACAGGAAGATGATGTCGTTGCCGTACGCCGCGACCACGGCGTCGCCCTCCAGCGCGCCGGTCAGCGGCAGGAGCGCGACCGGGAGCAGGGACGTGACCGGGATGGGTATCGCCTCGGTGATCCACCAGGTCGCGACCCAGAGGGTGGTGGCGAGCACCGCCCGCCCCGCCGAGGAGAGCCCCTCGGGTTCGAAGAACACGAGCGTCAGCACGAACAGCAGCGGACCGAGCACCAGCCCGGTGACGCGCGCGGGCGTGTAGCCGGGGCCGGGCCCGCCGGACTCCGCGTCCGGTTCCGCGGCCCCGGGGCCCTCATGGGCGGCGGCGGGCCCGCCGCCGGAGGACACCGGCTCGGCCCGGCGCGACCTCCCGCGTCCGGAGAACGTCAGGAGCCCTTTGACCTCCCTGTGCGACGCCCACAGGCTCTCCCACAGGGGGTACGGGTAAGAGGTTGCCATCACTGCACCTTCTTCTGGCCCCTCGCCCGGCGCGGAGCGCGGCGGGGGACCGGTTCGGGGGGTACGCGGGTCGGCATCGGCCGGGGAACGGGGCCGTGGGGACTCCGCGAGGGAAACAGGGGACCGTCGCCGGTCGTGGCACCGGCTCCGTCGGCGGCGCCCGTGGCCCGGACTGCCGTTCGCGCCGCCTCGGAGCGGTCGTGTGCGGGGGCGGCGGCTCCCGGGTCCGCGACCGCCGCGGGAGCCGCCCTTCCCGGGCGGTCAGCCGTGCAGGCCCCGCAGGACCTCGTAGAACTCAGCCTTGCCTTCGAGCCCGATGCCCGGGAGGTCGCCCGGCGCCACACGGCCGCGGGTGACCACCGCGTCGTCGGCGAAGCCGCCCGTGGGCTGGAACTCCCCGGGGTAGGACTCGTTGCCGCCGAGCTTGAGGGCGGCGGCGATGTGCAGCGAGAACTGGTGCCCGCCGTGCGGGATGCACCGGCGGGAGGACCAGCCGTGCCGGGCGAGCATGTCCAGGACCCGGCGGTACTCCGTCAGCCCGTAGCTCAGCGCCGGGTCGACCTGGACGAAGTCGCGGTCCGGGCGCATCCCGCCGTAGCGGATCAGGTTCCGCGCGTCCTGGAGGGAGAACAGGTTCTCACCGGTCGCGATGGGGTTGCGGTAGTCCTCCGACAGCGTCGCGTTCAGGGCGTAGTCCAGCGGGTCGCCGACCTCCTCGTACCAGAAGAGGCCGTACCGGTCGATGGCCCGGCCGTACTCCAGCGCGGTCCGCAGGTCGAACTTGCCGTTGACGTCCACCATCAGCCGGGACCCGTCACCGCCCAGGACGTCGATGACCGCCTCGATGCGCCTGATGTCCTCGGCCAGGTCGGCGCCGCCGATCTTCATCTTGACGACCTCGTACCCGGCGTCGAGGAAGCCCCGCATCTCGTCCCGGAGGTCCTCCAGTGTCTTGCCGGGCGCGTAGTAGCCTCCGGCGGCGTAGACGAAGACGTCCTCGTCCGGCTCGCCGTCGCCGTAGTGGTCGGAGATCCACCGGTACAGCGGCACACCCGCGGCCTTGGCGGCGAGGTCGTGCAGCGCCATGTCCACCACGCCGACGGCGACGGAGCGTTCGCCGTGCCCGCCCGGCTTCTCGTTGCGCATCATGACGTCCCACGCCCCGGCGGGCGAGAGTTCGCCGTGCCCGTCCAGCAGTTCCTCCGGGGCGGCCTCGCGCAGCCGCGGCAGCATCCGCTCGTTCAGGATGGCCGTGGCGTTGTACCGGCCGTTGGAGTTGAAGCCGTAGCCCACCAGGGGTTCGCCGTCGACCACCACGTCGCTGACCAGCGCCAGGATCGTGCAGTCCATCTTGCTGAAGTCGATGTACGCGTTGCGCATCGACGAGCTGATGGGGATGGTGCCGACGTGGGCGGAAACGATTCGCATGGGTCTCTTCCTGCCGAACTTGATCTTATAAGTCACTTATAAGTTATGCGGAGCCTATACTGGCCGAGACGGGGGTCACAAGACCGTGAGCGGGATTTTGGTGAGAGAGGTCACGATGACCGGGGCGAACGTCTTCTCCAGCAAGGGCGGGCTGGCCTACACGGAGCTGCGCCGCCGCATCACCTCCGGTGAGCTCGCCCCGGGCTCACGCCTGCCGCAGTACGAACTGGCGGAGGAGATGGGGATGAGCATCACGCCCCTGCGCGAGGCCGTCAGGCGACTGGCCAGCGAGGACTGGGTCGTGATGGACACCCACCGGGACGTGCGCGTGGCGCCCATGAGCGCCTCCGAGGCGCGCGAGCTGCTGGAGGCCCGCTTCTCGCTGGAGCCCTCCGCCACCGAACTCGCCGCGCTGCGCCGCACCGAACGCGACATCGCCGCGATGAGGGAGGCCGCCGACCGGCTCCTGCCGGTCACCCGCACCTGGGGGGAGGAGGCCATCGCGGCGCACCGGGCCCTGCACCGGTCGATCTACGCCGCTTCGCACAACAGCGTGATGACCAGGCTCCTGGACGACCTGTGGGACAAGGCCGACCGGTACCGGCGGATCGGCCTGGAGCTGCCCGCGGGCGCCGAACCGCGCACCCTCGACCTCAACCAGCACCACGAGATCCTGGAACTCGTGGTCGTCGGCGACGGCGCCGCCGCGGCCGGACTGGTGCGCTCCCACATCCGCAACAGCCTCGGAGCCGTGGTCACGGACACCCTGGAAGGCAGGCAGCGCGCCTACCACCCCATCGCCGAGCGCTCGGTCTGAGACCGCCGGAGCGCCGGCCCCACGACCGCGCAACGGAACTCCGCGCCCCGCCGACGCCCGCGCGGTCCAGCGGCCCGGGCGGCCGGACCGCGCGGCCGGGGTCCCGCGTCTCAGCCGCGGGCCAGGGCGCGCAGTTCCTCCAGGCTCGCGGCACGGGACTCGGGGGCGTCGGCGTCCACCCGTCCCCCCTGGGGGTCGTCGACCCTCCCGGCGCAGGACCGGAGCGCCTCCAGCGCGGTCAGCCCCTCGCCGCGCAGGCGCACGTGCTCCATCGTCCACCAGCCTCGGGCGGTGTTGCCCGCCGTGTCGGGCGGCAGGAGGGGCTGGAAGTCGCTGGCCTCCTCGGTCTCGGAGGCCCACAGGTACCCGATGAGGCCGCCGTCCCGGTGCACGGGGAGGTACACCACGGGGCCCGCGGTGGTCGGGGCGTAGGAGCGGCCGACCAGTACGGGGGACAGCGCCTCGTCGCTCCACCGGTCGAACGCCCCCTGCCCCGCGCCCGGCGCACGCGCCGGATCCCCGGCGCCGTCGGTCCCGCGGTACGGGTCGGGCTCCGCCCCGCCCCGGTCCGTTCGGTACCCGTCCTCGGGTGAGCGCCCACCGTCCATGGCCGTCCCCACTTCCTCTCGTCTCCAACTGCCACTGCGGTACCGGGTGTCCTGCCCGGATCAGGGGGGAGGGATCCCGTCCGGTCGGTCGGCGTGCTCGGGCACGCTCCCCGGCGGGACCGCCCCGGCCCGGTCGTCCTGAGGGGCCCCGGTCCAGCGTGCCAGCGCGCCGAGGGCGTCCAGCCCCTGGGCCCGGGCCAGGATCAGGCGGCGCACCCAGGCGCCCTTGGCGTTCAGCCCCGCCGGGCCGGGCACGGGCAGGAACCCCGCGGCGGTCCCGTCCCGCGAAGCCCAGAGGCGGCCCAGCGCGCTCCCGTCCTCCCGCAGCACGGGGACGTGCAGCACCGGCCCGTCGGTGTCGGCGGCGAACCGGGGCTCGGCGCCCGTGAACTCGGGGCGGAACTCGTCCCGCGCGGCCCGCTCCTCGTCGGTCATCCCTCCTCCTTCGTCACGGTCGCGGGGTGAACGGCAGCACGGTCACCCGCAGGGTCCACTGGCCGGTGTCGGGGTCCTGGAGCGCGTCGTCGATCCTGAAGCGCGTTCCGCGCGGCAGGAGGAGCTCCCTCTCGGTCCGGTGCACGCTGTTCTCGCCGATCCACAGGGCGGGGTGCCCCGCGGGCACGGCCAGGTGGAACTGGTAGGCGGCGGTCCGGTTCACCGTCTCGACCCCCAGCGACCCCGAGAGGAACCCCCGTTCGAGGAACTCCGTGCCGATCAGGTCCGTGGGGTCGTGGAATGGCCGCCCCGGCGGGGC
Organism: Nocardiopsis sp. iso_25; assembly: GCF_056173305.1. Lineage (NCBI taxonomy): Bacteria > Bacillati > Actinomycetota > Actinomycetes > Streptosporangiales > Nocardiopsidaceae > Nocardiopsis > Nocardiopsis sp. iso_25. The sequence goes on along the minus strand of NZ_CM149667.1, from coordinate 6,413,053 downwards.
CATGAAGCCCACGCTGAACACCGAGCGCCGGACCTCGACCGCCTCCGGGACCGGCTCCACCGCCCGGTCGAGCCGGTCCATCCCCTCGCGCAGCAGGTCCCAGGTCCTCTCGGCGTTCTCCCGGGTCGGTGTGTGCCCGTCGAACCACTTCTCGACCCAGGAGCCGAAGAACCGCTGCTCGCTGAGCCGCAGGACCTCGGACTCGGGGTTGGAGTGCCGGGAGAAGTCGTTGTAGAACTGCGCGTTCTTCGTGTAGGCCCGGGCGGAGTCCTGCTGCTCCGGGGCCAGGGACGGGAACCGGTCGCCGAGGACGAGCTTCCCGTACCCCGAGCCGTCGTCGTCGGTGCCGAACCGGCGCACGCCGTCGGGGTCGACCCGTCCGGGGCGGTCGTCGGGCAGGTCCGGCCCGGCGGCCTGTGTCCCGGACTCCGGGGGACCGGCGGAGCCCTCCGCGGAGGCCGCGGCGTCGTCCAGCCCCAGGAGCGCGGTCAGGAAGGCTTCGGTGCCACCGCTGAGTCCCGTCTGTTCGGGACCGGTCACGGTGGTGTCCGTGTCGGTCCGCACGGTGAGCACCTGGACGTCCGAGGTGTCCCCGGCCCGCTGCTGCGGGGCCGGAACGGTCTCCGGCGGCGGGACCACCACCTCGGCTTCGATGTGGAACCCCGGCAGTCCGGACGCCCCGCCCCATCCCGCGCGGGTGATCCGGTAGGTGGTGCCCCGGGCGAGGATGACCTCGCGCTCCTTCGGGTACTCGCTCCTCTCGCCGACCCACAGCCCGCGGCTGCCCGCGGGCACGGTCAGGTGGATGACGTTCCCGGATTCGGTCTGGTGGTGCCCGGCCAGCTTGTTGCCCAGGGACGCGGACATGAACCCGGGCTCGGTCTGGACGGTGCCCACCAGGGAGTAGGGGTTCAGGTCCTGGTACCCGTCGAGGAACGAGACCTCGTACAGGCCGCGGACCATCTCGACCGTCTCGGGCAGGGGGCGGTCGACGGCCCGGTCGAGGCGGTCCAGGAACGCGGCCACCTCGGCCGTGGTGGGGAACACGTCCCCGTTGGACCGCGCCAGGACACCGGCGCCACCCGCGTTCTCGTGCCAGCCCGCCAGCTCCGCCTCCGGGTCCGGCGCGTCGAGGATGTACCTGACGAAGCCCGCGGTGTGTTCGGGCACCCGGTCCTGCGCCAGGAGTTCCCGAAGGCGCTCGACGGTGGGCCAGGACAGGTCGTTCAGCTCGTACAGGCTCCAGCCGCGGGCCTCCATCGGGTCCGTGTTGGTCTCGAGGTGGGTCGCCTCCCGCACCTCGTCCAGGGCGTTCTGGACCTGCTCGGCCGAGAGGTTCTCGCGGACGACCTCGTTGAGCCATCCGGCGGCCGTGTAGCTGCGCACGTCGCCGCGCTGCCGCTCGTGGAGGGAGTCGAAGGCGTGCGGGTTGTTCGACGGATCGTGGAGCCAGCGGCCGTAGGCGTCGGTCTCCTCCACGGAGCGGAACCGCCGCACGCCCAAGTCGTCGACGTACCCCCTGCCGTCGTCGTCGGCGGTACCGGTGCCGACCGGGAGCCCGGCGTCGGTGGCGGAGGCGTCCGGGGAGGCGTCCGGGGTGGCTGTGTGTCCCGTCGCCTCGCCGGGGGGCGCCGTGTGTCCCGTCCCCTCGTCGGGGGCGGCCGTGCCCTGACCGGTCCCCCCGCCGGTCGCGGGAGGGGCCTCCTCCACGGCCGGCGGCCGGGCCCCGGACGCGGTGTCGGCCTGCACCGGCAGGATGGCCTCGGCGGTCAGCAGCAGGCCGTCAGCGGTCGTCTCCGCGCCGGTGACGCGATAGGACATTCCTCGGGGCAGGACGATCTCGTGGTTCGACGGCCGGGGGCCCTCCGTGCCCAGCCAGAGCCCGTGCGCGCCCTCGGGCAGGGTCAGCCGGACGGTCGCCGCGGGGTGCCCCAGGCCCTTCGGTTCCGGGTTCACGGAGACCGTGGTGTACCCCGGACTGCTCTGGACGGTGCCCACCAAGCTGGAGGGGTCCCTCTCGTCGTACCCCTCGGGGAACCGGAGGTCGTCGGTGTCGGTCAGGACCCACGTCGTCTCGACCGCCTCCGGGAGCGGGCGCCCCACCGCTTCGTCGTAGGTTTCGAGCAGGTCCCGCACACCCTCGGCGGAGGGGTAGGTCCCCCCGTTGGCCGCGGCCAGAGCCCCGGCCATACCGCTCCTGTGGTACAGACTGGCCAGCCGTTCCTCGGGGCGCCCCAGCGCGAGGACCATCCGCAGGAAGTGCGTTCCGGGGGTCCCCTCCTCGGCGGCGTCCACGATCTCCCGCAGCCGCTCCGGGGTGGGCCAGGTGAGACCGTTGGCCTCGTAGACCTCCCAGCCGCTGCTGCCGCGGGAGTCCGCGATCGAGGGCTGCTCGGGACGGCTCATCGAGCGCAACCGGTCGAGTTGCGTCCGCATGTCGCCCGGGGGCACCAGCGCCAGGTCCGCGAGCAACGGGGTGTTCGAGAACGCCTTGGCGACGCGGCGTGCCTCCGCGGGGAGGGTGTCCAGCCCCGGCATGCCGCTCTCCGCGTGAGCGGCCTGGTGCGCGTACCAGTGGGCCTCCGTGGGGGTCCGGAACCGTCGGACACCGGACGCGTCCACCCGTCCGTCCGAGAGCGGGTCCGCGAAGGCCTCCGGGCGCAGGACCACCTCCGCGGAGAGCACGGTCACGATCCCGCCCGTGTTCATGTCGAACGTCTCCCGGACACCGGTGATCCGGTAGGTGGAACCTCGGGCGAGGGTGAGTTCGCGCTGTTCTGGGTCGTGGCTGCGGGAGCCGATCCAGAGGCCGTGCGCGTCCTGGGGGACGTTGAGCCGCAGGAGGTAGCGGAAGGGTGCGGCGTCGGTCTTGAAGGGCCGGTCGCCCAGGGTGGTGGACATGTACCCGGGCTCGGTGTGGACCGTGCCTTCGAGGTCGTCGGCGTCGTACACGCCGGCCGCTTGCAGCAGGTGGTCGATGGAGTGCATGCCCCGGGAGACGACCAGGCCTTCGGGAAGGGGGCTGCCGGTGGCGTCGTCGAGGAGGCGGAAGAGTTCCAGGACGCGGTCCACGTCGGGGTAGGTCCCGCCGTTGTGGCGGGCGATGACCCCGGCGTACCCGGCGTTGTGGAACCAGTGGCGCAGCTCCGCGGCGGGGTCGCGGGCGGTGAGGACGTAGTCGATGAGTCCGACGGTGCGCGGGGGGAGGCCCTCCGGGTTGGCCCGGATCTCGCGCAGCCGGTCGAGGGTGGGCCAGGTGAGTTCGTTGGCCTCGTACAGGTCCCAGCCGTGGGCGGTCGTCACGGTCGCCGGCTGCTCGGCCTCCTGTTGGGTTTCGCCCCGTACCAGTGCCAGTTGGCGCGCCACACCGGTCGGGGACAGGGGCCGGACCCGGGCCAGCCGGGTGATCCAGGCGGACCTGGTGTAGGCGTCGACCATCCCGCGCTGGTCGGGGGTGAGGGTGTCGAAGGCGTGGGGGTTGTTGGTCGGGTCCTGGAGCCATTGGTCGTAGGCGTCCAGTTCCCCCAGGGCGCGGAAGCGCCGGTATCCGTCGTCGCCGATGTGCCCGCGGCCGTCGCCCGCTGGAGGGCGCGACTCCTCGTCGGCGACTGTGGAGGCGTCCGAGTCGTCGTCCCCGTCCTCCGCGGACGGCTCCCGCGCCGACATGTCCGCGGAGACCGGCTCGGCGTCGATCTCCATTCCGCCGTCGGTGATCCGGACATCGGTGATGCGGTAGCCGAAGTCCCGGGGCAGGACCAGCGCGTACCGGTCGCCCGTCGCGCCCTGGTCACCGATCCACAGGCCCCGGGCGTCTTCGGGGAGGACCATGCGGACGACCGCCACGGTGCCGTTCGGCGCGGTGGTGAAGGGCGAGTCGCCCAGGGAGACGGTGGTGTACCCCTGCTCGCGCTGGTCCCTGCCCACCATGGCGGTCGGGTCGTCCGAGTCGTCCGAGTCGTATCCGTGGAGTCCGGGGAGGTCCCGGCCGACATCCAGCACGAAGGACACCGCGATCGGGCCGGGCAGGGGCTGGTCCACGGCAGCGTCCATGTCCCGGATGATCTCCAGGGCACGGTCCCCGGTGGGGTAGACACCGCCGTTGGCCCGGGCGACCTCCCCCGCGTCGTCCGCGTTCTCGTACCAGTGGTCCAGCCGCAGCTGCGGATCGGAGGAACCGAAGATGTCCGCCGCGATCGCCTTGAACGCAGGGGAGCGGCCTCCCCCGGCGTACAGTTCCCGCACCCGGCTGAGCGAGGGCCACGACAGGTCGTTCGCCTCGTAGAGCACCCACCCGTTGGGGTCGTCGGGGTCGGAGGCGTTGTCGAGGCTGGTCCTGCTCCAGAAGTCGAGCCTGTCCTGGATGACCGCCGGGTCGGAGGTTCCGAGCCGGGCGAGATTGCTGAGCCACGGGTACGCGGTGTGCTCGCCGATGAGGGCGCGCAGCTCCGGCGGGAGAGCGCCGTAGGTGTGCGGTTCACCGTCCCGGTCCTCCATCCGCTCCGCGTAGGCGTCCAGCTCCTCCCGGGTGCGGAACCCGCGGTCCTCTCCGCCGCGCGTTTCGGGGGCCGCGACCGTGCTGCCACCGTCGTCCGTGCGGTCGAGCGGGGCCCGGTCGGTGCGCCCGGCCGGGCCCGTCGGCGCTTCGTCGTCGGAGTCGTCGCGGTCGAGGAGGGGCCGGTCGTCGTACGCGTCGTCTCCGTCGCTCTCGTGCCCGGAGTCCTCCAGTCCCAGGAGCGCGGCCATTCCGGCCTCCGCGTCCGCACCGAGTCCGGGCTCGTCGGGGCCGGTGACGGTGGCGTCCGTGTCGGTCTCCGCCGTGAACACGTGCAGGTCGGCGGACTCCTCGGTCCCCGCCTGGTCCGGTTCGGGAACCGGACGCTCCGGCACGATCACCTCGGCCTCGATGTACAGGCCCTCCAGTCCGCGGGAGCCGCCCCAGCCCGCCCGGGTGATCCGGTAGGTCGTACCCGGGGGGAGGATCATCTCGCGCTCCTCGGGGTGCCTGCTCTCCGAACCGATCCAGACGCCCCGGGAGCCGCGGGGGAGGGTCAGGTGCAACGCGTGCGCGTAATTGGACGTGACCCCGGCGAGCTCGTGCCCCAGCGACGTGGACATGAACCCGCGCTCGGTGTGGACGGTGCCCACGAGGGAGTAGGGGTCCTTGCCGTCGAAGCCTTCGAGGTGGTCCAGTTCCTCCAGCCCGCGGATCACCTCGATCCCCTCGGGCATGGGCCTGTCGATGGCCTCCGTCAGGGTCCGGAGGTGTTCGAGCGTGCGTTCCGGGGGCGGGAACGCGTCGTCGCTCGACCTGGCGACCTCCCCGGCCTCACCGGCGCGCACGTGCCAGTTGTCGAGTTCCTCCTGCGGGTCCGGCGCGTCGAGGATGTACCTGACGAAGCCCTCGGCCCTCTCCGGAACGCGCCCCTGCTCCAGGAGTTCCCGCAGCCGGTCCAGGGTCGGCCACGCGAGGTCGTTCATCTCGTACAGTTCCCAGCCGCGCGAGCCCATGGGGTTGGTCTCGAACGACGCGACGGTGTCCTGGCGCATCAGGTCCAGAACGATCCCCACCCGTTCCGCGTCCATGGAATTGCGGGCCACGGTGTTGAGCCAGCCGTCGATGGTGTAGCCCGTGATCCTGTTCCGGTGCTCAGGGCTCAGAGCCGCGAAGGCGTGCGGGTTGTTGGCGGGGTCGTGGAGCCACAGGTCGTAGGCGTCGAGTTCCTCCTCGGTGCGGAACCTCCGGATCCCGTTCCCGTCGACGTGGCCCCGTCCGTCGCCGGGTTCCTGACCGCTGCGGGCCGTGTCCGGTCCTGTGACGGCGTCGTTCGCCCCGTCGGGCGCGGCCTCTGCGGTGGGCGGGGCGCTCACCGCCTCGTGTGCTGCCTCTGCTGTGGGCGGCGCGCTCACCGCCTCGGGCGCGGCGGTGTCGTCCGTCGGCGCGTGCACCCGCGCGGTGATCACGGGACGGCCTCCGGACGTGTCCACGGAGTCGATCCGGAACCCGGTCCCCGGCGGTAGGACGATCTCCTGGTTCTGGGGGCGGGGGCCCGCGCCGCCCAGCCAGAGGCCGTGCGCCCCCGGCGGCAGGACGAGGCGGACGACCGCTGCCGGCCCCTCGCCCGGGCCGACCGGACGCGGGTTGAGCGCGACCGCGGTGTACCCCCGGGTGGTCTGCTCGGTCCCGACCAGCGCGGAGGGGTCGCGCGGGTCGAATCCGTGCAACCGCCGCGCAGTCGCCTGGTCCAGGTACCAGGTGCTCTCGACCGCGTCGGGCAGCGGACGGCGGACGGCGTCCTCATAGGAGGCCAGCATGTCCAGCAGCCTCTCGGGCGAGGGGTAGGTGCCCCCGTTCGCGCGGGCCAGGACCCCGGCGGGCCCGGCCGCGTTGTACAGCCCGTTCAGCCTGCGGGCCGCCTCCTGGGGGCCGTGCCTGAGGATGCCGGTGATGAATTGCGCCCGCGCGGGGTTGCGCACCCGCTCCGCGGGCAGGAGCTGGAGCAGCCGTTGGGGGGAGGGCCAGGTGAGGCCGTTCGCCTCGTACAGCTCCCACCCGAGGAGCCGCTGCTGCTCCGCCGGGGTGGAGGCCGGGGTGACATGGCTCGCCGCGCGCAGGGAGTCCAGCAGTTGCCGGGCACCGTCCGGGTCCGTCCTGGTGTGGTCGAACCCGCCCGCGAGCGCGCTGAGGGCGCGGGCGAGGTCGTGCCGTGCCCGGGGGAGCGCGTTGACGGCGTGCGGGTTGTGCGCCGGGTCGTGGAGGCGGTGGCCGTACCAGTGGGCCTCCTCCGCGTTCCAGAATCTGCGGACGCCGTCCTCGCCTGTGCTCCCCTCCGAGAAGAGGTCGGGCACCGCCCGCGGCAGGGGGACCACGGTCGCGGTGATCACGAACTGCGGGCCGCCGGATTCGGGGTCGATCCTCTCCTCGACGCCGGTGATGCGGTACGTGGTGCCGCGGCCGAGGGTGAGCTCCATCTGCTCCGGATCGTGGCTGCGTGTACCGATCCAGAGGCCGCGGATCCCCTGGGGCACGTCCAGGCGCAGCAGGAAGGGGAATCCGTCCGCGTCCGTCTTGAAAGGGGAGTCGCCCAGGGTGGTGGACATGTAGCCGGGCTCGGTGTGGACGGTGCCCACCAGCGCGCGGGGGTCCGTGCCCCCGGTCGTGCGCAGGAGGTGGTTGATCGACTGCATGCCGCGGGACACGGCCATGCCCTCGGGCAGCGGGCGGTCGACCGCGCCGTCCATGAGGCGGAACAGCCGCCGGACCGCGTTGGCGTCGGGGTAGACGCCCCCGTTGAGCCGGGCGATGACCCCCGCGTATCCCGCGTTGTGGAACCAGTGGTCGAGTTCGGCACGGGGGTCGGGGGCGTCGAGGATGTACCGGATGAGCCCCCGGGTCCGCGGGGGCAGCGGCTGGGGGGAGGCCGCGATCTGGCGCAGCCGCTCCACGGACGGCCAGGCCAGACCGTTGGCCTCGTACAGGTCCCAGCCGTGGGCCATCTGCGCCATGTCGGGGTCGGCCGCCTCGGCCCGGGACTGCGAGCGCCACTCCATCAGTTGTCGCACGACGTTCTGGGGCAGGAAGGGCCGGATGCGGGCGACACGGGTGATCCAGGCGGACCTGGTGTAGGCGTCGACCATCCCGCGCTGATCGGGGGTGAGGGTGTCGAAGGCGTGGGGGTTGTTCGCCGGGTCCTGGAGCCACCGGTCCTGCCTGTCGATCTCCCCGGGCGAGTCGAAGCGGCGGATGCCATTCTCGTCGAGGGTGCCCCTGTCGTCGGTGTCCGTGTCCGAGTCGTCCGAGTCGTTCGATTCTGCGTCCGAGTCGTCCGAGTCGTCCGATTCTGCGTCCGAGTCGTCCGATTCCGCGCCGTCGTCGGTCTCGTCGCCCTCGTGGTCCGCATCGTCGTGGACGGCGGCGGGCTCTGTCGGGGGCGCGGCCACCGGTCGCGGTTCCGCGGGCAGGGCCACGGCGGTGATCTCCACGATCCCGTCCGACTCCGTGACGTCGGTGACGCGGTAGCCGGTGCCGCGGGGGAGGAGGAGCGTGTACGGGTCGGATGTGCCCGCCCTGTCGCCGATCCACAGGCCGCGCCCGTCCTCGGGCACGCTCAGGTGGACCAGGACCTTACCGTCGCCGTCGCCTCCGGTAGCCGGTGAGCGGTCCAGGGAGGTGCGCAGATACCCCGCCTCCCGCTGCTCGGTGCCCACCAGCGAGGAGGGGTCGCCCTCGACGTACCCGTCGAGCCCGTGGAGGCCCTCGTCCCCGCTCAGCGCGAAGGTCACCTCCACGGGGCCGGGAAGCGGACGGTCGGTCGCGGCGTCCAGGGTACGCAGGGTGTCCAGGACCTGGTCGGCCGTCGGGTAGGTGCCGTCGGCGGCCCTGGCCAGGGCCCCGGCCTCGTCCGCGTTGTCGTACCAGTGGCGCAGTCGTTGGCGGGGGTCCGGCGCCTTGAAGACGTCGTCGATGAGCCGGATGAGGGTGCGGGTGTTCCCGCCTTGGGAGTTGAGCTCCCGGATCTCGGCGAGCGTCGGCCACCGCCTCCCGTTCTTCTCGTAGAGAGGCCAGCCGTTGAGGTCTTCACTGCTGGCGTTGTCGCCCGCGTCGTACGTCAGATCCTCCAGCCTGTTCCGGACGGAGGCGGTGTCGAGCGAGGGGAGCCAGGTGAGGGACGAGAGCCAGTCTGTGGCCGCCTGCGCGACGACGGTCTCGCGCTGGTCCCGGGGCAGCGCGTCGAAGGTGTGCGGGTTGGTGCCCGGGTCATCGAGCTCCGCGGCGCGGGCGGCCGGGTCCTCCAGCCCCAGGAGGTCGGTCATCCCGTCTTCCCGCTCGCGCGTCGCCCCGGGTTCGGGGAGGTGTCCGTCCTCCTCGGCCGGGTCCTGGTCCGTCGTCTCCATCAGGAACACGGTGATCTCGTCGTCCGTGTTCGGCTCGGGCGCCGATCGGGCTGAAACCGGCTGCGGGGGCGGTCCGTCCCCCGGGTCGGAGGACTCCTCCCCGGTCACCGGTCCGCTCCGGACGGGCGGGGGCTGCTCGTTGAGGGCGCTGTGGAACGTGTCCAGGAGCGAGGCGTCCGCGGGGCGCTCCCCCGGCTCCGGCTCCATCCGGTCGCTCGGGGGTGCGCCGCTCGCGGGACGGGGCGGCTGCGCCGGCGGTGTGTCGGTCTCTGTCCGGGGCGGTGTCGGCGGCTCCTCGGACCGTCCTTCCGGGGCCGGTGAGTCTTCGTCGCCGTCGACCAGCGCCGTGTTGACGGTCTTGACCGTGTCCGGTGCGCCGTAGGGGGAGGGTCCCCGGTCCGCGGGGTCCTGCATCGCGTACTGGACGTAGTCCGTCGTGAGCCGCCCGCCGGGCTGCCAGAGCCGGGCGCGGACCGGGTCGTGGCGGTCCTGGAGGTGGCGGCCGATGCCGCGGGCCAGGACCTCGGCGTCCCGGACGCGTTCGGCAGGGATGGACTCGCCGCTCAGCGGGACGCGCCTGTCGGAGGGGTCGGAGACGGTGTACACCAGTGCCTGCGCGAGCGTGCGCGCCTCGTGGATGGAGCGGTTCTCCGGGTCCGGACCTTCGACGGGTCGCAGCTGCCTCCAGAACTCGGCGCCCAGCGCCCGGGCTCCGGGGATGTCGTTGTCCGCGAGGGCCCGGGTGAGTTCGGGCAGGCGGTCCAGGACCGACGCGGCGCGGGCGTCGGCGCGCGGGTCGATCCCGGAAGCGGTGGGGTCGGTGGGCGCCTTGCCGGGGGTGTCGGGTCCGCTGTCCGCCGCGCGGTCGGGTCCGGCGGCGGGCGGTGCCGGAGGCGCGTCCGTGGCCGTGCTCCGCGTGGGGACCGGCGTGCCCTCGGTCGTGTCGGGCGTCGTGGCCTCGGTGGCGGGCGGGGCGTCCTTGCGGCTCTCCTGGCCGTCCTGCTCCTGGTCGTCCTTCTCTTCGGCGGGGTCCTCCCCGTGTACGGACTCGGCGCCGTCGTCCTCGTCGCGCTCGGCGGACTGTTCGGCGTCGCGCTCGGGAGTGGTGTGCCCGGTGTCCTCTGTTTGCTGAGGGGGTCCGCTCTCGGACTTGGGACCGGTGTCGTGTTGGTCGCCCCCGCTCTCGGTGACGGGCGGCTGGGGCGGCGCGCTCTCCGTCCTGAGGTCGGTGTCGTGCTGGCCGTTGCCGGTTTCGGCGACGGGCGGCGTAGACGGCGGGACGTCCTCCGATGCGGTCCGCTGCTCGGGTGCGGGTGCGGGTGCGGGTGCGGGTGCGGTGTCCGGCTGTGACGTGCTCTCGGCGGTGCTACGCGCGTCGTCGCCGGTCGACTGCTGCGCGGACGGGTCCGGTGTGCGGGTGTCGCCGGTGCGCTGGGGCGAGCGTCCGCCGCTGTCGGAGGGCGGGTTCTGCGGTGCGCTTGCGGGTGGCGGGGTGGTGTGGCCGGCTGGCGGTGCCACGGTGACGGGGGCGGGGGTGTGCTGCTGCTCTGGTGTGGGGGTGGAGCGGTCGGCTGTGTTCGTGCCGCCGTTGTTGCCCGGGTCGGGTGTGGTCTGCTCGACGCCGGGGGGCGTGTTCATCCCCGGGTTGTCGGGGGTGATGGCGTTGAGGAAGTTGACGGCGAGGGGGCCGTTGTTCATCCCGGGGTGGAAGAGGTCGTTGTCCGGGCCGGGGTGTTTGGTGTCGGTGGTACCGAGGGGGTCCTTGGCGGGGTCGGGGGTGGTGAGGGAACCGGGGAGTGGGGCGCGGGTGTCCTCGTCCTCGCGTACGCGGGCGTTGTCGTTCGGGCCGAGGTCGTCGGGGTCGCCCGGTTCGCTGTCGGTGTCGCTGACCAGGTCGGGAACGTCGTCGACCTCGGGGGATTCGTTGCGGCCGTACGGGGACGACTCGTCGCCCTGACGGGACGGGGCGGGACCGTCGTCGTGTTCGTCTCCCCGTTGGGGCCCGCCGCCGGACTCAGGGGCAGGGGGTTCGTCGCTGTCGCGGTCGGGACCGCTGTTGCCCTCGCGTCCGCCTCCGCGGTCCTCCCGGTCCGCCCCGCCCCGGTTCTCTCCGCTGGACCCGTCGTCCCACCGTTCGGATCCGCTTTCGAAGAGGGGTGAGCCGTTCCCGTTGCCGGGAGCTCCGGACCCTCTCCCGGCAGAGCTGTTGCTTTCGGTTTGGGGTGGTGGGAGTGGGGTGTGGTCTCTGTGGCTGAACAGGTCCAGGCCGTGCAGGGCGCTGTCGGTGGCGCCTTGTTGGATGCCTGCTTGGGAGGCGCCCGCGGTGGCCGACCACACCGAGGCTTCCCAGCCGCGTCCGTCCATGACGCTGCCCAGGCCTTCGCCGAGGTAGCCCTCCAGGGCTCCGGAGCCGATGGTGCCGCCGGTCTGCTGGGCGTAGGCGCCGGTGGTGGAGAAGTACTCGGCCAGGGGCCGGTTGAGGTTGACGGGTACGTCGGCCAGGTGGTCGCGCATGTGGGGGGGTAGGCGGTCACCGATGGTCTGGCGTAGCTGTTGTCCCAGGGCGGGGTTGTTCCAGTTGCGGGTGAGGGTGTTGGCGTAGTCGCGGCCCAGGTTGCGTGCGGCACTCTCGCCGAGGTGGTCGCCGAAGTGGCGGGCGAAGAGGTCGGCGAACTCCTCGCGGGCGGCGGCGGCTTTGGCGGCGTTGTCGAAGGCGCCTGCGCCGATGGGGCTGCCGGGGTGGTAGGGGGCCAGGAGTTCTTCGTTGTGGCGGGTGAAGAGGGTGGCCAGGTCCTGGTTCAGGGACGGGGACGCCGGTGGCCCGCTGGTCGGGTCGTCCTTGGGTGTGGGTGTGTCGGGTCCCCGGTCGGGGTTGGTGGCGGGTGGGTCGTCTTTGACCGGTCCGGTGGGTGGGTCGTCCTTGACGGGGCCGGTGGGGGGGCCGTCGGGGCCCCCGTTGGGTGGTCCGGGGGGTGTGTCGGGGGTGTTGTTGAGGGGGCCGGGGGGTGGGGGTCCGCCGTCGGGGCCGGTGCGGGTCAGGGGTGGTGGGTCGGGGAGGCCGTTGAGGTCTTTGAGGCCGGTCTTGAGAAGGTTGACGAGGTTGTTGCCGAAGAGTGTGTCCAGGCCCAGGGCGGCGAAGGCGGAGATGAGGCCTTCGCCGATGGCGCCCAGGTGGGAGCTTTTGGTGAGTTCGCGGTCCTTGTTGTGGCGGGTGCCCTTACCGATCTGGATGCGTTGGATGATGCTGTCCATGCTGGCGAAGATCTGGCTGAGGATCTGGTGGCTGGGCACGGTGAAGGCGAGCCAGGTCAGGATGCGCCGCATGGCCAGGCTGCGGATGGCCTTGAAGACGGGGATCCACTTCAGCGAGGCGCCGAAGGTGAACTTGGCGGTGGCGATGGCCCAGGCGATCTCGACCAGGAGTTGGATGAACTGGCCGATGACCATCATGTGCATGTACTCGACGTTGGCGCGGGCCTTGAAGAGTTCGGTGGACATGACGGTGGAGTTGTCCTGGGCGGAGCCGACGTAGTTGTTCTCGCCCTTGGTGAACTGGTCCAGGGAGCGTTCGTAGTTGTCGGCGGTTTTGCCGTCGAAGTGGCGGCGGGCGTGGGAGCGGCTGAGGGCGAGGAGTTCTTCGAGGTGTTTGAGGCGTTGGGTGAGGCTGTTGTAGATCTCGGAGGCGTGGCCGAGTTGGTAGAGGCCGGCGCGGGGGACCTTGATGCCGGTGAGGACTTTGATGGCGTCGCGTGAGGAGTCGGACATGTTCGGGTCCAACGGCATACGCGACTCCTTCCTCTACCTCCTGTCGCCGCTACGCGGCCACGAACGTAACACCGGGAGAACCCGCGCGGATCGGCGCCCCATTCCCCGGCCTGGGATCATACTCTGGGATTCTCCAGTGGGTTCCCGAAGGTCACGGGTGCGTTGCGGCGGCGGTGGCCTGGATGTCGTCCACGGCCGTGTTCCTCCTGTGCGACCCGCGGCACCTCGGGGAACGGCACGTAGACCCACAGCGGAGTGAACTCCACCTCGTTGTTCGCGGCCAGCGGGTCGATCTCCACGCCGTCCACTCGGCCGGCTCGGATGGGGTTGTGGGCGGTCTCGATCTCGTACACGTCGATGGCGTGGTGCTTGGCCAGCTCGGGGAGCAGGTAGCGGCGCACCAAGGTGGTGTCGGCGACGCTGGGCCGTTCCCGGCACAGCTCCACCGCGGACACGTACACGCCGGTGGTGTCGGAGGCCGCGGCGGCGGCTGCGGAGGCGACCACGGCGATCATTCCCCGTCGGCCACGGTTGGGCGCGGTGTGAGGTCGTGGCCAACCGTTTGGCCTCACACGGCCTGGAATGGAACGACGAAGGGGCCCCACCCGATGGGTGAGCCCCCTTCTGACCTGCGGAGGATCGGGGATTTGAACCCCGGAAGGGGTTGCCCCCTAACCGCATTAGCAGTGCGGCGCCATAGACCTGACTAGGCGAATCCTCCTGGCTGGGACAAGCCTACAGACACCACGGACGGTTGCGCAAAACGAATGCCCCCGCCACGCCCCGCGGCCGGTGCGGGCGGGGCCGGGAAGGGCGCCGCCCGCTGATGCGGTTGGGGACCGGCCTGAGCGGGTCAGCCGATGGTGCGCTCGATGATGAGGTCGGCGTCCAGGCGCAGCTTGTCCACGGCGCGGGACAGCGTGCTCTTCACCGTGCCGAGCGTCACCCCCATCCGCTCGGCGATCTGCGCCTCGGTGAGGTCGTCGTAGTAGCGCAGCACCACCGTGGTCCGCTGCCGGGAGGGCAGGCGGTCGATGGCGCGCTCCACCACGTCGGCCAGGTCGCTGCGCCAGGTGGGATCGTCCACACGCTGCTCGGGGATCTCGTCGGTCGGGTAGACGTCCAGCCGGTTGCGCCGCCACTCGGAGATCTGCGTGTTCACCATGGCCCTGCGCACGTAGCCGTCGCGCGCCTTCGGGTTGGCGATCCGGTCCCAGGCGAGGAAGGTCTTGACCAGGGCCGCCTGGAGCAGGTCCTCGGCGTCGGCGTGGCTGCCCGTCAGCGACCGGGCCATCCGGAGCAGGGCCGGTCCGCGCTCGGCCACGTAGTGGCTGAACTCGTCGTACCGGGGCGTCCGGGTCGTCCCTGTCACGCCGACCACCGACCTTCACGGGCGCTGCGTGGGCTTTCGTCGTGTTCCTCCCTTCCAACTCTCACACAGCCGACGCAAACATCCGGGCACGTGTGTCCCACGCGCCGACAAACGGCCCGCCGGAGAACCGCGGGCGTCCGGCCTTCCGTCGTGTCCGCGCGCCGCCCCCGGCGAGTCGCGGCACTGGCGGCCGACAAGCCCGTGGCACGGGCCGGTGCCGTTCGCCGGGCCTCGCCTCGGGGACCGGTACCGCCGGTGGAGGGGAGCCGGGGTGAACGAACGGGAACCCCTGTGGTTTGGGGGATCTTGTGGGTGTTTATGAATCTTTCTAGATTTATGGGTTCTATGCGTAGCTTTGTAACGACAGGCTGTGGTGGGGCGATCCCGAGTCGCCCGATGTGCGAAGCCCGGTGTGCGCGGAATCCGCTCTCTGGTTCCATGGGGTGCCCCACGTGTCGTGGGGGCCGCGGCACCGAGAACATGTCTGGACAACGGGGACGAAGCGACGAGTCGTACTGGTGAGGGGGCTCAGTCGAGATGTCAGTGACCACCGAGATCGGACGGGACCGCAGAAGGTTCACAGCCGCGGTGCTCGGCGCCGCGAGCGCACCCGAACCCACACCGCTCGGACACCGCGTCGCGCGCGGCGTGGTCGTCAGCGCCAACGCGCGCATCCTCTGCCTGGCCGTGCCTGGCGGCGAGGAGCACTTCATGTACGACCGCTCCACCGTGTTCTGGCGGGGCGGGGAAGTAGGACCGGGCGAACTCCGCGCCGGTGACGACGCCGTGGTGCTGCGCGTACCCGGCGGCCACCCCATCGCCGCACGCGTGTGGGCCCAGGCCGCCCGCGCCACCGGCGTCATCGTCAGCCGCGACGGCGACACCCTGGAGATCGACCCCGGGCACGGGCGTCCGCGCCAGACCGTCGTCCTGCCCTACCGCACCTCGGGCCGGATCTCCGTCCGCCACCCGCGGCTGGAACCCGGCTACGTCTTCGACGCCGTCGGCGTCTGGGAGGAGGGGGCCGTACTGGCCGTGCGCCCCGCCACGACCCAGCCGCCCTATCCGCTGGGCGCCACACCGCACCGGCCGCCCACGCGCCGGCGCGCCACCACTCTGAGCGGCGTCGCCACCTGGTACGACCCGGCGTGGGGCCGCTCCTCCCACGCGGACCCGCGCGCCCACGTCGACGGGATCGCCTACCCGGCGCTCGACCCCGTCGGCCACGACGGGCCCTGCGACCGGCGCACCTCCTGCGTTCCGCTGCCGCTGCTGTCCACCGGGGCGACCCTGAGCCTGCGCAACGACTGCACGCACGAGTCCGCGGCGCTTCCCGTGGTCGACTGCGCCGCGGCAGACAGCTGGCTGTGCGACCTGTGCTCCTCCTGCGGAGGCCAGAGCGCGGGACGGCTGGCCTCCCTCACCATGACCGGCTTCGTCGCCCTCGGCGGGCGGCTGGAGGACGGCTGCTTCAACGCGACCGTCACCGTCCACGACGGGGAGGGATGACCGATGCTGCCGGAGATCGTCGAGGCGGCCCGCGAGGTGCAGCTACCGCTCCTGGCGGTGCTGCTCCTGGCCGGAGCCGTCGCCAAGACCACCAGGCGGGCGGCCGCCACGGGCCTGGCCGTCCTCGCGCCCGAGCGGCTGCGCCGGGCGTCCACGGTCGGCACCGGCCTGCTGGAGGCCGCGCTGGCGCTCGGCCTGCTCGGGCTGACCGGCCTGCTGGGCGAGACGGTGCGGGCGCTGACCGCGGCCGTGTTCGCCGTCTCGGTCGTGGTCCTGGTGGTGATCCGCAGGCGCGACCCCGAGGCGGGCTGCGGCTGCTTCGGCGGGCTGAGCCAGGCGCCGATCGGCTGGCGGACGCTGACCCGGGCCGGGCTGCTGTCGGCCGCCGCCCCGGCCACGCTCGGCCTGGAACCCGCGGGCTGGGAGGTGGTCGCCTCGCCGACCCCGCTGCACGCGGGAGTCCTGGGCGCCGAACTGCTGGTCCTGGCGCTGCTGAGCCCCGAACTGCGCACCGCGGCCGCACGCACCCTGCACGAGGAGCCCTGCGCGCTGCGCGAGGTACCGCTGCGCCGTACCGTGCGGACCCTGCACGGCAGTGACGTGTGGCGCGTCAACGAACCGGTGATGCTCGGGTCCGAACCCGAGGACGTGTGGCGCCAGGGCTGCTGGAGGTTCCTGCGCTACGACGGCGTGCGGCACGGCCGCCGGGTCGACGTGGTGTACGCCGTCAGAGCCGGGGGCAGGCGCGGCACCGCGGTGCGCGCGGCCCTGGTGGACCGCGAGAGCGGAGCGGTGGTGGCCTCCTTCGGCGCGGTCACCCGCATCGAGCTGACCGGCCCGCCGCGCAAGCTCCTCCACCCGGGGGAGGCCGCCAGGCGGGACGCGTGGCGGCACGACGAGGCCAGGGCCGAGCTGAGCCTTCGGACCGCCCGGGAGCGCTCCGCCGTGTGGGACCTCGTCGCGGACGGTCCCGACGGGAGCGCCCGGGACGAAGGCGTTCGGGAGAGCGGGGGCCGGGGCGAACGCGTTCCGGGGCAGCGCGGTCCGAGCGGACGCGAGGAGGGCGGCCGGGACGCGGTGCAGCAGGGCTCCGCTGAGCGGGACACCGGCGGAACGGACCGGGGCGGGCGCGAACCGACCCCGGCCGGATGAGGGCGCGCCGACGGGCTCCGGTCTCCGGGGCCCGTCGGCGGTGCCGCCGCGCACCCGGTCCGGACGTGACCCCGGCCCCGGCCCTTGGCCCGGCCCCTGGTCCGGCCCGGCCCCGGCCCGGGAACTGCTCCGGTGGTCAGCGGTCGGCTTCCGGCCCGAGCATCTGCCGCTGCCGCTCCACGGCGGCCTCGCTGAACTCCACGAGCATCGTCTCGTAGTCCTCCGGCTCACCGTCTCCGAGGACGGACGTGCTGCCGACGAGGTCGCCGTTGCGGTACATGAGGCTGACCATGCGGCTCCTGTCGTCCCCGGACTCCACCTCGACGGCGAAGGCCCGCGACTCGTCACCGATCCGCGGCACGTCCTCCAGGCCTCTGACGCTGTACTCGGTCGAGGTTCCGTCCTCGTGGGCGGCGGTGTACTCGTCGCAGCTCCGCGGCGGCGTGCTGGACAGCGCCTCCGCGGCCGTGGCCTCGTCCAGACGCACCAGCATGTGCGTGACCGCGCCCTCGGGCCACTCGTAGGCAGCCACGGAGGCGGGGGAGTCGCGCACCCCGTCCAGGGCGGCCCACTGGTTGGCGGCGTCCAGGCACTCGGGCTTGTCGAGTTCGGCGGAGGCCCGCACCTGTTCGCTGTAGCGCACTGTGGCAAGCTCGGAGTAGGTGCCGCGCTCGCTGCTCTCGGCCACGAAGGTGGCGTCGCGGACGTGCAGGGGCTGTGCCTCGTGCAGTGCCTCCGCGGCCTCGGCGCCGGGGTCGGCGGCCTGCTCGGCGGCGCCGCCGCCGCACGCGCTCAGCAGGACCGCGACGGGCACGGCCACAGGAAGGGCCCATGACCGGACGAGTCCTCGCCTCTCGCGCGGCCCGGGGAGCTGACCAGCGTCGTTCCGTGCCGAGTTCGTGGGGCAAGGACGCAAGTGCATGGTGATATCTCCTCGTTTGTGCGATATTTCCGCTGGGAGCGGTGACCGACCCGGACGCGATGTCGCTGAGCGTGTCGCGGGGTTAGCACAAAGTATTGAGGAAGGACAACGGTGTCGGAGTCGAAATCGCCATATCTGCGGTCGGTGCTGGAGAGCATCCCGCCCTACAAGCCGGGCAAGAAGGTCGTCGGTCCCGACGGGCGTTCGGTCAAGCTGTCCTCCAACGAGAGCCCCTACGGGCCGCTCCCGTCGGTGCGTGAGGCCATCTCCGCGGCCGCGGCCGAACTCAACCGCTACCCGGACCCGGGCGCCGCCGAGCTCACCTCCGCACTCGCCCGCCGCCTCGGCGTTCCCGAGGAGCACCTGGCCCTGGGGGCCGGTTCGGTGGGCCTGCTCCAGCAGCTGCTCGAAGCCGTCGGCGAGCCCGGCGCCGAGGTCGTCTACGCCTGGCGCTCCTTCGAGGCCTACCCGCTGCTCGCCGAGCTGGCGGGGGTCACCTCGGTGCGGGTCCCGCTCCGGGACGAGGCGCACGACCTCGACACGATCGCCGACGCGGTCACCGAGAACACCCGCATGGTGCTCGTGTGCAACCCCAACAACCCCACCGGCACCACCGTGCGCGAGGAGGAACTGGTCGCCTTCCTGGACCGGATCCCCGAGAGCGTCCTGGTGGTCCTGGACGAGGCCTACCGCGAGTACGTGCGCGACCCGCGGGTGCCCGACGGCGTCTCCCTGTACCGCGACCGGCCCAACGTCGCCGTGCTGCGCACCTTCTCCAAGGCCTACGGGCTCGCCGCCGTGCGCCTGGGCTTCCTCGTGGGTCACCCCCCGGTGACCGCGGCGGTCCGCAAGACCCTCGTCCCGTTCGCGGTGAACCACCTCGCCCAGGCCGCCGGGATCGCCTCCCTGGCCGCCGAGGGGGAGCTGCTGGAGCGCGTGGCGGCCACCGTCGAGGAGCGCGGGCGGGTGCGCGACGCGCTCATCGCCTCCGGGTGGACGGTTCCGCCGACCGAGGCCAACTTCGTGTGGCTGCGGGTGGACGAGGACACGCTCGACTTCGCCGAGGCGTGCGCGCGGGAGGGCGTCTCCGTGCGCCCGTTCGCGGGGGAGGGCGCCCGGGTGAGCCTGGGCACCCCCGAGGAGAACGACGCGTTCCTGGCGGTGGCCACCTCCTACGGCAAGCGCCGTTAGCCCCGCCGTGCCGGTTCCCCGCGCCGTTCACAGGGCGGGGAACCGGCTGGTGAACCCTGTGGCTCCTGAGGCGTTCGGGCTTTCGGAGGCGCTGATACTCCGTGCGCCGCCGGAGCGGGTCGCCGAGGCCGTCCGCTCGGTCAGCGCGCGCGTCATCGCCCTGGACACCCGGGGCGGCGCCCGCGACACCGTGGACGCCGCGGCGCGCGCCGCCGCCCGTGCCCGGGGCGCGGTCCGCACGCGTTTTCCCGACTCTGCGGACGTGCTCGCCGCGACCGCCGAACTGCACCAGGTCACCGGCTGGGTGGCCTTCGACGCCGAACGCCAGCGCCTGTCCCGGCGGATGACCCTGGCGGCGCTGGACGCCGCGGGCGGGGCGGGCGACCGCTCCATGGAGTACTTCGCGCTCAGCCAGCTGGCGATGCAGGACGTCCACCTGTGGCGGCCGACCGAGGCCCGGCGGGTGTGCGAGGCGGCGTTGGCGGCGGGACCGGCGGGAAGCGTGCGCACCCTGTTCACCCTGAGACTGGCGCGTGCCGCGGCCCAGGAGGGCGAGCGAACCCGGGCGCGGAAGCTGATCGGGGAGACCCTCAGCCGCTACCTGGAGGGGCCGCGCCGGGGCGATCCGGCGTGGACGTGGTGGCTGACCGAGGCGGAGATCGCCTGGCACCGGGGCATGGTCGGCGCCGACGCCGGGGCGTGGGGTGCGGCCGTCGAGGCCTTCGACCGGGTGGCGGAGCTGATCGGGGCGGGCGGACGGGCCGCGGGGACGGGCGGGAGCGGACGGTTCCCGTTCCACGCCGCGGTGAGCCGGCTGTGGGCGCTGGCCCGAGCCCGGTCGTGGGAGGAGGCGGAGACCGTGCTGGTGCGCGACGTGCTGCCCGGTCTGGGGAGCGTGGCGTCGGTGCGCTGTGAGCGGCGGCTCGCCGAGGCCGTCCGGCTGCTCGACACGGCGCGGGACCGCCCATCCCTGCGGGACACCGCGCGGTGGTGCGCGGAACGGTCCGGCGCGGGGACCCCGGAGGCCCCGTTGTAGGCCCTCGGGGCCGTGCGTCCGTGCTTCTGTGTCTGCGCACGGCCGAAGGTTGTCCACAGGCTGTGGACGAGGCCGCGCACCTTCCCGGCAGAGGCCCAGGGGGCAGGCGGCGGCTTCCTCCAGGCGCTCGGCCCGCGGGCGGCCCGGGAGCCGCGCGGCGTCCGGCCGGAGGGCGCCGGTGACCCGTGGGGCCGACCGCGGCGGGCCGGGGTTCACCAGTCGGCGGCGGCCACGACCCGGGCGGCGACCTCCTCGACGGTGCGGCCGTCCGTGGCCACGCGCACGGTTCCCGCCGGCGCCTCGGCGTCCAGGCGGGCTGCCGCCCTCAGGCTGCGTTCGACGTGGGGGAGCAGCTGTGAGCCGGTCTCGCGCACCGCCAGGCGTGCGCGCACGGTGGCCTCGCCCGCGGTGAGCAGGATCCGGGTCACCCCGATGTCCCCGCCGCCCATGGCGCGGCGGAGCATGTCCTCCTCCAGCACGCTGACGGTGTTGGTGTAGACGAGGCGGCGGTGGCCGAGCGCCGCGTAGTTGGCCCAGACCGCCGCGACGTTGCGTTCGGTGATCCCGCCCCGGTGGGGGTCGCCGGGCGGGGCCGGGTGCACCTGGTCCATGTAGTCGCCCTCCAGGACGCAGTGGGCGATTCCGTGCCGCTGGAGGATGACGGAGACCTCCCAGCCGACCGTGGTCTTGCCGGTGCCCGAGCCGCCGCCGATGAGGAGGAGGCGTCGGCGCCCGGTTCCGGTGCCGCCGCTTCCGTTGCCCGGAGCGCTGCCGCCGCCGTCGTGGTCCTCGTGGTCGTTCATGCGCGCAAGCCTGACAGGCGGGCGGTCGCGGGTCACCTGAATTGTCCACAGCCTGTGGACGGTGGCTGGTGGGGACGGGCGGGGCGGGGTTAGCCTCGATCCGGGGGCGCTGCGGTCCGCCGTGGCCGCCGTGCGGCGCCCCCGTGTTCCAGGGTCCCAACGAGCCCGTCCGGCGGGCAACCGGCTTCCACAGCCTGTGGACGGCCGTGCGCCACCTCCCGGCCGTCTCCACCGCCCGCCCTGCTCACGCCGAACCGGCCGCCCCCGCGCACGCCGAACCGCCGCCCCGAGCACGCTCACACACCGCTCACACGGCTCCACAGCCGTGCACACGGACGGGGCGCCCCCCGGTCGGGGTCGCCCCCGTACGACGCTTTCACGCGTCTCACAGGCGTTCTGAGGGCGAGCTTCGCCGGTCCCGGTGCCTTCATCCACTCGCGCGGCTGACAGCCACGTACACGCGCGGGGAAGCAACAGGGCTGTCGACAACCTGGGGAAGGTGCTGACGGCACCGAGGGATCGATGGTCTCAGCATCCGAGGGACTGAAGACCAGCTTCCACATCCCGGACGAACGCTCGCCAGGATGGAAGCGTCGTGATGGGACCATCCGAGTCCAGACGCTGGAGGAGTTGCCGCCGGTTCTCCGAGAACCGGCGGTTGAACCGTTCGAGTTTTCTTCCCGTCAGCTCCGAGGCCGTGGCCAGCGCCCGCTTCAGTTCGGCCTTCGGATCGTTGACCGACTCCATCCGCTTCAAGGGCGGCAACCCGAGCCTGCAACGTCCGTTGGGGTTCCCGGCAACCCTGCGGATCGCGCTTTCGTCCACCAGAAGCCACGCCTCCGTCATGCGCACCGGGATGATGGGTACGTGGACGACCTGCGGCATGTGCTCACGCACCGCGGTCTCGATTTCGCTCATACGGGCCTGACGGCCCGTACCGTCCGCGTCGCGATGAACAGCGACGAGTTCGTACTCGCCACCGAGAGCCCTGACCGCACCGAGCTTGTCCGGTAGCGCATGACCCACATCTCCCAGCCGGTCCAGCTCCGGATTGGTGATGCTCACCTCTACACCGCGATCGGCAGCAATGGTCTCGATGTGATCAGCTATGCCGTCATCGCTGGACCCCTCGCCCAGGAAGAGGATACGGATGGTCACATCCCCTCCAGAGTCAACTGGGCACCGGGCGGGGCAGTGAGGTAGGGGAGGATATCCGGTCGTGTGACGGACACGTTGCCCGGAGTCCTGGCTCGCCAGCTTCCCGTGATGGGACGCAGTCTGAGGGCGTGGGTCATCTGCCCGTCGGCGCGCTTGCGCCGGACGCTGTCGGCGAAGAGGAGGTCGGCGGGGTCGACGACTTGGACGACTCCGGGCGAGTGCGTGTTGACGAGCACCTGTCTGAAGGGGTTGTCCTCGCCCGGTTCCTGGAAGGGGTCGACAGCGAGATCCCTGACGAGGTCAACCATCGCGGGCAGATTGCCGGGATGGATACCGTTCTCCGGTTCCTCCATGCACAGCAGCCCTTGTACGGAGGGGTCCTCCAGGAGGACACACAGCGCCAGAAACCGCAGGGTTCCCTCGGAGAGGCTGCGTGCGGGGATTCGCAGACCGTTGGCCTCCTGCAACTCGACGGCCAGGAGCTGACGCACCTCGTCCTCGACAACGCGCAGCTCGTCCACGGAGACCCCTACGAGGTCGGCCAACCTGCCGGACACCCGTGCGAAAACGCGGTCGGCATCGCCGTGCGACTCCTGCTGCGAGATGCGAAAGAGCGTTCCCGGCAGGTGGAGCCCGTTCGCCCCCATCGTCTGTGGGTCCGTGTACCTGTCCGCGGTACGCAAGGCGGTCGGTTCCAACGCCAGGCGCTTCCAGGACTGCATCTCCCTGCGCGCCGCGAGGATCGTGGGATCGTCGCTACTCGTCACCGTGCTCACCACTGTCGCCGGTGCCCTGGACGCCGCAGCGGGCTTGGGCTGACCTCGGCTCCCGCCATCCTGATGAATACTGATGATGGGCTGGTCGTCCTGGTATGTCGTGGAGATGAAGGCTTGGCCGCTGCGCTTGTTCTTGAGGACGGAGTCCCGAAAGTCCTTTTTGCTGTGGGGGAAACGCAGGCGACGGGGCGCCTCGGTGAGGTTGATGTGCTTCAACCGCTCTCCGAGGAGGGTCAGACGCCCGACCTTGTCGGCCCCGGACGGAGGCAGGAACCCCAGTTCCAGTTCGTAGCGCAGGTAGGTGCTCGTCGCGCTGGCCTCACGGCCGAAGTCGTCTTCGACGCGCTCGGGGACGAGCATCTCCGCTGCGAAGTGCATGCGCCGGTCATGGGAGCCGAAACCGTTCCAGAACAGCTCACGGGGGTCGCCCGAGCGTTCACGGTCAGTGCCCCGCACTTCGGACGCGGCCTCGATCAGCGAACGGCTGGACAGCAGACTGAGGAACTGGATCGCGTCGAACACGTTCGACTTGCCCGTGCCGTTCTCGCCGGCGATACACGTGAACGGGCCGAAGTCCACCTCGAGGTTCAGCAGGTTCTTGAACCCGTCGACCTCCAGCCGTGTGAGCACCGCACTCCCCGTTCGATGACCCTGCGGCCCGCGTTCGACGGGCCGGACGTACGGGGACCGGGGGAGGGCGAGAAGCCCAACCCCGGTCCACGGACATCGCGGCTACTTACCCGCGGCGTCCTTGTCGAGCTTCTCCACGATCAGCCGGTACAGCTGGCGGGGGCGGCCCGGCTGAAGGGTCCGGTTGGGCGGCAGCGGCCACGCCAGCCCCTCCTCCACCAGGGTCCGCAGCAGCCGGCGCGCGGTCCGGGAGGTGACACCGAGCATCCGCCCGGCGTTCTCCGCGTCGACCACCAGCGGCCCGTCCTCCTCGGCGATCTTCTCCGAAAGCCGAATCAGCGTCTCGCGTCCCTTGGTCCGCAGCGGTTCGGAGGACTGCCGTGCGGGCGCGCGCTGGGCGGGCACCAGGGAACGGCCCTCGCGGTCCACCGCGAAGCTCTGCCGAGACGCCTGGGCGCGGTTCAGCGCGGCCCGGGCGTGGGCCTCGGCGTCCTGGGTGGTCCGCCCCATGCCGATGCCGACCTCGATCGCGATCCCCAGCTCCGCCTTGATCCGCTCCACGAACGGCGGCTGCCGGAAACCCTCGGTCGCGGTCACCAGCGACCCGCGAGTCGCCGTCACCATGAACGAATGGTCGTCCAGCCGGTGCGCCGTGGCGTTGATCCGGTGGGCCTCCTGGAGCAGCAGCCGGTGCAGGGACAGCCGCAGCTCCTCCCGCCAGTACCGGGGCGTCGAACGCCGCGTCGAGTCCCGCAGGGTGGGCACGTCCACCACCACCACGCCCAGCTGGGCCTCCTCCAGGCGGTGGTGCGCCCCCAGCAGACCCGCGGTCTGCAGGGCGCTGCGCACACCCGCGTTGGTGGGCCGCAGCCGGACCACCGGCACGCCGATGGCCTCCAGGCGCTCGGCGACCCCGCGCACGCAGGTGATGGCCATCCTGGTGGCCTTGCGGCGCCACAGCCCCTCGTGGAAGGACGTGAGCTGCGCGGTGTTGGTGAGCTCCTCGTGCACGTGGATCCCGTCCACGGGCAGGTCGACCTCGGAGTAGGCCTCCACCACGTCGGCGCGGCTGAGCACGTCCAGACTGGCTCTGGTCGGGTCGTAGCGCTCGTCCAGGGTCGCTCGGAGCAGGGCCTCGTGCAGGCTCGCCCCGCCGAGAGGCACGAAGGTGGCGGGCATCGTCAGCACACCGGCCTTGCGCGCGAACTCGTAGGGGACAGGGCTGGCGAACAGGTACGCGTCGATCGCCGAACCCAGCCTGACGACCTTGTCCGTCGCCTCTTGCTCATCTCGGTACGCGGCGGCGATGAGTCTGGCGTTGAGGGGCCCCGTGGACCCCGGACCCATGAGCATGACCCGTTCGACCACCTCATGGGGTCCTATGACGCCGATCGTCAAATCGCCAGTACGCTGGGCACTCACCTCGGGTTGCTCCCCGCTACCATTCCACGCTCTTCACTATGTGCGCCCACTGGTTTCCCGACCCGATCTCTGTCACGGCATGATTGCCGAGATCGTACCCATTGTGCGGGGCCAAAGAAGATCGTTTTCCATATCAACGCCGAAAGCCCGGGTGGGAGGCGGGCTCCCACCCCGGCTTGAACTGCGCTTTCGGCTCCCTACGAGACGACGACGCGCTCCACGTCAGCGCCTAGCGCAGCGAGCCGGGTCGCGAACTGAGCGTGACCGCGGTCCACCAGATAGCCGGGCGCCACGATTGTCTCACCTTCGGCGACCAGTCCGGCGAGGACCAGGGCCGCGCCGGTGCGCAGGTCGTGGGCGATGACCTCGGTGCCGCGCAGGTTGGTGGTGCCGTGCACGATCGCGCGGGTGCCCTCGACCTCGATCTTGGCGCCCATCTTGGTGAGCTCGTCGGCCAGGGCGAACCGGCCGTCGTAGATGGCCTCGTGGATGTAGCTCTCACCCTCGGCCAGGGTGGCCAGGGCCATCAGCGGCGACTGGAGGTCGGTGGCGAAGCCCGGGAAGGGCGAGGTCACGGCGTTGATCGGCCGCAGCGGCACCGACGGATCCCGGTGGACGTGCAGGACGGCGCCCTCCTGGGAGAAGCCCACGCCCATCTGCTCCAGCTTCCAGCGGGCCACGCCCAGGTGGTCCAGCTGGGCGCCCACGAGGCTGACGTCACCGCCGGTGGCGGCGACGGTCATCGCGAACACGCCCGCGTCGATGCGGTCGGACATGATGGTGTGCTCGACCGCGGTGAGTTCCTTGACACCCTCGACGGTGATGAAGCCGGTGCCGCCGCCGCTGATCTTGGCGCCCATGGCGCTCAGGAAGTTGATGACGTCGATGACCTCGGGCTCCAGGGCCGCGTGCTCGATCACCGTGGTGCCGGGCGCCAGC
This sequence comes from Nocardiopsis sp. iso_25, assembly GCF_056173305.1. Lineage (NCBI taxonomy): Bacteria > Bacillati > Actinomycetota > Actinomycetes > Streptosporangiales > Nocardiopsidaceae > Nocardiopsis > Nocardiopsis sp. iso_25. The sequence goes on along the minus strand of NZ_CM149667.1, from coordinate 6,387,486 downwards.
ACCGCGGCCATGATGAGGTTCTCGGTGCCCGTGTGGGACGGAGTGTCCAGGTACAGGCGGCCGCCGCGGAGGTTGCTGGCCTCGACGTTGATGTGGTTGCGCTCGGGGTCCTCGGTGACCTCGGCGCCCAGGCGCGCGAAGCCCCGGTAGTGGAAGTCCAGGTTCCGGCTGCCCAGGTTGCATCCGCCGACGCCCTCGATGCGGGCGCGGCCGGTGCGGTGCATCAGCGCCGGGACGAAGAGCACGGAGCCGCGGAAACGGGCCGCGATCTCGGCGGGCAGGACGGCCCGCTCGGGGTCGTTGAGCTTGGACGCGTCGATGACGACGGTGCGCTCGGCCTCGTGGAACTCGACCTTGGCACCCACGTGCTCGGCGAGTTCCAGAGCTCGGTAGACGTCCTCGATGACCGGGACGTTCCGCAGCACCGTACGGCCCCTGGCCGCGAGGAGGGCGGCCCCGATCATCGGCAGGACGGCGTTCTTCGCGCCTTGGATGAACGCCGTTCCACTGAGGGGGCGTCCGCCGCGGACGCGGTAACGAACCTCCTGGCCCATGCTCATGTGCTCCTTTGTGAGGCAGATGTGGAAAAAAGGTCACCCTCGTCGGGCTTCGCCTGTGTGCGTATGAGACGCGGGTTTCCCCTGGAACGTTGCGACATCATGCGTGTGACCTGCGCGGCCAGTGAACCGGTGTTCGCGAGAACTCTATAGCACCCGTTCGCATGTACCGGTCCAGGACGTGGTATACCCGCAGATCGGGGGATGGAGTCCCGCCAAACGGCCAAAGAGGTATTCCGCCAACGGGAAAGACCGGGGATGCCGTGCGTATGGTTGTCCGCCGGCCTCCGGTGACCCGCACAACGTCACCACCATACGTGCTCTTGGACGCGAATCGGCGGTCGCGTGCGTCGAATCACCCCCGCGCGGTGCCTCACAGAGCGGGCTTCGTCCCGGTCAGAAGCTCGTAGATCTCCACGTAACGGTCAAGAGTGCGCTGTACCACGTGTTTGGGCAGCTCCGGCGGCGGCGTCTCCGAGGCACGGTCCCACCCGGACTCCGGCGAGCGCAGCCAGTCCCGCAGGACCTGCTTGTCGAAGGAGGTCTGCGGCCCGCCCGGCGCCCACGTGTCGGCGGGCCAGTAGCGGGAGGAGTCGGGGGTGAACACCTCGTCGGCCAGCACCAGGTTCCCCGAAGCGTCGCGCCCGTACTCGAACTTGGTGTCGGCGAGGATGATGCCGCGCTCGCGCGCCAGCTCCCGGCCGCGTCCGTACACGCGCAGGGTGAGGTCGCGCAGCTCGGCGGCCAGTTCGTCCCCGTGCGCGGCGGCGACGGCCCCGAAGGAGACGTTCTCGTCGTGGTCGCCCACCTCGGCCTTGGTCGCCGGGGTGAAGATCGGCTCGGGCAGCTCGGAGCCGTCGACCAGACCGTCGGGCAGCGCGATCCCGCACACGGTGCCGTCCGCCCGGTACTCCTCCAGGCCGGAACCGGTCAGGTAGCCGCGCGCCACGCACTCCACCGGCACCATGTCCAGCCTGCGGCACACCAGGGTCCTGCCCGCCCAGTCGGCGGGGGCGCCCTCCGGGAGGACGTCGGACACGACGTGGTTGGGCACCAGGCCGCCCAACCGCTCGAACCACCACAGGGACAGCTGGGTGAGCAGCCGCCCCTTGCCGGGGATCTCGGTGGGCAGCACCCAGTCGTAGGCCGACACGCGGTCGCTGGCGACCATCACCAGCGACCCGTCGGCCGCGGCGTACAGCTCGCGCACCTTGCCGGTGTGCAGGTGGGTGAGCCCTTCGACCCGGACGGGCTCGGGCCTGACGACGAAACCGCTCATGGCTTCCCCTCTCCTACGCACCGGCCGCCGGGCGGCGCCGGGCGGGTTGTCCACAGGTTCGGGAAGGGGCTGTGGAACGTGCCCCGGTCCGTGATGGACTTGGAAAGGGGGCCTCGAACCCCCTCCCCATCGGGGTGCCCTGGGCACGCCCGCCCTCAGGCGTGCCCGCACCCCGCTTACAGCTCGGCCGCGGCGCGCTCGGCGATGTCGGTGCGGTGGAACGAGCCGCGCAGCTCGATGCGCGCCACGGCCTCGTAGGCCCGCTCGCGCGCCTGGCGCAGGTCGATCCCGGTGCCGACGACGTTGAGCACCCGGCCTCCGCTCGCCTTGACGCCGCCCGAGCCCTCCCAGTCGGTGCCCGCGTGCAGCACGTACGCGCCCTCCAGCGCGTTGGCCTGGTCCAGGCCGCCGATGACGTCGCCCTTGACCGGGTCGCCGGGGTAGTTCTCGGCGGCGACCACCACGGTGACCGCGGCGCCCGACTTCCACTGGAGGGAGCCGATGCTCCCCAGGCCTCCGGTGTCGGTGGCCTGGAGGACGGCGCCGATCGGGGTGGCCAGACGGTCCAGGACCACCTGGGTCTCCGGGTCGCCGAACCGGGCGTTGAACTCCACCACGCGCGGACCCCGCGACGTGAGCGCCAGACCCACGTACAGCAGGCCCTGGTAGCGCTTGCCGCGCCGGTTCATCTCCACCAGGGTCGGCCGCACGACCGACTCCATGACCTCGTCCACCAGACCGGCCGGAGCCCACGGCAGCGGCGCGTACGCGCCCATGCCGCCCGTGTTGGGGCCCTGGTCGCCGTCGTAGGCGCGCTTGAAGTCCTGCGCGGGCAGCAGCGGCAGGGCGTGCAGCCCGTCGCTCAGCACGAAGAGGGACACCTCGGGGCCGTCGAGGAACTCCTCGATGACCACGCGGCCGCACTCGCGGGCGTGCTGCTCGGCGAGGGCGCGGTCCTCGGTCACCACGACGCCCTTGCCCGCGGCCAGGCCGTCGTTCTTGACCACGTAGGGCGTGCCGAACTCGTCGAGCGCCTCGGACACCTGGCTGGCGGTCCTGCACACCCGCGCCTTGGCGGTGGGCACCCCGGCGGCCTCCATGACCTCCTTGGCGAAGGCCTTGGAGCCCTCCAGGCGGGCGGCCTCCTGGTCGGGGCCGAACACCGGGATGCCCCGGTCGCGCAGGGCGTCCGCCACACCGGAGACCAGCGGGGCCTCCGGTCCGATGACGACCAGCTCGGCGCGGATGCGCGCGGCCAGCTCGGTGACGGCCAGGCCGTCGGTCACGTTGAGCACGTGGTTCTCGGCCAGCTCCGAGATGCCGGGGTTGCCCGGGGCGCTGTGGATGCTGGTGACACCCGGGTCCAGGGACAGGGCGCGGACCAGAGCGTGCTCGCGGCCTCCGCCGCCGAGAACGAGGGCTTTCACTACTGGGGGCCTCTTCGTGTTGAAGGCGGACAGACGGGGGGTCAGACCAGGGAGCGGAGCTGGAGCGTCTCGTCGCGGCCGGGTCCGACGCCGATGGCGGAGATCGGGGCCCCCGCCATCTCCTCAAGGGTACGCACGTAGGCCTGCGCGTTCTTGGGGAGTTCGTCGAACGTCCGGACGCCGGTGATGTCCTCGGACCAGCCGTCGAGGTACTCGTAGACGGGCTTCGCGTGGTGGAAGTCGGTCTGGGTCATCGGGATCTCGTCGTGGCGGACGCCGTCGACCTCGTAGGCCACGCACACGGGGATGCGCTCCAGGCCGGTGAGCACGTCGAGCTTGGTGAGGAAGAAGTCGGTGACGCCGTTGATCCGCGTGGCGTAGCGCGCGATGGGCGCGTCGAACCAGCCGCAGCGGCGGTTGCGGCCGGTGGTGACGCCGTACTCGCCGCCCTGGGTGCGCAGCCACTCGCCCTGCTCGTCGAGCAGCTCGGTGGGGAAGGGGCCCGAGCCCACGCGGGTGGTGTAGGCCTTGAGGATGCCCACGACCTTGGTGATGCGGGTGGGGCCGATGCCGGACCCGGCCGCCGCGCCGCCCGAGGTGGGGGAGGAGGAGGTCACGAACGGGTAGGTGCCGTGGTCGATGTCCAGCAGGGTGCCCTGCGAACCCTCCAGGTACACCGTCTTGCCCTCGTCGAGCGCCTTGTTCAGGATCAGGGAGGTGTCGGCGACGTAGGGGCGCAGCTGCTCGGCGTAGCCCAGGTACTCCTCGATGATCGGCTCGGCCTCCAGGCCGCGCCGGTTGTACACCTTGGTGAGCAGCTGGTTCTTGTCGTGCAGGGCCAGCTCGATCTTCTTGCGCAGGATCTTGGGGTCGAACATGTCCTGGACGCGCACGCCCTGGCGGGAGACCTTGTCGGCGTAGGTCGGGCCGATGCCGCGCCCGGTGGTGCCGATCTTGCCCTTGCCGAGGAAGCGCTCGCTGACCTTGTCCAGCGCCCGGTGGTAGGGCATGATCAGGTGCGCGTTCGCCGAGATGAGCAGGCGGGACGTGTCCACGCCGCGCTCGTTGAGGCCGCGCAGCTCCTCCAGCAGCACGCCCGGGTCGATGACGACGCCGTTGGCGATGACCGGCACCACGTTCGGGGACAGGATGCCCGAGGGCAGCAGGTGCAGTGCGTACTTCTGGTCGCCGATGACCACGGTGTGCCCGGCGTTGTTCCCGCCCTGGTAGCGCACCACGTAGTCCACGCGGTCGCCGACAAGGTCGGTCGCCTTGCCCTTACCCTCGTCGCCCCACTGGGCACCCACGAGCGTGATCGCCGGCATTGGTCTCTACCTCTTCGCTCGACACCTGACCCGGGGCTTTCCGGCCCCGAACACGGAAAACCCCTGGCGCAAGGCTGCGACAGGGGCCGTTGCGTATTGAGGGTACACGACCAGGGCATCCGGGTTAAGTGGGGCACCGGGGCACGTGCGACACACGGGCCCCACCAGAACCGGGGACCGCGAGGCGTGGACGGGCCGTCCGGAACCCGTACCGATCCCGGACGACCCGACGACCGGCGGGCGGGCGCGTCAGCCGTTGAGCGCCTTGTCGGCCTCGGCGCTGGACTCGCGCAGGAAGGTGGCGCAGCGCTCGGCCTCGTCGTTGTCGCCGATCTCCGCCGAAGCCCTGCCCAGGGCGTGCAGCGCGCGCAGGAAGCCCCGGTTGGGCTCGTGCTCCCAGGGGATCGGGCCGTGGCCCTTCCATCCCGAACGGCGCAGCTGGTCCAGGCCGCGGTGGTAGCCGGTCCGGGCGTAGGCGTAGGCGGCCACCGGCTGGCCGTCGGCCAGGGCCAGCTCGGCCAGCCGCGCCCACGCGGCCGAGTACTCGGGGAAGCGCCCGGCGACCGGCGTGGGGTCGTCGGCGGAGGCGAGGGCCTCGCGGGCCTCGGGGTTGTCGGCCAGGCGCGTCTCGGGCGGCTCGTTGAGCAGGTTCTGGTGCAGGTTCATGGTTCCCATCCTGCCACCGGGCGGCCCGGTCCGCCGGAGGGCTCCGCGCCACTCGGCCAGGCGCTCCCCCTCCCGCCGGATCCGCGCACGGAAAGCGGGGAGGCGCTGAGCCGCCACGGTCCCAGGAAAACGCGGTGCCCGGCGGCCGAGGCCGCCGGGCACCGTTCGCGGACCGCCGAACCGGTGGCGGGCCGCGACTACTTCATCTTGTTGCCCGCGGACTTCAGGTGCTGGGCGGCCTCCACCACACGGGCGGCCATGCCGGCCTCGGCCGCCTTGCCGTAGGCGCGGGGGTCGTAGGCCTTCTTGTTGCCGATCTCGCCGTCGATCTTCAGCACGCCGTCGTAGTTCTTCATGATGTGGTCGACCACGGGGCGGGTGTAGGCGTACTGCGTGTCGGTGTCGACGTTCATCTTCACCACGCCGTACTCGATGGCCTCGTGGATCTCCTCCATGGTGGAGCCGGAGCCGCCGTGGAAGACGAAGTCGAACGCCTTGGCCCGGCCGTACTTCTCGGCGACGGCCTCCTGGGCCTTCTTGAGCACCTCCGGGCGCAGCTTGACGAAGCCCGGCTTGTAGGAGCCGTGCACGTTGCCGAAGGTCAGGGCCGTCAGGTAGTAGCCCTTCTCGCCCAGGCCCAGCACCTCGGCGGTGCGCAGCGCGTCGTTGGGCGTGGTGTAGAGCTTCTCGTTGATCTCGCCGACGATGCCGTCCTCCTCGCCGCCGACGACGCCCACCTCGATCTCCAGGATCGTCCGGGCGGCCTTGGAGGCGGCCAGCAGCTCCTCGGCGATCTGGAGGTTCTCCTCCAGCTCGACCGCCGAGCCGTCCCACATGTGGGACTGGAACAGCGGCTCCTGGCCCTTGGCCACGCGCTCCTTGGAGATCTCCAGCAGCGGGCGGACGAAGCCGTCGAGCTTGTTCTTGGGGCAGTGGTCGGTGTGGAGGGCGATGTTCACCGAGTACTTCTCGGCCACGACGCGGGCGAACTCGGCGAAGGCGACCGAGCCGGTGACCATGTCCTTGACCGTGGCGCCGGACAGGAACTCCGCGCCGCCGGTGGAAACCTGGACGATGCCGTCGCTTTCGGCCTCGGCGAAGCCGCGCAGGGCGGCGTGCAGCGTCTGGCTGGAGGTCACGTTGATGGCCGGGTAGGCGAAGCCCTCGGACTTCGCGCGGCTCAGCATCTCGGTGTAGACCTCGGGGCTGGCGATGGGCATGCTTGACTCTCCCTGGATTCGGCCTGGAGCGAGCGGCCGCCGGTATCACGCCGACGGCACCCCACGTGCGTTGCCCCGGTGGAGACGGACGTCGGGGGGAGGCGGCCCTCGGGCCGTGCGTCCGGGTGTGTCCACCAGGTGTCACCCAAGTATCCCGAATACCCGGAGCCGTTGAAAAGGTCTAGACCAAATTGCCCGGGGTTGTCGGTGTAGGCGCAGCTGGCGGGGGTCGGCGCCCGGGCTCCGCGCGCCCGGTTCGACGGAGAGTGACCCCTTCATCCCCGTTGTGACGGAATTGCGGGAGGCGTGGGGCTTCCAGGCGACTGCTGTCGCTTTTTGCCGTGATACGCGCTACATTCAACGCCGTGGGAAGGCATAGGAATGATCCTCGCGGCGTTGGCCAGGTGATGGCCATCGTCGGGGCCGTCGTGCTCCTGGTGACGCTCCTGGCCCTGGGCGGTTTCTTCCTCTACCGCTCCCTCCCCGGCACCAGCGTGAGCGCCAACGCCTCGGAGACGGCGGCCGAGAGCGCGGAGCCGAGCAGCATGGGCGTCCTGTACGTCCGCGTCGTCGGCGAGTCCAGCGACGTCTTCGTCCGCATCCCCGGCGGCGACGTGCTGATGGACCAGAACATGAGCCAGGGCCAGTCGGTCAACTACGCGACCGCCGACGAGGGTCTGGAGGTCACCATCGGCGACCCCGCCGCCGTCGAGGTCTTCGTCGACGGCGACGAGCGCGACATCTCCGACCGCGAACCCGGCTTCAGCTTCACGATCGACCCGCAGGACGGCTGAGGCCGCCCGGGGCGCGGACCCCTCGGCGGCACCCGTCCCACGGAGAAGGGCCGCCGGAACGCCCCGTGGCGCCCCGCGGCCCGCGCGCTAGACGTCCAGGTCGGAGACCCCGTACACCGCCCGGTACTCCAGGCCCTCCTCGGTGACCCGCTCGCGCGCGCCCCGGTCCAGGATCAGTGCGACCGCCACCACCTCGGCGCCCGCCTCGCGCAGCGCCTCCACGGCCGTCAGCACCGAGCCGCCGGTGGTGGAGGTGTCCTCCAGGGCGAGCACGCGCCGCCCGCGCACGTCGGCCCCCTCGATCCGCTTCTGGAGGCCGTGCGCCTTGCCCGCCTTGCGCACCACGAAGGCGTCCAGCGTGCGCCCGCGCGCGTGCGCGGCGTGCAGCATGGCGGTGGCCACCGGGTCCGCGCCCAGCGTCAGGCCGCCGACCGCGTCGAACTCCAGGTCCGCGACGTTGTCCAACATGACCGAGCCGACCAGCGGCGCGGCCTTCCCGTCCAGGGTGACCCGGCGCAGGTCGACGTAGTAGTCGGCCTCCATGCCCGAGGACAGGGTCACCTTGCCGCGCACGACCGCCTTATCGTTGATCTGACGCAGGAGTTCATCACGTTCGCTCATGATCAGTGAGCCTAGAACACCGGACGGGACGCGGGCGCACCGCGTCGCCCCCGGTGGGAGGGACGGCCATGCCGCAGTCCGGGGACACGGTCCGGGTGGAGACCACCGTCGACAGCAGGGACGGCGCGGAACGGCTGGCGCGGTCGGTGGTCGAGCACCGGCTGGCGGCCTGCGCGCAGGTGAGCGGGCCCATCACCAGCTTCTACCGCTGGGAGGGCCGGGTCCGGGCCGACGAGGAGTGGACGGTGGTGCTCAAGACCGCCGCCGACCGGCTGGACGAGCTGACCGCGCACCTCGGCGAGGCCCACCCCTACGACGTTCCCGAGGTCGTCGCCGTGCCCGTCACCGGTGGCAACCCCGCCTACCTGGAGTGGGTGCGCGACGAGACCCGGGGAGGCACCTCCGCGTGATCGCCGTCCTGCTCCCCCCGACCCTCGGCGAACCCACGCGGCTGCCCGGCCTGGCCGACCGGCTGTCCGGGTACGGCATCACCGCCGTCCGCCCCGAGGTGGGCGGCGACGAACACCCGCCGCACGCGGCCCGCTACGTCGCCCGCGCCAGCCTGGAGGTCAACCGCCTGGTCGCGCCGGACGCGCCGACCGCGCTCGTGGCCGAGGGCGGTGCCGGACCGCTGCTGGGCGCCGTGGGCGCGGCCCAGCGGGCGGCGCACCGGCCGGTGTTCGGCTACGTGCTGGTGGACGCGTTCCTGCCCCAGCCGGGCAGCCCCACCCGCGCGGACGTCGCGAGGACGCAGAGCCCCGAGGACGCGGCCCCGGACACGGCGGTTCCTCCCGGGGAGCCCGCCGGCTACCGGACCGAGCCGCTGCCGATGGTCTCCGACTGGCCGGACGCGCCGTGCGGCTACCTGCTCACCGACCCGGGCCTGCGCCATGCGGCCCGTCTGGCGCGTCTGCGCGGCTGGAGCGTGCGCGAGGCGGCCCCGGAGGAGGCGTCCGAGGCCCTGGCCGCGCTGCTGGTGGAGCTGCGCGGCGGCTCCTGAGACGCCGCCCGGGGCCGGTGCCGAGCCCTCCAGGCCGGTCGGTGCTCCCCGGCGGTGCCGCGGGCGGGGTGCGCGGTTACGGACCGCGGAGCCGGGGCGGCGGGAAAACCGGATGACACCGCCGGGCGGGCTCCGGAGAATCGGCGCATGATCACCGACCACTTCCCGCCCCTGGGCCTGCGGCTGACCACACCGCGCCTCGAACTGCGGCTCCCGTCCCTCGACGACCTCGGGCGACTGGCCGAGGTCGCGATCGGGGGCGTCCACGACCCGGACACGATGCCCTTCACCGAACCCTGGACCGACCGGCCGCCGGACGAGCTCGCCCTCGGGGTGGTGCAGCACAACCTCGGGGTCCTCGCCTCGTGGAAGCCGCGGGACTGGGGCCTCAACCTCGTCGTGGTCCACGAGGGCGCCGTGGTGGGCATCCAGGACATGCGGGCGCGCGACTTCGCGGTCACGCGCCAGGTGGGCACCGGATCGTGGCTGGGAAGAGCCCACCAGGGCAGGGGGATCGGCACCGAGATGCGCGCCGCCGTGCTGCACCTGGCCTTCGAGGGGCTGGGCGCCGTGGCCGCGGTGTCGTCGGTGTTCGAGGGCAACACCGCCTCGGAGCGGGTCTGCGAACGCCTGGGGTACCGCGGGAACGGGTTCGACCTGATCGAGGTCAGGGGAAGACGGGTGGTGAGGAACCACTACCGGCTGACCAGGTCGGACTGGGCGGCGCACCGCACCGTCCCGGTCACCGTGGCGGGGCTGGAGCCGTGCCTGCCGTTCTTCGGGCTGGACGGGGCCGGGACGGAGTAGCACCGGCCGCGGGGGCGTCGGCCCCGCGGCCCGGACCCGCTCCGGCCCCGCGTGAGCGTACGGCCGGGACGGAACCGCTAGCGGCGGACCTGGACGACCACCGTGCCCGCCGCCTTGTCGTGGAGGCACTTGCGGGTCCTCTTGTCGCGCAGGGGCCACAGGACGTTGGTGATCGACCACGGCAGGAGCCAGTTGACCAGGTTGGTGTGCCCGGGCGCGTAGAGCAGCGCCCGCACGAACGCGCGACCGGCCCTGACCCTTCCGCTGCCGTCGGAGCGCACCACCCACAGGCCCAGGAGCATCTTGCCGACCGACCGCCCCCACAGGCGGACTTGGAGCCACTCCAACACGATGGGCAACAGGAAGAAATTGAAGATGTAGACCACCATGAAAGTGGTTTCACCAGGGCCACCGTCGATCTCGCCGCCTCCTAGGGCCGCGCTGACGAAGGTCCCCAGCAGCATCATGGCGAACCAGAGGAAACCGAAGACGATCGTGTCGACCATCCGGGCCAAGAAGCGCACACCCATCTCGGCGCGGCCGATCTCGGGGTTGTGCGGGCTCCAGTGCCCCGGGTCGGTGAGCGCCGGCGGAAGCCAGCTCTGCGGCGGCGGGTAGTAGCCCTGATGCCCGTACGCGTAAGGGGTCTGGTGGGGCGGGGGGTACATGGGGGCCTGCGGCGGCGTCGCATACGCGGGCACGGGCGGGGTCTGGTACCCGGACGGCGCGGGGTGGGCGGGCGCCTGCCCGCCGGACGGGGCGTAGGGGGCCTGGTAGGCGGGCTGGACGTCGTACCCCGCGTACGGGGAACCGTGCTCCGGCTGTCCACCGGCGGGCTGGTGCGGGGGCTGCATGGCTCTCCTGCCGAACGTCGTCAGGTGCTTTCGGTGGGTGATGGTGTCGGGGCGCCACGGAGCGCGGGACCGTGGCGCGTGATCCGTCCGATGCCGTGGACACGGGCGCGGTTCGGGCGGACACCGGCTGTCGGCGATCCCCCGAAGCGCACCCGCACTCTACTCCCGTCCACCGACAGCGGACGGTGCCGTCACGGCCGCTCCTCGTACGGCTCGCGCAGCGCGGTCTGCACCAGCCGCGACGAACCGCCGCGGGTCACCCACTTGCCGCGTCCGGGGGGCTGGCTGGCAGCGTAGACCCGGGGCAGGATCTGGCCCTCGCTCCGGTCGCCGGACATCACCAGGGCGCTCGTGCCGATCTCGCGCATGGCCTGCACCAGCGGGTCGTACATCCCGCGCCCCGCACCGGCCACCCGGCGCGCCACCACGAAGTGCAGGCCGATGTCGCGGCCGTTGGGCACGAACGGGACGAACGGCGCCAGCGGCTTCTGCCCCGCCGTGGTGAGCACGTCGTAGTCGTCGGCGAGCACCACGATGCGCGGGCCCTTGAAGGAACCGGGCTCCAGGGAGTCCACGTCCCCGTCCTCGGGAAGGCGGCCCTCGACCTCCTTGGCCACGCCGCCCGCCAGCCCCGCGCACACGCGGGGGTTGCTCGCGTACCCGCCCATGTACTCCTCGGGCACCACGCCCCGCAGGGTCCGGCGCGGGTCCATCACCGCGAAGACCACCTCGTCGGAGGAGTAGCGCGCCACGAGGCCCTCGGCGACCAGCCGCAGCAGGTTGGTCTTGCCGCACTCCCCGTCGCCCATGACGAGCAGGTTCTGGTCCCGCTCGAACAGGTCGAGCAGCACCGGTTCCAGGGCGCGCTCGTCCACGCCGATCGGCACCGCCTTGGGCTCGGACTCCGCCGTGGGCAGGGTCCGGGCGGACAGCCGGTGCGGCAGGATCCGCACCTGGGGCGCACGCGTGCCCCGCCAGGCCCGGTCCACCGCGCGCACGGCCTTCTCCACGACCTCGCCCAGGTTGTCGTTGTCGGCCACCCCGTCGAACCGGGGCAGCGCCGCCTGGCCGAACAGCTCGGCGTCGGTGAGCACCCGGCCCGGGGTCCGGGCGCTGATCGTCTCGGAGAGCTTGCGGTCGATCGTGGAGTCCGACGCGTCGTTGAGGTGCAGCTCCACCTTCTGCCCGAAGTTGGACTGGGCGGCGATGCGCACGTCGTTCCAGCGCAGCATCCCGGCCACCACGTGGACGCCGAACCCGCCGCCGCGCTGGAGCAGCTCGGTCACGATCGGGTCGATGTCCTCGAAGTCCTTGCGCAGCGCGCCGAAGCCGTCCACGACGAACACCACGTCGGCGCTGGCCAGCTCGGGGACCTCGCCGCGCGCGTGCATCCGGCGCAGCTGGGCGACCGAGTCGATCCCGCGCTCGCGGAACACCGTCTGGCGGTGTTCGAGCATGCCCTGGACCTCCTCCACCGTGCGGCGCACCCGCTCGGCGTCGGTGCGCACCGCCACGCCGCCCACGTGCGGCAGCGCCGCCAGGGACTGCATGCCGCCGCCCATGAGGTCCAGGCAGTACACGGCCGCCTGGGCGGGGGTGTGCGTGAGCGCCAGTGACAGCACCAGCGTGCGCAGCAGGGTGGTCTTGCCGCTCTGCGGGCCGCCGATGACCGCGGCGTGGCCGCCGGACGCGGTCAGGTCGAGCTTCCACACGCCCTGCCACTGCTTGGCGGCGTCGTCCAGCAGGCCGAGCGGCACGCGCATCGCCTCGTGCTCGCCGGGCAGCCGCAGCCCGCGGTCGCTCTCCTCCGGCTCGCCCGCCACCGCGTCCAGCGTGGTCGCGGACGGCAGGGGCGGCAGCCAGATCTCCCGGGTCCGCTCGCCGTGCCTGCCGAACTGGCCGACCATCACGTCCAGCAGGGTCGGGCCCACCGTGCGGGAGGGCATGGGCACGTCCTCGCCGGAGGACCCCGAGGCGGCGGCCTCCGCCGGCGCGGCGTCGGCGTTGTAGGCGGTGTAGCGGCGCACCGACGGGGCGCCCTCGGTGGGCTCCTCCTCGGCCACCGGGCCGCGGTAGGCGCCGGAGACGTACCCCGCCTTGAAGCGCTGGTAGACGCTGGTGTCCACCTTCAGGTAGCCGAACCCGGGCAGGGAGGGCAGGTGGAAGGCGTCGGGGGTGTTGAGGACCGTGCGGCTCTCCTCCTCGGAGAAGGTGCGCAGGCCCAGCCGGTAGGACAGGTAGGTGTCCAGGCCGCGCAGCTTGCCGCCCTCGATGCGCTGGCTGGACAGCAGCAGGTGCACGCCGATGCTGCGCCCGATGCGGCCGATGGACAGGAACAGCTCGATGAAGTCGGGGCGCGCGGTGAGCAGCTCGCCGAACTCGTCGATGATCACCAGCAGGTGCGGCAGCGGCGGCAGGCCGGGGTCGTGCTCGCGCTTGTAGGTGTAGTCGCCGATGTTGGACACGTTCCCGGCGTCGCGCAGCACCTGCTGACGGCGCTGCACCTCGCCCGACAGGCTCGCGTACACGCGCTCGATCAGCGCGGCGTCGTCCTCCAGGTTGGTGATCACCCCGGCCACGTGCGGCATGTCCTCGAACGGGGCGAACGTGGCGCCGCCCTTGTAGTCGACCAGGACCATGCTCACCCGCTCGGGCGGGTGCGAGGCGGCCAGCGCCAGCACGAGGGTGCGCAGCATCTCGCTCTTGCCCGAACCGGTGGCGCCCACGCACAGGCCGTGCGGCCCCATGCCCAGCTGCGCGGACTCCTTGAGGTCCAGCACCACGGGCTGGCCCATGTCGTCCACGCCGATGGGCACGCGCAGGAACGCCCGCTCGCTGCGCGGCGCCCACAGGCGCGGCACGTCCATGGAACCGGGGTCGTGGACGCCCATCATCGCGGGGAAGTCGACGCTGCCGCCCTCCTGGGCCGTCTCCTCGACCGACTCCGGGGACAGGCGCAGCGGGGCCAGCATGCGGGCCAGACCGGTGAGGGTGGCGTCGGAGACGTCGTCCACGGTGCCGGTGGTGACCACGGGGTCGGCGCCCCGCAGCTCCTCGACGCGTACCTGGTCGCCGGTGACCGTGACGCGCACGTTCACGTCGCTGGGCTCGTCGATCTGGCGGGACACCAGGTGCAGCACGGTGACGCCCAGGTCGACGGGGTCCACGGCGTGGTCGGGCCGGACCAGCTCGGCGGCCACGTCGCCGTGGGTGTCGTGGACGACCAGGAGCCGGCGCAGCATCCGGTACGCCTCGCGCTTGCCCATGCCCCGGCGGACCTCGGAGGCGAAGTCGGTGCGCGAGCGCAGCTCGTCCGCGAGCAGGCCGCCCAGCTTGACCGGGTCGGGGGCGATCAGGCGGACGGCCGCGCCGCCCTCGCGGCGCTGCGGGTCCAGGACCTGGGGCAGCCACGGCAGCCAGGACCAGTCCTCGGCCCTGTCCGCGGGGTAGGACACCGCCAACCCGGCGTCCTCGGGGGCGTGGAAGGCGCCGAACTGGGCGGCGAGGGCGCGCACCACGCGCATCACGTCCTCGCGCTCGCCGATCACGCTGACGTTCCCGGCCATGTCCAGGGGCAGGGTCAGCGGCATCTCGGGGACCGAGGCGAACCGCCGGATGGCGGCCTGCGCCTCGGAGAGCATGAACGGGTCGGTGGGCATGAGGGCCGTGCCCTGCTCGGCGAGCCGGAGGGGGCGGCCCTCGGTCAGGCCGGTGCCCACCCGCACTCGCAGGAAGTCGCGGTGCCTGCGGCGGCGCTCCCAGAGCCGGGTGGGGTCGCGGATGACGTCGTACAGGGCCTCGGGCGGCGGGTCGAGCAGCCGGGCGTGGGCGCGGGTGCCCTGCTCCCAGGCGGTGAGCTCCTCGCGCAGTTCCTCCAGGTACTGCAGGTACAGCTCGCGCTGGTTGCGGCGCTGCCGGGCGACCTGGCCGCGCCGGGAGAAGAGCATGACCACGGCGGCGAGGAGGGCGACCACGAGGAGGACGCCGCCCAGCGCGATGAAGGCCGGGTTGCGCATGACCATCATGATGGTCATCGACGCCAGCATGCCGACCATCGGCAGGATGGTCATCAGCGGGTTGCCCTGGGCGTTGCCGTCGGGCAGGGTCGGCGGGGCCTCCACCTCGTGCGGTTCCTGCACCGGAGTGGGATGCACGGTTCGTGTCGGCCGGTGCACGACGCGAAGGCTCATCGGCTTTCCTCTCGGCGCAGGGGCGGGGAGACGAGGGCGCGGGGCTGCGCGGGGGCGGAAAAATCCTATCGAAGACGGTGTCGGAGGGGCTTCTCGCCTGTGGACGACCCCTGCTGGTGTTCGGTCGCGCGCACGGCCGGGTCCGCGGGTCAGCCCGCGCGGACGCCGTCGGGGTGCAGGTGGTCCATGAGCTCGCGGAAGCGCTGCCAGCCGTCCGGCTCGGTGCCGTCCCCGACCCGGTACCAGACCGAGGGCGTGAGCGGCGGGCCGAACGGCACCCCTCGCACGGGAGCGGACAGCGCCCGGTCGGTGCCGATCGAGGAGACGCCCTCCACCCCGACGGCCAGGCCGACCGGCAGGGGGAGACCGTACCAGCGCGGCTGGTGGGTCAGGTCCGGCCGCCCGGCGGCGCGCCGCACCGTCATGGTCCGCAGCACGTCGCGTTCGGTGAGTGTACGGACCACCGACGACAGGGCGTCCAGGTCGTGCTCCTCGCCCGCGGGCCGGGCCACCGCGAACGAGACGCTCTCCCGCACCCCGTGCGCGGTGCGCGCCACCCGCTGGGTGCCGCTGAAGGGGAGCACGCCCTCCTCGCGCACGCCCTCGGGAGGGCCGGTGAACACGAACCAGGTCTGTCCGGGCGCGCGTTCGCGGCACAGCCGGGTCAGCGCCGCCCGGTTCCACTCCTGGGGGAGGGGTTCGCTGGTGCCCCAGAGCGCGGGGGCGCGGCCGCCCAGGCGCTCGGCGAGCAGTTCGGCGGCCTCGCCCAGGACCAGGCCGTTGTCCGCGGGGTGCTCCGCCTTCAGTTCGACGAGCAGGTGGGAGCCGGCCCCCTCCGCCTCCGCCGCCCGGGCGCGGAACGCCTCGTGCGGCCCGTCCTCGGCCCGGGCGCTCCGGTCCAGGACGAAGGCCTCCCGTTCGTCCCAGACCAGGGGCACCCCGGAGAACCCGTCGTAGTAGGCGCCGTCGGGGGCCTGGACCACCCAGCGGGCGGTGGGGCCGGCCAGCACCGAGTGCAGGGCGTGGGTGAGGCGGCTGGTGGAGGGGGTGACGACCTGTAGCCGCCGGCCCTCGCGCCCGTGGGCGGCGACGGTGTCCACGATCCAGGGGGACATGGGGACCAGGGGGCGGTCCTGCACCACCACCGCGGCCTTGTCGGTGCGGGCGGTGACGGCGGGGTGGTCGGTGGAGCCGTCCAGGAAGGCGTCGACGCGGGAGAGCCGCGGCTCGGGCTCCCACACGACTCCGCCGAGCCTGTCCGCGAGGTGGCGGACGAACCGGCCGACGGCCCCGGCGGTGTCGGTGTCCGCGAGTTCGGCGCCGCGCGCCTCCACCCAGTAGGGCTGGGCGGGCAGGTCGTCGACCATGCCGTCGGCCAGGAGCCGTTCGGCCTCGGCGGACAGGGCAAGGCGCTGGGCCGCCTGCACGGCCGCGACCAGGCGGCCCCCGGAGTCGAGCAGTTCGACCACGGCGCCGTCGGCCGCGAACCGGACCCGAAGGTCCGGTCCGGCGGCGACCAGGGCCTTGGTCAGGGCGCGCCGGTCGGGAGGACCGGCCAGGAGGGCGACCGCGTCGTGGCTCAAGGGATCTCCTCAACACTCCGGGGGAGGACGGTACCGGGAGGGTGGGATCCCGGGCGCGCCCGCGGGGTTCTCTCCCGGGTCCCCGTTTCCCGGGCGGTTGCGGGGCGCCCCGCGCAGCGGAGCACCGTGGCACGGGGCCGCGCGCACGCCGCGGGGCGGTCACCAGGCCCCGAGACCCCGTTCGGAGCCGCGGCCGGGTACCGGTGGAGGGGCCTCGGCCGGTGCCGGGACCGCGTTCGGATTGGCCGGATACGGCCACGCGCCGGGGGCGGGGAGGGGAGCGGCCGCGTCCGGGGCGTCCGTCCCGGAGGACCCGTTGCGCAAGCGGGCCCGGCCGGTGCGCCGTAGGTGTCCGCGCCGTTCACCGGCCGCCGTCCACAGGCGGGGATCGTCCCTGGGCCTACGTCAGAGGCCACTTGTATGATGCAGATCCTCCCCTATGAGGGGATCCAGTCCGTTGCCCGGTCGCGGATCTTCTTCCGAACCACGGGCACTCCGCGTGCGTCCTCCCCCACGGGAGGCGAACAGCCTCGCGAGGACCCCCGAGGAAAGCAGGTGAAAAGTTGTCACGTTGGCAGATCGGCGACAGCACCCTGACCACCCTGTCCCAGAGCACCGGCACCACCGGTGACGAGCTGAGCAGCCTCATCCAGCAACTCGTCCAGGCCGCCGAGCCCCTGTCCGGCAAGTTCGACGGCGCGGGCAAGGCCGCGTTCGACTCCTTCAAGCTCAGGGCCGACGGCATCACCGCGGACCTGCGCGCGGGCCTCGGCTCCATCCAGGAGGGCCAGGGCGGCATGAACGCCGCGTTCGTCACCGGTGACCAGACCATGGCCGACGACGCGAACCAGAGCATGGGCTCGGCCAACTTCGACGCCGCCAAGTTCCGCTGATCCCCTGACCCCCCGTAAGGAGCGTCCATGAGCAACAACGCCTACGACCTCGGTGCCTCCCAGGAGGTCCAGGGCAACATCCAGTCGATCACCAACCGCCTCGAGACCCTGATCGGCGAGCACGACACCGACGTCAGCCAGGCCATGGCCGAGTTCGAGGCCACCGGCGTGTCCGAGGAGTACAGCGCCAAGGAGCTCAAGTGGCACAACGCCGGTAACGAGGTCCGCGAGATCATCCGGCTCGTGCGCGAGACGCTGTCCACCAACGACTCCACCGCCCAGGAGACCCTCAGCCGCGCCAACAGCGCGGTCATGAACATCTGACCGCGCCCGGGGCACGGAACACGCACGAGAGGCAGTGAGGAGCACGGTTGGCACGCGACTACGACAGTCAGCTGCTGGAGTCCGTCGCCGTGCGCCGACAGCGCCTGCGCGAGGCGGTGCTCTTCGGCGGCCAGCGCACCAGGCGCCGCCTGGACGAGAACTTCGGCAAGGTGGCGATCAGCGCCTGCCTCGCCGCGGTCATCTGCGGCGGCACCGTCGGCTGGTCCTTCGTCAGCAACCAGCTCAGCACCCAGCGGGTGGAGCAGGAGCAGCAGGCGTCGGGACCGGCCAACAACGCCGTCCCGCCCATTCCGGGCGACTGGGTCGGCGCGCAGGTCACGCTCGACGACCTGCGTGAGGAGCTGGACGCCGCCGGGGTCCCCGAGAGCCTGTACGTGCTCCCGGGAGACCCCCGCCCCGAGCCCGGGACCCTCGACAGCTACTACCTGCTCAGCCAGGACGCGGAGGGCTACCTGTCCGCCGCCGTCATGGACTTCGACCAGGGCCGCACCGGACCCGAGTTCACCACCGAGGACGAGGCGGCCCGCTGGCTCTACCAGGAACTGGCCACCACCGAGCCCGAGCCGACCGTCCTCACCCAGGCCGAGGAGCGGCAGACCGACGAGGCCACGGCGGAGCTGGTCACCACGGTGCGCGAGAGTCTGCGGGAGCGCAGCGGCGGCTCCTACCTGCACGGGCTCGCGGTCGGCGACGTCGTGGACGCGTTCGGCCAGGAGAGCGGCCGCTACCTGTTCCCCGACGGCACCCCCTTCGGGGAGCGCGGTCTGCCCGACCACGCCCGCACCGGCCCCGACGGCGAGGACCTCTACCACCGCTACCGGGTCATCCACCCCTTCCAGGTGAGCGCGACCAGCGCCCCCGCGAGCGTGGAGCACCCCGGCGGCGGCGTCCGCTTCACCCTCGACACGGCCGGGTTCACCGAGGTACCCGCCGTTCCGACGATCCGCTGGCTCATCGGCAACGGCTACCTGGAACGCATCGCCGTCAGCGACGTGCCCGGCTAGGCACGGCGCCGCAAGCCCCCCGCCGTCCGGCTGGAGGACACGACCTAACCCCGGGACCCGTACCCCGGACCCGAGAGCGGTGGCCAGGGCCACCGGTGACGCAGGAGCGAGGATGGGAAGGCAATGACCGCTTGGAGCCGCGTGACCCTCGTCGGCGAGGAGCGCAGGGTCGACGCCGTCCTGCCCGCGGGCGAGCCCGTGGGCGCGCTCATGCCCGAGGTGCTCGACCTCCTCGGCGACCAGGTGGAGAACCCCGCCAGACTGCGGCACCTGGTGACCGCCTCCGGGATCGTCCTGGAGGGCGACACCACGCTCGCGGAACGGCAGATCACCGACGGCGCGGTGCTGCGGCTGGTCCGGGCGGAGGAACCGGTGCCCGCCCCTGTGGTGCACGAGGTCCCCGAGGCGGTCTCGATGGCCCTGGACGACCACCAGGGACGCTGGAACCCGGTGGCGGCCCGCTGGACCGCCACCGTCTCACTGGTCGCCCTCTCCGTGGGCGCGGCCTGGATCGTGCAGGGGTACTTCTCCGGCAACGGCGGCCTCGTCGGACTGGCCGCGGTCGCCGCCGTGCTGGTGGCGGCGGGCGCTTCGATCGGCCCGACCTGGCGGGAGCCCCTGGGTACGGCGCTGGCGATCAGCGGCACCGCGGTCGGCGGTCTCGCCCTGTGGCTGGCCTGCGACCAGCTCGGCTGGCCCGAGTGGGCCCGCTGGGGCGGCGGTGCCGCCCTGGTCGCGGGCCTGGTCCTGCTGCTCGGGCTCACGTCGGGCCTGGGCAGGGGCGGCCTGACCGGCGGCGGTGTCGGACTCGCCCTGGCGGCCGTGTGGTCGGCGGGCGCGGCGCTGGGCCTGCCCGCCTACCAGATCGCCGTCGTCATGGCGGTGGCCTGCGTGGTGCTGCTGAGCCTGCTGCTCCGCCTGGCGCTGATGTTCTCCGGACTGGCGGTCCTGGACGACCGGCGCAGCTCCGGGGACGCGGTGACCCGCAGCGACGTGCTCACCTCGGTGGCGGGGGCCCACCGGAGCCTGGTGATCGCCACGATCGCGGTGGCGGTGTCCGCGGCCACGGCGGGGATCGGCCTGGCCACCCACTTCGACTGGTGGACGGCGGGGCTGTCGGTGGTGCTCGCCCTGGTGGTGGCCAGCCGGGCCCGGCTGTTCCCGCTGGTCGCGCAGAAGTCGGTGCTCATCGCCGCGAGCCTCGTGGTGCTGGTGGCCTTCCTCCTCGCCTGGGCCGAGGCCGTGCCCTGGGGGGTGTGGCCCGCGCTGGGGATCGCGGTCGCGGTGGCCGCCGTTCCCGCGGTGGTGCTGTCGATCGAGCAGCCCGAGCACGTGCGGGCCCGGCTGCGCGGAGTCACCAGCCGGTTCGAGGCGGTGGCCGTCGTCGTGCTGGTGCCCCTGGCGATCGGCGCGTTCGGCACCTTCCAGCGCCTCCTCACGACCTTTTGAGCGGGGGACGATGAACGCCTCACAGACGCGGGCCCCGGGCGGGGCCTCCCCGGCCGGAGCCGCTCCGGCCGCCTCCGGGACGCGGCCGGTGCGCGGCGACCGCTGGGTGCGCCGCGTCGGTCGGGCGGCGCTGCGCCCGTTCCGGGCGGCGGACGAGGTGGCCGACACCATCGAGCTGGGGAGGCGGTTGCAGCGCCCCACCTCGACCGGGCGCCGGATCGTCGTGGACGACCTGGGTTCGGGCGCCGACGCGTCGGTGGTGACCGCGCTGGTCGCCCGCTCGCTGGCGCACTTCCGCCACGACCGGGTGCTGGCCGTGGACGCCACCGGCCGGGCACCGTCGCTGGCCGAGCGGCTGGGCCTGGACGAGCCCGGCGACCTGGGCGGGGTCGACCCCACCGGTTTCGAGTCGGTGCGCGCCAGTCTCAGCGAGGCCAACGAGCGCCTGTGGACGGTGCGGGCCGCCCCGGACGGGGCCGGGGCCTACATGTCCGGGCTGCTGCCGATCTCCCGGTTCTTCGGAGTGACCCTCGTGGCCGGTGAGTCGGGCGGTGCGTTCGTGGAGGCCGTCGGCGGGGCCGCCCACGCACGGGTGCGTGTGGTCCGCGCGACCCGGGAGGCCTCGATCCGGGTCGGGCGCGAGCTGGACCTGCTGGTCGCGGACGGTAGACAGGACGAGGTACGGCGGACCGTGGTGGTCGTCTTCGACGAGCGGCGGCGCGAGGACCGGGGGTTCGACGTGGCCCGCACGACCGGGATCATCGCGGAGAGCGGCGCGGGCGTCATCGTCCTGCCGCACGACCGGCACCTGGCCCAGGGCACGGTCGTGCGCCCCGGATTCATCCGTGAGGCCACCCACCGGACCGTTCAGTTGGTGGCCGCCGAGGCGCTGGACCGTTCGGTGGACGGCGCCGGTCCGGTCCGTGCCCGCGTCGAAGGAGGGGAGTAGCCGTGGAGCAGCGACCCGAGCCGGAACAGGGAGTTCCTCCCGGGGAGCAGGAGGCCCGGGACGAGAGCGACGGCCGGGGGAACCCGGTCGCGCCGCCGGACGCCGGGAACCCGACCGGCTGGCGGCCGGGGGCTCCCGCGCACGGGGACCCCGCTCAGGGGGATCGACAGCAGGCGCAGTGGGGCGGACCGGGACGGTACGCCGGGCCGGTGCACGGCCAGCCCGCGCCGTCCGGCGGTCACGACGCCCAGCAGTGGGGGAGCGGCGCGGCGCCGAGCGGGCCGCAGTGGTCCGCCGCCGGTCGGGGTTTCCCGGGTGGGGGTGCGGTGCCGAGCGGTCCGCAGTCCTCTCCGGGCGGGCAGTCTCCCCACGGTCCGCAGGGCGCGCCGAGTGGGCCGCAGCGGTCCGCCGCCGACCAGGAGGCCGCGCGGTGGCCGGAACCGGACAGGGGTGCGCCGTCCGGCGGCCAGCGGCCCCTTCCGCACACGCCGTACCCGGGGCAGGGCACGGCGCACCCGTACGGCCAGCAGGGGAGCGGCGCGGCGCCGAGCGGGCCGCAGTGGTCCGCCGCCGGTCGGGGTTTGCCGGGTGGGGGTGCGGTGCCCAGCGGTCCGCAGCCCTCCGCGGGCGGTCAGCCTCCCCACGGTCCGCAGGGCGCGCCGAGCGGTCCGCAGCGGCCCGCCGCCGACCAGGGCCTTCCGAGCGGCCCCCAGTACGCGTACGGCCAGCGGGGCGGGCCCAGCGGCCCCCAGCCGGCCCCGTCCGGCGGCTGGTTCCCCGACGCGCCCGGACACGGCCAGGGCACACCGCCCGGCGGTGTGTCGGGCTATCCGGGACCGGGAGCGCTTCCTCCGACGCCCTACGCCGTCGAGCCGCCGAGGCCGCACGAGCCCACCGGCCCCAACCGGGCGCCCTGGGCGGGCCACTCGGGGCCGCAACGGCCCCCCACCCCGCCCGGCGGAACGGCGACGCCGCGCACCTTCGCGCAGGACTCGATAGCCGAGGCCTTCCTGTCGGGGACGCCCATGCCCGCACCGCCGACCCAGCAGCCTCCGGCGCCTCCCGAGCAACCTCAGCAGCCTCACGGGCCCCAGCAGTACGGGCCCGGCCCAACGCAGAGCCCGCCGGAACAGCGGACACCGTGGCCGCAGCCGTCGCAGCGGCCACAGCCCCCGCGGCATCCGGGGCAGCAGGCGCCATGGCAGCCGCGGCCGGATCCGGCCGTGCCCGCGGACCGGAGCGCGTCGGCCGCGCCTCCGGCACCTCCCGCGATCCCGTCGGCCCCCTCGCGGCCGGAGCCGCCGCGCGAACAGGAGCGGACGGGCGGCCGGAGACCGCCGGGCGGACAGGAAGCGCCGCCGCACGGGGGCACGCCCTCCGGCACCCGGCCCCGGGAGGAGCTGCCGCCCGCCCGCGCCTGGTTCGGTACCACCTCTTCCTCCTCCGAGGCGTCGCGCCCGCCGGTACCTCCCGGCGCGACCCGCGAGCCCCGGCGGGTCGGTCCGCCGCGCCCGGCGGACCCCGTGACCGTCAACCCAGGAGACGGGGAGGACTCACCGGACCCGGACGCGGAGGAGACGGACGTCTTCCTGGTCATGGGCGCCGACCGGCGCGCCCGCAAGACGCGGGAGGAGGGCCCGGAGACCCCGTGGGCCGGGGAGAACACGGGCTCATCGGAGTTCTCAACGGCCTCGGAGACCTCACCGGACCCGGTCGCCCCCGAGGCCGCGCAGGAACACGGCTCTGCGCTCCACCGGGGCGCCTCCCCGTCCGCACCCGAGCCGGAGGCCGCGGAGCCCGGCCACCCGGAGGGAACCGATCCCTCTGCCGAGGGCCCCGAACCCGTGCGCCCCGACACGGACACCGTGCGCGTCCAGGCCCCGCCGACCGTGGACCCGGCCGACTCCTCGGACCCGGCCGCCCCCGTCGCGGGCATGGGCATCCGGCCAGCCGGGCCCGAGGCCGACGGCGCTCGCGGGTCCGGGGAGGCCGACTCCTCCGACACCGGCGGAGGAGCCGCCTCCCACAGCCCGGCCGCCTCCGTCGCCTCCGTGCCGGACGCCGGGACGGGGGAGCCCCTCCCGGAGGACTCCGGCCCCGTCGCCCCCGCCCGGCCCGCCGACGCGCCCCCCGAGGCGGGCACCGCCGTCAGCGGGCCCGCACCGCGGGAGGGCGGTTCCGCGGAGGCCGCCGGACCTCCCTCGCCGGGCGCCGGGCGGGGGTCCGCCCCTCCCGGAGCCGGGGAGCCGGGGCAGGCCGCTCCGTACTTCACCTACGGCGGCCGGTCACCGGAGCCCACCGGGTTCCCGGACATTCCGGCCGCGCCTTACGCGGGTGCGGGGCAGCCGGAACCCGGTCGGGGCGTCCCACGCACCGAGGGCCGCCTGGACCCGCCGACCCCGTACGCCCCGGCCGCGAACCCACCGTCAACGCAGGCCCCGGCACAGGCCCCCTCGGCACAGTCCTCCCCGGCACAGCCCTCCCCGGCACAGGGGATCGAATCCTGGATCGACGCCGTGGGGGACGCGCGCACCCCCGTGCAGGGCGGATACGAGCAGAGGATCGCCGCGGTGCGGAGCGTTCCGGCCTCCCCCTGGCGCCGGGCCGTCTTCGCGGTGACCGGAGGACGCCTCAACCTCGGATGAACCCGTGGTCGGGTGACGGCAGGGGGGAGGCGCGCCCGCCTCCCCTTGCGGACGCGCCTCCGGAGACGCCGTACGGCGCCCCCCATCCGCCGGGCCGGTTCACGGGCCGCCCTTCCACGGGCCAGAGAACCCGGACAACCCGGTCCGGCGGGCGCCGACCGTCCGGGTCCGTCCCCTCGGCGAAGCACCGGTCCGGTCGGCTCGGCCGTCCCGCGCCGGGCCGCTCAGGCCGGGGCCTCGCGGCGCTGGGACGGCGTCCTCAGGTCATCTCCTCTCCTCCAGCCCGCCGATCAGGGCCATCGCCTCCCCGTGGCTGGCGGGCAGGGGCACCGTCCACACGGCCGCCCCGTGCTCCCAGCAGGTCCCCCGGCGCAGCGCGTCCAGTTCGCCGTCCAAGTCCGCGGACTCGGGGGCCACCACCGCGATCCGCCCCCGGGCCAGCAGGCACACCGACTCCCCGCGCGTGAAGAACCCGCGCAGTTCGTGGCCGAGCACGATCAACCGCGCGGTGCGCCGCCACGGATCGATCCCCGGATCCAGCGCCACGACCACGAACCGGTGCCCCGATGCGGGCGGCGCCCCGGCGCCGGTGTGCCGGTACAGCTCACCCAGCCGGGTCCGCAGGTACTCCGCGGTGGCCAGGCCGGTCAGCGGGTCCCGGCAGGTGTCCCAGCCGCGTCCCGCGTCCGCCCACCCCTCGGCCAGCGCCCGGACCAGGACCGGCGGCGGGCTCCGCCACCCCGCCACCGAGGTGAACGCCGACAGGTCGTCCAGGCTCTGCCCGATCCCCACCCCCGAACGCGCCCGCGCCCCGCCCAGGAGACCGCAGGGACCGGCCAGGTCGTCCCCCGACGCGAAGGCCCCGCACACCGCGTCCACGGCGGGCGTCCACCAGCTCTCGGGCGGGTCCCACCCCGCCTCCCGGCTCCGCCGGCCCCACGGCGCGCGCAGTCCCCGGGCACGGGCCGTACGGTCGCGCGTCCCGGTCCTCACCTCGGCATCTCCCATGGCGTCGCTCCCGTCCGTCGGTCCTGCCGCGGAGGCGGGTCCGCGTCCGCTCGGCGCGTTCCGTCCTCCCTCACCCCTGATTACGGAGATCGGTGGCGGCTGTGACGCGAATGCGGGATATTTTTCGAGCACGTGTCCTCCAGCGCCGGACCGGGGCTCCTCCCCGGATCGCGGCGCACACTCCCCAGAAAGGACGCCGGGTGAACGACGTCCCCGACGATCACACAGAGACTCTGGTCGGTGACGGTGAGTTGATTCAGTGGGTGCGGGACGGCGACACCGGCGCCTACGCCACCCTCTACGAGCGCCACGCCGCGGCGGCGCGCGGACTGGCCCGGCAACTGCTGCGCGGCGAGGCGGAGGTGGAGGACGCCGCCGCCGAGGCGTTCACCCGCGTGCTCAGCGTCATCCAGCGCGGCGGGGGGCCGCAGGACTCCTTCCGCCCCTACCTGCTCACCGCCGTCCGCAACGCCGCCTACGACCGGGGGCGCGGGGAGAGGCGGCAGGTCGTCACCGACGACATGGAGAGCCTCGTCCCCGGCCAGCCCTTCGTCGACCCCGCGCTGGAGGGGCTGGAGCGCTCCCTCATCGCCCGGGCCTTCCTCTCCCTCCCCGAGCGCTGGCAGTCGGTGCTCTGGCACACCGAGATCGAGGGGGCCAAACCGGCCGAGGTCGCGGACGTGCTCGGCATGAAGCCGAACGGCGTCGCCGCCCTCGCCTACCGGGCGCGGGAGGGCCTGCGGCAGGCCTACCTCCAGATGCACCTGGCGGGCGGGAACGCCGCCGAGGCCTGCCGCCCGACCCTCGGCCTGCTCGGCGCCCACGTCAGGGAGGGGCTGTCCAGGCGCGACACGGCCAAGGTCGACCGGCACATGGACGGCTGCGCCGACTGCCGCGCGGTCTACGCCGAGCTGACCGACGTCAACGTCGGCCTGCGCGGCGTCGTCCTGCCGCTGGTGGCGGGCGCGGGGGCGGCGGGCTACCTCTCCGCCACCCCGGCCGGGGGCGCCTGGTGGGGGAGGATGTCGCGCCGCCAGCAGCAGGCGGCGGCCGGAGGCGCGGCGGCGGCCGGTGTGGCGGTCGCGGTCGCCCTGGCCCTGACCAGCGCGCCGGAACCGCTTCCCGAACAGCAGCCGCCCCCGGCGGCGGCCCCGTGGGAGCCTCCGGCACCGCCCGCCCCGGAGGCGCCCGGGCCCGCTCCGGACGCGCCGCGGCCCTCTCCTCCGGCCAACGACCGGCCGCGCCCCGACGCGGACGAGCGGCCCGAGCCCGCCGAGCCGGTCCCGGCGGTGCCCCCCGCCGACGTACCGGAGGAGGAGGTGGCGCGGGAGCCGGGGCCCCTGTTCGCCGCGGGGATCGACCCGGTCGGCTCCCTGCTCCCCGGCAGCGAGGGGATCATGGTCCTGGACGTCCGCAACATCGGCGGCGGCGCGGCCGAGGAGGTCGTCGCCCTGCTCACCCTGCCGCCGGGCGTGGAGATGGTCTCCTCCGGCGGTGCGGGCACCGCGCTTCCCACGGCGGCGGGACACGGCGACTGGAGCTGCTCCGCGGGCAGCGGGGGCGGCCGGTGCGTCCACCCGGGGATGGCGGCGGGGGAGGACGGCACCCAGTTCATCGACGTGCGCGTGGCCCCGGACGCCCAGGTCGGGGTTCCGGCGGCGGTGTCGGTGTCCGCGGAGGGCGTGACCGCCGAGGCGACGGGGGAGCGGGGCGTGAGCGCGCAGGGCGTCACGGCCCGCTACGCCACCGCGGGCCGGGTACGCGCCGAGAGCGTCGGTAACGCCCTGATGACCTGCGTCGAACCGGAGCGGAGGGGCCGCTGGCCGTGGCCGTGGTGGGACTGGCCGTACGCCCCCGACGTCCCCGACCCGCGCCCGCCGGGCCCCGGGACCGAGCCGCGCCCGGAGCCCTCCCCCGCTCCGGACGCCCCCGCCTCCCCGAGCCCGGAGCCGCCGGAAGCCGGGGCGACCACGGAGGAGGATGTGGTCCCTGGTCACCACGAGGGCGAAGGGGCTCCTGACGGGACAGCGGGTGCGCCGGACAACGATGTGCCCATGGAAACGGTGCGCGACCCGTTTCCCGGAGGCGCAGCGGGCCACGGTGCCCGCGGCCCGGCGACGGTGGCCCACGGCGCCGCCGGACCCCACGACACCCCCGGGTTCCACGACGCTCCCGAGGCACAGGACGGCCCCTGCGCCCGCGCCAGGCTGCGCCGGGGACCGCACCTGGACAACGACCACTGGACGATGGTCCCGCTGGACGCCGACGACGACCCCTCCACCACCTCCTCCAGTTCCGCGACCTGGGAACTCCCCGAGGGCGGCGTGGTGCGCTGGGCGGGGCTCTACTTCTCCGGGACCGGGACGCCCGACGCCCCCTCCGTCCGGGTCAGGGGCCCGGGCATGGCGGACTACCGCACCGTCGAGGCCACGGGCAACCGTGTCGCCGAGCTGCCCGGCTACCCCGCCTACCAGGCGTTCGCCGAGGTCACGGACCTGGTGCGGGCCCAGGGCGGTGGTCAGTGGTGGGTCGGCGACGCCCCCGTGCTGGAAGGCCGCGGCCACTACGCGGGCTGGAGCCTCGTGGTCGTGCTGGAGGATCCCCGGGTGGGCACCCGAAACCAGGTGATGGTCCTCGACGACACCCGGGTCTCCTTCCACGGCGACGGGGGCGGCCCCTTCGCGGTGTCGGGCCTGCTGCCCGCCGCCGTGCCCGCCCGGATCGACGTGGTGGCGTGGGAGGGCGACCCCGACCTGGGCGGGGACCGCGTGACCGTGGACGGCGCGGCGGCGGCGCCGGTCGGCGGCCACGGGCGGGCGGACAACGCGTTCACCGGATCCGCCCGCGGCGCGGTGGGCGACCCGCTCGCGTTCGGCACCGACGTGGTCCGATTCGACTCAGTACTTGGCCGGGAAACGGACATCCGAATCCTGACGGAACAGGACGCGGTGATGGTGGGGGCGGTGGTCCTGACGGCCCCCATGCGTAGTTGAGGCACGGGGTTCCACCCACCCCGTCCGGGCCTGTCCGGCCGCTGCGGAGCCCCGACCCCCTCCGGAAAACAGCCTCTACGTAGCAGGCCAATAACTCTGTGTATTCAGAAGGGGCACGCAAAACCAGACAGACTTGGCTAGGCTGTGGCCCGGTCATGGACATGGCCCAGAGACAACAGGGAAGGGGGTCGGTGCCAGTGGACCGCTGCGCGTTGTTCGTTGACGCGGGGTACCTCCTCGCGGACGGCGCGATGGCAGTGCACGGAACCCGCAACCGGGACTCCGTCTCCTGGGACTACACCGGTCTCGTCCAGTTCCTCAACGAGGTCGCGCGGGACCGCACCGGCCTGCCGCTCCTGCGCTGCTACTGGTACGAGGCGGTCGCCGACGACCGGCGGACCCAGGAGCAGGACGGCATCGCCGACATCCCCGGTATCAAGTTCCGCGGCGCGCGGATAAGGCCCGGCCGCCGCGAGGGCGTCGAGAGCTACGTCCAGCGCGACCTCACCACGCTGGCCCGTAGCGGCGTCCTGTGTGACGCCGTCCTGGTCAGCGGGGACGAGGACATGGCGCCGGTCGTCGCCGACGTACAGGACATGGGCGTGCGCGTCACCGTCGTGCACGTCTCCGTCGAGGGCAACTGGACCATCTCCCGGGCCCTGCGCCGCGAGTGCGACGACCTCATCGAGATCGGCGCGGGCCACCTGCGCCCGCACGTCAACCTGCTCTCCAGCGGCGGCTCCACCCAGGAGACCGCGGCCAAGACCACCACGCCGTTCTCCAACGGCCGCGCCCGCTCGGCGCCCGAGACCCCGAGGCAGCCCGTCGCGGCGGCGCAGCCCGGCGGCAGCCGGGTGGAGGCGGCCTCCTCGTCGGCCGTCGGCCTGGACGCGATGTTCGCCGGAACCGGCGGCCAGCCCGTCCCCCAGGGCAGCGCCATGGACCAGCTGCGCGCCATGCGCAGGTCCCTCGCCCAGCAGCGCGGCGGCGGGGACCACCTGGCCGGTCCGAACACGGACAACCAGCAGTCCGGCCCGATCGACGCCAACGGCTTCCCCTCCGGCGGCCAGGTCCCGCCGAACGTGGGCGGAAACGGCGCCTATCCGGGCGCCTCGATGACCGGGGGGCACCCGGCGCCGGGCGGCCAGGGGGGCTACCCCGTCACCGGGGGGCACCAGTCGCTGCGCGGGGCCGACCAGGGGGGCTACGGGCTGCCGGCGAGACAGGCACCGCCACCGCAGCAGCACATGACGGGGCCGCAGCAGTCCTTCGCCAGCGGAACCGGGCCACAGCAGTCCTTCGCCGGCGGGACAGGGCCGCAGCGCTCGTTCTCCCAGGAGGGGCAGCCCCTGCAACCGGGCCAGCACGGCCAACCGGGCCAGCACGGCCAGCCGGGACACGGCCAACCGGGGCACGCGCCACCGCAGAGGAGCGCGCCGCCCCAGGACCCCAGGTTCGGTCCGGGGGACAACCCCGGCTTCGGGGGTGCGAACGACGCAAACCCTACCTATGGGACCAGTACGGAAACTGACACCGCCCAACGCGGTGTGGCGGCCCCCTCCTACGGGGGACCGCAGCCTACTGGTCCCGAACACGACAGCCGGTTCTCCACCGGCGACCACCGGGAACCGCGTCCCAGTCCTGGATATCCCCAGCAGACGCGTCCCGCCACGCATACCGTTGACGAAGCGGTGCATGTTGCGCACAAAGAAGGGAACGACTTCGCGGAGTCGATCGCCCGCGAGGCGCCCGCCCTGTGGGTCGAGGCCGTCCTCGCCCGCAGGCCCCGGATGCCCTCCGACCTGGAGGCGCGTCTGCTCCAGGGTTCCTCGCTGCCGATCGACCACCTGTTGCGTGACGAGGTCCGGGACGGACTGCGCCAGGGGTTCTGGCAGGCACTGGAGCGTGCCAGGCCCTGAGATCCTTGCACGGGGAGTGCGAGTAGGTGATGGGGGCGATGCGGTTGACCCACGTGACGACGGCAGAACTCGACCGTTTGGAATTCCACGCCGTCCGGTCCGGTGAGCACGGACGGGTCGCCGCCCAGCTCATGGACCTGGCCAACCGGGTCGACGCCGGAAGCGAGATCTCCCGCGCGGAGCTGTTCGTGCGCGCGGGGGAGCAGTGGGAGATCGCCCAGGAGTTCGAGCGCGCCTGCTCGGCCTACCAGAGGGCGATCGACGACGGCGGCCCCACGGTGATCGACGCGCGGGCCCTCAGCGCCGGTGCGCTGCTGCAGCTGAACGAGGTCGGGTCGGCCTACGCCCACCTCAAACGCCTGGAGAACGAGGAGCCCCCGGGGCTCCAGACCTACATCCACGTCGCCGAGGCCCTGTACGCGCACGACGACCTGGAGGGCGCCGAGCGCTGGGCCACGGTCGGCGCACACCGCTTCCTCGGGCTGGACTCCTCGCCCTACGTCCACGACCTGCTGCTGGAGCTGCTGCGGATCCGGTTCCGCGTCCGCGTCGACCTGGGCCTGGACGAGGACGACCTGGACCGGCGGCTCGACGCCGGGTGAGGGCCGCGCCGCTTCCGTCCGCCCCCTCGGCCGGCGCCGGCCGAGGCGAGTGAGGTTTCCGACGTTTCCCCTCCCGGGGGTCGCGACACGCCCGGGACGACCCCGCCCGGAGCGCTTTTCCGCGGCGCCCCGGGGCCGCGGCCGCACGACCGGGTACGCCAGGTTCCGCGAAGCCGTGCGGCCCCCGTGCGCGGGCGTTGCGGGCCGACTGGGGCGGCGGCACGGGCGGGGCCGGGTGCGGACGGCCCCGGGGACGACCTAGGCTGTGTCGGGCCGCCTCAGGGCCGCCCCGGCGGGGCGCTCAGCCCCCGCGCAGACGGGCCTCCCAGAGCCCCTCATACCACGCCTCCAGGGTGTGTTCGACAATCGTCGAAGAACCTGAGAAACCGATGACACGCCATCATCTTGCGGTGTTCCAACGCACCATCCCCTAGATGTAGTATCTCTCCCGCTGGTGGTTCACCCCTCGGGGTGAGGCAGAGGGGACCCGGTGCGAGTCGGGCCGTCCCCGCAGCGGTGAGCGGACGAAGAGGCCGTCACAGGTACCGGGAACCCCCGCGGAACCCCCGGTGCCGTGGTCCCCGCGCACCCGCCACCGGTGATGCACACCTGAGTGTGTGCCGACGACGGGGCTTCGAGAACGAGCCGCCGCGGCCCGCCGACCGGACGACCGAGCGCACCCAGTGCGCCGGTCCGCCGGGAGCGCCGCGCGACCCTCGCTTCTCGTCCCCTCCCCGCCGGGACTCTTCTATCGAGGTTGGAGCCGCTGTATGACCCTTGACGTCGAGGCCGTGCCCGCATCCGTTCGGTCCAGCAAGGACGGCAACCCCCCCGCCGCCGTCGACCGGATCGAGCACGTCGTAGCCGAGGCCTGTGCGCGGCTCACCGGTGTTTCGGCGGAGAAGGTCCTCACCGAGGCCCGTCGCGGCTTCTACCCCGGCATCTCCGACGCCGAGGTGGAACTCGCCCTGGTCATGGCCGCCCGCAGCTTCGTGGAGGTCGACCCGGACTACTCCTACGTGGCCGCCCGCCTGCTGCTGGACAAGCTGCGCCGCGAGGCCCTCACCTTCATCAGCGGCGCCCCCGACGCCGCCGGGCAGTCCGAGATGGGCGAGCGCTACGCCGCCTACCTCGCCGCCTACGTCGGCCGCGGCATCGACCTCGGCCAGCTCGACCCGGCCCTGGCCAAGTTCGACCTGGCCCGCCTGGGCGCCGCGCTGCGCCCCGAGCGCGACGAGCAGTTCACCTTCCTGGGCATCCAGACCCTCTACGACCGCTACTTCCTGCACAGCGACGAGGTGCGCTACGAGCTGCCGCAGGCGTTCTTCATGCGGGTGGCCATGGGGCTGGCCCTCAACGAGGACGACCGCGAGGCCCGCGCCATCGAGTTCTACGAGCTGCTGTCCTCGTTCGACTTCATGGCCTCCACACCCACCCTGTTCAACTCGGGCACCGTGCGGGCGCAGCTGTCCTCCTGCTTCCTCACCACCGTGGGCGACGACCTCCAGGCCATCTTCCACGGCATCAGCAACAACGCGATGCTGTCCAAGTACTCCGGCGGCCTCGGCAACGACTGGACCCCGGTGCGCGGCCTGGGCTCGCACATCCGAGGCACCAACGGCAAGAGCCAGGGCGTCGTGCCGTTCCTGAAGATCGCCAACGACACCGCCGTCGCGGTCAACCAGGGCGGCAAGCGCAAGGGCGCGGTGTGCGCCTACCTGGAGACCTGGCACATCGACATCGAGGAGTTCCTCGACCTCCGCAAGAACACCGGTGACGAGCGCCGCCGCACCCACGACATGAACACCGCGAACTGGGTTCCGGACCTGTTCATGCAGCGCGTGGAGCAGGGCGGCAGCTGGACCCTGTTCTCGCCGGACGAGGTCCCCGACCTGCACGACAAGTACGGCCCCGAGTTCGCCGAGGCCTACGCCCACTACGAGGCCGAGGCCGCCGCGGGCCGGATCAAGGTCTCCAAGACCATCCCGGCCGTCGACCTGTGGCGGCGCATGCTGACCATGCTGTTCGAGACCGGGCACCCGTGGATCACCTTCAAGGACCCGTCCAACCTGCGCTCGCCGCAGCAGCACGTCGGCGTGGTGCACTCCTCCAACCTGTGCACTGAGATCACGCTGAACACCAGCGCCGACGAGGTCGCGGTCTGCAACCTGGGCTCGGTCAACCTGGCCCAGCACACGGGCCCGGACGGCCTGGACGCCGAGCGTCTGCGCCGCACCGTCCGCACCGCCGTGCGCATGCTCGACAACGTCATCGACGTGAACTTCTACACGATCCCCGAGGCGCGCCGCGCGAACATGCGCCACCGCCCCGTGGGCCTGGGCCTCATGGGCTTCCAGGACGCGCTGTTCAAGCTGCGCACCCCGTTCGCCTCCGACGGCGCGGTCTCCTTCGCCGACGAGAGCATGGAGCTGATCAGCTACTACGCCATCGAGGCCTCCATGGAGCTGGCCGCCGAGCGCGGCTCCTACGAGAGCTTCGAGGGCTCCCTGTGGAGCCGCGGCGTGCTGCCGATCGACTCGCTGCGCCTGCTGGCCGAGTCGCGCGACGGCGACCTGGACATGGACCGGGGCGAGACCCTGGACTGGGACTCGCTGCGCGAGCGCGTCAAGACCACGGGCATGCGCAACTCCAACGTCATGGCCATCGCCCCGACCGCGACCATCGCCAACATCACCGGCGTGAGCCAGTCGATCGAGCCGGTCTACCGCAACCTGTACGTCAAGTCGAACATGTCCGGCGACTTCACCGTGGTCAACCCCTACCTGGTGCGCGACCTCAAGGCCCGCGGCCTGTGGGACGACGACATGGTCTCCGCGCTGAAGATGCACGACGGCAGCCTGGGCGCCATCGACCGCGTCCCGGCCGACCTCAAGGCCCTCTACGCCACCGCGTTCGAGGTCGACCCCGAGTGGCTGGTGGACGCCGGTTCGCGCCGCCAGAAGTGGATCGACCAGGCCCAGTCGCTGAACCTGTACATGGCGGCCCCCAGCGGCAGGAAGCTGGACTCGCTGTACCGCCGCGCGTGGCGCTCCGGTCTCAAGACCACCTACTACCTGCGTTCGCAGAGCGCCACCCACGTGGAGAAGAGCACGCTCAAGGGCACCGACGGCCGCCTCAACGCGGTCGCCGCGACCCCCGCCGCCCCGGCCGCCTCGCCCGCGCCGAGCCCGGCCCCGGCGGCCCCGGCCCCGGCTCCGACGCCGAGCCCCGCGCCCAGCCCGTCCCCGAGCCCGCGTCCCGCCACCGGCGGCGCGGCCGACGAGGACGAGTTCGAGATCATCGACGGCCAAGCCTGCTCGATCGACGACCCCGAGTGCGAGGCCTGCCAGTAGCACCGGCGGCCGCGCGCCCCGTGCGGCGGCCGGAGGGCGGGGGCGGCGTCGTGCCGCCCCCGCCCTCCGGCGGGCCCCGGGCCGCGCAGGCGTCCGTCCCCTCCACCCAGCCACGACTCTTCCGGTACGTCCGGAGAACGGAAAAACCCCAGCATGACCGCAGTTTCCGAGAACAGCGCGAGCGCCACCAGCGGCCTCGGTGAGATCGAGCGCGACGCCGAGCGCGTCAACGTCGACGACAAGGCGATGATCAACGCCCGCGCCGACGTCAACCAGCTGCTCCCGCTCAAGTACACGTGGGCGTGGGAGAAGTACCTCGCGGGCTGCAACAACCACTGGATGCCCACTGAGGTCGCCATGCAGGCCGACATCGCGCTGTGGAAGTCCAGGGACGGGCTGACCGAGGACGAGCGCCTCATGCTCAAGCGCAACCTCGGCTTCTTCGCCACCGCCGAGTCGCTGGTGGCCAACAACATCGTGCTGGCCGTGTACCGGCAGCTCACCAACCCCGAGTGCCGCCAGTACCTGCTGCGCCAGGCCTTCGAGGAGGCGGTGCACACCCACACCTTCCAGTACATCTGCGAGAGCCTCGGCCTGGACGAGGGCGAGCTCTTCAACATGTACCGCGAGGTCCCCTCGATCACCGCCAAGGACGCCTGGGCGCTCAAGTACACGCAGAACCTGGAGGACCCGGAGTTCCGCACGGGCACCCCGGAGGCCGACCAGGCCTTCCTGCGCGACCTCGTGGCCTTCTACGTGATCTTCGAGGGCATGTGGTTCTACACCGGCTTCGCGCAGATCCTGTCGCTGGGCCGCCGCAACAAGATGGTCGGCATCGCCGAGCAGTACCAGTACATCCTGCGCGACGAGTCGATCCACCTGAACTTCGGCATCGACGTGATCAACCAGATCAAGATCGAGAACCCGCACCTGTGGAGCGAGGAGTTCCAGGCGGAGGTCCGGCAGATGCTCACCGAGGCCTGCGAGCTGGAGGTGGCCTACGGCCGCGAGACCATGCCGCGCGGCGTGCTCGGCCTCAACGCCGAGCTGTGCGAGAAGTACATGCACTTCATCACCGACCGTCGCGCCGAGCAGATCGGCCTGGCGCCCATCTTCGGTGAGACGGAGAACCCGTTCCCGTGGATGAGCGAGATGATGGACCTCCAGAAGGAGAAGAACTTCTTCGAGACCCGCGTCATCGAGTACCAGACCGGCGGCGGCCTGGACTGGGACTAGAAGAGCCGGAGGGCTCCCCTCCCGCCGACGGTGGCCCGGGTCGTGGCGTGCGACCCGGGCCACCGCCGTGTGCGCTCAGCCCTTGTCCCGGTTCCACACCATCCGTACCTTGAAAGTGGCCTGGCCACTGCCCTTGGCCACCATCACGTTGGCCTCCGTGCTCACGCTGACCCCGAACTCGATCTCCGTCTCGCTGGGGCCCAGCCCCGACGCGGAGAGCTTGGCGAGCTGGCCGGAAACGGCCTCGGCCACTTTCTCGATACGCAGGACCAGTTTCTCCAGCGGAATCTTCTCCGCCGGGTCGACCTGCAGGGAGACGTCCGAGGCGCCGTCCCGCCTCACGGGTGTCGTTTCGATACTGATGATCACATCGTCGTCGGTGACGAAATCAATCACACTGTTCACAGCAGCCTCATAAATGCACAGAGAGGGTTGTCTTGTTCTCGCTTTCGGAACGTAAAATGTGAGGGACTGTACGAGAGACAAAGGTAGCCGAGGTCCGCCCCCAGCGAAAGCGATGGCGTTTGGAGCCCATGGTGACCAGAAGAAGCGATGGCCGTCCTTCTCGGGGAGGGTCTATCGGCACGGCGCTCTGGAAAAAGTCGTCGAGGTCGATGGACGAGGCGGATTGCTGCGAGGTACGGCTCTGTTCCTCGGGTGGTGTCCTGCTCCGCGATTCGGTTCATCCTGCTGGCCCCGTTCTGTTTTTTGTTCCAGGCGCGTGGTTGCCCCTGCTCAGGGTGCTGCCCTGAGCAGGAAGCACACGAACCGGTATTCAGCGGGCTACGGGAATCATGTCGCAGTCGAGCCGTATGAAGCGTGACATCGTGGTGGTGAAGCGATGCTCGGCACCGAACCTGGCGATGCACTCCTGACGCAGCCCCTCCCATTCCTCTTCAACATCCTCGCCTAGCGCTCTCCGGCTGATCAGGTGGTTGCGGCGGGCGATCAGCAGCGACACATGGTTCTCGTCCAGACTCGCACGGCATTGCTCCACACCGTCGGCGTCGCGTGTCCGTGCTTCTTGGATCCGTCCCAAGGCGAAGAAGTCGTTCGCCAGATTGATTCGCGCAGGGATCGTGGTCGCTTCGCTCTCACCGTAGATCCGCACCAGTCCCTCCAAAGCCGCGCTGTCAAGCTCGAATGCGCGTTTGAGGTCTCCCGAGGTCCTGAACGCTATGGCGGCGTTCACACGTGCGACCCAGGGGAAGGGATGGTGGTCGGGGTAGTGTTCCGCCACATTGCCCAGAAGGTACTCCGCCCGTCGGCAGGCCTCCTCGACGCGTCCTCCGAAGGCCAGGTTCACGGTGTGCACGGCCCAGAAGTAAAGAGCTGTCACGCCCTGTTGAACACGTTTCTTGTGGTGTCCTGTCTCCACACGCAGGGACAGTTCCAGCGCTCGTTCGTGGTCTCCCAGCCTGCGTCGGATCACCGACAGGAATAGAGGGATGTCCACAGAGTGCACACTGGTGGCTGCTCCTGTGACCTCGAAGCGCTGTTGACAGTCCTCGAGCACCTCCTCCGCCTCCTCCAGCCGTCCGACCGCGATGAGGCTGACCCCCACGGACAGGCGGCTGCGCAGAGTGGAGATCGCGTTCTCTCCGAGGAGCCGGGCACGTTGCTCAGCGTTGCGCCGGTCGATTCGCAGCGCTTCCTCGTATCGGCTGAGATTCTGCAGGATGGTGGCGTAGTCGTGCGCCGCCACCAGAGTCTCCTCCTCTTCGGAGTACCGTTCGAGCCGTAGTTCGTAGATTCCTCGGAAGAGCTCCTCGGCCTCAGTGAAGTGTCCGAGGTTGGCCAGAGCGATGGCGCGCGCCCTCAGAGCAGCCAGGGCCTCCTCGCTCTCGGCTCCTTCCAGCTCGGATTGTTCGGCGTGCATATGCTCCGCCTCCGCCAACGCTGTACGGTTGTGCCCCTGGCTGCGTAGGATCCGGTTGCGCAGGAGCTGGACCTGGAAGCGCTGCGAGACGTCGTCGTACCAGCTGGCCGCACAACGGTCGGTCAACTGCAGTGCCGGTGTGTAGTTTCCTGTCTCCACCAGGTAGGAGATGGTGTTGTACATGAGGTTGCGGACCTGGGGATCACTGTTACGCCAAGCCTCGGAGGCGTGCGTGTGGGCGAACAACAGCTGGTAGGTGTCCCAGTTCTCGGGGCGGCCCGGGCCCAGGGGGTCGCTCTGGGCCAGTAGCCGGTGCGCCAGCAGGCGGTAGCCGAGCCGGTCCTCGTCGTCCAGGCTCTGCTGGACGACACTGCGGAAGGTCACGTGCAGCTGGAAGGTGTTGTGCGCCAGGTCCCGCTCCGCGAGGCTGTGCCGTCCCACGTAGGTCAGGACCTTCGACAGGACCATGTCGTTGCCCAGGACACGGGAGAGGTGGGAGCTGGTACTCAACCCCGCCGCCCGGTGGAAGAGGGTCCTGGACAGCGGCTTGGGCGCGAAGAAGGCGCACAGTTGGATGAACTCCCGCACCATGTGCTTGAGCTCCCGGTCCCTCCCGGTGCCGCGCCGCAGGTCGTCGAGCTGGAGCTTCCATGCCGCAGCCAGGGAACGGGGGTAGAGGCCGTCCGACTCGACCTGGCTCACAAGGTCGTCGAACTTGGTGTCCAGCAGTTCGAGGAACTCGTCGGTGCTCAGCAGCGAGTCGCGCAGATAGGCGCCCATCTGCGCCAGGGCGAGGGGAAAGTGTTCGAGCCGTGCCGCGATCTGCGCGGCGGCTGATCCGCCCTCCAGCCCGGCTGGGCACACCTTGCGTAGGAGTGCCACGCTCTCGTCGGGACTCATCGTGGGAACGGAGCAACCGTCACTGAGCCCGTTCGTGATCCAGTTCTTGTCCCGCGAGGTGACCAGGACGCGCCCGTCCACGCTGTGCGGCAGGTTATCGAGGGGCAGATCGTCCAGGTTGGAGACGTCGTCGAAAATGAGAAGCCAGGTGCCGACGTCAGGGTCGCCCTCCAACCTCTCCCGAACCTGGACCACGGTCTCCTCGGCGCCGAGGTCGTCGCGCACACCCAGGTGCCTGGCCAGCCGGAGATAGGACTGCTGGATGTCGGTCTGGTTCTCCGCCGGAAACCACCAGACCAGGTCGTAGGATCCGCGATAGGTGTGCGCATAGGCGATGG
This sequence comes from Nocardiopsis sp. iso_25, assembly GCF_056173305.1. Taxonomy (NCBI): domain Bacteria; kingdom Bacillati; phylum Actinomycetota; class Actinomycetes; order Streptosporangiales; family Nocardiopsidaceae; genus Nocardiopsis; species Nocardiopsis sp. iso_25. The sequence continues at coordinate 6,349,650 of NZ_CM149667.1, read as the reverse complement.
CGATCTGCGTCTTGCCGATGCCCCCGCCGCCCGCCAACAGGAACGAGTCGCCTCCCGGGTCCGACAGGGAGGCGTGGATCCGGGCCAAGACGTCCTCGCGGCCGGTGAAGTTGCGGTTGTGCGGAGGGACTCCTCCGAACCGCGCCATCCTCCGCCGGGGAGACGCGGAGGACCTGTCGGTACTGTCGGCAACGGAACCCGCCGGGTCCGGTACCGGGATCTGCGAGGTGGTCACGGAACGGCTCTCTTCCTCTCGTGGGGCGCTGGGGTCACGGACCGGCGCCTCACCGAGCGCCTCCCGTATGCGGTCGGCGAGCCTGCGGTACTCACCGGGCATCTCGGACAGGGCGGGAAGGACCGCGCGCGCCAGGGACTCCTCGCCCTCGACGGAGACGGCCACGGGGGCTCCCGAGTCGATACGTGACAGGTACTGGAAGATCCGCGCCTCGTCCTTGAACTCGATGCCGATCGCGTAGAAGACCGAGCGCATCGTGCTGATCTGGCCGAACCGGCCGAGCAGCTCACGTCTGACCTCGGCGCGGAACTCCAGCGCGCCCCGGGAAGGGTCGTCCAGGCGTCCGCCGTGGAAAGCCGGGTCCATCAGCTCCGAACCGAACACCTCGGCGATCTCCGTCCGCGCGGTCAACCCGCTCACCGGTGCACGGGGGATCCCCCGCTGGATGACCTCGGCCGCCGGGAGGTTCACCGGGGTCTGGGCCAGCCGCACGGCCAGTTCGCGGGCACCCGATGAGGCGTTGGCCAGGAAGTGGGCGACCGGATCGGGCACCTCACGCGGGGCCGAGCCGCTGCGTCCCCCGCCGGTGAGGACCCAGGCGTCCACCTTCCAGTCCGGACGGGAGGCGGTCAGGGCCGAGACCGCCGCGGCGACCGACTCCGGAGCGCACTCGAGCAACGGAACCACCACGGTGTCGGGAGGGGGGCCGTGTGGCTCGGTGTCGGCCACGGAGCTGGCGAAGGACCAGGAGGAGGACGCGGTGGGAGGCATCTCCCGCATCCACAGGGGCTTGAGCGTGACGGGTCCTCGGGACCACGCGGAACGGTCGAGCAGGTGGAGTAGGACGACGGGTACGTTCGCGGCCAGCTCGGCCAGCCACGGGAGCAGGCTGGGCCCCCTCCACTTCCGGTCCTGGGTGTCGGTGACGACGCCGATCACACCGATTCCGCCCGACAGGAGGGAGCGGTGGTCCGCGGCGAGTAGCGAGGAGGCGCCGCCCAGTGCGCTGACGGGTGCTCCCACCTCCCGTGCGGCTCTCCGAATGGGGGCCACGGCATGCTCATGGAGCTGCATCAGAGGGGAGCCGTCGATGATGACGGCCATGCGTGCGGAACCGTCCGTGCCGGACAGGGCCTTCCGGTATCGCTGAGTCAGTTCATCCATGGTGTGGTTTCGCCGAATCTGTGTGGAAAAGTCGGCGTCCTTCCACGTACGCGGGTGGAAGGCCTCCTCGGGGACGCATTACCTCAGTCTTTCACTGCTCCGACAGCCGTCGGTTGTGAGCCATCTTATTTCGTTCCCGGCGGAGAACGCGGGTTCACTGGAACCCTTTCGGGGAACACGTGGTGCGGTCATCGCCCTTCCTCTCCCCGTGGGAAACCGAGGGTGGTTCGCTGTCGCCTCGGGTTTCGTCCGTGGGTCATGAGGAGTTCTGTGTGGCTTATGTGTCATGTGGTGCTGCTTGATATTATTTGGGGGATCATGTCGTCGCCGTGGTCATCATGTATCAAGGCGATCAGGTGGGTCTGCACCGTTTCCGAGAAACGCGCCCTCATCCTCGCCCTGTCCCTGAGGTAGCGGGCGAGCGCGGTCACCTCGACGCGGTCCCCCGGCTTGCGCGACAGCAGTTCGTCCACGAGTTCCGTGACAGCGTGTCGAGGCCCCCTGATGATGGTGGGCACGCCCTGGTAGACGATCGCGTTGTAGATGGTCCGGATGTGTGCGTGGTCCGAGTCCACCACGCACACGGTGATGTTGTGGTCGGCCAGCGCGTCCGCGATCTCGTCGCCGGGCGTCCTCCAGGCGATCAGGACGTTGCGGTCGTCCAAGCACGGTTTCTCACGTTGTCGTTCGGAGCGCCGGGCCCATCTCTCCGGGGGCACGGTGACGTCGTCCTTCGACTCCGTGCGCTCGCGTATGTGGTAGACGATCTCGTACTGCGTTCCCAGGCTCGGTGCCAGCCCCGCCATCTCCCGGTGCATCCTCGCTTCGGCCACGTTCAGGTGGAGGAGTTCGCGGGGAAGCAGGACGCGCAGCCTCAGCGACTCCTCCGTCGGTACGACCAGGCGTTGCAGGGAAGCCTCGCTCATGATGTCCCCCACGAGGTCGCAGATCTGCTCCTCGTCGGCCTGCTGTTCACCCTGGGGGAAGACCTCGTACCCGGCGTCGCCGAGATGGGCGATGCTGTGCGAGAGCCGGTAGCCACGGGCGGCGGGTGCCAGGTCGAACACCACGACCGTCTCCGGGACCGCCAGGCTCCCGGAAGCGGAGGGAGGGCCGCTGCTCGGTTCCCCTGTCGGCGCGGCGCCTGCGCCGACGGCGCGGTCCCCGCGGCGACGTTCGCGGTCCCGGATCAGGATCTCCTCCCAGTCGGGCCCCAGGACGGACGCCGTCCTCCGGATCCACTGGCCGACCACCAGGGGTATCGGTCGTCGCGGGAGCAGCTCCTGGTACACGTGGTGCACCCAGGAGACGTGCCGGGGCGGGCCGCCGTAGGGGGCGACCAGGTCCAGCAGAGCGGTGAAGACCGTCCACGCGGTCGCCTCCCCGCTCGTACGCCTGCGGACCTCGCGCACTTCGGAGGAGTCGAGGAGCCCGCGGGTGGGGACCTCGTCCAGGGTTACCGAGGCGAGGAGGTCGTGGAGGCTGTCGTACGTCTCCTCCCCGCACAGGGACTCGTCGACCAGGCGCTGCACGGTGACGGCGCTGCGGGTGTCACGGAGTACACGGCTGCCGAGCATCTCCTCGACGGGCAGGACGAAGCCCAGGGTCGTCGGCTCCTCGGGCTGTTTCCACGGGTAGTGGTGGTTCTTCTGGAGGATCCCGACGACCTCCCCGGTCTGCGCGCGCACGGCGCAGCCGCTGAATCCCTCGGTGATGCGTACCTCGCTCTGGGCCGCGATCTCCACCTGATGGGTGAAACCGGTGGGGCCTCCCTTGCCCCTGTAGAGCAGCGGGGCCTGCAGGGAGTCCATGAGCGCGGGATAACCGGTGGCGCGCAGTCCGCTTTCGAGCGGTAGTTCCGAGCAGTTCGCGAGGACGGGGAATCCGGTGTCCGGTGTTCCCGACGCGGTCAACCTGAGCAGGGCCAGGTCCCGGCTTCCTGGTCCTGCTGCCCACAGCTCGGTACCGACCCTCGCCTCCCACGTGCGGCCGTCGAACGAGCGCAGTGCGACGAAGGCGTCGTCCCCCGGGTGCTCAGCCACATGTCGTGGAAGGCGCAGGGCGGTGGCGACCACGTGCGCGCACGTCACCGCCAGGTGCGGGGACACCAGTACCGCACCGCCGCAGACCTGTCCGTTCGGATTGAGTACCCGCGTCTGCCACGGAGGTTCGTGCGGCTGCAGTCCAGGTGGGGGAGGGAGGGGGACGGCCACAGTTCGCGGACCTCTCTCGTATCCGTTTCGCCCGGTGATACCTCTCGGACGTTATGGCCGGAATCGTTCCCCCGTGCGACTGCGGGCAACCGGGGGAACGCGGGTCGTCAATCCGCAGGGTGCCCGGGAGAGGGGAGAGCTCCGGTAGCGGGTCGTGCGGTACGGGGTGTTCCGATACAAGGATGGCCCTGTCTATGTCCGGTCCGACAAACACCGGCGCCCCGGCATGGCCTGGCGGACGGCGACCCACGGCCGAGGACTCGCCGAGGTATCAAAGCGGTGTTGTTCCACGCACAGGTGTTGTGACTTACCGGACACGGGGCAATGATCCCCCGCAATATCCACGAACAGCGCGTAAGGCTCGTGCCCGCGCGCTCAGGAGAAGGGAGGGCAGGGTCTTGGACGAGTCCATGCTCTGGTCCGTCGCGACCTTCGGCGTGTACCTCGCCGCCATGGTGGCCATCGGCCTGTGGGCCTACAAGCGCACCGTCTCGCAGTCGGACTTCGTGCTCGGCGGCAGACAGCTCAACAGCTGGGTGGCGGGCCTGAGCGCCAACGCCAGCGACTTCAGCGGGTGGCTGCTGCTCGGGCTGCCCGGCGCCATCTACGTCTCCGGCCTGGGCGAGGCCTGGATCGCCGTCGGCCTGGCCTGCGGCTTCGCCGGGAGCTGGATCCTCCTCGCGCCCCGCCTGCGGGTGTACACCGAACGCGTGACCGACGCCCGCTCGGGGGGCGACTCCGATTCCCTGACCCTCTCCTCCTTCCTGGAGAACCGCTTCAACGACCCCACGCGGCTGCTGCGCGGGGTCTCGGCGGTGCTCATCATCGTCTTCTACTTCTTCTACGTCGCCTCCGGGCTCGTCGCCATGGCCGCCCTGTTCGACCAGGTCTTCGGTCTGAGCCCGGGCCCCGCCATCGCCATCGGCGTGGGCATCGTGGTGCTCTACACCGTGCTCGGCGGCTTCCTCGCGGTGTCCTACACCGACGTGGTCCAGGCCGCGATGATGTGGATCGCCCTGCTGGTCGTCCCCGCCATGGCGGTCACCGCGCTCGGCGGCTTCGCCGGGCTGTCCGAGGGCGTGTCCGGCAAGAGCGACGGGCTGCTGTCGGCCGTCGGCGGCACCGCCCTGGACGCCGAGCTCGGCCAGTGGGTGAGCACCGACACCCTCGGCTGGGTGGTCATCGTCTCCGGCCTGGCCTGGGGCTTCGGCTACTTCGGCCAGCCGCACATCCTGTCCCGCTACATGGGCATCCGCTCGGTCCGCGACATCCCCAAGGCCGCCGTCATCAGCGTGGTCTGGGCGGTCACCGCCATGATCCTGGCGGTGCTGGTCGGCTTCATCGGCATCGCCTACTTCGACACCCCGCTGGAGAACTCCGAGCAGGTCTTCCCGCTCCTGATCGAGGCCCTGACCCACCCCCTGGTCGCCGGTCTGCTGCTCGCCGCCATCCTCGCGGCCGTCATGAGCACCGCCGACTCCCAGCTGCTGGTCGCCGCGTCCGCCCTCACCGAGGACGGCTACCGGGCCTTCGTGGACCGCGACGCCGACCCCAAGAGGCTGCTGTGGGTCAGCCGCGTCACCGTGGTCGCCGTCGCCCTGGGCGCCGCGGCCATCGCCCTGTGGGGCGACCAGTCGGTGATGGACCTGGTCGGCTACGCCTGGGCCGGGTTCGGCGCGGGCTTCGGCCCGATCCTGGTGCTCTCCGTGTTCTGGAAGCGCATGAGCTGGTCCGGCGCGCTCGCGGGCATGATCGCGGGCGGCACCACCGCGATCGTGTGGGACGTCCTCGACGCGAACTTCTTCGGCACCGGCCTGTACGCCATGGTCCCGGCCGTGGTCCTCAGCGTCGCCGCCATCTTCGTCTTCAACGGCCTGGCCAGGGTCACCCCGCAGATGGAGAGCGACTTCGACCGGGTCGAGGCGGAGATCCGCGGCACCGGTTCCGCCCCGGGAGAGGCCACACGGGTCTGACCGGCGACCGCCCCGGCCTCCCCGCCCGCACCGCGTCCGCAGTGCGGGCGGGGAGGCCGCTCTGGCGCACCCGACCCCGGAACGGTAGAACGGTGACATGTCGTCACTGACGGAACACCCGGCCGTGTGGGCCCGGACCGACGTGCCCGAGGGCCTCGGATTGGGCGCGCTCCTCCCCGAGCCCGACGGCCACCGCCTGGAGGCCGGGGAGACCGTCGTCGTGGGCGAGGAGCGGTTCCTCACCCGCTTCAGCGTCCGCACCGACCTGGCGTGGACGACCCGGCGGGTGTACGCCGAGGTCCTCTCCTCCCAGGGCCTGGAGTCGGTCACGCTCGACGCCCACGGAGGCCACTGGAGCGGACCCGACGGCGTTCCCCGGCCCGAACTGGTGGGCTGCCTGGACGTGGACGTCGCCGCCACCCCGCTCACCAACACCCTGCCCATCCGCCGCCTCGGCCTGCGCCCGGGCGAGTACCGCGACATCGCGGTGGTCTGGATCGACATCCCCTCCCTGCGGGTGCGCCGGGTCAGACAGCGCTACACCCGCCACCCCGCCGAGGACGGCCTGGAGCGCTACACCTACCGCGACCCCCTGCACGGCGAGTACCGGCTGTCGGTGGACGGGGACGGGGTGGTCGTCGACTACGAGCGCTTCGCCCGCCGCCTGCGCACGGACACCTGAGGCCGCCCCGCGCACTCTCCCGCCCCCGCGAGTCCCCGCCCCGCGCATCCCCACCCCGCCCCCGCGATCCCTCCCTCCGGCTCCCCGAGGCCGCGCCCCCTCCACCGGCCCCTCCGCCGCCCCCTCCGGTCCGGGCCGCTCCCCGGGCTCGTCCCCGAACGCGGGACAGGCGATAATCGGCGGGCACACGCACCACACCCACGGGGGACCGCAGTGACCGACACCGAGCTGAGCCAGGACCGTCGCGAGATCATCCGCGACCTCGCAGTGCCCGAGCACTTCGACGCGCGCGTCGAGATCGAACGCCGTGTGGCCTTCCTCGCCGAGCGGCTGATCAGCACCGGCTCCACCGCGCTGGTCCTGGGCATCAGCGGCGGTGTGGACTCGCTCACCGCCGGACGCCTGTGCCGCCTGGCGGTGGACCGGGCCCGCGAGAACGGCCACGAGTGCGAGTACGTCGCCATGCGCCTGCCCTACGGCGAGCAGAAGGACGAGGAGGACGCGACCCGCTCCGTCGCGTTCACGGCCCCCGAGCGCTGCCTCACCGTCGACGTCCGGCCCGCCAGCGACGCCATGGCCGACTCCCTGTCCGCCGCCGGGATGGCCTACGCCAGCGAGTCCTCGGCGGACTTCGTCCTCGGCAACGTCAAGGCGCGGCAGCGGATGATCGCCCAGTACGCGGTCGCGGGCGGCCTGCGCGGACTGGTGGTCGGCACCGACCACGCGGCCGAGGCGGTCACCGGGTTCTTCACCAAGTACGGCGACGGCGGGGCCGACCTCGTGCCGCTGACCGGTCTGACCAAGCGCCGGGTGCGCGCGGTCGCCGCCGAGCTGGGCGCTCCGGAGGACCTGGTGCGCAAGGTGCCCACCGCCGACCTGGAGACGCTCTCCCCGCAGAAGCCGGACGAGGAGGCCCTCGGCCTGACCTACGACCAGATCGACGACTTCCTGGAGGGCCTGCCGGTGCCCGGGCACGTGGAGACCGCGCTGGTCGGCCGGTACCGCGCCACCGCCCACAAGCGCGCGCTGCCCACCGCTCCCTGACGCCACCGCGGCGAACCGGCGGGTCCCGCGCACCCGGCCGACACCGGTGGCCGGGGCCGGGCCCGCCGCGCGTACGGGGCCGGGCGGCGGACCGGAGGACCCCTCCGTTCCGCCGCCGTTTCCGCCGCCGTTTCCGTGCGCGCCCGGGGCCCTCACACCGCTGCCGCGCGGCCCGACCGCCCCGGACAGCTGTTCCGTCTCCGCACACGGACCTTCCCCAAGGGTTTCGTGCACGCCGTCTCGCGGGGTACCGTGTGCGGGAACTCTCCCGGACTTCCCGGAGCACGTTCGGCGCGTCAGCGCCCTCCGCCCGGGGGAGAACGGTCCCCGATCCGCCGCGCCCCGACGCGCGGTGGTGCAGGCACCACCTTCCACGGTCGGGCAACCGCCTCTCGGAGAGGGGCGTCAGATCCATCGCGGCCACCACCCGGCCCGACCTACTCTCGTTACCACGCGTCGCCGACAGTTGAGCCGACGCGGCCACGCCACCGGGCGCGTTCGAGAACGCGTCGCCACCCCCTGATCCCGGCCACACGGCCCCCGCGCACCATCGCGTCCGGGGACGCACACGCGTACGGGGTAGACCAAGGAGCGACCGATGACCGTGACCGTCGAGAACGAAGGCGGGGGCTCGTCGTCGGCGTACGCCTCCGGCACAGCCCTCCTGCCCTCTCCGCGGACACCGCGGCCCGGGGCTGGCCGGGACAGGTTCCTGGACGTCATCCGGCTGTTCGTGATGGCTTTGGTGGTCATGCAGCACTGGTGGCTGCCGGTTCTGGTCCACGAACCCGGGTCCTTCGAGGCGGGCAGCGTCCTGTCCACCGAGGGCGGCTTCGTGCTGACGTGGGTCGTCCAGGTCATGCCGCTGATCTTCTTCGTCGGGGGCGCGGCCAACCTCATCAGCTGGCGCTCGGCCTCGGGCCGGGGCATGTCCGCGTCGGACTGGTTCGCGCGCAGACTGCGCAGACTCGCCTGGCCGGTGGTGCCGCTGGCGGCCCTGTGGATCGTCGCCTCCCACCTGCTGGTCCTGGGCGGCGCACCGGCCCAGGCGGTCCTGGTGGGCGCCGGGGCCGCGGGCATGGTGCTGTGGTTCCTCGCCGTGTACGTGCTGGTGGTCGTGTCCACCCCGCTGCTGTTCCGGGCCCAGGAGCTCTTCGGCTGGTGGGTCCCGATCGCCCTGCTGGCCGCCGCTGCGGCCGTGGACCTGACCCGCTTCTCGACCGGCGCGGACTGGGTCGGCTACCTCAACGTGGCCTTCGTGTGGCTGGGCGTGCACCAGCTGGGGTTCCGCTACGCGACGGGGGCGATCCGCCTGCGCTACGCCGCGGGGATGGTGGCGGGCGGCGCGGCCGCCGCGCTGGCCCTGACGACGTTCGGCCCCTACTCGCTCAACATGACGGGCGTGTTCGCCACGGAGTCCTCCAACGTGTCCCCGCCCACCCTGGTGCTCGCCGCCATGGGCGCGCTGCAGATCGGCGTCGCGGTGCTGCTGCGCGAGCGGATCAGCGCCTGGTCGGAGCGCCCGGGCCCGGCGCGTCTGCTGGACCGGATCTGCCCGCAGCTGATGACGGTCTACCTGTGGCACATGCTGCCGCTCAGCGTGGTGGCGGGCGTGCTGGTGTTCGGCCTGGGGATCGACACCCCCGAGCCGCTGACGGGCCTGTGGGTGCTGTGGGGCGTGCTGGGGCTGGTGGTCCTGGTGCCCCTGATCGTGCCGCTGGCGCACTGGGCGGTGCGGTTCGAGAACCCGCCGAAGGTGCTGAGCGGTTCCCCGGGCATGGTCCGCGTCCTGGCCGCCGCGGCGCTGGTCGGCGGCGGGATGCTGCTGCTGACGGTGTCCGGCCTGGGACTCGGCGCGGGCCCGGTCCTCGGACTGCTCGCGGTGCTGTCGGGCGTGTTCCTGACGCGGGCTCCCCGGAGGAGCTGACCGCCCCGCGCCCGGTCCGGGGAGCCCCGGACCGTGCGCCCTCCCCGGCGCCCCGCGGGTCCGGGGCGCTACCGGTCCCCGTATCGGGTAGACCGAAGGGCATGGACCCGACACGTATCGCCTTCGAAGAACGGGGGAGCGGCCGCCCCCTGGTCCTCCTCCACGGACTCGGGGACCGCCGCCAGAGCTGGACCGCCGTGATGCGGCGGCTCTCCGCCGACTACCGCGTCATCTGCGTGGACCTGCCGGGGTTCGGCGCCTCGCCCGGGCCCGGCCCCGACGAGCCCTACGACGTCCTCACCCTGACCGACGACATCCAGGAGTTCTGCCGCCTGCACGGGCTGGAGCGCCCGCACCTGGCGGGCAACTCGCTCGGCGGGTCGATCGCCCTCGAACTGGGGGTCCGGGGCCTGGCCGCGTCGGTGACGGTGTTCTCCCCGGCGGGGTTCTCCGACAGGCTCGCCCGGTGCGCGATACGCGGGGTCGGCGCGCTCTCCCGCCTGGCCACGCACGTCCCGATGCGGGTCAAGGAGCGCCTGGCCAACACCGCCCCGGCCAGGACGGCCGCCCGGATCGCGCTGCGCGGCGACCCCTCGACGCCCGAGGCCAAGGCGACCCGGTTCAGCGTCCGGGGCCTCCAGCAGGGTTCGCCCTACATCCGGCTCGTGCCGCGCATCGCCGAGTACGTCTTCACGGCGCGGCCGATCGAGTGCCCGGTCACCATCGCCTGGGGCGACCGCGACCGGACACTGCTGCCGTCCAGCGCCGCGCACGCCCACCACCGGGTGCCCAACGCGCGCATGGTCTCGCTGATCGGCAGCGGGCACATCCCCATGGCCGACGACCCGGTCACGGCCGCCCAGCACGTCTGGTGGACCTGCCGCGCCGCCGACCTGGGCAGCGCCAAGGCCGCCGCGCGCAACGCGGCCGGGCGCGTGACCAAACCCGGACCCCAGGACTGAATCCGGTCTCTAGCAGCTGAAACCGCCGTCGGTGCTGATCACCTGGCCGGTCACCCACGAGGCCTCGTCGGTGGTCAGCCAGGCCAGCAGCCTGGCCGGGTCGTCGGGCACGCCCACCCGCCCGGCCGGGAAGCCGGGCAGGACGCGGTGCATCAGCTCCTCGTCGATGTAGCCGGTCTGCACCGGGCCGGGATCGACGGCGTTCACGGTGATGCCGCGCGGGCCCAGTTCGGCGGCGAGGGTCGGGGTGATCTGGGCCAGGACCGCCTTGGCCGACGCGTACGCCACCTCACCGGGCATCGCCCCGCGGATCTGCCCGGAGGTCATGAACAGCACCCGGCCGCCGGGGCGCCCGTCGTGCCGCGCCGCGAAGGCCTGGGCGAGCAGGATCGGCGCGCGGGCGTCGACCGCCCAGTGCCCGTCGAGCATCTCCGGGGTCACCTCGGCCAGCGACGCGTCGCCGCCGTTGCGCGCGTGGTTGGCCACCAGGACGTCCAGGTGCCCGAACTCGGCCGCGGTCGCCTCCACCACCCGCCGGGGCGCGTCGGGGTCGGCCATGTCCGCGCCGACGTCGGCCACGCGGGCGGCGGGGTCGCCGAGCACCGCGCGCACGCCGTCGAGCACGGCGGTGAGGTCGTCGCTGCCCCAGGGCAGCTCCGCGTCGTGCGGCTGGTGGTGGTGGACCATCACCGAGGCGCCGTACGCGGCGAGGCGGCGGGCCACGGCGTAGCCGATGCCGCCGCGCCTGCTCGCGCCGGTGACCAGGGCGGTCCTGCCGCGCAGGGGCAGGGGGTCGCGGGACAGGGTGTCCCGGTCGGAGCGTTCGGGGGAGGAAGCGGAGTGGGCCATGGCGGGCCTGCCTTCTGCCGTGGACGGACGGGGAACCGGCCGCGTCGCGGGTCCGGGCGATTCCGGGAGCCGCGGCGTGCGGCGCCGGGGCGACTCTGGCAGAGGGGGCGGGGCGGCGCACCCGGTTTTCGGCCGCCGCTCCGGAACCGCGTGTCCGGAATGTGCTGTCCCGGGAGTGATGGTGTGTTCTGTTGACCGGGCTCCCCGGTCTACCGCGGTGTCGAGTTCGCGGGATACCGTGGACCCGCTCACCGACGCCTTGAGGAGGCAGTGGATTGACACCATCGACACGACCGGCCCCGGGCCTGCCCGAGTGGCTGCGCGAGGAGGAGCGGCGGCTGTACGGCTTCGCCGCGGGATCCGCCGTGTCCGACGGCTTCGGCTGGCTCGACGCGGACGGGCGTGTGGAGCGGGACCGGCCCGCCGCCGCCTGGATCACCGCGCGGATGACGCACGTGTTCTCCCTGGCCCACCTGCGGGGGGAGGCCGACGCGGGGCGGCTGGCCGACCACGGTGTGGCGGCCCTGGCGTCGGGCCCCCTGCGCGACGCCCGGGACGGCGGCTGGTTCGACCGGGTGCCGGACGACACTGCGGCGGACTCTTCCCGGGAGCGCTCCCATGAGCCTCCGCGCAAGTCGGCCTACGAGCACGCGTTCGTGGTCCTGGCCGCCTCCAGCGCCACCCTCGCCGGTCGCCCGGGAGCGCGTGAGCTGCTCGACGACGCGCTGCGGGTCGTCGAGGAGCGCTTCTGGGAGGAGTCCGCGGGCGCCCTGCGCGAGAGCTGGGACAGCGGGTGGAACGCCACCGAGGACTACCGGGGCGCCAACAGCAACATGCACGCCGTGGAGGCCTTCCTGGCGGCGGCGGACGCCACCGGCGACGCCCTGTGGGCCCGCCGCGCGCTCTCCGTCGCCGAGCACCTGATCCACGGCGTGGCCGCCGAGCACGACTGGCGCCTGCCCGAGCACTTCACCCCCGACTGGAAGCCCGTCCCGGACTACAACCGGGACCAGCCCGACCACCCCTTCCGCCCCTTCGGGAGCACCACGGGGCACCTGCTCGAATGGGCGCGTCTGCTGGTCCACCTGGAGGTCGCGCTCAGCCGTGCGGGCGACCCCGTCCCCGCGTGGCTGCGCACCGACGCCGAGGCGCTGTTCGACCACGCCGTCCGGCGCGGCTGGGCCGTGGACGGCGCCGACGGGTTCGTCTACACCCTCGACTGGCAGGACCGGCCGGTCGTGCGCGAGCGCATGCACTGGGTGGTGGCCGAGGCCGCCATGGCCGCCTGGGCGCTGGGGGAGCACACGGGCGGGGCCTCCTACACCGACCTGTACGAACGCTGGTGGGCCTACGCCGACCGGCACCACCTGGACCGCGAGCGCGGCAGCTGGCACCACGAGCTGGACCCGGACAACCGTCCGGCCGCGAGCGTGTGGCCGGGCAAGCCGGACGTCTACCACGCCTACCAGGCGGCACTCCTGCCCCAGGTCGGGCTGTCGGCCTCCATCGCGGCCGCCCTCCTGCCCGGCACCGACCAGAACCCCGGAGGAAACGCGTGACCACCGACAACGCAGGGGACGCGCAGGGCGTCCCGGCCGGAGGGGCCGCGGGGGCCGGGTCCTCCCCCCGCCTCGTCGTGGTGGGCGAGAACGTCATGGACCTGCTGCCCACCTCCCACGGCCCCGACGTGCTCAAGGCGGCGCCCGGCGGCGGTCCGGCCAACACGGCGGTGGCGGCGGCCCGGCTGGGCACGCCCACCCGGCTGCTCGCGCGGATCGGCGCGGACGGCTTCGGCGAGCTGATCCGCGAGCGCCTGCTCGGGGAGGGGCTGGACCCGGCGGGGCTGCTCCCGGCCCGGGAGCCGACGGCGCTGGCCCTGGCCACGCTCGGCCGGGACGGGTCGGCCCGCTACGACTTCCGCATGGACGACGCCGCCGACTGGCGCTGGCGCGCGGGGGAGCTGCCCGAGGAGCTGGAACCGGGGGTCCGCGCGCTGCACACCGCGTCGATAGCGCTGTTCCGCGAGCCCGGCGCCACCCTGATCGAGGCGATGCTGCGCCGCGAGCACGGGCGCGGGCGGGTGACGCTCACCCTGGACCCCAACATCCGCCACGACGTCATAGGCGACCCCGTCACCGCGCGGGCGCTGGCCCTGCGGCACGCCGCGCAGGCGCACCTGGTGAAGGCGAGCGACGAGGACCTGGCGTTCCTGTACCCGGACCTGTCCCCGGTCCGGGCGGCCCACGCCGTCGCGGCGCTGGGCCCGGCGCTGGTGGTGGTGACCATGGGTGCCGACGGGGCCCTGGCGGTCTGCCGGGGCGAGGAGGTGGCGGTGGCCGCGCCGAGGACCGAGGTGGCCGACACCGTGGGCGCGGGCGACTCCTTCATGGGCGCCCTGCTGAACTGGCTGGACCGCCACGACCGGCTGGGGGAGGATCCGCGGGCCCGCCTCGCCGGACTGGACGGGGCGGACCTGGCGGACCTGCTGGGGTTCGCGGTCTCGGTCGCCGCGGTCACGGTGACCCGGGAGGGGGCGAACCCGCCCACCATGGCCGAGGTGGCGGGCGGCGTCGGGCGGTAGCCCCTGCGGACAAGCGCGGCCCGCCCTCCTCAGGCGAGGCCCTCCCTCGTCTGGGCCACGAGGTGGTCCACCACGTCGGCGAGCCTGCCCCGCCGGGCGTACACGGCGCGTTGGCGGGCCGCCCCGCTTCCGGCCGCGCGCACCCGGCCGAGCAGGGAGGAGGCCAGGTCGGCGTCGCCGTTGGCCAGCAGCCCGGGCAGCGCGGCGTGCAGCAGCCGTTCGGCCGCCGCGTGCCCGGGCAGCGCCTCCCCGGTCAGCGGGTCGGGCACCACGCCCTCCAGCCCGTCCCGGGCGGCCCGCCACACGGCGGCCCGCAGCGCCTGGTCGGGGATGCCCGGCGCGGGGATCCCGTAGCACACGTCGGTGAGCGCTCGACCGGTCAGGCCGCGGATCAGCACGGCCAGCAGCAGCGCCTCCTCGGCGGTGGCGGCCACGTCGCTCACCCGGATCTCCAGCGTGGGCAGGTGGTCCGAGAGGCGGACGTCCCAGTAGACCATCCGCCGGTCCAGGATCGCCCCGGCGTCGGAGAGCGCCCGCACGGTCTGCTCGTGCTCGGCCAGGGAGCGCAGGAGCGGGGGAGGACCGGCCGAGGGCAGCCGGTTCCAGGCCACCGTGCGCCAGCTGGAGTAGCCGGTGTCGCGTCCGGCCTGGAACGGGGAGTTCGCCGACAGCGCCACCAGGAACGGCAGCCACCGGCGCAGGTGGTTGCCCACCGCCACGGCGGTCTCCCGGTCGGGGACGCCCACGTGCACGTGGCAGCCGCACACCACGTGCGACTCGCGCAGCGCACCGAAGTGCGCGGCGATGTCGGCGTAGCGGCGCCCCTCGCTGGTCCCCACCGAGGCCGGATCGCCCAGGACGGCGGTGCCGGAGGCGACGACGGCGAGCCCGGCCGCGCCCGCGGCGCGGCCCAGCTCCCCGCGCGCCGCACGCAGGAAGCGCAGGGCCTCGCCCGCGTCGTCGCACACGGGGCTGTTGGCCTCCACCTGCGCGCGGGAGAACTCGCCGCACAGGTGGTCGCGCAGGACGCGGGTGTTGGCGAGCACCTCGGGTGCCCGGGACAGGATGAGGCGGGTGCCGGGGTCTACGACGAAGAACTCCTCCTCGACGCCGAAGGTCGGGGGCACGGTGCGGTTCCCGTCGCGGGCGCCGGCGGCCGCCGACCGCCGGGTGTCGTGTGCTGCCGTGGAGCGGTTCTCCATGGGCGTCGGTCCCTCCCTGCCGTAGGGGCGCTCCCTCACGGGGGCGTCCCGGACTGGATATCCCCGTCGGGGGCGGTCGCGACAGTGTCCTGAAGAAGATAAAAAGCTATCCATGTGATCTTTTGTCCCGTTTGTCGGTATCGCGGGTGTGTCGTTGCGCGCACGTTACGGCTTGATAACCCTGCTCCCGGCCGGTGCGGGCGCCGGGGCGGCGCCGGGCCCCCTCCGCGGAGTGAGCACCGTCACTTTCCCCGGCCGCGGAAACCCAGGTGGGCACCGCGATGCCCCGCCCGCGCACCCGTCCCGCGGGCACCGCGAGTACCCCTACCCAGGCCCGTCCCGCACGTCGCGTGCGACTCCGGGCGAGCATCGGTGAAACGACCAGTGTGGTCGCCCGCACCTGCCGCGACGGGGGCCCGCTGTGCGAATGTGTGCACGTGGCTGGCAGGAACACACAACCCCCCGTCGCCCGCCTCCGAGGTCGCGACACGGAGCAGCGGGCCCTCTCCGACGCCCTGGACGACGCGCGGTCCGGCCGGGGCGCCTCCCTGCTCCTCTCCGGCGGCCCCGGGCGCGGCAAGACGGCGCTTTTGGAGTACCTGAGCGGGTCCGCAGGTGGTTTCACCGTGCTCCGCGCGGACGGCGTCGCCGACGAGGCGGACCTGCCCCTCGCCGGACTCCAACGCCTCCTCCGCCCCCTCGCGCGGGAGGCCGAGCGCCTTCCCGAGCCCCCGCGCGACCTCCTCCGCGACGCCCTGACCCGGGGAGCGGTCGCCGACGCGGACCGGCTCGCCCTCTACACCGGCCTGGTCGAACTGCTCTCCCTCGCCGCGGCCGACCGCCCCCTCCTGCTGTGCGTGGACGACGCGGACCGGCTCGACGCGCCCTCGCTGGACGCCCTGGCCTTCGTCGCCCGGCGCCTCGCCGGAACGCCCGTCGCCGCCGTCCTCGCCGCGCGCGAGGGCCGGGGCAAGCCCGCCGGGGCCCGGGCTTCCGAGACCGACGCCGAACCCCCTTCCGACGCCCTCGTCCCCGGTGTCGCCGAAATCCCGCTCGCGCCCCTGGAGGAGCGGGCGCTCCACGACATCCTCACCGACAGGGCCCCGGTCACCCCGGCCTCCGCCGTGCGCTCCGCCCTGGTCCGCGCCGCCCACGGCAACCCCGCCGCCGTCCTCGGCCTCCTGCGGGGGCTGTCCCGGACCCAGCTCCTGGATGAGGAGCCCCTCCCCGACCCGCCGCGCCTGCCCGGCCGCCTGCGCGCCGGCCTCCTCGCCCCCTACCGGGGCCTCCCCGAACGGGCCCGCCACCTGCTGCTGCTCGCCGCCCTCGGTGACGAGCCCCGCGTCCACCGGCTGCTGGAGGCCTGCGGGGAACCCGGACCGAACGCCACCGGCCCCGGTTCCGGCGTTTCCGTCCCCGCACCCGGACCGACCGTCACCGACCTCGAACCCGCCGAGGAGCGGGGCCTCGTGCGGGTGGAGGGCGACACCGTCGTCTTCGCCGACCCCCTGACGCGCGAGGC
The DNA here is from genome assembly GCF_056173305.1 of Nocardiopsis sp. iso_25. NCBI lineage: Bacteria > Bacillati > Actinomycetota > Actinomycetes > Streptosporangiales > Nocardiopsidaceae > Nocardiopsis > Nocardiopsis sp. iso_25. Next base: position 6,333,296 of record NZ_CM149667.1, on the reverse strand, counting down.
CATCGCCCAGGACGCCCCCGCCGGGCGGCTGCGCGCCGCGCACCGGGCCCTGGCCCGCGCCTGCGACCCCGGAACCTCGCCCGCGGAGTTCGTCCGCCACACCGCCGCCGGGGCCGACGCGCCCGACGCCGGACTCGCCGAAGCCGCGACCGCCGCCGCCCGGCGCGTCAAGAGGGTCGGGGGCCGCCTCGCCGCCTCCCACGCCTACGAGCGCGCCGCCGACCTGTGCCCCGACCCCGACGAACGCGCCTGCCGACTGAACACGGCCTCCTACGAGGCCTACATGGCCGGGAGTTCGGCGCGCGCCACCCGGCTGCTCGCGCGGGCGCGGCCCCTGGCGGTGTCGGACCGGCGGCGGGCGACCGCCGACCTCATCGACGCCCAGATCGCCATGCGCGGCGAGAACGCCATGGACGTCGCCGAACGCCTGCTCACCGTCGGCCGCGGACTCATCCCCCACGACCGCTCCCTGGCCCTGCGCGCCCTCGTGCGCTCGGCCGACGCCGCCTCCCTGGCCGGTGACGCCGCCCGCCACGGCCGGGCCGCCGAACTGGCCCTGCCCCTGGTCCGTCCGGACGACCCGGCGCCGATGCGCATGGTCGCGTCCTTCCTGGAGGGCTGCGCGGTCTCCTTCCGCGGCGACTACCCCGGCTCCACCCCGCTGCTGCGCGAGGCGACCGGGCTGGCCGGGATCGCCAAGCCCTCCGAGCTGGTCTGGGCGGGCATCAGCGGCCTGCGCCTGGGCGACGCGCCGTTCGTGCGGTCGGTCACCTCGCGCGCCGTCGAGGTCGGCCGCCTGCGGGGCGAACGGGCCACCCTGCCCGCCGCGCTGGGCTTCCTGGTCTTCTCCGAGTTCTGGAGCGGACGCTTCCCCTCGGCCGCCGGGACCGCCCTGACCGGCCTGAGGGTCTCCCGCGAGACCGGCCAGACCGTGTGGGCCACCCAGCACCTGGCGTCCCTGGCGATGATCGCCGCCATCCAGGGCGACGTGGACACCTGCCGCATCCGGGCCCGCGCGGTCGCCGTCCAGGCGGGGGAGAACAGCCTCGGCCTGGCCGCCGCCCTGTCGGCGTGGGCGCTGGCCGTCCTGGAGCTGTCCCGGGGCAACGCCGCGGAAGCGTTCTTCCGGCTGCGCGCCCTGGTCCACGCCGCCCCCGGGCACGGCCACCCCACCATGCGGCTGCTCACCGCCCCGCACTTCGTGGAGGCGGCGACCCGCATGGGCGAGACCGAGTGGGCGCGCACCTCCCTGGCCGGGTACCGGCGCTGGGCCGAGTCGGTGGGCAGCCCGAGCACGCTGGCCCTGGCCGCCCGGGGATCGGGCCTGCTGGCCGCGGGCGACGAGGCCTGCGACCACTTCGAGAACGCGCTGGCCCTGCACCGGGCCTGCGGAGACGACGACGTCGAGCACGCGCGCACCCAGCTGCTGTTCGGCGCCCACCTGCGCCGGGCCCGCCTGCCCGGCCGGGCCCGCGAGCACCTGTACAACGCGCTGGAGACCTTCGAGCGCTTCGGGGCGCGGCTGTGGGTGCGCCAGACCCGCGCCGAGCTGCGCGCGATCGGGACCGCCGAACGCGGACCCGACCCCGTCTCCACCAGCGAACTGACCGCGCAACAGCAGCAGATCGCCCGGCTGGTCGCCGAAGGGGCCACCAACCGCGAGGTGGCCGCCCACATGTTCATCAGCCCGCGCACGGTCGAGCACCACCTGCGCGGCATCTTCCGCAAGCTCAACATCAGGTCCCGCGTGGACCTGGCCCGCCTGTTCAACTGACCCCCGGCCGACGACCGAGGCGCCGCCGGACACCCCCTTCATACCAACTGGTCGGTACGCCTCCGGTCGAAGAGAAAGGCAGCCAATGACGACGACCGCAACGGAGCACCTCCTGAGCGCTGACGGGGTGACCGTGCGCTTCGGGGGCCTCACCGCGCTCGACGACGTCGGACTCCGGGTCGCACCCGGGTCCGTGGTCGGCCTCATCGGCCCCAACGGAGCGGGCAAGACCACCCTGTTCAACGTCCTGTCCGGCGTCCTGCGCCCCACCGCCGGGACCATCACCTGGAAGGGCGCCCCGCCGCCCGGCCGCCGCCCCCACCACCTCGCCCGCGCGGGCATCGCCCGGACCTTCCAGGGCCTCAACCTCTTCCCGATGATGACGGTCCTGGACAACGTCGTCGCCGGGGCCGACCGCCTCGCCTCCGGAGGCCCGTTCTCACTGCTCAGCGGCCTGGGACGGCACCACCGCGACGAACGGGAGCTGCGCGGGCGGGCCCTGGCCGCCCTGGAGCGCTTCGGGGTCGCCGAGCACGCCCACCGGCTGCCCGCCACCCTGCCCTACGGCGTGCAGAAGCAGGTCGCCCTCGCGCGCGCCTGCGTGGGCGAACCCGAACTCCTCCTGCTCGACGAACCCGCCAGCGGACTGTCGGGGGCGCAGATCGACGCCCTCGCCGACCGGATCCGCGGCTTCAGGCGGGACATGGCCGTCGTCCTCGTCGAGCACCACATGGACCTGGTCATGCGGGTCTGCGACCACATCGTCGTGTTGAACTTCGGCCGGGTCATCTCCACCGGCACCCCCGCCGAGGTCCAGGCCGACCCCCTCGTCACCCAGGCCTACCTCGGCACCCCCGCGGACGCCCCCGCCCGGAACGCGGCGGCCCCAGCGGACGCACCCGGCCGGGACACGGGGACCCTGGCCCGGGACGCCGCCGCCCCCACCGACACCCCCGGCGCCGGTCCCGGCGACGCGAACGGAGCCGCCCGATGACCGCCCCGCCCCTGCTGTCCGTCGAGGAGCTCAGCGCCTCCTACGGAGCCGTCCGCGCCCTGGACCGCGTGTCCCTCACCGTCCCCGCCAAGGGCGTGTGCGCCGTCCTCGGCGCCAACGGCGCGGGCAAGACCACCCTGCTGCGCACCCTCACCGGCCTCCACCCGGCCGCCTCCGGGCGCGTCCTGCTCGACGGCGAGGACATCACCCGCCTGCCCGCCGAGAAGGTCATCACCCGCGGCCTCGCCCACGTCCCCGAGGGCGGCGGCGTCATCGTCGAACTCACCGTCGAGGAGAACCTGCGCCTGGGCGGGCTGTGGCGTTCCGACCGCCGCCGCGACTCCGCCATGGGCGAGGTCCTGGAGCTCTTCCCGCCCCTGGCCGAGCGGCGCGGCAGACCCGCCAGCACCCTCTCCGGGGGCGAGCGCCAGATGCTCGCCATCGGCCGCGCCCTCATGGCCAGGCCCCGGGTGCTGCTGCTGGACGAGCCCTCGCTGGGCCTGGCGCCCCTGGTCACCAGGCAGATCTTCACCCTCCTGCGCGACCTGCGCGACCGCACCGGGCTCACCGTCGTCCTGGTCGAGCAGAACGCGGCCGGGGCGCTGTCGGTCACCGAGACCGGGTTCGTCCTCAACCAGGGACGCGTCGCGGTCGGGGGCGCCTCCGCCGACCTGCTCTCCGACGACCGCACGCGCCACGCCTACCTGGGCTTTTAGAGGAGTCCCCGCATGACCCACTTCATCAACCTGACCCTCAACGGGCTGGCCTCCGGGGCGGCCTACGCGGCGCTGGCGCTGTCCCTGGTGATCATCTACCAGGCCACCCGCCTGGTGAACTTCGCCCAGCCCGCGCTCGCCCTGGTCGCGGTCTACACGGCCTACACCGTCACCCAGATCACCGGCTCGTACTGGCTCGGCTTCGCCGCCGCGCTCACCGCGGGCCTGGCCGCGGGCGCGCTGGTCGAGCGGTTCGTCATCCGGCCCATCGCCCGCGTCTCCCAGCTCAACGCCATCATCGTCACCCTCGGCCTCCTCCTGGTCGTCCAGGGGCTGGTCGGGATGGTCTGGGGTAACGAGCAGCACGGGTTCGGCTACGCGTTCAGCTACGTGGGCCGCTTCTCGCCCGCCAACGTGTTCGCCCTGGTGTCGGTCGGGGCCGTCGCGCTGCTGCTGTTCGCCCTGTACCGGTTCACCCCGCTGGGCCTGCGCATGCGCGCCGCCGCCTTCCACCCCGAGGCCGCCCGGCTCAGCGGCGTGCGGGTGGGCCTGATGCTCACCGCGGGGTGGGCGATCGCCTCCTTCATCGGCGCCCTGGCGGGCATGCTCGCCGGACCGCCGTTCATCTCGCCGAACGTGTTCGACGTCGTGTTCGTCTACGGCATCACCGCCGCCGTCATCGGCGGTCTGGACAACCCGTTCGGCGCCGTCCTCGGGGGGATGCTCATCGGCCTCGGGATGTCCTACGTGTCCGGTTACGCCGGGCCCGAACTGGCCACCCTCGCCGCCCTCGTCATCGTCGTCGCGGTGCTGAGCGTTCGCCCCGACGGCATCCTGTCCCGCCCGGCCGCGCGAAAGGTGTAGCGATGCCCTCACCCACCCGGCAGCGCGCGCAGCGCGCCACCGCCCCCCACACCCCGAACCCGTCCGCCGCCTCCTCCGGCGGCCGGTGGCGCGCCCTGCCCGCGCCGCTGCGCCACCTGCTCCTGGCCGCGCTCGGCCTCGCCGCCGTCACCGCGCTGCTGCTGGCCACCGGAGACCTCACCGCGCTGCGCGTGGCCGCCGTCGGCTACACCATGCTGGCCGTCGCCGGGCTGCAACTGCTCGTCGGCGGCAGCGGCCAGGTGTCCCTCGGCCACGGCGCGTTCATGATGATCGGCGCCTACACGATGGCGCTGCTGGTCCTGTACCAGCCGCTGCTCCCCCTGACGGTGAACCTGCTGCTCATCGTGGGGGTCTCCGCCGTCGCCGGGATCGCGGTCGGCGCCGCCACGGCACGCCTGCACGGCCCCTACCTGGCGGGGGCCACCCTCATCCTCGCCGTCGGCCTGCCCGGGCTGACCCACCGCTACCACGAGGTCCTCGGCGGCAGCAACGGCCTCAACATCCGCACCGCGGGCGCGCCGCCCCTCCTCCAGGGCCTGGTCACCGACAGCGAGTGGAAGGCCCTGGTGGTGTGGACCGCCGTGGTGCTCGGTCTGGCCGTCCTGGCCACCGTCTCCACCGGCCGCCTGGGCCGCCGCATGCGCGCCATCCGCGACGACGAGACCGCGGCCGCCATGGCCGGGATCCCGGTCGGCACGACGAAGGTGGTCGCGTTCGTCATCGCCTCGGCGGCCGGCGGCCTCGCGGGCGGCCTCCAGGCCTACGTGCTCGGCACCGCGACCCCCAGCACCTTCACCCTCGCGCTGTCGCTGACCCTGCTCGCGGCCCTCGTCCTGGGCGGCATCGGCAGCCTGTGGGGCGCGCTGTGGGCCGCGGTCGCCGTCGTCTACCTGGAGGTCTGGGTCTCCGACCTGGCCGGAACCCTGGGCCTGAGCCGCGACGCGGAGAACAACCTCCCGATCGTGTTCTTCGGCGTGGTCCTCATCCTCGTCCTGCGCTTCTGGCCCCTGGGAATCCACGGCGCGCTCCAACGCCTGGCCACACGCCTCGGACCCGCCGGGTCCGGACCCCGCTAGCCGGTGCCGGGGCGCCCGCCCGCCCGGCACCGCTCCACCCCCACCCCCCCGAGAAGGAGAACCCCATGCGCAACCGCAGCGGAACCCGGGCCGCCCTGGCGGCCTCCCTGGCCCTGACGATGCTGGCGACCGCCTGCACCGGCGCCGGTGAGGTCACCGAGGGCTCCGAGGTCGACCTGAACCTCTCCACCGGTGTCACCGACGACGCCGTCGTCATCGGCTCCCACCAGCCCCTGACCGGACCCGCGGCCCCCGGCTACCTCGCGGTCTCCCAGGGCGCCCGCGCCGTGTTCGAGTACGTCAACGCCCAGGGCGGCGTGAACGGCCGCGAGATCGACTACCGGGTCGAGGACGACGCCTACGACCCCGCGCGGACGATCGACGTGACACGGCAGTTGGTCATCGAGGACGAGATCTTCGCGATGGTGGGCGGTCTGGGAACGCCCACGCACAGCAGCGTCCTCGACTACCTCAACGAGGAGGGCGTGCCCGACGTCTTCCCGTCCTCGGGCGCCCTGGCGTGGAACAACCCCGACGAGCACCCCCTGACCTACGGCTGGCAGACCGACTACACCAAGGAGGCGAAGATCCAGGGCGAGTACATCGCGGCGAACTTCCCCGACCGGGGCGTCGGCTACCTGTTCCAGAACGACGACGTCGGCGAGGACTCCCAGGCCGGGCTCGACCAGTACCTCGGCGACGAGGTCGTGGCCCGGGAGCACTACGAGTCCGAGGTGCCCGACCTCAGCGCCCAGATCGCCGAACTGGAGCGCACCGGGGCCGAGGTGGTCGTGTGCTCCTGCATCCCGGCGTTCGTCGCGCTCGGCATGCTGGAGGCGGCCAGCATCGGCTACGAACCCCAGTGGGTGGTCTCCAGCATCGGCGGCGACACCGCCACCCTCCAGGGGCTGCTGGCGGAGTTCACGCAGGACACCGACGCCGAGGGCGTGCCCGCCGACGAGTTCCTCGACGGCATGCTCATCACGAGCTACATGCCGCGCGTGGAGGACGAGGACGACGTGTGGGCCCGGTTCTTCATCGACGTGTACGAGGAGTACGGCGAGGGCGGCACGATCACCAACACGCACGTCTTCGGCATGACCCAGGCCGTCATGTTCGCCCAGGCGCTCAGGTCGGCGGGCGAGGACCTCACCCGCCAGTCGCTCGTCGACGCCCTGGAGTCCCAGGAGTGGCAGGGGCCCAGCCCCGTCCCCTTCGCCTCAGGCGACGGTGACCACGGCGGTCACCAGGGCGTCTACGTCGTCCGGTACGAGTCGGGCGGCAGCATCGACATGGTCCAGGAACCGCGTGTGACCGACCGCGAGGGCGGCCCCATCGAGGAGGCCGACTTCACGGCCCTCGGTCCGGACGAGCTGGTCTTCCACGACTGAGTTCGGATGGGTTCGGAGGTGTTCGGATGTGTTCGGACGGGTTCAGATGAGTCCGGATGGGTTCAGATGAGTCCGGATGGGTTCGGAGAGCGGTGGTCCCCGCGAGGCGGTGGTCTCCGTAGGGCTGCGTTTTCCACAGGTGGGATTTGGGGCTGGTCGTGGGTGGTGCGGTGATGGTTTGCTGGAAATAGGGGGGATCCCACCCAGTAGGTGTTTTGGCATGCCCTGGAACGCTCTTCGTTCAATAACGGTAATGGATTGAGGGGTAGGGAGGGGCCGTCCACAGGGCCCCTCCCTACGCTATTCCTGTTGGGGGTTTCTGGCGGCAACGAAAGCGCGCCAGCTGCCGCGAAAGGGTACGGGCAGCGGGGAACGGCGGGCGCCGGGTGGGGGCGTGGGCGACCGACGAAAAGCGGCACCAAAGGCGGGAGCGGCTACCGGAGGGCGACCAACGCCCGGGGTGTGGGGGTGGTCGGGCTCTGCTGCGTCGGCACCAACGGCCAGCAGGCCCTCCGGCCTCGGGCAACGATCCTGGCCCCTGTGGTCGGGGGGCGACATCGCCGAGGTCAATATGGCATTCTGGGCGCACCTTTTCGGGCACCTTTTAACCCGACCCCATTGCAGACCATGAGGCAAAAGCATCCTCCAGAAAGAAAGTCGGCAATTGATGCTGTGAATAGTAGAGAAAGGGCGATCGGCGGCCTATAATAAGAAGTATGGAGACGATGACCGCAGCGCCCGAGGCGGCCCCCGGGGAATGTTCCCCGGCCGTGGCCGCGCTGGCCGGTGCGCGCGAGATCATCGACCACGCGTTGAACGCCGACGTGCCGCCCGGGGCGGACGAGAGTGCGGCTGAGGAGATCGCGGCGCTGTGGGCGCAACTGGACCAGATCCGCTACCAGGCTCTGGCGCGGATGGCGCGTTTGTACGCGCGGGGTGCGGTGGCCCGCTACAGCGGCTACAGCACGTTGGACAAGTGGTTGGTGCACCACGGCAAGTTGCCCACCTCCCAGGCCAAGGATTTGGCGCGGCTGGCCCAGCATGTGCACGAGGAGACCTTGCCCGCCACGGTGGAAGCGGTGGAGACGGGCGTGGTGGGGTTGGGTGAGGCGGTGGTGATCGCCAAAGTCACCGACAAGGCCGTCCAGACCCGCGACGCCGAGCATTTCCCCGATCAGGCGCAGTACCGGCAGGGCTTCGAGTCCGCTCTGGTGGCGGCCAAGCAGGAGCGGCCTGCGTTGTCGGTCAACCAACTTCAGTCAGTGGCCCGCCAGGTCGCGCACCGTTTGGACCCCCACCGCCTGGACCGCGACCACGAGGCCGCTCACGCCTCGCGTGGCCTGGTCGTGCATGACACGTTCCAGGGCAGCTACCAGCTCCAAGCGTGGGGCGGCAGTGGGGATGCGTTGATCGTGCGCGCGGCCATCGACACCTTCACCACCCCACCCTCGGACGAGGACACCCGGTCGCGGTCGCAGCGGGAGCATGACGCGCTCATCGCGGCGCTGCGTTTCGCCACCACCCACACCGGATGCGCCAACGCCCCCGCTGCGTTGGCGCAGATCCGCATCGTGGTGCCGGTGCAGACCTACCTGGACACCCAAGGCCAGGAAGTTCCGGCGCTGGACGAGCGCGGACGGGTGGTACCGGTCGGGGTGGTGCACGAGTTGGCCGCCGACTCTGAGGTGGTGCGGATGCTCACCGCCCCGCCCACCGGGCAGGTCCTGGACGTGAGCCACAGCCGCCGCCTGGCCTCAGCCCGCCAGCGCACCGCCGCCTTCCACGGGCACACCACCTGCGCCCACCCGGGCGGGTGCGAAGTTCCGGTGGCCCTCTGCCAGGCCGACCATGTCACCTCCTTCTCTCGGGGCGGGCGCACGGTGGTGGCGAACCTGCAACCGCTGTGCGGGCCGCATAACCGGGCCAAGTACCAACGCGAACTGCGCACACACCAACAGCAGGGACACGGGTGGGGACGAGACCATCCGCCCGACAGAATTCTGGTGCCACCGCCCCGGGAGTGACCCCGGCCGGGCCGGGCCCCGGCATGCCCGCGCCCGCCAGGCGGCCCGGGCCCTGCCGCCAGCCGTCGTCGCTGCCACCGTCGCCCACCCCCGCCACAGGGGCCGGTCGCGCTGCCCCAGGCCCGCCACTCCCGCCGCCTTTGGTGCCAACGCAGCAAAGCCCCACCACCCCACAACCTCAGGCGTTGGTCGCCCTCCCGCACCACCTCGCGGCAGCAGGCGCCGCCACCTCCGGCCACCACCCGCGACCAGGGCGTTGGACGGAGCCCGCGGACGGTATCCCCGTCCCTGCTCGTCGGTGAGGACGGCCGGCCTCCCACGCCCGGACACACGGGGCGGCGGCCCGGGAGAGCGTCCACCGAGCCGCCGCCGTGTCGCTGTTCCTGAGACTGTTGTTCCGGAGGCTGCCGTTCCGGACGACGCGGGACCGGAGCGGCCCCGCGTCGCCGGTGCGGGGTCAGGTGATGTGCGGGCAGGAGTCCCTGTAGTCCGAGAAGTCGGAGAAGAACCCGGTGTCGGGCGGCGGGCACAGGAACTGCTCGTAGCGCTCGTCCTCGTCGACGAAGCGCTTGAGCCAGGAGATGCTGTACCTGGCGATGATCGTGTTGGAGAGGTTGGGGGCGAAGTGGCTCGCGCCCTCCAACTCCAGGTAGGCGCGCTCCAGGTCGCCGTCCAGGCTCTCGTAGAACGGGATGGAGTGCGAGCTCACCGACGCGATGCTGTCGTTCTCCGCGCCGATGATCATCGTGGGCACGTCGACATCCGACCAGTCCTTCTGGAGGTGCCAGGGGGTCAGCGGGATCGCCGCGCGCAGCTCCGGCCGGTCCTCGGCGGCCGCGAGTGTGCCGCCGCCGCCCATCGAGTGGCCCATCACGGCCAGGCGGTCGCCGTCCACCCGGTCGGACACGTCGCTGTCGTCGACCAGGTAGTCCAGGGCTGCCTCGATCTGGCGTCCCCGGCTGTCGGGCTGGTCGTAGCGGGTGTTGGTGTCGATCGTGAACACCACGAAGCCCTGCGAGGCGATCCGGTGGCCCATCCACGCCATCGAGGACTGGCTCGCCGTGTAGCCGGGCGCGACGACGACGCCGCCGAACGTTCCCTCGCTGGTGTCGGTGGGGTGGTAGATCGTGCCGCCGCCGAACCCGCTCACCAGCGAGGACACGCTCTCTTCGTCGGTGTCGAAGTAACCCTCCTCGGCGGTGACGCTCGACTCGGTCGGCGCGGGGCCGCGCTCGTACGGGTTGGCGGCCTGGGCCGGGGCGACGACGACGCCGGTCAGCCCGGCGGTGAGCGCCAGGGTCATACCCGCGCGGGCGGCGAACCGGGCCACGCGGGAGCGGGGGCCGCGCTGCGCGCCGTCGGTCTCTTCGGGGGAAAGGGGGTATGTTCGCACGGCTTTTCCTTTTTCTCGTGCAGCGGGAATCCGCGCACCTCGCGGTGTACGCGGACCAAGGGTCTCCCGTGGGGGGAAGCCGACATTACCGTAAGGTAACCGAACGGGTACCCGCGGTGGTCGGCGGTGGCCGTCCCGCCTCCCGGTGGAGGAGGGAGGGAGTCGGGTGACCGGCTCCCTTTGGCCGTGGGTTCACTATGGTGTCGTTTCGGTAAACGTGCATCCGTTGAATCACCAGTAGTGACGGAGCCCAGCTCGCGGGGGGAGAAGGGGGCGTGCGCTCACCCGGTGACCCGGGTGCGCTCGTGGTGCTCCCGTGTCACCGGCGCTCCTGGCCCCGACGCCCCGACGCCCCGACGCGCCGGTGGGTCGCGGTGTTTTGCCGCTCCCTTCCCGGGCAGGCGAACCGTGTAGGCGCACGACGAGGGAGTGAGGACCATGCCCGGTGCAAGCGAACTTCCGTCGACCCTCCAGCGGTCTCCGAAGAAGGCCCAGCGCACCTGGATCAAGGCGCACGACTCCGCTGTGGAGGAGTACGGGGACGGCGAGCGCGCACACCGCGTCGCCTTCGCGGCGGTCAAGCACGAGTTCGAGAAGCAGGGCGACCGCTGGGTGCCCAAGCAGCGCTCGGGCCCCTCAGACGAGCAGGCGTCCAACCCCAAGGCCGCGCGCGGCCGTGGCAAGGACAAGAAGACCGCCGGGGGAGTGGACGCCAACGCCAGCAAGGAGCACCTCTACGAGCAGGCGAAGAAGCTCGGCGTCCAGGGGCGTTCGAACATGAACAAGGACCAATTGGTCGAGGCGCTGCGCAAGGAGAACGACCGGCGCACCGCCAAGGCCCGCTCCTGACACCGCCCCGGCCGGACACGCCGTCGGCCCACCCCAGACAGCCCCTCCCGAGCTCCGTCCGGGAGGGGCTTCTTGCTGCGCCGGGGAGGCGCCCGCCATGAGGGCTCACGCCGTGAGGGCGCGTGCGGGGAGGGGGCGGGGACCGCGGCCCGCCCCCTCCTCCCCGGCTCAGCTCGCCTGGATCTCCCCGCCGGTCGGGGCCAGGGTCTCGCCGGTGTAGTACGACGACAGCCGTCCGCTGGCGAAGAAGACGTAGGAGGGTGCGATCTCGTCCGGGTCCGCGGCCCGGCCCATGGGCGACTGCCGGCCGAAGCCCTCCGCGCCCTTCTCCCCGAGCGTGGAGGGGATGAGCGGCGTCCACACCGGCCCGGGCGCCACGCAGTTGACCCGGATGCCCCGGTCCATGAGCGTCTGCGCCAGCGAGTGCGACAGGTTCATCACCGCGGCCTTGCTGGACGCGTAGTCGATCAGCGACTTGTTGCCGCGCAGGCCGTTGATGGACCCCGTGATGATGATCGAACCGCCCTCGGGGATGTGCTCCAGCGCCTCGCGGACGGTCCAGAACACCCCCATCACGTTGACGTCGAACGTACGGCGCAGCTGCTCGGTGCTCAGGTCGGTGAAGTCGTCCACCGGCGCCTGTGTCGCGGCGTGCTCGACCAGGATGTCGATCCCGCCCAGCTCCTCGACCGCGCGGTTCACCAGGTGGGTGCAGAAGGACTCGTCGGCCAGGTCGCCGCGTACGCCCACCGCCTTGCGCCCCTGCTCCTGGACCAACCCCACCGTGTGCTGGGCGTCGGCGTCCTCGCTGAGGTAGCCGAAGACGACGTCCGCCCCCTCCTTGGCGAAGGCCACGGCGACGGCGCGGCCGATCCCGGAGTCGGCCCCGGTGATCAGCGCGCGCTTCCCCTTCAGCAGGCCGCGGCCCTCGTAGTCGCGCATCTCGTCCCTGGGCTGCGGATCCATCGGCTCGGTCCGGCCGGGGTAGGGCTGGCTCTGCGCCGGAGGCGAAGTCTCGGACATGGTCGTCTCCCCCTGTCGTCTCGGTTCCGCGGGCCCGGCCCGGAACCGGTCCGGGGCGTCCCGCGCTGTGCGCCCGGGCGAGCCCGGGCCGTCTTTCCGCGTGCCCGCCCCTACCCCGTTCGCCCCCGCTGACTCGGTCCCGGCGCGGGTCGGTCCCGGCCCGGACGGCACCGCGGTGAACGCCGCTCCAAAAGGCGGTCAACCACGTTTGCCCCGAACGGGCGTCGGTCAGGAGGAACCGGAGGGAGACCTCGGCACGTGGTACCCGCAGATCGACGGAGGCCTGCTGTGAGCACTGAAGGACGTGGGGGAAGCGACGGGCGCGACGGCAAGGACCGCCAGCTCGACGCGGCCAGGACCGACTCCGACCAGCCCCTGACCACCGAGACCGGTGTCCGGGTGGGCGACACCGACAACTCGCTCCGGGCCGGGGCGCGCGGCCCGACACTGCTGGAGGACTTCCACGCCCGGGAGAAGATCACCCACTTCGACCACGAGCGCATCCCCGAACGGGTGGTGCACGCGCGCGGCGCGGGCGCCTACGGCCACTTCCGTCCCTACGAGGGGCTCTCCGATCTGACGGCGGCCCACTTCCTGAGCGGCCCCGACGTCACCACGCCGGTCTTCGTCCGCTTCTCCACGGTCGCCGGGTCGCGCGGATCCGCCGACACGGTGCGCGACGTGCGCGGGTTCGCGGTGAAGTTCTACACCGAGGAGGGCAACTACGACCTCGTCGGCAACAACATGCCGGTCTTCTTCATCCAGGACGGCATCAAGTTCCCCGACTTCGTCCACGCGGTCAAGCCCGAGCCCCACAACGAGATCCCCCAGGCGCAGTCCGCGCACGACACCCTCTGGGACTTCGTGGGCCTTCAGCCCGAGACCACGCACATGATGATGTGGCTGATGTCGGACCGGGCGATCCCGCGCAGCTACCGGACGATGCAGGGCTTCGGCGTCCACACGTTCCGGTTCGTCAGCGCCGAGGGCCGGGGCACCTTCGTCAAGTTCCACTGGCGGCCCCTGCTCGGCACGCACTCGCTGGTCTGGGACGAGGCGCAGCGCGTCCAGGGCAAGGACCCCGACTTCAACCGGCGCGACCTGTGGGAGGCCATCGAGCGCGGCCAGTACCCCGAGTGGGAGCTGGGCGTGCAGCTGGTGCCGGAGGAGGACGAGCACGCCTTCGACTTCGACCTGCTGGACGCCACCAAGATCATCCCCGAGGAGCAGGTCCCGGTCCGCCCGATCGGAAAGCTGACCCTGAACCGGAACCCGGACAACTTCTTCGCGGAGACGGAGCAGGTGGCCTTCCACACCGCCAACGTGGTCCCGGGCATCGACTTCACCAACGACCCGCTGCTCCAGGCCCGCAACTTCTCCTACCTGGACACGCAGCTGCTGCGCCTGGGCGGCTCCAACTTCCAGCAGATCCCCGTCAACCGACCGGTGGCCCCGGTGAGCAACAACCAGCGGGACGGCTTCGCCCAGCACCGCGTGCACCGGGGCGGGACCTCCTACCACCCCAACAGCCTGGGCGGGGGCTGCCCGGCCCTGGCGCACGGGGAGGGCGTCTACCGCCACTACACGGAGAAGGTCGAGGGCGACAAGATCCGGGTCCGCAGCGAGAGCTTCGCCGACCACTACTCGCAGGCCACGCTCTTCTACAACAGCCTCGCCGGGTGGGAGCGCGAGCACGTGGTGGAGGCCTTCCGCTTCGAGCTGGGCAAGTGCGAGGAGCTGGAGGTGCGCCAGCGGGTGGTGACCAACCTCAACCACGTGGACCACCGGCTGTCCGTCCGGGTCGCGGAGGGGATCGGCGTCGAGCCGCCGGAGCGGGAGGCCACGCCCAACCACGGCCGCTCCTCGCCCGCCCTGAGCCAGCTCAACACCGCGTTCGGCTCCGTCGTCGGCCGCAAGGTGGCCGTCCTGGTCGCGGACGGGGTGGACGAGGCCGCCGTCGACGCGTTCCGCGAACCCCTGATCGGGGCGGGGGCCGTGGTCGAACTCCTCGCGGCCGCCGACGGCTCGGTCCGGACCTCGCGGGGCGGCGTCGTCACCGTCGACCGGGCCTACTCGACCGTCTCCTCGGTGCTCTACGACGCGGTCGTGGTGACCGGCGGCCCCGACGCCGCCCGGACGCTGGCGGGCGACGGGCTCGCGCGGCACTTCGTGCTGGAGGCGTACAAGCACCACAAGCCGGTTGCCGCGGTCGGCGCGGGGACGGAGCTGCTCGCCCCGCCGCTGCCGGAGGAGCTGGCCGGGCCCGTGGACGCCCTGCGGGTGGAGCTGGGCGTGGTCGCCGCGCCGGACGCGGGGGAGGCGGGTGTCGCCGAGTTCACGAGGCTGCTGGGCGAGCACCGGTTCTGGGACCGGCCGACGGCGTCCGTGCCCGCCTGACGGGGCCCGCCCGACGGGTCCGCCCGACGGGGAACGGCCGGGGCGTCGGGTACGGGACGACCGGCACGGAGCGAAGGCGTAACGAAGGGAGAGAAGACGAGATGAAGGTGGGCTACAAGCTCTTCGCCGAGGGTTTCGGGCCCCGCGAGATCGTGGAGCAGGCGGTCCGCGCCGAACAGGCCGGGTTCGACTTCGTGGAGATCAGCGACCACTTCCACCCGTGGCTGTACAGCCACGGCCACTCCGGGTTCGTGTGGTCGATGCTCGCCGCCATCGCCGAACGCACCGACAGCGTCGAGCTGGCCACCGGTGTCACCTGCCCGATCCTGCGGGTGCACCCGGCGATCGTCGCCCAGGCGGCGGCCACCACGGCCATCCTGTCCGAGGGGCGGTTCACGCTCGGTCTGGGGGCGGGGGAGCGCCTCAACGAGCACGTGGTGGGCCAGGGGTGGCCCAACGCCACCCGGCGCCACGAGATGCTGCGCGAGGCGATCCAGATCATCCGCCTGCTGTGGTCGGGCGGCTACCACTCCTACGACGGCAGGTACCTGACCCTAGAGGACGCCCGGGTCTTCGACCTGCCCGAGGAGGCGCCGCCGATCGTCGTGGCCGCGGGCGGCGAGCAGGCCGCCCTGCTGGCCGCCGAGGCGGGTGACGGCCTGTTCTGCACCGAGCCGAGCAGGGAGCTCAACCGGGCCTACGAGGACAACGGCGGCTCCGGCCCCCGCTACGCCGAGGTGCCGCTGGCGTGGGCGGGCAACGAGGACGCTGCCCTGGAGTCGGCGCACGAGCTGTTCCGCTTCGCGCTCACCGGGTGGAAGGTGCAGGCCGAGCTGCCCAACCCGGTGAACTTCGAGGCGGCCACCGCCCTGATCGACAGGGACGCGATGCGCGACGTCTTCGCGTACGGGCCGGACCCGGACCGGCACCTGGAGGTGGTGCGGGAGTTCGCCTCCGCCGGGTTCGACCACCTGTGCCTGATCAACGCCGGACCCGATCCGGAGGGGTTCTTCGGCTTCTTCGAGCGGGAGCTGGCCGGACCGATCCGGGCGATGGGCGCCGGTTAGCGCGTCACCGCGAAGGCGCGCCGGGCCCGCACCCAGTGCCGTCCGCGGGCCGGAGCTCCCGCGGCGCACCGGCCGACCCGCCCGTGTCCGGGGATCCCGCGCACGGGCGCCGGCCGAGGGGCCGGGCCTCACATGGACCGGGCGTACTCGCGGAGGGAGTCGCGGACGAACGCGGCTCCCTCCGCGCTCCCGTAGAGGCCCTCGTAGTCCGGGTCCTCCACGTAGACGCGGCCCAGGTCGCACACGAGCTCGACGGAGCGCTCGCGGTTCCCCTCCGCCACCGGCGTCCCCGGGATCCGGCGGAGCCACTCCACGTGCCGGGCGGCCAGAGCCTGCGCGCGGTCCGACACGGGGGACACACCGTCCTCCCAGGCCGCGACCCACGCGGCGACCAACCGGTCTGTGTCCTGCTTCCAGTCCCTCTGCTGGCGCAGGCTCTTACCGTGCCACCAGGCGTTGCTCTCCAGGAAGGCGCGCTCCCCCCAGCGGGAGACGACCCCGTCCCGGTAGGGGTCGTTGAACCCCTCCAGCATCATCTCCAGGGAGCCGTCCCTGCCGGAGCGCCGTGCGTCGAGGGTGCGCCGCACGGACCTGATCCGCCGGTCCAAGCGGTCGCGCTCGGCCTCCAGGAGTCCGATGTGGTCGCGCAGGGCCGCCTCCTCGTCCCGCTCGCGGTCCAGCACTTCCGCGATGACGGGCAGGCTCAGGCCGAGGTCCCGCAGCAGGAGGACGCGCTGGAGCCGGGCCACCGCGGCCGCGTCGTAGTACCGGTAGCCGTTGCCGCCGACCCTGGAGGGGGGCAGGAGCCCGATGTCGTCGTAGTGGCGCAGGGTCCGGCTGGTGACACCGGCGCTGGCCGCGACCTGCTGGATGGTCCACTCCACGTGAGGCGCCCGTCCCGTCTGCTCTCCGGCGGCGGGGCCGCCCCCGGTCCGTTGTTCTCGCGGGCCCGCCACCGGCGCCGCCCGTGTCGGCCGTGCGGGGCGCGGGGCGCACGCCCCGCGCCCGCACCACCGACACTAGGAGTTGACGCTGCGGCAGGGTCAACTCCGCCCGCGCCACCAGGCGAGCAGACGGCTGAGGAGGTCGTCCTCGTGGCCCTCGTCGTCGTGGGCCCGCCCCCCCGACCGCGCCCCCGCCTCCGACTGCCCGTCCCCTCCGGAGCCGCCCCTTCCGGAGCCCTCCCGGGGGCCGAGGGCGACGGGTTCGCCCGGGGTGAAGGCCACCGGGAGTTCGCGCAGCCCCCGCAGGAACGGCGACGGGGTCCAGCGCAGGTCCTCGGGCTCCACGGCGAGCCGGAGCCCGCCCAGGCGCTCCTGGAGCGTGGTGACCGCGATCGTGGCGGTCAGCCGGGCCAGCTCGCGGGCCGGACAGGCGTGCGGTCCGGCGCCGAACATCAGGTGGGCCCGGCTGCCCCCCGCCTGTTCGCAGCGGACGGTCGGATCACGGTGGGCGGCGTCGAAGCCGATCAGCAGGGCGTCGCCCGCACGGATGTCGACGCCGCCGATGCGCATGTCCTGGAGGGCGATGCGGGCGGGCAGGATCTGGAAGGGCGTGTCGGTCCACATCACGTGGTCGAGCAGTTCGTGCACGGTCATCTGCGCGTCCGTGTAGGCGGTGCGGACCGCCTCGTCGGTGAACAGGGTGCGCATCGTGTTGCCGATGAGGTGTGTGGTGGTCTGGTGGCTCGAATTGTTGATGAGCGCGGCCTGGTGCGCGACCTCGTGGTCGCTCAGCCCCGCGGGGTGCTCCAGCATCCACGACACCAGGTCCTGGCCCGGGATCCTGCGCTTGCGGGCCACCAGTTCGGAGAAGTACTGGTGGATGCGGCCGACGGCGTCCTCTGCGCGTTCGGCGTTCTCGCTGAAGACGATGGACGTGAGGTCGCCCAGCATGTACCCGTAGCTGTCGGAGAGCCCGTACAGGCTGTTGACCACGAGCACGGGCAGGGGGTTGGCGTACTCGGAGATGAGGTCGGCCCTGCCGTCGGCGACGAAGGAGTCGACGAGCTCGTCGGCGATCCGCCGGATCGTGCGGGCGGTGGCGTTCAGGTCCACCCTGGCCAGGCTGTCCGCGATGGCCGAGCGCAGCCGGGTGTGCTCGGCCCCGTCGGCGTACAGGGCGTTGGGGCGCCAGGACAGCGCGGGCCGGGCGCAGGAGAGGTCGACGCGCCCCTCCGCCACCTCGCGCCAGCGGCGGGTGTCGCGTGAGAAGAGGTGCTGGTTCTGTAACACCGCCAGGTTCTCGTGGTAGCCCAGCAGAAGCCAGGCCCGTACGCCGGGCTCCAGTTCGACCGGTGCCACGGGTCCGTGGCGTTCGCGCAGCGCGGCCCAGAGGCCGTCGCGTCCGGTGGCGGGTGTGGTGCCGTACAGCCGTGTGTTCGTCAACGGACCGATGCCCTCTCTTCGGGGAGATGGTGTGCCGGTGCGGTGACGGAGGGGAGAAGCGGGATCGCTCATTGTAGAAGGGGCGGCGTTCTCTTTTCAACACGGCGGAGAAAGGACGCCTGCGTATTAGTGACAAACGGTATTAATGTGCTCTTTTCCTGGGGCTCCCACGCGCCGGAACCCGGGGTCGCGCGCCGGATGGAGCCGCTCCGCGGCCGGAGTCTGCCACGGGGGTGCGACAGTTCCACGAGCGTTCGCAAGGAGGTTCGAAAAGGGCGCTTTTTGTCATAGGGAGTCCGTAGTGTTCTCTGTGTGAGCGATCGATGGAGTACCGACGACGTATGGGCTCTGGCTCCGGACGCCTCCTCCCGCAAGGCCGCCCTGAAGGTGGCCAAGGAGTCGTCCTGGCCCGAGCGCGGAGCGGTCGCCGCCCCCTCCGGCGGCACCTCCGCCGTCTGGGGCGAGTGTAAGGGCAGCGGTTCCAAGCCCTACCTGGCCGCCGTCCACCTGGACGGCGCGGGCGGGACCGCCTACAAGTGCAGCTGCCCCAGCCGCAAGATTCCCTGCAAGCACGTCCTGGGCCTGCTGGCCCTGTGGACCCAGGACAGCGTGGCCGTCCGGGAGGAGCGGCCCGAGTGGGTGGCCAAGTGGCTCTCCGGAAGAGCAGCCCGCCAGGAGAAGGCCAACAGCCCGGCGGCCCCCGCCGACCCCGAACGGGCGGCCGCGACCCTGCGCAAGAGGGAGGAGGCGGTCCGGGCCGGGGTCGACGAACTCGGCCTCTGGCTGCGCGACCAGGTCGACACCGGGCTCGCCGAGGTGCCCAAGCACGGCTACGACCACTGGGACCGCATGGCCAAGCGCCTCGTGGACGCCAAGGCGGGCGGCGCGGCCTCCCTCGTCTCCCGGCTGCCCTCCGCGGCGCGCGGGGACAGCTGGCCCGAGCGGATGCTCGAACGGCTCAGCCTCCTCCACCTGCTGGTCAACGGCTACCGTGCGGGCGACGCCCTCGACGAGCGCGTCCGCGGCGCCGTCCGCTCCCGGGTGGGCATCACCGTCAAGGCCGAGGAGGTCCTCGCCACCGGTGAGCGCGTCCGCGACACCTGGCGGGTCCTGGGCTGGCACGACGCCTCCACCCTCGAAGCCGACATGCGCGTGCGCCGCCTGTGGCTGCGCGGCACCGCGACCGGGCGCGTGGCCCTGTACCTGGCCTTCGCCCGACCCGGCCAGGCGCCCACCACCCCCTTCCGGGCCGGCACCGACGTGGAGGCCGAGTTCGCCTTCTACCCCGACGGCCACCGGGTCGCCCCGGTCGGCGACGGCGTCACGACCGAGGCGGCCCCGCCCGAAGGCGGCACGGTCGTGCAGGCCCTCGACGACTTCGCCGCCTCCCTCGCCGAGGACCCCTGGCGCGACACCTGGCCGGTCGTGCTCGACCGCGCCGCCCCCGCCCACGACGGCCGGTGGTACCTCACCGACACCGAGGGCGACGCCCTGCCCCTGGCCTCCCCCGAGCCCTGGCGCCTCCTCGCGGTCACCGGCGGCCACCCCTCCACCGTCGCCGCCGAGTGGTCGCCCGCGACGGGACTCACCCCCATCACCGTGTGGGACCGGAACGGAAAGGCGGTCTCCCTGTGACCCCCGACCCCCTGGCCGCCGTGGACTCCTGGGACCGCCTGGTCTCCACCGCCCTGGTCGGCACCTCCAAGCGCTCCGTCCCCGACACCCCCGACCTGCCCCCCACCCCCGAGGACGAGGACTCCGTCGCCCTCCTGGACCGGGCGGCCCTGATCGCCGTCCGCCGCGCCGCCGGGTACGTCCCCGCCACCGGCGTCGAGCCCGTCGAGCCCGGTGCCGAGGACGAGCGCCCCGAACCCGGACAGGCCGCCAACAACCGGCTGGAGGACATCCTCACGGGACGGACCGAACTCCTCCCGGAGTGGCTCGGGCTGGTGGCCGCCTCGGGACGGCGCGTCGCGCACTCCAGCGTTCCCGCCCTCCTCGACCAGGGCGCCCGCGACAGCGAGCTGCGCCCCGCGCTCGCGGCCGCGGTCGGCACGCGCGGCCACTGGCTGGCCGGGCTCAACCCCGCCTGGTCCTACATGCTGGCCGAGTCGGTCCACGCGGACCGGTTCAGCGAGCGCGACTGGGGCTGCGGCACCCCGGGCGAGCGCCGCCGCGCGCTCGCCGCGCTGCGCGCCACCGACCCCGACCGCGCCCGCGAGCTGCTGGCCGCCGTCTGGACCGGCCTGGCCAAGGCCGACCTGCGCCGCCGCCTGCTGGAGACCTTCGCCACCGGGCTCGGCCCGGCGGACGCGGACTTCCTCGACCGGGCGCTGGACGACCGCAGCGCCAACGTGCGCGGGATCGCGCTGTCCCTGCTCACCCGGCTGCCCGACAGCGCGCACGCCGAGCGGCTGCGCGGCCACGTCCGCGCGCACGCCTCGCTCAGGGAGGACGGCGCCCTGTGGGTGGACCCCGTCCGCACCCGCGACGCCGCCGTCCACCGCGACCTGGCACTGGCCGCGCCCTCCAAGGACGACGAGAACGTGCACGAACGGGCCGAACGGCTGTGGGCGCTGCTCACCCACGCGCCGCTGGACGTGTGGCCCGGGCTGCTGGGCGCCGAACCCGCCGGGGTCTTCGAGGCGGCGAACCGGGAGGCCGTGCAGAACGCACGCCTGGTGGGCGCCCTCGTCAACGCCGTCGTGGTCCAGCGCAACGCCGAGTGGGCCAGGGCCGTCCTGGAGTTCCTCGGTTCGCGGGGCACGGGACCGGGGTTCCAGACGAGCAGGCTGCTGGAACTGCTGCCGGTCGAGGAGCGCTGCGCGTACGCCGACGGCGTCCTGACCGACAAGTCCTCCCTCAGCCGCTGGGGCGACCAGCTCCGCGACACGCCCGGCCCCTGGACCCCCGAGCTGAGCGCGCGGGTCATCGCGCGCCTGCACGCCAAGGACCGCAAGAAGGACTACCACGGCTACCGGCTGCTCTGCGAGGCGGCGGCCGTGCACATGCCCCCCGGGCACCTCGCCGACCTCCACCAGAACCCCCCGTACAACGACGCCTCCGGCGACGCCTACCTCCGGCTCCGGGACACCCTCCGGTTCCGACTCGACATGCACAGGGAGCTCAGTTGACCACCTCCACCCCCTCCATCCGCACCGACGCCGCCCAGGCCCTGCGCCCGCACGCGGAGCAGACCTACTCCGCGGAGCTGGAGGCGCTGGCCAAGGCCGACGACCGGCAGCGGCCCCCGGGCTGGAAGCTCTCCCCGTGGGCGGTCACCCAGTACCTGCTGGGCACCACCCTGTCCGACGGCACCGAGATCAGCGCCAAGTACATCGGCGCCCGCCGCGTCGTCGAGGTCGCCGTGGCCACCCTGGCCACCGACCGCGCCCTGCTGCTCATCGGGGTCCCCGGCACCGCCAAGACCTGGCTGTCCGAACACCTGGCCGCCGCGGTCTCCGGCGACTCCACCCTGCTCGTCCAGGGCACCGCCGGAACCTCCGAGGAGGCCGTCCGCTACGGCTGGAACTACGCCAGGCTCCTCGCCGAGGGCCCCTCCGAGGCGGCCCTCGTGCCCAGCCCGGTGATGACCGCCATGTCGCGCGGCTCCATCGGCCGCATCGAGGAGCTCACCCGCATGCCCTCCGACGTGCAGGACGGCCTCATCACCGTGCTGTCGGAGAAGGCCCTGCCGGTGGCCGAGCTGGGCGTCGAGGTGCAGGCCCAGCGCGGCTTCAACATCATCGCCACCGCCAACGACCGCGACCGCGGCGTCAACGACCTGTCCAGCGCGCTGCGCCGCCGGTTCAACACCGTGGTGCTGCCCGTCCCCGACAGCGCCGAGGACGAGGTCCGCATCGTCACCCAGCGGGTGGAGCAGCTCGGCCGCGCCCTGGACCTGCCCGAGGTGCCCACCAGCCTCACCGAGATCCGGCGGGTGGTCACCGTCTTCCGCGAGCTGCGCTCGGGGGTGACCGAGGACAACGGGACCAAGGTCAAGTCGCCCAGCGGCACGCTGAGCACCGCCGAGGCGATCTCGGTGATCACCAACGGCATCGCGCTGGCCGCGCACTTCGGCGACGGGCAGCTGCGCCCGGCCGACGTGGCCGCGGGCATCCAGGGCGCCGTCGTCCAGGACCGGGTGTCCGACGGCGTGGTGTGGCGCGAGTACCTGGAGACCGTCGCGCGCGGGCGCGACGGCTGGGGCGAGTTCTACCGCGCCTGCCGCGAGGTGGGCGCCTGATGGGTCGGCCCCGACTGGACACGAGCGGGCTGCACGTCCTGGGCGTGCGGCACCACGGCCCGGGATCGGCCCGGGCCGTCCGGGCGGCGCTGGAGGAGATCAAACCCGACGCCGTGCTGATCGAGGGACCGCCGGAGGCGGACGCCCTCACCTCGCTGGTGGGCGAGCTGGAGCCGCCGGTGGCGCTGCTGGCCTACCTCGCCGACACCCCCAAGGGGGACGAGCCGAGGGCCGGCGAGGGCTGGGCGTTCTGGCCCTTCGCCAGCTTCTCCCCGGAGTGGGAGGCACTGCGCTACGCGGTGGAGAACGACGTGCGGGTGCGCTTTTGCGACCTGCCCGCCGCGAACACCCTGGCCGAGCGCGTCGCCGAGGCCGAGGAGCGGCGCCGGGCCGCGGAGGAGGGCGCCCGCGCCGAGGAGGATTCCGGGGAACCGGGGTCCGACGGGGTTCCCGGGAACACCGAGGTGCCTGAAGCCGGTGGGAACACCGGGACCGGAAGCGGCGACGAGGACCCCGGGACCGGCGGGAGCACCACGGCCCCCGAGGACATCGGGACGGCCGGAGCCGGTGCGGCTGCCGCGGCACGGGAGACCGACGGGACCGGGGCCCCGGAGGCCGCGGACGGGACGGACGGCGGCGAGGTCGGCGAGCCGGAGCGGATCCGGCTGGACCCCCTCGGGGTGCTCGCCGAGGCCGCGGGCTACGACGACGCCGAGCGCTGGTGGGACGACGTCATCGAGCAGCGCCGGGACGGGGAGCCCTCCCCGTTCCCGGCGATCGCCGACGCCATGGCCGCCGTCCGCGCGGAGTCCGGCCCCGAGACGGAGCGCGACGCGCGCCGGGAGGCGTACATGCGCCAGACCCTGCGCGCCACCCTCAAGGAGGGACACGAGCGGATCGCCGTGGTCTGCGGCGCCTGGCACGCCCCCGCGCTGCGCGACCTGGCCGACTACCCGATCAAGGAGGACACCGCCCTGCTCAAGGGCCTGCCCAAGGCGAAGGTCACCGCCACCTGGGTGCCGTGGACCCACGGGCGCCTGGCCGCCTCCAGCGGTTACGGCGCGGGGGTCGCCGCCCCCGGCTGGTACCACCACCTGTTCACCGCGCCCGACCTCCCGGTGCACCGGTGGCTGACCGACGCCGCCCGGATGCTCCGCGAGGAGGGGCTGGCGGTGTCCTCGTCCCACGTCATCGAGGGCGTGCGGCTGGCCGAGGGCCTCGCCGTGCTGCGCGGGCGTCCGCTCGCCGGACTCGACGAGGTGGCCGAGGCGCTCACGGCCGTCCTGTGCGAGGGCGAGCCCACCCGGGCCGCCCTCGTCCACCGCCGGATGTCCGTCGGCGAGCGGATGGGCTCGGTGCCCCCGTCCACGCCCATGGTCCCGCTCCAGCGCGACATCATCGCGATCCGCAAGCGCCTGCGGCTCAAGGCCGAGCCCTTCGACAGCGACCTCGACCTGGACCTGCGCAAGGACAGCCAGCGCGAACGCAGCGTGCTGCTGCACCGGCTGCGACTGCTCGGTGTCGAGTGGGGCGTTCCGCGCACCCCCGACGGTGGGCAGAAGGGCACCTTCCGGGAGTCGTGGCGGCTGCGCTGGGACCCCGACATGGACGTGGCGCTGATCGAGGCCAGCCGGTGGGGCACCACCGTCGCGTCGGCGGCCACGGCCCGGGTGGCCGACCTCGCCGAGGACGCGGCCCTGCCCGCGCTGACCTCCCTCACCGAGCAGTGCCTGTTCGCGGACCTGGGCGAGGCCCTGCCCCGCGTGCTGTCCCTGCTCACCGACCGCGCGGCCACCGACAGCGACGTCACCCACCTGATGGAGGCGCTGCCGCCGCTGGCCCGCTCCGCCCGCTACGGGGACGTGCGCGGCACAGACAGCGCCTACCTGAGCACGGTCGCCGAGCAGATCCTGCGGCGCGTGTGCGTCGGGTTGGCACCGGCCGTACACGGTCTGGACGACGACGCTGCGGAGCGGTTCGTCCGGCACATCGACGCCACGCAGGGCGCCGCCACCCTCCTGGGCGGGGAGGGCGCCCGGGCCTGGACGGCTGCCCTGGCCGCCCTGGCCGTGCGCGACACCCTGCCCGGCCGCATCGCCGGGCGGGTCAACCGGATCCTGTCCGACTCCGGGCTCGTGGACGCCGACGAGCTGCGCCGCCGCCTCGGCCTGGCGATGTCCCCGGGCGCCGAACCCGCCTCGGCCGCCGCCTGGCTGGAGGGGTTCCTCCAGGGCAGCGGGCTGATCCTGGTGCACGACGACCGGCTGCTCGGGCTGATCGACACCTGGCTGCTCTCCCTGCCCGAGGAGCGCTTCACCGCGGTGCTGCCGCTGCTGCGGCGCACCTTCGGGGCCTTCAACGGCCCCGAGCGCCAGGAGATCGGCTCGGCCGCCCTGCGGCTCGGGACGGCGCCCGCCGCCGACCGGACCGCTCCGGCCCGCGTGGACGTGGACGCCCGGCGCGCGGCCCCGGCCCTGGCCACCGCGCTGGCCATCCTCACCGACGGAAAGGTGCGCACATGAACGCCGTGGACGAGCGGGAGCGCCGCTGGAGGCTCGTGCTGGGCCGGGAGGCGCAGTGCTCCGGCGGGGTCGGGGCCTCCGGCCTCAGCGCCGCCGACCAGGGGATGGACGGCGCCCTGGAGGCGCTCTACGACAGCGTCGGCCCCGGCAGGAGCAGCGCCCAGCGCTCCGCCGGGCTCGGCGGCTCGGCTCCCCGCGTGGCGCGCTGGCTGGGCGACATCCGCGAGTACTTCCCGTCCTCCGTGGTGCAGGTGATGCAGAAGGACGCCATGGACCGGCTGGGGCTGCACCAGCTCCTCCTGGAGCCGGAGATGATGGAGGCCGTGGAGCCGGACGTGCACCTGGTGGGGACCCTGCTGTCCCTCAACCGGGTGATGCCCGACCAGGCCCGCGAGTCCGCCCGCGCGGTGGTGCGCCGCGTGGTGGACGACCTGGAGCGCCGCGTGGCGCAGAAGACGCGGTCCCTGGTGCAGGGGGCGATCGACCGGTCGTCCCGCACCCACCGACCGCGCCGGGTGGCCGACATCGACTGGAACGCCACCATCCGCCGCAACCTGGCCCACTACCTGCCCGACCACAACACGATCGTGCCGCAGACCCTGGTGGGGTACGGCCGCCGCAGCCGGGGCGTGCAGAAGGACGTGGTGCTGGCGATCGACCAGAGCGGTTCGATGGCCTCCTCGGTGGTCTACGCGAGCGTTTTCGGCGCGGTGCTGGCCTCGATGAAGACCCTGCGCACGTCGCTGGTCGTGTTCGACACCGCGGTGGTGGACCTGACCGAGCAGCTGACCGACCCGGTCGAGGTGCTGTTCGGCACGCAGTTGGGCGGCGGCACGCACATCAACAAGGCCATCGCCTACTGCCAGGGGCTCATCACCAAGCCGAACGACTCGGTCTTCGTGCTGATCAGCGACCTGTACGAGGGCGGTGTCCGAGCGGAGATGCTGAGGAGGGTGGCCGCGATGCAGGCGGCCGGGGTCCAGGTGGTGGTGCTGCTGGCGCTGTCGGACGAGGGCGCGCCGTTCTACGATCGACAGAACGCGTCCGCGCTCGCCGAGATGGGGGTGCCCGCGTTCGCCTGCACCCCCGACGCGTTCCCCGAGCTGATGGCGGCGGCCATCCAGGGGCAACCCCTCACGTCCTGGGTCGAGAAGTACCAGGACGCCTGATCCGGGCGGGCGGGGCCGTGGCGGTCCCCGCCCGCCCCCTGACCCCCTCAGGAGAGCCGTTGAGCTACGACGTGGTGGCCCTGGTCGCCCACGAGCCCGACGAGAAGGCGGTCGTCCACGCCCTGCAAGGCGTTGACCCCGAGCTGCGGCTGCACTGGCACGGCGACACCACTGTCATGCAGATCCGCGACGGGGACGCCCAACTGCTGGCCACCCTCGAACCCGGGCGGCCGGTGGAGCGTTCGGACGCGGTCGTGCGCCTGCTGGGGCCGGAGGTCGTGGCGGGGCTGCCGGAGACCTTCTGGTGGGTGGAGGCGCGCGCCCGTCCCGACGAACGGGGGCGGGAGGCGGCGCACCGGTTCGCTGACGGGCTCGCGCTGCGGCTCGGCGGGGCGGTGTGGACCTCGGGGTCGGCCGACTTCGGCCTGTGGGAGGAGCCGGAGCACCCGGCGGTCGAGCGCACCGCGACCAGGGCGCTCCTGGTCGCCCAGGACCGGGCGGTGGTGCCGTTCTCGTCCTGGCTCAGCGACGCGGTGGCCACGCACGGCGGGGAGAGGACGCTCCAGGTGCTCACCCCGCCCACCGCGCGCCTGACCTACGCGGTGCGCACCTTCGCGGCCGGGTCGCTGGGGCGCTGGGTGGTGCGGGGCTTCGATGGCGGCCACTACGACGGCATCACCGGCCTGCCCGTGCGCTGGGACGACGAGCATGGGTTCTGCGCGGACAGGGAACCGGTCGGACTGGCGTGGGGGGCCGGGAAGCCGGACGTCGAGCCGGTCGCGGGGTTCCTCGCGGACTTCGCCGAGAGCGCCGGAACGCAGGTCGTGGTGGACGTGTCCGTGCTCCACCGCGACCCCTTCTCCCCGGACCCGGGCCGCGTGGCGGAGGTCGTCGCCGAGCACCTGGCCGGGACCGCGCCGGCGGCGTGGGGTCCGCACGAGCCCGCGCTCCTGGCGTGGGACCGCGAGCGGGTGGCCGGTTTCGTGCGCGAGCGCGGGCCCAAGCCCTCGATCCTGTACCTGTCGGGTCCGCTGGGCGAGGGGCGCCCCTTCTCCGGACAGCTCCACCTGGCCCGGCGCGGGACCGGGTTCCTGGAGCGGGTGTCGGTGGTGGCCGGGTTCGAGAACGCGGACGCCGTACCCTTCGACGCGTTTCCGGCACTGGTGGAGGCGTTGGCGGCCGAAGGGATGCTGGACGGGTTGCGCGTGCGCCGCATCCCCGGGCGCGCCGATGTCACCTACGCGCCGGTGTGGGCGGGGCCCGCGGTCCCGATCGGGCTCGCGGTCGGGCCGGACCGGCTGCGCCGGATCGGGACCGGCCGCGCCCAGGCGGGACCGATCCCGGGCACGCTCGTCGGTGAGGACGGGGCCCGGGCGGTCTGGTACCCGGTGGTGGAGGACGCCGAGGCGCCCCTGCGCGCCCTGGACCTCATGCGGAGGCAGACGGAGTACCTGTCCGCGGCTCCCGCGAAGAGGGCCTGAGCCTTCCCGGAGGGAGGCTGCCGCCCTTCCCTGGAGCATGAGTGACGCACGTCACCTTCGTAGTGCTCAACTGCGTGTTCTCCTCGGCTCGTCCGGAAGACCCCGCGCCTGCCCACCGCCGGGGCGGTTCCTCCGGAACCGGGACCGACCGTGGAACGTCACTCCATATGCGCATACTGCTATGGGAGTCTTGCGAAGCGGGCCACGGAATCCACGAGTGAGGGCAGGCATCGGATGAAGTTCGAACTGGTGGAGCCGCCGGACGAGACGGAGGATTCGGACGGGAACGCCGCCGTCACCGAACCGCGAAACCCGGCGCCCGCCGACGGGATCGCGGTCCTCAAGGAAGCGGACGCGGTCTTCCCCGGGCCTGTGCGGGAACGCAGGGCCAGGGCAGTCGAGGGCGTGCGCGCCTCACTGGAACTGCTGCGGGCCCGCGTCGCCGAGCAGAGCATGGCCGAGGTCCGCGTCCACACCGCTGACCTTCCGGAGGCCGAGGCCGGAGCCCTGTTCCACCCGCACCGGTTCGCGGCTTCCCCGGTGAAGGGAGACGGCCGATGAGCCAGTGGAACATCGACGTCTACGGGGTCTCGCTGGTCCTGGGCGACCTCGGCGGACAGCTCGGGTTGGAAGGAGGCGGGTTCTCCGACACCGTCGACTCCACCGCCGACGGGATCGAGATGGCGCTGACCAACGCCAAGAGCCCGCCCGTGGAGGCCGCCCTGTCCGGGTTCTTCGAGCACTTCACCGGCGAGACCGACGCCATGTTCACCCGCACCCTGTCCTGCCTCCAGGGCGCCAACGACGCCACCATGGCCTACAACCAGGGCCAGGAGGAGATGGCCGCCGAAGCCCAGAGCCAGGCGGGCACCGGCGAGAACCTCGACCTCTGACCTGACACCCCCGCACCCCCGACACCCCCGCCCCGCCCCCACGGAAGGCCCCCTGGTGAGTTTCGAGCCCACCGAGCCCCAGAACGGCGTGGACCCCAACCCGTTCACGCTCATCGACCCGGACACCGTCCCCTACCCCCTCACCGACGTCTGGTCCCTCAACTACGCGGCCGAGACCCTGCGCACCGGCGGGGAGGACCTCTTCGGCGGGGCCGAGGACATGTCCTCCACCTGGGGCGGGCTTCAGGCCCACTACAGCGCACCGGAGAGCGAGACGCTCTTCGCCGCGATGGACCCCGTGGTCACCCGGGGAGAGGGCATCCAGAGCGACCTGGCCACCGTCGCCGGCGCGCTGGAGGACCTGGCCGAGGCGGCCGCGACCGCGCGCCGTTCGCTCAACACCCTGCGCATCGACGCCCAGAGCCTGTGGAACGCCAACCACGACCGGAAGGTGTGGTGGCTGACCAAGGACGAGGAGACCGACGAGTGGGCGCTGGCGGAGAACATCCGCATCAAGGACGCGGTCAACGCGGCCTGGTCGACCTTCAACGAGGCCGAGAACGCGTGCGCCAGCCGGATCTCCGCGACCTTCGGCGGCCCCGCCTACGTGTCCCCGGACCAGGCGGGCGGGGACGGCGCGCTGGTCTACGGGCTGCCCACCGACGCCGGTGAGCGCGATGTGTCGCTGGGACACGCCCTGAGTTTCGAGGGCGTCAACAGCAACATCAACGACTTCACCGCGTGGGCGGGCAGCGAGTTCCACCCCTCCCTGCTGGACTGGGGCAACCCCATCGGTCAGGCGCTGTGGGACACGGGGGCCACTGACTTCCTGTGGGGGACGGCGGTGGGGCTGACGTCCAAGCTCGGGTTCTGGCACCCCGACAACGGGTGGCGGTTCGACCCGCGGGGGCGCTTGGAGAACTTCGGGGCGGCCTGGAGCGACGCGGGTATGGACGCGGCCGCGCTGGTCGGTGTCCACGACGAGCACGGGTGGTTGTGGGAGCCGGGGGAGGGCGGCCAGGAGGGTTGGGGAGCGGGTTTCGAACGGTGGACCGGCAACGCCCAGGACAGCCTCGCCGAGGTGTGGGAGGGGCACACCGCCTGGTCCACGCGGGATGACGGTGTCGCCTACTCCAACACCACCATGGCCGCCAACGCGGTGATGCTGACCGGCGGGCTGCCGCTCAAAGCTCTCAAGATCATCGCCGGGGCGGGGGTGGTCAGCTCCATGGACGCCCCCGGGGGATCGGGTGACGCGGAGTTCGACGGCTCCGGCTCGGGTTCCGGCGGGGGTTCGGGCACGGGCTCGGACAACTTCACGTCGAGGGGCGGACCGGGAACGCGGGGCTGGCCCAGCAGTCCGCTGCCGGGCGCCGGGGAGGGCCAGCGCCCCACGGGTGAGCGCTTCGAGAACCCGCTCACCCACCTGAACGAGTCGTTGCTGGACCCCGACCGGTACCGCCCGCCCGCCTCCACCCCGAACGCCCCTGTACCCGACGGCGGCGGGGACCGGCCCTCGCAGAGCCCGTCCGAGCCGCAACGCAGTAACACCCCGCAGCCTCAGGACAGAGGTCGTTCCGAAGAGCGTGACGACATACGCGATGAGGTACAGGACGAAACAGACCTTTCAGGCTCAGGCGACGCTTTCGCTGATAATCATAGAGAGGACTACTCTGGTCACGAGGGCGATCGTTGGCCTGACAACAGATCGACCGTCGTCGGAAACAGGCCTGCCGAAGAGCGGATCGTTGTCGACCTTGCGGAGTCGGGACGCGAAAGCAGAAATAGAAAT
The DNA here is from genome assembly GCF_056173305.1 of Nocardiopsis sp. iso_25. Taxonomy (NCBI): domain Bacteria; kingdom Bacillati; phylum Actinomycetota; class Actinomycetes; order Streptosporangiales; family Nocardiopsidaceae; genus Nocardiopsis; species Nocardiopsis sp. iso_25. The sequence goes on along the minus strand of NZ_CM149667.1, from coordinate 6,303,217 downwards.
GCTGGTCTAGGCGCTGACATAGCTTCCTCCGGAAGGACGCACCAGAGCGGTGGAAGCGAGATTTCTGAGCGGGTGGGCTGGGCGCAGCCAACTCAGGATACAGAAACCTCACGTGGGCCCGATGCGGATGCAAACGAGCAGTCCCTCGGTGATCAGAGCGATCACGTGAGTCGACCAGATGGACAATTGCTCCCAGAGGTTCTGGAGAACTGGTCTGAGCTTCCAATTGAAATTCCTGACGGCACGCCAGCAGATGTGCTGCTGGAGATCCGTGGGGCCATCGATCTCGTAAGCCAGGTGCATAGTTTTCCAGATGGAATGGAGCCGATCGTTTTCGATTCCAGAGAGCTGGGATCTGGGCGAATGGGTTCTTATGATCGTGCTACGCGTACTATCACGTTCGATCCATCTCTTCCCAATATGCGCGAAACTCTGGTGCATGAGATCGGTCATGTTATCGATAATGCCATGCACGGAGAAAGGACCGGGTCACGCCACGGACTGGCATCCGCGATGCCATCTACCCCAGAGATGCGAGAGTGGGCCTCTGCTGTGAGGAACTCTCCGCAAGTCAGGGAGCTGAGGAGTATGCCTGTGACTGGCTACAGTAGGTACATGAGGCTGCCCCAGGAGCTGTGGGCGCGCTCCTACGCTCAGTGGATCGCTCAGCGGACGGGAGACCCGCGTCTCCAGAGCGAGATCCGCAGTCATCTGTCACAGCCGGGCATCGAAGGGTACCGTCAGTGGGCAGAAGATGACTTCAGGCCAGTAGCATTAGCGCTGGACGCGGTCTTCGAGAACGATTGGAAACTGTAATGTTCAGTGTCGTGGACGATCCAGAGAACTACACTTTGGAAGAGCTGATTCAGAAGTATCTTGACGAGGGTTTCGATCAGGAATCTGCGGAGGCGTACGCAGAGATCCTGAAGAACCCTCCGGAAGATGCGTTCATCAACTGAGTGTAGATGCGCGGTCTAGATTGCATACCCGCTTGGCTCTTATCGCTGTGGCGGAAGTCAACGGGAGCACGTTTCCCACCGCAACGCCGTCGGACTCCATGTCCTACTCAACGAGTTGGGGTCCACATGTTCCCGCTGCCCAACAGCGTCAGGTGCGATGTGCTGATCGCCCTGCCGCACGGCAAGCTGCGGAACATCCGCACGCGGTCCGTCGAACGCGTTTCCGGCGTGTGACCCGCTCGGGGCGGGGGCGGCTGTGAGCGGTGCGGGCACGGATCGCACCGCGCCCGCACCGCCCGCCCTCAGCCGGCGGCGCGCTCCGGGGGGAGCGCGGTAGCCCGGAAGCCTTCGAGGACCTCCTGGATCGTGTCGACCTCGGCGTCGGAGAACACGCTCTCGGGGCCGCCCGGGGAGACACTGGTGAACGGCGGCTCGTAGAGGTCGCCGACGTCCAGGAAGCCGTTCTTGGCCACGTAGTCGACGATGAGCTTGAACAGGCGCAGCTGGTTGGCGGAGAGCTTCCTGCCCGCCTGGAAGCCGTCGAAGGCGGCGGAGACGGCGTCGCGCTCCATCCCGCTGAAGGAGCGCAGGAACAGCCCCAGCCCGCCGTGCTCCTCCTCGGCGCGCTCGATGTCCTTCTCGGTGCCGAAGCCGCCGTCGAGGAACACCCGCACGAAGTGGTCGATGTCCGCACTGGTCAGCTGCCGGTTGCGCATCAGCTTCTGCACGGACAGGTCGCTCTCGTGGTTGCGCACGTAGGTGCGGACCTTGACCTCGAACCGGGTCCAGCCGCCGCCCACGTCCAGGCCGCTGAGCTCGGTCCGCGTGAGCTCGCCGAGCTCGTCCTCGAAGTCGGAGTAGACGATGCCCCGCCGGGTCTTGGGAATGAGCCGCACCAGGCCGCGCACGCGGCGGCGCATGACCTCCAGCATCGGCAGGGTGACGTCCTGCCACCAGGCGTCCGAGACCAGGTCGGAGAGGAGTTCGCGCTGCCTGGCCACCACCGGGTTGTTCAGGGTGGTGGGGTCGAGCAGGGCCTCGGCGATGTCCTGGACCTGGCGGCGCAGCTTGTCGAAGCCGGGCTCGGGCTCCAGGACGCCCAGCTGGAGGCGCAGGGCCAGCAGGTCGAAGCGCTTGGCCTCCTGGCTGTTCTCGTCCTCCTTGTACGCGGTCGGCAGCGGGGCGAGGGTCTCGGTGAGCTGGTCGCGCTTGTCCTCGGTGATCCGCCGCCACGCCGCGGGGTCCTGGTAGGCCTCCACCGTCTCCAGGTGCGGCCGGACCTCGACGTTGCGGGAGTTCATCCCCGCCACCTCCAGCTGGAGGCGCTCGGCCAGCGACCGGCGCAGCCCCGCCTCGTCGGCGGGGCCGTCGGAGGCGGCCGCGGAGCCGTCCGGGGCGGGGGCGGTGCCCTCCTCGGGCGCGGCGGCCGACTCCCGGGCCGGGGAGTGCCGGTCCAGGCCGTACAGCAGCTCCGCGCGCCTGCGGAAGACCTTCTCGCGCGTGGACGGCTGCACCCTGGCCTCGGCGGCGGCGAGGTTCTGGTTGAAGAACTCCACGTTGCGGCCCAGGTCGAAGACGAGGAAGCCCGTCTTGTGGTCCTCGGGCCCGAACAGGTCCGGGCACTTGCGCGTGCCGCGCCCGATCATCTGCCAGAACTTGGTCCGGGAGCGCACGAGCTTGGCGAAGACCAGGTTGAGCACCTCGGGGATGTCCACGCCGGTGTCGAGCATGTCCACCGAGACGGCGATGTGCGGGGCCGAGTCGTGCCGGGAGAACTTGTCGAGGATGGACTGGGCGTAGGTGGTCGAGTGCGTGATCACTTGCGCGAAGTCGCCGCCGAGGTCGGGGTAGAGCTCCTGGAAGCGGTCCACGATGAAGTGCGCGTGCTTGACGTTGCGGGCGAAGACGATGGTCTTGCCGAGCCGTTCACCGCCCTCCACCTTGGCGCCGTGGCGCATGAGGGTCTGGAGGGCCTTGTCGATGGTGTCCTTGTTGAACAGGTGCTTGTTGACCTCGTCGGCGGCGATCGCGTCGGGGATTCCGTCGTCGTCGTCCCACTCGGTGAGCTCCCAGGCCTCCTTGTCCTCCTCGGACAGCTCGTCGTACCTGATCCCCTCGCGGGGGAACTTCAGCGGCACGTCGATGGTGGTGGGGCTGACCAGGTAGTCCTCCTTGACCGCCTCCTCCAGGCCGTAGACGTCCGTGGGGACTCCGTCCTCCAGGTGGAAGAGGCGGTAGGTGTTGCGGTCGATCTCGTCCTTGGGGGTGGCGGTCAGGCCGACCAGGAGTGAGTCGAAGTAGGAGAAGATCGCGCCGTACTTGTGGTAGACGGACCGGTGCGCCTCGTCCACGACCACGAGGTCGAAGTAGCCGGGACCGAACCGGCGCACCTCGTCGGAGGTGTCGTTGATCAGGCCCATCATGGTCTGGTACGTGGACACGTACACGCGCGCGTCCGCGCCCTTCTCCTCCAGCAGGTTGACCACCGGGGTGCTGGGCAGGTGCTGCTTGAAGGCGCCGTGGGCCTGGTTGACCAGGGCCTGGCGGTCGGCGAGGAACAGCACGCGCTTGATCCAGCCCGCCCGGTTGAGCAGGTCCACCAGGGAGATGACGGTGCGGGTCTTGCCCGAGCCGGTGGCCATCACCAGCAGGGCGTCGCGCTGTCTGTCCTCCTCGAAGGCCTCGCAGACGCGGCGGACGGCGCGGGACTGGTAGTGGCGGTTGACGATGTCGCTGTTGATCGCCACCCCGGCCAGGGCCTGGCGTCCGGCTCGGCGCATGACGAGCGTGCGCAGCTCGTCCTTGGTGTAGAAGCCCTGGACCTGGCGCGGCGGGTAGCCGAAGTGGTCGTCCCAGACGAAGGTCTCGTAGCCGCTGGTGTAGAAGATGACGGGCCGCTGCCCGAACTTCGCCTCCAGCGCGTCGGCGTAGGCCCTGGCCTGCTGCTTGCCGTCGCGGGCGTCGCGGGTGGTGCGCTTGGCCTCCACCACGGCCAGGGGCTTGCCGTTGTCGTCCCACAGCACGTAGTCGGCCCAGCCCTCACCCGAGGGCGTGGGCAGGCCCTTGAGGGGGTACTCGCGGTCCTCGGGGTCGGAGAGCGCCCACCCGGCCTCCCGTAGGAGGAGGTCGATGATGTGGGTTCGGGTCTTCGCCTCGTCGTAGTCGTGCTGGTCGGGAAGCTCGGCGTTGGCGGCCTTGGCCTCCTTGATCTCCGCGCGCAGCCGGAGGATCTCGGCGTCCAGGTCCTTGGTGCGCCGCTGGGCCCTGGCGAGTTCCTCCTGCTGGCGGGCGAAGTCCTCCGCCATCTTCTGGATCTCGGCCTGCTTCTTCTTCCGTACCTCGGCGGGGACCGGGGTCGGGATCAGCTTGCGGTCGAAGGACAGGCCGGAGGCCGGTGCGCCGTCCTTCGCGCGGGTGTAGTTGCGGGCCAGCCAGTACATGACGTGGAACAGCTCGACGGTGGCCCGCACCGCGTCCTGGGGCGAGACCGGTCCGGGGCGGTGCACGGCGGCGTTGCCCTGGCGGCGGATGACGTCCATCTTGGTGCGGACCGCCGGACCGGCCAGGTTGACCATGGTCGGTTCGGCGATCCGCGCGGCGAGGTCGCTCTGGTAGGGGGTGCGCAGGGTGTCGTCGGCCTCGTAGAGCCAGTTGACGGCCAGTTCCAGCGTCCGGCGCGCGTAGAAGCAGGACACGCGGGGGTCGGCCACGGCGAGGCGCTCGGCGCGGATCGCCTCGTTGTGGAGTTCGGGCCATTCGGTCTGGAGGAAGGCGAAGTTGCTCACCAGGCACCTTTCCCGGAGGAGGGGACAGGACGGGATGCGGGCAGCGGGGTTATGGAGTTGTGGGGCCGTGCGGCTGTGGGGGGCTACACGGTTATGTCCCGATCGTCCCACAGGGTGCCGTCAAACGCGCGCTGCTGGACGGAGGCGAAGAGTTCGTCCAGGTGGGAGAGGTGGGCTTGGTGCTTCGCCTTTAGTTCCTCGATTTTCCGCACCTTCTCGGAGAACTCTCGTTGAAGTTCTATCGGAGGGACAATGACTCTAATGTTCTCAAGAGACTTCTGATTAATCTTGAAGGTGCCGTTCGTGGTGCGAGCAGCAGAATTTATCTGATCCCTGATGCTCTCTTGCTTCCAAAGTACTTCCAGAAATTCAGGAGATACTTTTTTTTGGTTTACGTGGGAAGCGATGATCGTATCAGGGAAAGTCATGCTTGGCATGTCTTCCGTGGGGAAATGTCCGCGGCCAACGAGGTTAACATTGCCGTTCCCTCGGCATACAAGAAAGTCTTTCTTTCTTACCGATTTCTCTGAGGGTGGTGATTCTTTGAATGTGGCTTCTTTGTGTGCATGAGAATTGAAGCTGTCACCTGTGACCGCGGACAGCGTCAGTACGCTCGCGGAGAAGTTTCCGCTCTTGGATGGCGACAGGCCGTTTCTAGGTGAGTCGGCCAGAATTTTTGCGAAGGGTTGACTGTCCCAGTGGGTGCTATGCTCTATAGCATTGCCGAACATGTCGAGGAAGATGGACCGTGTGAGCTCGTCGAGGAGACCGATTGCTTTGCGGCTATTTTTCCTTAGAGAATCAACCTGTTCAATCGTGTCGGCTATTCTGGATTGCTCGTCTAGTGGGGGAATGAGAAGTCTTAGTCGGTATGCGTCTTCGCGGTTCAGCCCTGGTACGGCGGCTGCCCGATTTAGCTTGGTGAGTCCAATTTTTTGCAGCCTATATGAAAGCCATTTTAGATTTTCTTTAGTGGATGCTTCGTCTAGGTAGTACGTCGTGTCGATGGGCCAACAGGGTGTTTCGGAAAAATGCACCTCACCAAAAGATCCCTTGCGTCCAATGATGATAGATGGGCCTTTTGTGAGGGGTTCTATGTGCGATCCGACTGGCCCATTGGAGCCGAATACTTTGTATTTTCCAGGGCTTCTTTGTGATGACGGAAGGCTTTTTCCGTAGTGGAAGCTGCATACTTCGCCGAGGCTTGCCTCTCGCCATTTGGAACCATGGGGGCTATTCACCTAAGGGTCTCCTTGAGCTTGGAAATGCCTTCTCGTATATCGGCCCCAAGGCCTTCGAGCTCCTCAATGATCTTTGTTGGTGTTCGATACTCGGCCTCCTTGTAAATAACTTCTTTGTACCGGTTGATGCTTAGGTCGTAGCCTTCAGTGGAGATATCTGACTTGGGGACACAGAAGCTCTGGTCTGTGCGGGCGCGGTCCTGCTCGCTGCCGTCTCGACGCGACCATCGGGCGAGCACGTCCGGCAGGTTGTTCTTTTCATGCTCGTTTTCTTCTGGTTCCTTAACAAGGGCACCGAGCCTGTCCTCAGGAAGCAGAGGAGTTCGCTTGTCATCGAGGCTGTAACCGTCAGCCGTGACGTCGTAGAACCAGACGTTATCGGTACCACCGGCGTTCGTCTTGGTGAAGAACAGAATCGCGGTGGACACACCCGCGTACGGTTTGAAGACACCGCTGGGTAGCTTCACCACGGCGTCCAGCTTCTGTTCCTCCACAAGGATCTTTCGGATGGCCTTGTGTGCATTGGTGCTGCCGAAAAGTACACCGTCCGGCACGATGACGGCGGCACGACCACCGGGCTTGAGCAGGCGCAGGAAGAGCGGGAGGAAGAGCAGTTCCGTCTTCTTCGTCTTGATGATCTGCTGGAGATCCTTGGCGGTGCTCTCGTAGTCCAGGCTTCCGGCGAACGGCGGGTTGGCGAGGATGAGCGAGTAGCGTTCCGCCTCGTCCGCGACGCTTTCGGCGAGCGAGTCGCGGTAACGGATGTCGGGCTGTTCCACTCCGTGCATGAGCATGTTCATGCTGGCGATTCGCAGCATGGTGCTGTCGAAGTCGAAGCCGTGGAACATGCTGTTGTGGAAGTGCTTCTGGTTGGCGGCTTCCAACAGGTCGTTCTGGTGCTTCTCGCGCAGGTGCTCGGAGGCGGCGACCAGGAAGCCCGCCGTACCGCACGCGGGGTCGCAGATCTCGTCTTGAGGGCCGGGGTTCATCATCGCCACGATGAGCTGGATGATGTGCCGGGGCGTGCGGAACTGCCCGTTGTGGCCCGCAGTGGCGATTTTGCTGAGCATGTACTCGTACAGGTCGCCCTGCACGTCGCCATCACCGAGAGGCAGTTTGTCGATCATGTCGACGGCCTTGGTCAGCAGATTGGCGTTGGGGATAGTGAAACGGGCATCGCGCATGTGGTGCGCGTACGTGGAGTCGTCACCGCCGAGCCGCTGCAACCAGGGAAAGACCACCCTGCCCATCGTGTCGAACAGTGTGTCCGGTGCGAGCTCCTGGAGCTTGGTCCAGCGCAAGGCCTCGTCATCGGGTGTGTAGACAGGATCCTTGATGGGCCTGCCTGTGCGCTGGTGCTGCCTGTCCTTGGCCGCCTGGATGTCCTCCAACCTGCGGAGGAACATCAGGTAGGTGATCTGTTCGATCACTTCGAGGGGGTTGGAGATGCCTCCGGACCAGAACGCGTCCCAGAGGCGATCGATCTTGCTCTTCAGCTCGCCGGTAATCACGCGGATCAGCGTAACGCCGCCGTACGACCTGCCCAGCCTGGATGCGGGAACTGACGCCGAGCAGAGACCCAGCACAGCCACGAGCTTGGGCGCGCGGGGCCTCGAAGGCCCGCGCGCCCGGGTGGGTCAGCGCGCGTCGGTCGTGGTGGTGCTGAGGAAGGCGCGCCACTCGGCGGGGTCGAAGGTGAGCGTGCCCAGGTCGCGGTTCTGGGTGTCGCGGACGGCGGAGAAGGCGGGGGTGTCGGCCACCTCCACGCAGTTGCCGTTGCTGCCGCTGTAGGACGACTTGCGGAACGACGTCGGCATGTGTGCCACCTCGACGCAGTTGGTCGACGTTCCGCTGTAGCTGGACTTGAACCAGTTCATTTTGCTCGGCTGCATCGTTTACTCCTTCTCCAAGGCCTCAGCCGTACTGGCTAGGAACTCGACTGTCTGCGCTGGGCGCCAAGCATCCGCCAGCAGACGCTCGAACACGTTGGTGTGCTGCTCCAAAGCGCCCTGGTCGTCCCAGAAGAGGCTTGTGTTGTCAGTGATGGTCACGAGAACCGACAGCTCATCCAGTGTGAGGAGAGTGAACTCGCCGATGACCAGAGCGGCATGGGCACCAGCCTCGAACGGGAGCACCTGTAGCGTCACATTGGGTTGCTCCGCAATCTGGACGAGGTGTCGGATCTGCTCGGCCATCAGCCTAGAGCCTCCGACTTGGGTGCGGATCGCCGCTTCATTGACGATGGCCCACAGGTGTGTACCCCTCGATCGCCACGCCTCCTGACGGCCCAGACGAACCTCAACACCGGCGTCCACCACCTCTGGGCGTGCGCTCGGCATTGTCCCCTTGAAGAGAGCACGGACGTAGCCTTCGGTCTGCATCAGTCCGGGGATCAGTACCGGTTCGTATGTCCGTATGCGCCGAGCCGCGCTTTCCAGGCCGATGTAGGTGCCGTAGTCCTCGGCCACACCGCTGGACTGCCACCAGCCGGATGATCTGGCTTCCTTACGCATGTGCAGGAAGCGCTGGATGGACTCGTTATCGAGGTCGTAGTACTCCAGCAGACGTTCAAGGCTCCCCGGGCCTGGAATGACTCCCTCTACACCAGGGGTCTCCCAGCGGGACACGGTGGAGACGTTCACCTTGATGGCGCGGGCGATCTCAGACAACTTCCGATCAGCGCGCAATTTGCGCAATTCGGTCGCAAGCTGCCATTGCGCGACAGTCGGGCTCATAGTCATGAGGTCCATCGTGCCCCTTCATCGCGGGCTGGCCAAACTCCCGCAAGAAATCTGTAGATGCGGATTGCATATGCGACTTTCCTGATGTGTACTGTAACTGTCTTCGCGCACTCGGTGACTCAGGGTGGGCGTCTGCGGAACTCTGTGAGGAGAGCTGTCATGGCTGTTGACCGTTGGACACGCACAAGAACGAGTGAGGGCGCACGCAGTCCTGTAGCGGTCCTCACGGGACTTCTGGAAGCCAGACACGTGATTGGGGCGGAAGAATCCTCTGGGCTTGGAGGTGCCATCACCCGCAGCGGAAACCGCTCAGTGGCCTACCCGGTCGCGGCGGAGCGGATAGAGGCGAGGACCGTCGAATGAACGGACCACCCCGCCCCACAACCCCGTGGACCTGTCCCGCCTGCTGTCGCACCGAGAACGGCGGCCACAGGACCCACACCCGTTGCCCGCGTGGCAACGCCCAGGACGACAGCGACGACCGCCCCGCTCTCGTCCATCCCCCGTTCGAGAGGCTCGCGGACTACCCCCGCGTACCGCCTCCGGCCGGGCACGTTAAAGCCCTGGCGGGTGACGTAACACCCCCAGGGCGCGGCCAGTCAGTTTCAAACGTCTCCGAAGGAGCCCCTGGCATGTTCATTCTGCCGCGTAACCCCGCACCCGAGTGCGCGCCCCCCGTTATCCACAGCCTGTGGAAACCACGCCTCTACCCCGGGACCCTGGACACCACCGCGCGAGTGCGCGCCGACCTGCGCCACGACCTGACCAGCACGTCCGCTTCGCCCGACGAATCGCACGGCTTGGACCCGGACCTGGTCGACTCGATCGTGCTGTGCGCCAGCGAGATGTTTGCGAACTCCTGCGAGCACACCCGTTCCGGCGAGGACGGCGGTCGTGTCATCCGCACGCTGACCGTCCCGGACGAGCGCACGCTCCGACTCTCGGTCATCGACGACGGCTACCGCGACACCGACACCCGCCCGCGCATCCCCCGCCAGCGCACCGAACGGGACTGGCACGAGGCCGAACGCGGCCGGGGCCTGCTGCTCATCCACCACCTCGCCGCGCGCTGGGGCACCCGACAGGTGGTCGGCTTCCCGTTCTGCGAGGGGCTCGGCACCGTGCTGTGGGCGGACTTCGACCTGCCCTCAGACCCCGACACCCCCTCCGCCGCCTCCGTCGCTTCCGCCTCCGCGGCCAACGCCTCCGCCGCGTCTGCCCCGGAGGACGTCCGATGACCGCGCCCGTCCTCACACCCGCCGCGCCCGCGCTCTCCTCGGACATGCGACGCGTCCTGGACGCACCCCGGGGCCAGCGCTTCGGCCGCCCGGGAGCCCGGACAGCGGACCGCCCGGCCAAGCGTCCGGCGCCAGCCCCGCCGCCTCCGCTCGTCTCGCTGGGCCGGACCCCGCGCGAGCGCGAACTGCTCGCCCGGATGCCGGACACACCCCGGCTGCGCTACCGGCTCACCCACGGGGACGTGCCCGCCTGGATGATCGAGTCCGAGTCCCGGAAATCCCGCCCGCACGGGGCCTCTGCCCCTGATCCGGAGCCCCGCCCCCGCCCGAGGCCCAGGCCCCGACCCGGACCCGGGCGCGGGCCCGCTCCCCGACCAGTCCCCAGGGAGACCCCCGGCGACGGCCCCGGCCCCGAAACCCTGCCGGTCCCCCGCCCACGGCGCGAGCGCACGCCTCCGCCGCCGCTGCCGCGCAGGTCGGACCGCCCCCGCCGCACAGCGAGCCACCGCAAACCCCGCCGCCGCCTGGGCTGGACGGTCGCGGGCTACGCCCTGGCCACCGCAGCCGGGGCCCTCGCCCACCACCTCGCCCAGTTACTGGCCTGATCCGCCAAGCGGGGCAACTGACCACCATGGAGGCCGCACCGGTACGAGGGGCCCGGTGCGGCCGTCCCAGCCTCTTCTGCTTCCGTTTCTCAGCCGCTGAGGGCCCGCGTGACCTTCTCCGCCAGACGCGCCTGTCCGGTCTCGCTGTGGGGACGCCAGGCGTGGTCGCCGACCTCCTCGGCCTGGAGTCGTACTGACGACTCCCGCACACGGTGGAGATAGCGGAAGTCGAAGTGCCAGTGCTCGGGCTCACCCTTCACCGGGTTGGCCGGGATCTGGTGGATGTCCAGGTCGATCGGCAGCGTGTTCGTGACGCTCTCGGTCTCCGTCCGTTCGGGGACGATCCCGGTCTCCTCCTTCAGCTCCCGCAGTGAGGCCTCATACAGGGCGCCGTCCTCGGGCTCCAGGTGCCCGCCGGGCAGCAGCCAGGTGTCGAGCGCGTTGTGGTGGATCAGCAGGACCCGTCCCCGAGGATCGAGGACGATCGCCCCGGCGGTGGCGTGTCCGATGCGGAACTCCTTGCGTGATGACAGTTCGTGGTCGGAGTCCAGGGCGCGTCGGAGGAGCCCGACGGATTCGGCCTCCTCCGGAAACCGGCGCAGGTAGCCGTCCAGCACGGCGCGGATGTGGGTGTTCGGGATGCTCATGCTGCTCCAGTGAAGTGGTCGAGCCAGGTCGCCGCAATCGATTCGCGGATATCGGAGGGGAGTTCGTGATGGGCTGTCTCGTGCTCCCGGTTGGCCAGCAGGGAGACCGCCGCGAGGAGTTCGGCCTGGACGAGGAAGATGAACGCGCCCACGCTGGCTCCGTGCAGGAAGTTCACGGCGTTGCCGCCGTTGAGGACGTAGAAGTAGTGACCTGTTCGCGAGTAGCGGGTGATGCTCGCACTGAGCTGTTCGCGCGCGTAGGCGTTCTTGATCTCCTCCAGTTCCATCTCGTCGTCGGAGGAGGTGACCGAGGCGATGTAGGAGCCGTTGGGCACACGTGCGAAGTCAGCGCGCTTCAGGGCCAGATTGCCGGTCGCGCCGATGATGATTCCCGCTCCGCACAGTGCCTGTCGCAGGGACGGAGCCGTGTGGAAGCCCTGGGCCATGGCGTGGGTGAGTTTGATCGGGTCGGTGTCGTAGACGGTCACGCGGACGTTGCGTGCGTGCAGCATCCCCGCTACGGACGAGCCGAGCTTTCCGAAACCGATGACGGTGGCGCCTCGCCCGTAGAGGATGTCGCCGCGGGAGCGGATCAGCGCCTCGGCTGAGAAGACGATGGACTGGCCGACGAGGAAGTCCTCCGGAATCTTCAACGGGGAGCGCGCCACGCTGTAGACCGGGCAGGGGGGCTTGCCGTGGGCGAGATGGCGGCGGTGGCCGTTCTCGGTGTCCTCGACCACTCCGAGGATGTGCCCGGAGAAGCGGTCGCACACCTGCGGTAGGGCGGGCGCGAAGTAACCGCCGATGTCGAGCAGTACCACCTGCTGGCCTGGAACGGTGGTCTCCAGATAGTCCAGTACGTCATCGGCCGTCGCGAACCTGGCGCGGTCGAGTTCGTCGCACCGCCAGTGGCGGGATGCCTCGGCGCGCGCCGTCTCGTCGATGCTCTTGGGCTTGGGGAGTACGGCGCGCAGGTCGGCCACCCCGGCGAGGGCGTGCAGGAACGCGGGGCGTTCGGGCAGGAGGTGGGTGATCGCGATGGCGCAGGCCCTGCGTCCGTTCGGCAGGCCTTGGGAGACACAGGCGAAGTAGTCGGCGATCCTGGCACGTTCGAAGTCTTCCAGCACGGGCGCGCTCCTGGGAGGAAGAGGGGGTGTTCCCGAGGAGTTTCTACCTCACTACCTTGCTACGTAAACCATCAAGGTGATATCGCGAAGCCGCACCCTTTCCAGGAGGAGGACCGCTGGCCTCAGGAAATCGTGCCCCGGTACGCCAGTTCGTGGCGGTGACCGCCCTTGACCAGGACCGAGGCCTCCACGGGGCGTCCGTCGTCGCTGTAGACCGTGCGGAGGGTCCGCAGGACCGGCACGTCGTCCGGGAGTTCCAGGGCTCTGAACTCCTCGGAGGTGGCGAGGCGCACGGACACCCGATCGACGTGCTCGCGCGGCGGGCAACCGAGGTCGGCCAGCAAGGCGGGAGAACCTCCCCGGACGCGTGCTCTGCGCTCCAGCGGGGTGCCGTCGGCGACGGACAGAGGATAGTAGTTCCACACCAGCTCGACAGGTTCGTCGTCGAGCGACAGGAGCTGGTGTCGCAGTACCACCTCTTCGTCGGGGGCGGCGCCGAGAGCCTCCGCGACCTGGTTGGGCGGCTTCACCCGCATGACGTCGAGGAGCTTCGCGGTTCCTCGTTGACCGCGTTCGTCAGCACGGGACATCCACGGGTGGGCTTCGCCCCGAAGGGGTGGGGAGAGGTAGGAGGCCACCTGGACCACCAACGGAGTCTCAGCGCGCACGAACACGCCCACACCGGGTCTGCCGACGACGAAGCCCTCTTCCTTGAGGACCTGGAGGGTGCGCTGCACGGTCTGGCCGGTGACCTCGTAGCGCTCCATGAGCTGTTGCGTTGTGGGGAGGCGTTCACCTGGCTCCAGCTCCCCGCACATGATCGCCGCGCGCAGGAACGCGGCGATCTGCTGGTGTCGCGGACGGGTGTCCTCTCGTCTCATGAGCTCTCACCCACGAGCAGCCGGTAACGCAGGTGGCGTCCTTCGGGACGCATCACCATGCGGGATACCTCGAAGGGGATGCCGTCCGCCGTACGGCTCGTCCTCAGCAGCACAAGAACGGTGTTCCCGGCGGGAAGGTCCAGCGCCTCCGCCTCGGTAGCCGTCGCGGGACGTGCTGACACGTCCTCGACGGCCTCGTGTGCGGCGTACCCGAGTTCGCTGAGCAGGGTGGGCGCGCCACCGCGTATCTTGCGTTTTTCGGCCAGGGGCGTGTCCGACGCGACGGAGAGCGGATAGTAGGAGTCCGTGAGTTCGACGGGAACGCCGTCGAAGAGCATCACTCGACGGCGCACCACGACCCGGTCCTGGCCCCTCAGCGCTTCGGCTACCTCCGCCGGGGCGTCCACTTCGCCGACCTCCACGAGTCGTTGTGCGGTCGGGCCCTTCTGAGCGGTCCAGGGGTCGGACGCACCGGCGGGGCGCGCGGTCACGTAGGACGCTGAGTCGTCGTTCAGCCCGGGTCGCGGACCCATCTCGCCTCCGAGGAAGTCGGGGCCTTGGTGCTTGAAGTGCCAAGGTCGTACGCACTGCCACTGTACGATCCGAGCTTTTCTGGCTGTGTCGGCCCAGTCCAGTCACCGGTACACCGTTCCAACGACGGACCCGGGCCCGACCCGCCGCCGCTGCCGCGCAGGTCGGACCGTCCCCGCCGCACAGCGAGCCACCGCAAACCCCGCCGCCGCGTGGGCTGGACGGTCGCGGGCTACGCCCTCGCTACCGCCGCCGGGGCCCTCGCCCACCACCTCACCGGCTTACTGGTCTGATCCGCCAAGCGGGGCAACCGACCACCATGGAGGCCGCACCGGTACGAGGGGCCCGGTGCGGCCATGGTCGTCAGCGGCCTCACTGCGGCGCTGGCCTTCTCCGCGCATGTACTCCAGCAGAGAGAACCCGCCCGAACCCAGCGGTGGCTGTCGACCTTGCGACAGGTGGTCTTCCCGGCGAAGAGACGCCCCGCCCCGCGAGGGCGGCTCCGCGGGCCGCCGCCGACACGCGTCGGGGCGGGCACGCGTGCCCGCCCCGGCCTCCACCGCGACCGCTACCCGGTGAGGTCCTCCTCGTCGGGACGCACCGAGTCGGGGCTGAGCGGGTCGTGCCCCACCGACATCAGCCGGTGCCGCCACGCCGCGTCCTCGCGGCGCGGGTCCGCCAGCTGGCCGCGGACGTACTCGGTCACCTCGCGCATCAGCTCGACGTCGGCCTCCGTTGCGTCCACACGGCGCTTGTTCAGCAGGTTCACGACCGCCTCGCCCCGCCGGGACACCGTGTGCCCCGGTTCGGTGCGGAAGGCGTCCTCGCCCGAGGCGCTCGTGAGCAGCCACTCGCGCAGCTGTTCCCCGGTCATGTTCACCACCGCGTGGAACTCCTCCCACGCCTCGTCGACGGCGGGATCGTGCTCGGCCATGCTCTTCCCCCTCGGTTTCGGCTTCGTTGCTGGTCAGGGCCGTCGGTGCGCTCCCCGTGCGACCGCGTAGCCCGCGGCTCCCACCGCGAACCCCGCGGCGCCCAGCAGGGCCACGGTGCCGCGCCGCTGGCTCAGTTCCTGGAGCAGGCTCGACTCGCGCGACTCGTCGTCGAACTCGCCGTGCGCGCCGAAGTCGTGCTCGTCGTCCAGGGGACGGAACAGGTTGTCGCGCGCGGGCGGATGGGCGTCGCGGACCTGGCTCCTGCGTCCGGTGAGCCCCAGCTGCCAGTCGAGCACCCTCGGTGCGAACCGCTGGCCCAGGACGGTGGCCACCGTCGAGATCCCCACCCAGTACCGGCGCCGCCCCGGGTGCTCGGCACCCCAGACGATCGCCCGGGCCGCGACCTCGGGTTGGTACACGGGGGCCACGGGGCGCGGGCGGCGGCCGTCCAGGTGCGCGCGCGTCCAGGTGAACTGCGGGGTGTTCACCGCGGGCAGGTGCACCTCCGTCACCCGGACGCCCGATCCGCGGTGGATCAGCTCGGCCCGTACGGAGTCGGTGAACCCGCGTATCGCGTGCTTGGCCCCGCAGTACGCCGCCTGCAGGGGGATGCCGCGGTAGGCCAGGGCCGACCCGACCTGCACGATCACCCCCCGGTCCCGGGGCAGCATGCGCTCCAGGGCGGCCCGGGTGCCGTACACGTAGCCGTGGTAGCAGACGTCGGTGACCCGGCGGTACTCCTCCGGCTCCACCTCCATGAACGGCGAGATGACCGTGGCGAGCACGCAGTTCACCCACACGTCCACCGGTCCCAGCTCCGACTCGACCCGGGCCAGGGCCCCGCGCACCGCCTCGGCGTCGCTCGCGTCGACCCGCAGCGGCAGCGCGGTCACGCCCTCGGCGCGGGCCTCCTCCGCGGCGGCCTCCAGCCCCGTCCGCCCCCGCGCGAGCAGCGCGACGGTGTACCCCCGCCGGGCGAACTCGCGCGCGGTCGCCCTTCCGACGCCCGCGCTGGCTCCGCTGACCACCGCGATCCGGCCGTTCGGTCTCCCGGCCACCTCGGCCACCCCCACACGGGTCGACACGGCCGCTTCCGGCCCTTCGCCCCCTCCGCTACCCGCGAGCGCCGCCCGGTATGTACATGCCTCGGCAAGCTTCTGAGCTGTCGTTTCGCCGGGGGCGCCCCGGGGCAGTCGCACATGAGGGGTTCCCGGGAACACGACACGACTCGGAGGTGCGGATGGCACAGGGCGCCGCGAGCATCGGCGACCACGGCTTCCTCTCGGACTGCCACACCGCCGCGCTCACCACACCCGACGGCACCGTCGACTGGCTGTGCGTTCCCCGGTTCGACGGGCCCGCCCTCGTCTCGGGCATCCTGGACCCGCGCGGAGGCGGGTGGACCCTGGAGGTCGAGGGGGCGAGCCCGGCCGGACGCGCCTACGTCGACGACACGCTCGTCCTGGAGACGCTCTGGCGGGGCACGGACACGGAGGTGGCCGTCCGCGACCTGCTCGCGGTGCGACGGTCGCGGGAGGGCGGGACGGGCCTGTACCGGGAGGGTTTCCTCCTGCGGGTCGTCGAGTGCCGCTCCGGGAGCACGTCCGTGCGCTCGCGGTTCGACGCCGGGCCCGACTTCGCGCGTGCCGAACCCGTGTGGGAACGGGTGGACGGCGGCCTGCGGGAGGCCTCGGGGCCGCTGCTGTCCGGTTCGCCCGCGCCCGTGCTCGCGCGGGACGGCGTGCCGGAGTACCGCGTGGAGCTCGCCGAGGGGGACACCGCCGTGTTCGCCCTGGACTACCTGGAGGGCGGGCGCCGCGTCGGCCCGGGGGAGGGGCGGGCGCTGCTGCGGGAGACCCTGGACGCCTGGCGGGAGTGGTCCGGGCTGACCGACTACGACGGGGTCGGCGCCACGCACGTGCGCCGCAGCGCCCTCACCCTGCGCGGCCTGCTCCACGAGGAGAGCGGCGCCCTGATCGCCGCGCCCACCACGTCCCTGCCCGAGTGGCCGGGAGGCCCGCGCAACTGGGACTACCGCTACGTCTGGCACCGCGACGCCGCGCTCGTCGTCCTGGCCTTCCTGCGGCTCGGGCACGCCGAGGAGGCCGGGCACTACCTGCGCTTCCTGCTGCGGATGTGCGGCCAGCCGATCGACTGGATCCCCCCGGTGCAGGCGGTGGACGAACAGCCGCCGCCCGGGGAGGAGACCCTGGACCACCTCGCCGGACACGCCGGGTCCAGACCGGTCCGCGTCGGCAACGACGCCTACTCGCAGCACCAGCTGGACGTGTACGGGCACGTGCTCGACGCCGCGCTGTCCTACGAGGAGGCCACCGGCGGGCTCGGGCGCGGGGACGTCGAACAGCTCTCCTCGATGGTCGACGCGGCGTGCCGGATCTGGCGCGAGCCGGACGACGGCATGTGGGAGGTGCGGTCGCGGCCGCGGCACTGGACGAGTTCCAAGGTCTACGCCTGGGTCTGCCTGGACCGCGGGGTCCAGCTGGCCACCGAGTCCGGCAAGGCGGGTGACGACGTCCCGCTCGACCAGTGGCGCAAGGAGTTGGACGCCGTGCGCCGGGACGTCCTCGACCGGGGCTACGACGCGGAGGCCGGGACCTTCACGCAGTCCTACTGCTCGTCCCACGTGGACGGATCGCTGCTGCGGATCCCGCTCCTGGGCTTCCTGGAGGGGACCGACCCGCGCGTGCTCGCGACCCTGGAGCGGGTGGACGCGGAGCTGGGCGGAGAGGGCGGACTCATCCGCAGGTACGACCCCGAGACGACCGACGACGGACTGGGCACCCCGGAGGGCGCCTTCCTCCTCTGCTCCTTCGACATGGTCTCCGCCCTGGTGCTCGCCGGGCGGACCGAGGAGGCGCGGCGGAGGTTCGAGGAACTGTGCGGGAGCTCTGGAGAGCTCGGACTGCACGCGGAGGAGATGGCCGCCGACGGCACCATGCTGGGCAACTTCCCCCAGGCCTTCACCCACCTCGCGCTGATCGAGGCGGCGGTCAACCTCGACCAGGCCGGGGACGGGGAGGCGCTGCACTCGTGGGTGCGCGACAGGTCGAGCGGCGCGACACGACGAAGGAGGACCGGAGCAGATGGCTGACCACGACACCACCGGGGACATCAAGGAGACGATCCAGGAGGAGGCGGAGGCCTACCGGGGCGACAGCGACCAGCCCCTCTTCGGGTACACGGCCGTGGCCTCGGGCTACCTGGCGCTGGTGGGGGTCGGGCTGCTCGCCGCGAGCCGGTTCCGGGGCAGGCGCAGGGCCGAGAGCGTGGGCCCGTGGGACCTGGCGCTGATGGGGCTGACCACGCACAAGCTGTCCCGGATGCTGGCCAAGGACGCGGTCACCAGCCCGCTCCGGGCGTTCTTCACCCGCTTCCAGGGGGTCTCGGCCCCGGCCGAGCTGGCCGAGGAGGTACGCGGCCAGGGCGCCCGCCGGGCGGTCGGCGAGCTGATCACCTGCCCGTTCTGCACCGCGCAGTGGATCGCCACGGCCTACGCCTTCGGCCTGGTGTTCGCCCCCGGGGTGACCCGGGGGACCGGGGCGGTATTCAGCGCCGTGGCGGTGTCCGACTGGCTCCAGTTGGCGTACGTGCGCCTCCAGAAGGCCCAGGAGTAGCGCCGCCGTCCCCTGAGCCGGTGCCGCCACGCCCCTGCGGCCGGTGAGCACCGGCACCGCTCGGGCGTGGCGCCGTGACGCGCGGGGCGCCGCGTCCGGTCCGACCGGGAGGATCCGCCGGGGACCTCCTCCGCGGTGATCCTGTACCCGCGGCGTGTCCCGACCGTCGGACCTCTCCGAGGTGCGGGTAGGGGTGCCGCACCGCACCGGCGACTGTTCCGGCCGGTCTCCCCGGGGCGCCGCGCCGGTCCCGGACACCCCCGGACACCCCCGGACCGGAGCCCGCAGAGCACGCCCCGGCTCCGGCGCCGTCAGGACCGGTGCCGCTTGCCCCGCTTCCCGTGCTTCCCTTGCTTCCTTTGCTTCCCGTGACCACCGTGAACCCCGGGGCCGTCGTCGTCCGCGTGGTGCCCGTGGCTGCCGTGGTCGCAGTGGCTTCCGTGTCCCCCGTACTTCCGGCGGCCTCCGCGCCCCCGGTGTCCCCGGCGGCCCCCACGGTCCCCGGCGCTCCCGTGGCCCCCGCAGCAGCACCTCTCCTCCGCGTCGTCCCCGGAATCCCCGGTTCCGGCCACCACGCTCTCGGGCGGCTCCCCGACCATGAGCCCGAAGACCACGTGGTCGACCAGGAACGCCCACCGCTCCCGGGGCCGGTGCCTGCGCGCGTGGGCGAGGCCGAGCGCGGGGGCCACGGCCAGCTCGTACGCGCTCCAGACCGCCACCCCGAAGACCGGCCCGGCCAGCCGCCACCGCCTCACCCGGCGCGGCAGCAGCGCGAAGACGCTGCCCGCAGCCGCCCCGTACCCCCAGTGGGCCAGTTCGATCGCGGCCTTCCTCCGCTCCGGGGGAACGCCCTCCAGCAGGGCGGGCACGCCCTCCGCCAGGACGGCCTCGGGCGGTGTGCGCCGCACGAACCCCGCTCCGACCTCCAACTGCCGCATACCGCTCATGGCCATCGCACCCGCGACACCCCGCACGGCCCCCCGCAACCACGGGTGCTTCGGAGGCGAATCCGACTTCCTGCCCATCTCCCGGCTCCCTTCGCGCGCACACCCTTGCGTGTACCTCCCTGACCGCCCCGCGGCGTCTCCACACGCCTCGGCGGGGAGTGGGTTGAAGGCGGGGGCCCTGGGTAGATGTGGCGACCACATGACCGGTGCCGAGGAGGCCGTTCGGGGGTAGGCATGGAGGCCCGCAGGGGCGCGGACGTGGTCGGAAGGGCGTCGATGGCCTGGTGGCACGTACCCGGACAGGGGCCGCCGGTGGTCTGCGTGCACGGCGCGGGGATCTCCTCCCGCCAGACGCTGCCCGTGGTCAGGGCCCTGGAGGGGAGGACACCCGCCTGGGCCGTCGACCTGCCGGGGTTCGGCGCGAGCACCTCACCCGACCACGCGCCCACGGTCACCGGACTCGCGGACTCCCTCCTGGAGTGGCTCCGCGTCCGCGGGATCGAGCGGCCCTGCCTGCTCGGGCTCTCCCTCGGAACGCAGGTGGTCGCCGAGGCCGCGGTGCGCGCGCCCGACGAGGTCGGGCCGCTCGTGCTGGCCGGGCCCACGACGGACCCCGGGGCCCGCTCGCTGCCCGAGTTGGCCGCGCGCCTGCTGCGCGACGGCATGCGAGAGGACCTCTCCGTGATCCGCTCCGTCGTGGCCGACTACTGGGACGCGGGACCGCGCAGGGACGTCCGCAGTCTCCTGGCCAGCCGCGAGCACCGGATCGAGACTGTCCTGCCGAGGGTGGTGCAGCCGACCCTGGTCCTGCGCGGGGGCCGGGACCCGCTCTGCCCGGGGCCCTGGGCGCGGGAGGCCGCCCGGTTGCTGCCCCGGGGACGGCTCGTGACCCTGCCGGGACAGCCCCACGCGCTCACCGCCGCCGCCCCCGGACAGGTCGCCGACCTGGTCGAGGAGTTCGCGCGGGAGACGTCACGAGACCGTAGGGCGGGGGCCGGATGGTCACCGAACGGCTGAGGCGCACCGCGGCCAACGCCCGCGAGGTACTGCGCCGGATCGTCGAGCGGCGCGGCTACGAGCGCGAGACCGCGGTCATCATCGCCAAGTGCGTCATCGCCTCCACCGGAGCCTGGGCCCTGGGCGCGCTCATGGTGGACTCCGCCCAGGTCGGCTTCGCACCCTTCTCCGCCCTCCTGGTGGTGCGCCCCAGCGTGTACGGGTCGGTGCTCCAGTCCCTGCGCTACGTCCCCGCGGTCTTCCTGGGTGCGCTGATCGCGGGCCTGACCGGACTCACCGTGGGGCTCAACGTGTGGTTCTTCGCCCTGGCCGTGCTCCTCGCGGTGACGGTGGGGCAGTTCACGGTCTTCGGTGACCAGGGCAAGCAGATACCCGTGGTGGCGTCGTTCGCGCTTGCGGGAGGTACCGCGGGCAGCCCCGTGGACCTCGGAACGCTGCTGCTCATGGTGCTGGTGGGGGCCGGGACCGCCGTTGTGACGAACACGGTCTTCGCGCCCGCCATCCGCTTCCGCGACGCCGAGAGCGCCGTGCTCGACTTCGCCGACGGCCTGCGCGACCTCACCCGTGAGATGGCCGAGGCGCTCCGCGAGGGCGGAGAGGGGCTCACGGACGCCGACTACTGGGCCCGTGTCGCGCAGGGGTTCGACAACACCGAGCGCAACGCCCGGGAATCGGTCTCCCAGCAGGAGTACCGGGCGCGCCTGAACCCGCGTCGGCTCCTGCCCGGTCCCTCACGGAAGAGGGCGCCGAAGGCCTACTACGGCTGGATCCTCGCCCTGGGCAGGTCCGGGCGCCACATCCAGTCCCTCGTCCGCACCCTCCGCTCCGCCAGCGGAGGCCGGTCGCGCTTCCCCGAGCCGAGCGACGCCTTCCTCCGCGAACTCTCCCCCCTCCTGGACGCGGCGGCGGACGCCCTCGACGCCGTCCACCAGGCCGGGGAACCCGAGCGCGACACCGTCTCCGCCGACCTGGACTCCTGTCTGGAGGGGGGACTCCGGCGCATCGACCGGGCACGGGAGCGCATGAGCGAGGACTGGGACTCCGAACGCTGGCCCGTGCACAGCGCGCTCCTCACCGACCTGGAGCGCCTGTTCGAGGAGTTGCGGGAGGGACACGAGAACAGCG
This sequence comes from Nocardiopsis sp. iso_25, assembly GCF_056173305.1. NCBI lineage: Bacteria > Bacillati > Actinomycetota > Actinomycetes > Streptosporangiales > Nocardiopsidaceae > Nocardiopsis > Nocardiopsis sp. iso_25. The sequence goes on along the minus strand of NZ_CM149667.1, from coordinate 6,281,803 downwards.
AGGAGGGGACGTCGAGCGGTGCGGCGGGGTAACGGTCCCGACAGGGGGAAGGGAACCGGCATGGAATCTTCAGCGCGCCCGAGCGCCGTGCTCCGCGCCGCCGCCGTCCTGGGCGCCCTCGTCCTCCTCGCCGGGTGCGGTGCGCAGGGGGACGGGGCGGGCGGAACGGACGGCCGACCGGAGCCGGGCGGACAGGACGGCTCCGCCGGTGCCGACCCGGGCCGACCGGAGGAGGTCACCGCGGGCCTGGAGGTGCCGTGGGGGCTGGCCTTCCTCCCCGACGGCTCCGCCCTGGTCGCCCAGCGCGACTCGGCGGAGGTCGTCCGCGTGTCCCCCGACGGCTCGGTCGCCGGCGTCGGCGCCGTCGAGGGGGCCGCGCCGAACGGCGAGGGCGGTCTGCTGGGGCTGGCCGTGCACCCGGACTTCCCCGGGGAACCGTACGTGTACGCCTACCACACCGCGGCCTCCGACAACCGGATCACCCGACTGGAGTACGACCCCGAGAACGGCGACGGGGGCTTCGGCGACGCCGAGATCGTCCTCGACGGCATCCCCTCCGCCTCGTACCACAACGGCGGCCGGATCGGGTTCGGACCCGACGGCCTGCTGTACGTCGGCACCGGGGACGCGGGCAGGGAGGGCCTGTCCCAGGACACCGGTTCGCTGGGCGGCAAGATCCTGCGGATCACCGCCGACGGGGACCCGGCCCCGGACAACCCCTTCGGCAACCCGGTCTACAGCTACGGCCACCGCAACGTCCAGGGCCTGGCGTGGGACGACGAGGACAACCTGTACGCCACTGAGTTCGGGCAGAACGAGTTCGACGAGGTCAACCTGATCGAACCGGGCGGCAACTACGGCTGGCCCGAGGTGGAGGGCGCCGGGGGAGGCGGCGAGTACGTCGACCCCCTGCTGACGTGGAGACCCGCGGAGGCCTCGCCCAGCGGCGCGGCGGTCGCGGGCGGCTCCCTGTGGGTCGCGGCGCTGCGCGGCGAACGCCTGTGGGAGGTGCCGCTCAGCGGTGACGGCGGCGTGGGAGAGCCGGTGGAGCACCACCAGGGGGAGTACGGCCGCCTGCGCACGGTGGTGACCGCCCCCGGCGGCGACGCGCTGTGGCTGGCCACCAGCAACCTCGACGGGGTCGGGGAGCCGGTCGAGGGGGGCGACAGGATCCTGCGGGTGCCGCTGGAGTAGGCGCCCCGGCCGCCCCGCCCTGCGCCCCCGCGCACCCGGGCGGGGTCCGGCGTTCCACACGCACCCGGGCGGGGTCCGGCGTTCCGCGCGGGGCCGGGCGTCCCGTGCCGTCCCCGGGCGCCCCGCGCTCGCGTCGGCCCACCCGACCCGCCGCGGGTCAACCCGTCGTCCCGCACGGGCGCCCCGGAGGGATTCCACGTCGCTGAACAGCACAAAAGGGAGTAGTAACGGTAAACATCCGTTTTCTTGCCCTCCTCGCGGGCACGGGCCGGACATGTCCTCCTCAGACTTACCAGGTAAGGCGCGGCGCTCCGCCAAGGACGCCCGGGCGGCGGGGCGGCGCGCGGGACGCCAGGCGGCCCACAGCACCTGGCTGCGCAGGCTCGCGGGCGTGGGCTTCGCCGCCACGGGCCTCCTCTACCTCATCATCGGCTACCTCGCCCTGCGCATCGCCTTCGGCGACAGCGGCGGCCAGGAGGCGGACAACAGCGGCGCCCTCCAACTGATCGCCCAGAACACCGGCGGCATGCTGCTGCTCTGGGTCGCGGCGGCGGGACTGGTGGGACTCACCGTGTGGCAGGCGGTCTACGCCGTCGTGGGCCTGGAGAGGGCCACCAGGCGCATCGCCTCCGGCGCCCGCGCGGTGGTCTACGCCGTGCTGGCCTCCAGCATCGCGGGCTTCCTGCTGGGGCAGGGGTCGCCCCAATCCCAGGACAGCCGGTCGGAGGCGCTGACGGCCCAGATCATGGCGCTGCCCTTCGGCCGGTTCGCCGTCGGCGCGGTGGGCTGCGGCGTGATCGCCGTGGGCCTGTACCAGATCTGGAAGGCGGTGACCCGCCGCTTCACGCAGGAGTTGGCGCTCGGCGCGCTCACACCGCGGCGGCGCAGGGCCGTCGTCAGCATCGGCGTGCTCGGCATCGGCACCCAGGGCCTGGTCCTGGCCGCCGTCGGCGTCTTCTTCGTCCAGGCCGCGATCGCCTTCGACAAGGACCAGGCGGTCGGGCTGGACGGCGCGCTGCGGGCCTTCTCCCAGACCCCGGCCGGGCCCTGGGCGCTGGTGGCCGTCGCCCTGGGCGTCGCCCTCTACGGCGCCTACTGCTTCTGCCAGGCGCGCTGGCAGCGCTGAACCCCCGGACATACGGACGGGGCCCCACGCTCTCCTGAGGGGCCCCGTCCTCCAAGGGGGTCTTACGGCGTGGGCGGGCGCGCCGTCGTCGCCCCGCCCACGGGTCAGCTGCAGACCGAGCCGTTGAGGGCGAACCTCGCGGGCACGGCGTTCGCCCCGGACGTCAGGGTGCCGATGAAGCCGAACGTCACCTCGTCGCCGGGCCCGATGGTCCCGTTCCAGTCCGCGTTCACGGCGGTCACCGCGTGCCCGGACTGCTCCAGCGCGCTGCTCCAGTGGCGTTCCACGGTCTGGCCGCCGGGGAAGGACCACACCAGCTCCCAGCCGGTCACGGGCTCCCCACCCGTGTTGCGGACGGTCACCTGGGTGTTGAAGCGGTCGTGCCACTCGCCGTGGACCACGTAGTCCACCTCGCAGGAGGACCCGGCGGGCAGGGAGGCGTCGCCCTGGTCGGCGACGAACCCGGACACCCAGGCCAGTGTGGAGTTCCAGTTGACGGTCAGCTCGTTGGTCGCCCACGAGTCGATGTGGTCGATGTAGCAGAACTGGGGGGCGCACCCGTCCAGGTTGGACTGGGCCACCGGGTCCCAGGTGCCGGTGTCGGAGTTGGGCCCGCCGGACAGGGTGCCCTCGGGCGGGTTGGGCAGGCGCGGGTCGAGCTGGTGGGCGTACCAGCGGCTGTGCTGGTTGACCGCGTCGTTCTCGCCGTACCCGGTCACGTACGACTGGTTGAGGGCGTTGCGTCCCAGGATGTAGTCCATGCCCTCCAGGACCGCGTCGCGGAAGCGCGTGTCACCGCCGACGTCGTAGGCGGTGGCCATCACCACCATGTTGTTGAGCACGAGGTTGTTGGAGCCCCAGGCGAAGACCCCGCCCTCGGGGTCGTAGGCCAGCCCGTAGGGGTGCTCCGAGACGTCGGCCAGGTACTGCTCGGCCCCCTCCACGACGGAGGCGCGGACCTCGTCGCGCCCGTCGAGCCCACTCGGCACGGTGGCGAGCTGGAGGCGGCCCAGCGGGGCGGTCCAGCGCCAGTCGAACCCGGCGGAGGTGAACACGTCGGCGGTGTGCAGCTCCGACGAGACCACCGCCTCCTCGTAGTCGCCGTGCCCGGTGGCCAGGTAGAGCTCCGCGGCGGCCCAGTAGAACTCGTCGGCCACGTTGTCGTCGTCGTAGGCGCCGCCGCCCTCGCCGCCGACGGTCGCGTAGCGCTCGGGCTCGGCCACCGCGGCGTCCCAGGCGGTCTCGGCCGCCTCCAGGCAGGTCGCGGCGAAGTCGGCGTCGTGGGGGGCGAACACGCGGGAGCACTGGGCGGCGGTCGCGGCCAGGTTCAGCGTGGCCGCCGTCGACGGAGGGTGCAGGTAGCGGGGCTGGGGGTCCTCGGAGGGCAGCAGGGGCAGGCCGGTCCAGCGCTCGTCGTGGACCTTGTGGTGGGCCATCCCCGCGAGCTCCTCGCCCTCGGGGACCTGCATGGACAGCAGGAACTCCATCTCCCAGCGGGCCTCGTCCAGGACGTCGGGCACGCCGTTGTCCCGCTCGGGGACGGACAGGGTGGAGTCGGCGACCCTGGCGGGGTCGCCGGTGGGCGCGGTGTGCGCGCGCTCGTAGACGCTCATCAGCTGGTGGACGGAGATGCCGCCGTTCACCACGTACTTGCCGTGGTCGCCCGCGTCGTACCAGCCGCCGGACACGTCGAGCGAGTAGTCGCACGGGGCGGAGGGGTGGCAGGTGACGTCGGTGTCGCCCCGGTTGGGCTCCACGCCCGCGTGCCCGGCCTCGCGCCCGTACCCGGGGGCGAGTTCGTCGAGGATCTCGATGCCGCTGCGCTGGGTGTAGTAGAAGTCCAAGGCGTCCGTGGCCAGGGCGGCGTAGGGGTCGGCGGTGATGCCGAAGGGGTGGCTGGTCTCGCCGTCGGCGGTCAGGGTGTAGCCCTCGCCCGTCCCGGTGAAGCCGCTGAAGTCGACGGTGTGCACGTTCTGCCCGGAGGACTCGTCCAGGCCGCGGGGCACGGTGTCGCCCTCGGCCACGACCGCGCCCCCGGCATCGGCCAGCCGCCAGGGCAGGGCCTCCTCGGCGTCGGTGACCACGGTGGCGTTCTTGGGGCCCTGCGGGAGGTAGCCGACCTGGTTCACGCGCACGCGCGGGCCGGTGTCGGGTTCGTACACCGGGGGCTCGGCGCCGCCGAGCAGCGACACGTCGTCCAGGCAGAAGGTCCAGTCCTCCTCGGCCCCGCCGATCTGGAAGGCGACCTGGGCGTCGGCCATCTCGGCCGACGCGGTGAAGACGTACTCGTAGCCGGTCGCCGTCGCGGTGAGCACGGGGCGCTCGTCCAGTTCGGTGCGCCAGGGGTCGACGGGCTCCTGGATCAGCGCGCGGACGGGCAGGCCCTCGGCGCCGGAGGCGGTGAACGTGAGGGAGTAGGACTCCCCCGCCACGAGGGGGATGTCGTTCTGGCCGACGATCTGGTCCCACGGGTCGCTGGTGCCGCCGGGGACCGCGACGCACAGGGCTCCGTCCTCGCTGACGGCGAGGTCGATCCCCTCGGTCGCCCACCAGCCGGTGGTGCCGTCGGCGAAGTCGCCGTTGGTGATCTGCTCGACCGGTTCGTCGTCGGCCTGGGCGGGGGAGGCGACGAGCAGGCTCGTGCCCAGTGCGGCTGCGGCTCCGAGCGCCGCCGCGCGGTTTCTTCGTGCCGGACTCAACGGGGGTCCTTCCGCTGGGGGGTAAGCGGCCGGAAGCACTGGGAGCGCTCCCAATAGTATGACCATTGTTGTGTCGTGTATCACAGCTGTCAATGGGGGCAAACGCACGAACCAGCGGGCGGCGGAGGAGGCGGGAGGCACCCGGAGCGGAGCCGGTGACCAGCGGGACCGGGCGGACGCGGGCGGGCCCTGCCCCGGGGAGCCGGGCCCGCCACCGGCGTCAGTCCTTGAGCAGCCCCGGAGCGATGACCTCTCCGACCAGGGCGCGGCGCACCTCGTCGGCGTCGCCCGTGTGCCCCAGGTGGCCCGTGGCGGCGCGCAGCTGCGCGCGGACCGCCTCCACCACGGCGTCGCTGCGCAGCACATCGGCTACGGGGGCCGCCTCGACGGCCTCGTTCCACTTGCGCAGGGTGTTCAGCCGTCCGCGGTCGACGGCCTCGCGGGTGATGTGGAACAGGGCGTCGATGTTGCGCTGGTAGGCGTCGGCGTCGGTCAGGTCGACGTGGATGACCTCCACCGGCCGGTTGCCGCCGTCGCCGTCGGGGCGCAGGTGGTAGACCTTCCAGAGGCGGCCGTTGGTGAGGATCACCCACTCGGCGCCCTCCTCGACGGCCAGGCGCCGGGACACCTGGATGTTGCGCTGGTCGAGCTCCTGGCCGACCCGGCGCACCTCCACCGGCGCGAACAGCTTGCCGTCCAGCACGATCGCGTAATCGATCGAGTCCCCGCTGGTCCGGTACTCGGTGGTCATGTCCTGGTACTTGCTGAAGTTCAGACCGACGCTGAAGAAGTCGGCGACGAGCAAGCGGGTGTCGCCGTCGTTGGCGTCGCGCTCCAGCAGGTCGGACAGCGGCCCGGAGAGGCGGTCGACCGCCGCCGCGACCCGGCCCCGGACCGAGGTCTCCCAGCTCAGGGTGGTGCTGGTGAACTCACCCGTCCTGGTCATGACCTGGGTGTCTTCAGCGTCCATGAACGTCCGTTCCCGTGTGTGTCGAGGAGCCCCGCCGTACGGCCTTCGCCGGGACCGGAGGAGCGGGTTGCAGGGGGGAGGAATCCGGCCACGATGCTACAACTCACGCCGCTGACCGGGCACCTCAGGGACTCCGGAGGAGGACGGCCGCCCCTCTGTTCGGTGAAGGGCGGAACAGATGGGACGGAAGGAACAACGGACATGTTGCGGTACTAGACTGGCGCGGCTCTCGAACCCCCCTGTAGAACAGGAAAACGTTGGCTTCCCGCTGCCCCTACGCCGAACTCCACGCCCCCGAGTTCCACGCCGACCCGCACGACGTCTACGCGCGGATGGCCAAGGAACACGGCTCCGTCTTCCCCGCCGAGATCTCCCCCGGGATCAGCGCCTGGGTGGTCGCCGACTACGCGCTCATCACGGCCTGGTGCAGGGACACCCGCACCTTCCGGCGCGACTCCCGGCTCTGGCGCGACTGGTCCGAGGGGCGCGTCCCCGACGACGCCCCCGTGGCCGCGATGATGGCCTACCGCCCCAACCTGCTCTTCGCTGACGACGACGCCCACGCCCGCCTCAAGCGGTCGGTGGTCGACTCCCTGGGCCGGGTGCCGGAGAGCCGCGTCGGCGAGAGCACCCGCCGCCACGCCGACAGCCTCATCGACGCCTTCGTCGAACGCGGCAGCGCGGACCTGGTGCCGGAGTACGCCCGCCTGCTGCCCCTGCTGGTCATCTGCGACCTGTTCGGCTTCTCGCGCGAGGTCGGCGAGCGCGTCCTGACCTCGCTCGCGGACCTGTGGGACGGCAACGACGTCGTGCGCGCCAACGCCGAGTACGAGCGCGCCCTGTCCGACGCCATCTCGCACAAGCACGCGTCGCCGGGGGAGGACGTCACCACCTGGCTGCTCCAGCACCGGGCGGGGCTCACCGACGAGGAGATGCTGCACCAGCTCGTGGTGACCATCGGCGCCGGCGCCGAGCCGACCGCCAACCTCATCACGTCCGCCACGCACACGATCCTCACCGACCCCGAGGTGAGCCGGGCCCTCAACGGCGCCCTCGTCGGGATCGACGAGGTGGTCGAGCAGGTCCTGTGGCGCGAGCCGCCCATCACCAACTACCCGGTCCTCTACCCGGTGCGCGACGTCGAGATCAGCGGCGGACGGGTCATCCGCAAGGGGGAGCCCATCCTCCTCGGCTACGCCGCGGCCCACACCGCGATGGCCGAGAACGGCCCCGACATCGAGCACGTCACCCGCGCCCACCTGGCCTTCGGGGTCGGCCCGCACCGCTGCCCGGCCCACGGGTTCGCCCAGGCCATGGCCCAGGTCGGCGTCGAGGTCCTCACCAAGCGCCTGCGCGGCCTGCGCGTGGCCGCCCCGGCCCCGCACTGGCGCGTCTCCCCGTTCGCGCGGGCCCTGGCCGAACTCCCCGTGGAATTTCCGCCCGACTCCCCGAAGGGAACACCGCCATGGCAGCAGACATCCCCGTCCTCCACCCCTACGACCTCCACCGACAGACAGCCGGACTCCGAGACCGCGGCCCCGTCGTCGAGGTTGAGATCACTGGTGGCGTGGTTGTTCGGGCGCTGACCGGACACGACGTCGTCATGGAGGCCCTCGCCCACCCCGGCGTGCGCAAGGAGGCGCGGCACTGGCGGGCGTGGGCGCAGGGCGAGATCCCCATGGACTGGCCGCTGATCTCCTGGGTGGCCCCGGACAACATGCTCACCGCGGACGGCGACCGCCACCGGCGCCTGCGGACCCTGGTCTCGCAGGCGTTCACCCCGCGCCGGGTGGAGGAGCTGCGCCCGAGGATCACCGAGATCACCGCCGAACTGCTCGACGGCCTCGCCGCCGCAGGACCGGGGCCGGTGGACCTCAAGGCGGCGCTGTCGCTGCCGCTGCCCATGACGGTCATCTCCGAGCTCTTCGGTGTCGGGGCGGAGCACCGCGGCACCCTGCACACCCTGATGCACCGGGTCTTCGACGCGACCACCACCCCGGAGGTGGCGGCGCAGACCAACGCCGACATGCAGTCCTTCCTGGCGGAGCTGGCCGAGCGCAAGTCCCGCGAGCCGGGCGACGACCTCACCAGCGCGCTGCTCCAGGCGCGGGCTGAGGGCGACGAGCGGCTCTCCCACACCGAACTGGTGTGGACGCTGATCCTGATGATCGGCGCGGGCTACGAGACCACGATGAACCTCATCACCAACACCGTGCACGCGCTGCTCACCCACCGGGACCAGCTGGAGCTGGTTCGGTCCGGCGGCGCCTCCTGGGCCGACGCGGTCGAGGAGACCCTGCGCTGGGACGCCAGCATCCAGTACCTGCCGCTGCGCTACACGGCCGAGGACGTCACCCTGGCGGGTACGCGCGTGCCCGCGGGGGAGGCGCTGCTCATGGGCTTCGGCGCGGCGGGGCGCGACCCCGGGCGCCACGGCGACGACGCGCACGCCTTCGACCTGCGGAGGGAGCAGCGGGGGCACCTGGCCTTCTCGCACGGTCCGCACTTCTGCCTGGGCGCGGGGCTGGCCCGGCTGGAGGGCGTGACCGCGCTGGAGGCGCTCTTCACGCGCTTCCCCGACCTGCGCCTGGCCGAGGGGGCGCGGGTGGAGCAGGCCCCGTCCATCGTGGCGAGCGGTCGGGCCGCGCTCCCCGTCGTCTGGGGCTGAGGCCGTCCGGCCCGGGGACCGTTCGCGGCCCCGGGCCGGTTCCGGTCCCCGGGCGGACCGGGACGGGCCCCGGCCCGGACCCGACCCGGATCAGGAACCCGCTCCGGCGCCGGGGGCGGGGGCGGCGCCGGTCCCGGACGACAGGTTCCGCAGACGGAACTCCCGCGGGCTCAGCCCCCGCAGCCGCTTGAAGGCCGTGCTGAACGAGGAGGGGTCGGCGTAGCCCACGGCCCCGGCCACCTTCGCCACGCTCAGTTCGGGGTCCGCCAGCAGCTCCTCGGCGGTGTACATCCGCCACTCCGTCAGGTAGCCCAGGGGCGACTGGCCCACGACCTCGGTGAAGCGCTTGGCGAAGAGCGCGCGCGACACCCCCGCCCGGGCGGCCAGGGCGCCCACCGTCCAGGCCTCGTGCGGACGCCGGTGGACGGCCTCCAGCGCGGGTCCGGTCACCGGGTCGACGGCCCCCCGGTACCAGGCGGGGGCGTCGGCGCCCTCCTGCTCGAACCAGCAGGCCAGGCTGCACACCAGCCCCATGTCCACGACGCGGTCCACCAGGGCCTGGCCGCCCGGGAGGTGCCGCCGGGACAGGGCGTCCCTCGCCGCGTCGAGCCAGAAGACGTCCTCGGTCTCCTCGTTGAGGACCAGCGTGGGCGGCAGGGTGCGCAGCAGCCGCTCGTGGCGGCTCCGGGTGGCCCGGTAGGCGGTGACGATGAGGGTGGTGGCGCCCGCGGAGGCCTCGTCGCTGAGTCTGCCGTTCGCGACACTGCCGTTCGGGGGCGCGTCGGGGGGTCCGCCGCCGAGGCCGCCGTCCCGGAGGCCGTCGCGCGGGGGGAGCCCGTCCGGGGGAGCGCTGACCGGCCCGCCCCCGGGCACCGGGTCGAGGCAGTCGATCTCGTGGTCCCGGTGGGGCCGGCGGAGCGAGGCGGGGCTGTCCGCGAGGTGGAAGGGGTCGGGGCCGCGCACGAGCACGGTGTCGCCCGCGCCGAGCGTGAGGGCGCTCCCGTCGGGCATGGCCACCGACCCGCTGCCGCTGATCACCGTCAGCATGGTCAGCGGCGCGCCGCCGGTGAAGCGGATCGTCCACGGCGGGTCCAGCGAGGCCTGGCTCACGGAGGCTCCGGCGGAGCGGATGCCGCTGAGCATGTCGCTCAAAGGGTCCATGGGAGCGAGTGTAGACGCACGCCAAAGAAACAGAGCTTTTCGGCTATGGAACGTCCACGTCCGCTGGTCTGTACTGGGTTCATGAACCAAGAGCCCTTCACAGCCTCCGACTCCTTCGAGCCCTCCGGGCCCGTCACGCCGACCGGACGCACCGCCCTGGTCGTGTTCGCCCACCACCGCCCGGACTCCCTGACCGCCGCCGTGGCCGCACGGGCCGCTGCGCGCCTGGAGGAGGCCGGGTACCGCGTCGACCTGCTCGACCTGCACGCCGAGGGGTTCGACCCCCGCAACAGCGAGGCCGACGAACCCGACTACGGCAACCGGGACAAGGTCTACTCCGACGAGGTGCACGCACACATCCGCCGCGTCCACGCCGCCGAACTCATCGTCCCCGTCTTCCCCGTGTGGTGGTACGGGCTGCCGGCCCTGCTCAAGGGCTGGATCGACCGCGTGTGGAACTACGGCCTCGCGTACGGCCGCAGCAAGTCCCCCATGGCGGGCAAGCGGATGCTGTGGCTGGCCCTGGCCGGGCTCACCGATGGGGAACAGAACGCGGACCTGGTGTTCGGCCTGCTCGACGGACCCCTGCGCCGGGGGATCTCGGAGTACTGCGGGATCTTCGACGTCCACACGGCCGCGCTGTTCGACAGCGAGGCCCAGGACCTGTCCGGTGCGGCCCGGGAACGCCACTACCGGGAGCTGTTCGCCGAGGCCGACGCGGTGGTCGACAAGCTCCTCGCCGGATGAGCCGACCGGTGGGGCCGACCGCTTCCCATGGGGCCGCCCGGGCCCCGTCCGGGGGACGCGGACCCGCCCACGGGTCCCCGCCGAGGGGGCGGCCCGCGGCCGCGCACCGGGAGGGGCCGCCCCCGCGCTCGGCGGTGGGCGGCCCCTCCCGGACCGGAACGGCTCACGGCGGCCGCGCGCCGTCAGGTGTTGGTGTTGACCAGGTGCTCCACGAAGGAGCGGTAGTCGCGCAGGGCCACCCGGAGCGACTCGGTGTCCGTGCCCTCTCCCTCGTTCCACGCGGAGCGCAGCGCGGAGCGGCGCTCCTCGATCTCCGCGACCACGGCGTCGGCGACCTCCGCCGCCAGCGCGTCGGCCTCGCGCACGGCACCGTGGGGGTCGTCGACGAACTTGCCCTGCGTCGCGTTCCAGCGCTCCCGGACGCGTTCGAGCTTCGCGCCCCGCGACCGGGGCCCGTCCGCCGCGTCGGGGCGGTCCGCTCCGGTGCCCGGCTGCTCCGGCACCCTGCCCGGCGCGGTTCCGCGTCCACCCGGCCTGGCGTGTCCGGAGGGCCCGGGGCCGGTCTGGTCACCGCCGACGGAACCCGTGCGGTCGGGACCGGGAGCGCCGACGGGCCCGGGGCCGGTCCCGCGTCCGGGGTCGTTCACCTCGGCGTCGACGGTCACCGGCTCCGCGGTACGGGGGCCGGTCGCGGTTCCGGGCGTCCGCGCCCGGTACTGGTCCGATTCGGTCTCCCGGTTCGTGCCGGGACCGGGTACGCGTTCCACCATGTCCGCCTCCTCGTGTCGTCGGTTCCTGGGAGAGAAGCTGCCGGGGCCGGTCACAGACCCGCCTCCGGTCCCCTCTCCCGGTGCGGCCGCTCCACGGCGGCGCGCTCCGTGCCCGCGGCCGGAGCGGTGTGGTCGACAGCGGTCCGCCCCGCGCCGGGGTTCCGGTCCGTCGTGCCGTCGGCCGTCGGCAGGCCGCCCAGCAGGGACTCCACCAGGCCGCGGTAGGACACCAGCTCCTCGCGCAGGTGCTCGGTGCCGCTCTGGCCCGCCTCCGCGGAGCGCCCGGTGGCGTGCGCGCGGCGGAACCCGGTGACCGCGGCGGAGTGGTCCACCGACAGGTCGTCGAGGCGCTGGTCGAAGGCGGACTCACCGTCGGCCGCGGACGCGGGGCCGGGGTAGCCGCGGTCGGCCATGATCGCCTCCACCAGTCCGCGGGCGTCGCGGACGGCGCGGACGGGATCGTCGACGAACTCCTGCTGCACCGCGGCCCACGTCTGGGTGTGCGCCGCGCGCTGCTGGTCGCTCAGCTCGCGGAGCGTCATGTTGTCGCGGCGGCGGAGCCTCTCGGACAGGTCGTTCTCGGCGGCCGCCCTGTTGCCGTGGACCTCCACGGCTCGGTCGTACTCGGCGCCGAAGCGCTTCTTCAGCCGGGCGGTGCGCCGGGCCGGAAGGATCGAGGACCGCGCGGCGATCGCGATTCCTCCGGCGATGACGACCACCACCACTAAGGCGATGATGACAATTATTCCGGTCTCCATCGGAGCACCTCCTGCCATATCGCACTGCCCCCCAAGGCCCGCCCAAAACTCGGTCACGGTTCGGTCAGACGACCGTGGGGGGCGTACGCGCAGGTGAGGGAGGTTGCGGCGATATCACGGGACTGTCACGGAGGGTGGGGATTGCGGCCTCCCCGCGTAGTGTGCACCGGCGTGCGCCACTCACCGGACCGGACGTGCGCACACGCCGGAACGCGCTCTCCCTTTCCGGTGGAATTCCCGTTCCCGCCCTTCGCGGCGAAGGGTTCCCGGTGAAGGGGAATTCCACCGGGGGAGGCCCGTGTGGACGGCGAACACGCCCCGAGCCGCCGCGCACGCGGCCCCGGCCCCGCGCGGAGCCGGTCAGGGCGTAGGGCGCGGGAGGGTGATCGTGACGACGGTGCCGGAGGGGCCGCTGTCGATGCCCACCTCACCACCCTGGGCCTCGACCAGGGAACGCACGACCGACAGGCCGAGCCCCGAGGTGCGTCCCGATCCGGTGGTGCGCGTGGTGACGAACGGTTCGAACACGTGGGGGAGCACCTCGGCGCTGATCCCCGGACCGTCGTCGGCCACGGTGAGGGAGATCGTGTCCCCGCCGCCGCGTGCGGTCACGGTGGCCCGGGTGCCGGGCGGGTTGTGGTCGACGGCGTTGGCGGTGAGGTTGGCCAGGCACTGCTCCAGGCGCGACTGGTCGCCGAGCAGGACGTCCGGCGGCGGCTCCTCCAGGGTGACGGCGTCGGCGTGCGGCAGGGCGTCGAGCCGGGCCCGCACGTCGTGGAACAGGTCGGGCAGGAACACGGCATCGACGCGGACGTCGATCTCGTCGCCGCCGCGGGCCACCGCCATGAGGTCCTCCAGCACGCGGCGCAGGCGGTCGAGTTCGGCGCGCACGACCGCCGCCTCCGCGGTGCCCAGCAGCTCCAGGTGCCCCTCGGCGACCGAGAGGGGGGTGCGCACCTCGTGGGAGATCGCGGCCAGGTACCGGCGCCGGTTGCTGTCGGCCTGCTCGATGCGGGTCAGCATCTGGTTGATCTCGGTGGCCAGTTCGGCGATCTCGTCGCGGGTGGCGGGCACCGGGACGCGGGTGGCCAGGTCGGCCGGCGAGATGGCCTTGGCCGCGTCGGAGACCTCCCGCACGGGGCCCAGGGTGCGCCGCACGACCAGCCACAGCACGACCCCTCCGCCGACCACGCCGATCGCCCCGGCGAGCCCGGCCCACAGCAGGACGGTGGCCGCCGTGTCGCGGGTGGAGTCGAGCGGGGCGGCGACGGTGACGACGGCCAGGGTGTCACCGGCGTCGTCCACCACCCGGGTGTCGAGCACCCGGAGCGGCCCCGCGTCGGTGTCGAGCGTGCGGAGGGTCCCGGGTTCGGCCTCGGGGGCGTCGCCGCCGCGCATGAGGCCCGCGACGCGCGAGGGGCCCCCGGTGCTCTGCAGCCGCACGTCGTTGACGGTCACCAGCGTCACGTGGCGGGCTCCGCTGGGGCGTACGGCGAGCGCCTGGCGGGCGGCGCGCTCGGCCTCCGGGCCCGAGACCACGCCGTCGAGCCCGGCGGCGGCGGGCAGCCGCCCGTCGAGGGCGTCGCCGACCAGCGCCGACTCCTCGCGCAGCAGGCTGTCAATGTCGGCCAGGCCCGACACGCGCACCAGTTCGTAGGTGAGCAGGGCGACGCCGCCGATGACCAGGGCCATGACCAGCAGCGACCGCAGGACCACCCGGCCGGTGAGGCTCACCGCGCGCCGTCCCCGAGCCGGTACCCGGCGCCGCGGACCGTCTGGATGCGCTCGCTGCCGAGCTTGCGGCGCAGCTGGCTGACGTAGACCTCCACCACGTTGGAGGCGCCTTCGAAGTCGTAGCCCCAGACCCGGTCCAGCAGCTGGGGCCGGGAGAAGACCTGCGTCGGGTGGCGGATGAGCACCTCCAGCAGCGCGAACTCACGCGCCGAGAGGTTGACGGTGCGCCCCTCCACCGAGGCGGTGCGCGCCCCGAGGTCGAGCACCACACCGCCCGCGGCCAGCACGTCGCCGCGTTCCTGGCCGCCGCCGCGCAGCCGGGCCCGCACGCGGGCCAGCAGCTCGCTCACGCTGAACGGCTTGACCATGTAGTCGTCGGCCCCGGCGTCGAGGTTGGCGACCCGGTCGCTCACGGCGTCCTTGGCGGTGAGCACGATCACCGGCACCGAGGGGCGGCGCGCGCGCAGCCGCCGCAACACCTCCTCACCCGGGATCCCCGGCAGCCCCAGGTCCAGCACGACGAGGTCGACGTCCGACGACAGCGCCATCGTCAACCCGTCGATCCCGTCGGCGGCGGTGAGCACCTGGTAACCGGCCGTCTCCAGCCCGCGCCGCACGAAGGAGACGATCCCCTCCTCGTCCTCCACCACCAGAATCGCCAAGGCCGTGCCCCTCCCCGTTTCCCCGTGTCGCCTCCCACCGTGGCGGAGGCCGCTGAACCGTTCCTGAGCGCAACATGAAGAAGGCCCTCATGTCGACCTCATGCCGCCATCATCGCGCCGCCGCATGCTGGGTGGTACACAGACCTTCGAGCACGTGAGCAAGGGATCCGCGATGCAGACCAAGACCATCATCATCCTCTCCTCCGCTGCCGCCGCCGGACTGCTGACCGTGGGCACGGTCGGCTACCTGGTCGCCGGCGACCCCGAGCAGGAGGTGGCCCCGATCGCGCTCACCGGCGTCACCGCCGGGACCGACTCCGAGACGGGCGGGAACGGGCAGTCGCAGCAGAGCGAGCCCTCGACCCGGACGGTCGACGGGCTGGAGCAGCTCGTGGGCGAGCTGCGCGCCGGGGACGACACCGACGACTGGTACGTGTCCGGGGTGGAGGTCGACTTCGGTCCGGAGGAGTGGCTGCTGACCAACCCCGAGCTGGAGGACTTCGACGGCAACGGCACCGTCGAGCCGCTCCTGGACGAGCTGCGCGGCCTGGAGGGCACCGAGGTCACCCTGGGCGTGCGCTACGAGGACGACGATGACGACGACGAGGGCGAGGACCGCGACGACGCCGACGTGTTCACCGTCAACGGCACGGCCTTCCGCGACACCGACGGGGGACCCGCCCCCTGGCAGAACACCGGTGAGCAGGCCGCGGCCGACCGCGAGACGGTCTCCGCCAACGCCGCCGCCGCGGTCGGCGAGGGCGCGACCACCGAGGACGTCGAGCGCCAGGACGAGGACGGCTGGGACGGCTGGGACGCCGAGGTGCGCGGCGCCGACGGCCAGGAGTACGAGGTCATCCTCGACGCCGCGGGCGAGGTCGTGGACGTGCGCGCCGAGGACTGACGGCCGCGGGACGCGTCCCCCGCGGAGACCGTCGGGGGTCGGCGCCTCGGGCGCGGTCGGGGCAGGCCGCGCCGGGGCGCCGACCCGTTCGCGCTCCCGGGGTGCCGCGCGGTGGTGACCGGGAACGGGACGGGGACGGGGGACGGCCCCGTGGTGCGCGGCGTCGCGCTGTCGGGACGTCGCCCCGCGGGGGACGGGGACAGCCCCGCGTTCCGCCGCGGACCCGCCCTAGGATCGGACCCGTGACCGCTCCTAGTGCCGTGGCCGGGAAGGTTCGCCCGGGTGCCCTCACGCCGCTACGGGTAGCGGTCGGCCTCCCCAACGAACACCCTTCTCGCTGCGTACCCGGGCGCGTTCACGGCGCTGGGCCGCGAGCACGTCCGGGTCGCGGGCGTTGGCGTTGCGCCACCGTAGATAGGCGTGCAGCGCCCGCGTTTGCACCGTGTGGTTGGGGTGGTGGGAGTTGGCGATGGTGAACTGGCGCAGCGGCCCGAAGTGCGCCTCGATCGGGTTGGCCCAGGAGGCGTAGGTGGGGGTGAAGCACAACTCGACCTTGTTGCGCTGGGCCCAGGAGCGGATCGTGGGGCCCTTGTGTGCGGACAGGTTGTCCATGATCACGTAGATGGGGGCGCCGTCCGGGCGGGCGGCCCGGATCGTCTTGAGCGCGGTGAGTGTGTTGGCTGCGCCCTTGCGCCGGTGGTTGATGCCCCACAGGGTGTCGTCTCCCACCGAGTAGCAGCCGTGGAAGTAGGTGACGCCATGGGTGCGCCGGTAGGTGGCCGGAAGGCGGTGCGGGCGGCTCTTGCGGGCCCAGCCCGTCCCGGCGGTGGGCCGGATGCCCAGCGGTCCGAACTCGTCGAAGGCGAAGACCCGGTCGGCGAAGTGCTCCATGACGTGCTCGATGCGGTCGAGTTTGGCATCGGCCTCGGGGTCGGGCGAGTCCTTCCAGGTCGTGGTGCGTTGGAAGGTGATGCCATGCCGGTGCAGGAGCGTTCGCAGGGTCTCGCGGCCCATGCGCAGGCCCGGTCCGGGCCGGTGGGCCAGGTGGGCGGCGAGTTTGCGCAGCGACCAGCGGGTGAAGGGCTGGCCGAGCTTGGTCGGGCGGGTGGTGGCCGTCTTCAGGACGAGGTCTTCCTCGTCGGGGGTGAGTAGGCGGGGACGGCCTCCCGCCCATTTAGGGTCCAGGCAGCTCAGCCCTTGGGTGTTGAAGGCGTGGATGACCTCGCGCACGGTCTTCTCATCAGCGGCGACCAGGCGGGCGATGACGGGGGCGGTGTTGCCGCTGGCCGAGGCCAGGATGATCATCGCTCGCCGGTAGCGGACGGTGTTGGTGCTGCCCCGGCGGACGATGCGTTGGAGTTTTTGGCCCTCGGGGTTGGTGAGTCTGCGGGCTTTGAGGGGTGCGGACACCGCGGTTCCCAGGGTTGACTGCTGGTGTTGCGGTCAACCCTGGCATCGATCACTGACCCGGGCGAACCTTCCCGGCCACAGCACTAGCCGATGGGAAACCGGCCTGCCCGCCCTCGTGCTGGCCGCCGCCGCCCTGCTCGGCGGCGCGGCGGGCCTGCTGATCGCGCCCCACGCCGCCGCCGTCGTCCTGGCCTCGACCCTCGTGCAACTGGGCGCCACCGCGCTGGGCTGGCGGCTCGGCGGCCGTTTCGCGGTGATGCCCGGCGTGGTCGCGGTCGTGACCCTGGGCATCGCCCTCGAACCCACCCTGCGCGAGCTGCTGCGGCTGGGCGCGGTCCCCTGGGCCGTCCTGGCGCTCGCCTTCGGCACCCTCAACCTGGTGCGGCGGGCCCGGAGCATGGCCGAGCTGGCCACCGGTGTGGTGCTGTTGTCAGCGGCCGCGGCCGTGTCGGCGTTCGTCACCGCGCGTGGCGGAGCCCCCTTGGTGCCGAGCCTGCTCGCCTCGTCTGTCCCGGTCCTGGGCGGCGCCCTGGTGGCCACCGTCCAGCGGCTCGACGAGGCACGCCGGGACAGGCTGTCGCGCCCCGCCGTCCCGCCGGTCCCCACCGGGGGCGACGCGGGGGACGCACGGCAGGCGCTCCTCCTGGTGGCGCTGCGGGCGGAGGGCATGTTGACGGCCGCGCGCGACGAGACCGCCGCGGCCCAGGCACGCGACCTGCGCACGGTCGCGCTACAGGGACTCAACGCGCCAGACGCCGCCTCCGGACCCCGGCTGACCGTGCGCATCGACGTGGCGCCCGCCGGAGCGGAGAAGGAGCAGCGGGCACCCGAACCCGACAGGCCCGAGACGCCGACCCTGTCGGAGCGCGAGGGCGAGATCGCGCGCCTGCTGACCACGGGCGCCTCCAACGCGCAGATCGCCCGCGAGCTCTACCTGAGCGAGGCCACCATCAAGGGGCACGTGTCCCGGATGATGCGCCGCTTCGACTGCGGCAACCGCACCCAGCTCGCCCTGATGGCCGCCCGGTGGTTCGGCTGAGGCGTCGGGCCCGGTGCGACTTTCGTCGTGACACGGCCCCACCGGGCGGTCCGTTCGTCGCGATCGGTCCCGCGGCACTGGATGCGGCGGCTGCCGGTCCCTAACTTCGGTGGCATCAGCCCTGTTCACCGAAGTGAAAGGCCGTCATGCGCCTGATCCCGCCCCTCGTCCTGCTGGTGCTCTCCCCGTTCGTCGGCGAGTACCTCCTGGGCAACATCACACCCGAGCCCTCCACGTGGGCCTTCATGCTGCTCCCGCTCGTCCTGCTGTACGGCGGGGGCGCCCTGCTCATCCGCGAGGTGGCCCGCCGACTGGGGCGCGGCTACCCCACCATGCTGGCCCTGGCCGTCGGCTACGGCCTCATCGAGGAGGGCATCGTGCTGGGGACCCTCTTCAACCGTGAGTACCTCGGGCTGGGGCTGCTGGAGTACGGCTGGACGCCCGCGCTCGGCACCAGCCCGGTGTGGTCGTTCTACGTGGTCGGCATCCACAGCGTGTGGAGCATCCTGGTGCCGATCGTGCTGGTCGAACTCCTCTTCCCCGCCCGTGCCCGCGAGCCCTGGCTGCGGGTGCCGGGCACCGTGGCCGTGGTCGTGGTCTACCTCCTGGGCGGCACGCTGCTCGGGCTCGGCAACTACTACACCTACCGGTTCTTCGCCTCTCCCGCGCAGGTCGCCGTGGTGCTGGCCCTGGTGGCGGTCTGCGTGGTGTGCGGACTGCTCCTGCGACCCGGCCGCGCGCGGGACGGGCGCGTGCCCCACCCCCTCGCCCCGGCGGCCGTGGCGCTGGTGTGCGGCAGCGGCTTCATCCTCGTCCAGGAGAACGGACTGGTCCCCGCCGCGGTCACGCTCGCGGTGATGTCCGTCCTGGCGCTCACCGCGGGCGCGGTGCTCCTCGTCAGCTCGGGTCGCGCGGGCTGGACGGTCCGCCACACCCTGGCCGCCGTCGCGGGCGCCGTGGCGACCTACTGCTGGGCGGGATTCATGATCCAGTTCGGGGTGCACGGGTACAGCACCTTCGGCCTGGTGGGGCAGCTCGTCTGCGTGGGTGTGGCCGTCGGGCTGGTGGCGCTCGCGTGGAGGCGTTCAGCCGTCACGGCCGCGTCGCCGTCCGGGGTCGCGTCACCGGCGTGAGAGCGGGCGGGCCCGGAACCCGGAGACGGCCCCCGGTGCGCGAAGCAGCTTCGCGCGGCAGGGGCCGCTGCCCGGACGGATACGCGACGGGCACGGGGTCTCGACGGGAGGAGCTACCGATGCCAAGGCCCCTGGGTGGGGATGGTGGGTGGCGACCACGAGGGGCTGCCCTGGTGCTTCCGCCAGTTCCACGGCGAAGGTCATGGGGGACTCGCAGAGGGCCTGTGCGTAGGTCGGCCGGTGCCGTACATGCCACCGGTAGCCGGTGCCGTCCACGGTGATGCTGCGAGAGCCCCTGCGGCCCAGTGCCATACGCGTCGCTCCCTACGCCGGGAGGGCACCGTACCCACTGCGGCGTGGCGGGCCTACGGCTCGGGTTCCTCCTCGGACGGAGGACGCTCTTGGTAGGCGCGGTACTGGGCCCACAGCTTGCGGTACACCACGACCGCGAACACCACGATGATCGCCCACGCGACAGTCATCCCGTAAGGCTTGCCGCCGAAGGCCGTCGGCGTCACCACGAGGACGACGTGTGTCGCGAACACGACGATCAGCACTATCAAGGGCCGCATTGACGGCCGTTCGGGTCCGGGCTGCATGGGGTGGGGGTCTCCCGCTCTGTGGGCGTGGGAATGCGTTGATGTCGGCCTCGCTGATGAGACAACCCGGACCTAACGCCTCGCGCAACCGTTGGCCTGTGAGGCGGCCGGGCAGGTCGCTCTGGGGACTCCGGTCCCCGTGCGGCGATGGTCTACCTCCACGCGCGCGACGAACGCGAACGTGGGATCGCGGACCGGCTGGGGGAGAGGGTGGCCGAGGAGCTGAGGGCGAACCGGGCCGAGGACGACGGCGGCGAACCGCCCTCCGCGCGTGCCCGCCACTGAGGTCGGCGTCCGCGCGTGTGGCACGGCGATCGGGACCAACCCCCGGAAAGCAGTTCGGCCAGGCGTTCGGAGAACCCCGAACGACCTGGCCGTCTGTGTGTCTGGAGCGGATGACGGGAATCGAACCCGCGTTATCAGCTTGGGAATTCGAGGCCGTGGAATCTGGATGACCTGCGAGTCCCTGACCTGCTGTGTCGTGGGCGGTTGCCGTCTGAATGACCGTGAGTCCCCGTCTGTTGCTATCCGAACGGGCACGCAACGGGCACGGGGTTTCGGTGGCTAGAGCTTCATGTGGTGGGCAGGCCCTGAGGTCTTCGGGGACCACCCGTGTGTGAGAGCGTTTCGAATGGCGGTGGAGACGATGCTCGGTGTCACGGGAACGGGAGGGGCGACCGACAGCCAGGATCCGGGGTGCGGGTGTTGGGTGGCGACCACGAGGGTCTGCCCTGGCGCTTCCGCCAGTTCCACGGCGAAGGTCATGGGGGACTCGCAGAGGGCCTGTGCGTAGGTTGGCCTACGTCGTACGCGCCATCGGTAGTTGATGCCGTCCACGGTGATGTGGCGGGACCCTTTGCGAACCAGTGCCATACGCGTCGCCTCCTGCGGTTGGAAAGGAATCGTATCCACTGTGAGGTAGAGCGTTCACGCACTCGGGGCGCTGCCCTGAGTAACCACAGCAGTGGGTTGCGATTCAGCCGGTCCGAGGTGCCCGGTAGCGCCGGTGCCAGCCGCCCAAGACAGTCGCATTCCGCTACCGGGTGCCTCGGGATCTGAGCACGTCAGAAGCCAATTTCTCTCGAACGGCAACCGTTCGTCCCTGGGTCGCGTCATGATGCCAAGTAGTACGGCCATCGGCCGCGCTCGGGACCGGGCGGCAGCCCGCAGCCCGAGCAGTGGCCGTAGGCCGCTGCGACGGCGCTTGCGCCGTCGCCTTGATCCCATACAGCTCAACTCGGCAACGGTCTTTTAATAGTTACATGAACCCCCATTTGATTGGATCAAAATGGTCATCAAAGTCAACCGCTCCCCCAAGTCAAACGATGAGGCTCTGCCTGGTTCTGTTTTTTACAAGGAAGATATGAAAAAAATATTTGAAACCCTAAACAGGCGTGGTCCTGATGGTGAAGCGAAAGTTAATGTGAAAATCAATGGGGGTGAGTATGAAATTGATGAATTGGATGATTTTGACGGTGAGGCACTGGAAGGAAAGAGGTTTCGCGATGTGAAATTTGAGGCTTCTCATGGAAAATCTTTGGTGGTGGTAGAGCTTCTTGCGGACTCGGGTCGTGTGTCTGAGATGCGTGATGAAGATGATGTGGTAATGACTGGGGTCTCAGAAAGGATCCAGGAGATTGCTAAAGAGCGGGAAAATCACCTTAAATTTGTCGGAGTCCTGTCGCTTCTAACGTTCGCAATGATTCCGCTCTACTCGCTGGCTGCAAGGCTTCTTGTCGACCCGATTGTTGCCACAACAAGCGCTCTAGGGTACCCGATTTCTGAAGAGCTCCTCCTTGATCAGGAGCTTCTTGGGTTCATATGTGCAATTTTCTACATTCCCGCAATGATCTTCGTTATGAAAAAGATGAAAATAAAAGGGAATGTTCTTGTAAACTCCCCCAAGGGAAAATCTCGGCTCTTTCGTGACAAGTTGATGGAAAATTGGCAGGTTAGCGCCTTTTGGGCGGTTGTGGGGGCCATTGTAGGGGCTTACTTTGGGCGTCTTTTGTCTTAGGTTATATGTCTCCTTGGGTTGTTGTGGGTAAGCCTGTTATTGGATCTTTTTTGATTCCCTCCACGCTAGTTCAAAGCTCTTCAAGTAAAGATCAGATATTTTTGACGAAGAGTTGCGATAGATCTCAATCACGGGTGATTTTGCGGCAGGGAGTCCGTATATATGTTGGTTGGTGAGGAGTTTCTTCTCTGTCAGGTAGATGGAGTTGTATAGGACGGTCGAATGTGTTCGAATCTCAATTCCATCGACGTCTAGAAGTGTTCGGAAGAGCAGTAGGGCGTTGTATGCCCTCGCTGCCAGGGCCTCTCCGATCTGCTCTTCTTGTCCGCGTCGCTTCACTGGTTGAGAATTTGGGTCTCCCAGAAGGATGCGGACGTTCACGCCATCGTGGGCTCGTGAGCCGATTAGGTTGAGCATTCCTGCGTCGTCGGCGAGGAACAGGCCGCTGTAGACCAGGATGCCGATCTCCTGTTCTGCTTCGTTGAACAGGTCCCACCACACTTTCCGAGGCACCTGCCAGCGGTGTGCGTAGACCCGCTGGACGTGCTCGGATGTAAGGGCGTGTGCTTCGTTTCCCTGGCTTTCTTGGGGCCAGAGGGTGTCTTCCTCGGTTTGGAGGAGGTCAGCCAGTGCCCAGCGGTGTCGGGGGTAGGGCCGTTGGCCGGAGAGCCAGCGGCGGACGGTCTTGGGGTCTACGCCGAGGTGTGCGGCCACGTCGATCTCGGTGAGTCGGGACGCGGCCAGTGCCTTGCGCAGTGCAGCGTTCACGTCGGTGCCCTCCGGGGTGCGGGGAACCGACGATAACAGAAGACGTCCCTAGACGTCCCTCAAGTTGTCCGATACGTGGTACACATGTCCGCTCACACAGAGCATCGTTCCCGCATGTAAGAGGACTCCGGCGCTTCCCGCCGTCTCGCCGTGAGTCTCACCCGAACTCACCAGGGGTGACCATGCGGAACCTGATCCCACACCTTCGGACACGCGGACCCACACGGCCCCGGGCCGCGAAGCCTTCACCATGCGCGAGACTCCCGTTCACTCCGCCACCTCCGGCGCATCCGGTTGCGCCGTTGGCGAGACTGGTCCGTCCCTACGTCGTGGACGGTACGAGGAGTCGTCCGGTGGAGCTGCCCGACCGGTCCCAGCTCGGTCTGGAACTGCTCCTGGAGATCTCCCGATTGGAGGCTGTCGCCGCATGAGTACCGGGGATGTCCCGAACACGCTCCTCCATGTCCTGCAACGCCACTACGCACAGCAGTGGTCGATCCGCCGCCACGGGGGCCTGTGGATCGCTACCGCCACCCGCCAGCAGATCACGCACGCGCCGACGCTGATCGAGGAGGACGTGGAGGTCTTCGTTCACCAGTTGGAGTATCCGCCTCCGGGGATCGGCAACTCCGAGCTGTCCAGTGAACGCCTCCGCGCAAGCGAGTCCCATGCCGAGACTGGCTTGCAGCAGAGATAAAAGCCGACCGTAGGCCGGTACCACCGCCTTCGTTGGTTGGTGCTGACTCTGCGGTTGGGGCGTCTGCTGGTGCCGACCGAGGGGGAAGGCTCTCGGGTCGGGTCGGCACCGGCGGGCGCCTACACGCCTCATACTTTTCTGCATGATCCACTAAGAAGTAGGTCTTGCACTTCGAAGTGAGTCCTGCACTTGGAAGTGAGTCTTGCGTTTTGCTGTGGTCGATCCGGGAGGAACCTGCTTGAGTCCGCGCACCCCGTGGGGGACGTACCACCAGATCGCGGAAGCTCTGCGCTCACGCATCACCGCAGGAAGCTTCGCCCCGGGTGACGCGCTTCCCTCCGAGGCGGCCTTGCGTCAGGAGTTCAGCGTCTCCCGCACCACCGTGCGCCGTGCCCTGGCCGAACTGGAAGCGGAGCGGCTGATCAAGGCTCTTCCGGGGACCGGCCGTGTCGTGTGCACCGTTGAGGAACGCGAGAGCGCACCTGCGGACGGAACACCTCCTGCCCAGTACCGGCGCATCGCCGCCGAGCTGCGAGAGCGCATCACCAGCGGGGACCTCGCTCCCGGTGACGCTCTGCCCAGTGAGGCCACCTTGGTCCGCCAGTACTCGGTGTCGCGCGGGACGGCCCGTCAGGCCCTCTCGGAGCTGGAGGGGACGGGGCTCGTCGTCGCGGTCCACGGCAAGGGCCGGTTCGTCAAAGGGGCCGAAACGACCGCGGGTTAGCCTGGTACATGTGGGACATGTTCACTGGGCGCGGGATCTCGCGCGAGAACTGCTCGAAC
Source organism: Nocardiopsis sp. iso_25 (assembly GCF_056173305.1). Taxonomy (NCBI): domain Bacteria; kingdom Bacillati; phylum Actinomycetota; class Actinomycetes; order Streptosporangiales; family Nocardiopsidaceae; genus Nocardiopsis; species Nocardiopsis sp. iso_25. The sequence continues at coordinate 6,257,964 of NZ_CM149667.1, read as the reverse complement.
AGCCGCTTCCCCGACGCTGGGCGCATTCCCAGGGGGTAGCCGAACAGGCGCGGTCCCTCCGAGGCGTGCTCGGCGCACATGCCGATCTGGTGGAAGCCTCCGCCTGGCTGCACGACATCGGGTACTCCCCGGACCTGGCGACCACGGGCTTTCATCCCCTCGACGGTGCCCGGTACCTGCGTGAGGTGCAGAAGGCTGATGAAGCCCTGGTCTCCCTGGTGGCCTACCACTCCTGCGCCGTGGTGGAAGCTGAGGAACGGGGCCTGCTCGCTTCGCTCAAGGACGAGTTCGACACCCCGCAGGATGACCTGCTGGACGCGCTCACCTACGCGGACATGACCACCGGCCCGGACGGCACACACCTGCCCGTGGAACGGCGGTTGTCAGAGATCCTGGAGCGCTACGCCCCCGAGGACCTGGTCCACCGCTCCATCACTCGCTCCTCGCCGCTGCTGACGGCGTCGGTGCGGGCCGTGGAACGCCGCCTGGCCGAGGCTGGCTGACCGTTCACCCGATGTGGGTGGGGCCTTCGCTGAGGAACTGGTCCACGCGCATGCGCATGGACCGGTCCATCCGGTACCCGGCCAACTCGGCCTTGGGCACCCAGACGACTTCCTTGGACTCGTCGCTCGGGGTCGGCTCACCCGCCAGCGGTCTGGCGGTGAACACCAACGAGAACTCCTGCCGGGCCTCGCCGTCTCTGGTGTAGTAGATGATGTGCCTCGGGTCGCTGTAGATGCCCACGATCCCGGTGATCTCGCACGTCACCCCGGTCTCTTCCAGCGTCTCGCGAACCGCGGCCTGGGGGACGGACTCGCCCAGGTCCACCGCGCCTCCGGGCACGGCCCAGTTGTCGTTGTCGGTGCGGCGGATCATCAGCACTTCGTCGCGGTGGTTGACCACGAATACGTTCACCGACGGGACGAGGCTGTTCGCGGTCGGGGCCTCGGGGTCGTCGTAGTAGTCAATCCGCTTACTCATGGACCTTCTCCCGGATGCAGCTTGTTGGGCTTTCCGGCGTGTGATGGAACGATGGCTACTCTTCTCCCATCAGTCGGAGTAGGGAGGCCTGGTCCTGGCCATGCTTCCGGCTGTGCTCCGCCAGGTCGTCCAGGGTTTGGCTTACGTGCTGAACGACCTTTTCAGGCGGGGTTCCCAGGTTCTCAAGGACTTCGGAGGCCATGTTGCGTTTCTTGCGCAAAAGCCCGAGAAGTATGTGTTCTGTACCGATGAAGTCGTGCTCTCGCTCCAGAGCGGCGTAAAGGGAGCCTTCCAACGCCTTCTTGGTCTCGGGAGCGAACCGTCGGTAGTTCCTGGCAATCCAGGCTTTTCGTCCCCCAAGACGTGTTACTTCTGTTCGAGCGGCCTCGTAGCCCACTCCAAGGGATGCCAACGTGCTGGCCGCGAGGCCGTTGCCTTCTTGGATCAGCCCTAGCAGCACGTGCCCACTGCTGATGCGTTTGTGCTTGAGGGTGACCGCTTCGTGCTGCGCGTGCACAACTACGTTCCGTGCCTGGTCGGTGAACCGTTCGAACATACCCCCAGTCTTGCATCAGTCGAGCGGGGTCGCCTCGGTCCAGACCTTCTCGTAGCTCTCCAGGTAGGTGCCGACCAGGCTCCCGCCTGGGATCTTGCGCAGGTGGAAGACGGGGGCCTCCGAGGCCATCGCGCCGTAGACGTGCGTGTTCACGATCAACTGATCATCGGCGCGGTAGATCGAGTTGTACAGCGTCGTCCCGTGGAGACGGAACTCCACCCCCGGCACCTGGCGCAACGACCGGTACAGCACGATGACGTTGCGGATCTTCGCGGCGAACAGCTCGTTCAAGCCCTCGTCCCGGCCGCGCTGGGCAACCGCCTCGCTGTCGGGGTCTCCCAAGAGGACACGCACGCGGACCCCGGCCTTGGCCTTGTCCGCCAGCAGCTTGATCATGCTCGGGTCGTCGGCCAGGAAGAACCCGCTGAAGACCAGGATCGAGATCTCCTGCTGCGCGCTCTCGAAGACGCGGCGCCACAGCTCGGTCGGCACGCTCCACCGGTGCGGGTAGATCTCCACGATCTCGCTCTGTGAGGCGGCCTGGCTCTGCTCAGGGGACAGGGCCTTGGGCCAGAGGTAGGTCTCCTCCACACCGAGGTAGGCCGCTGCCGCGAAGCGGTGACGGCGGTAGGGGGTGCGCCCCTGGGTGATCCAGCGCTCCACGCTCTTGGCGTCCACGCCGATCTCCTCGGCCAGGTCGGCCGGGGTGGCCCCGCGCTGGAGCAGCGCGGCTCGCAACCTCTCGTTCGGCATGTACCTCGGGGGTTCGCTGGATGTCTGGGGACGCGCTCACATTATCGAGACGTCCTGAACACGTCCAGCCATGTAGTGATCCCGTCCCGGCCCTGCCAGGGATGGTGGAACCCTCGCCGCCACCCGAGAGCGGCGGCGGACACGTCAACGACGAACAGGAGCGTGCGGCTACCACTGGTCGCTAGTTTCGATACATGCTATACATGTATCGATTCTCGGCTGAGGCGATCGCCTGCCGGTCGTGCCGAGGGTCGTGAACAGGACGAACAACGAGAAGAGGACTGCCCTATGGCTATTCAGGGTGCGTTGCCGGTGGCGTTCGGCACGGTGTTCCCCCACGGTGCCTTCGCCCTCGGGGTGGAGGCGATCACCGACTTCGAGACCAAGCGGCCCCAACTCGACAAGGACAGCGGGTTGCCGCTGTGGGCGGTGGACGTGATCGACGCCGACCCCGAGGCACGGGGCAAGGCCAAGTCGGTCAAGGTCAAGGTCGCCGCCGAGGTCTGCCCAACCCTGCCGGACGAGGTCCCCGGACTGCCGTTCCGGCCGATCGAGTTCGAGTCCATGGCGGTCATGCCCTACGTAGACGACTCCGGCCGTCGTCCCCGGGTGGCGTACTCGCTGCGCGCCCGTGGCGTGAAGGCTCCTGGTGCTGGTGGTCGCCGTGCCCCGGCTGCGAAGGATGCCGCCTGACCCCCATGTAAGCGGGGCGGCCTGGTGCGCCAACACCTCGGCCGCCCCTTGAACCCCTCCCCAAGCCGTTGCACAAGCTTCGTGAAGAGGTGTCTTCAGTATGTCCGATTACCCCCGTGACCTGTCCGGGCACAGCGGCCCGGAACTGGTCCGTCTGCTGCTGGACGCGACCAACCCCCCGCCCACCACCGACACCGAGCGTGCGGAGTTCTTCGACTTCAAGGCCCGGGTGTTCGCCACCCTCGCCGATCGTGAGGAGAACCCTACCGCCGCGACCTTCGCCGCCCGTGCCCGCTCCGACCGTGACCGGCTCCTGGCCCAGATCGAGAAGCAGAAGCGGGGTGGCCAGCGATGATGCGCCAACCCAAGATCGGTTCCGCTCAGTCCTCCCCGACCCTGCCCACCCCGGCCCAGGGGGTGCGGTGGACGACCCCGATCGTGGAAACCCCCGGAATCGTCGTGCTGGCCTCCTGGATCTGGCGGCTGGTCCGCTTCCTGGCCACTCTGCCGTTCCGGTTCCCGGTCATGGTCGCCTGCCTGACCGCCTCTGTCGGGGCCTGGTGGTGGTTCGACTGGCCTGGCCTAGCCTGCCTGTGGGGAGCCGCTGCGGTGGTGTCCCTGGTGTGGTGGCGGACCTGGCCGGACTCCTACCGGGCCTGCGTGACCCTGCGTCTGCTGGCGTGGTGGCGGCACCTGTTCGTGTACAAGAGGCACTGGCAGCCGGTGCTGGTGATCTCCGGGCTGGCCGAGTCCTACCAGGAACGCCGCTACCTGCCCCGTATCCGCCGGGTTCGGTGCAACTCCTGGGCCGACTACGTGCGCGTCTCCCTCGTCGCGGGCACCTCCCCGGCCGACTTCGAACACCGCGTCACCGAGCTGGCGCACGGCTTCGCCGCACCCTCCTGTCGCGTGGTCGTCAACGGGCCTCGGGACATCACGTTGGAGTTCCCCCGACGTGACAACTTGGCCGAACCCCTGGACGCCCTTCCGGTTCCGGACTCCCCGGACCTGGACGCGCTCCCGGTCGGCCAGCGCGAGGACGGCTCACCCTGGTTGCTGCGGTTGCACGGAACCCACGTGCTCGTGGTCGGGGTGACCGGGGCCGGCAAGGGATCGGTGATCTGGTCCACCATCCGCGCCATGCTCCCCGCCCTGTCAGACGGCACCGCGCAGGTGTGGGCGATCGACCCCAAGCGCATGGAACTGGCCTACGGCCGAGATCTGTTCGCGCACTACGCCGACACCGGCGAATCCGCGGTGGCCCTGCTGGAAAAGGCAGTGGCCTCGATGCAGGAGCGGGCCGAACGCTACGCGGGCAAACAGCGCTCCCACATCCCGACCACCGATGACCCGTTCGTCGTGGTGCTGCTCGATGAGGTCGCCTTTCTGACCGCCTACCACCCCGACCGCGACGTGCGCCGGAGAGCAGAGAACGCGATCGCCACCCTGACCTCGCAGGGGCGTTCGGTCGGCTTCGCCGTGCTGGCGGCGTTGCAGGACCCGCGCAAGGAGGTCATGAACCTGCGCAACCTCTTCCCGGACAAGGTCGCCCTGCGCCTGGACGAGGCGTCCCAGGTGGACATGGTCCTCGGTGAGGGAGCACGTGAACGGGGCGCGGAGGCCCATCTGATCGACCCTGCCTTGCCGGGGGTGGCCTACGTCCGTCTGGAGGGCTCACCGGCCCCAGTGCGGGTCCGCGCGGCCTACGTCTCGGACGAGGACATCACCGCCATGGCTGAGGGCTATTCGGTGGGCTCCTCCTCCGAGGACGAGGTGGTCTGATGCACGTGGGTTCTGCGTCGATGCGTGTACCAGATGGCCGCTATGCCCATCAGAGCAATCCATGTGCCAAGCCACAGCATTGCTGCCGTGAAGCTGACGAGCTGCGACAGCAACATCGTGGGAAGAGCACCGGATATGCAGGTCCAAAAGATGATGCGTTCGTGTCGCTCCATGCTTCGACCGTAGAGGCTGAACGGGGGTGGCTCTGATGCCAACTCCCACAGGCAAGAGCACTCGTGCTGAGCGTTTGGCCCAACCCTTGGCGAGGGAGGTCGCCGAACAGATCGCTGCCGACAAGGGGGTGTGCATACGGCCGGTCTCCCTAAGACGTACCGACATCGACACGGGCCAAACCGAGATCATCGACGTTCCGTGCGGGTCCACGCTGGAATCCCGTTGCCCGGCCTGCGCCAAGAGGAAGCGCAGCCTTCGCCGCTCCCAGTGCGAAGAGGGCTGGCACCTGGCCACCGAACCCGTGGTGACCCCTGATCCGCCCACCGAACAGCAACGGGCATGGGTGGAACAGCGGGCGATGGTCACCGCCGAACGGGATCGCCTCGCCGCCACTGGGGCCGCTGACCCGCAACAGCTCTCGGCGCTGGACGCGGCGATCGCGGACCTGGACGAGGAGATCACCGCCTCCGGCCTACGAGGATCGGTCACCCGCTCCGGCGACTCCTCGTCCTCGTCGGGGTCGCGTCGGGTGCGCTCGACCAAACGCCGTCAGGACGTGCCGGACCTGCCCAAGCGGCCCATGACGAGGAAGACGGTCGGGCGGGCCTTCACTGACCCTGCCTCGGGCAAGGTGTTTCGGCCCTCGCTGTTCATCACCCTGACGTTGGACTCCTATGGGCGGGTGCGCTCGGACGGGACCCCCGTTGACCCGACCATGTACGACTACCAGCGTGCTGCTCGGGACACGTTGCACTTCTCCAAGCTGGTGGACCGGTTCGTGCAGAACCTGCGCCGCGTGGCCGGGTTCGATGTGCAGTACTTCGCGGCCGTGGAACCCCAACGACGTCTGGCCCCGCACCTGCACATGGCCACACGCGGCACCATCCCCCGGGCGGAGCTGCGCCAGATCGCCGCCGCGACCTACCACCAGGTGTGGTGGCCTGCCGCCGACCGCGTCGTCTTCGACGGTGACCACCTACCGGTCTGGGACGAGGACAACGACACCTACCTCGATCCCACCACCGGGGAAGTCCTGCCTACCTGGGACGAGGCCCTGGACGCCCTCGACGACGACCCGGACGCGGAGCCTCATCACGTGGTGCGCTTCGGCCGTCAGGTGGACGCCAAAGGGGTCGTGGCGGGCTCGGCGGACGCGTCCCGGTGCGTGCGTTACCTGGCCAAGTACCTGACCAAGGACATCGCCGACTGCCACACCGTCGAAACAGTCCGGCAGGAACAGCACGTGGACCGGCTCCTCGATGCCCTGCGCTTCGAGCCGTGCTCGCCCCGGTGCTCGAACTGGCTGCGCTACGGCATCCAGCCGGACGAGGCCAAGGTCGGACAGCGCCCCGGGTTCTGCCGCTCCAAGGCGCATCGTCGCGAACACCTGGGCTACGCGGGCCGCCGCGTCCTGGTCTCACGCAAGTGGTCCGGCAAGACCCTGGCCGACCACAAGGCGGACCGCTTGGCCTGGGTCCTCAACGCCCTCGGCGTCGATCCGGCCAACGAGGGCCAGGGCGAGGAGGACACTCCGCGTCCCCCGGTGCTGGCCTCGGTCGCCTCGGGCTCCTTCGCCTGGGAACTGGCCCGACCCACCGACCCCGACGTGGCACCCCGTGAACAACGCCTCCTGCGCGCGGTGGGCGAAGCCCTCAAACGCCGCGCCCAACTCGACGCCGCTCGAACCCCCGTCCCCCCGGCAACGGAAAGGGCCGCCTGATGACCAGCAAGAAGACCCGTCTGACCGGCCGTCTCCTGACCGTCGCGCAGGCGGCCGAACGCCTCAACACCTCCGAGCGCTACCCCCGCCGCCTGATCGAGGAACGGCGCATCACCTTCGTCAGGGTCGGCCGCCACGTGCGCATCCCGGAATCGGCGCTGGACGAGTTCATCACCGCCGGTGTCGTGGAGCCGCTGCGGTCGCACACGAGGAGGGCCGCGTAGTGGCCGCGAAGAAGCGCCGGTTCGGCCGTATCCGCAAGCTCGCCTCCGGGCGCTACCAGGTCCGCTATCCGGGGCCGGACGGGATCGACCACCCCGCCCCGCACACCTTCGCGACGAAGAAGGAGGCGGACCGCTGGTTGGCCCTGCGAGAGGCCGAGATCAACCGTGACGGCTGGTGGGACCCCAACGCGGGCGAAGACCTCTTCTCCGAGTACGCGGCGGAGTGGGTGGACAACCGCGAACTCACCCCCAAGAGCCGCCGGACCTATGAGGACCTGCTCCGCCTCCACCTCAACCCCACGTTCGGCAACATGAGCCTGAAGGACATCCAGGAGGCCGACATCCGCAAGTGGCGGGCGGCCAAGCGCAGGAAGGCCCGGGGGAGGGGACAGGTCCCCAAGGCGTACCGGCTCATGCGGGCCGTGCTCAACACCGCCGTCAAGGACAAGCTGATCCGCGAGAACCCCTGCCAGATCGACGGCGCGGGCCAGGAGGACAGCGAGGAACGCCCGGTGCTGTCGGTGTCCCAGGTCTTCGAGCTGGCCGAGGCGATCAACCCCCGGTACCGGGCGCTGGTGCTGCTGGCGACGTTCGGCAGTCTGCGATGGGGAGAGCTGGCGGGCCTGCGCCGCCGACACCTCGACCTGGACAGGCGGACCGTGACCGTGCGGGAGACCGTCTACGACATCGGGACCCTGGAGAAGGGCAAACCCAAGTCCCGGGCGGGCGCCCGTACGGTGCGCCTCCCGTCGCTGATCCTCCCGGACCTGCGCCGCCACCTGGACGAGTACTCGGCTCCGGGGCCGAACGGCTTCGTGTTCGTCGGGGTGCGCGGCAACCAGCTCCGCCGGAGCAACTTCACGAAGTACTGGGCCGACGCCTGCGAGGCCGTGGGCCTGGAGGACGTCCACCTCCACGACCTTCGGCACACCGGCAACACCTACGCGGCCGAGGCCGGGGCGTCCCTGCGGGAGCTGATGAACCGGATGGGGCACTCCAGTCCCCGCGCGGCGATGATCTACCTCCACGCGCGCGACGAACGCGCTCAGGAGTTGGCCGACCGGTTGGGGGAGAAGGCAGCCGAGGAGCTGCGCCAGACCCGTGCGAGCCACGGCGAAAGCTCACCCTCTGCGGGTGCTGCGGTCCGAGCATCGGGCACGTAACGGGCACGCGGCCCGTACGGACCCCTAGAAACGCGTTAGGCCAGGTGTTCGGTTTTCACCGATCTACCTGGCCTTCTGCTGCGTGGAGCGGATGACGGGAATCGAACCCGCGTTATCAGCTTGGGAAGCTGAAGTTCTACCATTGAACTACATCCGCGCGGCACCGCCGGAAGAACCCGGCTGGCAACGGATGCCATCCTAGCCCAACTCCTGCCCGGGTGGGCAACTCGGCGCGGACCGCCACCCGGCCGGGGATCGCCGCTACGCTGCGTTGCCCCAGGCGGTAGGTTCGGACCGTGCTGCTCTCCGATCGCGATATCAGGTCCGAAATCGACGCCGGGCGGGTCAGGATCGACCCCTTCGACCCCGGCCTCGTCCAACCCTCCAGCATCGACGTCCGGCTGGACCGCTTCTTCCGGGTTTTCGAGAACCACAAGTACCCGCACATCGACCCCTCGGCCGAGCAACCGGACCTCACCCGGCTGGTCGAGACCGACGGCGAGGACGCGTTCGTCCTGCACCCGGGCGAGTTCGTGCTGGCGTCCACGTACGAGGTCGTCAGTCTTCCGGACGACATCGCGAGCCGCCTGGAGGGCAAGAGTTCGCTGGGGCGCCTGGGGCTGCTCACCCACTCCACGGCCGGGTTCATCGACCCCGGCTTCTCCGGGCACGTCACGCTGGAGCTGTCCAACGTGGCCACCCTGCCGATCAAGCTCTACCCGGGCATGAAGATCGGTCAGCTGTGCATGTTCCGCCTGTCCTCCCCGGCCGAGCACCCCTACGGCTCCGCGGGCTACGGATCGCGCTACCAGGGGCAGCGGGGACCGACGCCGTCCAGGTCCCACCAGAACTTCATCCGCACCCCGATCAGCCCGGAAAGCGTCTAGTCGGGGCCGGGGCGGACAGGGCGATTCGTTTACGGTACGGTCATGAACGGACACGGACCGTCGTTCGATCCACCTGTCACTAGTATGTGACCAAGGTCACTATTTTTTTGCGTGTGGTGTAAATCACAAAGGGGCCTTCTGGAGCCCCGGCATCCGCTGCCACAGGTCGGCGGACCGTTTTTATGACGTTTAAACATGTTATTTGGTGGTTACTTAGCGCCTGAACTGTACGTACACACCTCGGTAAGGTTGCGCCCCGACGTGAACCAGGTAGCGGTTCCGCCCTGATGAGGGGCGCGCAAGGGGGCTCCGCGCACGCCGACTACCTGTGGGAACCGCGGGTCGGCGATGGGGCGGAACTGTTGCCCCGACGCGCCTCGCGGTCGGGACAGCCCCCTAGAGGAGACCGTGCCAGCAGTACGCGCAGACCACTTGTACAAGGTGTTCGGCAGACAGCCCAGAGCCGCCGTCGAGCGGCTCTCGGACGGCAGCCACCGTGACACCATCGCCGACCTCGACGTGACGGCCGCCGTCATCGACGTGTCCTTCGAGGTCGAACCGGGCGAGATCTTCGTCGTCATGGGCCTGTCCGGATCGGGGAAGTCCACCCTGATCCGGATGCTCAACGGCCTCCTGGAACCCACCGCGGGGACGGTCGAGGTCGACGGCGTGGACATCACCGCGCTCAGCAGGAAGAGCCTCCTGAAGCTGCGGGGCGAGAAGATCAGCATGGTCTTCCAGCACTTCGCGCTCCTGCCGCACCGCACGGTCCTGGAGAACGCCGCCTACGGCCTGGAGCTGCGGGGCCTGTCCCGCGCAGAGCGGAGCCGCAGGGCGGGGGAGACCCTCGAACTCGTGGGGCTCGGCGGCTGGGAGGACAAGCTTCCGCACCAGCTCTCCGGAGGCATGCAGCAGCGTGTGGGCCTGGCCAGGGCACTGGCCGCCGACACCGACATCATCCTCATGGACGAGGCGTTCAGCGCCCTCGACCCGCTCATCCGGCGGGACATGCAGACCCAGCTCCTGGAACTCCAGAAGAGCCTGGGCAAGACCATCGTCTTCATCACGCACGACCTCAACGAGGCCATGCGCCTCGGCGACCGGATCTGCGTGCTGCGGGACGGCCGCGTCGCCCAGATCGGCAGCGCGCAGGAGATCCTCAGCGAGCCCGCCAACGACTACGTCGAGCGGTTCATCGAGGACGTCGACCGCACCCGCGTGCTCACCGCCGCGTCGGTGCTCGACCCGAGCGCCCCCGAGGCCGACTCCTCCGCGCCCGAGGTCGGCGCCGACACCCTGGTCGCCGACCTGTACGCCAGCGCTGCCGCCTCCGACCGCCTCCGCGTGGTCGACGAGGACGGCACCGTGCTCGGCACGGTGACCCGCAACTCCGTACTGGCCGCACTCGCGGGCGGGAAGGAGACCCCGTGACACCCGTCGACTTCCCGCCGTCCCTGCCCATCGGCGACGGCTTCGAGGCCTTCAACGCCTGGCTCAAGAGCACCTTCGGCGTCTTCTTCGACGTCGTCGGCGAGTTCATCCGCTGGGCCGTGAGCGCCCTGTCCGGCTTCTTCACCGAACCGGCCGCCGGGCAGCTCGCCTTCGTGGCCGCCGTGATCATCGCCGTTCCGCTGCTGCGCCGCCGGCGGCTGCCGCTGGTGGTGATCGTCGCCGCGGTCTCGCTGCTCTACGTCCTGCACGCGCAGTTCGCGTTCGGCAACACCGTCGTCAACATCCTGCCGCCGCAGCTCTTCCTGTGGGCGATGAACCTGTTCGACCAGCAGTACGTGGACGCCTACTTCTGCATCTCGCTGGTCTTCCTGGTCGCCGTCACCGTCCTCGGCGTGATCGACCGGGGCACCCGCGTGCGCACCGGCGTCGTCGCGGGCGGCTGGCTCGTGCTGGTCCTGCTCGGCTGGCTCGTGCTCCCGATGCTGGTGACCCGGCCCGGGGCGCTGCTGATGATCCTGTTGCTGAGCCTTCTGGCGCTCTCGGTGGCCGGGTGGCGCATGGGCCTGTTCGGCCTGGTCGCGCTCACCCTGGTGGCCTCGGTCGGCCAGTGGACCAACGCCATGGACACGCTCGGCCTCGTCCTCGTGGCCAGCGCCATCGCCGTGGTCATCGCGATCCCGATCGGTGTCGTGGCCGCCTACAACGACCTGGTCAGCAAGATCGTCAAGCCGGTCCTGGACCTGATGCAGACGCTGCCCGCGTTCGTGTACCTGATCCCGGCGATCTTCTTCTTCTCCATCGGCGCCGTTCCCGGCGTGGTCGCCACCATCGTGTTCGCGATGCCGCCCGGCGTCCGCCTGACCGAGCTGGGCATCCGCCAGATCGACAAGGAGCTGGTGGAGGCGGGCGAGTCCTTCGGCGCCTCCCCGACCAAGGTCCTCACCGGCATCCAGCTGCCGCTGGCCCTGCCCACCATCATGGCCGGGGTCAACCAGGTCATCATGCTCGGCCTGTCGATGGTCGTCATCGCGGGCATGGTCGGCGCGGGCGGCCTGGGCAGCGAGGTCTACCAGGGCATCACCCGCAACGACGGCGCACTCGGCTTCGAGGCCGGTATCGCTGTGGTCATCCTGGCGATCTTCCTCGACCGCCTGACCGCGGCCGTCACCCGCAACAGCCCGCGCGCGGCCGCGTCGGCCGCCTGAGCGGCGTGCCCGCCCCACCCCGTCCAGCCCCGCACACCGAATTCCCCGAGGGAAGGAACCCCACGATGTACAGCCGTAAGCGCATGACGGCCCTCTCCGCCGCCGGCATGAGCGCCGCGCTCCTCCTGACCGCCTGCGGCGGCGGTGGCGGTGAGAGCCTGACCGGCCCGGAGGAGGGCGGCGGCGAGGACACCAAGGAGATCAACATCGCGCTGATCGCCTGGGAGGAGGGCATCGCCGTCACGCACATGTGGCAGGCCATCCTGGAGGAGAAGGGCTACGACGTCACGATCACCGACGTGGACGTCGCCCCGATGTACCAGGGCGCGGCCAACGGCGACGTCGACCTGTTCCTCGACACCTGGCTGCCGGTGACGCACGCCGACTACTGGGAGGAGTACGGGGACCAGCTGGAGGACCTCGGCTCCTGGTACGACAACGCCAAGCTGACCATCACCGTGCCCTCCTACATGGAGGACGTCAACAGCATCCCCGACCTGGCCGACCACGCCGAGGACCTGGGCGGCCAGATCGTGGGCATCGACCCGGGCGCCGGGCTGACCCGCGTCACCCAGGAGGAGGCCATGCCGGGCTACGGCCTGGACGAGGACTTCGAGCTGGTCACCTCCTCCACCGCCGCGATGCTCGCCGAGCTGGACTCGTCGATCGCCGAGGAGGAGCCCATCGTGGTGACCCTGTGGCGTCCGCACCCGGCCTACGCCCAGTACGACCTGAAGGACCTGGAGGACCCCGAGGGCCTGATGGGCGACGCGGAGACCGTCCACGCCGTCGGCCGTGACGGCTTCGGCGAGGAGTACCCCGAGCTCACCGGCTGGCTGGAGGAGTTCCAGCTCAGCGACGACGAGTTGGCCAGCCTGGAGGTCCTGACCGTGTCCGAGGACGGCGGGTACAAGGACGACCCGGAGGCGGGCGCCCGCGTCTGGCTCTCGGAGAACCCCGAGTTCCTGGAGCGCACCCTGGGCGAGGCCGCCGAGGGCCTGGAGTTCTAGGGCCGCGCGGGGTCGCGTCCCCGCGCGCGCCGGCGCCGGAGAGCCCTCCGGGACCGCACACACGAGAACGGGCCGCCCCCTCGGGGGCGGCCCGTCCGCGTACGTCCGCGCTTCCCGGGGCCGTGCGCGGCCCCGGGGACGCCGTCAGGGGGCGTAGTAGCCGCCCTGGGCGCCTCCGTAGCCCTGGTCGAGCTGCCTGCGGCGCTCCCGCCTGGGCAGCAGGTAGGCCGCGAGCATGCCGCCGATGAACCCGAAGAGGTGCGCCTGCCACGAGACTCCGGGGTACTGGGGCAGGACCCCCCAGATCATCGTCCCGTAGAAGAGGATCACGCAGATCATGATGACGATGTCGATGGTCTTGCGCTCGACGATCCCGCGCAGGACCGTGTAGCCGAAGTAACCGAAGACCAGGCCGCTGGCGCCCACGGTGAGGGAGAACGGTGAGCTGAACAGCCACACGCCCACACCGCTGACCAGGATGATGATCAGCGTGGTGAGCAGGAACCGTCCCAGGCCGCTGAACGCGACGAGCGAGCCCAGCACGAGGAACGGCAGCGAGTTGCCGATGAGGTGTTCGAGGTTCCCGTGCATGAACGGCGCGGTGAACACGGTCCAGGGCCCCTGGAGGTCCCAGGCGCGCAGACCGTACTGCTGGTCGAGCCTTCCGAGGAGCACGAAGCTGTCGAGGATCTCGAAGACCCACATGGCCGCGAGCATCCCCGCTACGGTCAGGATGGCGGTGATTCTGGACTGCTTCACCCCATCGAGAGTAGAGGACATGGTCTTGCGGCGGTATGTCCGTACGGGGCGTGGTGGGTAATTGCCCGAAGTGTCGGGATATGTCGCGGCAGTCGGTGTGAACGGTGCAGCTCCGCCGGTTTCGGTCCCAGGCTGGAGGAGAGGCGGCCCTCGGAAGGGGCGGGCGCGTGGGAGCGGCCGCCGCGCTCAGGAGGTCAGCGAGCGCCCGCGCGGCGGGATGCCCGCCACCGCCATGAACGACTCGACCCTGGCCGGGCTGGTCATCCCGGTCAGCGGCAGGTAGGCGCGCGAGGTGCGGCGGCTCTGGAGCGAGGGGAAGCGCTTGGGGCGCCCGGCGTTGTCGTACAGCCCCAGGGAGCGGATGCGGCCCGGCAGCACGTAGTAGGAGCCGATGTCGTGGAAGGGCACGCGCACGATGTAGCGGCCCCGCTGGTAGCGGAACTCGCCGTCGGAGACCTCCAGGACAGGTGCCTTGATCATGTGGCCGTGCGCGGCCAGGGCTGCGCCCGTGAGGGCCAGGAGGGCGCCGAGGGCGATGTTGGCCCAGTGCGATACGTCGACCGCGATCGCCAGGGCGCCGAGAGCCACCAGACCGTAGCCGCCCCACAGCTCCAGGTGCTTGCGGCCTACCGGGCAGACCAGGCGAACTGTTTCGGACACGGCAGAAGCCTCTCTGAGTGGGCACCGCGGGCGGGATGACGGCAATCGCCGCTCGAAACCCTATCGGCTCCGGCGACGCGTGGACGGTGGTTTCGGACAACCGGAGCTGTGGATTTCCGTACCTGCCTGGAGTGGTCTGCCCCTGACTGAGAGGTTGCTGCTCTCATGTCTGGTTTACATCACGTCATCCTATGTTTGCCGCATTCTGTTTCCTGGGGGAGTCGTCCCGAAGACGATCGCAGGGCTGGAGTGAACATTAGGGATTATATGTGCGCTTTGTGGACTTTTGTCCGCTTTCCTCTGCGTAGTCATTCGGGACCTTCGGGTAGTTAAACGACGTTTACTTTACCTTAACCGTTGTTGGATCGCGTAACTAGCCCGCAATGTATTTCTGGCTTGTCCGAATCCGGAGAGAAGGGGCGGTCTCCTGGGTTTGGGCTCTGACCTGCGGTGACCCCCATGTCTGGGCGGGGTATGAACTATGCGCCCGCGGCTCGGTGCGATGGGCGCGAACCGGTTGCGGATGGGTCACGAATCCTGCAGTAGGGCTATACAGACATTTCGCTCAATGGTCTTCTGATCGACTAATCGCCTAGTTCTGCGGGGCGTGTGCGAACCACACAACCCCGAGGTTCGGCTCGTATTAGTGATCAAGGGTGTAACTGATGCACAAACGAAGGAAGACGCTCGCGCTCGCCGCGGCGGGCACCTCCGCTTTGATGGTGCTGACCGCCTGCGGCGGCGGTGGTGGCGAAGGCGAGCAGGAGAAGGAGGTCACATGGGTGATCAACAGCCTTCCCGCAGCCTGGGGAGCCATCAGTAGCGCCGGAGGCAGCGTCTACGTCATCCAGGCGCTCTCCGGTGTCGTGCCCTTCACCGGGCAGTACCAGCCCGACGCGACGTACGAGTACGACCTGGACGTCCTCGCCGAGGAGCCCGTCCTCATCAACGACAACCTCGACGAGGGTCCGTTCCAGTTCAGCTTCACCCTCGCCGAGGACGCCGTGTGGAACGACGGCACGCCGATGACCGGTGAGGACCTGCGGGTCACCAACATGATGTCCGCGTCCCCCACCGAGGGTTACTGCGACACCTGCGACTCCCGCGGCACCACCGGCGCCGACATGGTCGAGGAGGTCGAGGTCGACGGCAAGACCGCGACCTTCACCCTCAAGGAGGGCCTGTCCAACCCCGAGTGGATGGGCATGTTCGACGCGCACAGCGTGGCGGGCGGCTTCTACCCGGCGCACCTGGCCGAGGAGAACGGCTGGGACGTCGACGACCCCGCGCAGCTCGGCGAGTACTACGCCTGGCTGCACGAGACGCGCCCCGAGTGGTCCGGCGGCCCGTACCAGATCGTGGACGGCGACCTGCAGAACCAGGTCGTCAAGGAGCCCAACCCCGAGTGGTTCGGCGAGACGCAGCCCGCGCTCGACCGCATCATCATGCCGTACAACACCGACGAGGGCACCTTCATCCCCGCCTTCCAGAACGGCGAGATCGACGGCGCCAACCCCGCGCAGTACAGCGAGGACATCATCACCCAGCTCCAGGGGATGGAGACCGCCACGCTCACCATCGGCGAGGGCAACATCTGGGAGCACATCGACATCAACACCGAGAACGAGTGGCTCTCGGACGTCGAGCTCCGCAGGGCCGTGTTCACCGCGATCAACCGCGACCAGATCGCCAGCCGCAACTTCGAGGCCGGCTACCCCGAGTACGAGCTGAAGAACAACCACCTCTTCGGCAGCGACAGCGAGTACTTCGAGGACCTCGTCTCCGAGTCCGGGCAGGGCAGCGGCGACGTCGAAGCCGCCACCGAGATCCTGGAGGAGGCCGGCTACGAGCTCGACGGGGACACCCTCATGCTCGACGGCGAGCAGGTCGGCCCGTTCCAGCTGCGCAGCACCGACACCGTCATCCGCAACAACTCCGTGCAGCTGATCCAGGCCCAGCTCGCCGAGATCGGCATCGAGACCACCATCTCGATGACCGACGACCTGGGCACGATGCTGGCCGAGCAGGACTACGACATCGTCCAGTTCGGCTGGAGCGGCAGCCCGTACTTCGCCTCCAGCCCCGAGCAGTTCTGGCACTCCGAGAGCACCAGCAACTTCGGCGGCTACGCCAACGACGAGGTGGACGAGCACGCTGAGGCCACCGCGACGGCCGCCAACCTGGACGAGGCGGCCGAGCACGCCAACGCCGCCGTGGCCGCCGTGGTCCCGGACGCCTACGTCCTGCCGATCGTGGCCGAGCCCAACTACTTCTTCGTGAACGACAGGCTCGTCAACGTCGAGGACAACCTCCAGTCCAGCTACCGCGCCACCTACAACATCGGTGAGTGGGACCTCGCCGAGTAGTTCGCGGCACAAGGCCCGTGGCCCGGGCCCGGGACATCCTCCCGGGCCCGGGCCGGTCCTCGTCCACCCCTGAAGGATCACACTCATGCTCGTTTACACGGTGCGGCGCGTCCTGGGCGCGATACCCATCCTGATCCTCGCGTCCGTGCTCACCTTCGTCCTGATCGACGTCTCCGGCGATCCCCTGACAGAGCTCAGGATGCAGCAGCCGCCCCCGGACCCCTCGGTCATCCAGCTCCAGGAGGAGCGGCTCTACCTCGACCGGTCCATGCCCGAGCGCTACTGGCTCTGGGTCACCGGCATCGGCGGCAACGGGGACATCGGACTGCTTCAGGGCGAGTTCGGCCCCTCCACGCAGAGCAACAGCTACGACATCGGCGCCAACATCGCCGAGCGGCTGGGCACCACCCTGCGGCTGGTGGCCGCGTCCATGGTCTTCGCGCTGGGCCTGGCCGTCCTGGCCGGTGTCGTCAGCGCCATGCGCCAGTACTCCAAGCTCGACTACACGCTCACGTTCATCGGCTTCCTGGCCCTGTCCATGCCCGTCTTCTGGTTCGCGGGCATCATGCAGCAGGCCGGTGTCAGCTTCAACGAACTGGTGGGCGACCAGGTCCTCGCCACGATCGGCGACGGCGTCTACCAGGCCCAGGGCGAGGACTTCTGGGGGCGCGTCACCAACGCCTTCGCCTACATGACCCTGCCCACGATCGTGCTGATGCTGACCAGCTTCGCCTCGTGGAGCCGGTACCAGCGGACCTCCATGCTCGAGGTGCTCAACAGCGACTACGTCCGCCTGGCACGCGCCAAGGGCCTGCCCAACCGCGTCGTCATCCGGCGCCACGCGCTGCGCACGGCCCTCATCCCGCTGACCACGGTGGTCGCCGTCGGCATCGCCGGGATCATCGACGGCGCGGTCCTGACCGAACGCGTCTTCCAGTGGCGCGGCCTGGGCGAGTTCTTCATCACCGCGGTCGAGAAGAACGACTCGTACGCGCTGATGGCGTGGCTGCTGCTCAGCGGTGTCATGGTCATCGTGGCCAACCTCATCGCCGACCTCCTGTACGGCGTGCTCGACCCGAGGATTCGCTATGAGTGAGAAGAGGGCGCCCCAGGCGCCGCGGAGCGCCGACGCCGAGAGCGTCGGAGGTGCCGAACGCACCCAGTTCCAGATGATCCTGTCCCGGTTCCTGCGCCACCGGGCCGCCATGATCAGCCTGGTCGTCCTGGCGGTCGTCGTCCTGGCCGCCTTCGTGGGCCCGCTCCTCTGGCGGTGGGACCACACCGTCCACCTGGAGATCCCGCCGAGCGTGCCGCCCAACGCGGACCACCCGCTGGGCACCACCACCGCCGGGCACGACGTCCTGGGCCAGCTCATGCGCGGCGCCCAGCAGACGCTCAAGGTGGCCTTCACGGTGTCGGTCATGGGCACCGTCATCGGCTCCCTGTGGGGGGCCACGGCCGGTTACTACGGCGGCCGGATCGACGCGCTCATGATGCGTGTGGCCGACGTGTTCATGATCGTGCCCCTGCTGGTGATGGTCGCCGCGATCGCGGGCAACGCCCGCGCCGGGACCACCTGGTACGCGGTGGCCCTCATCATCGGCTTCTTCTCGTGGGCGCAGATCGCCCGTGTGGTGCGCAGCGTGGTCCTGTCCCTGCGCGAGCAGGAGTTCGTGGAGGCGGCCAAGGCCGCGGGGGCCTCGCCCGGGTGGATCATCGTCCGCCACCTGCTGCCCAACGCGGCCGGGCCGATCATCGTCGCGGCCACCCTGCTGATCGCGGTGGCGATCCTTCTGGAGGCGGGCATGTCCTTCCTCCAGTTCGGCATCCAGCCCCCCGACATCTCGCTCGGCCAGATGATCAGCGACGCGCGCACGGCCGTCTCCACCAGGCCCTGGCTGTTCTACCCGCCGGGCCTGCTGCTGCTGGTGATCTGCCTGACGATCAACTTCATCGGCGACGGGCTGCGCGACGCCCTCGACCCACGACAGACCATGGTGCGGCGATGACCACGACTGACCAGATGAGCAACGAGGGGACCGCCCCGGCCGCGACCGGCGACGTGGTCCTGGAGGTCAGCGACCTCAGCGTCACCTTCCCCTCCGACGACGGGCCGCTGCCCGCCGTGCGCGAGGTGTCCTACGTCCTGCGCCGGGGCGAGGCGCTGGGGATCGTGGGCGAGTCCGGATCGGGCAAGTCCGTGACCTCGATGGCGATCATGGGGCTGCTGCCCAAGAACGCCCGCGTCGAGGGCTCGGCCAAGGTGCTGGGCCAGGAGGTCATCGGCCTCAAGGACGCGCAGATCAGCAAGGTCCGCGGCAACAAGATCGCGATGATCTTCCAGGACCCGCTGACCTCGCTGAACCCCGTGTACACCGTCGGCTACCAGATCGCCGAGGCCGTCCTGGCCCACCGCAAGGTGGGCAAGAAGGCGGCGATGGCCCGGGCGCTGGAGCTGCTGGTGCTGGTGGGCATCCCCAGCCCGGAGCAGCGGATCAAGCAGTACCCGCACGAGCTGTCGGGCGGCATGCGCCAGCGCGTGGTGATCGCCATCGCGATGGCCAACGAGCCCGACGTCATCATCGCCGACGAGCCGACCACGGCCCTGGACGTGACCGTCCAGGCGCAGGTCCTGGAGGCGCTGGAGGCGGCCCGCAAGGAGACCGGCGCCGCCCTGGTGCTGATCACCCACGACCTCGGCGTCGTGGCCGGGCACGTCGACAGGATCGGCGTGATGTACGGCGGCCGCCTCGTGGAGATGGGCCCCGTGGAGGAGGTCTTCTACCGCCCGCGGATGCCCTACGCCCTCGGCCTGCTGGGTTCGCTGCCCCGCCTGGACGAGGACCGCCACGAACGGCTCACCCCCATCGTGGGCACCCCGCCCTCCCTGCTCTCCCTGCCCACCGGGTGCGCGTTCTCGCCGCGCTGCCCGATGGCCCGGGACCTGTGCCGTGAACAGGAGCCCCTCCTGCTCGCGGTCGGCGGGAACGGGGAGCGGGTGCGCGTGCCGGCGACGGACACCTCCGCGCACACGGCGGCCTGCCACTTCAGCGAGGAGCTGGGGGGCGCCGCCCCCGCCGACCTGTTCCGGGGGACGGCGGTGGAGGCCGACACCGTCACGGAGGTCGAGGAGGCCGAGGGACAGGCACAGGAGGCGCGCGCCCGGATCGGCGCGGAGACCGCCGAGCCCGCGGACGTGGAGCCCCGTGAGGCCATTCTGACCGTCAAGGACCTGGTCAAGAACTTCCCCATCCGCTCCAAGGGCCTCCTGCGGCGCAGGATCGGCGAGGTGCAGGCGGTCTCCGGGGTCTCCCTGGAGCTGCGCGAGCACGAGACCCTCGCCCTGGTCGGCGAGTCCGGGTGCGGAAAGTCCACCACCGCCCGCCTCATGCTCCAGCTGATCAAGCAGACCTCGGGCGAGGTCAGCTACATGGGGCAGCCGCTGCACACGCTGTCCCCGCGGCAGATGCGCCCGCTGCGCCGCGACCTCCAGTTGGTCTTCCAGGACCCGTTCGCCTCCCTGGACCCGCGCATGACGGTCTCGGACATCATCGCCGAGCCGCTGCGGATCCACGGCCAGGGCAACGGCACCGCCAAGAAGCGGGTCAAGGAGCTGCTGGACCTGGTGGGGCTCAACGCCGAGCACGGAACGCGCTACCCGCACGAGTTCTCGGGCGGCCAGCGCCAGCGCATCGGCATCGCCCGCGCGCTGGCGCTCAACCCCAAGGTGCTCATCCTGGACGAGCCGGTCTCGGCGCTGGACGTGTCCATCCAGGCGGGCGTGATCAACCTGCTGGAGGACCTCCAGGACGACCTGGGCCTGTCGTACCTGTTCGTCTCGCACGACCTGTCGGTGGTCAAGCACATCGCCGACCGGGTGGCCGTGATGTACCTCGGCAAGATCGTGGAGACGGGGACGACGGCGGAGCTGTTCGGGGCGCCTTCGCACCCCTACACGCAGGCGCTGATCTCGGCGATCCCCCTGCCGGACCCGGTCAAGGAGCGGACCCGGGAGCGGATCGTGGTCACCGGCGACGTGCCCAGTCCCGCCGACCCGCCCTCGGGCTGCCGGTTCCGGACCCGGTGCCCGAAGTTCGCGAACGAGCTGTCGGAGAGCGAGCGCGCCAAGTGCGTGGAGGAGCCGCCGGAGCTGATGGACCGGGGGGCGGGCCACCTGGACGCCTGCCACTACTCGCGGGCCATGGAGCTGTTCTGACCGGGGCGCCGCCCGGGTGATCCGGGCGCCGCGGCCGTGACGGGCCGGTGCCGGGGAGTGCGTCCCCGGCACCGGCCCGTTCGCCGTTCACGCCGCGCACAGCGGAGGGAGGGGCCGCTCCGGGACCGGGGGCACACACCGCCGTTGGGTGCTTCGACCCCCGACCCGCCCGGGAAGGAGACCGGCGCTCGGGGCCGGTCCGCGGGTTCGCTCCGGGTTTGGACGCACACCGCCGCACCGGTACGGGGCGCGGAGGGGGGCGCTTCCGTGCGCCGGGCCCCCATCGCTCCCATGGGGAAGACCGAAACCGGGCGGTTCTGTCTGTGGCGGATTCGGGTGCACACACGTCACCTGGGTCTAGGCGTCCCCGTGCGCCCCTCCCGTGTCCGACCCGCACCCGGGGTGCTGGTGCCGGGGAACCGCAGCGGGTTAGGGTGCGGTGCCCCTTGGTGTCCGTGACCGCTAGGAGACACACCGTTGACAACCCCCAACGCTTCCAGTGGACCCCCGGTCGGGGAGCGCCGTGCCCCGGTCCGGCGACGCGCCGCCTGGACCGCGGCCCTCGCGGCCGTCCCCGTGCTCGTCGCGGCGCCCCTGGGCGCGCTCCCGGCCCACGCCGACCCGGCGGCCGCCGAGGAGCGCCTGACCGACCTCCGCACGGACATCGACGCCCTCCTGGCGGACCCGTCCCTCGAGGGCGGGGTGTCCGGGGTGACCGTCACCGACCCCGCCACCGGCGCGGTGCTGTACTCGCGCGACAGCGGGGAGCAGCTGGTGCCCGCTTCCAACATGAAGCTGTTCACCGCGGCGGCCGCCCTGGACGTCCTGGGCGCCGACCACACCTTCTCCACCGAGGTCGTGACCGACGGCCACCGGCAGCGGCGCTCCGTGGAGGACCTGTACCTGGTGGGCGGCGGAGACCCCACCCTGTCCGAGCGGGACCTGGACGCGCTGGCCGCCGACGTGGCCGCCTCCGGGGTCAGGACCGTGCGGGGCGACGTCCTCGCCGACGACACCCGGTTCGACTCCCAGCGCCTCGTGGACGACTGGTGGCCCGAGGACGAGCCCTACGCCTACTCCGCGCAGATCTCGGCCCTCACCGTCGCCCACGGGGAGCGCTACGACACCGGCGTGACCGAGGTCGTGGTCACCCCCGGCGCGGCGGGCGCGCCCGCCACCGTGGACCTGGGCGCCGCCGAGGGCTACGCCGAACTCGACAACCGGGCCGTGACCGCTCCCGCGGGCGGCACCAGCAGCGTGGTCGTCGACCGCCCCGTGGGGACCAACACCATCACGGTGACCGGCACGATCCCGGCCGACGCCGCCCCCGTGACCGCCCTGCGCACGGTGGACGAGCCCGCGGGCCTGGCCGGGCACCTCTTCGCGCGGGCGCTGGAGCGGCACGGCGTCACCGTCGAGGGCGGTGTGGAGTTCGGCGAGGCGCCCGGGAGGGGACGCCACGGGGCCCGGCTGGTGGCCGACCACGAGTCCCCCGAGCTGGCGGAGATCCTCGTCCCCTTCATGAAGTTCAGCAACAACGGCCACGCCGAGATGCTCGTCAAGAGCATCGGCCGGGAGGTCGCGGGCGAGGGGAGCTGGGACGCCGGGCTGGCCGGTGTCGAGCGGTCCCTGTCCGGGCTGGGGGTGGACACCTCCGACCTCGTCCTCAACGACGGCTCGGGCCTGTCCCGGGGCAACCTGGTCACCTCCGACGCGGTCGTGGACCTGCTCGTGAGCACGCGCGACGCGTCCTGGCACGGGATCTGGGCGGACTCGCTGCCGGTGGCGGGCGAGAGCGACCCGTTCACCGGGGGGACCCTGCGGTTCCGCATGGGCGGCACCGCCGCCGCGGGCGTCGTCTCCGCCAAGACCGGCACCATGACGGGCATCAGCGCGCTGTCCGGATACGCGGCCGGGCAGGAAGGCGGTGACGGGCTGGCGTTCAGCGTCGTCAACAACGGCTACAGCGGCCCAGCACCCACGCCGGTGCAGGACGCGATCGCCGTCCGGCTGGCCGAGTACCTGGGCCACCAGACGCCCGTGAGCGTCCGGTCCCAGAGCGCGCCGACCCGGCCCGGCGGTGAGCTGGAGTGCTCCTGGGAGCTGACCTGCTGATCCGCTGACCCGCTGAGGGCACAGGACCGGGCGGCGGCCGCGCCGCCCGGTCCGCGCGCCGCCCGGTCCGCGCGCCGCCCGGTCCGCGCGCCGCCTGCGTGTGAGGCGCGGCAGGCGCGGGACAGGCGGGCGGCGCGGCCGCGATCGAGGGTGTCCGCGCCTGAGGTGCGGCGACTCGGCCGGAGGGCCACGGGGAGTCTCCCCGTGGTCCTCCGGGTTTTCCACAGGTGTGGACGGGCTCCGCCGCTTCGGCTCCGAAGGTGGCATTCTCGGAGTGGACGGCGCCGCCTCCTCGCGTCACACGATCCGCGTCGCACCACCTGTCCGCCTCCTCCGCCCGCGCGGAGTCCCGGGAAGAGAGCGTTCCGATCGTGTCCCACCTCAGTGCCGTGTCCGGCCCCGGCGTCGCGTCCTACCTCAGCGTCGTGTCCCGCCTCGGCGGGAGAATCGCCCGCCTCCTGTCCCCGCTCGTGCGCCGCCCCCGGGGCGGGGCGCTCGGAGCGGCGCGGCCCGGGCGCCCTCCCCGGACGGGGCCGCACCGGTTCCCGGGGCGGGGGAGCGCGGGGCCGCTACCAGGCGCGGCGGCCGACGAAGGCCAGGAACCGGGTCTGGGCGTCGGCGCCCTCGGGCGGGGTGAGCTCGGGACCGCAGACGTTGTTCCCGCGCAGGTGCTCCCCGAAGGGGGCGGTGGCCTCGTGCGCCCACCGGACGTCGCCGGGGTCCAGGCGCTCGTCCTGGCCGGTGGCCCGGGCCAGGTCCCAGCGGTGCACCACGAGGTCGAAGCAGAGGAACCGGTCCACCGCCTCGGCGAAGGTGGTGCGGCCGAAGAACCCGTCGAACCCGGTGCCCGCGCGCCGCGGGTCGTCCAGGTCGGCCTGTACCACCGCGCGGGCGGCGTCCCAGGCGGCGCGGGGGTCCTCGTCCACGGAGGGGATGCCGCCCAGTTCGCGGCCGACCAGGCCGAGGAACATGCCCTGGGTGTCCACGACGTGGCGGACCACGTCGCGGGCGTCCCACCCCTTGCAGGGGGACGCCGACGACCAGCGGTCGGCGGGGACGGCCGCCACCGTCCCGGCGAAGTCCTCGGACAGGCGGGCGTAGCGCTCGGAGGTGTCGCTCATGATCGTGTTCCCCTCGGGTCCGTCTCGGTGCCCGCCATCCTCGCCCCCTCGACCGGCCCCCGTCTTGAACAAACACGACGAACCGCACGTGTGTTCGGATACGGAGGGCTACCCTGGAAGCGTGAGACCGTACTTCGTGGGGGTGGAGGGGGACGCGCGCGGCATCCTCGACCCGGCCGCCGGGCTGACCCGGTTCCGCCTGGACCGGCACGCGCCCTCGGAGCGGGTGGCACGCTTCGTGGACCGCTACTGGCTCGCCTCCTGGAACCTGACCGGCCGCGAGCCGTACACCCAGCGGGTCCTGGCCCACCCCGTCGTGAACCTGGTGTTCACCGGTGGGACCGCGACGGTGCACGGCCCGACCACCGAGGTGACCGAGCGCCGCTTGGAGGGCGAGGGCTGGGCGCTCGGGGTGATGTTCCGGCCCGCGGGGTTCCGCCCGTTCCTCGGCAGGCCCATGAACACGATCGTGGACGCCGCTCTCCCCGCGTCGGAGGCCTTCGGCGCCCTCTGCGCGAGTGAGACCCTGGGCGGGGGCGGGGTCCTCGGTGCCCACGGGCGCTCCGATCGGGGCGGGGGCGGCGGTGCGGGAGCGGTCCTCGGCGGGGGCGGGGCCCTCGATGGCGCGGTGACGTCCGGTCCCCTCGCCCTCATGGCCCGGGTCGACCGCGCCGTGGCCGAACTGCTCCCCGTGGAACGTCACCCGGCCGAGGACACCCGCGACGTCGTGGAGCGGGTGGCCGCCGACCCCTCGGTGGTCAACGTGTCCGGGCTCGCCCGGCGCGAGGGGATGGGCGTACGCCTGCTCCAGCGCCGCTTCGCCGACCACGTCGGCCTCGGACCCAAGGCGGTCATCCGCAGGTACCGGCTCTACGAGGCCGCCGAGCGGGCCGGGAAGGGAGCGCCGCCCGACTGGGGGAGCCTGGCCGCCGAACTCGGGTTCAGCGACCAGTCCCACCTGACCAGGGAGTTCACCGCTGTTCTGGGAACCCCTCCCGCGCGCTACGCGGCGCGCGCGACACCAGGCGGCTGAGCGTGCGGTACACGTCCTCGGCCGTCAGGTCCGGGTCGGCGCAGCACCGCATGAACAGGCCGTCGACGGCGGCGCCCACTCCCGCGCGGTCCTCCGGGCCGGGGAGGTAGGGCGCGAGGAAGGCGTCCACGGCCCGGTTCCAGCGCTCGATCTGCGGGCGCAGGGCCGGGCGGCGCGCGGCGAGCAGGAACAGTTCGCACTCGGCCATCACCTGGGCCCGTTCGGGGCCCGAACCCACCGCGATCATCCCGGCCAGGGCGCGCAGGGCCGCGTCCGCGTCCTCGGGCACGGCGGCCAGCGCGGCCACGTAGGTGTCGTTGACCCGGGTCAGGGTGTCCACGAGCAGGTCGTCGACGGTCGCGTGGTAGTAGGTGACGGTGCTGGGCGGCACCCCGGCCTCGGCGGCCACTCGCCGCTGGCTGACCGCCGCCACGCCGTCGCGTTCGATGACGCGCATGGTGGCGTCCAGGAGCTGTCGGCGGCGCCGCTCGCCCTTGCGTCTGCGCCCGTCGGCGATGTCTCCGCCGACGGACGCCGTGTCGTGGACGTTCAGTGCCGCCCGCCCAGTTCCAGGGCCATGACCCCCGCGATGATCAGCGCGATCCCGCCGATCTGGACCCAGGTGAGCGACTCGCCGAAGAGCAGCGTGCCGATCACCGCGACCAGCGCGATGCCCACGGCCGCCCACACGCCGTAGGCCACGCCGAGGTTGATGCCCCGGGTGAGGGACTGGCTGAGCATGAGGAAGGCCCCGACGTAACCGACCACGACGACGACCGAGGGCAGCGGGCGGCTGAAGCCCTCGGAGAGCTTGAGTGAGGTGGTGGCGATCACCTCGGCGATGATCGCTCCGGCCAGCCAGAGCCAGGGCACGGCGTTCCTTCCGACGGAGAACCGGGCGTTTGACCAGGTTCCTCCGGAGGAGAAACCTGAGCGTTCGGACAAGATTCTAGGCGGAGGGTCGACCCGGTGTCCAAGGCCGGTTATGGATGGCCGTAACCTCATACCCGTAGGGAATCGAGGTGTACCCCCGGGGTGTATCGTCTTCGGTTCCGGCGTCCCCCACGTCCCACGCCCCAGATAACCGCTCTATACCGATGCATGAGATTTCAGAACCTTTTCGGTGGGTGTGCGTCTTACTTGCGTGGACGGCGTTTCAGGCATGACATGGAGGTAACCAGACGTGACGGGCAAGACAGCTCCGGCGGTGGCGCGTCGTTTCGGTATCGGACTGGCAGTGCTGGCGCTGGCCGCGACGGCCTGCACGTCGGGTGAGGCCGAGACCCAGGGCGGCGGTACCGACGCGGCCAGCGCCGACCCCGCGGAACTGGTGATCACTCCCGAGAGCGGCGCCGAGGAGGTCGCGCCCGACTCCCCCGTCAAGGTCACCGCCGAGAGCGGTGTCATCACGGACGTCCAAGTGGAGCAGGTCGTCGCCACCGAGGCCGCGGCGGAGGGCGAGGGCGAGTCGCAGGACCCCGACCTCTACGCCATGACCGGCACCCTCAACGGCGACGCGACCGAGTGGGTCAGCGACTGGAACCTGCGCCCCGGCGCGGAGGTCGTGGTCACCGCGACCGCCGAGAACGACGCCGGTGAGGAGACCGAGGTCGTCCAGGAGTTCACCACCCTGGAGGCGGTCGCCGGGCAGCGCCTGGAACTGGCCTCCAACTGGCCCGTCTCCGGTGACACCGTCGGCGTGGGCATGCCGATCGTCATCAACTTCGACCTGCCGGTGACCAACAAGGCGCAGGTCGAGAACTCCATGGAGGTCATCTCCGAGCAGGGCGTCCAGGGCGCCTGGAACTGGGAGACCGACACGATGGCCGTGTTCCGGCCGGAGGAGTACTGGGAGCCCCACCAGTCCGTGAGCGTCGATCTGCACCTCGCGGGCGTCGAGGCCTCCGAGGGCGTCTACGGCGTGGAGAACCACCGCATCGACTTCGAGATCGGCCGCGAGCTGATCATGACCATGCATGTGCCCGACCACGAGCTGGTCGTCAACATCGACGGTGAGCACGACCGCACCATCGAGGTGAGCAACGGCAAGGCCAGCCGCCGCTTCGACACCACGACCTCCGGCACGCACGTGCTCATGCAGCGCTACGAGCAGATGACCATGGACTCCTCCACCGTGGGCATCCCCGAGGGCACCCCCGGCGCGTACAACGTGGACGTGCAGTACGCGGTCCGCACCAGCGACAGCGGCGAGTTCCTGCACGAGGCCTCCTACAACGGCAACATCGGCAGCGCCAACACCTCCAACGGCTGCACCAACCTGCGCATGGACGACGCCCGCTGGATCTTCGAGAACACCCTCATGGGCGACGTCATGGAGACCACCGGCACCGACCGCGAGCTGGAGTGGAACAACGGCTGGGGATTCTGGCAGATGTCCTGGGACGAGTGGCTGGCCGAGAGCGCGACCGGCGAGCCGCAGGTGACCGACGGTTCGGGCACCCCCGGCTCCGTCCACGGCGAGCAGTAACCGCCCGCCCAACGCCGGAGGGGGCGCCGGGAACCGCACGGTTCCCGGCGCCCCCTCCGGCGTTCAGCGGTCTCCACGGGACGCGACCGCCCGGTCAGTCCCGTCGGGACAACCGGGCCACCACGGAGTCGATCACCAGCTCGGTGACGGCGGCCATGTCCACGGCGCCCGGGTCCAGCAGCCACTGCACCTGGAGCCCGTCCATCGCGGCGATCACCGCCGACGCCGCGGCCTCCGCCGGGGTGTGCCCGTCCGGCCCCGGCGTGTCCGCGGCCTCCCG
Organism: Nocardiopsis sp. iso_25; assembly: GCF_056173305.1. Lineage (NCBI taxonomy): Bacteria > Bacillati > Actinomycetota > Actinomycetes > Streptosporangiales > Nocardiopsidaceae > Nocardiopsis > Nocardiopsis sp. iso_25. Next base: position 6,230,326 of record NZ_CM149667.1, on the reverse strand, counting down.
GTGCCCCGGCTCCAGCCGGTCCAGCACGGCGTCCGCGATCTCCCTGCGCAGCACCGTGTAGCGGTCCCGGAACCAGTCCTGCGCCGGGTGCTCGTCGGTGGCGCTCTCCGCCGACAGCACCGCGTAGAGCTGCGTGGTCCCCGGCCGCTCGGCGTTGCGCTCGGCGGTCGCCACCAGGTGGTCCAGCATCCGGCTGCCCTCCGGCGCCGGGTCGGTGTCGTCGCGCAGCTCCAGGACGGCGGTGAGCAGGTCGGTCTTGGAGCCGAAGTGGTGCAGCACCCCCGCCGGGGTGATGCTGAGCGTCGCCGCGATGTCGGCCAGCGAGGTGTTGTGGAAGCCCCGCGAGGCGAACACGTCGGCAGCCGTGCGCAGGATCTGCTCGCGCCGGTTCACCCGCCTCCGCGGTGTCGGCGCCTCGGAGCCGGAGGGGGCGCGGGTGTCCGGCGCCGGGGTCGTCTCGCTCATCCTGGTCTCTCCACTTCCTGTACCCCGTCGGGTACCCCGGGCCCGTGCGGGGGGTCGCGGACCCGCCGTCCACGGTATCCAGCTTTCCCCGCCCCCCTTGCTCAATGAATGTTAAGTAAGAGGGGGTCCGGTCCAGGAGGAGTAGGACACAGGGCCGGGGGTCCGTGACTCCGGACCTTCACGCCCGCCGCGCCTGTGGATTCAGCGCCGCCACCGTGCGCGCCGTGCCGAGCGCGGGCACCTGCCCCGAGCACGTCAACGGAAGACCCGCCGGAGAACGGGAAGCGGAGAGCCGGGACGCCTGCGGAGGCCGGGCGGATCCCCTCCGCCCGGCCGTGGCCTCACCAGGCGCGGACGCCGCCGACGGGGGCGGGCAGGCTCTCGCTCAGCCAGGTCCACGTGCCGTCGTTCTCGGTGAAGCGGCGCTGGACGCGCTCCACCTCCGTGATCGGGTTCGAGAACACCTCGGTCCACGCCCCGGCGGTGCGCTCCTCCAGGTAGAGGCTGCGTGCGTCGGTGCGCATGCGCACCGCCTGGAGCGTGTGGTTGGAGCCGTCGCGCAACTGGATGCGGTAATAGGCCATGGGAAGTCCCTGGAGTGTGGTTCGTCCTGGATGGAAGAAGGACGGTGCGTTCCCGGACCGCGTGCGGCACCGGCGGGTGCGCGTGGGTGAACCGGTCTCCCGGAGCGTGCGGCGGGCGTACGTGGTCGGGCCGCGCGAGCGTCTGACGGGTGGCGGCGGGAACGCCGAGACCCGGAGTGCTCCGGGGAACGGGTGCGGTGCCGGAAGCACCATGCTGTCCGCGGTCTGGACTCTACTCCTGTCGTGGGCACGCCGGAGCCGTAACCACAGATACGGCGGATGAAATCCGGGTGATCCGACGGTGATCGCGGGATGCGATTCGGAAAAAGCGCCTGATAACTACACACCACGCACGATACGTCTTTTTTGACGTGCCAACGGGGGCACGGGAGCCACGGGTCGGGGAGCGCGGCTCCGGCGCGCCCCGACCCGGGTGCAGGCGCCGATCCCCACGTACACGCCCGCCACCGCGTCAGGGACGAACCGGCCGCCCGGACCGCCCAGGTGGGTGACGGCACCGACCACCGCCCCGGCGTCCGCGCGTACGGCCAGCGCCTTGCGCCCCATGGCCTCGATCATGCCGACTCCGCCCGCGTCGGCCCGGCGGAGGACGGGCCCGGCGTCAAGGAGCCGCGGCCAGGCGGGCCCGGGTCTCCATCAGGGCGAACCCCAGCAGGTTGAGCCCCCGCCAGCGCTCGGGGACCTGCGCGTCGTCGTTCTTGGCGCCCAGCCCGATGCCCCACACCCGGTCGCGGGGGCTGGCCTCCACCAGCACCCGCCTGCCGGTGCCGAGCAGGAACGCGCGCAGCTTTGGGTTCTGGCCGAACTTGGCGATGCCGCCCTCGACCACGATCCCGAAGCGGGCCGCCTCCCACTCGCGCTCGTCGAAGCCGCGCACCTGTCGACCGATCACCTTGGCGTCCCGGGGGTGGCCCGCCGCGAGGATCCGCTCCTCCGCCTCGGCGTCACCGAACAGGCGGGCCTTGGCGGCCATCATGTAGTGCTCCGCGGTGCGGTAGCCGACCCCCTCCACCGCGAAGTCGGCGGGCCACCACTGCGACAGGCAGCTCGCCGACACGCCTCCGGAGGCGGGCGGCCGGTGGCCCCAGAAACACAGGTACCTGGCCCTGCCCGTCGAGGCCACCAGTTCCTCGACCGTGCGCGCGTCCGCGGGATCGCGTGTGTCCGTCATGGGGGAGAGTGTCCCAAGCGGTAACGACACGCACGGTGCCGGGAGGGCGTACCGCGGGGCCGCGAACGGGGGCGCTGCGCACCCGGGGCGGCGTATGTGACTCCGTAGTAGCGTTGCGGGAAACCCCGGAAGTCCGTAGGTCAGAGGGATTCCGTCCGCCGTGGCGCCGACGGTGGACGGGGCGTCCTTCCAGTGCGCCGACGTCGGCGGACCGCGCTCGGGCGGGTGGGGCCGCCGTGCCGCGGCCGCTCTCCGATGCCTGGAAGATAGGTATTTGACCAGAACACAGTTGAACTCTCAAGTTATCCCTGGGGGCACGGGCCCGATGGCCGAGACGCGGTGGCTCGACGAGGGCGAACAGCAGACGTGGCGGGCCTTCCTGGCCGCCGTCCACCTGCTGGACGGGGCGCTGGACCGGCAGCTCAGGCAGGACTCCGGCATGTCCCACGCCTACTACCAGATCCTGGTGAAGCTGTCCGAGGCGCCCGAGCGCGTGATGACGATGACCGACCTGGCCAGGAGACTGCGCTCCTCGCCCAGCCGCCTCTCGCACGCGGTCGCCCGCCTGGAGGGGGACGGCCTGGTCCGCAGGTTCAAGCGTCCGGGCGACCGGCGCACCACCCTGGCCGAACTCACCCCCGAGGGGGCGGCCGTGCTGCGCGGGGCGGCGCCGGGCCACGTGCACGAGGTCCGGCGCGTGCTCTTCGACGCGCTCACCGAGGACCAGGTCAAGCAGTTGCGGGGGATTGCGGAGTCCATGCTCGGCGTACTCGACCCCGGGGGCGAGGAGCCGCGGTACACGGGGCCGACCGGTACGGTGCGCCGGGACTGAGTCGCGTTCTGTTGTCGGCTCTCACCAGGGCGGACGCCGAGGGGGAGAAATATCCCTCATTGGCACTCTATGTGTCCGGGTGGATGCGTACTATCATCTGCTTTCCCAGGAAAAGGTTGTAGTCTCAAGCAACGGTGCGAGGCCACGACCTCCTCCTGGGTTACCCGCTCACAGGAACAGGAACCGCTATGACCGAGAATCCGCTCATGTCCCGCGTGGGGGACGTCGCCGCGCTGCTCGCCAGAGTCGTGGTCGGCGTCGTCTTCATCGCGCACGGCTGGCCGAAGATGTCCAGTCTCGAAGGCACCGCCCAGGGCTTCGCGTCCATGGGGATCCCCTTCCCGCAGTTCGCCGCGCTCCTGGGAGCGAGCATCGAGGTGGGAGCCGGACTGGCCCTCATCATCGGGTTCGCCCTGCCCCTGGCCGGGCTTCTCCTGGCCTTCATGATGGCCGGCGCCTACTTCTTCGCCCACGTCGGCGACCCGCTGGTCGGCGGCTTCGAACTCGTGCTGGTCCTCGGCGTCGCCGCCCTGGCCCTCGGGTTCGCGGGCGGTCGCCTCTGCGTGGACCGCCTCATGCCGTGGGGCCGCCCCCGCCGTCGGACCCCTGAACCGGTACCGGCCTCCTGACCAGCGCGTCCGGGCCGTCCGTCGCCGGAGGCGGACGGCCCGGGTGCCGCACATAACCCCCTTTTCTTAACTTGTTTATCCAAATTCACCTATCCCTCACGAAAAACACCCAGATCTTTCGCTCTCCTTCACGACAACACATTTTCATGAACGACAGGTAGAATTCGGTGCACCCGAAACACTGAGCGGGACCGCGCGTTCGGGCCCGTCCCGTGTGCCCCGCCCGCCGAACGGGAGCACCGTGTCCCACCTGGCCCCCCGCCCCCTCGCCCCCGACTGGCAGTTGCGCGTCACCGACCGCGGCGGCACGGCCCTGCACGGAGCCGCGGTGCTGGTCGCATCCGGATACGCGATCACCTGCGCGCACGTCGTCCGCGAGGCCGTCGCCGGGTCCGGCGCCCCCGCCGGACCCGGCGTCACCGTACGCCTGGACGCCCCGCGCGGCCTCCCGGACTGGGAGGCCGCCGCCACGGTCGTCGCCGACGGCTGGTGGTGGGAGGAGGCCGCGCCCTGGGACGCGGCGGTGCTGCGCCTGGACCGGCCCGCCCCGATCCCTCCCGCCGCCCCCGGCCGCTACCGCGTCGGCGACCGGGTCCGCGTCCTCGGCTTCCCCCGCGCCGAAACCGGCCTCTGGGTCACCGGCCTGGCCACCGGCACCGGGGGCAGCCGTTTCGGCTACGTCCAGATCGACGTCGACTCCCACGCGGGTTTCACCGTCCTGCCCGGCTTCAGCGGCAGCGGTGTCCGAGAGGAGAAGGGGAACGCCCTCCTCGGTCTGCTCTGCGAGGCGACCGGCAGCGGCAGGGCGGGCTGGATGGTTCCTATGGAGGCGATCCCCCGGGTGTGGCCGACCGAGCGGACCGCCGCGGGCGCGGCGGCGAACGGCGAACGGGAGGCGCTCACGCGTACCGCCAGGGCGATGACCGACCTGCGCACGCTGCTCCTGCCCGACCTGCGCCTGGACCTGTACGTCGCGCTCGACCCCCGGCTGCGCCGCAGGCTCCGCGCCGACCAGGACCTGCTCTCCTTCGCCGCGCAGCTGGTCGCCCTCGCCCACGGTGAGTACGGGCTCCTCGACGAGGTGCTCGCCCTCCTCGACGCGAGGGAGGACGGGAGCTCGGGGATGCTCCGGGTCCGCGAGGCCGCGGCCCCCCTCCTGGGGAGTCCGTCCGGGTGAGCGAGACGACGGCCACGGCGGGGGACCAGGCCCCGATCGGAGGGCGGCCGCCGTCGGAGGGCGCGGGGCCCCCTCCCGGCGGGCGGCTCCTCCCGGAGGGCGCGGGACGGCCGCTCCCGGCCGACGGCGGGTTCGAGGACCTGGTCGACGCCCTGTGCGCGCTCCGGTGCGTCCTCCTCCCGGACGCGCGCGAGCAGCTGGCCTACCAACTGCCGACGCGGGTCCGCCGCAACCTGCGCCTGGAGGGCTCTCCGGTCGAGTTCGCCCGCCACCTGGTGCGCCTGTGCCGGGAGCAGGTGCGCCTGGGATGCCTCCTGCGCTGGATCCTCTACCTGGAGGAGCGCGGCCGCAGCTCGCTGGCGGCGGCCCGGGCCGCGGAGCCGCTGGTCCACGCCGAGGAGTGGGAGCAGCTGTACCGCCTCCTGCCCGAGGGGACCACCGACGCCGACGTCGACCTCGTCCGCCGGGAGCTGGCGGAGCACTCCCCGGACCTGGTGGCGGAGGCCTTCGAGACCGCCCGGACCGACCGGCTCGCCCCGGCCGAGGCACCGCCGCACACGGCCTGGGACCGGCTCGTGGACCTGACCGAGATGGCCGTGCCCGAGGGCGCCGAACTCCCGCTGCGGATCTTCTGCTCCCTGCTGCCCTGCGCCGTCCCGCTGCGCGACTGCGCCGACCTGCTCCTGCTCTGGGGCGGCGGGCGGCGCGAGGGCACGGCCGCGCCGCCCGGCCCGCGCGCGCCCGCCCGGCTCGTCGTGCACGTCACCCAGGGCCGGAGCAGGGACCGGTACGACGTCGAGTACTGGACGGTGCTCAGCGAGAGGCGGGGCAGGCCCCCGGACTTCTGCGGCCACGGCCACACCCCGCACATGGAGGCCGAGCGCATCGGCGCCCACGTCGGCGGCCTGCTCACCCTGCTGGAGGTGGACCACCGCACCGGGTACCACGAGGGCGTACGGGTCGAGCTGGTCGCACGGCTGGACCTGCTCCGCCGCCTGGAGGCCGAGCGCTGGCAGGAGGCCGGTGAGGGGGACCGCAGGCTCGGCTCGCGGGCCCAGGTGGTCTACCGGGCGGAGGAGCTGGTGGACCCCGCGCGCGGCGACACCGCGCAGGCCCGGCGTACCTGCGCCCTCCGGTGGGAGGGGCTCGCGAGCGCGCGCGAGGTCCTGCACCTGGACACCGCGCACGAGGCCGGGCGGAGGAGGCGCAGGGGCGGGCGGACCTACCGCGAACCCCTGGTCGAAAGACTCCAGGACGACAGGATCGTCGCCCTCTCCGTTCCCTCCCATCTGGACGAGTGCCACATGCCGGTCTGGTCGGCGCTCATGATCGGGGTTCCGGTCGTGATCTGGCGTTCCGCCGACAATGGGCCGGGGGCAAGTCCGTGGCTCAATCTGGGGAAGGTGGGACGGGAGGTAATGGTGCCGCCCGAAAGAATACGAGCGCTTCCCAAGGCGCTCCACCAATCGCGTTCCGGATGCGTTTCCCCGGACGATACCGGGTACATCGAAGAAAGCTTCGAGGTCGCCGTCTTCTACCACGACACCCTTCCGGTTCTGCCCGCCCCCAGACCGATGACACCCCCATAGCATCCGACAGCCCCCCTTGGGCGCGGCTCGAAGGGCCTGCCATGACCACATCAGCCGAACCCGGATCGACCAGCTCCGCGCCGGGGTGGTGGATCTTCCACGGCACAGGTCAGCCCCGCCCGCACCTGGACCTCGCCGCCCAGCTCCCCCCGCCTCCCCGGTGGCGCACCTACGGCGGCGGGCCGGACCCCGCCGAGACCGGCGCGGACCCCCCGTTCTACGACCCGGGGCCGAGGACCGAGGGCCCCGCCGCCGAGAGCGAGCGCCACCTGGGCCCCGCCCGGCCCCGGAGCTTCCCCGTTCCCCTGGGGCCGCACCGGCGCCAGCTGCTGGACAAGGTCAACGCGGCCATCTGCCTGCGCCGCCCCCTGCTGCTGGTGGGCCCGCCCGGCATCGGCAAGTCCAGCCTCGCCCACCAGGTCTCCCGCGAGCTGGGCCTGGGCCGCGTCCTGCGCTGGGCCGTCACCAGCCGCAGCACCGTGCGCGACGGCCTGTACGCCTACGACCCCCTCACCCAGATCCACGACCTCAACCTGGAGAACGCCCGCAACCGTGCCCGGGGCGCCCGGGACCGCCGCTACGCGAGCGCCGACGGAACGGAGGCCGACGCACACCTGCGCAGCAGCGCCGAGTCGATCGGCCGCTACCTCACCCTGGGGCCCCTGGGCACCGCCTTCCTGCCCACCCGGCTGCCCCGCGTGCTCCTGGTCGACGACTTCGACCTGGGCGACTTCGACCTGCCCGGCGACCTGCTCGACCTCTTCGAGAACGGCGGCTACACCGTCCCCGAGCTGGGCCGACTGGCCAACGTCGCCGTGAGGGTCCGGGTGGCCACCGACGACCCCGGCCGCACGGCGGTGGTCGAACGGGGCGAGGTCCTGTGCTCGGCCTTCCCCGTCACGGTGGTGACCTGCAACGACGACCGGGACCTGCCGCCCGCCTTCCTGCGCCGCTGCATCCCGGTCCGGATGGGGCTGCCGGACGAGGACGAGCTGGTGGCCGCCGTGGCAGGGCACTTCGACGGCGACCCGCCCACCGGCACGCGGACCCTGGTCACCGAGTTCCTGCGCAGGAGCGCCGACGGCCACGCACTGGCCGTGGACCAGCTGCTCAACGCCGTGCACCTGGTCGGTGCCATGGGGCAGGGCGAGCCGGGGCCCGAGCAGGTCCGCCACCTCTCCGACCTGCTCTGGCACCGCCTCACGGAAACCCCGGGATGAGCCCCGCGCACCAGCCGGGGGACGACCGCCCCCGGGGTTCCGGCGACCGGTCGGGCGGCCCCCCGGGCGGCCTCACCCCCACGGAGTGGGCGGACGCGCTCCACCTGGCGGCCCTCCAGGCGCGTGCCGAGGCCGCGCGCCGCGACCGCCCGGTCTTCCCGGCGCCGCCCGCCGACGGGCCGCCGCCGGGGGAGGCCGCCGGCTCCGGTCCACCACCGCGGGAGGCCGGTACCGGCACGGACGCGCCCGGGACCGCGCGGCCCGCCCCGCCGCCCGGCACGGACACCGGGACCGCCCGGTCCCCGGGGCTCCCCGGCGACGGTACGGCGACCGGCGGGGACGCTTCCGCCGCGCCCCGCGGGCCGGCCCCGGCCCCGCCGCCCGACCACGGGGGGACGCCCCCGTGGCCGCGCCGCGCTCCGGGGGACGAAGGTCCGCCGACGGAGCCCCACGGGTTCGTCCAGCCGGTCCTGGAGCAGCGTCAGGAACTGGTCGCCGCGCTGGGGCCCTTCCACCTCACCGAGCCCCGGGGACGGCCGGACGGTATCGACCCGGAGGGCACCGCGCGCAACTACGCGCGCTCGCTCCTGGACAGCCTCCACTGGACCGAGGACGAGCGCGAGAGCGCCGGAGTCCCGGTGGTGCCGCGGCCTTGCGCGCGCCGGGAACGGGTGGTGAGCCTGACCCTCCTCGTCGACGACGGCGTCACCATGGCCTTCCAGCGCGGCCTGGCCGCCGAGTTCGTCCGGCTCGCGCGCTCCGGCGGGATCTTCCGTGAGGTCGTCTCCCTGTACTTCGACTCCGGACGCACCGGCAGCCCCAGGCTGCGCGACGTCCACGGACGCCCCGGCCGCCTCGGCGGCGGCCGCGCGCACGTGGTCCTGTTCCTCACCGACGGGCTCGGCGGCGCCTGGCGCGACCGCGGCTTCCAGGACTGGGTCGCCGAGGCCGCGGACCGCGGCGCGGTCGCGATCCTCCACCTGCTCCAGCCCCTCCTGTGGCGGCGCGGCGCCATAGCCACCGCCCCGATGGAGCTGGCCGCGCCCCGGGCAGCCGGTCCCTGCGCCGCGAACACCGGGTACGCGCGGGAGCGTACGCTCACCGACCCGGAGGAGGAGAAGCGCGAGCCGGGCGCGCTCGTGCCCGTGCTGACGCTGGACCCCGGGACGATCCGCGAGTGGGCCGTCTTCGCGATGGGGAGGGGCCCCGGGCGCCTGTGGGCGCACACCGCCCGCTTCCCCGCGGGAGGGGGCCCGGCCCCCGCCGAGGCGCCGGACGCCCGGGAACCCGCCTTCGACGCCGAACGGGAGGCGCGGCGCTTCCGGCAGCTGGCCAGTCCCGAGGCGTTCGACCTGGCGGTGGCCCTGGCGGCCGTGCCGCTGGACCCGCGCCTGGTGGAGGCGGTCTGCGAGGACGTGCTCGGCCGCGCCACACCCTCGGAGCTGACGGAGGTCTTCTTCAGCGGGCTGGTGCGCGGGGGCGGTGGGTGGGGGGAGGAGGACGGGCCGGTCGGGTGGGACTTCCGCCCGGGGGTCCGGCGGGCCCTGCTGTCATTGGGCGGCCGGGTCTCCGACATCCGCCGGGTGCTGGGCCTGGCGGCGGAGCGCCTGCGCTGGGTGGACCCCTGGTTCGACGCCCTGCGCCTGATGCTGCGGGGCGTGCACGAGGATTTCCCGAAAAGGACGCGGGTGTCCCACCACTGGGCGAATTCCATGCTTCCCGCGGTGGAGAGCGCCTCCCTCACCCGGCGTTATGCCGTGCCCATCAGGGAATACGCCGATATCTCCGGGACGGGTGCGACCCGCGGTACGCGGGAAACGCATGAGGCGGGTACGCCGTCGCCCGCTGGTCTAGTATTGCCGAAGGTTTCCGGATCTGCGCGTGTGGACGGGAACAACGGCTGGAAGGCGCGGAACAGAGCACCCTTTTCTGAACGGTCGGGGAAAGAAACTCATATGGCCACAAAACTGTCAAATGAGGATATGATGCAAGAATCTGGCGACCAGTCCAGCGGTCGTACGTCCCGATCGTCCATGAGTGGCCGACCGCTCAACGCGGTCTGGGTCCAGGTTCCGCGCCGCAACAGCGCCTTCACCGGCCGGGAGGAACTCCTCTCCGCGCTGAGGGGGCAGCTCCTGAAGGGGCGGCGACAGGTCATCACCGCCCTCAACGGGATGTCGGGGGTCGGCAAGACCGAGCTCGCCAAGGAGTACCTGTACCGGTACGCGTCCGACTACGACCTCATCTGCTGGATCCCCGCGGCCCACAGCAACCAGCTGCGGGAGAGCTTCTCCGTCCTCGCGTCCAGGCTCAGGCTGGACAGCGCGGGCGCGGGCAGCGGACACGTCCTGGAGAACGTCCTGGAGGCACTGCGCCAGGGTTTGGACTACCCGCGCTGGCTCCTCGTCTTCGACAACGCGCAGGCCCGGTCCGAACTGGATCAGTATCTTCCTGTCGGGGGCGAGGGCCACGTGATCATCACTTCTCGGGACTCCAGCTGGACGGTGCGGGGCGGCGACGCCTACCTCTCCGTCCGCGAGTTCGACCGGGCCGAGAGCATCGAGCTGCTGAAACGGCGCGGACCCGCGTCGCTGACCACCGAGGAGGCCGACCAGCTGGCGCACGAGCTGGGCGACCTGCCGCTGGCCCTCAACCAGGCCGCCGTGTGGCTGCACGAGAGCGGGATGGCCACCGAGGAGTACCTGCGCCAGTTCTCCGAGAAGAGCCAGGAGATGCTCGACCTCCTGCGCCCGGTGGACAGCGCCTACCCGGTGGCCGTCGCCGCCGCCTGGAACGTGTCCCTGGACCGGCTGGCCACCACCAACCCGGCGGCGCTCCAGCTGCTCCAGCTGTGCTCCTTCATGTCGACGGCGCCCATCCCCCGGACGCTGTTCAACTTCGCCCGGGGCATCGAGGGCCCCGCGGAGCTGCGCGGCGCCCTGGAGGACCCGGCCAGGCTCGGCATGGCGATCCGCGACATCGGGCGCAACAGCCTCGCCCACATCGACCATCAGCGCAACACGGTCTCCCTGCACCGGCTGGTGCAGCGCGCCGTCCAGGCGCCGATGAGCGACCGGGAGCGCGAGGAGATGCGCCACTGCGCCCACCAGCTGCTGGGCCGCAACGACCTCCAGGTGGTGGCCGTGGACGCCTCCGAGCGCTACACCGAGCTGCTGCCGCACGTGTGGGCCTCCGAACTGTGGAACTGCACCGACCCCTGGGCGCGCAACCTGGTGGTGCAGATGTGCCGTGTCGCCGCGCTGCGCCAGGAGTTCGACGAGGCCCGCAGCCTGGGCGAGACCGCCCACGAGTGGTGGCGCCTGCAACTGGGCGAGAACCACCCCTCCACCCTGGGCATGGCGATCCAGATCTCCACGGCGATGCGCGGGCAGGGGTACCTGGAGCAGGCCCTCGCGCTGTGCGAGGCCACCCTGGGCACCCTGCGCGAGACGCAGAATCCCGGGGACCCCGAGACCCTGGAGGCGGAGATCGAGTACATCCGCACCCTGCGCTTCCTGGGCCGGTTCCGCGACTCCCTGACGGCGGCGGCCGACGCCTACCACCGCCGGGTGCGCCTCTTCGGGGAGGACGACCCGCACACCCTGGTCACCGCCCACTTCCGCGCCTTCAACCTCCTGCTCAGCGGTGACCCGGAGGCGGCCGCCGACCAGTACCGCGACACGCTGGCCCGGCTGGAGGCCGTCTTCGGTCCGGACCACCCGCGCACCCTGGGCACCAACAACGGCTACGCCGAGGCCCTGATGGAGAAGGGCCGCTACCGGGAGGCCGAGGAGATCCAGGCCCACCAGGTCGAGCGGGCCATCGGCCTGATCGGGGAGGACGACAACCGCGTCCTGCGCAACCAGCGGACGCTGGCCGTCATGCGCCGGCGCGTCGGCCACCACCGGGAGGCGCTCACCCTGTCGGAGCGCGCCTGGCAGCGCTTCCGGGTCAAGCACGGCGTGGACGACAACGAGACCATGTACGCCGCCCTGGTGCACTCCATGTCCCTGAGCGCGGTCAACCAGCACGACGAGGCCCTGGAGCTGGCCCAGACCACGGGGGAGCGCTACGTCAAGCTCTTGGGCGAGCGCCACCCCTACGTGGGCGCGGCCGACGTCAACCGGGCGATCATCCTGCGCCGCCTGGGCAGGGCGGCCGAGGCCCGCCAGCTGGACGAGCGCTCCCTGGAGCTGTTCCTGGACCGGCTCGGCGCCCACCACCCCAGCACCCTGGCCTGCCTGGTGAACCTGGCCAACGATCACTTCCTCATGGGCGACGCGGCCGGTGCCCGGGAACGGGACGAGGAGGCGCTGCGCGGCTGCGAGGAGGCGCTGGGCGCCTCGCACCCGCTGGCCCTGCTGGCCCGCCGCAACCTGCTCGTGGACCGCCGGGCCCAGGGCGAGGACGTCGAGGCCGAGTTCGTCGCCGTGGAGGACGGCTACCGCCGGGTGATGGGGTCGGACCACCCCGCCACGCTCAGCCTCCGCAGGACCGTGCGTGGGGACGCCGACATCTACCTCGCCCAGATGTGACCGGTCGCGGTCCGGGGCGCGCCCCCCGGGCCGTTCGGTCCCCTCAGCGTTGCCCGGCGAGCCGGAGCAGTGCGACCCACTGGTGCGCGGGCAGGGCGAGCGCCGCGCGGTCGGGGTGCGTGGAGTCGCGCAGGCCGACCGTCCCCGGCGTGCCCAGGGCCGCCTCGACGCAGTCGCCGTTGCCGCCACCGCTGTAGCTCGACTTCCGCCACCGACCGGGTTCGTGTCCCAGCCCTCTCACGGGCACTCCTGTCCGCTCTGTCCCCGCTGGTTGTCGCTACGCACTCGGCGGCCTCGATTCTCTCAGTTCCACCATTGGTCGCTCCTGTTTCCCGAGCAGTTCTGAAAGTGCGATCGGGTCCGGCTCCGGTTCAGTTATGTATTCGGTTGGTGACAGGGGCCGACTTGTACATGCCCACTGGAGTGGTGTTCATGTTGTCCGGGCCAGGCCGTTCTCCGGATAGTCCGGAAAAAGACGCGGATGATATGCCGGTAAGCGGTTCCGCTTCGGTTTCGCGGGTGCCGTGCCCGCGCGGCGCCCGCCGGGGCGCCGCCGCTGTGGGCCCCTCTCATGCTGGTGCGCGCAAAAGCCCGTGCCCGTGGGCTTTGCGGGCTCCGCTCCGTTCGGAGGGCCGGAGCGGCCGCATCCCGGGAAGGGGCCGGGGACAGCGGTCGGAGAGTGGCCGCGGGGCGAAGAGGCGATTACCGTGCTCCCCGGTACACGGAAAAGCACGTGCGGGAAAAGGGTGGGTTTCGGCGGTCCGCGGCTCTGATCCCTTTTCGTTTCCATTGCGTCTCGGGGTCAGGATGTTGCGCCCGGGGCGGCCCGCTTCGAGGTCGTCCCGTGCGCTTCGGGGGAAGCGGGTGCCTCGGTGCGGACGCAATTCCGCCCCCCGTGTTATGGCCGCGGAAATGGCGCCGGGACCCGCCCGCGTGGAACCCCGTGCCGCGCCGCCGGCGGGCGGCGGACCCGCCCCGCGGGACCGGGAGCGGCGTCCGCGAGGCGGGGAGCGCCCCGGCGGTGTGCCGTCACCGGCGCGAACACTGCCTAACATGCTGGACATGCGCATTCTCGTGGTCGAGGACGACGACCGGGTCGCCCGCGGACTGGTGACCGCCCTGCGGGCGGCGTCCTTCGACGTCCAGAGGGTCGCCACCGCCGAACGGGCCCTGACCGCCCCGCCCGCCGACGTCGTCCTCCTCGACCTCGGCCTTCCCGACGCCGACGGCATCGACCTGCTCCGAAAGCTCCGCGACCGTCCGCAGACCGCCATCATCGCCGTCACGGCCCGCAGCGAGGAGCGCGACCGCGTGCGCGGCCTGCGGGCCGGAGCCGACGACTACGTGGTCAAGCCCTTCGGCGTCGCCGAACTCCTCGCCCGCATCGACGCGGTCCTGCGCCGCACCCGCGCCGCGCGGGCGGAGGCGGCTGAGGAGGAGCCCGAGGTCAGGGTCGGCGAGCTCACCGTGGACCCGGGCTCCCGCGCGGCCAGCGTCGGCGGCGCCGAACTCCAGCTGACCCGCAAGGAGTTCGACCTGCTCGCCCTCCTGGTCTCCCGCTCCCCGTCGGTGGTCGCCCGGGACCAGATCCTCGACCAGGTGTGGGGCACGGCCTGGGAGACCTCCTCCCGGACCCTGGACACCCACATCGGCTCGCTGCGCGCCAAGCTCGGCCGGGCCGTGCGGATCCGCACCGTGCGCGGTGTCGGCTACCTCCTCGACCGGGCCTGAGCCCGTGCTCCGCAGACTGCTCACCATCCTGCTCCCCGCGGCGTTCGTCCTGGTCGCCTCGGCGGTCATCCCCCTGGGGACGGTCATCGCCCAGCAGCTGACCCAGCAGGTCTACGTCGACCGCCTCGGGGACGCGGGCCGCTTCGCCGCCCTGGCCCGCACCGCGCTGGAGGCCGACCGACCCGAGGCGCTCCTCCAGGAGATGGCCCGTTACGAGGCGCTCTACGGCATCCCGGTGGTCGTGGTCGCCCCCGACGGGGAGATCATCGCCGGGTCCGGCAGCACGGCGCACCAGCGCGACGTGCTCGCGGAACTGGGCGCGCCGGAGGCGCTCACCGTCGCCCTGGCCGGGGAGCGCCCGGCCCCTCCGACCACCGTCTGGCCCTGGGAGTCCGACCCCCTCGTGGTCGCCGAGCCCATCGGCCGCGACAGCGAGGTGACCGGGGCGGTCATCGTCGCCGCCCCCACCGACCGGCTCGGCGCCGACATCCTCGGCTCCTGGGGGTGGCTCGCCCTGCTCAGCCTGGTGCCCCTGACGCTCCTGGTGGCGGCCTCGCTGCCGCTGTCGCGCTGGGTGCTGCGCCCCATCGGCCGACTCGACGCCGCGACCACCGCCGTCGCCTCGGGTGACCTGGACGTGCGGGTGGACGCCGAGCAGGGGCCTCCGGAGCTGCGCCGCCTCACCGAGTCCTTCAACACGATGGTCGACGTGGTGCGCAGGGCCCTGGAGCGTCAGCGCTCCTTCGTCTCCGACGCCTCCCACCAGCTGCGCAACCCCCTGGCGAGCCTGCGCCTGGCGGTGGAGAACCTCGCGCCCTACCTCGGCTCCGAGGATGCCCGGGAGGCGCACGCGGTGGCCGTGGACGAGACCACGGTCATGCACCGGATGCTCAACTCCCTCCTGGCCGCGACGCGTCTGGAGAGCGTCACCGGCACCGAGGCCGTGGACGTCCCCGAACTGCTGGAGACCCGGGTGGAGCGCTGGCGCGCCCTGGGCCGGGCCCGGGGGATCACCGTGACCGTGCACGTCCCCGCCGGGCTGCGGGTCTGCGCCCCGGCCGGGGGGCTGGGCAGCATCCTCGACGAACTGGTGAGCAACGCCCTGCGCCTGTCCGGGGGTACCCGGGTGCAGGTGCGGGGCTCGGCGGGCGACCCCGCGCGGATCAGCGTGCTCGACGACGGGGAGGGGCTCCCGGAGGAGGAGCGCGGCGCGGCCCTGGACCGCTTCTGGCGCTCTCCCCGCCACCAGAACACAGAGGGGACCGGTATGGGGCTGGCGATCGTCTCCGACCTGGTCCGCGAGGCCGGAGGGGAACTGGCGCTGGGCGAGGGCCTGCCCGGCGAGCGGCCGGGCTTCGGCGTGACCATCACGCTGCCGTCCGCGGACTGAGCCCTCGGCGGGGCGGACCTCAGGAGGGCTTGTTGTCCCGGTACCAGCGCGCGGCCCCGGGGTGGAGGGGGACCACGCCGGTCGAGATGCCGGTGCGCACGTTGATCTGCGCCGCCTCGGGGCGGGATTCAGCGATCCGCGCGGCGCCGGTGTAGACGGTGTCGGCGACGGCGTAGGCCAGGTCGTCCGGCAGGTCGGCCGCGCACAGCAGCAGGTTGGGGATGGACATGGTGGGGCAGGCGGGCACGCCCTCGTAGGTGGTCGCCGGGATGGTGGCCGGGAAGTACCTCTCGGGGTGGGCCTCGGCCATGGCGGACGCGACGTCCCCGAGGTCGACCAGGCGCGTCACGTGCTCGCGGGCCAGGTCGGCGACCGCGGGCGTGGGCAGCCCGGTCAGGGAGAACATCGCGTCGATCTCCCCCCGGGACAGGGCGTCGGCGGAGGCCGCCTGGTCCAGGCGCACCGCCTCCATGTCCAGTCCGGTCTCCTCGACGGCCTGCGCCACGGTGAACTCGGTGCCGGAGTTGACCGCGCCCACCGAGACGCGGCGGCCCTCCAGGTCGGACAGGGAGCGCACGGGGGAGGCGTCCAGGACCATGAGGTGCAGGAAGCTGTCGTAGAGGCGCCCGATCGCGCGGAAGGGACCGGCGTCGGCCACCTCGTCGGCCAGGACCGCGTCGAGGCTGGTCAGACCCAGGTGGGCCTCACCCGAGTCGATGAGCAGCAGGTTGTCGTGCGAGGCGCCGGTCTCGACGGTCTCCACCCGGATGTCGGGGAGCCGGGCGTCCAGCAGACCCGCGATCTCCGAGCCGATCTCCCGGTAGACGGCCCCGGCCGGGCCCGTGGCCACGACGAGCGGCGCCGGGGCGGGGGAGGGTTCGCGCCACGCGCAGCCGCCCAGCGCGACCGCGGCGAACACGCCGGCGGTCCCCCTCAGGGCGGCGCGCCGGTTCGGTCGATGCATACCCGCAGCTTAGACGAGGGAAGACGGCGGTTCAGGCCCCCCGGTTCACACCTTGCCCATGATCACCGTGTGTACCACGATGTCGACCCACGGTTCCGCAATGTCAGAGGAATCTCAAATCTTCGTTGAGACCTTGAACACGCGAGAAAGAGACCCACACCATCGCTGTATCAATTCGGGGTAATCGGGGAGAAACCCGACGGTAAGCCCAGTGTCACTTCCCGGTGACCCACAACAGGAGGATTCCATGGCGTCCGAGAAGGGTGTCGACGCGCCCGACACCGCATCCCCCACGCAGGACGGCAGAGCCGCCAGGGGCAGCTCGCCCTCGCGCGTGATCGGCCTGATCGCGGGCCCGCTCGTCGGTCTCCTGGTCTACTTCCTCATGCCGGACATGCCGATGCCCCTCGCGGACGGCGAGGACGGCGAGACGGTCCTGTCGGCCAACGGCCGCGCGGTGGCCGCGATCACCGCCTTCATCGCCATCTGGTGGGCCACCGAGGCGATCCCGATCCCGGTCGCCTCGCTGCTGCCGCTGGTGCTCTTCCCCCTCCTGCTGGAGGGCACCCCCATCGGGGACGTCGCCTCCTCCTACGGTTCGGACACCATCTTCCTGTTCATGGGCGGCTTCATGCTCGCCCTGGCGATGCAGAAGTGGAACCTGCACAAGCGGATCGCCCTGGTCATCGTCTCCAAGGTCGGCTCCAACACCGCGGGGCTGATCGGCGGCTTCATGATCGCCACCGGGTTCATCACGATGTGGGTGTCCAACACCGCCACCGCCGTGATGATGCTGCCGGTGGGCCTGTCGGTGGTCGCGCTGATCACCCAGTTCCGGGACGGCAGGACCGACGCGAACTTCGCCACCGCGCTCATGCTCGGTATCGCCTACTCGTCCTCCATCGGCTCGGTGGCCACCATCATCGGCACGCCGCCCAACGTCTTGATGGTCGGCTACCTCGCCGACGCCCACGACATCCACATCGGCTTCGGCGAGTGGATGATGGTCGGACTGCCGCTGGCCGCCGTCTTCCTGCTCATCGCCTGGTTCGTGCTGATCAAGATCTTCCCGCCGCAGGTCAAGAAGGTGGAGGGCGCCCAGGGCCTCATCCGCTCCGAGCTCGCCGAGATGGGCCCGATGGCGCGCGGCGAGAAGCTCGTGCTCGCGGTCTTCGCCTTCGCGGCGCTCTCGTGGATCTTCGTCCCGGTCCTGGCCGACAACTTCCTGCCGTGGCTGTCCAGCGTCAGCGACGCCGGGATCGCGATGACCGTGGCGGTCCTGCTGTTCCTGATCCCGGTCGGGCGCGGCAACCGCCTGCTGGACTGGGAGACCGCCGTGCAGCTGCCGTGGGGTGTCCTGCTCCTCTTCGGCGGCGGCCTGGCCATCTCGGGGCAGTTCACCGCCTCCGGCCTCAGCACGTGGATCGGCGGCCAGGTCGCCGTCCTGGAGGGTGTGCCCACCTGGGTGCTGATCCTGGTCGCGGCCGGACTGGTCCTCTTCCTGACCGAGCTCACCAGCAACACCGCCACCGCCGCCACCTTCCTGCCCATCCTCGGCGGCGTCGCGGTGGGCATGCAGATCGACATCCTGTCCCTGGTGATCCCGGTGGCCCTGGCCGCGACGATGGCCTTCATGCTCCCGGTGGCCACACCGCCGAACGCGATCGTCTTCGGCTCCGGCCACGTGCGGATCGGCCAGATGATGCGCGGCGGCGTGTGGCTCAACCTCATCGCGCTGTTCCTGATCCTGGCCGCGATGTACACCGTGGTGACCTGGTTCCTGGGAGTCAGCGTGTAGGAGTACCACGCGTCGCGGGCGGCCCCCTGTGGTTCCGGGGGCCGCCCGCTTCTACGTTGCCCGGCGGCCCGGGAGGAGGGCCCGCCGCGGAGCCCGCACCCGTGCCGCACGGCGGCGGCCCGCCTCCCCGCTCGGGGGAGGCGGGCCGCCGCCGTCGTCTCTACTCGGAGTCCGCGCCCGCGGTGCTCTGGCGTTCCAGCTTCCGGTAGTGCCTCGACCTCGCGCCCAGGATCACCGCGGCCAGCAGGGTCGCGATCAGGGACGCCACCAGCACGCCCGTCTTGGCGTGGGCCAGGTGCTCCGGGGCGTCGGCGAACGTCAGCTCGCTGATCAGCAGTGACACGGTGAAACCGATACCGGCCAGCTGCGACATGCCGACGATGTCGATCCACTTCAGGCTGGGGTTGAGCTCGGCCCTGGTCACCTTGGTGGTCACCCACGCGCCGCCCGCGATGCCGATCACCTTGCCGACGATGAGCCCGGCCATGATGCCCAGCGCCGCCGTGTCGGTGAGGACCTCGCCGAACCCGTCGAAGACCACGCCAGCGGAGAAGAAGGCGAAGATCGGCAGGGCCAGCCCCGCGGACCAGGGGCGCAGCAGCTGCTCCACGCCGTGGCTCGGGTCGTGGTGCTCGCCGGGAAGCTTGTTGGTGCGCATCAGCAGGCCCATGGCCACACCCGCGATGGTCGCGTGCACGCCGCTCTCGTGGACCAGGACCCAGATGACCAGGGCCAGGGGCACGTAGACCAGCCAGTTGGGCACCACCGACGCGTTGAGTTTGGCGGCCAGGCCCCTGCCGCGCTGGAGGTACCAGAAGACCACCAGGCCCGCGGCGGCGGCCAGCAGGGCCACGAAGTTGATGCCGGACGTGTAGAAGACCGCGATGACGATGATCGCGCCGAGGTCGTCCACGATCGCGAGCGTCAGCAGGAAGGTCCGCAGCGCGGGCGGCAGGCCGCGGCCGATCACCGCGAGGATCGCCAGGGCGAACGCGATGTCGGTCGCCATCGGGATGCCCCACCCGTGGAGGGTCTCGGGCGAGGTGAAGTTGATCGCGGCGTAGATGGCGGCGGGCACGATCATGCCGCAGACCGCCGCGACGATCGGCAGCATGGCCCGCCGGGGGTCGCGCAGCTCCCCGTGGACGAACTCCTGCTTGAGCTCGTTGCCGACGACGAAGAAGAAGACCGCGAGGAGGCCGTCGGCGGCCCAGGTCTCCAGGGACAGGTTCAGGTGCAGCGACTCGGGCCCGAAGGTGATCGCCCGCAGGTTCTCGTAGACCTCGCCGAAGGGCGAGTTGATCCAGACGAGAGCGAGGACCGCGGCTCCGATCAGCAGGAAACCGCCGACGCTGTCGCTGCGCAGGGTGTCGGCCAGCCGTGAGAGCGGGCCGTGGCGCTCGGAGCGCAGAATCGGGTCGATGCTCATGTGCAACTTTCCGGGCGTATGGCTGACAGGGACTCGCCGACCAGTCTTCCCGGCACACCTAGGCGCGGGGGCGCGCCTCGCCCATGCTCGCGGAAGATGGGATGAATGTCCAGCCCAGGGGCCATGTGTCCGTTCCGGGACGGAGGAGGCCGCTGAGGGGTGACCGGTGAGGGGGCGGACGACGCCGCCCCCTCGGGCCGTAAGCCCGGAGGGGCGCGCGTCAGCCCTTCTCGGCGGCGGCCAGGTGCCTCTCCTCGGCGTTGGAGGCCCGCCCGGCCAGTGCCACGGCGACGATGGACACCACCGCGGTGAGGACCAGGTAGACCGCGATCGGGACCCACGAGTCGTCGAACCGCGACAGCAGCCAGGTGGCGATCAGCGGGGCGGTGCCGCCCGCGGCCGCCGCGCCGATCTGGTAGCCCAGGGTGACGCCCGTGTAGCGCACCCGGGTGGAGAAGATCTCCGAGCACAGGGTGCCGATGGTGGCGGTGACCGGCGCCCACAGGACGCCCAGCCCGATCACCGTCGCCAGGACCAGCATCAGCGTGCTGCCGGTGCCCAGCATGAGGAAGTAGGGCGCGATGAACAGGGCCAGCAGCACCGCGCCGACCAGGTACACCCGCTGCCTGCCGAAGGTGTCCGACAGGCGTCCGGCGATCGGGATGCACACGGTGGCCACGATCGCCCCGACGGTCACCGCGTTGAGCGCTGAGGTGTTGTCGAAGGACAGCGTGCCCGTCGCGTAGCTCACCACGAAGGTGCCGAAGATGTAGAAGGGGGCGGTCTCCACGACCTTGGCGCCGACGGCGACCAGCACGGCCCGCCAGTGGAACCGGAAGGTCTCCACCACCGGCAGTTCGGCGACCTCGCCCTCCTCCTTGGCCTTCTTGAACGAGGGGGTCTCGTCGATCCCCGAGCGGATCCACAGCCCCAGCAGCACCAGCAGGACGCTGCCGACGAACGGCACGCGCCAGCCCCACGTCGCGAACTGGTCGTCGGGCAGCAGCGACATCAGGGTCAGCACCAGGCTGGCCAGCAGCATGCCCGAGGTGATGCCCATCTGCGGCACGCTGCCGAAGAGGCCGCGCCGGCTCTCGGGCGCGTACTCGTAGGCGAGCAGCAGGGCGCCGCCCCACTCGCCGCCGATGCCCAGGCCCTGGATGATCCGCAGCACGATGAGCAGGATCGGGGCGAGGATCCCGACGCTGTCGTAGGTCGGCAGCAGGCCGATGAGCATGGTCGCGCCGCCCATGAGGGTCAGCGTGATGATCAGGGTCTTCTTGCGGCCGATCCGGTCACCGATGTGGGAGAAGACCACGCCGCCCAGCGGACGGATGAAGAACGTCAGCGAGAACGTCAGGTACGACAGCATCAGCGAGACGAACGGGTCGTCCGAGGGGAAGAACAGCTCGTCGAAGACGAGGGCGGCGGCGGTGCCGTAGAGGAAGAAGTCGAACCACTCGATCGTGCTTCCGGTCAGGCTGGCGATGAGGACCTTGGCCCTCGGCGGCCGGGCCTGTGGGGTGTCCACACTCATGTGCAGGGCTCCTGGTGGGGTGTCGGGGATCGCGCGGGCCGAGGGGCGTGGCCTGCGGACATTGCCGGGAGCCTAGACGCGGGTGGCGTGCGCCACCGTTGTGCGAACGGACGACATGGGCGGCGGCGCGGTGTCGCTTCGGACAATCCGGCCCCGCCGGGGCGCGTCGGCCGGGTGGCCGTGACCGGCCGGAGACCCGGCGGGAGCCGTACCGCGACCATGGGGGGAACGGCCGGTGTCCCGGGAGGGGCCGGCGCGGCGCCGACGGGAGGCGCACGGAGACCGGGCCGGGGCGGAGCGCCGCCGCCGGGGGGACGCCGCCGCGGCGCACGCGGCCCGCGGCTCACGCCCGCAGCGTGAGCGTGGCCAGGAGCCTCTGGTCGGCGTCGTCCAGGTCGAGTCCGGTGAGCTCGCGGATCCTCCTGATCCGGTGCCGCAGCGTGTTGGGGTGCACGTGCAGCCGCTCCGCCGCCCCGGACACGTCGCCGAAGGCGTCCAGGTAGGCGGACAGGGAGCGGCGCTGCTCGTCGTCGAGGGCGTCGAGCCGGTCGTCGCGCAGCCCGGGACGGTCGGCCAGGGCGTCGAACAGCTCGCGCAGCACCACCGACGAACGGACCTCCTCGAACGCGGTCACCAGCCGCTCGGGACGGTCCGCGACCACCTCCAGGGCGCGGCTGGCGACCTTCTTCAGCGACGGCACCGCGCGCATCCCGGGCGCCACGCCCGCCACCGCCGCCTGGACGGGTGTGCCCAGGTTCTCGCGCAGCACCGACACCAGCTCCCGCGTCCACGCGGTGGGCGCCTGCCCGGAGGGTGCGGGGACCAGCACGTACAGCAGGCCGCAGGCCGGGATGACCAGGGCCTCGCGGCGGTAGGCCGCCGCGTACACCGACGTGATCTCCGCGGCCTGGTCCAGCCGCCAGGGCGGGTCGACCCCACCCTCCCTCAGGGCGAGCGCGACCACCGCCACCGGCGTCGCGGGGTCGGCGCCCAGGTGGCGGGCGAGGGCGTCGGTGTCGAAGGCGCCGGTGAGCAGGCCCACGGCCAGCCCCTCGGTGTCGCGCCCGGTGCTGCGTGCCTCGCTGTGGGCGCGCATGACGTGCAGCGCGGCCAGGCGCGCGGCGCCGCGCAGCACCTGTGGACTGGTCTCCGCGAGGGGCCTGCCGCCCACCTGCACCCAGATGGTGCCGAGCGCGCGCTCGCCCGCCTGTATCCCCACCACCAGGCGGCGTGCGGCGCCCAGGTCGGGGCGTTCGGCGACCTCGACCACCTCGCCGTCCCGTATCCGCTCGTTGACGCCCCACTCGCGCAGGTGCGCCAGGAACGACTCCGGGCAGCCGCGCCCGAGGATGGTCTGCCTGCGCAGCTCGTCGGCGCCCTCACTGGAGGCGGAGTAGGCCAGGACCTGCCCTGCGGCGTCCTCGATGCTGACGATGCCGCCGGTCAGGGTCGCCACGGTCTGGGCCAGGGAGAACAGGTCGCCGTGGCCGGTTTCGGCGGCGGCCGCCTCCAGGACCGACCGGGCCAGGGCGGCGAACTCGTCGGTGCCCACGGCGGGGTCCACGGAGAGCACGGGCAGGCCCAGACCGCGCAGCCCGTCTGCGTCCCCGTCCACGGCCGCCACGGCGCTGGCGGCCAACTGCCCGGGGCGCGCGGCCAGGGCGGCGGCCTCCCCCGGCGGGACGACGACCAGCGCACCGGCGGGCACGGGCGCGCCGTTCCCGGCCACGACCACCGAGCGGACCACGCCCCCGAGCCCCCGGGGCGCGGCGGCGAGTCCGTGGACGGCCTTGTCCAGTGCCTTCAGCAGGGCCTTGACGGTCAGGCCGGTCTCGCTCACGGTCGCACTCCGGGGGTCTTCTCGCACGGGTAGGACCATTGTGCGCCTTCCTCCGGAGTGCCGGACGCCGCGGACCCGGGCGTACGAACGGAGCCATGTGTACCATTGGTTCCATGAGTGAGATGCAGGTGGAGTCCATTCGCCAGGTCCGCGACCACATCGCCGACGTCGTCGACCGCGCGGACCGGGAGGACTCGCCCACGGTCATCACCAGACGGGGGAAAGAGGTCGCGGCGGTGGTCCCCATCGACCTGCTGCGGCGTTACCAGCGGTTCGAGGAGCAGGAGATCCTGCGCATGGTCCGCGAGCGCATGGACAACCCCGAGCCCGGCATACCCATGGAACAGGTGATGGCCGAGATCATGGAAGGGCCGGAGTGAGTTACCGTACGGTCTTTCGGCCGGAGGCCGGAGCGGAACTGCGCAAGCTTCCCCGCAACGTGGCGATGAACGTGTTCCGCAAGCTCACCGAACTGGAGACGGACCCCTTGGGGTTCGGTACCACGGCCCTGGTGGGTGATCCGGAGGTACGGCGCCTCCGGGTGGGCGACTACCGGGTGATCTACACGGTGGAGGAGAGCCGCCTGGTCGTCTGGGTCGTTCATATCGGGCACCGGTCCGGCGTGTACGACTGAGGCTCCGCCCGCGCACGAAAAGGCCCCGGGGCCCGTCAGGGCGCCGGGACCACGGCTCAAGGCCTTCAGGCCTTGCGGTTCTCGCCCAGCTCCTCCTCGATGGGGTTGACCGGGCGGCTGTCCTTCATCGACTCGGCCATGCCGGGCTTCGTGTGCTCCCTGCGCAGCTGCGCGCGGGCGGACTCGGTGTGCGAGTCCGTCTCGGAGCGGGGCAGGGGCACCGAGCGCAGCACCTCGTTGGGTTCGTTGTACTGGGCGGGCGGCATCGCCCGCAGGGCGCTGAGCAGCTCCTCGTCGGCGCCCGCGTCCAGGGCGTGCGTCACGATCCGGTCCTTGTCCGCGGGGAAGTCCACTTCCCCCAGGACGTCCTGTAGCCCCTCGATGCCGCGCTTGACGCTCATCGTCAGTCCCTCCGACTCGTGCGAGGGCCGGGCGTCTCCGCCCCGGTCACCGGGGGCGTGCCGCCCGACCTGCGAGGACACTGGAGGCGCCTACCCGGTCGGAGGGGGCCCAATCGTCTCGGGGCGGCGCGGCCGGGCCCCGCACGGCGTCCGGCGGGGCGCCGCGGCCCCAGGTCACCACGGTGCGAAACTCCGAGCGGGGGCGTCTCGCACCGCAGCGACCGCGCGTCGACCGCCGCGGGCGGCCGGGGGCGTCCGCGGCGGAGGGCCTCAGCCCTGCTCCGCGGCCGTTCCCCCGGCGGGGCGCAGCAGCGGCATGACCTTCTCACCGAACGCCGCGAGGTCGGCGTGGTAGTCCGGGAAGATCAGCATCAGGCCGTCGAGCTCGGCGTACTCGACGATCTCGCGGATGCGTCCGGCCACCGTCTCCGGGGACCCGGTCACGAACGGCGTCTGGAACGCCTCGTCCTCGGGCCGCTCGGAGGTCAGCGACAGGGCCTTGTCCAGGGGCAGGCCCCAGGACCGCTTCATGTTGACCAGCGCGTCGATGTCCGCGCCGCGCCCGTACTCCAGCCGCCGCTCCTCGGCCGCGGCGTCGGTGTCGTCCATGACGACGGTCAGCATCGAGTACGTCTTGATGCTGCGCCCCTCCTTCTGGGCGCGCTCCTTGACGTCGCGGCTGGCGTCGCGCAGGCCGGGCAGGTCCTCCGCGGTCAGGAACGAGCCGTCGCAGTTGCGCGCCTGGAAGTTCAGGCCGGTGTCGGAGCGGCCCGCGCTGATCAGGGTCGGCGCCGGGGTGGGGTGCGGCCGCGAGCGGCAGTCGTCGAGCTTGAAGAACTCGCCGTCGTGGGTGACCGAGTCCTCGGTCCACAGCCGCTTGAGGACGCTGGTCCACTCCTCGGTGTACCGGTAGCGGTCACCGTGGCCGATGTCCTCGCGCCACAGGCCCATCTGGGCGAACTCGTCCACGTAGGAGCCCACCACGATGTTCATCCCGGCGCGTCCGCCGCTGATGTCCTGGAGGGTGGTGTACATCTTGGCGGCGAGGGCCGGGTGGAACAGGTTCGTGTGGACGGTCGCCCACACCTTGACGTGCTCGGTGGCCTCCGCGAGCCCCGACATCATCGTGATCGACTCCAGGGTGCGCCCCCAGTGGTCGGTCGCGCCGTCGTAGCCGCGCCACTTGCCCATGGACATGACGAAGTCGAGTCCGTAGGCGTCGGCGAGGACCGCGGCCTTCTTGTTGTACTCGTACGTCGCCTCGGGGTGCGGTGCGGTCTCCGAGACGATCCACCCCCCGTTGCCGATGGGCAGGAAGATGCCGTACTCGGTTTCGGCGGCCTGCGGCCCGCCTTCTGCTGCCATCCTTGGCTCCTCATTCACTCTCGGGCGCCGCTCACTGCGGTCGCCCGTGCGCAGCACGGCCTGTGCGCCGCGCCCAGGCGCTCTGGGCGCTCGGTGCGCGGCGCCGGTCCGCGCTGTCCTGCTGTGTGGGCTGTGCCCGGTCCTACTCGGACGGCCAGGACACCTCGGTCGCCACGTGCACGGCCTCCAGGTAGCGGGGGTCGAACAGGGGCTCCACGTCGGGCAGCTCGTCCAGCTGGCCGTTGTCGATGAGGGTCTGGCCCTCGGCCTCGGTCAGGCTCAGGTCGATGTAGCCCGGGGTGGAGTCGTCGGGCGTGGAGGCGGTCACCAGCTCCTGCTCGGAGTTCCAGATCCGCAGGTTGTGCTCGGTGTCGTATCCGGCCTCGGCCAGCTCGGCGGCGTAGCCGACGCACTCCTCGCCGTTCTCCTGGCAGTAGTCGAAGGCCTTCGCGATCGCGCGCAGGTAGTCCTCGACGACCGTCGGGTTCTCCTCGGCCCACGTGGGGTTGGTGGCCATCACGCCGAACGAGCCCACGACCCCGTAGTTCTCGGGGAGCCACTCGTTGTACTCCTCGCCCATGTCGGACAGGAGGAAGGGCTCGTTGGAGCGGAAGGCGGTGAGGCCCTGCACCTGGTCGCGCGGCAGCACGCTGGGGTCGTAGCCGACCTCGACGATCTCGACGGAGTCCATGTCCACCCCGTCGGCGACGAGCATCGCCTCCAGCGGCGCGGGGAGCAGGCCCTTGTGGCCGATGGTCTGCCCCTCCAGGTCCTTGAGCTCCTCGATGCCGGTGCCGGTGAGCAGGCTGGCGATCGGGACGTGCCCGTAGGTGGAGACGCCGATGACCTCGTGGCCGGCGGCGTTGGCCTGCAGGACCTCGGCCTCGTTGCCCAGGGAGGTGAAGTGGGCGGTGCCGGCCGACACGAGCTGGGAGTTGCCGATGGTGTCACCGCTGCCGGGCTGGATCTCCACGTCCAGGCAGACGGCCTCGAAGTAGCCGAGGGCGTCCGCGGCGATGGCCTCCAGGATGCTCACCGAGGCCTGGTACTGGTAACCGGTGATGTAGGTGACCGTGCCGGCGTCGCGGTTGGTCTGGCAGCGCTCCTCGTCGATGACGGTGGCTACCTGCTGGTCCTCCTCGGCCGCATCCCCTCCGCTGCACGCGGCGGTGAGGAGGAGGACCGATGCCGCGGCGGCCGCCGCGAGGGAGCGTCGGCGCCGGGGGCTGGGGCGGTGGGGCGGATTGGTCATGGGGGTTCCTTATGAGGTGGTGCGCTGCTGGGACTCGTGCCAGAACAGCAGTCTGCGTTCGAGGACGGTGATGAGTGCGAGCATCAGCACGCCCATGACGGCCAGACAGGCGACGGCCGCGTAGACGTACTCCAACCGGGCGGTCGCGGCCGAGTTGCGGATCATCGTGCCGAGCCCGCTTGAGGACCCGGCGGCGACGAACTCCGCGACCACGGCGCCCACGATGGACAGGGGGAACACCACCCGCAGAGCGGCGAGGGTGTAGGGGAGGCTGCTGGGGATACGCAGCCGGAGCAGCACCTCCAGGCGGGAGGCGTGCAGGGTGGAGAAGACGTGCAGGACGGGCCGGGAGACCGACCGCAGTCCCGTGGTCACGTTGATGAGGACCGGGAAGAACGTGATGATCGCGGTGACGATGACCTTGGGGGTCATGCCGAAGCCGAACGCCACCACCAGGGCGGGGGCGATCGCGATGACCGGGGTCACGTTCAGGACGACGGCGAGCGGCATGACCGCGCGCCGCAGCAGCGGGATCTCCGACATCAGCAGGGCCAGGACGAACGCGGTGCCCGCGCCGAAGGCCACGCCGGTCAGGGCGATGCTGAGGGTGGCCCAGGCGTTGTTCAGGAACAGCAGCGGGTCCTCGACCAGGATCCCCCCGACCTCCGCCAGCGGAGGTAGGAGGTAGGGCTGGTCCTCGGCGGTCGCCGACCAGGCGAAGCCGACGATCACCACCGCCACGGCGGTGGGCAGCCACACGCTGAGCCTGAGGTTGAGGCGGCGCCGACGCGCGGCACCGCGCTTCGGGGAGGCCTCGCCCTCGGGGCGGGGCCGGACGGGTGTGCTGGTGGCCATGGTCTCTCCTCCTCTCACAGCGGAACGAGGTCGTCGGGGGCGGCTCCGGCCTCCCAGGCGGACTGGAGGGACGCGCGGACCCGGTCCTCCAGGGCGTGCATGTGCGGTCCGGTCACCACGGCCCTGTCGCGGGGGCGGGGCAGGTCGACGGGCAGCACCTCGTGCACCCGGCCGGGCCGGGCCGACATCACGACGATGCGGTCGGAGAGCGTGACGGCCTCGCGCACCGAGTGGGTGACGAACACGACCGTCGTGGACATGCGCTCCCACAGGTTCAGGAGCTGGAGCTGGAGCGCCTCGCGGGTGAACTCGTCCAGGGCGGAGAACGGCTCGTCCATCAGGAGCAGGTCGGGCCGCAGACCGAAGGCGCGGGCGATCGCCACGCGCTGCTGCATGCCGCCGGACAGCTCGTGGGGGTACTTGCGGGCGGAGTCGTCCAGGCCGACCATGCGCAGCAGCTGGTCCGGGTCCTCGCTGCCCCTGCCCGCCCGGCGGTTGACCCGCGAGGGCAGGGAGATGTTGCGCCGCACGTTCAACCACGGCAGCAGGGCGGGGGTCTGCGGGACCAGGCCCACGGCCTTGGCCTCGCACATGCGCTTGGGCGTGGAGCCGAAGACGGTGACGTCGCCGCTGTCGTGGCCCTCCAGCCCGGCGATCACCCGCAGCAGGGTGGACTTGCCGCAGCCGCTGGGGCCGATGAGGCTGACGAACTCGCCGCGGGGGATGTCCAGGTCGATGCGGTCGAGTGCGGGCCGGCGCGGGTCACCGCCCTCGTAGGTCTTGCTGAGTCCGCGTACTTCGATACGGTCGTCGCTCACGCGGCGTCCCGCCCTCGGTACGCGTGTTCGGTGCGCCGGACCGCGGGCCCGTGGCCCGTCTCCGGCCGTGCTGGACGTGCCATACCTTCTCCTCGGATTGTGTGATCGGATGATTGCACAACGTGTCCTGGCGGTGAATGGGTGCTGGAGGGGTGAAAACGGGCGCGCAGGTCACGGGGGTGTGGCGTCATCGACCGAGGAGGGGGCCGGGCGGCACGGAGCCGGAGCGGGGTGCGAAGCGCGGCGGGAGCGCCGCGGAGCGCGTGGTGGAGCCGCTGGGGGAGGCGGCGGTGTGCGGGCCTGCAGTGCTTGCTGTGACGGCAGTGCTTGTGATGACGACCGCATGGGGAAGGCCCATGGGACACCCTCCAGATGGCTGGCTTCGGGCATGCGTGCCCGAGGACCTTCGATGGAGAGCGGGTGGAAGCAAGCATGGCGACGGCCCGCGGGAGTCTTGACGTGTCAAACGTTAGGGATTGCTGATTAACGCGTTATGAAGTGTTGATCACATACTGATATCGAGTGCCCGAATCCTGAGACGGTCGTCAACGAGGGCGACCGCGATCCGGTGCGAGGCGAAGGCCACGGGCAGCCACGCGCCGCGCCCGAAGAGCTTGGCGAGGGGCTCGCCCAGCACCACGAGCGGACGTGCGTCCGGGAAGTGCTGGTCCCGCAGCCAGGCCAGCTTGAATGCGTCGGCGATGACCTTGTTGCGCTGGGCCGACTTCATCGGCCCGTGCAGGGGGGAGAACTGGGCGAGGACGGTCGGCTGACCGCCGTCGGCACAGTCGACCCCGACCCGGGTCCCGTCCGCGAGGGTGAACTCCCGGGGGGCGAGCTCGACCCCCAGGTACGCGGAGAGCGCCCTGGTGAGGTCGGGATTACCCTCCCGGGTCGATCGGATTATGTCCCCCGATGACGGACTTCTCGCTGAATGCCCCATAGCAAGGAAACTTTAGTGCACATGGGCCCCATTGGCATCGCGCCTGCCTCGGTGGGCCCCAGGTCGGAGTGAGTATCGACTCTGTGACCTGCGGTTTTGTGGGAAGCTCCCGTGTCGTGCTTCACACCGGTCTTTCCCGGATCGAACTCGTGACCGAAGTCCTGTTTCGGTAGGCCCTACCGGTGAGCCCGGCGTCCGCGCGCCGTCCCCGGGCAGTGCGGACCTGAACGTATCCCCTGGTCGAAGCGGGTTCCGGAGAGAAATGTCCCGGTAATTGCGCGGGAGAACGCGGTTCGACAACTCCAGTTCGCAGTGCGCGGGTCCGCACAGTGGACCGATGTCAGCCGTTGTTCACCCGAAGATGATATGCGCGGGACCGTGATTCGCGCGGTGCGCCGAGTTCCGGACCGGCCCTGGGGCCGCCCGGGGGCTGCGTGCGACCGCCGTGTTCACCGCGGCCGTCCCGGGGCAGGCGGGGACGACAGGAGTCGTACGAGGAGCACGAGGAGGCGGCGGTGGAGACCGTCCGTGCCGAGCACGTGGCTCGGCTGCTGAGTACGGAGGACGGCGACCCGGTGCTGGTCGTCCACGAGGGCCGGGCCGACGTCGCAGAGGAGACCGACCTCGACGAACCGCGCTATGCGGGGGCGCTGCGCGTGATCGGCCGCGCCGACCTGCTGTCGGAGCGCGGCGGCGCGCGGCCGGGTCCGGAGGAGACCGAGGCCCTCGCACGGCGGCTGGACACCGCGGTGCGGGGCCTCGGAGGCTGACGAAGGGGACCGGCGGACATCGCCGGTCCCCTGCTGTGCTGTGCCCCCGGGCGGGGGACCGCCGCGCCCCCGGGCGAGGGGCCCCGTCGCGGAGCCCTGCTTCGGTCGTGTGCCCGTGTCCGGTGGGGCGAAGCCCCCTAACCGGCCGCCTTGGGGTCGTAGGCCTCACCGGTCACCGGGTTGGTGGCCAGGCCGGTGACCGGGTCGTAGTCCACGTCCATGCCCAGGTCCGAGTCGTGGTAGAGCCCGGTCTCGGGGTTGCGGGGCAGGCCCACCTCGGGGTCGATCTCCCAGCCGGTGACCGGGTCGACGGTCGGCACGGCCGCCTCGGAGGGCGCCTCGGACGGCTCCGCGGACGTCTCGGAGGACGGGCCGGTCCCGGCGCCGGCCTCGGTGCCGGTCTCCGGTTCGGGCTCGGACTCCTCCCTCGGCGTCTCCTGCTCGCTGACGATCTCGCTCTGGGCGGGCTGCGCGCCCGCGCCACCCTGCGGGTCGAGTACGCCCCAGCTCACCAGCGCCAGGACGAGGATGCCCAGGCCGACGCGGTAGTAGACGAAGGGCATGAAGCTGTGCGTGGAGATGAAGCGCATCAGCCAGGCGATGACCACGAAGCCGACGACGCCCGCGATGAGCGTGCCCACGATGGTGGCGCCCCACCCGGCGTACTCGTTGTCACCGATGTCGGTCAGCTTGTACAGGCCCGAAGCGAAGACGGCGGGCAGCGCCAGCAGGAAGGCGTACTCGGCCGCGTCCGCGCGCTTGAAGCCGAGCAGCATCCCGCCGGTGACGGTGCCGCCCGACCGGGAGACGCCCGGGACGAGGGCGAGCGCCTGGAACAGGCCGAAGGTCACGCCCCGGGAGACGTTGAGGTCCTCCAGGGTGCGGTGCTTGCGCGAGTACCGGTCGACGATGCCGAGGATGACGCCGAAGATGATGAGGTTCAGCGCGATCAGGCGCAGGTCGCGGAAGACGCTGTCGATCTGGTCTTCCAGGAGCAGGCCCAGGACCCCGATGGGGATGGAGCCGAGGATGACGTACCAGCCCATGCGCGCGTTGATGTCGCTGCGCAGTTCGCGGTTGACCAGCGACCTGGTCCACGTGGACAGGATCGCCCAGACCCTCTGGCGGAAGTAGATCACCACGGCCAGCTCGGTGCCGATCTGGCTGACGGCGGTGAAGGCGGCGCCGGGGTCGGGCCAGCCGAAGAGAGCCGACACCACGCGCAGGTGTCCGCTGGAGGAGATCGGGAGGAACTCGGTCAGTCCCTGGACCAGGCCAAGGACGACTGCTTCGAAGAGGGACACGGCAGAGTCTGCTCCAGCTGCTTCGGTCGCCTTCCTCGGCGGGACGCGGCGACGGTGGACAGGGCACGGCGGGGGCGCGCTCGGGGAAAAGGGGGTGGCCCACGAAGCTTACTGAGGTCTTCGGGTCGGCGTGGCATCACCGGGTGCGGAAACGACGCCGTTGCGCCTCCACTTCCGGGCGGGTGCGAACACGCGTGCGGAGGGGGCGCGGGGCCGTCCGGTCGGCGGCCGCCGTGCGCACCGGAGGGGGGACCGCGCACGAGGTTGTCCGGCCCGCGGACGGTCCGGGCGGGTGTTCGGTGAGACCCGCTCCCTCCGCGGGAGACCACGGGTGGCGCAGGCGGGGACCTCTCCGGACGGGGCCGGGAAACGGTCAATCCTTTGCCTCCCGGACGGATCACCGTTGGGTGCCGTTCACGTGCGCGCCTTGTCGCGCGATGCCGGCGTGCCGCGGACCACCCGGAGGGGATGCCGGGGAGGGCGTCGGGGCCGCCCGGAGTGAGCACGTCCTATGGCGGCGCACCCGGGGGAGAGGGTTGCGGACCGCGGCGGCCGAGGAGTGCCGGAAGGCCCCTGGGGAGTGTTCCGCGGAGGCTTTCGAGGGTGGTGGAGGGCGACGGGCGGGACCGCAATGTTCCAAGGAACACGACCTAAGGCCGCGCACCCGGAAGGAGCTCGCCGACCAGTTCCTCGACGCGCTCCCTGATCTCGTCGCGGATGGGGCGGACGGAGGCCACGCCCCGACCGGCGGGGTCGGGCAGGGTCCAGTCCAGGTAGCGCTTGCCGGGGAAGACCGGGCAGGTGTCGCCGCAGCCCATGGTCACGCACACGTCGGAGGCCTCGACGGCCTCGGTGGTGAGGATCTTGGGCCGCTGGCCGGTGATGTCCACGCCGACCTCGGCCATGGCCTCGACCACGGCGGGGTTGAGCGCGTCGGCGGGCGCGGATCCGGCGGAGCGGACCTCCACGCGGTCCCCGGCCAGGTGGGACAGCCAGGCGGCGGCCATCTGGGAGCGGCCCGCGTTGTGGACGCACACGAACAGGACGGACGGCTTGTCGGGACTGGTCACGGTCACTCGTCTCCGCTTCGTCTCGGTGGTGGGCGGCCGCCGCCGGGGCGCGGACCGCGTGCGGCCGTGGGCGGTCCCGGTCCGGACGGGACGGGAAGGCGCCGGACCGGACGCGGATCGGGTTTCCCGAAAGAACCGAATTCCCGGGAAAAGGGCAGGGCGTCCGACGGATCGTCGGCGACGACTGCGGGGATAATATCAGCGCATGCTGATATCAGTCGACACTGACCTCATGAGGGCGCTGGGAGACCCGCTCCGGCTGCGGATCGTGACCCTGCTCGCCCGGGAGACCCTGTGCACGACGCACCTGGTCGAGGAGACCGGGGCGCGCCAGACCAACCTGTCCAACCACCTGCGGATCCTGCGCGAGGCGGGGGTGGTGGAGACCGAGCCCTGCGGCCGGTTCACCTACTACCGGCTGTGCCCGGACCGGATCGAGGACCTCTCCGGGGCCCTGTCCGGGCTCGCCGCCACCGCCCGCGCCAGCGGCGCCGCCGCGAACAGGAGGCCCTGCTGATGGCTTCGACCGACAGGACCACCAGTGGTACGGACGGATCCGTCGTCGCGAGACTGTCGTTCCTCGACCGGTTCCTCGCGGTGTGGATCCTGCTCGCCATGGCCGTCGGCCTGGGTCTGGGGCGCCTGGTCCCGGGGCTGAACGAACTTCTGGCCGCCATGGAGGTCGGCGGGATCTCCCTGCCCATCGCGCTCGGCCTGCTGGTCATGATGTACCCGGTGCTGGCGAAGGTCCGCTACGACCGGCTGGACACCGTCACCCGCGACACCCGGCTGCTGGTCTCCTCCCTGGTGATCAACTGGCTCATCGGCCCCGCGGTGATGTTCGCGCTGGCCTGGGTCTTCCTGGCCGACCTGCCCGAGTACCGCACCGGCCTGATCATCGTCGGCCTGGCGCGCTGCATCGCGATGGTCATCATCTGGAACGACCTGGCCTGCGGTAACCGCGAGGCCGCCGCCGTGCTGGTCGCGCTGAACTCGGTTTTCCAGGTACTGGTCTTCGGCCTGCTGGGCTGGTTCTACCTGGACCTGCTGCCCGGGTGGCTGGGCCTGGACACCGGCGGCCTGGACGCCTCCCCCTGGCTCATCGCGCTCAACGTGGTGATCTTCCTCGGCATCCCGCTGGCGGCGGGGTTCCTCACCCGTCGGATCGGCGAGCGGCGGATGGGCCGCGAGCGCTACGAGTCGGCCTTCCTGCCCCGGATCGGCCCGTGGGCGCTGTACGGCCTGCTGTTCACCATCGTGCTGCTGTTCGCCCTCCAGGGGGACCGGATCACCAGCCAACCGCTGGACGTGGCCCGTATCGCGGTGCCGCTGCTGGTCTACTTCGCCCTCATGTGGTTCGGTACCTTCGCCTTCGGCAAGGCGGTCGGGATGGACTACGACCGCACCGCGACGCTGGCCTTCACGGCGGCGGGCAACAACTTCGAGCTGGCCATCGCGGTGGCCATCGCCACGTTCGGGGTGACCTCGGGGCAGGCCCTGGCCGGGGTGGTGGGCCCGCTGATCGAGGTGCCGGTGCTGGTGGGCCTGGTGTACGTGTCCCTGGCCTGGCGCAGGCGGTTCGCCCCGGAGCGGAGGTAGGGGGTCTACCGCGCCGCGGGCCCCCGCTCGGCCTCGGGCGCGGACCCGCAGCAGCCGCCGTCGGCCGCGGCCTCCGGTTCGTCGAACAGGCCCGCGCCGCCGGACTGTGGACGCTCCAGACCTCGGTCTTCCCCGAGAGCCGCGCCAGCCTGGCCCTGCACCACCAGGCGGGCTACCGCACCGTGGGCGTGCGCGAGCGCGTCGCCCGCCACCACGGGGTCTGGCGCGACACCGTCCTGCTGGAGCGGCGGCGCCCGGAGGAGGGAACCGGGTCCGGCGATGCTCCCCGTGCCGACGCTCCGGGCCGCCCGCCCGCCTGACCCCGGCGGCGCGGAGAGGCCCGCCGGGGAGACGGCGTCACCGCGACCCGCGCGAGGTGCTTCGGACGCGGCGGCGCGGGCGGCGCGGGCGGCCGGGCGGCCGGGCGGCCGTGCGACCCCTCAGCCGAGGCGGTCGGCCATGAGTTCGCCGACCATGATCGCGGCGAGGTTGGTGTTGGCACGGGGCACGGAGGGGAAGACCGACGCGTCGACCACGCGCAGGCCCTCCACTCCCAGCACGCGGCACGCGGAGTCGACCACGGTGCTGGCGTCCCCGGGAGAGCCCATGCGGCACGTACTGGTGCCGTGCTGCGCGTCGCCCACGGTCGCCAGAAGGTGGGCGTCGAGCGCGCGGTCGTCGTCGAGCGCCGCGAACAGCTCCCGGTTCGCCTCCTCCAGCGACCCCTTCGTGACGGCGGCTGTCTCGGGACAGCTGGCCAGGTCCACCAGCTCCCGTACGCCCCGGCGCAGCCGGGAGAGGTCGCGCTCGTCGGACAGCATCCGCTGCCGCACCAGCGGCTGCTCCGAGGGGTCGGCCGAGGCCAGCGTCAGCACCCCGCGGGAGTGGTTCCGGTTGAGCCACACGCCGTAGGCGCCCGCGACGGCGTCGGTGGAGGCGGACGCCATGGCCAGCACGTTCTGGTTCATGGCGATGAACATCATGTCGTTGACCGGGGCGTCGGCGCCGCTGGTCCAGCGGACGCAGACGTTGGTGTGCCGGTCGTGCGGGGACTTCACGGACGCCTCCCCGGTCAGCGGGAGCGCCAGCATCGCCATCGGGTGGTCCTGCATGCCCAGCCCCACGGGAAGGTCTTGGAGCACGTCGACGCCGAGGGAGCGCAGGTGGTCGGCCGGGCCCACACCCGAGCGCATCAGGATCGCGGGGGAGTGGATGACGCCCGCGCTGAGCACCACCGTGTCGGCGTGCTCGGTCACCGCGCCGCCCCCGGTGACGTAACGGACCCCCACGGCCCGGTCACCGTCGAAGACGACCCGGTCCACCAGCGCGTCCCCGCGGACGGTGAGGTTGTCCAGCTTCCGGGCCCCCTCCAGGTAGGCGTCGTTGACCGACACCCGGCGCCCGTCGCGCGAGTTGATCGGATAGGGCGAGACCCCCGTCGCGCCCGGGGCGTTGACGTCGGGGGCCCACGCGAACCCGGCGGCCAGAGCGGAGTCGCACAGCGCGGCGTCGACCGCCCCCCACCGCTCCCGCGGAGTCCGGTGGATCGGAGTCGGGCCGCCGCGCCCGTGGTGGGGCTCGTCGCCGAACTCCTCGTCGTCCTCCAGCCGGGCGAAGTAGGGCAGGACGTCCTCCGGAGACCAGCCCGGGCAGCCGAGGGCGGCCCAGTCCTCGAAGTCCGCCATCGGGGGCCGGATCGCGATCTGGCCGTTGACCGAGGAACTGCCGCCGACGCCCCGGCCCCGCCAGTACGGCGCCCGCTCCTGGCTGTCGGTGCGCGAGGAGTCCAGGCCCGTCCAGAGCATCCCCTCCAGGGCCGCGGGGTCCATCAGGGCGACGGCCGGGCTCGGTGAGCGCCACGCCTCGTGCATCTGCGCCGAACGGTAGTCCGGTCCGGCCTCTAACAGGAGGACCCGCCCGCCCTTCTCGGCGGTGCGGACCGCGAGCGCCGCGCCCGCCGATCCCGCACCCACCACGATGACGTCCCAGCCGTCGCCCGTCATGTCTCGCCTTCCGCCGTAGTGTGACCTGCCGCAGGCGTGTACCGCCGCAGCCGCTTCGGGCGGGCATTCTTCCCAAATTAAGTCAAGGCTGAACTTTCATGTGGAAAGGAACACCGGGGGCTCGTGTGTCTCCGACAGCCGAAGACGGCGGCCCCGAGGCCCGGTGCGCGCGGTTGTGGGGTGCGGCCCGTGCCGAAAGGGGTCCGTTTGTTTTCCCGTACGCACCACGGGCCGGTCAGAGACAGCCGTCGAGTTCGCAGATGTCCGAGGGGTCGGTGGACACCTTGATGTCGTCGTACCAGATGTAGCTGTCGTGACGTGGCGCGAACTCTGTGGTGGCGCCGCCAGCGAAGCTGTTGAAGTAGGCCCTGTCGACCTGGTCGCCGTTGGTGACGAAGCGCAATCCGGTCACCTCACCCGCGGGCTCCCCGTTGAAGAAGACCTCGATCTCTCCGTCGTGGTTCGCCCGGCCGTTGTTCACGGAGTTGACCTTGACCCGCTGGACAACGTTCACCCACTCGCCTCTGGGCCACCTGAGGACCGAGCCGTTCTGCTCCAGCTCGACGTAGTCGCCGTAGGTGTCCTCCTTGTCCATGTGGTAGTAGTACAGCGCGGCGTCGCCGGTCGCGCGGTGCCAGATGAAGCGGGAGCTGAACCCGTTCGTCCCGTCGCAGGTCATCCCGCCGGAGCAGGACCCTCCGCCGGCGAGTCCGATGCCGACCTTGCCCGAGTACAGGGTGTCGCCCCAGCTGAAGTCCTCGTCGAACCTGAGCCACATTGACAGGTAGTACTCGGGCGCGCTGTCCAGTTCGAAGGGCGCCTGGGCGCCGGACTCCTCGGGGCCGATCTTCCCTTCGGGATAGAGCACCCGCAGCGACTGGTCGCCGCTGTGCGCCGGTGCGGTGTCGTCGATCACGGTCCGGTCGCCCATGCCGAGCGACCAGGGCGCGTCCCACCCGTCCCGGGCCCACTCGTCGAGCGTGTAGCCGCTCCCTGCGGTGGGACCCTCGAAGCCGTTCTCCTTGTAGGAAGCGGCCGGAGCCACTTCCACGGGAGCCGCGTAGGCGGCCTGGGGGTACAACGCGGCGGGTGCCAGCAGCGCGATGGTGGCGGCTGTGCTCAGCAGTGACTTCTTCGTTCTCATGGGGGTTTTCTTCGCTCCTTGCCGGTGGGGGTGGTGTTCGACGGTGCGTGAAGCCACTTCGGCACCGCGGCCGTCCACGGCCGGTCGGTCAGTTCGAGCCCGGGGGGACGCGATGCGTGGCGGCCGTCCACGGCCGGTCGGGTCGGATGGGGGCAGAGGCCGATGACCTGCAACAGTTTCCTCGGTCGAGTCGAGGCCGTCGGCGATGCACCCACACCGCCACCCGAAGAGCGTAACCACAGGCACACCTTCAGTTCCTGTCCGGGCTGGCAGCACCGTCGCACGGGCGGGGTTCAACGGTGTGCACTGAACCCTGCAGGGCGCCGTCGCGGCGGGTGCGGTGTGGACGACCTGTTCGGTGGCGGCTCCGCTGCCGCCACGCGCCTCCGCGGGCACGGGCGCGGAGGCGCGCGCGATGAGCGACCTCGGTTCCACCGGGACGTACCAGCCATCCAGAGCCCCTGTGGCTGCGGTGGAGTTGGCTCCGGCGATGGCTGGGACCGTGCTCCGAGCCGTGTCGCGGGCCTCTAGCTCAATTGGCAGAGCAACGGACTTTTAATAAGCGTGATCACACCGCTTGCCCGCGACAAACCCGCAGGTCAGGACGGGTGCACTTCACAAATCGGGCGCCCATTCCACCTGGGTTTCGCTCCATGTGCGCTCTTCAGCCTCGCCCGTGCCTCCACCTCTATGCGGCAGCCGAGGACTCACGAACGATACGGCGGTGGAAGAGCGCCAGCACCGCCACCATCAGCCCCAAGCTCGTCACGGAGATCCCCGACGCCATGAAGGGCTCCACGACCACGGCTCGCATGGCGGTGTCACTCGGAACCGCCGCCGACGAGGCATCGAAGAACGCCAGATTCCCCATCGTGTTCCACACAGCCCACCCGACGAAGAAGACAGCGAGTACTACTTCCAAAGTCACCAGCGACCGGTGCGTGGTCAGGAAACGCCAACCGTGGAGGTGTCGGGCCAGGACCAGTTGGCCGTGTGCCCGGGCGTGCACGACGCACACGGTGATTCCGGTGACGAGGAGGACGCAGAGCGCGGCGATGAGGGTCGCTGCTTCCATGCGGACCTGGGCGGAGACCTCCCGGTATTCATCGGCGGCGGCCAGCACCACCGGTTGGACGCTGTCGACGTAGGCGGACAGTTCCTGTTCCTCCACGACCTCGAGGGCACCCTTCCGGTCGAGGGGGAGGGCCGCGCCCACGGTGGCGTAGGAGTGGTAGTGGACGAAGGGGTGCAGGGCCGCGGAGCCGTTGGGTACGGCGACGATCACGGGATCCCGGGCGAAGGGCACGTCGTTCTGGGTTCCCAGGGGTGTGGCGCCGTAGGTGAACAACTGTTGCCCGGCCTGGCTGGGTGCCGTATCCACCCGGGTACGCGGGGGCACGCCGTCGTTCGTCTCCCAGGACTCACGCAGCCACAGTCCGACCTCCTCCTGGAGAACGGCCGTCAGGTCGGCGTGGGTCTCGGGGACCAGTACACGCACCTCATCGCTGCCGGTGGAGGGGCCGTACGGTCTCCCCTCGGGATCCAGGACGGGATGCCGTCGCAGGTACGTGTCGTTGACGACGATCAGGGCCAGGTCCTCGGGCACGGCCGTTGTACGCAGGATGGAACCGCTCCCACCGGGAGCCGCGAGGAGAAGCCGCCCCTGCTCGTCCAGAGCACGGAGCGACTCACCGAACGCCTGTGTCGTCTCCTGCCCCTGCAATTCGTCCGCCGACTGGGAGAAGTGGAACCGGGAGATGTCACCGGCCTCGGTGAAGGCTTCGTGGGCTTGGCGCTGGCCTTGGAGAACCTGAAGGCTAAGGGCCAGGCTCGCCATCAGACCGAGGACGAGGACCAGGGCTGGAACGCGGACGGCGTAGGTGGAGACAGTGGCCAGCCGCACGGCCAGCCGGCCCTTGAGGGCAGGAAGGACGTCGGTGGCGTGCACCAGAGCCAGCGCGGCGACGTGTGCGACGACCCCTGCGGCGCTGAACGCCGAGAGGTAGAACAGGGCCACTTCCAGGAGCAGCCCCCAACGCGGCAGCGCTCCGTGGACGTAGAGGAGCGCCGTCATGAGCATCGCGGTGATCACAGCGACAGCCGACCAGTACGGTGCCAGCTGCCTCAGGTCACGCAGAAGGATTCGGGACGGCGACATGCCGTGCAAGCGCAGGACGGCGTAGGAGCGGGCGTTGAGCAGCACGCTGGTGGCGATACCGATCACTCCGCACAGGAGGGCGACGGTGAAGGCGTCGAACAGGGCGGCGTCCCGGACGATCTCGAACCACTCGACCGTCTGGTACTCCGGAGCGACGTAACCGTCCAGCCCGTACACGGACATGGCGTCGAGGAAGGCCGTCGCGCTGCCTTCCTCGCCGAAGAGGTGGTAGGTGCCGCGCGGATCCAGTTCAGCTGCCTCGTTCCACGGGTGGACCTCGGTCCGATGGTCCAAGGAGAGGCCGGGATAGCCTTCGTCGAGCCAGGAAGCGCCGGGCTGTTCGGGGTTCCCCACGGCTATGTGGAGATGGCGTAGACCTCCTGGATCGCGCACATCGGCGGTTTCCAGGGCGATATTCACCCTGTGTTCCTCGGCGAAGGACACGATCGCCTCCGAGACACCGTTCTGCTCGGCGGCCGTGTTGCCGCCCTGCACCTGCACGAGCGTCGCCTCGGGGTCCGGCGTGGCTTCCAAAAGCTCTCTGGCGACCAGGAACGACAGGAGTGCGGAGAGCAGGAGAAAGGCCGTGTGTGCGAAAGCGATACCGCGGATCGGCATGGGTTTCTTCTAGGGGGAGGAGGGTGATGGTGTGAGCGGGATGAGTCAGGCCGATGAGTTCATCCGATAATGATCGGATTCTCGGTGGGAACGGGTGGACAATTGTTCTCATGGCCGCCCGGGTCGAGGGGATCATCGTAGCCCAACCGGAAGGTGCCTGATGCTCGCCTGCAAGATCGCTTCTGAATCTGTGCTGGTTACCCTCAGGGCTGATTGGCGCCATGATCCGTTGACTGCGGTGCCAGGTATCCCCGACCCAGCGGAAACATAACGCTGGATCGGAAATAATGACAGTGGGAGCGAACGAGACGTCCTCCTCTGCAAACCTCCGGAGGTTTCTTCATTGAACACCGAATGCTGCGGACCGATTGGGCTTATTAGTCAAAGGCGGGCGCGGAGCTCATTTCCCGAGTATCCACCGAGAAAGTTTCGTCACAGCTGTCTCTGACCCAGTCATCGTGTGTGGCAACCACTACCGCGCACCCTTGGTCGCTCATTTCTCGAAGCACGTTGATCACCATACGGGTGTTGGCTTCATCCAAAGCTCCGGTCGGCTCGTCAGCAAGCACGATGGCCGGTCGCTTGACCATGAGACGAGCTAGTGCCACTCGCTGCTGTTCACCTCCGCTGAGGTGGTGAACTTTCTCTTTGGAGCGCCCGGCCAGGCCTACGTGCTCCAATACTTCTCGGTAGTCGATGCGTCGGCGCAGGGCCAACCGAGATCCTGCATTTTTGGCTATGTCGAGATTTGCTGCCACCGTTGCATTCTCGACCAGAGCATAATTCTGGAAAAGATATCCGAGGGTGTCGCGCCGGAACCGACGCCTTCCGGAGGCGCTCAGTCTAGTAAGGTCTTTTTCTTTGAATACGATGCGGCCTGTGTCGACTGTCTCGAGCAGTCCTATGCAGTTAAGGAGTGTAGATTTTCCTGCGCCGCTGGGTCCCACGAAAGCTGTCATCTGCCCAGAAGGGATCGTGAGGTCCAAATCTGACCACAGGGTCCGCCTGCCGAAATATTTACTGAGCCTTTCAACGTAAATCATGTATTAATGCCCTCCTCTTGTTATCACTGCTCAGGGCTCCGAAGCGCCCTCTCGAACGATCCTTCGGTGAAAGAAAACCAGCGCTGAGACTACCAGGGCGAACCCCAGGGCAGAGGTCGATGCCACGATCGC
Organism: Nocardiopsis sp. iso_25; assembly: GCF_056173305.1. Lineage (NCBI taxonomy): Bacteria > Bacillati > Actinomycetota > Actinomycetes > Streptosporangiales > Nocardiopsidaceae > Nocardiopsis > Nocardiopsis sp. iso_25. Next base: position 6,189,305 of record NZ_CM149667.1, on the reverse strand, counting down.
CGGTTCGGCGGAGACGGCCTCAGTAGTCGTGTTCATCGAAGGGGCACTCATGAGATCTCTGATCGCAGCCAAAGTTTCCAGTGGGCGGACCGCAGCCCATCCGGTGAAAGCCAAGGATGGAAGGAGTTCGATAGTGATGATCGACCGATGAGCTGCCAGGAATGTCCAACCACGCATGAGACGGTTCTGGTACGTCCACAGCGTTGGGGTGGAGGGGAGAACGCGTAACCGTAGAGCGTTGAGACGTGGAAAGAACACCCCGGTGTTGAGTGGGTCTCCTAGGGGGACGTTGTTGCGATGGTTCTGCGGTTGGCAGAAACCATGCCGATCAGCTATGCCTCAGAGTGGAACACGGCTTAAATGGGTCTTCGGTTGTCCGAAGGTAGTGAGGGTAGGCCCCCAGGGGCTCGAACCCTGAACCCACGGATTAAAAGTCCGTTGCTCTGCCAATTGAGCTAGAGGCCCGCGACACGGCTCGGAGCATGGTCCTGGCCGTCGCCGGAGCCAACTCTACCGTAGCCATACGGGCTCTCGGTGGCTGGTACACCCCACCAGGACCCGAGGCTGCCCACCGCTTGCACGTACCCGCACCCTGCCTGGGGAGGCGTAGTAGCGGCAGTGGAGCCACCACCGAGCACACCAACAACACCTCGCTTCGACGGCACCTCTTCGATTCGGCGCACAGCGAGGCCCCCGCTCGGGCGATGGTGCCGCTGGTCCGAGCGGGGGCCGGTGGTGTGCTGATGGCTATGCCCTGCTGGTGGCGGGTTTGAGCATGGCTGCGGTGGCCTCTGTGGCGGCCTTGGCTACGTCGGGGAACACAGTCGGGTGGGTGTCCTGGGTGAAGTTCGTGGTGGCGTGGCCGAACTCAGCCGAGACCACCTTGACGTCCGCCCCAACGGCCAGGCTCATCGACGCGGCCCGTGGCGCAGCCCGTGCAGGCTGATCGGCGGCAAGCCCGCCGCTCGCGCGATGTGTCTCGTACCGAGTGTGATGGAGGCTCTGGCATGTACAGGGTCTTGCGGAGCCGTGTTCCCGGGTTCTCGGGCCCCGGTGCTCGGCTGTCTCTTCCGGAACTCCGCGGGTGTCGGACAGCCGAGTGGTGACGGTGAGGCGGCGGGGACGTGCAGGGCGGCTGGCGACCCGGTCAGGCTGCCGTCGTATCGGGTTGCAGGGCGGGGCCGAGCAGGAGCCCGCCGTCCGCGACGAACTCCGAGCCCGTGACGAACGAGGCGTCGGCCGAGGTGAGGTGGAGGAGGAGAGCGGTGATGTCGGCCGGGGTCCCCGTTCGGGGGACGGCGTACGGCTCGGGCGAGTAGAAGTCGGCGATGGGCGGCTGCCCGGCGATCGGTTCGTTGATCAACGGGGTGGAGATGACGCCGGGGTGGATGGAGTTGACCCGGATGCCGTCACGACCCAGCTCCAGCGCGGCGGTCCTGGTGAGCCCGCGCAACGCCCACTTGCTGGCGACGTACGGCGCGTAGAGCGAGGTCCCGGCGTGGGCCATCGTGGAGGCGATGTTGACGATCACTCCGCCGCCGTTGCGGCGCAGTGACGGGGCCACGGTCTTGATGCCGAGGAACGTGCCGGTGAGGTTGACGTCGAGTACGCGGTCCCAGACCCGCCGTTCGGTTGCCTCGATCGGCGCCGCGGGGTTCTGGACGCCGGCGTTGTTGACCAGAACCGCGATCGGACCGAACCGGCGTTCGGTCTCGGTGACCGCAGCCGACCAGGCGTCCTCGTCGGTGACGTCCAGGCGGACGAACAGTGCCCGCTCGCCGAGTTCGGCGGCGAGCTCCTTGCCAGGCCCTTCGGAGAGCGCGGCGATGACGACGTTCGCCCCCTCCCGGTGGTAGGCGCGAACGTGGCTGGCCCCCTGCCCGCCGGTACCACCGGTGACGAGAACGGTCTGCTTGTCGAAGCGTCCCATGACGCGGTCCTTCCTGCGCAATGATGGTGAGTCGAGTGACTCGCCTCGCCAAAGCTACGCGCATGGTAGGTAGTGAGTCAAGTGACTCGCCTCGCGTAGAGTGGTGCCCATGACGACGGAGACCTCGCCCTACCACCGGCGCGTCGCCGAGCAGAAGCGGGCGGCCATCATCAAGGCCGCCACCCGCCTGTTCCTCGACGCCGGGTACGCCGGCACCTCGCTGGCCAAGGTCGCCGAGGCGGCCGGGGTGTCGAAGGCGACTCTGTTCAAGCAGTTCCCGACCAAGGCGGCGCTGTTCGACGCGATGGTGGCGGAGTCCTGGGCGGTTGGGGACGACGGCGACCTCCGCCCGCCGACGGGCGACCTGCGGGCGGGCCTGACGGCGCTCGGCCGCCGGTACGTCACCCTCCTCACCCGGCCCGGAATGGCGGCCCTCTTCCGCATCGTCATCGCCGAACTGCCGCGCTTCCCCGAGTTGGGCGAGGCCCACTTCCAACGCGGCAAGATGCCCTACTTCGACTCGGTGCGCCGCTATCTCGACGCCGAGAACGCCCTGGGAACGGCCAGGCTGGACGACACGGAACTGGCGGCGACCCAGTTCCTCGGCATGATCTCCAACTACGTCCTCTGGCCCCGGATGCTGCTCGTCGACTGGTCCCCCGACGACGCGTCGACGGCACGCGTCGTGGATGAGGCCGTACTGATGATGGAGGCCAGATACGGCGCGGCGAACACCGCCGACTGAAAAGGGCTGTCGCCGGGGCCGGGGTCCTGACCGACGACCCCCGTCCTCCCGAGGGCATGGCCGCTGTGCGCGGCGGCGGTTCAGTTCCCGGAGCCGACGATGGCGGTGACGCGGATCTCCACGCGCATCGCGGCGAGGCCCAGGACGGTGACGCCGGTCTCGGTCCAGATCGGCGCACGGCCGCCGAGGCGGCTGCGGAACTGCTCGGCCATGACCCTGTTGTGGTCGTCGCCGATGACGTCGTCTCCCGGCGCGACCTTGTGGTACGAGTTGACGTGGATGACGTCCTTCCAGGTCGCGCCGACCGTGGCGAGGGTGCGCTCCACGTTGTCGAAGGCCCGGACGATCTCCTCCTCCAGTGAGTCGGGGACGGCCAGGTCGTCGTCCACTCCGGCCTGACCGGAGATCTCGACCCGGTCGCCGACGCGGACGGCCCCGCTGTAGCCGAGGGCCGCGTGCAGCTTCTCGCCGTAGCCCGGAGCGATGCCGAAGGTGACGGTGCTCATGATGCTCCCTCTTCCGTTTCGGAGGGGTGGATTACCCCCTTGATGACTTCAAGCGTAAAGTGAAAGTAGCAAGCAATGACTTCAAGCGTCAAGTGATGGCGGGATTCGCCGGAAGGGCGGGATGCTCCATGAGCGGCACGGAAGGGCCCATGAGCGGCACGGAAGGGCACGGGGACGACGAGGAGCCGCGATGGCTCGACGAGCAGGAGAAGGCGGCGTGGACGGGCCTGGTCTCCCTCGTCCTGCTGCTGCCTGGCAAGCTGGAGTCACCGCTGCGGCAGGAGAACGGCCTCAGCCTGTTCGAGTACCTCGTGCTCAGCCACCTCTCCGAGGCCCCGGGGCGCAGGCTGCGGATGGGGGAGCTGGCCTTCCTCGCCAGCGGTTCGCTCTCCCGGCTGTCCAACGTCGTCAAACGCTGTGAACAGCGCGGCTGGGCCGTGCGGACGCCCGACCCGGACGACGGCCGCTACACCCTCGCCGAACTCACCGACGTCGGTTTCGACCTCGTGCGCTCGGCGGCTCCCACGCATCTGCGCTCCGTGCGCCGCACCGTCCTCGACCCGCTCAGCACGACCGACCTGAAGGCCCTCGCCCGCATCGCGGAAAAACTCGGCATCGTCCCCGACGGCCTCGGCTGACAGCGGTTCCGTCCCGTCCCGTGCCACGAACCGGGACAGTCGGGCCCGGGCGGGGTAGGGCCGGGGCCCCGATCCGCCGTTTCCGGCGGCTTCCACGAACACGCCGGAGCCTCGGGAGGTACTGTGCTGACGACTTCGGAACGGGGGAGCGGCCATGTGGGCGGTACTGGGTATCTGCGGCAGTCTGCGCAGGAACTCCCACAACGCCGCACTGCTGCGCCTGGCGGGCCGCAGCAACCCCGGCGTCTCCGTGGTCGGCGGTGACCTGGCCGGACGCCTCCCCCTGTTCAACCCCGACCTCGACAACGACGAGGACCTGCCGGAGGTCGTCACGAGGTTCCGGGCCTGCGCCGACCGGGCCGAAGGCGTGATCATCGCCACCCCCGAATACGCGCACGGCCCCTCCGGAGCCACCAAGAACGCCATGGACTGGCTGATCGGCTCCGGAGGGCTCACCGGCAAGCCGACCCTCCTCATGAGCGCGTCACCGGGGCAGGCGGGCGGTATGCGCGGCCACCTCGCGCTGATTCCCACGCTGACCCTGATGGGGAGCGTCCTGGTCGACTCGGTCACGGTCTCCGGGGCTCCCGCACGGGTGGACTCCCGTGGCGAGTTCCGCGATCCGGCGGTGCTGGAGCGGGTCCGGCTGGCCATGGACGAGATGGCCACCGCGCTGTCCTACTCACGTCGGAAGAAGGCGACGGACCTGCTCCTGGAGTAGCCCGGCTCCTTCGCGGGCGCGGTGGGCATCGGACCGCCGACACGCTCCCCGCCGGGCCCGCCCCGCCGACCGGAGGCGTGGACACGGGGCTGTCCCGGTCGCCCGGGCCGGCGCCCCGCACGTGCCCCGACCCGGACACGAACGCAGCGGGCGAGACCGACCGCTCCTGTTCGAGGCACGGGGATGGCGTGGCTCATGGGAAAGGTGTGACTTCTGGCAAACGGGGAACCTCCTACTTCCCCCCCTCTTTGTCGAACACATCGAACAACGGAGTGAAGTTAGCGTGCGCATCCACCAGGCCATCCCCCGCATCGCGGCGTCGGCGCTCATCGCCGCCCCCGTCCTCGCCCTGGGCGCCCCGGCCCAGGCCGAGCAGGCGACCGGCTGCCTCGGCCGGGACGGCGCCACCGTCGAGGAGGCGCGGGTCACCGAGGAGGTTCCGCAGGAGATCCTGCGCAGATCCGGGTTCGTCATGAACGTGGACCGCTTCACGCGGGAGCTGTGCGCGGCGTCCGGAACGGACGAGGCGAGCGCGGTCGTCGAACGCCACGGCGACGCGCTCTGGCGCGAGGCGGTGGACCGGGTCCAGGGGAACGGGAAGGTCGGGGGGAGCCTGAGCGCCGGGGACGACCGGCCGGTCTACTGGGCCCGGCTCGCCATGACCTCGGCCCTCAACCGCTGGCAGCCGGACTTCGAGCTGAGCGACGCCGACCGCGCCGGGCTCGTGGCCGACATGGACCGCCGCTCCCGCGGCCACGACGACACCGGTTTCGCCGAGGTCCCCGGGGAACCCGAGGCCCTCCACGTCGTCGTGACCGGGTTCGACCCGTTCCGCCTCGACAACGACATCCGCCAGGCCAACCCCTCCGGCGCGGCCGCCTTCGCCCTGGACGGGGCGGTGATCGAGACCGACGCCGGCGTCGCGGTCGTCGAGACCATGCTCTTCCCGGTGCGCTGGCGCGACTTCACCGACGGCATGGTCGAGGAGGCCCTCCTGCCGCACTACACCGGCGACCGCCCGGCTGACGCGGTCATCACCGTCAGCCAGGGCCGACCGGGCCAGTTCGACCTGGAGGCCCACAACGGCGCCTGGCGCGGCGGCGCCGCGGACAACGAGTCGGTCGGCACGGCGGAGATGGCGCCCGTCCCGGACGGCGTCCCCACCGTCACACCGCAGCCGCAGTGGTCGGACTCCTCCCTGGACCACCCCGCGATCGTCGAGGAGACCACCGGCGCGCCGTTCCCCGTGGTCGACAACACCACGGTGACCGAGATCCCCGAGGGCGGGACCGAGCCGGTGGTGAGCGAGGACGGGCCCACCACGGGCTCCGAGGCGCGGGCCGGAGGCGGGGGCGACTACCTCTCCAACGAGATCGCCTACCGCAACACCCTGCTGCGCGACGCGACCGGTCTGGACATCCCCGCCGGTCACGTGCACACCCCAATCCTGGACTTCGGTCCCGGCGACGGCGTCAGCGACCCCGAGTTCGAGCGCGACCGCGCGGCGATCGTCGGCCAGGTGAAGGACATCGTCGCGGCCGCCCTCCGCGGTTGACGTCCCCGGGGGCGGGCCCGGCCGGGCCCGCCCCCGCCACCGCGTCGTCCGTCGAGGCCCCGGAGGTCCCGTAGCCGGACACGGCGTTCCGCCGGGACCCCTGAGGCCCCGGCGGGGCCCGGTGGCGGCGCGGGCGCTCCGGGCGTCCGCGCCGCCGCTCCGGGGCCGGGAGCACGCGGGCCAGCGGGCGTCCCGCGCGGAACGCGCCTTGACGCAGCCGGTCCGGTCAGGCCCCCGCCCCGGTGAGGAAGTCGCGCACCAGCGCGTTGACCCGCTCGGGGGACTGCCGGTTGACCCAGTGGCCGTGGCCCTCCAGCACCTCCAGGCGGGACCGGGGAACCCGCTGAGCGGCGGCCACGGTGTGCCGGGGGCGCACGCCGACGTCCTCTCCCCCCTGGACGAACAGGGTCGGGCAACGGATCTCGCCCAGGCGGGGTCGCAGGTCCACGTTCATCCGCCACGGGCCGATGGATGCGTTCTGCCAGTCGGAGGAGCCCGCGCCGTTGGCCCGTACCTCGGGCATGATCTCCTCCACGATGTCGTCGAAGTCGTCGACCGGGCCCGCGAACAGGCTGGTGCGCGCGAACCGGGCCACCCCCTCGCGGCTGCGGAACAGCCACGTGGGCAGCGTGTGGTTGAGCAGGCGGCTCCTGGCCGTCAGCCACAGCAGCTGGTGCACCAGGGGAGGGAACGAGATGATCCCGGCCGGAGCCAGGGCGACGAGCCGGTCCATCCGGTCGGGGTGGTCGATGGCGTAGGCCAGGGCGATCGCCCCGCCCTGCGACAGGCCCACCAGTGAGGCCCGTTCGACCTCGAAGCGGTCCAGGACGGCGGTGACGCACTCCAGCATCCGGGTGTGGTCGGCCGTGCCGTTCCAGGGCCTGCTGTGCCCCTGCTTGGGCCAGTCCAGGGCGAGGACCCTGTGGCCGGCGGCCAGGGCCGGGATCATGTGGCGCCAGCTCAGCAGGGCGTTGTCCAGGCCCGCCCCGCTCAGCAGCAGGACCGTGCTCGTGCCCCGCCCCGCCGTGATGACGCTGAGGGTGCCCTCGGGCCGCTCGACGCGGACGCGGGGGAAGGGGTCCGACGGCGGAGAGCTCATGGGCGCCGACCGCTCCCGTCGCGTTCGCTCCGCCACCGCGAGAAGAGCGAGGGCAGTTCGGTCTCCAGGAACCCGTAGAGCTCGTGGACGCTGGCCAGGCGTTCGCGGCGCTCCTCCGGGGCATCCCGGAGCATGCCGAGCCCGCGCTCGGTGACCTCGCGGAAAGCGGCCGTCCGGGCGTACCGGCGCTCCAGCATCCGGCTCCAGCCGTCCGAGGCGACCCGGAAGTACTCCTGGCGCTGTCCGCGCTTGCGCACCCCCTCGACCAGGCCGCTGGGAGTGAGCAGGCGCGTGGCGCTGCTGATGGAGCTGCGGCTGACCTGGAGGGTCCGCGCGAGCTGGGCCGCGCTCTGTTCCGGTGGATCGCAGATCAGCAGCCAGCCGACGACCCTCCCGGCGATCAGGGGGAGGCCCTCGCGCTCGAAGAACACGGCGATCTCGTCGACGAAGGCCAGTTCTTCCTCGGGGGGTTCGCTCGGGGATTCGCTCATGCGACGAGATTACAGTCATTGCAGTAATTACTGCAATGACAGGATTCCACGGGGGAGGCACATGACCGCGGCAGCCCGCGATCCTCGCGGGGAAGCGCGGGAGCGGCCGGGGCCGGGGGGCTCCCCAGGGGTCTCGGGCCGTCGGGGCACAGGTCGGTCCTCGGCTTCCCGGCCGTTCTCCGATACGGTCCGTCCGTCTCGGGCGCGTCGCCGCGTCCGCCGCGGGACGTGTTGGTGTACTCAAGGCCATCGGCGTCAACCGACGACAAGGAGTGACATGGCGTTCTCGGAGAAGCAGCAGGCGGTCCTGCGCAAACCGGCCTTCGGACACGTGGCCACACTCGGCCCGGACGGCTCCCCCCAGTCCAGTCCCGTGTGGATCGACTGGGACGGGGAGTTCCTCAGGTTCAGCCAGACCACGACGCGGCAGAAGCTCCAGAACCTCAGGCGCGACGGCCGGATCTCGGTCTCGGCCACCGACCCCGACGACCCCTACATGTACGTGGAGGTCCGCGGCGTGGTCGACCGGGTGGACGAGGACCGGGACAAGGCCTTCATCAACCAGATGGCGCAGAAGTACCTCGGGACCCCCTACCCGTGGGACAACCCCGACGAGGAGCGTGTCATCGTCTGCGTCCGGCCGGAGCGCTTCGTCGGACGCTAGGCAGTGTTTTTTTGGGCCTCCGCTCCGCTTCGTCCCACCCGTCGCCCACCACCACCCTCAACCGACGCCTACGGCGCAGTTCCCCCATGGGAACCCGCCTCCGGCCCCTCCAGAACCCCGTGGGCGCCCGAACCAACCCCCCACAAGCCGAGGCCGGCTCAAAAAACAGAACCCAGGGCACGGGCGGGGCCGTGCCCTCCGGCGCGCGTGGTCGCCGTTCCGGGGGATACTTGTGGGAAACTTTGCATGGACTGCAAGGATCGACCTTGTACGGGAGAGGACCATTGGGGCTTCGCGAACGCAAGAAGCAGGCCACGCGCCGTGCCCTCCAGGACGCGGCCGTCCGCCTCACGCTGGAGCGCGGCCTGGAGAACGTGACCGTCGAGGAGATCGCGGCCAAGGCCGACGTCTCCACCCGGACGTTCTTCAACTACTTCGCCACCAAGGAGGACGCCCTCCTGGGCGAGGTCCCGCGGTGCCCCGACGAGGACATGCGCAGGCAGTTCGCGGAGGGCGGCCCCACCGGTGACTTCGTCGAGGACCTCATCACCATGCTGATCGCGTTCCTGGTCAGCACCGACGACCTCGACACCCAGCGCGACGACATGCGCCTGCGCAAACAGCTCATGGACCGCGAGCCCCAGCTCGTCCCCAGGATGCTCGCCCGCTTCCACACCGTGGAGATGGAACTCGCCGCCACCATCGCCGAGCGGACCGGCGTCCCCGCCGAGGACGACCGCTCGGTCGTGGTCGCGGCGGCGGCCATGGCGGTGATGCGCCACACCATGAGGCGTCTGCGCTTCTCGGAGAACGAGGAGGCGTCGGACGTCCGCGCCAGCCTGCGCACCGACTTCCGCTTCCTGGGCGAGGTCTACGGGAGGCCCGGGACCGCCGACTGACCGAGGCCTCCGTCCGAACCCTCGCGCGGGCCCTGTGTCGCCGGGTCCCGTGTCCGGACCCCGCGACCGGACCCCGCGACCGAATCCCGGGGCCGGACCCCGACCCGGCCGCCGGGCCCGTCGCCTCCGGCGGCACAGTCCGCGCGTGCCGGTGTGCTCCACGCCTCAGGGCACTGACGGAACGCCGTGCGCTCCGGCCCGCGTCCAACCCCTGCGGGGCGCGTCGGCACCCCGTGCCCGGCCCCTCCGGGGGCTCGGGGGGATGTCAGGGGCCGCCCAGGGCTGTCCCGGATGGGAATCGTCGTCAGGAGCGGGCAGGGTGGAGACATGAACCAGAACTTCCAGAGCAAGCGCTTCCGACGCAGTGGGAGCGACCGCTACCTCGCCGGCGTCTGCGGGGGGATCGCCGAGTTCCTCAACGTCGACTCCACGCTGGTCCGCCTGATCTTCGTGGTCCTGACGCTCCTCGGGTTCAGCGGCGTCTTCGTCTACATCCTGGCCTGGCTGATCATGCCGGCCGAGAACGAGAAGCGCTCCTTGCTGGAGCAGATCATCCGCAACTTCCAGGGAAAGCCGAGCCAGAGCTGATGTGGACCCTCAGAGCACAACCCGGCTGGAAACGACGCGAGCTGCGCACCCCGCGGGAGGAGCGCGAGGTCGAGCAGACCCGCGAAGCCCCCGCGGAGCGCGGCGAGGAGCGCTAGGGACACGGTGCGCCGGGAGTCCTAGGCGCCTTCCCCGGTCGCGTTCATCCGGTCGATGGTCTCACCGGCCATCCGCGACCACGGCAGGGCCAGGAGCAGCGCGCAGACCACGCCGAGGGCACCGGCCGCGGCGATGACGACACCGGTGCCGAACTGCTCGGCGAAGAACCCGGCGACCAGGATGCCCACGCCCTGCGCGGCCTGGAGCCCGGCCGCGACCAGCCCGAAGGCCAGACCGCGGCCCTCCTTGGGCACGCACAGCACGAACGCCGCGTTGGCCACGAACTGGTAGGAGCCCGCGACGCCGCAGAGCGCGAGGGCGGACACCATCAGCCACAGCGGCGGTTCGGTCAGCCACAGCAGCAGCGGCGCCGAGGCCAGTACGGCCAGTGGGCCGAGCAGGCGCATGCGGACGGGCGGCGGGACGAACCGGGTCAGGACGAACCCGCCGACGAACCCGCCGATCGCCGAGCCCGCCATGATGAACCCGGCCGCCGCCGCTCCGGCGCCGATCTCCTCGGCCATCGGGTTGGCGAGCCCGTAGGGGATGCCGTACAGGCCGGCGAGCCAGGCGAGCAGGGCCAGGGTGCGCAGCCTGCGGTCGGCGAAGACCAGCTTGGCCCCGTCGCGGGTCATCGCGACGAACCCCGGGCGGTCCGACCGCTCCCCGCGGGGAGCCGGACGCGCGGCCACACCCAGCAGCACGACGAGTGCGGACAGCACGAAGAGGACGCCGGTCGACATCACGGCGATGTTGGGGCCGATGGCGGCGACGATCAGGCCGCCGGCGACCAGTCCGGCGAGCATGCCCAGCTGTGAGGTGAGCTGGATGATGGCCGTGCTGGCGACGTAGCGTTCGCCCTGGACGATCTCGGCCATCATCGCGGCGCGGGCCGCGGCGAAGGGGACCGACGGCACCACCGAGCAGAAGAGCAGTATCCAGACGGCCCAGATCGGCATGCCGGGGATGCCGATGAGCACGATCACGGCCGCGCGCGCGAGGTCGCAGGCGATCATGACGCGGCGGCGCGGCAGGAGGTCGGCGAGTCCGGAGATGAGCGGGCTGATGACCGGGGGCAGGAAGGTCAGGGCCAGGGTGACGCCCGCGGCCAGCGCGGAGCCGGTGATCTGGAAGACGAGCACGCTGGTGGCGATGTTCAGCAGGTTCGTGCCGATCACCGAGAGCGCGTGGGCGAGCCAGACGGACCGGAACTCGGCGATCGCCATGACGTCGCGGTAGCTGCTCCGCCAGTCGTCGTTGTCGGGGGCGCTCGAAGACTCGTGGTCCCCGTTGTCAGGTGTGTTGTCGAGGCGCGGATTGGCCACCCGGCACTCCCTTACTGTTACAGGGTTGTAATCACGCTGTGTCGTGTCCCAATAACCAACAGTTCCGGATGGTGAGCTTCGTCGCAAGCCGTTTGGGGAAATTCGTGTCTGATTCGTTGCTGTGGGTAAGGAATGCCGGGTGGATTCGTCCGTGTTGTCAGGTCGCCTTGGACGGATTGTTTCCACTGCTCGCGGCGCGTGCGCGCGGAGTCGTGCCGCTGTGCCGGAATGTTGTCGATGAGCATGATGTGGATTCACATGTGCGAAGAGTGACGAAAAGCGTGATTCGAAGGAGACCGCGGCCCGGGGTCGAGGGGCCGGGGGAGTCCCGGGCTCAGCCCCAGCCGAGCTCGGTCAGACGGGAGTCGTCGATCCCGAAGTGGTGGGCGATCTCATGGACCACTGTCACGAGCACCTCCTCCACCACCTGCTCGGGGGTCTCGCAGAAGGCGCAGATGTTGCGCCGGTAGATGAAGATCTGGTCCGGGAGCACGCCGAAGTAGGAGTCGCCCCGCTCGGTCAGCGGGATGCCCTCGTACAGGCCGAGCAGCCCCTCCGGCGACTCGTCCTCGACGGTGATCACCACGTTGTCCATGAGCTGTGCCAGTTCGGGCGGTATCTGGTCGAGGGCGTCGGCGACCAGTTCCTCGAAGTCCCTGCGCGTCAGTTCCACCACACCTGCCATTGTGCTGCCTCCCCGCGACGCGCCGGAAGAGACATAACGCTCTCGAAGGGGAGGAAACACGGGAACGCCTTCCCCGGAGGGGCATGATGGGGGTGTGTTGTCTTGGGAAGCGATCCGCGGATACGACCTTCGCGGAGCCCTCCGACGGCTCCGCGGCACCTTCGACCGGCTGCGCTCCGGCCGCGCGTGGCGGTGGGGGTGCGTCGTCGTCGCGGGCCTGGTCGGCGGCTGGCTGGGCCTGGCCCTGGGCGGCCAGGTGGTCACCCCCATCGGCCCCGCGGACGTCACGATGAGCCTGAGCCCCCAGTGGCGGGGTGAGACGGTCGTCGACGTGGCCCCGCTGGGGCAGTTGGCCTTCGACACCCACAGCGCCCCGATCAAGCTGGAGGCGAGGATCTCCAACATCCGGCTGTCCGCGGCCGAGGAGGTGTTCGCCGACCCCGAGGCGATCAACCGCATGGCCGCGGGGATCGGGGCCGACCTGCGCGCCGGTGTGATCGGCCTGCTGGTGCGCTCGGTGGTCGCCGCCGCCCTGGGAGCGGCCCTGGTGGGGCTGCTGCTCTTCCGCGACGTGTGGCGGGCCCTGGCCAGCGCCCTGGTGTCGCTGGGCGTGCTCGTGGCCTCCGGGGCCGTGGCCGCCAACACCTTCAACCCCAGCGCCATCGCCGAGCCGCGCTACACCGGGCTGATCGCGGGCGCCCCGCAGGTGGTGGGCAGCGCGGAGGAGGTGGTGGGCCGGTTCAGCCAGTACCAGGAGCAGCTGGCGGGGCTGGTCGGCAACGTCGCGATGATCTACGAGGCGACCTCCACCCTTCCCGTGTACGAGAAGGACGAATCGGTCATCACCGTGCTGCACGTGTCCGACATCCAGCTGAACCCGGCCTCGTGGAGCATCATCCGCACGCTCCGGGAGCAGTACGGGGCGGACATGGTCGTGGACTCGGGTGACCTCACCGACCGGGGGAGCGCGGCCGAGGACGCGTTCGCCGACGAGATCGGCGGGCTGGACGTGCCGTACGTGTGGGTGCGCGGCCGACACGACTCCACGGGGACGCAGCGCGCGGTCGCGGCGCAGGAGAACGCCGTCGTGCTGGACGGTGAGGTCCAGGAGGTGGGCGGCCTGACCTTCTACGGGTCGGGGGACCCCCGCTTCGACCCGGACGCGACCCGGCTCAACCCCGACGCCTCCGAGGTGGCCGCCCGCGGCGAGGAGGAGGCCGAGAAGGTGGTGGACTCCCGTGAGGACGTGGACGTGGTCGTCATGCACACGCGCACGCAGGCGGAGGCCTTCGACGGGGTGGTACCGCTGGTGCTGACGGGCGACGACCACCTCAGGTCCACCGAACTGACCGACCTGGGCACCAGGTTCCTCGTGCAGGGGTCCACCGGAGGGGCCGGTCTGCGCGGGCTGGACCACGGGCCCGGCCGCCCGACCCCCTACCAGGCCTCGGTGCTGTACTTCGACGCCGAGACCGGGCGCCTCCAGGCCCGCGACGACATCGACCTGGGCGGCATCGGGCTGACCTCGGCACAGGTCGAGCGGCACATCGAGACGGACCCGCAGCGCCCGGTGGGCGAGCCCTCCGAGGAGCCGGAGGAGGAACCCGAGGAGGAGGCAGGCGACGGGCAGCGGACTCCCTGACCCGCGCGTCACCGCCGGTGGAGGAGGCGGCGACTGGCCGCGCTTATCACTTTGGTGTTGGTTGCGAATCTCCCCTATGCTTGACGTGTCACACGGGCCCCCATCGTCTAGCGGCCTAGGACGCCGCCCTTTCAAGGCGGTAGCGCGGGTTCGAATCCCGTTGGGGGTACGAGGCGGTTCGAGCACTACCGGACATCTGGCAGAATGAGAACCGCAGCGAGAGCACGGGGCCGAGGCCCGGTGCGACAACTGAACAAGGTCCTGTGGAGCAGTTAGGAGTGCTCGCCACCCTGTCAAGGTGGAGGCCGCGGGTTCAAATCCCGTCAGGACCGCCGTCGCCGAGAGATCGGCGAGTGCGGCTAGGTAGCTCAGTTGGTACGAGCGTCCGCCTGAAAAGCGGAAGGTCGGCGGTTCGACCCCGCCCCTAGCCACAACCAGCAGACATGCAAAAAGGCCCCGCCACCTGCGGAAGCAGGCGGCGGGGCCTTTGCCTTGGCCGGTGGGCGCCTCCGGCGGCTGCCCGCTGGATGCTCCTGCCCTCCCACGAAGCGCCGTGTCCTGGGAGTTCCGGAGTAGGGGGCTTTCGTGTTTCCGGGCCGCTCCGGGCGGCGGGGTGACGCCGACCACGGCGCGGGCGGGGCTCCTCGGGTAGTGTCCGGACCCGTGAGCCACGTGACCGCAGCTGACGGAACCCGGATCTGGTACGACGTCCTCGGGCAGGGCGACCCGCTCCTGCTCCTCAACGGGCAGTCCCTCGACCACGAGATGTGGGACGGGGTGCACGCGGACCTGGCCCGGCGCCACCGGGTCGTGCGGATGGACTTCCGGGGGACCGGCGGCAGCGACGCGCCCCTGGACGAGCCCTACACCTTCGGCCTGTTCGTGGACGACGCCCTCACCGTCCTGGACGCCCTGGACATCTCCCGTACGCACGTCTACGGGTTCTCCATGGGCGGGAAGGTCGCCCAGACCTTCGCGGCCGCCCGGCCCGGGCGCGTCGGCGCGCTCGTGCTGGGCTCCACGGCGCCGGGCGGGAGCAACGAGGTCGAACGCCCGAGGTCGGCCACCCTCGCGCTGCGCCGGGCCGGTACGGCCGAGGGGCGCGACCTGATCGCCGAACTCTTCTACGGCCCCGAGTGGGCCGCCGCCCACCCCGACACGGTCACCCGCGTCCTGCCGCGCGGGCCGCTGCGCGCCCAGCGCCTGCACTTCGGCGCCAGCTCGGGCTACGACGGGTGGGACCTGCTGCCCTCCGTCCAGGCGCCGACCCTGGTCGTGCACGGTGAGGACGACGTCCTCACCCCGGTCGGCAACGCCGCCCTGCTGGCGGAACGCGTCCCCGACGCCCGGCTGCTGGTCCTGCCCGGCATGCGCCACGGCTACCTGCACGAGGACGCGGCCAAGGCCACGTGCGAGGTGTTGGACTTCCTGGCCGAGCACCCGCTCCCCGCGCTGGACTGACGGGCGGTACCGGTCGGCGGTACCGGAGCCCCGGGCGCGGCCGTTTCCGCCGACCGCGCCCGTTTCCGCCGACCGCACGCTACGGAGCGGGCGGGCCCGGCGGGAAGTCGCTGCGCAGCCTGTCCAGCATGCGGCGGTCGCGCTTGGTCGGCCTTCCGGCTCCCCGGTCGCGCCGGATGACGGGAGTGGTCGCCTGCGGCGGAGGCGTCGGCGTCCTGTCGGTGTAGCAGCGCGCGGCGAGCGGCGCGCTCACGCGCTTCTCGATGACATGGCCCACATCGACCGTGCGCGTGGTCCCGTGCAGCCGGACGCGCACCTCGTCACCGACCTTGACCGTGGTGGCGGGCTTGGCCGGACGGTCGTTGACGCGCACGTGCCCGCCCCGGCAGGCCTGGGCCGCGTCGGAGCGCGTTTTGGTGAGGCGTACGGCCCACAGCCAGCGGTCGACCCGGGTGCTCTCCGGGCCCGACGGCAGGGGCGCCGAGAACTCGTTCACGCCGGTTCCTTCCACTCTCCTGGGCGTTTCCCGCCACTCTAGGCGGCCGCCGGTACGAAGTACTCCGAAGTCGCGCTAGAGTTGTTCATGCAGCGAGGTCCTGTGGAGCAGTTAGGAGTGCTCGCCACCCTGTCAAGGTGGAGGCCGCGGGTTCAAATCCCGTCAGGACCGCATGATGGAGGCCCGGTGTCGAACAGACACCGGGCCTTCGGCGTTCTGCGGCCGACACGGACACAGAAGGGCATGAGGGACCTTGGGTTACCGGTACGCCGTCGAGCGGACCGACCACTCGGCCCTGGCGAGCGGGCACGTGCTGCGGTCCGCGCCGGGCTTTCCGGGCTTTCCGGTGCGGCTGGCCAGTGAGCTGTTCCAGCGCGCGATGGTGCACACCGGAGGGGAGCCCGTCCGCCTGTGGGACCCGTGCTGCGGCAGCGGGTACCTGGCGACGGTGCTGGGCCTGCTCCACCGCGACCTGCTCACCGGCGTCCGCGCCACCGACGTGGACGCCGACGCGGTCGCCCTGGCCGCGCGCAACCTGAGGCTGCTGACCGCCGAGGGGCTCGCCGAACGCGAGGAGGAGCTGCGCCGCTCCGCCCGCGACTTCGGCCGCGTGGCCTTCGTGGAGCGTGCCGAGGCCGCCCGCGACCTGGCGGCGGGGCTGGCCGCGCAGGGCGGCGACCTGCCCCACGAGGCGGCCGTGGCCGACGTGTTCTCCCTGGAGGAGGGCGTGGAGGCCGACCTGGTGGTGACGGACGTGCCCTACGGCGAGATGACCCGGTGGGAGGGGGACGTCCCCGGCGGCGCCGGGGAGCCGATGCGGGGACTGCTGGCCTCCCTGGGCCGGGTGCTGCCCGAGCACGCCGTCGCGGTGGTGACCGCCCGCACCCGGCGGGTCGCCCTGCCCGAGGGCGTGCGCGCGCTGGAGCGGGTGAAGGTGGGCAACCGGGCCGCGGTGCTGGTGCGCGCCCGCGACATCGCGCCCTAGGGAGTGTTCCGCGGAGGCTTTCGGATCAGCGAGCGGCCGTCCGGGCAATCTCTCGCGAGACGGTTCGCGTAGGTCAGCCTGGTTGGCTTTCCAAGCGAAACCGGCGCAGCGAGAGGCAGCCCGGTGGTCGCGAGCCCGGAATGGTCCGAGGAACACGACCCAGACGCCTGCCCCACGGTTCCCGGCCCCGGCGCCGTCCACGGGCCCAGGGTCGTCCACAGGCTGTGGACGGCCGTGCGGCCCCGCTCCCGGCCGCCTCAACCCCGCACGTGGGCGAAGGCCCGCCAGGTGTACAGGGCCACCGCCAGGGCGACCGCCGCCAGCAGCACGAAACCCAGCGTGTAGGCCCCGGTCGCCTGGTACACCGCCCCCATGAGCAGCGGCGGGAAGTAGCCGCCCAGCCCGCCGGCCGCGCCCACCAGGCCCGTGACCGTGCCCACCCTCGACGGTTCCACCAGCTTGGCCACCAGGGCGAACACGGCCCCGGTGCCCAGTCCCAGCGACAGCGCGATCAGCACGAACGCCGCACCGGCGGGGAACTCCGCGGGCGGGTGCAGGGCCAGCACGACCGCGAACACGCAGGTGCCGAGGAACGAGATCAGGCACACCCGCACCGGGCCGATCCGGTCCGACAGGACGCCGCCGACCGGCCGGGCGGCCACGGCCGCCACCGCGAACCCGGCGGTGCGCAGACCCGCGGCGGTCTGCGCGTAGTCGTAGGCCAGCGTCAGCAGCGTCGGCAGGTAGGTCGAGAAGGCCACGAAACCGCCGAAGGCGACCGCGTACAGCAGCGACGCCTGCCAGGTCGCCCGCAGCCGCACGGCCTCTCCCATGCGCGGCAGCGCGGGCTCCGTGCGAGGCCGCCACTCCGGCGAGTCCCGGCACATCAGCCACATCACCACGCCCATGGCCGCCAGCGCCGCGCACAGCAGCAGGTGGGTGGTGAACAGTCCCACCGTGTCCACCAGCCAGGGGGTGAGGAAGGACGACAGGGCGGTGCCGCCCATCCCCGCGCCGAACACGCCCGTCGCGAACCCGCGCCGGTTCGCCGGGTACCAGGCGTTCACGAACGGGATGCCGACCGCGAACGACGTGCCCGCGACGCCGAGGACGAAGCCCCACAGCAGCAGCATCCCGTAGGAGTCGCCCGACACGCCCACCAGGAACGTCGGCACGATGCTCGCGAAGCACAGGACCGTGAACATCAGCCGCCCGCCGTAGCGGTCGGTCAGCGCGCCCACGGGGATGCGCCCCAGCGCCCCCACCAGAACCGGGAAGGCCACCAGGATCGAGGTCTGCGTGGGTGTCAGCCCCAGGTTCTCGGTGTAGGTGCGCGACAGGGGCCCGATGAGGTTCCACGCCCAGAAGGTGAGTGTGAACGCCGCCGTGGCCAGCGCGAGGTTGCCGCCCGCCGTGCCGCGGTGCGACACCCTTCTTCCCGATTCCGTACGCATATGCGCATTCCTTCCTCCACCGCTCCAGGCGATTGTCACCCGATCCGGTGTGGGATGCGCCTTTTTCACGCCGGAGAAGGCATATTTGTTGGCGGAATGCAGTGGGTTATGGCCCGGCGTCCCCGCTGGGGGCCAAGGAACGGTAAACGGGGTGTTGTCCGTATGGCGGCGGAAAGCAAAAAAGGCGGCGCGGGGAACGCCCTTCTTGCACTGGGCAACCACCTCACCCGATCCGAGCCGCTGGACGGCGACCGCGCCCAGGTCAGGAAGGGCGGACGCCAGGGCGACTCCTTCTACCGCGACCGGTGGAGCCACGACCGCGTGGTCCGTTCCACGCACGGCGTGAACTGCACGGGTTCGTGTTCCTGGGACGTCTACGTCAAGGACGGAATCATCACCTGGGAAACGCAGGCCACCGACTACCCCTCGGTCGGCCCGGACCGCCCCGAATACGAACCGCGCGGATGTCCGCGCGGCGCCGCCTTCTCCTGGTACACCTATTCGCCCACCCGCGTCCGTTATCCCTACGCGCGCGGCGTCCTCGTGCGGATGTACCGCGAGGCGCGCGCCCGTCTGGGCGACCCGGTGGCGGCCTGGGAGGAGATCACCGCCGACCCCGACAGGCGCGCCCGCTACCAGCGGGCCCGGGGCAAGGGCGGGCTGGTCCGGATCACCTGGGACGAGGCCCTGGAGATCGCCGCCGCCGCGCACGTGCTCACCATCCGAAGGTACGGACCGGACCGCGTCGCCGGGTTCTCGCCGATCCCCGCGATGTCGATGGTCTCCCACGGCGTGGGCGCGCGCTTCGTGAACCTGCTCGGCGGCTCCATGCTGTCCTTCTACGACTGGTACGCCGACCTGCCCGTGGCCTCGCCGCAGGTGTTCGGCGACCAGACCGACGTCCCCGAGTCCGGCGACTGGTGGGACGCCGCCTACCTGGTGCTGTGGGGCTCCAACGTCCCCGTCACCCGCACCCCCGACGCCCACTGGATGGCCGAGGCCCGCTACCGGGGCCAGAAGGTGGTGGTCGTCTCCCCGGACTACAGCGACGCCACCAAGTTCGCCGACGAGTGGCTGGCGCCCCACCCGGGCACGGACGGGGCCCTGGCGATGGCCATGGGGCACGTGATCCTCAAGGAGCGGTTCGTCGACCGCACCACGCCGCGCTTCGACGACTACGTGCGCCGCTACACCGACCTGCCGTTCCTGGTGGCCCTGGACAGCCGCGACGGCCGCCTCGTCCCCGGCAAGTTCCTCACCGCCGCCGACCTGGGGGACACGGGGGAGAACGCCGAGTGGAAGCCGGTGTTCTGGCCGGAGGGCGAGGACGCCCCCGTCGCGCCCAACGGCACCGTCGGCCACCGCTGGGGCGAGGCCGGGGCCGGGCGGTGGAACCTGGACCTGGAGGGACGCGTCCCCGCCCTCACCCTCTACGCGGAGGGCGGGGAGGCCGCCGAGGTCGCCCTGAACCGCTTCGACACTCCCGGCGGCACGGCCGGGGTCCTCACCCGCGGCGTTCCGGTCCGCAGGGTCGGCGGACGCCTCGTCACCACCGTCTTCGACCTGGTCCTGGCCCACTACGGGGTGCACCGGCACGACCTGCCCGGCACCTGGCCCACCGGCTACGACGACCCCGCCGAGCCCTGCACGCCCGCCTGGCAGGCCGAACTCACCGGGGTCCCCGCCGACCGGGCCGCCCGCATCGCCCGCGAGTTCGCCGCCACCGCGGAGGAGTCCGGCGGCCGGGCCATGATCATCCTCGGCGCGGGCACCAACCAGTGGTTCCACGGTGAGAACGCCTACCGCGCCTTCCTGTCCCTGCTACTGCTCACCGGCTGCCAGGGCGTCAACGGCGGCGGCTGGGCCCACTACGTCGGCCAGGAGAAGTGCCGCACCTCCTCCGGGTGGGCCGCGTTCGCCTCCGCCGCGGACTGGACCCGGCCGCAGCGCTTCATGGCCGGGACCTCCTACTGGTACCTGCACACCGACCAGTGGCGCTACGACACCTACCGCGCCGACGCCCTCGCCTCGCCGCTCGGCCCGGGACGGGTGCGCGGCCAGCACACCGCCGACCTGGTCGCCGCCTCGGCCCGCATGGGGTGGATGCCCTCCTACCCGACCTTCGACCGCAACCCGATCGACCTGGGACGCGAGGCGCGCGAGCGCGGGCAGGACCCCGCGGAGTACGTCGCCGACCAGCTCCACAGCGGTGACCTGCGCTTCGCCGCCGAGGACCCCGACGCCCCCGCCAACTGGCCCCGGGTCCTCACCGTGTGGCGGTCCAACCTGTTCGGCTCCTCGGCCAAGGGCAACGAGTACTTCCTCAAGCACCTGCTCGGCACCCGCTCCAACCTGATGGCCGAGCCCGCCGGGCCCGCGGACCGGCCCGCCGACGTCACCTGGCGCGAGGAGCTCCCCGAGGGCAAGCTCGACCTGCTGCTGTCCATCGACTTCCGGATGACGAGCACGACCCTGCTGTCCGACATCGTGCTGCCCGCCGCGACCTGGTACGAGAAGCACGACCTGTCCACCACGGACATGCACCCCTACGTGCACTCGTTCAACCCGGCCATCGACCCGCCCTGGGAGACCCGCACCGACTTCGACGCCTTCCACGCCCTGGCGAAGGCGTTCAGCGCGCTGGCCGCCGACCACCTGGACGAGGTCACCGACCTGGTGGCCGTACCCCACCAGCACGACACCCCCGGCGAGCTGGCCCAGCCGCACGGCGTCCCGCCGGACTGGAAGGCGGACGGCGCGCGGCCCGTCCCCGGCCGGACCATGCCCGCCGTCGTGGCCGTGCGCCGCAACTACTCCGAGGTCGCGCAGAAGCTGGCCGCCCTGGGGCCGCTGGCCGAGTCCCGCGGGCTGCCGGTCAAGGGCGTGTCCTTCACCCCGGACCAGGAGGTGGAGTGGCTGCGCCAGCGCAACGGCGCCGTCCGGGGCGGGGTAGCCGACGGCCGCCCGTCCCTGGACACCGACGTCAAGGCCTGCGAGATGATCCTGGCGCTGTCCGGCACCAGCAACGGCCGCCTGGCCGCGCAGGGCTTCCGCCTCCTGTCCGAGCGCACCGGCACCGACATGGACGAGCTGATCCACCAGGCCGCCGAGCGCCGGGTGGTCTTCTCCGACGCGAGCCGGGGTCCCACGACGGTGGGCTCCAGCCCGGAGTGGTCGGGCAAGGAGGCCCCCGACCGCCGGTACTCGCCGTTCACCATCAACGTCGAGCACGACAAGCCCTGGCACACCCTCACCGGCCGCCAGCACTTCTACCTCGACCACGACTGGATGCACGAGTTCGGCGAGGCCCTGCCCGTCTACCGGCCGCCGCTCGACATCAGCCGCCTGTTCGGCGAGCCCCGGCTCGGCCCGACCGGCCAGCGCGAGGTGGTCGTGCGCTACCTGACCCCGCACTCCAAGTGGTCGATCCACTCCGAGTACCAGGACAACCTGCTGCTCCAGACCCTCTCCCGGGGCGGTCCCACGATCTGGATGAGCCCCGCCGACGCCGAGGCGATCGGCGCCGCCGACAACGACTGGGTGGAGGCGGTCAACCGCAACGGCGTGGTGGTGGCGCGGCTGGTGGTCTCGCACCGGATGCCCGCCGGAACCGTGTACATGTACCACGTCCAGGAGCGCACCATCGACGTGCCCAAGTCCGAGACCACCGGCAGGCGCGGCGGCATCCACAACTCGCTCACGCGCCTGCTGGTCAAGCCCACCCACCTCATCGGCGGCTACGCGCAGCTCTCCTACGCCTTCAACTACCTCGGCCCGACCGGCAACCAGCGCGACGAGGTCACCGTCGTGCGCAAGCGGACCACGGAGGTGCGTTACTGATGGCACAGGCCCACGGCGGCGGGGGCGGGACCGGCGGCTCCGGAGGGGAGCGGCCGGTCGGCAGGGTCATGGCGCAGGTCGCCATGGTGATGAACCTGGACAAGTGCATCGGCTGCCACACGTGCTCGGTCACCTGCAAGCAGGCCTGGACCAACCGCAGCGGCGTCGAGTACGTGTGGTTCAACAACGTCGAGACGCGGCCCGGTCAGGGCTACCCGCGCACCTACCAGGACCAGGAGCGCTGGAAGGGGGGCTGGGTCCTCGACGCCAGGGGGAGGCTCAAGCCACGCGCGGGCGGGCGGCTCAAGCGGCTGGCCACCATCTTCGCCAACCCGGTCATGCCCTCCCTCCAAGACTACTACGAGCCCTGGACCTACGACTACGAGACTTTGACCAACGCGCCCCTGGGCGACGACTTCCCGGTGGCCGAGCCCCGGTCGGCGCTCACCGGCGAACCCATGAAGGTCAGCTGGAGCGCCAACTGGGACGACGACCTCGGCGGCGGGCCCGAGCTGACCCGGCGGGACCCGATCGTGCGCAGGCTCGGCGACAAGGTGCGGTTCTCCTTCGAGGAGACCTTCATGTTCTACCTGCCGCGCATCTGCGAGCACTGCCTCAACCCGTCGTGCGTGGCCGCCTGCCCCAGCGGAGCCCTGTACAAGCGGGTCGAGGACGGCATCGTCCTGGTGGACCAGGACCGCTGCCGGGGCTGGCGCATGTGCGTCACCGGCTGCCCGTACAAGAAGGTCTACTTCAACCACAAGACGGGCAAGGCCGAGAAGTGCACGTTCTGCTACCCGCGGGTCGAGGTGGGCATGCCCACCGTCTGCTCCGAGACGTGCGTGGGGCGGCTGCGCTACCTGGGAGTGGTCCTCTACGACGCCGACCGGGTCCGCGAGGCGGCGTCGGTGGCGGACGAGAGGGACCTGTACCGCGCCCAGCTCGACGTGTTCCTCGACCCCTCCGACCCGGCCGTGCGCGCCGCGGCCCGGCGCGACGGCATCCCCGACCGCTGGGTGGAGTCGGCCGTCCGCTCCCCGGTCTACGCGCTGGCCAAGCGCTTCCGGGTGGCGCTGCCGCTGCACCCGGAGTACCGCACGATGCCGATGGTCTGGTACATCCCGCCGCTGTCGCCGGTGGTGGACGCGCTCTCCTCCACCGGGCACGACGGCGAGGATTCCGACAACCTCTTCGCCGCCATCGACACCCTGCGCATCCCGGTGGAGTACCTGGCCGAGCTGTTCACCGCGGGCGACACCGGCCCCGTGGACCTGGTCCTGCGGCGGCTCGCGGCCATGCGCTCCCACATGCGCCGGATCAACCTGGGCCGGGAGCGCGACGACTCCATCGCCGCCTCCGTCGGGATGACCGGCACCGAGATCGAGGACATGTACCGGCTCCTGGCCCTGGCCAAGTACGACGAGCGCTACGTCATCCCCACCGCCTACGGGGTGGACGAGGCCGACCGCGGGGTCATCGACGAGATCGGGTGCAGCCTCGACTTCGAGGGCGGGCCGGGCATGGGCGGCATGGGCGGGGGCGTGCCCTTCGGCGAGGCCTCCGGGCAGCCCCAGTCGGCGACCGTGGAGAACTTCCATGCCCTGCGCACCCGCCAGACCAGCGACTCCCAGGCGGACACGAGCGGCCGGGTCAACCTCCTCAACTGGGACGGTAACGGCCGCCCCGCAGGGCTCTTCCCACCCCGACGGGGTGGTGACGACGACGGCGGCGGCGGTGAGGCCGCGCCGCCGAGGAGGGGGAGAGGATGAGCACCACCGCTGACGCCGAGGGAGCGGGCGGGACGGTACGGAGCGGCACCGGGTGGCTGGGGGAGGCGCGCGCCATTCGCAGGGCGCACCGCGTGGCGGTCACCCACCAGGCCGCCTCGGTCCTGCTCGGCTATCCCGACCAGGCCTTCTTCGAACGCCTGCCGCTGGTGGCCCGCGCGGTCGCGGAGCTGCCGAGGGGAGGGGTGCGCGCGGCGCTCCAGGAGTTCTGCGACCACGCCTCCACCGTCTCCGAGCTGGAGCTGTGCGAGCACTACGTGGACGTGTTCGACCTGCGCAGGCGCCGGACCCTGCACATGACCTACTACACCGACGGCGACACCCGCCGCAGGGGGCACGCCCTGGCCGAGGTCAAGCGCGTCTACGCCGGGGCCGGGTGGCGGGTGGAGAACCGCGAGCTGCCCGACCACCTGGCGGTGGTCCTGGAGTTCGCGGCCCGGGGGGACGCGCGCGCGGGCGAGGCCCTGCTGCTGCGCTTCCGGCCGGGCCTGGACCTGATGGCCCGGACCCTGCACGACCACGGCACGCCCTACGCGCGGATCGTGGACGCGGTCCGCATGACCCTGCCCGCCCAGGAGCGCGGGGACCTGGAGGCCGTGCGCAGGCTCGCGGCCCAGGGGCCGCCCGCCGAGGACGTGGGCCTGGAACCGTACGGGGTGCGGGCGCCGCTGCCGCGGACCGAGGCCCCCGGGTACGACCGGGAGGAGCGGTGAACGGGTACGGCGCGCTCGACCTGCTGCTGTGGGGCGTCCTGCCCTACGCGGTCCTCGTCCTCGTGGTGGGCGGCCTCGTCTGGCGGTACCGGTACGACCGGTTCGGCTGGACGACCCGCTCGTCGGAGCTGTACGAGTCCAGGCTGCTGCGCATCGGCAGCCCGCTGTTCCACATCGGTCTGCTCCTGGTGATCGGCGGCCACGCGGTCGGGCTGCTCGTGCCCGAGGGCTGGACCCGGGCGGTCGGGGTGTCCGACACCGTCTACCACGTCACCGCGCTGTCGCTCGGGCTCGTGGCGGGGGTGTGCACGCTCGGCGGGATCGCCCTGCTGATCTGGCGCCGCCGCACGACGGGGCCGGTGTTCAGCGCCACCACGCGCAACGACAAGCTCATGTACCTGGTGCTGGTCCTGGCCATCGTCACCGGGCTGGGCATGACCGCCTACTTCGCCGGGGTGGAGGTGGCGGGCGGGCACACCCAGGACTACCGGCGGACGGTGTCGCCGTGGTTCCGCTCCATCTGGGTGCTCCAGCCCGACGTCGCGGCGATGTCCGCCGCCGAGGCCCCGTACAAGCTGCACGCCCTCGTCGGCCTGGGGCTGTTCGCGCTGCTGCCCTTCACCCGCCTGGTGCACGCGTTCAGCGCGCCGATCGGCTACCTCTTCCGTCCCTACGTCGTCTACCGCACGCGGGACCGGTACCCGACCGCGGCGGGACAGGCGGAGCGGCCCGCCCGCCGGGGCTGGTGACCCGGCCGCCCGCGCGGTCCGGTCCTCCGCGCGGTCCGGTCCTCCGCGCGGTCCGGTTTTCCGTGCGGTCCGGCCTCCCGGGCCTCCCGTCCGGCCCGTCTGTGCGGCCGGGGCGGTCCGGGAGGTCCGGGCGGCCGGCGGCTCGGGAGGTCCGCGGCCCGCCCCGGTCACGGACGGTGACCGCTCGACCGGGGTGTGCGCGACGGTTATGTGTGGGAACGTGGTCATTGGCCCGCGCACACCGCGTGCGCGAACACGGGGAGTGGGAGAGAGTGCCATGGACCTGACGGTCGTCGACGTTCCGGAACGCTCGCGCTACGAGGTGAGCGCGGACGGGGCGGTGGTGGGGTTCTCCGCCTACCACCTGATCGACAAGGGCGTGTACGCCCTGCCGCACGTGGAGGTCGACCCCTCCTTCGAGGGCAAGGGTGTGGCGAGCCGCCTCATGCGCGACTCCCTGGACCACATCCGGTCCCGGGGGCTCAAGATCGTGCCGATCTGCCCGTTCGCGCAGGCCTACCTCAAGAAGAACCCGTCCTACGCGGACCTGGTCCACGAGGGCTGAGCCGGCGGCTGCGCGCGGGGCCTCCGGGCGGCTCCGCCGACCGGGGTCGGATAACGGGGACATCACCATCCGGGCACGGCGTGTTCCGGATGGTGATTACGCGTACTTCACGGGTATGTGGGAGCGGTTGTCCTTCTCCGGAGCAAAGGAGCCCCGCCCGTGTTAGTCGCAGACGCGGCACCCACCCTCGACGCGCGCCTCACCGACGCCATCGCGACGTTCAACAACGACTTCTTCTGGGCCTGGATCCTGATCCCGCTGCTCGTGGTGGTGAGCGTCTACCTCACCATCCGGACGGGAGCCGTCCAGTTCCGGATGCTCCCGGAGATGTTCCGGGTGCTCAAGAGCAAGCCCGAGACCGCTCCCGACGGGGGCATGGCCGTCTCCTCGCTCCAGGCGTTCATGATCTCGGCCGCGGCCCGCATCGGCACGGGCAACATCGTCGGCGTGGCCGTCGCCATCTCCCTGGGCGGCCCGGGCGCCGTCTTCTGGATGTGGGCGATGGCGCTCGTGGTGTGCGCGGCCAGCTTCGTCGAGTCCACCCTGGCCCAGCTCTACAAGGTCAGGGACTCCACCGGCTACCGGGGCGGACCGGCCTACTACATGGAGAAGGGCCTGGGCCAGCGCTGGATGGGTGTGCTCTTCGCCATCGTCCTCATCCTGACCTTCCCGATGGTCTTCAACGCCGTGCAGAGCAACACCATCGCCGGGGCCGTCACCAACTCCGCCCAGAACATGAACGTGGACGCGGGCCTGGGGCTGTCGGCAGCGGTCGGGGTCGTGCTCGTCGCGGTCACCGCGATGGTGATCTTCGGCGGCGTGCGCAGGATCGCGCAGACCGCCCAGGCGCTGATCCCGGCCTTCGCGCTGATCTACCTGATCATGGGCATCATCATCGTGGGGATGAACTTCGAGCGCATCCCCGGGATGTTCACGCTCATCTTCGAGCACGCCTTCGGCATCCGCGAGTTCGCCGCCGCCGGTCTGGGCACGGTGATCATCCAGGGCGTGCGCCGGGGCATGTTCTCCAACGAGGCGGGCCTGGGCTCCGCCCCCAACGCCGCGGCCAGCGCCGCCGTCAGCCACCCCGCCAAGCAGGGCCTGGTGCAGACCCTCGGCGTCTACTTCGACACCCTCGTGGTCTGCTCCATCACGGCCTTCATCATCCTCATCGGCTACGAGGGCGGCTCCGAGCGCGAGCTGGAGGGCGACCTCACCCAGATCGCGGTCACCGAGGCGCTGGGGCCCTGGGCGCTGCACCTGATGACGCTGATCATCCTCCTGGTCGCGTTCACGTCGGTGCTGGGCAACTACTACTACGGCGAGTCGAACCTGGAGTACCTGACCGCCGACCGGCGCGTCATGCTCGGCTACAAGATCGTCTTCCTCGTGGCCAGCTTCCTCGGCTCGCTGGGCTCGATCGACCTGGTCTGGACGCTGGCGGACACGACCATGGGCATGATGGCGCTGATCAACCTCGTGGCCATCACACCGCTGGCCGCGATCGCGGCACGGGTGCTCAAGGACTACAACGACCAGCGGCGCCAGGGCATCGACCCCGTGTTCACGCGGGACCGGCTGCCCGACCTGCGCGGCGTGGAGTGCTGGGAGCCCAGGGAGAGGGAGGCGGCGGCCGAGTCCGACCGGGTCTGACGGCCGCGGGACGGGGCCCGCGCCGCACCGGGGCCCCGGGCCGTCCCGCGCTCCGGCCGGGTCCTGATCCGTCCGCGGGTGGGGCGGGGGAGTACGCATCCCCCGCCCCACCGGCGTCTTCAAGGGGTCATTCGATGACAGAACCCACCAGGTAAGGCTTTTCAGTGCATCTGTGTTCTTTCGGTCACGGCGAATAATCGCTAGTGTGCTGGATCACAGTTGTGGCGGCCCGTGTGTCTCGTCGAGGGAGTCCGATGTCCATCGTCTCAATCGAGCCCGCCACCGCCGAGCGGTGGGAAGACCTGGAGAACCTGTTCGGACCGACCGGAGCCTACGGGCACTGCTGGTGCACCTTCTTCCGGAGGCGGGCCAAGGACCACACGGCGAGCACCTCCTGCGACCGCTCCCAGCGCGGTGTGGACAACAAGGAGGAGCTGCGGCGCCTGACCCTGGACGGGCGGGTGCCCGGCCTGCTCGCCTACGACGGGGACGGCCCCTGCGGGTGGGTGTCCGTGGCCCCCCGGGAGGACTTCATCCGGTTGTCCCGGTCGCGGTCCCTGCGCCCGGCCGATCCCCGCGAGCCCGGCGTGTGGTCGCTGGTCTGCTTCTGGCTCCCGCCCCGTCGGCGCAGACGCGGCCTGGGCAGCCGCCTGCTGGACGGGGCGATCGAGTACGCCCGGGCCAACGGCGCCCGCGTCCTGGAGGCCTATCCGGTGGACACCGCCGGAGGGCGTGCGCCCAGCGCCGAGGTCTACACGGGAACGGTGGAGATGTTCCGGCGGGCCGGGTTCACGCTGAACAACCACCACGCGAGCGAACGCGTGGTCGCCCGCCTGGAACTCAAAACCGAGTAGTCCCCGCCCCCTTTTTCCCCTTTTCCTGATCCGTCCCCCCGTCCCCCTCCCAGCTTCCGGCCGCCCCGCCGCGCGAAGTCCGGTGCACCCGCCGCCCCGCTCTCCGGTCCGAACACGGGCCGCCCCCGGAGAACGGGGGGAGGGTATCCGGGCCGCACGCCGGGGCGCCGAACGCCTCCCCGGTCCCCGTGGCCGCCGCCCGAGGTCCTCGCACGTCACGTGCGGGGGCCTTCGTCGTTTCCCGGGCGGCGCGCTCGGCGGACATTTGACAGCACCATACCCCCAAGGGGTATGTTGAGTGCATCGGAGGCCGGTCCCAGGAGGGCCGGTACAGCACACATGCCCCAGGAGGCGAAATGGCTGCCACCAGCACCGCTGTTTACACCGTTGACGGCATGAGCTGCGGACACTGCGTCGACTCCGTCACCGAGGAGGTCGGCGGGGTCGCGGGGGTCACCGACGTCGAGGTCGACCTCGACAGCAAGAAGGTGACCGTCACCAGCGACGGCCCGGTCGACGACGCGTCGGTCCGCGCCGCCATCGACGAGGCCGGGTACGAGGTGCGCGGCTGACGCGCACACCGGCCCCGCGGTCCGGACGGGAACGGCGCACCGCCGACCCCGGCCCGCGGGGGGAGTTCCGGCGCACGGGCGGGACGCCCGCCCGCGCCGGGCTCCGGGGTCGTCCGGCACCGGAGCGCAGGACCGTCCACGGGAGCACGGGGACGTCACGGAGGACCGAGGAAGCACTATGAGCAGCAGCGCAGCCGCGGCGGGCCGGGCCGACACCGCACCGGTCGAACTGGACATCGGCGGCATGACCTGTGCCGCCTGCGCCAACCGGGTCGAGAAACGGCTCAACAAGCTCGACGGGGTCACCGCCACCGTCAACTTCGCCACCGAGAGGGCCCGCGTCTCCTTCGACGGCGCGCCCACCCCGGTGGAGGACCTCGTCGCCCAGGTCGAGAAGGCGGGCTACACCGCCACCGTCCCCAGGGCCGAACCCGAGGCGGCCGAGGACGCCGCGGAACCCGCCGACCCCGCCCGCGCGCTGCGCGACCGGGTGATCGTCAGCGCGGTCCTGTCGGTGCCGGTCATCGCGATGGCGATGATCCCCGCCCTGCAGTTCACCTACTGGCAGTGGGCCTCGCTGACCCTGGCGGCGCCCGTCGTCGTCTGGGGCGCGCTGCCCTTCCACGTCGCCGCCTGGAAGAACCTCAGGCTGGGCAGCGCCACCATGGACACGCTGGTCTCCCTCGGGGTGTCGGCGGCGTTCCTGTGGTCGCTGTACGCGCTCTTCCTCGGGACCGCGGGCATGGCGGGGATGACCCACCCCTTCGAGTTCACCGTCGCCCGCGGCGACGGGTCGGCCAACATCTACCTGGAGGTGGCCGCCGGGGTCACCACCTTCATCCTCCTCGGCAAGTACTTCGAGGCCCGCTCCAAGAGGCGCGCGGGCGCCGCCCTGCGCGCCCTGCTCGAACTCGGGGTCAGGGAGGCCACCGTCCTGCGCGGCGCGGACTCCCGCCAGGAGCCGGTGCCCGTGGACCGGCTCGTCGTCGGCGACCGCTTCCTCGTCAGGCCGGGGGAGAAGGTGGCCACCGACGGCGTGGTGGAGGAGGGCACCTCCGCCGTGGACATGAGCATGCTCACCGGAGAGTCGGTGCCGGTGGAGGTCGCGCCCGGGGACTCCGTGGTCGGCGCGACCGTCAACGCGGGCGGGCGCCTCGTCGTGCGCGCCACCCGGGTCGGCTCGGACACCCAGCTCGCCCAGATGGCGCGCCTGGTGGAGGAGGCCCAGAACGGCAAAGCCGAGGTCCAGCGCCTGGCCGACCGCGTCTCCGGGGTCTTCGTCCCGATCGCCATCCTCGTCGCGCTCGCCACGCTCGTCGTCTGGCTCGTGCTGGGGGCGTCCGCCCCGACTGCCTTCACCGCCGCGGTCGCGGTGCTCATCATCGCCTGCCCGTGCGCCCTGGGCCTGGCCACGCCCATGGCCCTGATGGTGGGCACCGGGCGCGGCGCCCAGCTGGGCATCCTCATCAAGGGCCCCGAGGTGCTGGAGGACACCCGGCGCGTGGACACGGTCGTGCTGGACAAGACCGGCACCGTCACCACCGGCCGGATGACCCTGACCGGCGTGTCCACCGCCGAGGGCGAGGACGAGGAGGAGGTCCTGCGCCTGGCCGGGGCCCTGGAGAACGCCTCCGAGCACCCCATCGCGCGGGCGATCGCCGCCGGGGCCGCCGACCGCGTGGGCGCGCTCCCGTCCCCCGGGGACTTCACCAACGCCGAGGGCCTGGGTGTCCGGGGGACCGTCGGGGGCCGTGCCGTGGCCGTCGGCCGGGTCGCGCTGCTGGAGGAGGACGGCGCCGTCCTGCCCGAGCGGCTGGCCGCCGCCCTCGCCGACGCCGAGGCGCAGGGCCGCACCGCCGTCGCGGTGGGCTGGGAGGGCCGCGTCCGGGGCGTGCTGGTGGTGGCCGACACGGTCAAGCCCACCAGCGCCGAGGCCGTCCGCAGGTTCCGCGAGCTGGGGCTCACCCCGATCCTGCTCACCGGGGACAACCGGGCGGTGGCCCGTGCGGTGGCCGACCAGGTCGGCATCGACGAGGTGATCGCCGAGGTCCTGCCCCGCGACAAGGTCGAGGTCGTGCAGCGGTTGCAGGGCGAGGGGCGCACGGTGGCGATGGTCGGCGACGGGGTCAACGACGCCGCGGCCCTGGCCCAGGCGGACCTGGGGCTGGCGATGGGCACGGGGACGGACGTGGCCATCGAGGCCAGCGACCTGACCCTGGTGCGCGGCGACCTGCGCGCCGCCGCCGACGCCATCCGCCTCTCCCGCAGGACCCTCAGCACCATCAAGGGCAACCTGTTCTGGGCCTTCGCCTACAACGCCGCCGCGATCCCGCTGGCGGCGGCGGGGCTGCTCAACCCCATGATCGCCGGAGCGGCCATGGCCTTCTCCAGCGTCTTCGTCGTGAGCAACAGCCAGCGGCTGCGCCGGTTCCGCCCGCTGGCGAGGGACGGGGCCGCCGACCGGGCCTCCTGACCGGCCCCTCCGGGACGGCACGGTCCCGCCCTCCGACCTCTCCCTGGCCGAGGTCCTCGACCGCGTGCTGTGGCGGGACCCGCCGATCACCAACTTCCCCGTCCTCTACCTCTCTTTCGCGAGAGTGCTACCGGCTTCAGTCGGTGGGTGAAAGGCCCGTCACGAAACGTCACACCCTCGCGCTAAGGTCGACCCAGACCAGGCAGGAGGTGACACATCAAGCGCGAACGCGGCCACAAGACCCGCCTCTACCCCACCAAGGACCAACTCTCGGGGTTGGAAACCCAGGGCCACGCCGCCCGCGCCCTGTGGAACCTGCTCCACTCCTGGTGGACCATGTCCTCCGAAAACCGGCGAGTGTCCCTGGCTGACGCTGATGCGGCTATTCGTCAGGCCCGTAAGGACCTGCCCTGGCTGGCGGCCCTTCCCGCGCAAGCAGCACAGCAAGTCCTGAAGACCTACTTCCGGGCATGGCAGAACTGCTGGGCGGGCCGGGCAGGCCCGCCCGTCTTCAAGGCCCGGCTGCGTTCACGGATGTGCGTGGACGTCCCCCAAGGCCGGGACTTGAACATCAAACGTGTGGCCCGTAAGTGGGGAATCGTGCAGATCCCCAAGGTCGGTGTGGTCCGGTTTAGGTGGACCAAGGACTTGCCTGTGGGCAAGCGCGCCGGTGCCGCGAACAAGGTCACTGGGGCGCGGTTGGTGTGGGAGGCCCACGGCTGGCACGTGGTGCTACGGGTGCGCACCGAGGTCAAGGAGCCCGCGCCTCATATCGGCCCGGGGGTGGGGATCGATCGGGGTGTGGCCAAGCCGCTCGCCCTGTCCGATGGGACGTTCCGTGAGCACGGGCCGTGGCTGTCCCCAGGTGAGGCCGAACGTTTGCGCCGGTTGGAGTGCACAGCCGCACGTCAACGGCGGCAGCGCACACCCGGACAGTCGTCTTCGAACCGGCTGCGGCGGACCTATGACCAGATCGCGGGGGTGCGCGCGAAAGCCAAGCGCCGTGCCCTGGACTGGCAGCACCGGGTCACGCACGCCCTGGCTGAGGAGTTCGGTGTGGTGGGGGTCGAGGACCTGCACATCGCCGGGATGGTTCGCGCGGCCCGGGGGACGGTGGAGGCCCCGGGCACCAACGTGGCACAGAAGTCCGGGTTGAACCGTGCCATCGCCGGTCAGGCGTGGGGACGTACGGTCACGTTGTTGGAGTACAAGCTCGCCGACCGGGGCGGGCACCTGGTGCGGGTGCCCGCCCCGTACACCTCGCGGCGCTGCTCGGCATGCCAGGCCATCACCGAGGGCAGCCGCGAGTCGCGGGACCGGTTCGTGTGCAAGGCACCGGGGTGCGGGTATGCGGCGCACGCCGACATCAACGCCGCGTGCAATGTGGAGTATCTGACCAGGCTGGAAGCGCCCCAGGACATTGTGGGTGCCAGGACGTGGAGCCCTCGCCGTCAGGCGGGCTGTGAAGCGTAGACCACCAGCGGCGGACGGGTTCTGTTAGCTGGATTCTCCCGCTTTCAAACGGGAGAGGATGTCAACCGCGCGTGGACGTGCCCCTCGACGACGGCCGGGTGATCGGGGTCGGCACCCCCGTGCTGATGGCCCCCGCCGCCGCGAACCACTTCTTCGCCCTGGAGAACGCCGAGCGGATGGAGGAGACCGCCAACCGGGCGCACGTGGCCTGGGGTGCGGGGCCGCACCGGTGTCCCGCCATCGGGGAGGCGACCACCGTCGTCGCCGTCGCGGTGCGCGTCCTGCTCACCCGCCTGCCCGGGCTGCGCCTGGCCGTCCCGCCCGACCAGCTGCGCTGGCGGCTGTCGGCCCTGTCCTGGTCCCCCGTCCGGCTCCCCGTCGAGTTCACCCCGCGGGAGCCCCCGCCCCGCGGGCCCGAGGAGGCCGCGCCGCCCCCGCCCGCCGACGGGCCCGGGCCGGGGAGGCGGGCGTCCGGCGGCCCGTCGTCCCCGCCGAACTTCCTGGCACGGCTGCTGCGCGGGTCCTGAGACGGCCCCCGCACACCCGTGTCGGCCGGAGCCCCGGGGAGGCTGCGACGGCCGACGCCGCCCCCCGCGCGCGCCCGTGCGGCGCGGTCCGGGCGGACACGCCCGGTGATCCCCGTCCCGCCGGTCCGGCGCCGCGCGGCTCCTCCGGCGGAATCCGCCCATGTCAGGGGCGTGCGCCCGGACACCCCCCGCGCGGGGAAGGCACATGACACCGTGGCGGGGAGCGCCAACAGTGGCCGGGGGATCCTAGACTCGCTAACGCCCAGGGGCTCCTCCTCCGCCGTGCCCCGTACTCCCCACACCGCCCCTCCCCACAGAGGAACAGCGCCTTCATGAACAGTTCCGAAGCCGACCCCCGTCGCCTCCTGGTCAACCGGTACCGTCTGGACGAGGTCATCGGCTCCGGCGGCATGGGGCGGGTCTGGCAGGGCACCGACACCCTCCTGGACCGGCCGGTCGCCGTCAAGGAGCTGACCACGCCGCCGAACCTGCCCCCGCACGAGGTCGAGGTGCTGCGCACCCGCATGCTGCGCGAGGCGCGCAGCGCCGCGCAGCTCAGCCACCCGGCCATCATCACGGTGTTCGACGTGGCCGAGGAGGACGGCCGTCCGTGGATCGTCATGGAGCTGGTCCGCGGCCCCTCCCTGGGCGACATCGTCCGCGACGAGGGCGCGCTGCCGGTCCGGCGGGCCGCCGGGATCGGCGAGCAGATGGCGGCGGGGCTGGCCGAGGCGCACGCCCGCGGCATCGTGCACCGCGACATCAAGCCGGGCAACGTGCTCATCGCGGGCAACGACCGCGCGGTCCTGACCGACTTCGGCATCGCCCACCTGGACGGCTCCACCCACCTGACCAGCACCGGGCTGCTGATCGGCTCCCCGAGCTACCTGGCCCCGGAGGTCGCGCACGGCTACTCGGCCACCCCGGCCTCGGACATGTGGGCCCTGGGCGTCACCCTCTACCAGGCGGTCGAGGGCACCCTGCCCTTCGAACGGCCGACCCCGATGGCGACGCTGACCGCCATCGTCACCCAGGACCTGCCCGAGCCGGTCAACGCCGGTCCGCTGCGCCCGGTCCTGGAGGCCCTGTGCGAGAAGCGCCCGGAGGACCGGCCGTCGGTCGGTGAGGTGCGCGCCCTGCTGCGCGAGATCCGGGACGCGGACGACACACCCGAGGCGGTCGCCCCCACGATGGTCACCACCGTGCCCACGCCGGAGCCGGAGGAGGTGGCCGAGGCGGCCGTCCGCGCCGAACCGCCGGTTCCGGGCCCGGCCCCCGGCCCGGCCGCCCCCCGACGTGAGGCACGCCCCGGTTCCGTCCGGCGGACGCTGCTGGTCGCCGCCGCCGTGTTCGTGCTCCTCGTCGCGGGCGCCACCACCAGCCTCCTGGTGAGCATGAACCGTTCGGGCGGGGCCGACACCGGACTGGTCGACGGCTCGGGCCAGGAGGCCGCCGCCGACCCCGGTACGGAGGAGCCGGCGCCCCCCGCCGAGGAGAGCGCGTCCGCGGCCGAGGAGACGCCGCGGGAGTCCGCGGAGCCCTCGGACGGGGAGTCGGAGGAGGAGCGGGACGAGGACGGCGTGGAGGAGGCCTGGGGGCCCCTCACCCGCCACGAGGACTCCAGCGGCTTCTCCGTGGACGTCCCCGAGGGCTGGAACGTCGAGCGCGAGGGCCACATGGTCTACTTCCGCAACCCCGACGGCGGCTACCTGCTGGTGGACCAGACCGACAACCCCAACCCCGACGCCGGGGACGACTGGCGCGAGTTCGAGCCCGTCGGCAGCGGCAACTTCAGCGGCTACGAACTGATCGGCATCGAGGACGTCGAGGCCGACTGGACCGAGGACTACGTCAGCGCCGCCGACTGGGAGTTCACCTTCGGCAACGGCGACATGCACGCCATCAACCGCGGCTTCCACACCGAGGACATCGGCTACGCCCTGTTCCTGGTGGCCGACAACGACCACCCCGAGCAGAACCGTGCGCTGCTGGACCACATGTCCCGCGGCTTCGAACCGGCAGACGGGGACGACTGAGCGGTCAGAGCGGTCAGAGCGGTCAGAGTGGTCAGAACACCGAGCAGTTGGTGATGTCGGTGAAGGCCTCCAGGGCCAGCGCCGCCGTCACCGAGTTGCCCTTGGCGTCCAGACCGGGCCCCCACGCCGCCACCGAGCAGCGCCCCGGCACGATCGCGAGGATGCCGCCGCCCACCCCGCTCTTGCAGGGCAGGCCGACGCGGTAGGCGAACTCGCCCGCGGCGTCGTAGGTGCCGCAGGTGAGCATCACCGCCATGACGCGGCGCGCGTCGGAGCGGCTGAGCAGCTGGGAGCCGTCCGCACGCCTGCCGTGGCGCGCCAGCAGCAGCCCCACCCGGGCCAGCTCCTCGCAGCTGACGGTGATCGCGCACTGCCGGAAGTAGTGGTCCAGCACATCGGGCACCGGGTTGTGCATGTTGCCGAAGCTCGACATGAGGTAGGCCAGCGCCCGGTTGCGGTCGCCGTGCTCGTCCTCCGAGCGCGCCACCAGGTTGTCCGTGTGCAGGTCGGGGTCGCCGGTCTCCGCGCACAGCAGCTCCCCCAGCGCGCCGACGGCGTCCCCGGTGTCGGTCAGCAGCTGGTCGGTGACGATGAGCGCGCCCGGATTGATCATGGGGTTGCGGGGCACGCCGCTCTCGAACTCCAGCTGGTACAGGGAGTTGAAGGAGTTGCCCGAGGGTTCCCGGTTGACCCGTTTCCACACGCTGTCCCCGGACCTGCTCATCACCAGCGCCAGGGTGAACACCTTGGTGATGCTCTGCATGGAGAAGCGCGTCCGGGAGTGGTCGCCGACGCTGTACAGGTCGCCGTCCACCGTGGCCACGGCGAACCCGAACTCGTCCGGGTCCACGTTGGCCAGTTCGGGGATGTAGTCGGCGACCCGGCCCTCGCCGATGTGCGACCGCACCCTCTCCATGACGGCGTCGAGCACTTCTCCGTAGTCGCCGTGGTCGCCGCAGTCGCTCACCTCGGCCTCCGCCCCCTTCCGTGTCGGTGTCCCTCCACCTCCGGCTACCCAGGACGGGCCCGGACATGGCACGGGACGGCCCCGGAGGGGGCGGAAGGGGCGGGGAGCGGGCGCCGGACGGCCGGGGAGGCGGCGGGGAGGGTCAGCCCCTCCCGTCCAGGAGCTGGGCGTCGTGCACCAGCAGCGCCACCTGGACGCGGTTGTTGAGCCCGAGCTTGGTGAGGATGCTCGACACGTGCGTCTTGACGGTCGGCACGCTCAGGAACAGGGCCGAGGCGATGTCGGCGTTGGACCGGCCCCCGCCGACCGCCACGGCCACCTCCAGCTCCCGGCCGTTGAGCGCCGAGAGCCGCTCGCGCGCACGCAGGGCCCGCTCGCCGCGGTCGCTGGCGCCCACCCGCTCGACCAGCCGCCGCGTCACCGCCGGGGAGAGCACCGACATGCCCCGGGACACCTGGCGCACCGACTCCACGATCTCCGCCGGAGGGGTGTCCTTGAGCAGGAACCCCGCCGCGCCCGCCCGCAGCGCGCGCAGCACGTGCTCATCGGCGTCGAAGGTGGTCAGCACCAGCACCTCCGGCGGGTTCTCCAGGGCCCGCAGCCGCTCGGTGGCGGTCAGCCCGTCCACCGTCGGCATCCGGATGTCCATCAGGACCACGTCGGGGGAGTGGCGCGCCACCAGGTCGACCACCGCGCTGCCGTCCTCGGCCTCGGCCAGCACCCGGATGTCGGGCGCGCCGCCCATCATCATCACCAGGCCGACCCGGACCAGCGCGTCGTCATCGACGAGCACGACCCCGATCTCCCGCTCCGTCTCGCTCATGTGGGCCACGGTAGCCATGCCGCCAGCCGCCAGCCACCCCGGCCGTCCGGACCGTGCTCCAGCCGCCCCGAGGCCAGGGACACCCGCTCGGCGAGCCCGACCAGGCCCTGGCCGTCGCCGTCCCCGCCCGAGGCCGCGCGGGGGGAGGGGTCGTTGCCCACCTCCACCAGCAGGCCGTCCCCCGGGGCTCCCCGGACCAGCACGCGCGTGGTGGCGCCCGGCGCGTGCTTGCGCACGTTCGTCAGCCCCTCCTGGACGATCCGGTAGGCGGTGCGACCGGTGCGCTCGGGGACCGTCCCGGCGCACTCCTGCACGAACTCCACCCTGGTCCCGGCCTCGTCGGCCTCCTCCACCAGCTGCCGCAGGTCGGCCATGGTCGGCTGCGGCAGCTCCCCGACGGGCGCGCGCAGCACGCCGATCACCTCCCGCAGGTCCTGGAGGGCCTGGTGGGCGCTCTCGCGGATCACCTTCGCCGACCGGGCCACCTCCTCGGCGGGGGCGTCGGGCCGGTACTCCAGGGCGCCCGCGTGCACGCTCAGCAGGGACAGCCGGTGCCCGAGCACGTCGTGGATCTCGCGGGCCATGGCCTCGCGGACCTGGTGCTGGGCGTGCTCGGCGCGCAGCTGAGCCTCCGTCTCGGCGTGCACGGCCCGGTCGCGCAGCGACTCCACCAGCTCGCGCCGGTGCTGGACGGTGAGCCCCCAGCCGGTCACGGCGCCTTGGAGGGCGGCCCCCAGCAGGAGGATCACCAGGAACGGGGCGTGCGGGTCGGGCCACAGCGCGGCGTGCACCAGCGAGGCGCCCACGCTCAGCCCGTACACCGCCAGGCTGGTGCGGGGCGGACGGCGCACGGCCAGGGAGAACAGGGCGATGAGCATCGCGCCCGAGGCCAGCCCGGAGACGGCGGAGTACAGGACGAGCACGACGGCGATCTGGACCGGCCAGCGCCGCCGCCACCACAGCGCCAGGCAGGCCAGCAGGGCGAGGGCCGCGTCGGCGGCCTGGAGCCACACGGGCAGGACCGGTTCCCGGACGGGCAGGTGGGGGAACTCCGCGGCGTTCATCAGCACGGAGAGGAGGGCGATCAGGAAGATGGAGGAGTCCACGATCCAGTCGCGCGCGCCGCACCGCCCGTCCACAGCGTTCATCGCAGTGCAGTCTACGTTCGGGGCCGCACCCGGAGGGCGGGAGCGGGCGGGGCGCGGGCCGCGCGCCCTCGGCCGTTCGGCCGACCCGCCCGCGCGCCCTCGGCCGTTCGGCCGACCCGCCCGGGCGGGGACTGGACGGTCGGCCGATGCGCCGCGCGCGCCCCGGTGTCTAGCGTCGGAGGCATGCGCAAGGTCATCCAGGGCGTCGGCGTCCTGCTCGTCCTCGTCGGCGTCAGCGGCGCCGTCGACCACCTCTGGTACCAGCCGTTCCTGGGTGTGGTCCTCAACTCGTTCAACCGCTTCGTCGTGCCCAACGTGGCGGCCTTCGAGGGCTACGAGCTGCTCGCCAACCTGTGCGTGGCCGCCGCCGGCGCCGCCCTGGTCCTGGGGATGGAGGCGCTGCGGCCGCGGAGCCGCGCCTGAGGACGGGACAGGTCCGCGCGGGTCCGCGCCGGGTCCGCCGCGCCGGGCCCGGCGCGGCGAGGACGGTTCGTGTCCGGTCCGCGCGTCGGTACCTTGTAACCGATGAGCACTCTGGTCACCGGAGCCACCGGAATGGTGGGCCGCCGCGTCCTCACCCAGCTGAGGAGCCGCGGCCTGCCCGCGACGGGCGCGTCCCGCACCTCGAAGACCCGCCTGGACTGGACCGACACCTCCAACTGGGACGAGATCCTCGACGGCGTCAAGAACGTCTTCGTGGTGACGCCGGTCGGGAGCGCGCTGGGCAACCGGGTCGCCGGGTTCCTGGAGAGGGCCGCCGCGGCCGGGGCCGTCAACGCCGTGGTCCTGACCGCCATGGGCAGCGAGTACGCGCCGTCGGACTCCGACCAGCGCGCCGCCGAGCTGCGGGCCAGGGACCTGTTCGGCCGGTGGACCGTGCTGCGGTCCAACTGGCTCTTCCAGGACTTCACCGAGGGGATGTTCGCCGGTCTGGCGCGCTCGCGCAACGGCCGCCTCGAACTGCCGGTCAAGAAGAGGACCGAGGTCAGCTTCGTGGACGCCCGCGACGTGGCCGACGCCGCTGTCGCGGCCCTGCTGGACGACCACAGCGGCAGGGAGTACACGCTCACGGGCCCGCAGCCGCTCACCTTCCGCGAGGTGGTCAAGCAGACCCGGGGCACCGAGAGCCCTGTGTGGCGGTTCAAGGCCGTCGACGAGGCGGGCTTCTACTTCCGCGCCGCGGACCGGGGGTGGAACGACCGCTTCATCGACACCCTCAACGAGCGCTTCGCCGCCGCGGTCCGGGGCAGGGCGGCCGAGGTCACCGAGGACGTGCGCGCGGCGCTCAGTCGCGACCCCATCCCGCTGGGCCGCTTCGTCCGCGAGGCCACGCTCTGACCCGTCGCCGAACACGGACATCCCGTTCGGGAGTTCCTGTGAGCGACGGTCCTCGCTGACGGGCGGTCGATAGGATTCCGGCGTGTCCGAGACAGAACATGCGCAGGAGTTCGGGGGAGCCGCTCGACGTCACTTCGACGACGCGGAGCTTCTCCGATCCGGCAGTCGGTTCCCCAACGCCGACTACCACTACGGTTTCGCCGTGGAGTGTGCTCTCAAGAGCCTGCTGCTCAGATACCTCGGAGCGACCATGAGCCAGAAGAACAAGCCGCCCCAGATCGGTTCGCAGACCCTGGCCATCTGCCCGGCGTGTGGGATCGTGCGCGCCTGCAGGCCCAGGGGCGTTCCGCGACCAGGCTCGTCTCAGCCATGGGCACGGACAACCCCTTCGACGGGTACAGCGTGACGCATCGTTACCTCGGGAGCCCGCAGGTGGACGCCGAGGCCTTCGCACAACGTCGCGAAGCCGCCCGCCGGGTGCTCTCACTCCACCAACAGGCGCTCCTGGCTGGAGGACTGCGGTGATGCCCGACATCGTCCGTTTCGACGAAGCGGCCCCCCGGGCCCGCGCCGTGGCCCGGTCCATCGCCGAAACCGGTGTCGCGGTCGTGGTCGTCGGGGACTTCCTGGGGCGGCTCACACTGCTTCTCGATGACCGCTGTACGCCGCTGGACACCGGACAGGTGGAAAGCTGGCGGGCACGGCTCCGGGAACGCCTCGGCGACTATGCTTCCGAAGAACCGCTGCTGTTGGGGTCCGATCTCTTCGCACCGGAGTCCCTTCTGGAGTCCCCACGCAGGCTCCTCGCACCGGAATCACCGGTCAACGGGGGAGACGTGTACCTCCTGGACAACACGGTCGTCGGTGAGGACTGGTCCAAGGTCGTTCCACCCGCGACGGGGGGCGGGGCGTCCAGCGCGCGCACGGCGCTGTACGGCTTCAAGGGCGGGGTGGGGCGTTCCACGGCAACGTACCTGTTGGGCAAGCACCTCGCCAGCCAGGGCCGCTGTGTTCTCATCGTGGACCTGGACCTCGAATCCCCCGGGGCGGGGTCGCTCCTGCCGAACGATGACCACGTTCCGGCCTACGGGGTGGTGGACCACCTGGTGGAGTCCGCCGTCGGCAACGCTGACGGCCTGGACTTGGTCGTCCGGGCCTCGCACGTGTCGCTGGAGGGCAACGGGGAGCTCTGGGTGGCTCCCGCCCGTGGCGGCGGGCTCAGAGCCTCCGAGGATCCTCCCTACTCCTACGTGGACAAGCTCAACCGGGTCTACGCGGATGTTCCCAGGGCGGAAGCGGGCCCGATGAGCTTCGCTGACCGCCTCGAGGACGCGGTGTCCGCCTGCGAGCGTAGGGTCGCGGACCTGAGCAGGCAGCCGGATGTCGTCCTGCTCGACAGCCGGGCGGGGATCCACGACATCGCCGCTGTGGCGATCTCACGCTTGTGCGACCTCGCTCTGCTCTTCGGCGCTGACAACGCACAGACCTGGAGAGGCTACGAGGACCTCTTCCGGGAGTGGCAGGAATCCGGTCAGGCGGAGAAGATTCGGGAGAAACTCCGGGTCGTCGCCTCGATGGTCCCTGCCAACCGGAGGGAGGAGTACCTGGAGTCCTTCAGGGACCACGCGGCACAGGCCTTCTCCCTGCTCTACGACGACGTCACGGCGGGCGGGGATGAGAGGGACGCGTTCAATCCCAGCCTGGAGGACGACTCCGCGCCCCATGCGCCGCTCTGGATCCTGTTCGCCACCGACCTGGTCGGGCTCGACAGCGCGCGAACACCCGACTGGTGTGATCAGCCCTACGTCCAGACGGCCTATGCGGACTTCCTTCGGGCCGCCGGCCGACTCGTCATGAATGAGGACAACCCATGACCCAGGGCATGAGCGCCGCCGAACTGCGAACCCTGTTGAGCGAGGCGCTGCCCGGTGCCCAGGATGCCGACACCGAGCAGCCCGGCCCGAACACCCTCTTCACCCCGACCAGCCACCGACTCGCCCTGGACCCCGAGGTGACGGTGGTCCGAGGCGGGCGCGGTGTCGGTAAGACGTTCTGGTTCCGTTCCCTGCTGGACGACAAGCTCCGGCGGATCGCTGCCGAGGAGTACCAGATCGCCCGTCTGACCAGGGTGGCCGTGACCGCGGGATACGGGGCTCAGCTGAGGCCGGACCTCTATCCGGGGCCCTCGCAGATGCACGCTCTCCTGGACTCGGGGGTGCCCCCGGCGGATCTGTGGAACAGCGTGCTCCTGGTCGCCCTCGAAGTGCCCGAGGTTCTCGCGCTGTCGTCCTGGACCGAGCGTGTGGAGTGGACGCGCGACAACCCGGGCACCCGCGATGTCGCGGTCGCGCGGGCGGACCAGGAGGCCAGGAGCGACGGGGTCACCCGTCTGGTGCTGTTCGACGCCCTGGAGCACCTGCACCGGGAGCGCGCGCAGGCGGACCGGCTCGTGAGCGGCCTGCTGCGGCTGGCCTTGGAGGTGCGCCTGAGCACCAGGAACCTGCGTTTCAAGGTGTTCATCCGGCCGGACATGTTCGAGAGCGGGGGAGGGCGGTTCGCTGACGCCTCCAAGCTCAGTGCCAACGCGGCCGACCCGACGTGGTCGACGACCAATCTGTACGGCCTGTTCTTCCACTACCTCGGGAACCAGGGGTCACCAGGGCCGTCCGCCGAGTTCAGGCGGCTGCGGGACGGTTGGCGCAACGACACGGACAACCGTTACCTTCCTCCGGTCGAGCTCCTCTCGAACGGTGAGACGCAGAAGGAGGAGTTCACCCGGATCGCCGGTCCTTACATGGGGGCGAACTACCGCAAGGGGCACACGTACACCTGGCTTCCGAACCACCTGATGGACGGTACCGAACAGGTGAGCCCGCGCAGTTTCCTCAGCGCGTTGCGCACCGCGGTGGACGAGACCCTCGAGCACTACGCGCACCACGACCACGCCATCCACTACGAGGGCGTCCGCAAGGGGGTGCAGGACGCCTCTCGGACGCGGGTGGAGGAGATCGGAGAGGACCTTCCCTGGGTGCGGACCGCGATCAGTCCGCTGGACGGCGAACAGGTCCCCATCGAACAGTCCGACGTGATCAGGCTGTGGGAGGCAGAGGGCCTGACGGAGAAGCTGGAGCGGCAGGCCCGGCGCGGCGACATCGGGGAGGGCGGAGTCCGTACGGGACCGCGTAACCCCGACGTCTACCCCGAGCTGATCGGTGAACTCATCGAGCTCGGAGTCATGCGCAGGCGCAAGGACGGGCGTCTGGACCTTCCGGACGTGTACCGGATCGCCTTCGCCATCGGCCGCAAGGGCGGCGTGCCGAAGGTCAAGGCCTCCTGACGTGGCCCGCAAGGACCGGGACGGAACATGGTGACCACCCGCCCCTGAGGACGGGAGGGCGCCCGCACCGCTGGGCGCCCGCCGGACGGGGGTTCGCGGCTC
Source organism: Nocardiopsis sp. iso_25 (assembly GCF_056173305.1). Lineage (NCBI taxonomy): Bacteria > Bacillati > Actinomycetota > Actinomycetes > Streptosporangiales > Nocardiopsidaceae > Nocardiopsis > Nocardiopsis sp. iso_25. Next base: position 6,146,347 of record NZ_CM149667.1, on the reverse strand, counting down.
CCGGCGGAACACGGACGGGACGGCCCGCCTCCGCAGGGCTTCCGCGAGGGCACGGCGCACCACATGAGAAGACCCCGCTCCACGGCTCGCGTCTCCGCGGAGACCGGCCGTGAGCAGGGTCCCCTCGTGCTTCCGGGCCGCTACTTGAGGAGCTGGCGGGCCATCACCATGCGCTGGATCTGGTTCGTGCCCTCGTAGATCTGGGTGATCTTGGCGTCGCGCATCATGCGCTCCAGGGGGAAGTCCTTCACGTAGCCCGCGCCGCCCAGCAGTTGCACGGCGTCGGTGGTGATCTCCATGGCGGCGTCGGAGGCGAAGCACTTGGCGGCGGCGCCGTAGAACGGCAGGTCGTCGTCGCCGCGCTCGGACTTGGCGGCGGCCACGTAGACCATCTGCCGCGCGGTCTCCAGCTTCATCGCCATGTCGGCGAGCATGAACTGCACGCCCTGGAAGTCGGCGATGTGCTTGCCGAACTGCTTGCGCTCCTTGACGTAGGCCACCGCCTGGTCCAGCGCGCCCTGCGCGATGCCGACGGCCTGCGCGCCGATGGTGACGCGCGTGTGGTCCAGGGTGCGCAGCGCGATCTTGAGGCCCTCGCCCGGGGCGCCGACGATGCGGTCGCCGGGGACACGCACGTTGTCGAAGAACAGCTCGCGGGTCGGGGAGCCCTTGATGCCGAGCTTGCGCTCGGGCTCGCCCAGGGTGAAGCCCTCGTCGTCGGCGTGCAGCACGAAGGCGGAGACGTTGCGGCCGCGCGCGCCCTCGGGGTCGGTCACCGCCAGCACCGTGTAGTACTTGCTGACCCCGGCGTTGGTGATCCAGGACTTCTGGCCGTTGAGGACCCAGCCGTCCCCGTCGGCGACGGCCTGGGTGCGCATGCTCGCGGTGTCGGAACCGGCCTCGCGCTCGGACAGGCCGTAGGAGAACATCGCCCCGCCGCTGGCCACCTCGGGCAGGTAGCGCCGCTTGACCTCCTCGGAGGCGCCCAGGATCAGCGGCATGGTGCCGAGCTTGTTGACGGCGGGGATGAGGGAGGAGGAGGCGCACACGCGGGCGACCTCCTCGATGACGATGCAGGTGGCCAGGGCGTCGGCGCCCACGCCGTCGTACTCCTCGGCGATGTGCGGGGCGTGGAAGTCCGTGGCCACCAGCGCGTCGAGGGCGTCCTGGGGGAAGGCGCTCCTCTCGTCGACCTCCGCCGCGTGCGGGGCGATCTTGTCCTCGGCGACGGAGCGTACGGCCTCGCGCAGCTCCTCGTGCTCCTCGGTGGTCCTGAACAGGTCGAAGTCGCTCATCTGCATTCCTCCCCTGGCGGCGGTCCCGGGTGATGGCACCGCGTGCCATTCCTTGGCATTCAGTGCCAGGATAGGGGGCGGAAGGGATGAAGTACACAGATGGGGGCGCACAGCCTTCCAGACAACGGACGAAGGGGGCGCGGCCCATGGAGAACCAGGGCGGCCGGGGCGGTCAGACGCGCGCGGACACCCGTGCCGTGGTGCTGGCCGCGGTGCGGCTGTTCACCGAGGACGGCTTCGAGGCCACGACGATGGACCAGATCGCCGCCGCCACGGGCGTGAGCCGACGCAGTCTGTTCCGCCGCTTCGGCTCGAAGGAGGACATCCTCTTCGCCGAGCACGACGAGCTGTTCGCCACGGTCGAGGGCTTCCTGGAGGCCTCCCCGGACGACCCGCTGACGTCGGTCCTCTCCGCCACCCGGCTGGTGCTCCAGGGCTACCTGGGCGATCCGGAGATCACCGTGCCCCGCTACCGCCTGGTCCGCGCCCACGCACGCCTGCGCGACCGCGAGGTGGCGATGACCGCCCGCTACCAGGCCGCCTTCAGCCGCTACCTGGCGCGGCGCGGGGGAGGCGGTGACCGCTCGCTGGCCGCCGGGGTGGTGGCCGCGTCGCTGATCGCGGCGCACAACCACGTCCTGCGCGGGTGGCTGCGCGGCCCGGAGCAGGACGTCCGCGAGGTGTGGGCGCGCTTCGACGAGGCCATGGAGTTCGTCCGCCTGGCCGCCGAGCCGATGCTGCGCACCGCGCCGGAGCCGCGGCGCGACCGGGTGCTCGTGGCGGTCTACCCCGGCGGCACCGGTCGTGAGGAGCTGCTCCGCCTTGTCTCCGAGGCCGTCCGGCAGTCCGAGGGGTCCGGGGAACCGGAGGGAGCCGAGGGGCCCGCGAGGGCGTAGGGGATCGAGGGGCCCGGGCCCGCGCGGTCGGGGCGGCGCTCCGACGAGCGTAGGCTGGTGGGCCGGGAAACGGGTAGTCACACGAGGCGGATCGGACAGCGGAGATGAGCGTGGACACGGCGGGCGCCACCAAGCAGGAGTCTGAGGTAGTACGCGAGGCCTCCCGGCGGCGGACGTTCGCGGTGATCTCCCACCCCGACGCCGGCAAGTCCACCCTGACCGAGGCCCTGGCGCTGCACGCGGCCGCGATCTCCTCGGCCGGAGCCGTGCACGGCAAGGGCGACCGCAAGGGCGTGACCTCGGACTGGATGGAGATGGAGCAGGACCGCGGCATCTCCATCACCTCCGCCGCGCTGCGCATCGACTACGACGACCGGGTGCTCAACCTGGTGGACACCCCCGGCCACGCCGACTTCTCCGAGGACACCTACCGGGTGCTGTCCGCGGTGGACTGCGCGATCATGCTGCTGGACTCGGCCAAGGGCCTTGAGCCGCAGACCCTCAAGCTCTTCGACGTGTGCCGGGCCCGCAAGATGCCGGTCATCACCTTCGTCAACAAGTGGGACCGTCCCGGCCGCGAGCCCCTGGAGCTGCTGGACGAGATCGAGCAGCGCATCGGGCTGCGCCCCACCCCGATGAACTGGCCGGTGGGCATCGCCGGGGACTTCCGCGGCCTCATCGACCGCCGCGAGGGCGTCTACACCAAGATGTCGCGCACCCCGGGCGGGGCCCACAAGGCCATCGAGGAGGTCCTGGACCCCGAACGCGCCGCCGAGGTGGAGGCCGACGCCTGGACCCAGGCCCAGGAGGAGATCGAGCTGCTGGAGGCGCTGGGCGCCGACTTCGACGCCGAGTCCTTCCTGGCGGGGGAGTCCTCCCCGGTGCTCTTCGGCGCCGCCCTGCCCAACTTCGGGGTCGGCCAACTGCTGGAGGCCGTGGTGGGCCTGGCCCCGGCCCCCGGGCCCAAGGAGGACGACCGCGAGCGCCCGCGCCCCGTGGCCGACCCGTTCTCGGGCCAGGTGTTCAAGATGCAGGCCAACATGGACAAGAACCACCGGGACCGGATGGCCTTCGTGCGCATCAGCTCGGGCCGCTTCGACCGCGGCATGGTGCTCACCCACGCGCCCACGGGCCGTCCGTTCGCCACCAAGTACACCCAGGCGGTGTTCGGCTCCGACCGCACCACCATCGAGACGGCCTACCCCGGCGACGTGATCGCGCTGGTCAACGCCCAGGCGCTGGCGGTGGGGGACACCCTCTACGACGGCCCCAAGGTGGCCTACCCGCCGATCCCCAGCTTCGCCCCCGAGCACTTCGTGGTGGCGCGGGCCAAGGACGCGAGCAAGTACAAGCAGTTCCAGCGCGGCATCGCCCAGATGGACGCCGAGGGCGTGGTGCAGGTGCTGTCCTCGGACGTGCGCGGTGAGCAGGCGCCGGTGCTGGCGGCGGTGGGTCCCCTGCAGTTCGACGTGGTCAGGCACCGCATGGAGCACGAGTTCCGGGCCCCGATCGAGGCCTCGCCGCTGGACTACTCCGTGGCGCGGCGCACCGACGCCGAGTCGGCGCCCGCCCTGCACACGCTGTCGGGCGCCGAGGTGCTGCGGCGGCGGGGCGACGGCGAGCTGCTGGTGCTGGTGCACAACAAGTGGCGTCTGCGGGTGATCGAGCGCGACCACCCGACGCTGTTCATGGAGCCGCTGCTGGCCGGAGGCGTCGACGAGGGCGAGTGAGGCTCCGGGGGCGGGTCCCCCGGCCCCGCCACGGCCCGGACCGGTGCCCTCCGTCCGGGCGGCCGCCCTTTAGGCAAAGCACGCCCGAGCCGTTTACCCGGGGTGAATGGCGGTTACCCGCTGTCGATAGCGGGGTCCGGTTCCCGGGAAATTGGGCGCTCCGCGGAACGCCTCCCGGCGGGCGTCCCGGAGGTGTGGCGCAGCGGTGCGTCCGCCGGGGTGTGAACTCCCGTGGCGCACGCACAGTCCGTTGCCACGACGGGCCCGGTTCGCCGCGGCCGACGGGGCCGCCGTGATCCCCGAGGCCCAGGCAGAGGCCAAGATCACCAGCTGGCGGGCACCCCGCCTCAGGCCCCGTGAACAGCGCGAAGGTACCCTGAGGGTAGGCCACTAGGGCGTGTTCGGACACCCGGCCGCACCCGGCTTCGTTCGGCTCTGTCCACTTCTGTGAAGGACGGGCCGAAGGGAGAGGGTCCGGGCGGATACCGGACCGCCCAGGGGACCGGTACAGGAGGCAGCGGGGCGCCGGGAGGACCTCCCGGTTCCGTCTGCGACGTCTCAGGGCGATCACGAAGTAATCGACGGCTGGCAAAGTTTGTAAATCTTCACCTGGCGGTAATTCGGTGCACGTGTGGGTATGTGTTGCATGTCACCTGTTCGTGAATCAGTGAAACTTATATGCTTTTGCTTAACTGTCGTTTAACAAAACAGAACAATAACGAGTGAAGCAGGAACGTGGCGGCGGACCGCCCCGCGTATGACGCACCTCACGTATCCCCCGCCTGGAAAGGTTGACCTCGGGCATGAGCGAAGACGACAAAGAGCGCACGGTGGAGCTCCACTACGAGGGCGGCGTGCTGAAGCTGCCGGTGTTCACCGGTACCGAGGGTGAGCGCACCATCGAGCTGAAGACCCTGCTGGGGTCGACGGGGATGACGACCCTGGACCCGGGGTTCGGCAACACCGCTTCGTGTAGCTCGGAGATCACCTACATCGACGGGGCCGCCGGGATCCTGCGCTATCGCGGGTACCCGATCGAGGACCTCGCCGTGGGCGCGACCTTCATCGAGGTCGCCTACCTGGTGATCTACGGCGAGCTGCCCGACGCGGACCAGCTCAAGGCGTTCGCCGACAAGCTGCGCGACAACGCCGACATCCCGGCCGACATGGGCGCGCTCATCGACGCGATGCCCCGCAACGGCCACCCCATGGCCCTCATGGCCAGCGCCGTGAACACCCTCGCCGCCTACTACGAGGACAGCGTCGACCCCGGCGACGAGGACCAGGTGGAGCTCGCCACGATCCGGCTGTTGGCCAAGCTGCCGACGATCGCGGCCCGCATCTACCGCAACTCGATCGGCGAGAAGCCGATCGGCCCGGACAGCTCGCTCGACTACGTCGACAACTTCATCCGGATGACCTTCGGCGACGTCCACGCCGACAGCGAGCTGGGCGACCTGTTCAACCAGGCCGTCGGCATGCTGCTGGTGCTGCACGCCGACCACGAGCTCAACTGCTCCACCGCCACCGTGCGCGTCGTCGGCTCCTCCAAGGCCGACATCTTCGCCAGCGTGGCCTCGGGCATCAACGCCCTCTCCGGCCCGTCCCACGGCGGCGCCAACCAGGCCGTCCTGGAGATGCTGGAGGAGATCCGCGACTCGGGCATCTCCATCGAGGACTTCCTGGAGAAGGTCAAGGCCCGCGAGATGCGCCTCATGGGCTTCGGGCACCGGGTCTACAAGAACTTCGACCCGCGCAGCAAGGAGATCAAGGTTCTGGCCAGCCAGATCCTCGACCGCGACGAGAACCCGGACGAGCTGTTCGCGCTCGCCCTCAAGCTCGAGGCCGCCGCGCTCGCCGACTCCTACTTCACCGAGCGCAAGCTCTACCCGAACGTCGACTTCTACACCGGCGTCATCTACCGCACCATGGGCTTCCCGACCAACATGTTCACCGTGTTGTTCGCCATCGGCCGCCTGCCCGGCTGGATCGCCCACTACCGCGAGCAGCTGCGCGACCCGGCCTTCCGGATCGCGCGCCCGCGCCAGCACTACGTCGGCTCCGCCGAGCGCCGGCTGCCCGGCCAGGGGTAGGCACACCCCCCCGGAGCACACAGGAGCGCCCGCCCGCGTCAGACGGGGCGGGCGCTCCCTTGCTCCGTCCACAGGCGCGTTCGCGCTGTTCGGCCCCCCGTGCGTCCGGGTATGACCGGTACGGGCTGCCTTTTCCCGCATTTTGCGGACCGCTGTCGTCCTTGTGCGACACCGGGGGAAGGGGCAGGGTGCGGTCACCGGACGGGGCCGTGCGAAGGAGGGGGCGACGATGGTCAGGTACGCGTGGACCGGTGACCTGCTCGGCGAGCTGAGCCGGAACTGGTGGCTGGTGGTCCTACGGGGGTTCGCCGCGGTCCTCTTCGGTCTGGTCGCGCTGGTCTGGCCGGGCAAGACCCTGGTGGTCCTGGCGATCGTCTTCGGCGTCTACGCGCTGGTCGACTCCGCGGCCCTCGGGTACGCGGCCTACCGCTCGTCGCCCGGCGCACGGGTTTCGCTGGTCGTCCAGTCGGTCCTCAGCGCCGTCATGGGGGTGATCGCCCTCTTCTGGCCGGTCGCGGCGATCGTCGCGCTCGTGTTCGTCGTCGGCGTCTGGGCCGTGGTCACGGGCGTGGCCGAGATCGTCACCGCCATCCGCCTGCGCGCGCACATCAGCTCCGAGTGGCTGCTGGTCTTCGTCGGTGCGCTCTCGGTCGTCTTCGGGCTCCTGCTGTGGTTCTGGCCGCTGGAGGGCGCGCAGGCCATCATGTTCGTGATCGCGATGTACGCGGTCATCTTCGGCGTGGTCATGGCCGTGGCCGGGTTCCGTCTCCGGGGCGCGGCCGAGGCCTTCCTGCCCCCGGAGGACTCGCCCGCCTTCGCCGGTCTCGGCGAGCCCGAGGAGCCCGCGGACCCGTACGACCGGGGGGACCGCCCCAGCGACCTCCTGGAGGACCGCGCCGACCGGGCCGACCGCGCCTCCCACGAGGACGACCTGGACCGCTGGGGTGAGAACGACTCCGGGGACTCCGGGGACCGGTGGGACGACCAGGGCCGATGGGACAACGAGGAGGGGCGCGGCGGCTGGGACGACCGGCCGGGCGGCAGACACCGGGCCCCGGGCGACGAGGGCCGCCCCGACGAGCCCCGCTGAGGCCCCCGGACCCGGTGCGGGCGCGGACGGGCGACGGCTCCCCGGCGGCCGGGGCGGTCCCGCGCCGGGACCGCGAGGCCGACGGTGCCGACGGAGGCGGCAACGGACTCCGTGCGGGCGCGGACGGCTTTCCGGGCCCACGGGGCCGCGCCGAAAAGCGGGTGCGCGATCCCCCGACGCCTGGCTAACATGGCGCGCGTGCACCTCCAGATCTACGGCTAGCGACAGGCGTCACCGACGCCGCGGCGCACCCGCCCCGCCACGGGGCCCGGTGCCCCCTCGCCCTACCCGCGAACACCCCCTTCTGGAGAACACCATGAACCGCCGTGCCCACATCGCCATGGTCGGCACCCCCACCGTGAGCCACGTCCTGCCCAGCCTGGAGGTCATCCGCGAGCTGGTGGACCGGGGCCACCGCGTCACCTACGCCAACGACCCCCTGCTGGCCGACACCATCACCGGAGCCGGGGCCGAACTCGTCCCCTACGCCACCGTCCTGCCCACCGGCGACGGCAGCTGGCCGGACGACCCGATCAAGGGCATGGACGTCTTCCTGGACGAGGCGATCAACCAGCTGCCCGCCCTGCGCGCCGCCTACGACGGAGACCGCCCCGACCTGTTCCTGTACGACATCTCGGGGTTCGCCGCCCGGGTCCTCTCCGTCAACTGGGGCATCCCCTCCGTGCAGCTCTCGCCCACCTACGTGGCCTGGGCCGACTACGAGGACACCGTCCTGAAGTGGCTGCGCGCCCAGCCCGGTGCCGAGGAGCACTACGCCAAGCTCGACGCCTGGCTCGCCGACAACGGCGTCACCGGCCTCGACCACTCCACCTTCGCCGGGGTGCCGGAGCGGGCGCTGGCGCTGATCCCGCGTGAGATGCAGCCCTTCGCCGACACCGTGGCCGACACGGTGACCTTCGTGGGGCCGTGCCTGGGCGACCGCGCCGACCAGGGCGAATGGACCCGTCCGGCGGACGCGGACAACGTCCTGCTGGTCTCCCTCGGGTCGGCCTTCACCAACCAGCCGGGGTTCTACCGCGCCTGCTTGGAGGCCTTCGGGGGCCTGCCCGGCTGGCACGTGGTGCTACAGATCGGCAAGCACGTGGACCCCGCCGAGCTGGGGGAGGTGCCGGACAACGTCGAGGTGCACACGTGGGTGCCGCAGCTCGCCGTCCTGCGCCAGGCCGACGCCTTCGTCACCCACGCCGGAATGGGCGGCTCCAGCGAGGGCCTCCACACCGGCGCGCCGATGATCGCCGTCCCGCAGGCCGTCGACCAGTTCGACAACGCCGACCGGCTGGTGGAACTCGGCGTCGCCCGCAGGATCGACACCGAGGACGCCAGCGCGGAGCGGCTGCGCTCGGCCCTGCTGGAGCTGACCGCCGACCCCGAGGCCGCCCGCCGCCTCGCGCAGGTCAGCGCCCGGCTCCAGGCCGCCGGCACCTCCTACGCGGCCGACCTGGTCGAGGCGGAACTGCCCGCCTGAGCCGGGTCCTGCCGACGCCGGTCCCCGGAGGGCGTCCGGCCCGCAACACCCGGGCCGGGCGCCCCGCCGACGGGCCGGATGCGTCCCGGCACCCCCGTACCGCGACGACGCGTCGCGACCACCGGGCCGGGCGGGCCCCGCCCGGCCCCGTCCCCGAACGGAGCACCATGGACCACCTCGTCGTCGTCACCGGAGGCCCGGGATCGGGCAAGACCACCCTGATCGACCACCTGGCCTCGCTCGGGTACGCGCGCACCCCGGAGGCCGGGCGCGCCGTCATCCGCGACCAGCGCGAGATCGGCGGCCGGGGCCTGGCCTGGCGCGACGACGCCCTGTTCGCCGAACTCATGCTCTCGTGGGAGATGCGCTCGCACCGCGAGGCCTCGTCCCTGCCCGGCCCCGTCTTCTGCGACCGGGGCGTCCCCGACCTGGTGGGCTACCTCCGCCTGCGCGGCCTGCCGGTCCCCGGGCACGTCATCGAGGCGGCCCGCCGGTTCCGCTACCACCGCCGCGTCTTCGTGGCCCCGCCGTGGCCGGAGATCTTCACGGGCGACGCCGAGCGCCACCAGTCCCCGGAGGAGGCCGAGCGCACCCACCGGGCGATGACCGAGGCCTACCCGGCGTGCGGTTACGAGCTGGTGGAGCTGCCGCGCGTGCCGGTCGCAGAGCGGGCCCGCTTCGTCCTGGAGGCCCTGGGCGGGGCCTGACCGCCGAAACCGTGACGGGAGAGTACGGAGCGACGGCAGCGACGGGAGTGACGAAAGAAAGCCTCTGTCACGCGTTGCGTCCTCTGGACGGCAAACGGGGCGCCAGTGGCCGTTCATGGCCGTAAACCGGGCTTTCTCTTGTAGTTCGCGAAAGCGGGGGCCAGACTCGTGTCTAGGTAAAGGACCATTGACCGTCCACGCCCCCGACGGCTGCGGGGAGCGTGCGTGGACGCCGGGGAGGAAGGCGGCAGGTGGCCAGGGCGTCCGGGGCGAGCATGCCGCCCATGAGCTGGGAGGGCATCGACCACGCGCTCAACCGTGTGCGCGGTGAGGCCGACCGGATCTCCCTCAACCTCGCTGACCTGGACGGCCACGTCAGCCACCGCATGCTCCAGGGGGCCGACCTCGTCGGGCGCACCCGGCGGCGCTGGGAGCAGGCCAGCGGGCACATCCGCAGCCTGTGGGCGGTCTACGAGGCCTTCCGCGGCGTCGTGGACAGGGCGGGCCGGATCCGGGACCGCGCGCAGGGCCCCGAGGACCAGGCCGCCCTGACCTCCCTGCTCAACGGCGACTCCGTGCCCCTGCCCGCCGGCGAGGTCCCGCTGCGCGAGCGCGGACTGCTCCACACCGGAAGCGAGTCGGTCAGCCTCGCCGCCGCCGTCGCCCGCATGTCCGCCGACTACGAGGAGGCCACCGAGGTCATCTCGGCCGCCGAGACGGCCTGGGACGCCCTCCACCCGCGCCTGGGCGAGCTCGACGCCATGTGGCACGAGATCGGCACCCTCGCCGACATGGTGGAACTCGCCGAGGACGAGCACGAGTCCCTGCGCGTGGACCTGGCCGAGGTCGGCGACACCGTCCGACGCGACCCCCTCGCGCTCGTCGAGGACGGCCGTGTGGACACGTCCTCCCTCGAACGGCTGCGCCTGCGGTTGGAACGCGTGCGCGGCGAGCTCCGCGACGCCCTGCGCATGCGCGACTCCTACGACGAGAGCGTCGAGCGGCTCGGCTTCGCCATCGACGACGTCGGCAGGGCCGTGGAGCGCACCCGCGCGCTGCGCGAACAGGTGGTCGCCAAGGTCTCCTCGCCCGCCGCGATCGGCGTGCCCGACCCCGTCCCCGGGCTGCGGGCCCGCATCGACGCCATGGACGCACTGCGGGCCCGGGGCGGGTGGCGCGAACTCGGCGCCCTCCTGGGCGAGGTCCAGCGCGCCGTCCGCGAGGCGGCCGACGACGCCCGGGAGCGCGAGGCCAACCTCACCGGCCTCCTGGAGCGCCGCGCCGAACTGCGCGGACGCCTGGACGCCTACCACTCCCGCTCGGTCCGGCTCGGCGTCGCCGAGGACCCGCGGCTGGCCAGTCTGCACAGCACGGCGCACTGGGCGCTGTGGACCGCTCCCTGCGACCTGCGCGCGGCCACGGTCGCCCTCTCCGTGTACCAGCGCGCGCTCCACGAACTCGGCGGAAACGATTCCGCTGTGAACAGAACCACACCGGGCCCGGACGCGTCAGAGGGCCAGAGCGATGGTGGTGCGAACAGATGACGAAGTGCACGGTCCCCGGCTGCCCCGGCCGGGTCGAGGACGGTTTCTGCGGTGTGTGCGGCATGGCCCCCGCGGACGTCCCTCCCCCGGGCGGCCCCGCCCCCCTGCAGCGGCCCGTGCCGCCGGCCTCCGGCCCGCAGCCCTCCCTCCGCACGAACTCCTCCGCCAACCCCCTCAGCGGTGACCCCGTCCACTCCCACCCCCTCTCCGGCAACGTCAGGCTCTCGGGGCGCTCCGGCCCCGGCAGCGTCTCCGCGACCTCGGGCAGCGGAGGCAGCGGCGCCGGGCGCGGCAGCCGCCGCTCCTCCCGCGGCATGCTCGGCATGGGCATGGTCCAGGTGCCCATCGTCCCCTACCGGGACCCCTCCGAAGCCGTCATGGACAACCCCGTCGTCTCGGAGAAGAACCGCTTCTGCGGCAACTGCGGGGAGCGGGTCGGCCGCGCCCAGGGCGATCAGCCCGGGCGCACCGAGGGCTTCTGCCGCAAGTGCGGGACCCAGTTCTCCTTCACGCCCAAGCTCTCCCCCGGGGACCTGGTCGGCGGCCAGTACGAGGTGCTCGGCTGCCTGGCCCACGGCGGCCTCGGCTGGATCTACCTGGCCCGCGACCGCAACGTCAACGACCGCTGGGTGGTCCTCAAGGGCCTGCTCAACGCCGGTGACGCCGAGGCGCACAAGGCGGCCGCCGCCGAGCGCGCGTTCCTCTCCGAGGTCGAGCACCCCAACATCGTCAAGATCATCAACTTCTCCCAGCACCCCGACCCGCGCACCGGCATCCCCGGCGGCCACATCGTCATGGAGTACGTGGGCGGCAAGTCCCTGCGCGAGCTGCTCATCGAGCGCCGCGAGGACGACCCCGACGCCGTCCTGCCACCGGACCAGGTCATCGCCTACGGACTGGAGGTCCTGCGGGCCCTGGGCTACCTGCACTCCAGGGGCCTGCTCTACTGCGACTTCAAACCCGACAACGTCATCCAGAGCGAGGAGCAGATCAAGCTGATCGACCTGGGCGGCGTGCGGCGCATGGACGACACCGTCAGCCCCGTCTACACCACGCCCGGGTACCGGGTGCCCGAGGAGGAGCTGCGCGGCCCCGGCCCCACGGTCAGCGCCGACCTGTACTCGGTCGGCCGCGCCCTGGCCGTGCTCAGCTTCCGCTTCAGCTTCATGCGCGACCACCCGCACAGCATCCCGCCCCGGGAGACCGTGCCGCTGCTCCAGCGCCACGAGTCCTTCGACCGGCTGCTGCGCCGCGCCACGCACAGTGAGCCCGAACTGCGCTTCCACGACGCCGAGGACATGGCCGACCAGCTCACCGGTGTCCTGCGCGAGGTGCTCTCCGACCTGGAGGGCACGCCGCACCCCGCCCCCTCGGCCCTGTTCGGCGCGGAGAACCCCGCCGCCGGACCCGACCCCGGCACCCACAACGCCGACCGCATGCTCCTCGCGCCCCCGCCCACCGACACGGCGGCGCTGCTGCCCGCACCCCTCATCGACCAGTCCGACCCGGCCGCCCAGCACCTGCGCGGCTTCCAGACCCTGCCGCCCGAGGAACTCGTCCCCGCGCTGCGCGCCATGCCCTCGCCCACTCCCGAGACCCTGCTGATGCTGGTCCGCGCCCTCGTCACCGTCGGCCGCCAGGGCGAGGCCATGGACGTCCTCCAGCGGTTCAGCGAAGTGGTCCCGGGCGACTGGCGCACCATGTGGTACCTGGCCGTCGCCGAGCTGAGCACCGGCCGGTTCCGCGACGCCCGCGACCACTTCGACGAGCTGTACGACCACCTGCCCGGGGAGCTCGCGCCCAAGCTCGCCCTGGCCCTGGCCTGCGAGCGGACCGGCGAGCACGAGACCGCCGCCCGCCTGTTCCGGGCGGTCTGGAACACCGACCACTCCTTCGTCAGCGCCGCGTTCGGCCTGGCCCGCATCCGCCTGGCCCAGGGGGACCGGGCCGCGGCCACCGCCGTCCTGGACACGGTCCCGGAGCTGTCGCGGCTGCACGTGCACGCCCAGACCGCGCTGATCGCCGTGCTCGCGGCGCACCACGAGGGCACCGCGGCCGCCGACTTCGTGCAGGCCGGACGGCGCCTGGAGCGGATCGGCCTGGACGGCGAGTCCGCGGACCGCCTGGCGGTCCGGGTCCTGGAGTCGGCCCTGGGCTGGCTCGGCGCGGGTGCGGGGGCACCGGCGGGGGAGGGGCTCCTCGGCGCCCCGTTCACCGAGAACGGTGTACGGGCCAACCTGGAGCGCCGCTACCGCGCGCTGGCCCAGCGCGCCGTCGCGTCGTCGGAACGGTATGAACTCGTCGACAGGGCCAACTCCCTACGCCCCGTGACGCTGCTGTGAGGAACGAGGGAACGGCGATGACCAAGGTGCGGACCTGCCCCGCCTGCTCGGACAGGGTGTCCACGGAGGACGCCTTCTGCGAGGGGTGCGGACGCCCCCTCCCCGAGGGGGCCGAGAACGCGGGGCACCCCGACAGCATGCCCACCGCCCCGCAGGCGAGCCTGGCCGGAGCCGTGCCGCCCGGCGGACGGTCCCGGGAGCGGGCCGACGGCGGCGCGCGGACCGGGGAGGCCCCGGGCCGGTCCGGTGCAGTGCCGCCCGGCGCCGACGCGCGCCCCGGCCTGGTGCCCGACGACGGAGCCCCCACGGCTCCGCAGGTGAGCCTGCGCTCCCTCGACACGGGCGGGCGGGACGCGCCCCCGCCGCAGGCGCTGCCCGACGCCGCCCCGCACGCGGCCGACTCCATGGTCACCCAGCCGATACGCCGCGACAGCCTGCCCTCGTTCGCGTCCTCCCCGCCCCGGGCCGCGGATCCGGAGGCCGTCCCCGACTGGCCGCCGCCCGCCACCGGGAGCAACCCGGTGCGGCCCGCCAACCCCGGCCTGTGCGCCTGGTGCCCCGGAGCGGTCAGCGACGGCTACTGCGAGCGGTGCGGGCTCCTCCAGCCCACCGGGCGCGACCACGTCGAGGTGCGCACGCGTTCCGCCGTCGGCGTCAGCGACCGCGGGCTGCGGCACAGGCGCAACGAGGACGCCATGGCGATCCGCGTGATCGACGCCGACCACCCCCGGGCGCCCGGCGTGGTCTGCGCCGTGGTCTGCGACGGGGTGTCCAGCTCCCCGCGCTCGGACGAGGCCTCCCGCGTCACCGCCGAGACCGGAGTGGCCGTCCTCGCCGAACGCGTCAGCCAGGGCGCCGACCCCCGCGAGGCCACCGGCGCGGCGATGATCCGGGCCGCCGAGGCGGTCGCCGGGATCGCCGACTCGCCCCGCTCCGCGCCCGCGTGCACCTTCGTGTCGGCGGTGTACGACCCCGCCGCGGGCACCGTCACCGTCGGCTGGGTCGGCGACAGCCGCGCCTACTGGCTCTCCGGAGGCCCCACCTCCAGCGCTTCGGCCCTGCTGACCAGGGACGACTCCTGGAGCGAGGCGATGGTGCAGATGGGCGCGCTCTCACGCGAGGAGGCGATGCGCTCGTCCAACGCGCACGCCCTCGTCGCCTGGATGGGCGCCGACTCCGGCGAGATCGACGCCCACATCTCCACCGTGACCCCGACCGGCCCCGGCGCGGTCGTGCTGTGCAGCGACGGCCTGTGGAACTACTTCCCCGAGGCGCAGGGGCTGACCGACGCCGTCCCCGGGGCGGGGGCCAGACCGCACGAGGCCGCGCGCGCCTACGTCGGCCTCGCCCTGGACGCGGGCGGCAAGGACAACATCACCGTCGTGATCGTTCCCGTGCCCGCTGGGGGTCCCCGTGCCCAACACGACTGAGCGCGCCGCCGAACCGGGCTTTCGGATCGAGGTCGACCAGAACGTCCTCCTGCCCGAGGGCGGACGCGAGGTGCACGCGATCGTCAGCGTCACCTCCACCGCCTCCGTGGTGGTGGGGGACTCGGTGCGCGCCGCCGAGGTGATCATCGTGGACACCTCCGGCTCGATGTACGGCGCCAAGATCGACGCGGCCAAGCGGGCCGCCCGCGCCGCCGTGGGCGCCCTGCGCGAGGGCGTCCGCTTCGCGGTGGTCGCCGGGCACGGCGACGCCTCCGTGCTCTTCCCCGAGGGCGGCGGGCGGATGGTGCCGGCCGACGCCGTCACCCGCGCCGAGGCCGCTGAGGCGATCGACGGACTGCGCGCCGACGGCGGCACCCGCATGGGCTCCTGGCTCACCCGGGCCGCCGAGCTGTTCGCCACCGTCGACGGCGGCATCAAGCACGCCATCCTGCTCACCGACGGCCAGAACAACGAGCCCGCCGCGGTCTTCGCCCGGGCGCTCGACCGCGTCACGGGCTCCTTCGTCTGCGACTGCCGGGGCGTGGGCACCGACTGGAAGGTCGAGGAGCTGCGCCGGATCGACTCCGCCCTGCTCGGCGGAGGCCCCGGCATCATCGCCGACCCCGCCGACATGGTGGCCGACTTCCGGGCGATGGCGCAGGCCTCCATGGGCAAAACCGTCGCCGACGTGGTGCTGCGGCTGTGGACGCCCCAGAACGCCGTCGTGCGCCACGTCAAGCAGGTCGCCCCCACCGTCAGCGACCTCACCGGCCGCGGCGTGGAGCGCGTGCCCCAGTCGGGCGACTACCCCACGGGGTCCTGGGGCACCGAGAGCCGCGACTACCACGTCTGCGTCCAGGTGCCGCCCGGTGCCCCCGGCCGCCAGCTGCGCGCCGGATGGGTGCGCGTGGTGCTCCCCGCGACCGCCGGGGCCGAGGAGCAGATCCTGGCCTCGGGCAACATCCTCGCGGAGTGGACCGCCGACGAGGACCGCGCCACCGAGATCAACCCCCGCGTGGCCCACTACACCGGCCAGGTCGAACTGGCCCGGGCCATCCAGGACGGGCTCGCGGCCCGTCGCGACGGCGACGACGACACCGCCACCACGCGGCTGGGCCGCGCCGTCGCACTCGCCCACGAGTCGGGCAACGAGGAGACCGCGAGGCTCCTCGGCAGGGTCGTCGACGTGGCCGACCCCGTCACCGGAACCGTCCGGCTCAAGCCCGGTGTCAGCAAGGTCGACGAGATGACCCTGGACACCAACTCGACCCGGACCGTACGGACCCGGCCGCGGCAGAGCGGGCCGGACACCGGCGGTGCCCCCACACCCGGGTAGGAGGGACCCATGCCGAGTTGCCCTTCCGGGCACCGCTCCACGGCGACCGACTTCTGCGACGTCTGCGGACTGCGCCTCCAGGCCTACGCACCGGCGTCGCGGCCCCCGTCGCACCGCCATCCGACACCGCCCACACCCCCCGTGGCCCCGTCGCGACCCCCCGCGCCGCCGCGCCCGGCGACCCTGCCCAGAGGAGGCCCCTGCCCCGAGTGCGGCACCTACCGCGCGGGCCGGTTCTGCGAGGAGTGCGGATACGACTTCGCCTCGCGCTCCGACGACCAACGGCACACGCACGCGGACGACGGGCGGACGGGCGCGCGCTGGCGCGCGGTCGTCGCCGCCGACCCCGCCTACTACCAGTACATGGTCCACCAGGGCCTGCTCGACCCCGACCAGATCTCCTTCCCCAGGGGCAGCACGCAGCGCCGGGTGCCGCTCACCGGGGACAGGGTGCACATCGGACGGCGCAGCGCCACGCGCGGCTTCACCCCCGAGATCGACCTGGGCGGCCCGGGCGGCGACCCGGCCATCTCCCACGTCCACGCGATCCTGGTCGCCAAGCCCGGCGGCACCTGGGCCATCCTCGACCCGGGCTCGACCAACGGCACCACGGTCAACGGGACCGCCAACCCCATCGCCCCCAACGTGGAGGTTCCCCTGAATGACAGCGACCGGATCTACGTCGGCGCATGGACCGTCATCATCCTCCAGAAGGGGTGAACCCCGTTGACGCCCCCCACCCCCGACCGGGCCCCGCGCGGGACCGCGACCAGTCCGCCGGAGCCCCCGCACGGCGCGCTCCCCGCGGTGCCGGGCGGCCGGCCCCCGCAGACCCCGGCACCCGAGCGCGAGGGCTCCCGCCCGCCCCGGCGCGGGCGGGGCGGGTCCGGCGCCCGTGAACGGGCCTCCGGGCTCCGCCGCTGGGCCGCGACCACCCCGGCCCGGGTGTGGCTGCTGTCCTCGGTGTGCGTGCTGGCCGTCCTCGGGCTGTTCGGCTCGGCGGCCGTCACCCTCGGCCAGGCCCGCGACGGCCTGCGCGTGCTCGGGGACGACGCCGGGCCCCGGGCCCTGGCGACCACCGACCTGTACCTGGCGCTCGCGGACATGGACGCCCGCGTGGCCGACGTGCTGCTCATGGGCACCGACCACGATCTGGGCTCGGGCCGCGAGGACGCCCTGGAGGGGTACGAGGCCAGCCGCGCGCGGGCCAACGAGGCCCTGCTCCAGGCGGCCTCGCTGACCGAGGGCGACAGCGTGGAGGAGCGCAACGTCGAGGCGGTCCTGGACGGGATGGGCGCCTACGAACAGCTCGCCGGCGAGGCGCGGCTGCTCAACGACGAGGCGCAGGCCCCGCCCGGCCGGGTGGACGGGGCGGCCCTGGAGACCTACCGCGAGGCCACACGGCTGATGCACGCCGAACTGCTGCCCAAGGCGTTCAACCTGGGGCTGGACTCGTCGGCGATCGTGCGCGCCAACCACGAGGAGGGGCAGTCCTCCGTGGCGCTCGGCATGTTCTGGGTGGGCGCGGCCGGCACGGTCACCGCCGCCGCGCTGATCGGCCTCCAGCTGTACCTGCGCGTGCGGTTCCGGCGCCGGTTCAACGCGCCCCTGCTGGCCGCCACGGCGGTCGCCGTGCTGCTCACCGGCGGGGTGGTCCTCGTCCTCACCGCCAGCGGCGGGCACCAGCGCGACGCCAAGGAGGCGGGACTGGACGCGGCCATGGCGCTGGCCCGGGCCGGGGCCATCTCCACCGACATGCAGGCGGACCAGAGCCGCTACCTGCTCGACCGGGACATGGCCGAGAACTACGAGCTGACGTACCTGGAGCGGGCGCAGCAGGTGCTGTACCGCCCGGCCAGCAACCTGGAGGCGTACTACGGGCAGGTCGAGGGCGTGGTCGCCGCCTACCCGGAGCTGCCGGGGTCGGACGGCTCCGACCCCGAGGACCCGGGCACGCTCGGCTACCTGGGCCAGCGGGCCCAGGACACGCTGCTGCCCGGCCAGGAGGACGCGCTCGCCGAGGTGCTGGAGTCCTACAACGCCCTCCAGACCGAGGACCGGGCGCTGCGCTCGGCCGCCGAGGAGGGCGACCTGTCGGGGGCCGTCGACGTCCGCATGGGCGTCGCGCACTCCGAGGACGGCTCCTTCCAGGCCTACGAGGCCGCGCTGGCGGAGCTGACCGACCTGCACGAGAAGGCGTTCGACGCGGGCATCGAACGCGCTGACGCGGCGCTCACCCCCTGGACGTGGCTGCTGCCCGCCGCGACGGCCCTGCTGCTGGTCCTGCTCGTCCTCGGCGTCCGCCCCCGACTGGCCGAGTACCGCTGAGCCCGGCCTCCCGTGCCGAGTCCACCCCCACCCGGATCCGCACCCCCCGAGAGACGAGGAACAGGCCGATGAGGTTTCGACACCGGCGCACCGCCGCCGCGGCCGCCCTGGCCGCCGCGGCGGTGATCGCGCTGCCCGCCTGCTCGGCGGTGCTGGGAGAGGAGGAGTCGCTCCTGGACGCCGACACGCTGACCGTCGGAGTCAAGACCGACCAGCCCGGCCTGGGGCTGGAGGAGGGCGGCGACATCACGGGCTTCGACGTGGACGTGGCGTTCTACATCGCCGCCAAGCTCGGCTTCGCCGCCGAGGACGTGGAGGTGACCGGGGTCACCTCTGCCGACCGCGAGGAGCAGCTGATCAGCGGCGAGGTGGACATGGTCGTGGCCACCTACTCCATCACCCCCGCCCGCAAGACCCAGGTCACCTTCGGCGGCCCCTACTACGTCGCCAAGCAGGACGTGCTGGTGCGCGCGGAGGACACCGGCATCCAGGGGGTGCGCGACCTGGAGGGGCGCAGCGTCTGCCAGGGGGAGGGCTCCTACTCCGCCGTCCGCATCAGGGAGGGTCTGGGCATCGGCATCGAGCAGAGGGAGGCGCCCAGCTACAGCGCCTGCATCGACGCCCTGCGCGAGGGCGGGGTGGACGCCGTGTCCACCGACAACCTGATCCTGGCCGGGTTCCTGGCCGAGGAGCCCGACGCCTTCCGGTTCGTCAACAACCCCTTCACCGACGAGAAGTACGGCGTCGGCCTGCCCCACGGCGACGTGCGCGCCTGCGAGGCCGTCAACAAGGCCATCAGCGAGATGTACCAGGACGGCACCGCCGCGGAGTACCTGGAGACCTGGTTCGGCGAGACCGGCCTCCAGGTCGTGACGAGCGTGCCCCAGTTCGAGGGCTGCGACCCCACGTGAGCCGTGGGGGAGGCGGTGCGGGTCCGGCACCGGGCCCCGTGGCAGTGGTGGACAGGATGGGAGTAGTCCCTTGACCATCGTCGAGTTCCTCAACGCGCGCCTGGACGAGGACGAGCGCGCGTCGGAGGCCGTCCCCGCGGGAACCCGCGGCCGTGACCGGGCGCTGGCGGAGGTCGCGGCCAAGCGCAAGATCGTCCGCGGGTACGTCGAGGCCCACCGGGCGGGCATGCGCGGCCTGGAGCCCCTCGTGGCCGCGGGAGCCGCGGGCGCCCTTCCCGGGGCCCGGAGCGGCGGCGGCGACCCCTGGTCGGAGCTGCTGGCCTGGCGGCTGGCGGTCAAGTACCTCGCCGGTGTGTACCGGGCCCACCCGGAGTACGACCGGTCCTGGGAGGGCTGACCCGCCGGTCGTCGGCGCGGTCCCGGACACGGGCCGCCAGCGCTTGACTTGTTCGAACTGGTGTTCGATAAACTGGCGGGGTGAGTCTTCTGAACGAGCAGATCGACGTCCGTTCCACCGAGGGCGGGACCCCCGCCCGGTTCACCTGGCGCGGCCGCGCCTACCGGGTGCGCAGGGTCATCGGGGACTGGCCCGCCCGCCCGGGCACGCCCGGCGTTCCGGCCACGCAGATCCACCTGCTCCGCGTCTCGGCCGAGTCCGACACGGGGGAGCCGAGCATCATCGACATGACCCGCGACCTCGCCTCCGACCGCTGGACCATGCGCCGCCACTGGAACTGATCCCGAGCCCGCCCGGCGCCGTCGAGCGGACCCCGCCGGGCGGGCGGGAGCGGGGCCAGGAGGGCAGGGTCTAGAGGAAGACCCGGCCGCGCCGGGTGCGGTCGCGCAGGGCGGCCATGCGGCGGGTGTTGCCCGGTCGGCGGGTCAGCAGGTGGTAGAGCAGTAGCGAGCAGCCCCGGTCGGTGCGCGCGCGGTCCGCCATCTCACCCATGTTGACCCGCGTGTACAGGTTGCCGCCCCCGGCGAGGACCCGCACCGAGTGGGCGCCCTCGGGCACGTGCGCGTAGGCGTGGTTGTCGGCCGTGTACTCCATGGCCCGCGACAGCGCGGCACCCAGTCCCGGGACCAGTTCCCCGCCCAGCGCCGCCGCCCGCCGCCAGAAACCGGTGTGCCCGGCCGCCACGTGCCCCAGCTGGTGCGCGACCAGGAAGGCCAGCGCCTCGGGGTCGCGGACCCGGCCGCACGGGTCGAACAGGTCGTCCGACAGCACCAGGTACCGGCGCAGCCCGTGCCCGGCGGCGTCGGTACCCCAGCGGCGCTGTCCCACCCGCACGTAGGCCTCCGGCGTCCGGGGCAGCCCCGTCTCGGCCGCCAGCGCCACCACCATCCGGTGGGCCTCGGGGAACTGCGTGGGCGAGATCTTCACCGACTCCGCCCTGCGCCGGGCGTACATCAGCCCCCGCGCCTGCCAGTGCGCGGCGGGCACCACCGCCAGGGCGGCGGCAGCCCACAGCCACGACCCCGACAGCGACCACACCACGTGGGCCAGCCCCGCCGCCGCCAGCAGGGTGGCGCCCACGCACGCGGCCAGGAGCGGGGCCTCCCACGGGTGGGCGGAGGCCGGGACGACCTCCTCGTCGTCGCCGAGCACCCGCAGCCCCTCCCTGGAACGGGTTCTCGGGCCGCCGTCGGCGGCGGAGCGGCAGCCGGGCGCGCCGTGCACCGCACATGCGGTGGCGCGCCCCTCCGGCGGCATCGCGTGGGACATCCTGCCTCCCCTCGGGGCGCGGTCTGCGGGACAGCGGGGGGATGACTACTTCCTGTGTCCAAATATTACTTTCCGCTGTCCTGCAGATGGGGAGTGTGCGCTACGGCGTGTCCGCGGCCAGTGGCCTACTCACCCCGGCCCGACGGGCGCGAACGCGTCCGGGGCCGACGTCCCGGCCCGTTTCGCACGCGGCCCGCGGCCCGCCGTCCCACCCGGGTCCCTCACCGGGAGTCACCGTCACTGCGGCTGCTCGTACCCGCGCAGCTCCTCGGCGAGCACGTCCAGGAAGTGGTCCACCTGCGCCGGGTCGTACCCCGGCCGCGCGCGCGTGGTGCTGAACTGGATCCGCTCCACCTCGGCGGCGGTGAGCGTGGCCCGGTCCGGCCGTCCCTGCTGGAGGACGTCCAGCGTGAACTCGGCCCGGTCCAGGAAGTCGTCGACCTCCTGCTCGTTGTAGCCGGTGGTCAGCCGGGTGGTGGCGAACTGCTTCTCCCGGACGTCCCTCGGGGTCATCCCGGAAGGCCGCGGCGGCCGGGACGGGGCCTCATGACGCTGCGGCGCGTCCGGGCCCTGCCGCGCGTCCGGGCCGGGCCGCTGGTGCCGTGGCCGCGCGGAGGCGCCCGCCGCACCGGGGCGGGGCGGCAGCGGCGGCGACTGGTCCCGGGCGCGGCCGAGACCGCGTCCGGCGAGGTCGGCGACCACGACGTCGAGGAAGTCGTCGACCTCGTCCTCCCGGTAGCCCGGGCTGAGTCTCGTGGTGCGGAACCGCGAGTTGCGCACCTCGTCGGCCGTGATGAGCGCGCCCGTGCTCGGGCCGCCCTCCAGGGCGACGAGCGTCGCCTCGATCCGGTCGAGGAGCGCGTCGACGTCCTCCTCGTTGTACCCCGGGCGCAGACGCACCGTGTGGAACTTCTTTTCGCGGATGTCCGCCGGTGTCAGAGGCATGGTCCCCATTGTGCAGTTGACGAGGTTCTCAGGGCTGTTTATCCCCGGGTCGTGTGTGCTTCGGCCTCGGCCAGCAGCTCCACGAGGCGGGACAGGAGGTCCTTCACCTGGGAACGGTCGTACCCGCGCAGGACCAGGTCCACCGGGGCTTCGGCCAGTTCCGCGGAGGTGATCGGGTCGGGCGCCGGCGCGGAGGGCGGGGTGAGGACCCATCCGTTCTCGTCGGTGAGGACGGGGCCGCCGGTGAGGGCGGTCAGTGTGGAGGTGGCGCGGTGGACGAGGTCGTCCACCTGGTGGCGGTCGAAGCCGCGCAGGACGATGTCGAAGCCGGGGAAGGGGAGGGGGCGCGGGGCGGGGGATGTCATGGACGCATTATGCCCACGGGGGAGCGGCGCGCGCCACAGCGGCGGGCGCCGTGGCCGGGTGTGGACGCCCGGGGCCGGTGGTCGGGCACGGGCACAGCGGGGACAGACGCGGGGGGAGTGGGCGCGGGGCGTTCGGGGACCGGCGGATACGAGGGCCGCGGGGCGGTCGCGCCGTCCGCCCTCCCTCAGCCCCGCATGAGGTAGAGGGCCAAGCCCTGCGCGACGGCGTCGGCGGCCCGTTCCCGCCATGCGGGGTCCTCCATGAGCGCCGCGTCCTCGGGGTTGCGCATGTTGCCCGTCTCCAGGAACACCTTGGGCACGTCGGACATGTTCAGCCCGCCCAGGTCGGTGCGCACGTCCAGGCCCTCGTCGGCGAGGTAGTCGGCGGTGGGGACACCGCTCCCCTCCAGGTACGCGCGGTGGATGTCCTCACCGAGCAGCCGGGAGGACTCGGTGATGTCGTCGGTGAAGCCCTCGACCTCGCCCGGCATGATCACGTGGAACCCGCGACCGGTCTCGGGGCCGCCGTCCGCGTGCAGGGACACGGCCGCGTCGGCCCCCTCCTCGTTGCCGATGCCCGCGCGCTCGTCGATGCACGGCCCGACCCCGCCGTTGTCCTCGCGGGTGAGGACGACCGTGGCGCCGTCGGCCTCCAGCCTCTCCTTGACCAGCACGGACAGCTGCCAGTTGAACTCGTGCTCGGCGTAGCCGCTCGCGGTTTCGGTGCCGACGGTGTCGCAGGCCTTCCCGTTCGGCCCGGCGGGGACCATCGCGTTGATCTCGTCGGGGGCGGCGGCGTTGCCGCCGTTGTGGCCGGGGTCGATGACCACGACGCTGTCGCCGAGGGGACCCCGGCCCGGGGGCGGGCCCTCCTGCTCCCCGCTCTCGGGGGCCTCGCGGTCGTCGCCGTCCTGCGGTCCGGGGAGGGGGAGGGCGGCGGTGGGGTCGCTGCCGGGGGGTGCACCGGGCGACGCCGAGCAGGCGACGGCGGTGAGGAGGAGGACGGAGGCGAGTGACAGGGCGCGGGTGGCGCGGCTCCGGGGCCCTGACGGTGCGGAGACGGGCATGCCCACAACCTAGCCGCTCCGGGGACCCGGGCGTCACCCTCGGACGTCCGGCAGCGGGGCGCGGGGGAGGAGGAGTCCGGGCGCGGGGGAGAACGCGGCTGACGGGAGCGGGCCCCGCCCGGCGGTGTGCCGCCCGTCACCCGGGGTGCCTGCCCACGGGCGCGCCAAAGGCGTTTGCCGGGGGCACGCTTCCTTTGTAAGACGCGACATGCGGTGTTCGGTTTACCGGTTCCGAGAAAAACTTCCACGGAGAATTGCGGTGTCGCTCAGAGTGAGGGAGTCTTTCCCTGTGATCTTTTCGTGATGGGCTTCGGGAGAATTCACCCTTTGTGGGGATGTAAGGTCTGGGTTAGGAAATCGGAAGTACTCCACGGCCCGGTTCCCGCGCCCCCTCCGTCCGGCGGTCGCGGCCGCGCCCTCCTGTTTCCGCTGGCAGTGAGCTTTCTGTGTGCTCCCGCCATCCCCCATCCGATCCTGGTTCGCGCCCTGTGTTCCCACGACTCCCCCACAGTCGGCCGGTGGCGCGCGTATCCAGAGCAGTCCGACCAGTGCGGACTGCGGCCGATCCGAAAAGGATTGACTTGAAGAACACTCGCGTTACCGCGCGCCGCATTCTCCAGGGCGGAGCGGCTTTTGCCGCTCTCGGCGCGCTCAGCATCGCCACGGCTCTCCCCGCCGCGGCGCAGACCGAGTACTACGGCTGGGCCTACGCCTCCGTCGGCAACTGGGAGGGCGTCGCCGTCAGCTACGACGGCACGACCACCAACAGCTACTCCGGTTCCGTCGGCAGCTGGCTGACCTTCTCCGGCACCAGCAGCGCCACGGTCGGCGGTGACGGCGTCACCGCCACGGCCACCGTGGACACCGCCCGCGTCCAGCTCACCGTCTCCGACGTGGAGGAGATCGTCGAGGAGAACCTCGACGAGGAGTCCGAGGTCGAGGAGGAGCCCGAGGAGTCCGAGGCCGAGGAGTCCCCTGCCCCCGAGGGCGAGGAGACCGAGCCCGGTGTCGACGACGGCCAGCCCGAGGACGGCGGTGACGAGGACACCGGCGGCGATGGCGCTGACGGCGGTGAGACCGGCGGTGACGAGAACACCGGTGGCGGCGAGACCGGCGGTGAGGGCACCGGTGGCGGTGAGACCGGTGGCGAGACCGACGTCCCGGAGGTGCCGGAGACCAGCCCGGCCCCCGAGACCGACCCCGCAACCGTCTCCGAGCCCGAGACCCTGGTTCTGGACGAGGAGAGCGCCGAGCTGGTCAGCGGCTCGGACGAGATCGTCCTCGACGCCACCCTGTCCGGTGTGACCACCACGACCACCCAGAGCTGGGGCGGCGAGGTCTCCCACAGCGACGACGTCGCCGACATCTCCTACCCGGAGGTCGTCACCCTCGACAGCGGTGAGCAGATCACCGTTCTGATCGACATCCAGTCGTACGAGCACGTCGAGGAGTACAGCGACGAGGAGAACGGCGTCACCTGGAACGACGCCTACACCGGCTTCGCGGTGTCCTTCACCGTCGACGGCGCCGAGGCCCCCTTCCACTACGTGAACCTGGCCGAGAGCCTCGCCAGTGTCGGTGTCTTCGAGCAGGGCAACGGCGGTGACGACGGCGACGACAAGCCCGCGCCCACCCACCCCGAGGACAAGACCGAGAAGAAGCCGCAGCCGGAGAAGCTGGAGAACGCCGAGTCCCTGGCCCAGACCGGCAGCCCGATCGCCGGTCTGATCGCGGCCGGTGCCGCGATCGCCGCCGGCGGCGGTCTGGCCGCGTACTTCGCGCGCCGCAGGAAGAACACCGCTGACTCCGCCGCGGAGACCAGCGAAGGCTGAGCACGAGCTCGACGTCGGCTAAGCCGATCCGGCCCCGGGGGACACGTCCCCCGGGGCCGTTCCCTTGTCCGGGCCCCTCTCGCCCGGGACCGCTCCCGCCCCCTCCCGGGGGTGCTCGGAACTTCGCGGCGGCGGCCTCCGTTGACCGGTGGTCGGCGCCCGCGCACGGGCCGATCGGCCCACGGCGAACGGTTTCCGTTTCGTGATCCAGAGGTTAGGCTCGCCGTAGGGCGCCCGCACACACCGCCCGGCACAGAGTCACCTTCCCGGGGCGGGAAGGCCCCGACACGAACCGCCCCGTACACCGCGACCGGCCGTCTCCGGCTGGCCGGGCAACCCTGTCCGCCGTCCGCGGCGGGCACGGGCCGACCCCAGGGTCGGACATCCCCCGCATACAACAGGAGTGTTGTGGTGTCTCCCGCCAAGCTGACCACGCGCCGCCTCGTCCGCGGCGGCGTCCTGTTCGCCGCTCTCGGAGTGCTGGGCGCCGTGCCCGCGCTCCCCGCCTCCGCCGACCAGCTCGTCTGGGGCAACGCACAGGCCTGGGTGGCCGACGGCGACGTGGTCACCGGCTACTCCACCGCCACCGGCTTCGGAGGGGAGACCGAGGGCAGCGCCGCGGCCGAGGACCTCTTCGGGCCGATGGCCCCCTACCTGGAGATCGACGGCGAGAGCCACACCGTGGTCGACGCCGACAGCGCGCGCGCCGCCTCCACCGTGCGGACCGCCTCCTTCCGGATGGAGGTCGCCGACCTCGCCGCCCAGGGGCTGATCGACGTGCCGCCGGAGGTGGACCTGCCCGAGCCCTCCGTGCCGCCCTCCCCCTCACCGGAGGCCGAACCGTCCGCGGAGGGCACCCCCTTCCGGGACGAGCCCTCGCCGGACGGCGGCGACGGCGCGGACAGCACGGGCGGCGACACGGGCAGCGACACCGGTGGCACCGGCGGCGCGGACGACAGGACCCCCTCGGGCGGGGACCCCGCCGACGGGGGGACCGCGAACGAGGGCTCCGGGGACGGCGGGGACACCCCCGCGGACACGGGGGACCAGGACGCGGCCCAGGCGAGCGAGGAGCCCTCCGACGCCCCGCGGCGCGAACCGCAGGACGGTGCCTCCCCCAGTCCCTCCGGTCTTTCCAGTCCCTCCGGCTCCTCCGGCCCCTCCCCGAGCGCGGCCGGGAAGGTGCTCCTTCTGGACGGGGCCGCCGCCGAGACGGTGTCCGCCGACGGCAACGCCGTGGAGTTCACCCTCGCGGACGTGACCGCCACGGCGACCGCCGGGTACGACGGCGTGACCGAGACGACCTTCGCCCACGGCGACCTGACCGCGTTCGGCGTCTCCGCCGGGCCGCTGGGCAAGAACGCCGACGGGACCGCGGTGGAGGAGGTCCTGGAGGTCTTCGACGAGGACGGTGACGTGGCCCTGGAGGTGCCCGTCCGCATCCGCTTCGAGGCCAACGAGACCACCTTCCGGGACCAGGACGAGGACTGGGACGGACGCGGGAGCCGGAGCTGGATGACCGTGTGGGTGCAGGTCGGCGAGGTCGGCCAGGAGAGGGGCTTCGCGGTGGACTTCGCCGACGCGTGGGCGCTCGGGTCCACCTACGCCGCGACCACCCCGCCCTCGCCGGGCGACAAGGGCGACCCCGAGGAGGAGTCGCAGCGGCCGGAGGAGGTCGCCGGGGACGACAACCGCCTGGCGACCACGGGCAGCTCGCTCGCCGCGCTGATCACCGCCGCGGTGGTGGCGGTCGGCGGCGGCGCGGCCGCCACCTTCCTGGCCCGCGACCGGACCACCGCCATGGACGACCGGATCGAGGACTTCTAGCCGGACGCCCTCCGGGGCCCGCCGCCCGGGTGCGGCGCGTGTCCGGTTATCCGCGTGCCCGGCTTCGCCGGGGGCTCGGATACGGTCCCCGGGCGGGGGTCACGTCCGGGGGAGCACACGGCCGCGGCGCCCCTCGGTGTCCGGACACGCGGAAGGCGGGCCTCCTGTGGGAAGACCCGCCCTCGACCTTTGTCAGCCGCTCTCAGCGGCCGGAGCCCGTCCGACCGTTCCCCCCGGAATCGGCGCAGACAGGGGAGATCACTCCGTACGCTGGCTGGGGATTCCGGCCAGCAGGGCGCGGACTTCGGTCTCGCGGTAGCGGCGGTGTCCGCCCAAGGTGCGGATCGAGGTCAGCTTGCCCGCCTTCGCCCAGCGTGTCACGGTCTTGGGGTCCACACGGAACATGGTGGCAACCTCGGCGGGGGTCAACAGGGGCTCCGCCTCGGGCGTGCGAGTTGACATGTGTACGGCCTCTCCTCCTGGATCTGTGTGCCGATCCTTGAGCCTTAATCCTGGCACTTGGCCCGGATGTCCAATATTCCCTCTAGGTCTATATTGGCATCACCCGAGGTGATTGTACGACCACTCCAAGCAACTTTGCACGTGGGAGGCCAAAGAAAGCCGCCCGTGGCCGCGTCACGCTAAGTGATTCTAGCGACACGTTTAGTGGCATGTGGCGTATTCGGTCAAAACTTCGTTCTCCGGCCTCGTTTTTCTCGATGCGGAGTGCCCGAAGTGCTACGGCTGCCTGGCCGAAACCCGGCTCCGTGGAGCGTGGTGGAGTCCCGGGCTCTCGGTGGGCGGTTCGCGTGCGGGGGAGGAGGCGGACCGGCGGGGAAGGGGCGCCGTGTGCTTCGGCTGACGGTCGGGTCGCGCGGATTCCCCGCGTGGCAAGGGTTTCCTGATTACTGAGGGTGCGCTCTGTGATCGTTTGGCTACAGTCTACGTCGATCCCTATCGGGCGTTATGCCCAGTTTCACGACTCTTGATGTCGTGCGCGGACGACGTCCGGGCTCGCACCCTTGTCACGTGCGAAAAAGCCGCGGATGAGGAGAGAGAAACCTGGTGTACCAGGTTGGTAATCGGCGTGGCGCGCGGGCGTCCGCCCGCTCAGATGACGACAGACGGCGGCGGGTGTCCACGAAAACGTGGTGACACCGTAACCCTCAGTTGGCGTGCTCCAGTGCGCGTACCGACCTCCAGCGCCGCGTGAGCCTCTCGCGCAGCTCCACCACGCGCCGGCCGTCCCCCGTCGCCAGGGCCTCGATCGCCCCCGCCGCCTCCGCCACCGAGTGGTCCTCGCCGAGGTGGTCGTCGCTGAGGAGGTGCGGCAGCCCGCCGTAGTCCAGCTCCAGCAGGGAGTCGGGGTGCGCGGTCAGCGTCAGCCAGTCCGTCAGCTGCTCGGTGGCGGCCGACACCGCGTGCTCGCCGATGTGCTCCCGCAGCACCGCCGCGGTCTGCTCCAGCCGTCTCAGGGCGAGCGAGGTCCGCGTCAGGTACAGCAGGGTCCGGGTGGAGTTCGCCGACAGCACCAGGCACCGCTCCTGGGCCTCGAAGGGCACGAACCAGGGGATCGGCACGGTCCAGTTGCTCGACAGGATCCCCGGCCGCACCAGCGCGCCCGAGTCCCGCCACTCGCGGTACTCCTCCTCCGCCCGCTCCGCCTCGTCCACGGGCACGAACGCCGTGCTCACCCCCACCGGCATCGTGCCGGTGAACTCGGTGAAGGCCCGCCACGAGCGCAGCCGGGTCTGCCAGGGGCAGACGTACAGCCGCTCGTTCACCCGGCGCAGGTAGGCGTTGCGGCTCTCCTCCGCCGGAGCCACCACCGGGGGCGTGGCCACCAGGCGGCTCAGGCTCTCGGCGTGCTCCGCCGCCAGCGCGTTGATCCGCCGGGGCCGGTCGGGGGAGGCCGCGTACTCCTCCCAGTAACCGCGATCGTACGGAGCGAAGGCGTTGATCGGCTGGTAGACGCGGAGATAGGCGGTGTAGGGCAGCACGATCGCATCGTGGCACATATCGTTGTCTGTGGCACTCACCACGGGTGGCCTGTGCGGCCGCCGCCGCGTGCGCTCACCACATCCGTCACACCCGGGTGGCGTAGGCACGACGGGGGCCGACCAGGTACGGTTGTATGTGTACGTAAGCTGGCGCCTGTCGTCAGTCGCGTTTGACGGCCGTCAGCCCGATAGTGCGGGTTTGTAAGTGATCTGGGGTTCGTCGGAACCCAATCGTTGAGGGGGTCGAGCCAATGGGGCGCGGCCGAGCCAAGGCCAAGCAGCAGAAGGTCGCCCGGAAGCTCAAGTACAGCTCCGGCGGGACCGACCTTGAGCGGCTGCGGTCGGAGCTGGGTGTCGCTGAGGACGAGGGGTCTCCCTCCGGGCCGTCGGGTCCGGATGATTCCTACGCGGATTCTCACGACGACCTGGTCGACCGCTACGCGGATCTTGCCGACAAGTACTCGGACTCGGACAAGTAGTACCCGGCGTACCCGGCAGCACCGGTACCCAGCAGGACTGGTACCCGGTAGGACTGGTACCCGGCAGACCGAGACCTTCAGGTCGCTCGGACAACAACCGCTGACCTGTGGCGGTCGCGGCTCCCGCACCAGGGAGCCGTAGCGGACAGGTGGATATAGCCGGTGCGAACCACTGCGGTGGTTCGCACCGGCTATGTTCGCGTCCGCTCCTCACGCGCCGCGGTACTCGCCGGTCAGGACGGCCCGTCCCGAACCGGCCGTCACCGTGCCCAGCCGCCAGGCCGGAACGCCCCGGTCGGACAGCACGCCCAGGGCGCGTTCGGCGTCGTCCGCCGCGACGATCGCCGCCATGCCCACACCCATGTTGAACGTGGCCTCCATGTCCTCCCGGCCCACGCCGCCCTTGTCGGCCAGGTAGCCGAACACGGGGGCGGGCGCCCAGGTGGAGCGGTCCAGCTCCGCGTCCAGGTGGCCGGGCAGGGAGCGCGACAGGTTGGCCGCCAGCCCGCCGCCGGTGATGTGCGCGTAGGCGTGCACCTCCACGGTCGCGGTCAGCGCCACGCAGTCCTTGGCGTACACCCGGGTAGGGGTGAGCAGCACCTCGCCCAGCACCCCGTCCAGTTCCGGCACGTGCGCGAACAGGTCCAGGTCCGCCCGGTCCACGATGCTGCGGACGAGCGAGTAGCCGTTGGAGTGCGGGCCGGAGGAGCCCATCGCGATGACGGCGTCACCCTCGCGGACCCGGTCCTGGCCCAGGATCGCGTCGCCCTCCACCACGCCGGTGCCCGCACCGGCCAGGTCGTACTCGTCCGGTTCCATGGCGCCCGGGTGCTCGGCGGTCTCCCCGCCGACCAGCGCGCAGCCCGCCTGGTGGCAGCCCTCGGCGATGCCGCCGACGATCTCGGCGATGCGCTCGGGCACCACCGCGCCGCAGGCGACGTAGTCGGTCATGAACAGGGGCTCGGCGCCGCTGACCACGAGGTCGTCGACGACCATCGCCACCAGGTCGATGCCGATCGTGTCGTGCCGGTCCATCTGCTGGGCGAGCATCACCTTGGTGCCCACACCGTCGGTGGAGGTCGCCAGGACCGGGTCCTTGTACTTGTTCGTGTCGAGCCGGAACAGGCCCGCGAAGCCGCTGGCGTCGGTCACCTGCTCGGGCCTGCGGGTGCGCGCCACGTGGCGCTTCATCAGGTCGACGGCGCGCTCGCCGGCGGCGATGTCCACCCCGGCGGCCGCGTACGCGCCCGACGTCCCCGTGCTTTCGGCTGCCACGCCAGTTCTCCTCGTGCTGTGTCGCTTGGTGGTGCGGTCCCCGCCTCCCCTCCCAGGGCACGGCGGAGCCGCCGCGCGGGCCCGTGCGGACCCGGCGGCGGACTACTTGTCGCTGGTGGCCAGCGTCGATCCCTCGGGCGTGCCGCAGGACTTCTCCAGCAGGTACTTGCCCCGGGCGTCGTCGCGCACCTCGATCGGGTACACGCCGTCGAAGCAGGCCCGGCACAGGTCGTCCTTGGGCACCTCCGACGCGGCGATGAGCTCGTCGAGGTCCACGTAGGCCAGGGAGTCGGCGTTGACCGAGGCGGCGATCTCGTCCACGGACATGTTGGCCGCGATGAGCTCGGCGCGCGTGGCGAAGTCGATGCCGTAGTAGCAGGGCCACAGCACGGGCGGGCTGGAGATGCGCACGTGCACCTCGGCGGCGCCCGCGTCGCGCAGCATCCGCACCAGGGCCCGCTGGGTGTTGCCGCGCACGATGGAGTCGTCCACGACCACCAGGCGGCGGCCCTCGATGACGTCGCGCAGCGGGTTGAGCTTGAGCCGGATGCCCAGCTGGCGCAGGGTCTGGCTGGGCTGGATGAAGGTGCGCCCCACGTAGGAGTTCTTCACCAGGCCCTGGGCGAAGGGGATGCCGCTGGCCTCGGCGTAGCCGACCGCGGCGGGCGTGCCGGACTCGGGCACCGGGATGACCAGGTCGGCCTCCACCGGGTGCTCCCTGGCCAGGCGGCGGCCCACCTCCACGCGGGTGGAGTTGACGTTGCGGCCCGCGATGGTGGTGTCGGGGCGGGCCAGGTAGACGTACTCGAACAGGCAGCCCTTGCGGCGGGCGGGCGCGAAGCGCCGCGAGCGGACCCCGCGCTCGTCGATGGTGAGGAGCTCGCCCGGTTCGATCTCGCGCACGACCTTGGCGCCCACGATGTCCAGGGCGGCGGTCTCGCTGGCGACCACCCAGCCGCCCGCGCCGGAGGTCTCGCCCAGGCGGCCCAGCACGAACGGGCGGATGCCCTGGGGGTCGCGCGCCGCGTACAGGGTGTCCTCGTCCATGAAGACCAGGGAGAAGGCGCCCCTGACCTGCGGGAGCAGTTCGAGGGCGGCGTCCTCCACGGAGCTGCCGCTCCTGGCCCGCTCGGCCAGCAGGTTGGTGAGGACCTCGGTGTCGGTGGTGGCCCCCCGGCGCGTGTCGGGCAGCATCGCCGCCAGTTCCGGGGTGTTGATCAGGTTGCCGTTGTGGCCGAGCGCCAGACCCCCCTCGCGCGCCGTGTAGAAGGTCGGCTGCGCGTTCTCCCACACCGGCGACCCGGTGGTGGAGTAGCGGCAGTGGCCGATCGCGAGGTGGCCGCGCAGGGAGTCCAGGGTCGCCTCGTTGAAGACCTGGGAGACGAGTCCCATGTCCTTGTAGACGACGATCCGTTCCCCGTCGCTCAACGCTATGCCCGCGGACTCCTGACCGCGGTGTTGCAGAGCGTAGAGGCCGAAGTAGGTGAGCTTGCTGACTTCTTCGCCGGGCGCCCAGACCCCGAAGACACCGCAGGCGTCCTGCGGGCCGCGTTCGAGCGGATCGAGATCCATGGTGAGCCGGCCGTCGGAGTACGACACACCCACAGCTTAGTGCCTGGCCGTCGGCCGGGCACCACCCGGGGGAGGTACCGGCCACAGGGGCAGGTGTCCGGACAGGTCGGAGCGCACGCCGCTGGCCCGCACGAGGTGCTCCGACACCGCCCGTTCCCAGGGGGTGCGGCCGGTGGCCACGCGCAGCCAGGTGAGAGGGTCGGTCTCGACGACGCCGGGCGGGGTGCCGCGGGTGTGCCGGGGCCCCTCGATAGCCTGCACGGCGCCGTACGGCGGTACGCGCACCTCCAGGCTGTGACCGGGAGCACGGTCCGCGAGCACCGCCAGGGTGCCCCGCACCGCGGCCTTGAGGGCCGCGCGCACGGGCTCCCCGGCGCGCAGCACGGCCTCGGCGCAGGCGGCGACGGCGGCCTCGTCGTCCCCCTCGAAAGGGGCCTCTCCCAGCTCGGAGAGCTGCTGGTCCAGGGACTCGCGGAGGCGCCGCACGGCGCTCGCGCTCAGGGCGGAAGGCATGGAGGTGAGCCTACGGGCCCCGACCAGCGGTGCGGCCGGGTGATCGGCCCGATGAACGGAGGGGGTACTTGTCATTACGGCCAAATAGACCGAAGGTGGACATCGAAGAACTCCGGTGGAGCTGTCCACCGGTCTCCGCTCGATTGGGTGATTCCTGTCTCAGCGCGACGCTGGCCAGCAGGAGCGGGACACGGTAGCGTCCCGAACCGTCCCGGTGTTGTCGAGATTGGGAGGATTGCGATGGACCCCGCGCCCCCAGGGTGTTCCATGATGCGGCACCGCCGGATGAATAAGCGGTGACTAAGTCCGTGCCAGCCCAACCCCTCGGCGCCGGACCGGCGCCGCCCAGCCCGGCCGCGCCGGACCAACTGGCCGACGCGCTTAACATCCACCAAGGAACACCACCGCACCATCGGGAGAACGACGTGCGCCTGCGCTTGCGCCCGCGTGATGACAGTTACTACGAGATGTTCACCGACTCGGCGAACAACCTGGTCATCGCGGCTCGCCTGCTGGTGGAGCTGATGAGTGACGGAGCCGACCGCGAGGCCATCACCGAGAAGATGCGCGCCTGCGAGCACGCGGGTGACGACGCCACCCACGCGATCATGCGACGCCTCAACAAGAGCTCGGGGACGCCCATCCACCGGGAGGACATCTACCGTCTGGCCTCGAACCTGGACGATGTGATGGATTCCATGGAGGCCGCCGTCGACCTCATCGGCCTGTACGGCCTGGAGCGCCTCCCCAAGGGCATCATCGACCAGATCGAGGTGCTGGAGCGCGCCGCCGAGCTGACCGCCGAGGCGATGCCCCGCCTGCGCACGCTGGAGGACCTGACCCGGTACTGGATCGAGATCAACCAGCTGGAGAACCAGGCCGACCGCATCTACCGCAAGCTCCTGGCCCGCCTGTTCAGCGGGGAGTACGACGCCCTGACAGTGCTCAAGCTCAAGGACGTCATCGAGGAGCTGGAGACCGCCGCGGACGCGTTCGAGCACGTCGCGAACACGGTGGAGACCATCGTCGTCAAGAACGGCTGAGGCATTCCGGGCCCTCCCGTGGTGACCGGCGGCGGGCGCGGTCGTGCCCCCTCGCACGCCGGAGCCGCCAGGGGCCGCTGGAGCGTCCCGTCGCCCCGCTCGCCCGCCGTGCGCACCCCTCGTCCCGGCCGGGGCCGGGAGGACGGCTTCACAGGCCGGTGACGGCCCGGTTCGGGACGGTGCGCCGGACGGCGCCGGGTGGTGTGAACGGTCTACGCGGCGCTGGAGTCGGGTTCCTGCCCCGGAGGGGTTTCCATGCGCACCCGGAGAACCAGCCCCAGGGCTTCGGCGATGCGCTCCAGCGTGGGCAGTGTCGGCTCCGTGCCCCCGTGCTCGAAACGGGCGATGCTTGACTGGGGCATGCCCGCCCGGCGCCCGAGTTCGGCCTGGGACCAGCCGAGCCGCTCCCGCCGCAGCCGGACGGTCTCAGCCAGTTCGAAGCGCAGCCGGGTGAGTTCGTAGGCCTCCCGGACCCCGGGCCGGTCGAAGCGCTCGGACGACTTCAGTTCGGACAGGGTCCTTCTCGGTGAGCTACCCATCATTCCTCCTCTCCGTCGACGGTGTGGCCGGCGCGCACGCACTCGTTCATGGCCCTCGCCGCCCGCCTGACCTCGGCTGACTCGCGAGCCCGGGTCTTGCGGAACACGGTCAGCATGATGATGCGTCGCTCGCCCGCGATGTAGTAGGTGACGCGCACCCGCTGCCCACCGCAGTAGAAGCGCAATTCCCGCAGCTTGCCATCCAGTTGGCTCGTGTAGGGAAACCCCAGGCCGACTCCACGGGACTCAAGGAGGTCCAGGTGGAACATGGCCTGCGCCCATTCCTCATCAGGCAGCGCCTCCAGCCATAGCTCGACTTCCGGCTCCAGTTCGATGCTACCCCAGCTCATAGCATCGATGCTATGAGTGTGACGTTGCCGTGTTTCGTGTTCGTGCGGATGTTATGGATCCGTGGCACGTGGCACGTGGCGCGGAGGAGGTGTCCGTCAGTTGCCAGGCAGCGGGGCCGGGTTCACAGGCCGGTGACGGCCCGGTTCGGGACGGTGCGCCGGGACAGCAGCCCGGCGAGGTGGTCGAAGAACCCGTCGGCGTCGATCTCCTCGATCACCGTCGCGTTCGCCTCCAGCCCGTGCACGCCCCAGGACATGGCCGAGTAGCCGCGGGTCAGCTCCCCTGCGGTCTCCACGTCCACGTGGTAGCGCGCGGAGCGGCGCACCAGCTCCGGGTGGAGCAGCACCGCGGCGGTCAGGGAGTCGGGGTGGGTGGTGCCGTCGATGCCCACGCTGCGGTCGAACTCCAGCGTTGCCGCGCACACGCGCCCGAAGAAGTCGGACAGCGGGGTGCCGAGGGCGGCGAGGGCGTCCAGCCGCTCCTGGCCGAACACCGCCTGGCGCAGCGTCAGCGGGTCCCAGGGGACCACGGTGATCTCGAAGCCCGCCGCGAACACGGCCTTGGCCGACTCCGGGTCCACGTAGAAATTGAACTCCGCGGCGGCGGTGATGTTGCCGCGGCCGTTGTTGGACCCGCCCATGACGTAGAGGGCGCCGACGTTGCGGACGAAGTCGGGGTCCTTGGCGGCCGCCATCGCGATGTTGGTCAGCGGCCCGATCGCCACGATCGACAGTTCGCCGGGGCTCTCCGCGGCCAGCCGGACGAGGGCGTCCGCCGCGTGCTCGCGCTCGGTCTCCAGCCCGGAGACGTCCATGGACAGGCCCCCCGTCCCGTCGCCGTGCACGTTCTCCGCGCTCACCCACGGGCGCACGAGCGGACGGCGGCAGCCCAGGTACACGGGCACCTCGCCCAGGCGACCGGCCACGCTGAGGGTCAGGAAGGCGTTGCGCACCTGCTGGTCGAAGCCGACGTTCCCCGCGACCATGGTGATGGCCCGCAGGTCCGCCCCGGGGTCCAGCAGCCCGATGAGGAGGGCCACGCAGTCGTCCTGCGCGGTGTCGGTGTCGATCACCAGCGGTGTGGTCACGCCTGTCCTCGTGTTCTCTCGTCCGCGCGGGTCTCCCGCGGTCACTCGCTCACCGGTCGCCCTGAAGGAAGTGCTGTGTTCGGTCTAGCCGAAGCGACCACCCGATCACTGGTCGTCCCCGGTCGAAGGGGTACCAGCAAGCGGTTTAGCCGAAGCGACCACCCCATCACCGGTCGTCCCTGGTCGGAAGGGACAGGAGACGGATCAGCCGAAGCGACCACCCCATCACCGGTCGTCCCTGGTGGGGAGGGTGCAAGGAGCGGTTTAGCCGAACCGACCGGTGATGTAGTTCTCGGTCTCCTTCTTCTCCGGCCGGGTGAACATCTGGTTCGTCTCGCCCATCTCGATGAGCTTGCCCGGCTTGCCCGGAGCCGACAGGTTGAAGAACGCCGTCCGGTCGGACACACGAGCGGCCTGCTGCATGTTGTGCGTCACGATGACGATCGTGTAGTTCTCCTTGAGCTGGTGGATGAGGTCCTCGATCGCCAGGGTCGAGATCGGGTCCAGCGCCGAGCACGGCTCGTCCATCAGCAGCACCGACGGCTTGACCGCGGTGGCGCGGGCGATGCACAGCCGCTGCTGCTGGCCGCCGGAGAGGCCCGAACCGGGCTTGTTCAGCCGGTCCTTGACCTCCTCCCACAGGTTCGCGCCGCGCAGCGAACCCTCCACCAGCTCGTCCGCCTCGGACTTGCTCATCCGCCGGTTGTTGAGGCGGGCGCCGGCGATGACGTTGTCGTAGATCGACATCGTCGGGAACGGGTTGGCCTTCTGGAAGACCATCCCGACCTCGCTGCGCACCATGACCGGGTCCACGTCGGGCCCGTAGATGTCCAGGTCGTCCAGGAGCACCTTGCCCTGGACGCGGGCTCCCTGGGTCACCTCGTGCATCCGGTTGAGGGTCCGCAGGAAGGTGGACTTACCGCAGCCCGACGATCCGATGAACGCCGTCACCGACCGCGGCTCGATGGTCATCGACACGTCCTCCACGGCCTTGAAGTCGCCGTAGTAGACGTGGAGACCGGAGACGTCGATACGTTTCGCCACTGGAAGTTCCTCGTGAATCTGCTCCGCGCGCGGGGCGTGGGCGGTGGGTGTAGGGGTCAACGGGCCTTCGGCGCGAACAGGCGGCCGATCATGCGGGCCAGGAAGAACAGCAGCATCACCACCAGGATCAGGGTCAGCGCCGCTGCCCAGGCCCTCTCGTAGTTGACGGCGCCGCCCATGCGGACCTGCGAGTAGATGAACACCGGGAGGTTCATCATCTGTCCGTCGAACAGGTTCCAGTTGATCGACACCGCGGACGACCCCGTGGTGAGGATCAGGGGCGCCGTCTCCCCGATAACGCGGGCGATGGCGAGCATGATTCCTGTCGTCAGACCGGCCGCGGAGGTGGGCAGCACCACCTTGGTGATCGTGCGCCACTTGGGCACCCCCAGGGCGTAGGAGGCCTCGCGCAGGTCCTGCGGCACCAGCCGCAGCATCTCCTCGCTGGAGCGCACCACGACCGGGATCATCAGCACCGCCAGCGCGATCGCGCCCGACGCGCCGTTGGTCCGGCCCGGGCCGAACAGGATCATCCACAGCGCCACCACGAACAGTCCGGCGACGATCGACGGGATGCCCGTCATGACGTCGACGAAGAACACGATGATCCGCTTCATGCGGCCCTCGGCGTACTCCACGAGGTACACGGCGGTCATCACGCCGATGGGCACGGAGATGAGCGTGGCCATGCCGGTGATCGCCAGGGTGCCCACGATCGCGTGGTAGACGCCGCCCGCGTCCATGCTCGGCAGGACGCCGTTCATGGACACCGTGAGGAAGTAGGCGTCGAACCGGACGATGCCGTTGCGCAGCACCGTCCACAGCACCGACACCAGCGGCAGCATCGCCAGCAGGAAGCACAGGTAGACCAGCGAGGTGACCAGCCGGTCCTTGGCCTTGCGGCCGCCCTCGACGCGGGCGGAGGCCGTCACGACGATCACCACGTACGCGGCGGCGGTGAGCAGGCCCCACAGCAGGAACCCGAAGGACGAGAAGGCCAGCAGGATCCCGGCCACCACGGCGGCGGAGGACGCCAGCAGGGCGGCGGGGAAGTGCGGCGGCAG
Source organism: Nocardiopsis sp. iso_25 (assembly GCF_056173305.1). Lineage (NCBI taxonomy): Bacteria > Bacillati > Actinomycetota > Actinomycetes > Streptosporangiales > Nocardiopsidaceae > Nocardiopsis > Nocardiopsis sp. iso_25. Next base: position 6,108,430 of record NZ_CM149667.1, on the reverse strand, counting down.
GGAGCCGCGGCGCAGGTCGGTCGCGGTGGAGCCCGCCTCGGGGCCGGGAGGCTGGGTGGTCGTCGTGTCCATCAAGACTCCTTGCTCCCCCGGGTCACGACGTAGCGCGCGCCCATGTTGACGACGAGGGTGATCGCGAACAGGACCAGCCCGGCGGCGATCAGCGCGGAGACGCCGTACCCGGTGGCCTCGGGGTACTGGAGGGCGATGTGCGCGGCGATGGTCTGGTTGCCGCTCTGCAACAGGTTCCAGGAGACGATGAGGGAGGGGGAGAGGATCATCGCGACGGCCATCGTCTCGCCCAGGGCGCGGCCCAGGCCGAGCATGGCGCCGCCCACCACACCGGACTTGCCGAAGGGCAGCACGGCCAGGCGGATCATCTCCCAGCGGGTGGCGCCCATGGCCAGGGCGGCCTCACGGTGGCCCTGCGGGGTCTGGCGGAACACGTCGCGCGCCATCGCGGTGATGATCGGCAGGATCATGACGGCCAGCACCACGCCCGCGGTGAGGATGGTGCGGGCCGAGGTGGAGGCGGGACCCTGGAACAGCGGGATCCAGCCCAGGTAGCGCGTCAGCGCCTGGTAGACGGGGACCAGCTCCGGGGCGAGGAAGCCGATGCCCCACAGGCCGTAGACGACGCTGGGGATGGCGGCCAGCAGGTCCACCAGGTAACCGAGTACCGAGGCGAGCTTGCGCGGCGCGTAGAAGACGATGAACAGCGCGATCCCGATCGCCACCGGCGTGGCCAGCAGCAGCGCGATGGCCGCGGCCAGGACGGTGCCGAACGCCAGGGCGGCGACGCCGAAGGCGGGTTCCTCGCGGACGTTGGGGTCCCACTCCGTGCTGGTGAGGAAGTTCGCCGTGTTCGCGGTCAGGGACGGCCAGGCCTGCACGAGCAGGAAGGCGGCGACACCGGCGAGGATCAGCAGGATCAGGATGCCCGAGCCTCGGGCGAGCCCGGCGAAGGCGACGTCGCCGATCCGGCGCTTGCCCGTGGGCGGCGGTGCCGCCTCGGGGGCGTCCGTGGTCGTCATGGATTGGCTCCGGTTCGGAAGGTTTCGGGGCGGTTCGCCCGGATGGTGCGGTGCGTTCCGTGCACCTTCTGCGTGCCTGGTCTGTTCCCTGCGACGCGTGGTTCTCCCGCCGGTCGGGGGATGTCTCCCCGCCGGGGGCCGCCTCGCGTCCCGTACTGGGGCGATCGCCGGTCACCGTGCCACGGTCCGTGGTGGAGGGTGGCCGTGCTGCGCCGAATGTGAAGGTAGGTGCAACAGGTGACGAGTTGTCCCAAACAAGATGAACGGAAAATGAACGCGGTGTCGCACTCCCGTGGCGGCCCGGGGATTGCCCGGTGAATGTGACAGGTCACACGTTCGGGCGGGGGGCGTCGTCCCTCGGCGGCGCGTACATCACGTCGGTGTCCCACATGGCGAATCCGAGCGACTCGTACAGCCGCACCGCCGCCTCGTTGTCGCCGTCCACGTACAGGTGGACCCACGGCAGACCGGCGTCGCGCAGGTGCCGCAGACCCGCCAGGGTCAGGGCCCGGCCGAGTCCGCTGCCCTGCCACTCGGGGTCCACGCCCACCACGTAGACCTCGCCCACCGGTTCGCCGTCGGTGAGCCCGGCGCCGTCGGCGTGGGTCTTGGTCCAGTGGAACGCGGCCACCCCGCCGTCCTTGGCGGTGGCCAGGAAGAAGCCGTGCGGGTCGAACCAGTCCTCCACCTCGCGCTGGAGCAGGTCGTCCAGGGTGAGCTGGCCCTGCTCGGGGTGGTCGGCGAACGCCCGCGCGTTGGCGGCCAGCCACGCCTGCTCGTCCTGGCCCACGACGAAGGGGCGCAGCCGGACCCGTTCGGCCACCTCGGGCCGCAGTTCGGGCTCGGGCAGCTCGGGAGCCTCCCAGGGGCCGCCCGGCTCGTCCCCGGCGATGTCGCGCAGCGGCATCCGCATCTTGTGGAGTTCGCGGACGGCGGTCCAGCCGTCCTCCCGGGCCACCGACACCGCCTGCGGGGTGCGCCCGTGCGCCCACACGCGGACCCCGTCCGGTCCTGCGTCCCGGTCCACCGAGTGCAGCAGGGCGGTTCCGTGTCCGCGGCCGCGGTGGTCGGGGTGGACGACGACCTCTCCGGAGTCGGGCTCGCCCGCGACGCGCTCCACGAATGCGAAGCCGACCGCGCGCCCGTCCTCCAGGGCCAGGTGGAAGCGGCTGCTCCCCGAGGGGGCGCCGTGTCTGACACGGAGCAGGGTGTGCTCCGACAGGGGCGCGACGCCGTCGGCCGAGCGCGCGGCCTCGGCGAGCGTCAGCACCTGTTCGGCCAGGGTCCGGTCCAGATCATCGGTGACTAGCGGGGTGTCCATGGACCGAAAGCCTACGACGGGGCGAGCGCAAGACTTCTGTCAGCCACGGCCGGTGGGGTGTTTGTCCTGGTAGCCGCCCCGTTCCGCGCGTCGCGGCGGAGTCGTTCCCCGGTGACCGCGCCACCGGGGAACGACTCCGGGAAGTCCTACTTCCTGCGGCGCCTGCCCTGGTAGCCGCCGCCGACGCGCACGCGCCGCACCGGTGCGAGCGGGGCTGCGAGCAGCAGCGCGAGGAGGAACGCCGCGAGCAGCACGGCCGGGGCCATGTTCGGTCCCAGGTCGCTGTGGTCGGCGGCCACCTCGGTCTCGTCGAGTTCGTCGTCCTGCGCGCCGGGGGTCACCGTCGGCAGCTCGGCGAGGTTCTCCGCGCCGGGCACGACCCCGGGCAGGGCGGCCTCGTCGCTGGGCAGGTCCGGGAAGCTGTCGCGGGTGGTGGGCACGTCGCTGGTGGGCACGTCGTTCACACGGCCGGGGGAGCGGGGCGAGTCGCCGGAGCCGCCGGACCGGCCGCCGCCGGAGTTCCCCTCGCGGTCACCGTCGGACGAGGGCGGGTCGGGCCTGTCGGAGGGGCTCGTGGTCTCGTCCGGCTCCTCGCTCGGCTCCTCGTCGGGCTCCTCCGTCTCCGGGGGCGTGGTGGGCTCCGGAGGAGTGGTGGGCTCGGGCTTGGCGATCGAGACCGTCCACGTGCCGGTGGCGACGCTGTGCGTCTCCGAGGCGTCCAGCCCCGCGCAGGCGACGCCCTCCCGGGCCAGCGCGTAGGTGAGGGTGGCCACGACCTCGGCGGGCACGCGGGTCGAGCCGGCGACCTCTCCGGCGGACGCGGCCTCGCCCGGGGCGACCTTCCGGGGCTCGAACCCCTCGACGTCGAACCCGGCGGTGTTCACGTCCATCGCGAGCAGGCAGACGCTGACGTCGCCGGTGTTGGTCGCGGTGAGGGGGTTGGCCGGGACGGAACTGCCCAGCTCCGCCTCGTCGGAGTCCCGTTCGAAGGCGACCACGGCCGACGGTACGGGCTCCGGGGAGGGGGACGGCGGCGTGGAGGGAGACGGGGAGGCGGACGCGGAGGGGCTCGGCTCGGCGTGGGCCGGGGACATCACGGCGACCAGGCTGGAGCCGACGAAGACGGCGCCCAGGGCGACGGCCGTGCGGCGGCGCCCGGGGGTCAGCGGGGGTCTCGCGGCGTTCGTGGGCATCGGGGCGTTCTCCTCCTCGCGGATGGCGCGCCAAGGCAGCTTCTGCGCACCCGCTCGCGGGGAGTTTCGCCGCGCCTGACGTCCCGGCGTGGGGGTGCCCACACGATCTTAGGACCTGGGGCCGTCGAACACGAGTGTTCGGCCGCCCGTTCTCACGCCGTTCGCCCGCGGGACGGCCGGGTTCAAGGGCGCGGTCGGGCGAACCCGGGACTGCCGGGTCCCGGGGTGCCCGGAAACGACTCCGGGGCGCCCTTGCGGGCGCCCCGGGGTGGTCCTCGGGCGGAGGGAGGCGGCTCCCCGCGTGCCGAGTCGGTCCTGTCGCTAGGTCGCGCTGGGCTCGGCGGAGCGCGCGGCGGGAGGTGCGTCGACCCCCTCCGGCGCGGCCGAGGACGTCTTGGCGACCGGGTCGGGCACGAAGCGGTAGCCCACGTTGCGCACCGTGCCGATCAGCGACTCGTACTCCGAGCCCAGCTTGGCGCGCAGGCGCCGCACGTGGACGTCGATGGTGCGGGTGCCGCCGAAGTAGTCGTAGCCCCACACCTCCTGGAGCAGCTGCGCCCGGGTGAACACCCGGCCGGGGTGCTGCGCCAGGAACTTGAGCAGTTCGAACTCCTTGAAGGTCAGGTCGAGGATGCGGCCGCGCAGCCGCGCGATGTAGGTGGCCTCGTCGATGACGAGATCGCCCCTGCGGATCTCGTCGGGGTCGTCCGTCCCGGCCTCGGCCGATCCCACGGCCAGCCGCAGGCGGGCCTCGACCTCCGCGGGGCCGGCGGTGGACAGGATGAAGTCGTTCACCTGCCAGTCGGGGGTCAGCGCCGCGACGCCGCCCTCGGTCAGGATCACCATCAGCGGGCAGTCCAGGCCCGTGGTGTCGAGCAGGCGGCAGAAGTTGCGGGCCGCGGCGAGGTCGGTCCGCGCGTCCACCAGGATGGCGTCGACCGGCGCGCCGGAGCCGGCGCCCGCGTTCGACGCCAGCAGGGCCCCCGCCTCCGCCGGCGCCACCCGCACCGAGTGCAGAAGGAGACCGAGGGCGGGAAGTACGTGGTCGGACGGTTCGTTCGAGTTCGTCAACAGCAGCAGATGGCTCATGCGTCTCTTCTCGTCACCCCGCTCTGTGCGGGCGATCGAAGGCGCCATTGCCCCCGGTGAAGATGTCCAATTCGTCGCCTCCGAGCAACACCAAGGATAATCAACGGATGGCGAAGTGCACTATCAGGTACTGGGCAGCGGCCAAGGAGGCCGCCGGAACCGCCGAGGAAACGGTCGGGGCCGCCACGCTCGCGGAGGCCCTGGAGGCGGCGTGTCGGCTGCACCCGGACGACCGCTTCCAGCGCGTACTCGGATCCTCCTCGCTTCTGGTCGACGAGCGCCCGGTCGGGCGCAGAGCACACGGTGACGTACCGGTCGCGGACGGCACTGTGATCGAGGTCCTACCGCCCTTCGCGGGCGGCTGAGGGGCCGTAGGGCTCCGGAAACAGGAGGGGAACATGGCGGAAACACCCCGGTGGGCGGGCCGGGCGCGCGTGGTGATGCTCGGCAAGCCGGGATGCCACCTGTGCGAGGAGGCCTGGGGGGTCATCGAGCGGGTCACGGACGAACTCGGTGCGAGCCGGGCGGTGCGGCAGCTCGACGAGGTCGGCGCGGACGAGCGCGAGGAGTACTGGGACAAGATCCCGGTGACGTTCGTGGACGGGCGGCGCCACGACTTCTGGAGGGTGGGGGAGGAGCGGCTGCGTTCCGCCCTGGGCGGCTGAGGGGTTTCGGGCGGTTCTCCGGAGGGCCGCGCCGCCGACGGTCCGGGCGACGGGAGAGAACGTTTCCGGTTGCTCTCGGGGAGCGGCTCCGCCGGAGAGCTGAGTAAGTCCGAAAACTACGGCTGTGCCCACAAATATGCACATATGACGTTCTTTGGTTGTCCCGAATTGCCGACGTGTGCGCCGGAGGTTTCCGCGGGGGCGCCGAGTCCCTTACCGGTGGGAACTTATGAGCCCGCCGTCACAGCGGGCCCCACTTTGTGCGTGCTTTCACAAGCGCGTAATCTAGGTACTCCAAGACACGCCTGAGGAGTGCGGCGGCGGCAGCCCGTCCGCTCCGCACGCCGACCCCGGCGGCCCGCCTCCCGCCCGGACCGCCTCCGCGCCCGCCCGCCGACCAGGAGCGCCCGCCTGTGACCAGTCGTCCACCACGGCCCCGGGAGAGGGGCATCCCGGAGGCCACCGTGGCCCGGCTCCCCGTCTACCTGCGGGCCCTCCAGACCCTCCAGGACCGCGGCACCCTCACCGTCTCCTCCGAGGACCTCGCCTCCGCCGCCGGTGTGAACTCCGCCAAGCTGCGCAAGGACCTGTCTCACCTCGGGTCCTACGGGACGCGTGGCGTGGGTTACGAGGTGGAGTACCTCGTCTACCAGATCTCGCGTGAGCTTGGTCTCACCCAGGACTGGGCCGTGGCCATCGCCGGGATAGGCAACCTGGGACGCGCACTGGCCAACTACGGGGGGTTCGGGACCCGCGGGTTCCGCATCGCGGCGCTGCTCGACGCGGATCCGGCGATGGTGGGGCAGAGTGTCGCCTCCCTGGACGTGAGGCATATTGACAACCTGGAGGAGGTTGTCCGTTCAGAGAGGGTTTCCATCGGTGTCATCACGACACCGGCGGTCTCCGCGCAGGGCGTGGCGACGCGCTTCGTCGAGGCGGGGGTGGCCAGCATCCTCAACTTCGCTCCGGTCGTACTCAATGTGCCGGACGGAGTCGATGTGCGTAAGGTCGACTTGTCCATCGAACTCCAGATCCTCGCCTTCCACGCGCAGCGCAGGGCCGACGGCGACGGCTACGGCGCGGAACGCGCGGGACTGGAACTGACGTGACCTGAGGGATGGACGATCCGGGCCGTGAGGCCCGCATGAGCGGTGGGCGATGAGCGAGCGTGCGCCGCGCCTCCGGCGGTCTGGCCGCCGCCGGGGCATACGAAGACGCTGTGTGGTGCCTGCATAGGAGTAGTGCGGATGAGTGTCCTGGCCGTGGGGCTGAGCCATCGGAGTTCGCCGGTGGCGCTCCTCGAACGTGTCGCACTGAACGGGGAGACCCGCGCCAACGCGGTCGCCGAGATGGTCGGCTCCGAGCCCGTCAACGAGGTCATGGTGGTCTCCACCTGCAACCGCACCGAGGTCTACGCCGACGTCTCGGCCTTCCACGGCGGCGTCTCGGCCATCACCGAACTCCTCTCCTGGCACACCGGGGTCCCCCTCGGCGAGCTCTCCGAGCACCTCTACGTCCACTACGAGGACCGCGCGGTCCAGCACCTGTTCTCCGTCACCTGCGGGCTGGACTCCATGGTCCTCGGCGAGGGCCAGATCCTCGGCCAGGTGCGCGACGCCCTCAAGGAGGGCCAGGAGACCGGTTCCGTCGGCCGCGTCCTCAACGACCTCGGCCAGCGCGCCCTGCGCGTGGGCAAGCGCGCCCACACCGAGACCCACCTCGACCACGCGGGCGCCGACATGGTCAGCTTCGGCCTCACCGTCGCCTCCGGCGGCCTCGGGCTCGGCCCGACCGGCGCGCCCCAGACCACCGCCCTCCAGACCGCGCAGACCGTGGACTCGCTGCCCCCCGCGGGCTGTCCCATGTCCGCGGTCCCGGGCGACACCGCCGACGCGCCCGGGCTCGCCCGGCCCGCGCACGGCCCCCTCACGGGCGTGCGCGTCCTCGTCCTCGGCGCCGGGTCCATGAGCGCCCTGTCCGCCAACACCGTCTCCCGCCAGGGCGCCGAGGCGGTCGTCGTGGCCAACCGCACCTTCGATCGGGCCGCGCGCCTGGCCGAGTGCCTCACCGAGGCCTACGACACCGTCGACGCCCGCGCCGTCCCCTTCGCCGACGCCGCCGCGGCCCTGGCCGAGGTGGACCTCGTCATCTCCTGCACCGGGGCCCAGGGCCTGGTCCTGACCGCCGAGGCCGTGGCCGCCGCCACCGCCGGGCGGACGCGGCCCCTGGTCTTCCTCGACCTCGCGCTGCCCCGCGACATCGACCCGGCCGTGCGCGAGCTGCCCGGCGTGCGCCTGGTCGACATCGAGGACCTGCGCCAGGCCGCCGCCACCGCGCCCGGCGCCGACACCGGCCGCGACAGCGCCCTCACCCTCGTGCGCGGCATCGTCGACGAGGAGGTCACCGAGTTCCGCGCGGTCCGCCGCGCCCACCAGGTGACCCCCACCGTCGTCGCCCTGCGCGCCCAGGCCAGGGACGTGGTGGACGCCGAGCTGTCGCGCCTGCACGGCCGCCTGCCCGCCGACCTCGACGACCGCACGCGCGAGGAGATCAGCCGCGCCATGCGCCGCGTCGCCGACAAGCTCCTGCACAGACCGACCGTGCGCGTCAAGGAACTGGCCGCCGCACCGGACGGGGAGTCCTACGAGGCGGCCCTGAGAGAACTCTTCGCACTCGACCCCGGAAGCCCCGAGGCACTCACCGCCCCCGAGGGCACCGCCACCGCGGCACGGACCGCACAGGAGAAGTCATGACCGGCACGCCCTCCCACGGCACGACCGCCGACGGAGCACCCGACCACGGCGCCCCGGCCAGGCTCGGCACCCGCCGCAGCACCATGGCCACCAGCCAGTCGCGCATGGTCGCCGACGCCATCACCGCGCGCACCGGCAGGGTGATCGAGCTGGAGCTGATCACCAGCTTCGGCGACGTCACCAAGGCGCACCTGACCCAGCTCGGCGGCACCGGCGTGTTCGTCAACGCGCTGCGCGACGAGCTCCACGCGGGCACCGTGGACTTCGCCGTCCACTCGCTCAAGGACCTGCCCACCACGCCCGCCGAGGGGCTCGTGCTGGCCGCCATCCCCGAGCGCGACGACCCGCGCGACGCCCTGTGCGCGCGCGACGGGCTCAAGTTCGCCGACCTGCCCGCGGGGGCCAGGATCGGCACCGGCTCCCCGCGCCGGGTCGCCCAGCTCGCCGCGCTGCGCCCGGACCTGGTCTACGTCCCCATCCGCGGCAACGCCGAGACCCGCCTGGGCAAGGTCGCCTCCGGTGAGCTGGACGCCGTCGTCCTGGCCTACGCCGGACTCGGCCGCGTGGGCCGCACCGACGACGTCACCGAGGTCTTCGAGCCCGAGCAGATGCTGCCCGCGCCCGGCCAGGGCGCCCTCGCCGTCGAGTGCCCCGCCGAGCGCATCGACGGCGACCTCGCCTACCTGGCCTCGGTCGACCACCCGGCCACCCGCGCCGAGGTCGTCGCCGAGCGCACCGTGCTCGCCGAGCTGGAGGCCGGTTGCGCCGCCCCGGTCGGCGCCTACGCCCAGTACGACGCCGAGGCGGGCCGCCTGCGCCTGCGCGCCGCCGTGGTCGCCACCGACGGGTCCGAGGCCGTGCGCCGCGAGCGCGCCGCCGATCTCGCCTCGCCCGGGGACCTGGCCGCCGCCACCGCGCTCGGCCGGGACCTGGCCCGCCAGATGATCGCCGAGGGCGCCGACCGCATCGTGGCCGAGGCCTTCGCCGAGAGGGACACGCCCTAAGCAGGAGCAGCCGGCGGGCCTCCTCGGCCTGGGCCCGCCGTACCGCCGTCCCCGGCGCCGCACACCGGGGCGCGGCGACCCACACAGAGGAGCCAGTACGTGAACGCCAACGCCAACCCCCAGCCGGAGGAGCCGCGCGCCGCAGCGCGGGCCGGGCACGTCGCCCTGGTCGGTTCCGGTCCGGGCGGCGCCGACCTGCTCACCCTGCGCGGCGCCGAGCTGCTGAGCCACGCCGACGTGGTCATCACCCTGCGCGAGCCCGCCGCGGAGGAGCTCTCGGGCTTTCGCGCCGAACTCCTCTCCCACTGCTCCGAGGACGTCTCCGTGATCGAGGCGGGCGAGTGCGGCGGCGACGTCAACGCCGTGGCGGTGGCGCGCGCCCGCGACGGGCAGCGGGTGGTCCGCCTCTACTCCGGCGACCCGTTCTTCGGCTGCCGCGGCGCCGAGCTGGTCTCCGCCTGCCACGAGGCCGGGGTCGAGGTCGAGGTCGCCCCCGGCGTCTCCGCGATCACCTCCGTGCCGACCTTCGCGGGCGTGCCGCTGCTGGACGCGGACAGCCCCGAGGTGCGCGTGCTCAACGCCCGCGCGCACGGCAGGGGAGGGGTCGACTGGCACGAGGCCGCCGCCAGCGGCGCCACCCTGGTCGTCATGGGCGGCGACGCGCCCGTCGGCGAGCCGGTGGAGCACCAGGGTCCCGGCTTCGACGTGCTGTGCAAGACCCTCATCGCCGGAGGGCGGCCCGCCACGACCCCCGTCGCGGTCGTGCGCGCGGGCGGCACCACCCGACAGACCACGGTCTCCTCCACCCTGGGGCGGCTCGTCGCCGACCTCAAGGCCAAGGACGCCAAGGGCCACCACGCCACCGCGCCCGCGCTGATGATCGTCGGCCCCGCCGCGGGCCGCCACTCCGAGCTGTCCTGGTACGAGAGCCGCCCGCTGTTCGGCTGGCGCGTCCTGGTGCCCCGCACCAAGGAGCAGGCCGCCGCCCTGTCCGACCAGCTGCGCGGCTACGGAGCGGTGCCCGAGGAGGTGCCGACCATCTCCGTGGAGCCGCCGCGCACCCCGCAGCAGATGGAGCGCGCCGTCCGCGGCCTGGTCACCGGCCGCTACCAGTGGGTGGCCTTCACCTCCGTCAACGCGGTCCGCGCCATCCGGGAGCGCCTGGAGTCCTACGGCCTGGACGCGCGCGCGTTCGCCGGGGTCAAGGTCGCCGTCGTCGGCGAGGCCACCGCGCGTGCCGTGCGCGAGTTCGGCATCCAGCCCGACCTGGCCCCGCCCGAGGAGGAGCAGTCCAGCTCGGGCCTGGTTTCGGTGTGGCCGCCCTACGACGCTGAGATCGACCCGATCGAGCGGGTCCTGCTGCCGCGCGCCGACATCGCCACCGAGACCCTGTCCGCCGGACTGGACAAGCTCGGCTGGGAGGTCGACGACGTCACCGCCTACCGCACCGTGCGCGCCGCGCCCCCGCCCGCGCCCGTCCGCGAGGCGATCAAGGGCGGCGGCTTCGACGCGGTGCTGTTCACGTCCTCCTCCACGGTGCGCAACCTGGTGGGGATCGCGGGCAAGCCGCACAACACCACCGCCATCGCCGTCATCGGCCCCGAGACGGAGAAGACCGCGATCGAGTTCGGCCTGCGCGTCGACGTCGTGGCGCCCAAAGCCTCCGTTTCCGCCCTCGCGCAGGCCCTTTCGGAGTACGGTGCCGAGAAGAGGCGCGAGGCGGTCGAGGCGGGCAAGCCCGTCCTCAAGCCCAGTCAGAAGAGGCGCGGTCGCCGCCGCAAGCTCTGAGAGACCACACCGCCACCGACGCACGAACCTTTCCCGGGAGTCCCGTGATGAACGCCTCCAGCAACGACGCCGCCTTCCCCGCGGTCCGGCCGCGCCGCCTGCGCCGCGGTCCGGCGCTGCGCCGCCTGGTCGCCGAGACCCGGGTCCGCCCCGAGAACCTCGTCCTGCCGATGTTCGTCAAGGAGGGCATCACCGAGCCGGTGGCCGTCTCCTCGATGCCCGGCCAGGTGCAGCACACGCGTGAGAGCCTGCGCAAGGCGGCCCACGAGGCGGCCGCCGCCGGGGTCGGCGGGCTGATGCTGTTCGGCATCCCCGCGCACAAGGACGCGCACGGCTCGGCCGCCGACGACCCCGAGGGGATCGTCCAGGCCGCCCTGCGCGACCTGTCCGCCGAGGTCGGCGACGACCTCGTGGTGATGGCCGACCTGTGCCTGTGCGAGTACACCGACCACGGCCACTGCGGCCCGCTGGAGGTGGACGGGCACGTCGACAACGACCTCACCCTGGAGCGGTACGCGTCCGTGGCCGCCGCCCAGGCCGAGGCGGGCGCCGCCGTGGTGGCGCCCAGCGGCATGATGGACGGCCAGGTCGCGGCGATCCGCGCCGGGCTGGACCGCACCGGGCACCAGCAGGTGCCCATCCTGGCCTACGCCGCCAAGTACGCGTCGGCGTTCTACGGCCCCTTCCGCGAGGCCGCGGAGGGCGCACCGCAGTTCGGCGACCGCTCCGGCTACCAGCAGGACCCCGCCAACGCGCGCGAGGCGCTGCGCGAGGTGGCCCTGGACGTCGCCGAGGGCGCGGACATGGTGATGGTCAAACCCGGCCTGGCCTACCTCGACATCGTGGCCAAGGTGGCCGAGGCCTCCCCGGTACCCGTGTCGGCCTACCAGGTCAGCGGCGAGTACGCGATGATCGAGGCGGCCGCGGAGCGGGGCTGGATCGACCGCGAGCGGGCCATCGTGGAGACACTGACCTCCTACCGCAGGGCAGGGGCCGAGCAGATCCTCACCTACTGGGCGACCGAGGCCGCCCGCCTGCTGCGGTAGCGCGACCAGGCCCCTCGCCCCGGTCGCGGTCTCCGGGCGCCGGGCCTCCCGAAGGCGAGGCCGCGCCTGGAACACGAGCGAACACCGGGGAGGCTCCATGGCCGAGGTTCTGTACCGACGTAAGCGCCGCCATGCGGCGGCCAGCATGCTGGCCGCGGCTCTGGGCTACGCCGAGCTGGGCTGGCCGGTGGCGCGCGGCACCTCGCCGGGGCAGGACCGCGCGTGCAGCTGCGACCGGATGGGCTGTCCGGACCCGGCGGCGCACCCGGTGACGATGGCCTGGGGCGTGGAGGCCAGCACCGACACCGACACCATCCGGCGGTGGTGGACGGCCACCCCCGACGCGAACATCATCCTGCCCACGGGGCGGGTCTTCGACGTGTTCGACGTCCCCCGTGAGGCGGGTGTGATGGCGCTGGCGCGCATGGGCCGCTCGGGCGTCCCCGCGGGTCCGGTCGCGGCGGTGGAGTCCTCTCGCTACCTGTTCTTCGTGGCCACCCGTTCGCCGGTGGACGAGGACGAGTGGTGGTCCTGTCACCTGGACTGCGTGCCCGAGGCCGTGGAGGAGATGCCGGGTCTGCGCTGGCACTGCCGGGACAGCTTCGTGCTCGGCGCCCCCTCGCTGCTGCCCTCCGGCGGCCGGGTCACCTGGATCCGCCCGCCGCGCGCCGCGGACGGGGCCGTGGTGCTGCCCGACCCGATCGTGGTGCTCGACATCCTCGCCGACGCGAGCGAGGAGTTCTCCGCCTGACCCCCGGGGCGCGCCGGGCCCGCCGGTGGCGGTACCGGGCCGGGCGCGCGAGCGGCGGTCGGAGGCTCACCCGGGCAGGGTGAGGATCTCGGCTCCCTTGTCGGTGATGGCGATCGTGTGCTCGCTGTGCGCCGTCCGGCAGCCCGTCGCGCTGCGCAGCGTCCACCCGTCGGCGTCGGTGACCAGTTCGTCGGTGTCCGCCATGACCCACGGCTCCAGGGCGAGCAGCAGTCCGGGGCGCAGCTTGTAGCCGCGTCCGGGCTGCCCGGTGTTGGCCACGTGCGGGTCCTGGTGCATCGTCGAACCGATGCCGTGACCGCCGAACTCGGTGTTGATCGGGTACCCCGCCCCGCTGAGGACCGAGCCGATGGCGTGTGAGATGTCGCCGACACGGGCGCCGGGCCGGGCGGCGGCGATCCCCGCCTCCAGCGCGCGTTCGGTCGCGCGGATCATCGCGACGCTCTCCGCGGGCCTGGACTCGCCCACGACGAAGCTGATGGCGGAGTCCGCGGCGACCCCGCCCAGGGAGACGGCGAGGTCGAGCGTGAGCAGGTCGCCGTCGGCGAGCGCGTAGTCGTGGGGCAGGCCGTGGAGCACGGCGTCGTTGACGGCCGTGCAGATGTAGTGGCCGAACGGGCCGCGCCCGAAGGAGGGCGCGTAGTCGACGTAGCAGGACTGCGCTCCGGCCTCGGCGATCATCTCCTGTGCCCACCGGTCGATGTCCAGGAGGTTGGTGCCGACCGTGGCACGGCTCCGTGCGGTCTGGAGGATGCGGGCGACCAGGGCGCCCGCGTCCTTGGCTCGGGCCAGTTCGGCGGGTTTCAGGATCTCGATCATGCGGTGGCCTCTCACGCAACCAATAACTATACCGGCCATACTATACCGGTTCCGGAGGTGGGGTCACGGCCGGATCGCCGGTCGGTCCACCGGAGGGCGGACGCGGACGGCGCCCCGGGGCTCCGCCGCGCCCGCGGGGTGTGCTCAGTGCCCGGGGTTGCGACCGACGCACGTGTCTGGGGACCCTCCGGAGGAGCGGGTCCGTCCGGCCTTCGAGGACGGGCCCTAGCCGCCCCGGCGCTCCCGTATCCACAGGGCGAGCCGGGTGCGGTCGCGCAGCCCGAGCTTGCGCAGGATGCTCGTGACGTGGTTCTTGGCGGTGCCCTCGGTGATGAACAGGGCCCGCGCGACCTCCCGGTTGGTGGCGCCCGTGCCGACGAGACGGGCCACCTCCTCCTCGCGCTCGGACAGCCGGGGCGCCTCCCCGTGCCCCGAGCGGCGGGGCGGGTCCGCCGCGGGGGCGGAGGAGGAGCCTTCGCCCAGCGCGGCGACCAGGAGCTCCGCCGCTGGACCGCCGAGAACGGTCTCGCCCCGGGCGACGCGGCGGATCGCCGCCACCAGTTCCTCCGGCGGCACGTCCTTGAGCAGGTAGCCGCGCGCTCCGGCCCGCAGACCGCCGAAGACCAGTTCGTCGTCGTCGAACGTGGTCAGGACCAGGGCGGGCACGTCCGGGTACTCCGCGCGCATCCGCCCGACGAGGGCCACCCCGTCCATGCGCGGCATGCGGGCGTCCACCAGAGCCACGTCCGGGAGCGGGTCGGCGGCCGACAGGAACTCCAGGGCCTCGACGCCGTCCGCGGCGTCGCCGACGACGTCGACGCCCTCCTCGATCTCCAGCAGTTTGCGCAGGCCCTGCCGCATCAGGATCTGGTCGTCGACGATCAGGACCGAAACAGTGCTCAAGTGGTGCCCCCAGCCGTGCCGTGAACAGTCTCCCGCGTACCGGAGCCCGCGGGAACCTCCGCGCGGAGCCGGAAGCCGAGGGGGCCCGCCGGGGGCGCGCTCCCCGGAGCCGTGCCCTCCGGCGTGCGCTCCCGACAGGTCGGGCTTCCGTCCGCCCCGTCCACCACGTCCTCCCGGGCCCGGCCCTCCGGCGCCGTGTCCTTCCGGGCCCGGCCCTTCAACGTCGTGTCCTCCCGTGTCCGGTCGTCTGCGCACACGTTGCCGCTGAGCATCGTTCCGCCGACGGCCGCGACCCGTTCGGACAGTCCCCGCAGCCCGAACCCTCCGCGCACCGCCTCCTCCGCCGCGCCGCCGCCGTTGTCGGTCACTGTGACCGCGACCCCGTCGGCGCGGGTCAGCACCTCCACCTCGACCAGGTCGGCGCCCGAGTGGCGCATCGCGTTCGTCAGGCCCTCCTGGAGCACCCGGTAGCAGACCAGCTCGGCCTCCTCCGACAGGTCGGGCCAGACACCGGTGCCGGTGACCGCGAACCCGATCCGGATGCCCCCGCCGTCGAAGGAGGCCGCCAGCGCCCGCATCGCGGCCAGCCCCGCGCGTCCCTCCAACCGCAGGGGCCGCAGCGCGCGCACCCAGCGCCGGGTGTCGGTGAGCGCCTCCCTGGCCAGCCCACGGGCCTGCTCCACCTCCTCCCACGCCGCGTCGGGCCGGGCGGTGCGAAAGCGCAGGGCGTTCGTCAGCGACATGGTGAGCGCGGTCAGGTAGTGGCCGGTGCTGTCGTGCATCTCCCGGGACATGCGGGCGCGCTCCTCGGCCACGGTGAGCTCGCGGATGCGCTCGGAGCGGCGGCGCAGCTCCCCGTGGGCCTCCTCCAGCGCGGCCAGGAGCTCCCGTGTGCGCTCGGCCCGCCGTGCGGCCACGGTCAGCCCGAGGAACACCGTTCCCGACGCCGCCACGATGAACAGCAGGGTCACCCCGGCGAACAGCCCCACCGCGAACGGCAGGCCGGGGACCACCAGGGTCAGACCGACGCTGAACACGAGCACGGCGGAGCCGTAGCCGATGCCGCCCGGCAGCCCGAACACGGCCACCGCGTTCATCGTGCCCACGCACAGCAGCAGGAAGGTCGTGTGGTTGCTGCTGAGCATGCAGAACACGGTGAGGGCGAGGAAGGCGGCGCTGACCGCTCTGCGCGGCCACGGGGACGCCGGGGACCAGGCCAGGAACGGCCACAGCGCGCAGCAGAGCAGCAGGACTCCGACGCTGACGAGCACGGCGGCGTTGGCGACCGGTTCGCCGCCGTGGAAACGCATCTGCCCGCTCAGGAACAGCAGCGCGTAAAGGCCGAGGGTGAGCGCCACCGCACCCCAGAACAGCAGTTTCAGAACGCGGGGCGGACGGTTCTCGTGCAGCGTGACCCAGGAGGACGGGTCTGTCGCGGAGCCGGGGGTGCGCATTCCTCCGAGCGTAGTCGGGACGTCCCCGTGCGGACCGTCGCGGGAGGTCATGGTCGGGGGCATGTCCGCACCATGACCTCCGGCACGTCCGGTGCCCGCGAAACGCGTGACGGCACCGTGCCCCGCGGTCGATGCGGCCCCGAAAACCTTTTTCCTAGTGTTGTGCCACGGGAACGGCGAGGGAGAGGAAAAAGGAATGAACGGCACGGAGAATCCGGCGGAGGCGAAGAGGGAAAGGCCCCGCATTCCCCTTTCGGGAATTATCGTCACGGCGGTCGCGGTCGCCCTCATGGCCATCGTCTCCTGGACGGCCTGGCCCGAGCTGCCGGGAACGGTGCTCAGCGGACGGACCAACCTGGACGGCACCCCCGACACGGTCCCCCGGGTGGTGCTCGCGCTTGCCCTGCCCCTGACGACCGGGTTCCTGGCGGTCGTGCTGTCGGCCGCCGTGGTCTTCGGAACCCGTCTCCAGAACGGCCTCCAGGACGCGTTGGGGCTGCCGTCGGCGTCGACGGCGCGGAGCGCCGCGCGGGGCATGAACGCCCTCCTGTGCCTGCTGTCCCTGTTCCTGCTCGTGACGCACGGCGTGCTCGTCCTGGGCCAGGCCGGATGGGACCTCCCGATCAGCCGGGTGCTGGGCGCGGCGACCGGGCTGTTTCTGGTCGGTGTCGGCGCCGTCCTGCCCGCGCCGGAGCCCGGGGCGGACCGCGACGGGCCCATGCTCCGCTGGTGGTCGGCCGCGCACCGCCTCATGAGGACCGGGTTCGTGCTGGTCGGTCTGGCGCAGACGGCGGTCGTCCTGCTCGTCGACCACATGCTGGTGTGGCTCCTCGTCCCGCTCCTGCTGCTCCCCGTGATGTGCGCGGCCGTGGTGCTCCCGCTCCTGCGCGGCCGGGCCTGAGCGCGCGGGGCGGCGGGTGCGGGCGGGGCGACGGGTGCGGGCGGGACGGGCGGAAGCAAGGTCCGGAGTCCGCTGGGGGCCGCTGAGGGCTCGGCGGGACGCACCGGGAAGGCGTTGGGGATGCGTGGAGGAGGTCACCCCGGCGACCTCCTCCGTTCGCCTCCGCTTGGTCCGGCGTCAGATCCGGATCTCCTCGGCGTTCACCACAACGCCGTCCTCGTCGCTGTAGAGCCACTCGCCCGGCGTGAACGTGACGTCGCCGAAGGCCACGGGCACGTCCAGGCGGCCGGCGGCGTCCTTGAGGGACTTGCGGGGGTTGGAGCCCAGCGCCTTCACGCCCAGGTCCAGTCCGGCCAGGGCGCGGGTGTCGCGGACCGCACCGAAGATCACGGTTCCGGCCCAGCCGTTGGCCACGGCCGCCTCGGCGATCATGTCGCCCATCAGGGCCGACCGCAGCGAGCCGCCGCCGTCCACCACCAGGACCGCGCCGTCGCCCGGGGTGTTGAGGACCTGCTTGACCAGGCCGTTGTCCTCGTGGCAGCGGACGGTGCGGATGCGACCGGAGAACACCGCGCGCCCCCCGAACTGGCGGAACTGCGTGGAGCAGCTGCGCAGGGTGTCGCCGTGGTCGTCGATGAGGTCCGCGGTGGTGAAGTTCGAGGTCATCGGGGCTCCGTCTCGGGAGGGCGGATGGGCACCGCCGGGAGGGTGGACACCCCCAAGCTACTCATCGGTACGCCTGGCCCTCGGTGCGGCACGGCCCCTCCTTGGTCGGTGCCGTCCGTCTCTTTCGTCGATACGGCCGTTTCGCGGGTCCGGGAAGCCCCGGTTGATGACAGGATGAAGGCTTTCATGTCACCGAATCATGGGATTCCCGTCATCCCCGGACGGGACGTCGCCCAGAACATCCCCCCTGCGCGCGATCCTCCCCCTGAGCGACCCAATGGAGAGAGATGGTCTCTGAGATCCTCGCCGTCAGCGCCGCCTGGTCCCGGGCCCTGATCGAGTTCACTGCGGACCTGGACCCCTGGGTGCAGAGCGTCGCCTACGTGGGCACCGACCTCTTCCTCGGAGTGTTCGCGGTCCTCTTCCTCGCCGCCTGGTGGCGCGCCCGCGCGGTGGACTCCCGCCTGGTCGGCCTGGCCCTGTTCGCCCCCGTCGCCACCGTCGTCGCCTACGCGGTCAGCCGCACGGTGAAGACGTTCTTCGAGCAGATGCGCCCCTGCCAGGCCATGACCGACCTGACCACGATCGCCACCTGCGACCCGCTCGGCGACTGGTCCTTCCCGAGCAACCACGCCGCGATCGCGGGCGCCGCCGCCGCGGCGCTCATCCTGGCCTGGCGCCGCATCGCCGTCCTCGCCGTGCTGCTCGCCGTCCTGGAGGCCTTCTCCCGGGTCTTCGTCGGCGCCCACTACCCGCACGACGTCACCGTCGGCCTCCTCGTCGGCGCCACCGTCGCGGCCCTGGTCTCCCTGGCCGCCTCCCGCCCGATGACCGCCCTCGTGGAGCTGCTCGCCCGTAACGACCGTCTGCGCCCGCTGGTGCGCGCCGAACGGCCGGACACCCCGGCCGCCCCGGACACGGGCGCGCCGCCCCTGTCCGACACCCCCGCCCGGGACGGCCACGCCGCCCGGCACTGAGCGGACCCCCGCGTGCCCCACCCCTCCCCCCGGGGGGCGGGGCACACGCGTGTGTGGCCACGGACACATGGCATGCCTGTCGTGTGTGGTTTTTCCGCGCGAAAAGCGGTGAAGCCGCTCGGCTCCGGGGGAGAGTGCCGCGATGCTGCTGAGTTTCCGCGCCGAGAACCACAAGTCCATCCGCGAGGAGCAGCAACTCCTGCTCACTCCCGTCTACGACGAGGCCCGCCCGCAGGAGGTCGACTGGGAGGCCGCCACGGTCGCCGGGGTCTTCGGAGCCAACGCCTCGGGCGAGTCCAATCTCCTGGACGCGCTCTCCTTCATGCGGGACACCGTCCGGTGGTCGATGAGCCGCAACGAACCGGGGAGCGGCATCCAGCGCCACCCCTTCAAGTTGAGCGCGGACGCCCGGGAGGAGCCCTCCACGTTCGTGGTCGACCTCGTGATCGACGGAGTCCGCCACACCTACGGCTTCGGAATCGATGACGAGCAGGTCGTGGAGGAGTGGCTGTACAGCTACCCCAGGCAGCGCAAGCGCGTCGTGTTCGAACGCGACGGGCAGGAGTTCTCCTTCGGAGACCAGGCCTCGGGCAAACTGCGCCAGGTCAGGGAGATCACCGGTCGGAACGTCCTCTTCCTCACCGTCGCCGCCCGCGCCTCGAACGCGGAGGTGGAACCGGTCTACCGCTGGTTCTCCGAGAGCCTCGCCTTCGCCTCGGAACGCAGCCCGGAGCGCCCGGCCTGGCTGTATGGAGGAGCGGCCTCCGAGGAGCGCATGGCTGCTCTCGGTCGCCTGCTGAAGTCCGCTGACACCGGCATCGAGGCCGTGGAACTGCATGAGCAGGCTTCCGGTTCCGAGACGGAGACAGTAACCGTCCAACCACCGCTGCCCGAACGTGAGCAGCTCCGTCAGTGGTCGCTGAAGCGGACCTCGCGGGAACAGCGTGACGACCGTGTGTCCCATGTCGTTCACCTCACGTCGGGAAGCGGTAAGTCGCCGGACATGGCAGCGCTCCTGGCAAACCTGATCCGCGAACGCACCACGCTCCTCTTCCACCACCGGGGGGAGGAGTCCGCGACCCCGCTCCTGTGGGAGGAGGAGTCACTGGGCACCCGGGCGTTCACCACGATCGGCTTCGACGCCCAACGCGCCCTGGAGACAGGTGGAGTCCTCGTCGTCGACGAGATCGACGCCAGCCTCCACCCCTACCTCTCCGCCAAGGTCGTCTCCCTCTTCCAGGACGAGGAACACAACCCCGAGGGCGCCCAACTGGTCTTCACCAGCCACGACGCCGCCCTCCTCGGGCGTGTACGCGGTGAGGAGGTCCTCAAGCGCGACCACATCTGGTTCGTGGACAAGGACGACCGGGGACGGACCTCGCTCTACCCGCTCAGCGACTTCAAGCCGCGAGGAGACGACAACCGCGCCCGGCGCTACCTCACGGGCCGCTACGGAGCGGTTCCGGACGTGGACGACGAGCTGTTCCGGGACGCCCTGCGCAGGCGCGAGCAGGCACGGGAACCGGAGGAAGTCACCCCGTGAGCAAGGGGCGCAAGAGGGAGCGGAGGGAGACGAGCCTCGACCGCCGCAGGCCGTACCGCGATGACAAGCGCGTCTACCTCGTCGTCTGCGAGGGCGAGACCGAGAAGCGCTTCCGGGCGCTGATCCGCCCCTGACCCCGACACCGGTCCGGGCACCGGCGCCGGGACCTCGGCCGACGCGGGGCGGGTCATGGTCCCGGTACCGGACACAGCTGACACACTGATGAGGTGGGTACTCAACAGACTTCCGCAGAGCTTTTCCAGCGTGCCTCCGCCGTCGTGCCCGGTGGCGTGAACTCCCCCGTCCGCGCCTTCGGCGCCGTCGGCGGCACCCCGCCCTTCTTCGTCAAGGGCGAGGGCCCCTACCTCACCGACGCCGACGGCCGCCAGTACGTCGACCTCGTGTGCTCGTGGGGGCCGCTGATCCTCGGCCACGCGGCCCCCGCCGTCGTCGAGGCCCTCCACGGCGCGGTCGACGCCGGGACCTCCTACGGCGCGCCGACCCCCGGCGAGGTCGAGCTGGCCGAGCTGATCGTCGAACGCACCCCGGTGGAGAAGGTCCGCCTCGTCAACTCCGGCACCGAGGCCACCATGTCCGCGATCCGCCTCGCGCGCGGCTTCACCGGGCGCAGCAAGATCGTCAAGTTCGCGGGCAACTACCACGGCCACGTCGACGCCCTCCTGGCCTCCGCCGGTTCGGGCCTGGCCACCTTCGCCCTGCCCGACTCCCCGGGTGTGACCGGGGCCAGCGCCGCCGACACCCTCGTGCTGCCCTACAACGACCCCGAGGCCGTCGAGCGCGCCTTCGCCGAGCACGGCGACGAGATCGCCTGCGTGATCGCCGAGGCCTGCCCCGCCAACATGGGCGTCGTCGCCCCCCGGAACGGGTTCAACGCCCGGATCAAGGAGATCGCGCACGCCAACGGCGCCCTCCTCATCCTCGACGAGGTCCTCACCGGCTTCCGCGTCAGCGCCTCGGGCTGGTTCGGCCTGGAGGGCGTCGCCCCCGACCTCATGACCTTCGGCAAGGTCATGGGCGGCGGCCTGCCCGCCGCCGCGTTCGGCGGACGCGCCGAGATCATGGACCGCCTCGCGCCGAACGGTCCCGTCTACCAGGCGGGCACCCTGTCCGGGAACCCGCTGGCCACCGCCGCCGGCCTGGCCACCCTGCGGGGGGCCACCCCCGAGGTCTACGCCCGCATCGACGAGGTCTCCGCGCGGGTGGCGGCCGAGGTCTCCAAGGCGCTCGGCGAGGCCGGCGTCGTCCACCGGCTCCAGAACGGCGGCAACCTCTTCACGGTGTTCTTCACCGACCAGGAGGCCGTGGACTTCGACACCGCGCGCACCACCGACACCGCGGTCTTCTCCGCGTTCTTCCACGCCATGCTCGACCAGGGCGTGTACCTGCCGCCCGCCGCCTTCGAGGCCTGGTTCTTCTCCGCCGCGCACGACGACGCCGCCGTGGACAGGGTGGTCTCGGCGCTGCCCAGAGCGGCCCGCGCCGCGGCCGAGGCCCAGGGCTGACGCCCAGGGCCGGTACAGCCCCGACGCCCACGACCCCGAAGGAAAGACACACACGATGACGACGACCACCGTCGTGCACCTGCTGCGACACGGAGAGGTGTACAACCCCGGCAAGGTGCTCTACGGAAGGCTCCCCGGCTTCCACCTCAGCGACCGGGGCCAGCAGATGGCGGAGATGACCGCGGAGTGGTTCGAGGGCCACGACATCGCGGCGCTGTTCTCCTCGCCGCTGGACCGCACCCAGGAGACCGCCGTGCCGCTCCAGAAGGCGACGGACCTGCCCGTCACCCTGGACGACCGGCTCATCGAGGCGGCCAACAAGTTCGAGGGAATGAGCCTGTCGCGGCGGTCGGTGCGCGATCCCCGCGTGTTCAGCCGGGTGTACAACCCGTTCCTGCCGTCCTGGGGCGAGCCCTACTCCGAGATCGTCGCGCGCATGGTGGAGGCCGTCAAGGTCGCCCGCCGGGCGGCGTGGGGCCGCGAGGCCGTGTGCGTCAGCCACCAGCTGCCGATCTGGATGACCCGCCGCGCGGCCGAGGGCAAACGCCTCTGGCACCGTCCCGACCTGCGCGAGTGCAACCTGGCGAGCGTGACGTCGCTGACCTTCAGCGACCAGCGGCTGACCAGCGTCAGCTACGCGGAGCCCGCCGCCGTCCTGTACAAGGACGAGCCCGCACTTCCCGGGGCGTGACCCGGAGCGCGCACCCGTAACGGTAAGCTGGGCCTTCGGGTGCGGTAGGTGCGCGCTCTCCAGCGCCGGACCCGGGGGACGCCACCCCGGTCGCACCGGCCGATCGGGGCCCCGGGCACGCAGGTGTCCGAACGGCTCCGGTGACCGCATCCGAGCCCCTTGCCGGTTTCCACCGCCCAGCGGTGCGGCATGTCCGTAACCTCCGTCAGCGAGAAGGTGATCCCATGGGTTCCGTCATCAAGAAGCGCCGCAAGCGGATGGCGAAGAAGAAGCACCGCAAGCTGCTCAAGCGCACGCGTGTCGCGCGTCGCAACAAGAAGTAGGACCGGTAGCGGCGAACGTCGTCTCTCCGCGGGCGCGGGCGCGCTCCAGGCACGCCCCGGACGCGGAGACACCGCCGTCCTTGCCCGGCCTTTGCCGGAGCAATGGAATTTTCTGGGTGAGGCGCTGTTGTGTCTCACGGGTCGCGGTCGCCGGTTCACCCCCCGGGTGAACGGTCCGCGGGCCTGCCGGAACAGCTCCCGTCTCCTCCCAAGGAACGTGTCGCCATGGTTCGTGTCGTACTCGTCACCGGGGTTTCCACACCCCTGGCCGCCAGGGTCGCGCAGACCCTGAGCGAGGAGCCCGGGGTCCGCCGGGTGATCGGTGCCGACTCCTCGCCACCGCCCACGGACGAGCCGGGCGTCGAGTACGCCCATGTCGACCTGCACGACGGGAGCCTGGACAGGATCGTCGCCGACTCCGGCGCCGACCTCGTCCTGCACCTGGGCCTGGACACCGCTGGCCGTCCCAACCGCGAGGACAACGTCCTGGGCACCATGCGGGTGCTCGGCGCGGCCCAGCGCTCCACCACCGTCCGGCGCCTGGTGGTGCGGTCCAGCGCCACCCTGGACGCCGACGACGCGGCCGAGGTCGAGCGGCACACCCGCGGCCTCCAGCGCCGACGCCCCGACCTGTCGGTGGCCGTCCTGCGCTTCGCCAACCTCATCGGCCCCTCGGTGAGCACCCCGCTCACGCGTTACCTGGACTCGCGGTTCGTGCCCACCGTGCTCGGCAGCGACCCCGACGTGCAGTTCCTGCACGAGGACGACGGCGCCGAGGCGCTGGTGCGCATGGCGCTCAGCGACGGCACCGGGTTCTTCGACGTGGCGGGCGAGGACTCGGTCCGCCTCTCGCACTGCCTGCGCCGCGTCGGCGGCCAGCGGCTCCCCGTCCCGGCGCGCGGCCTGCGGGTACTGCGCGGTCTGGCCAAGCACGGCCGGATCGACTACGCGAGTTCCAGCACCTCCCGCGCCGTGCGCGCGGGCCTGAACACCTCGGGCATGCACACCGACTCCCTGGAGCGGGTGCTGGAGTGGTCGCCCGCCTACAGCTCGGCGGAGGCCTTCGAGACCTACGCGGGCAGCCGTCGCGGCACGTCCTCGCGCGGAGGCGGTCTGCGGCCCGTCCACGTGCTCGCCCTCGCCAGGGCCACGCTGGGGCGCTGAGGGATCTCCGGTCGGCCCCTGGTGCGGCCCGCGGTGTGGAACGCCCGGAAAGTGCATCTGAGGGCTTTGTGGGCAGCATGAGGTGTTTCGGGCCCCTGGGCCCCCTTGTTCCATTGCACCAGCCGGTCACCCGTCGGCGCCACGCCCACGCGTGACCTGTGGACAACTCCGGTCCCGGGCCCGATCCCGTGCGGCGGCCCTCCCGACGGCGCGGGCGCCCCGCCCGTCCGGTTCCACCGGTCCACGGCCACCGGGTCGCCCGGCTCCTCAGCCCACCCGGTTCCCCTGTCCGTCCGGCTTCTCCAGCCTCCCGGCTCCACCGGCCTCCGGTCCGCCCGGCTCAGCCGGTCCGTCTCTGTCTGACCGCGCGCAGCGCCACGGCACCGGCCACGGCGCCCACGGCGGCCGGGACGGCCACCCGCAGCGCGTTCCGGTGCCGCCGGAAGTCGTGCACCGGCCACCCGTGCGAGCGGGCGTACCTGCGCAGGTCGGTGTCCGGGTTGACCGCGTGCGGGCGCCCCACCAGGGACAGCAGCGGCAGGTCGTTGGAGGAGTCGCTGTAGGCGGAGCAGGAGGCCAGGTCCCACCCCTCCCGGCGGGCGAGGGCGCGCACGGCCACGGCCTTGGCCGGACCGTGCAGCAGGTCCCCGTTCAACCGCCCCGTGTACACGCCGTCGACGCACTCGGCCTCGGTGCCCAGCGCGCCGGTCAGGCCCAGCCGCCGCCGGATGATCTGCGCCAGCTCCACCGGTGTCGCGGTCACCAGCCACACCGGCCGACCCGCGTCCAGGTGCCCCTGGACGAGCGCCCGGGTGCCCTCCCAGATCCGGTCGGCCATGGTGTCGTCGTAGATCTCCTCGCAGAGCGCGACGAGGTCGCTCACGTCGTGTCCGGCCACGAACGCCAGCGCGGCCTCGCGCGCGGCGTTGATGTGCTCGGGCTGCTCGCTGCCGGTCACCCGGAACACCGTCTGCCCCCACGCGAACCGCATCAGGTCGCGGGTGGTGAACAGGTCCCGGGAGGCCAGGCCCCGGGCGAAGTGGTAGATCGACGCACCCCGCATCAGGGTGTTGTCCACGTCGAAGAAGGCGGCCCCGCGCGCGTTCGGGGACACGGCGTCGTGTGACACGGTTCTCTCCTGGCTTGGGTGGGGGAAGCGGCCCTTCCGGTGTCGGGGCGGCGCTCCCCGCGTAGTGCGAGCCTACGGCCACCCGCGGGCAGGGTGGGGCCGCTGGGATGCGGCGGCAAACCTGGTGATGAAGGTCACAGTGTAAATCCCCGTTGTGGCCTCCACTCTGCAGGATCGTCACCCACACTGGCCCCGCGAATCTGCATCGAGTGCACATCCACCCGCTAACGTGCAGCATCATTGTCGGGATGGTGACGGTAGGACTGGCATTCATAAGCGCGTTGGTGGGCTGGAGCGCCACCGCCGCGCTCGCCGCGTACGCCCAACGCCGTCCCAGTGTGGCCGCGGTCGGATGGCTCATCGCCGCACTGGGTACGACGATCGGCCTCAGCGCGGGCGTGATCGGCGCGATGTTCGACTTCGGCGGGGCCACCTTCCGGCTGCTGCATATCGGCATCAGCCTCCTGGGCCCGCTCTACATGGCCTGGGGTGCGCTGGAGTACGGCGTCCGCTCGCCCCGCGGTCGGTTCACCTCGCGGCTGTTCCTCAGCGCGTTCACCATCGTCCCCCTGGTGGTGCTGTCCGTCGACCGGGTGGGCACCCGCTTCGACGCCTCCTACCCCGCCATGGGCGACCACTACGACCTCATTCCGCGCTCGCTCGTCAACCTCACGCAGGTCCTCGTCGCGGTCTTCCTCGTCTCCGCGCTCGTCGCGGTCGCCCGGCGCGCCTCCGACCACCGCCGCACCGATCTGACGGTGCTGGGGCTGGTCGGCCTGGCCGCGCTGCTGTCCGTCGTGGTCGGCCGCTTCGGCCTCGGCTTCGGGGGGCCGCTGCTGATGCTCGGCGCCGTCGCCGCGCTGTGGGGGGCCGTCGCCATGGCCGCGCGCCCGCGCCGCGACCCCTACGACGACGATGACGACTACTACGACGACTACGACGACGGGGGCGCGGACCCCGACGACGATCTCCCGGAGGAGCCCGTGCGCCGCAAGCGTCGCCAAGCCGACCCCTACGACGACTACTACGACGGCCCCCCGGTCCGCCAGGCACCGCCCAGCAAGCTGCGCGGCGTCATCACCATCTACACCCTCGCCGACCAGCAGGGCCCGGGTTTCGACCGCATCGCCGACGCCCTCGTCGCCCAGGTCTCCCACAGCGAGCCGGACACCCTGCTGTTCGCCTGCCACACGGTGCCCAGCGCGCCGCTCCAGCGCATCGTCTACGCGATGTACCGCGACGAGCTGGCGCAGGAGGAGCACGAGCAGCAGCCGCACGTCCTGGAGTTCGCCCGCCTCAGCCCCCAGCACGTGGTCGCCACCAACGTGATCGAACTCTCCCTCGCGGGCGCGGCGGCCAGCGACGGCCTCGCCGCCATGCTGATGCCCCGCTGAGCAGAGCCCGCAGGACCCGTCAACGGGGCCGCAGCGCCTCGTTTCCGCCCCGCGAGATGTCTCGAACCGGTCTAGTCGTCCATCCGGGACAAACCGGTGGAAGGCCCCGGGCGTCCAACCTGTGGTGAAGTAGCCTTTCCGACAGGTTTCCATGACCGGCGCCCGTCGGGCGCCGATGGCGTGTGACCACGACCGGCGGGACGAACCAGCCGAGAGCGCGCCGGAACGAAAGAAAGTGTGCTGGGATCTCCGATGCGTAAGTTTCTCGTCGTTCTCCTGATCCTCCTGGCGGTCGCAGTGGTTGCGGCCGACATCGGGGCACGCGGCTTCGCGCAGAACATGGTCGCGAGCCAGCTGGCCCAGCGGCTCCAGATGGCCGAGGAGCCGGAGGTGTCCATCGAGGGGTGGGCCTTCCTGCCGCAGGCCGTCAGCGGCACCTACTCCGAGGTCAACATCACCGCCGCCTCGGCCACCATGGACAGCATCACCGTCGAGCAGATCGACGTCACCGCCATCGAGGTCGACGCGCCCCCCGCCGACCTGCTCAACCAGCCGACGGTGGTGGCGGGGCAGCTGGACGGCTCCTTCACCGTCCCCTACTCCTTCTTCAACGCCTACCTCCCCGAGGGCATCACCATCACGACCGAGGGCGGCGAGCCCCGTATCAGCGGTGAGCTGGCCTTCCCCGAGTTCGGCATCAGCACCTCCGTCAACGCGGGCGGCGAGTTCTCCGTCGAGGGCGACACCGTGACCGTCACCCCCGTCGACGTCCAGGTGGGCGACGCCCCCGTCGACCTCAGCGGCATGGCCGCGACCATGCTCACCTTCAGCGCCCAGGCCCCGCAGCTGCCGTTCGGCCTGACCGTCACCGAGATGGAGGCCACCTCCAGCGGCCTGCGGGTCACCGGTACCGGATCGGACGTTCCGCTCATGGGCGCCGACGCGGTCTGACGCCGGCTCCGGCCGCCCCGCGGCGGCGCCGTCGCGGTTCTTCCCGGACGGTACGGCCGCGGGGGCCGGAACGCGCGCCCGCCACCGGCCGCGCGGTCCGCGCCGTTCCGTCACGGGGCGCGCGGACAGAGCCGGGCCGACGGGCGGCCCGCGTACCGGGAGCGGCAGCCGCAGAACCGGAGAAGAACGAGGACACGCAGGGGGAGGGGAAGCGCCATGGCGCGACAGGACACGGACGCGGCGGGCGACGTGCTCACCGCGGAGGAGGTCGGCGCCCCGTTGGGGCAGCGGGCCACCCTCGTGCAGTTCTCCACCGCCTTCTGCCAGCCCTGCCGGGCCACTCGGCGCGTCCTCGACGAGGTCGCGGCCATGGTCGACGGCGTCGCACACGTGGAGGTGGACGCCGAGTCCCGCCTCGACCTCGTCCGTCGCCTGGACGTCACGGGCACCCCCACCGTCCTGGTCCTGGACGCCTCCGGCCGCGTGGTGCGCCGAGCGGGGGGCCAGCCCCGCAAGGCGGACGTGATCGCCGCGATCGGCGCGGCCGTCCTCTGAACCGTTTCCCTCCGGACGCCCCACCCGCGAGAACGACCTCTTTGTGATCCAGCCCACCAGTGACAAACGTGTAACACGGCCTGTAGCGTCTTCGGTGTGACCTCCTTGACGAGCGCGTATCTGACGAAGCGACGGGCAGTGGACTTCTGCCGCGTCGCCGCCGCGCTCTGTCTGTGTCCCTAGGGCGGACGGGCCCCGGAGCCCACGCCCCCTCCGTGCGACTGGTTCTGGTTTTCCGTGTACGCATCTGGGGACAGCACACATGCGGGTCGACCCTCACGGGCAGTGCCTCGCGCCTGCCCTGACCACTTCCGTAACAGCCGTAGCCCCGGCAGCCGCTGACCTTCGCGTCCCCGGCCGCCGTGCTCCGTCCTGCGCGGACGCGGTGGCAGGGAGGGTCCGGCACCCGCTTCGCAGCCCGCTGTCCGCGTTCCCCGTACGCCCGGAATCCGCCGTGCCCCGACTTCCCGGAGCGCGTCCGGCGGCCCCGGCCCGCGCCGGAACCGGTAACCGCGCACCGCTTCGCAGACTTTCCGCATCCCCCGCTCCCGGGACGGCAGCCCCCGGGAGCACCGATCCGCACACGCGACACCGCACAAGAAACACAGGAGGTTCCCCATGAGCCGCTCCGACGTCCTCGTGGACGCCGACTGGGTGGAGGCTCACCTGGACGACGCCGACGTGGTCCTGGTCGAGGTCGACGAGGACACGTCCGCGTACGACAAGGGCCACATCCCCGGCGCCGTCAAGATCGACTGGAAGACGGACCTCCAGGACCCCGTCCGCCGCGACTTCGTGGACCGCACCGGTTTCGAGAAGCTGCTGTCCGCCAAGGGCATCGGCAACGACGACCAGGTCATCCTGTACGGCGGCAACAACAACTGGTTCGCCGCCTACGCGTACTGGTACTTCAAGCTCTACGGCCACGCCAACGTCCGCCTGCTGGACGGCGGCCGCAAGAAGTGGGAGCTCGACTCCCGCGAGCTCGTCAAGGACGTCCCCGAGCGGGCCGCCACCCAGTACACCGCCCAGGAGCAGGACGCCTCCATCCGCGCCTTCCGCGACGAGGTCGTGCAGGCCATCGGCACCAAGGACCTGGTCGACGTCCGCTCGCCCGACGAGTTCACCGGCAAGCTGCTGGCTCCCGCGCACCTGCCGCAGGAGACCTCGCAGCGCCCGGGCCACATCCCGACCGCGCGCAACATCCCGTGGGCCAAGACGGCCAACGAGGACGGCACCTTCAAGACCGCCGACGAGCTGCGCGAGCTCTACACCGGCGCGGGCGTGGACCTGGACAAGGACATCATCGCCTACTGCCGGATCGGCGAGCGCTCCTCGCACACCTGGTTCGCCCTGCACGAGATCCTGGGCCTGGAGAACGTCAAGAACTACGACGGCTCGTGGACCGAGTACGGCTCCCTCGTGGGCGTCCCGGTCGAGCTGGGGGAGGCCGAGGCCAAGTGAGCGACAGCTGCGGAGCGCCGGTCGGCGGGGTCGCCCTCGCCGACGTCGACGCCGGGAACCAGGCGGTCATCCAGGGCACGGTCACCCGTGACGGACAGCCGCTGAGCGGGGCCTACGCCCGCCTGCTGAACGACTCCGACGACTTCGTCGGAGAGGTGGCCACCGGCGAGGAGGGCACGTTCCGCTTCTTCGCCGCCGACGGCTCCTGGAAGGTGCGCGTCCTCGCCTCGAAGGGCTTCACCGGCGAGTACACGGTGCAGGCCGAGGTGGGCAAGGTCATCGACCTCCAGGTGCAGGCCTAGACGGCCGGGCCGGGCGACCTCAGGCGTACACGGGGCGCCGGTGCCGACGGGAGACCGTTCGGCACCGGCGCCCCGCGCCGTTGCGGGCCCCGTCCATCTCGGGAATCCGTTCTCCGGGCCCCTCAGCCCGGGGTCCCCTCCCGGTCCTTCTCCGCGAGGGGGAGGTTGAGCTCGACGGCGACGGCGGTGCGCCGCAGGCGCAGGAGGCGGTAGGGCACCACGCCCAGCAGGTAGGGGACGAGCACCACCACAAACAGGGCGAACAGCACGCGCATGGCCACCGGGGCGCCTTCGTCCGACGCCCATCTGAGCATGTTCGGCAACTGGATCGCCATGACCAAGCACAGGGTGACCGTCTCCCACGGGTTCTCCCAGCGCCGGTGTTCGGCGCGCGCCCGGTGGCACACGAGCCGGGCCGTGCGCGGGTCGTCCACCGCGTGCCCCCGCCGCACCGCTCTTTTGACCCTGCGCCGCTGCTCCCGGTCCGCCCTGGACCACATTCCGTCCTCCGCGGACGAGGCGGAGGGCGGCCAGAGCGGGCGTCCGTTGCGGCGGCGCCACCGGCGGCTCATGACCGCGGACGCGATCAACATCGCCAGGCCGACGACCATGAGGGCGAGAAGTGCTGCGTACAGGTAGACCTCGGGAATGGGGGTCACTCCTCGGAAAGGGGGCGTCCTCTCTTCTTCTGTCCCCCTTCCCCTGCCCCTGGGGGGAGGCGCTGACACGGCGGTGCCTCGCCACCGGTGCCGGGAGCGGGCGCGCACCGTCCGTGCGACCCTCGGCGCGCGGTCCCGGGACCCTCAGCCGGAGGTCTCCTCCCGGTCCTTCTCCGCGAGGGGGAGGTTGAGCTCGACGGCGACGGCGGTGCGCCGCAGTATCCACAGCCGGTGCAGCTGCACGAAGAGCGCCAGCACCAGGCACAGGGCGGCGATCCCGGGGGCAAAGGGCAGCGTGTTCAGGGCGCTCTGGCCGACCATGAGGCACCCGAGCATCAGCAGGTTGCTCGTTTGGGCTGCCGCCATCCAGGGGTTCTCCACCGCCCGTCGGCGGGTGCGAGCCCGCAGGCACACAGCCGCGGCGGATTCCGGCTCACCCACTGTCTCGCCTCGGCGTATGGCGCGGTCTGCCCGTCGGCGGGCCTGCCGTGACAGCCCACGCACACGAATGCTCTCTGCGTCATCGGTGACGGAGCCGGGCCAGCGGGGGCGACCGCGGCGGCGGTTCCATCTGGTCCCCAGGTACACACAGGCGCACATGCAGACCAGGAAGACCAAGGCCGCGACGAGCAGGAGTATGGACAGCAGCGGTGCGGGAATGGGGGGTCACTCCTCGGAAAGGGGGCGTCCTCTCTTCTTCTGTCCCCCTTCCTCTGCCCCCGGGGGAGGCGCTGACACGGCGGTGCC
The DNA here is from genome assembly GCF_056173305.1 of Nocardiopsis sp. iso_25. Classification (NCBI taxonomy): domain Bacteria; kingdom Bacillati; phylum Actinomycetota; class Actinomycetes; order Streptosporangiales; family Nocardiopsidaceae; genus Nocardiopsis; species Nocardiopsis sp. iso_25. Next base: position 6,077,603 of record NZ_CM149667.1, on the reverse strand, counting down.
TCGCCACCGGCTTCGAAACGGGCGCGGTCCCTGGGAGCGGGAACCGGGGCGCGCGGCCCCTCGGCCTCCACGGGGTTCGCGACGCGTTTTCCACAGGTCCGGGGCGGGGCTGGAAAGCGGTGCGCGCTGCTGCTTGACTGAGATCGACGGCCTTCCACCCGCGCCCACCGGCACCCTCCCGTGCCCGTGACCGGTTCCGGCGGGGCCGTGACAAGCGCGGCGGGCGGGTGACGGCATTCCGCCCACACTCCGGCCCGGGCCGGAGCCCCGCGTGACCGAGTCCCCGGCCGCCCCCCGCGACGGCCGGTCAGGAGGTGTTCGGACGGTGCCCAACCCCCGTTCGGGAGGAGCGTCCCGAGGAGAGGCCGGACGTACCTATGTCGGCTGGCGGCACGCCGTGCTCCTGCCGCCTCCCGGACCGGCCCCGCGGCGGCCGACCCCGGCCGACGCCGAGACCGTCAGCGAGGAGTGGATCGCCGCCCAGCGCGACAGCGAGGCCCAGACCAACCGGCCCCTCTACTTGGCCCTGGCCGGACTCCTCCTCCTCACCCTGCTGCTGCCGCTGCTGTGGACCCTGCGCATCCTCCCCGGCAGCTTCGCCCTCGGCGGCGTGTTCGCCTGCGCCGCCATCGCCGCGCCCATCGCCTTCGCCCTCGTGCAGAGCCGCCAGGTCGTCGCCGACCGGCTGCACAGGGCCAGGGAGCGCCTAGCCGCCGAACGCGACGAGCGCGACCGGGTCCTGCGCGAACAACAGCACGAGCACGCCCGCAGGTACACCGAGTGGCAGGCGGCCTCGCGGGCCTACGAGGCGCAGCCGCTCTGGTACGGGGTGACCGTCCCCGCCGACAGGGGCGCCGTGGTCGTGGTGGGCGGGGACGACGCCGGATGGTCGGCGCTGCTGGCCACCGTCGGGGTCTCCCGCCTGCGCGAGGGCGGCGACCTGACCGTGGTCGACCTCACCGGGCACTCCGTGGCCCGCGAACTCGTCCGGCTGGCCCGCCGCTGCGCCGTGGCCCCGCGCCGGTGGGTGCTCCCCGCCGACCTGCCCCGGATGACGCTGGGCACCAATCTGGACGCGGGACAGCGCGCGCGCATCCTCTCCGCGGTTGCGTCCGCCTCCGGCGGCACCGCGGAGGCCGACGCCGACGAGACGCTGCTGCTCCGTCTCCTGGAGGTCCTGGGGCCGCACGCGGGGATCGCCGAACTCATCGGCGGCCTGCGCGCCCTGCTCACCCCAGAGGAGGACGCCGCCGAGGACGACCCCGCGCTCGCCCTGCTCACGCCGGGGCAGCGGGCCCGGGTGCGCGAGCGCTGCGCCGACGGACCGCACATCGGGGAGCGGGCCTGGGAGCTGGAGCGCCGCCTGAGCCCCTTCGAGGCCGTCGGTACCCGGGCGGACGACAACGACTACGCGCAGGTCAAGATCATCTCCACCGACCGGGCCTCCGGTGAGACCGCCGCGCGCGTCTACGGCACCTACGCCGTGTCCGCGCTCAGCGAGCTGCTGGAGGCCCCCGAACCCAGGAACGCCGACGGCAGACGCCCCCGCGTGCGCCCGGACCGCACCCGCACCGTCGTGGTCTGCGGCGCCGAGTCCCTCCCCGAGGGGGAGGTCGACCAGGTCCTCGCCGCGGCGGCCGAGGGCGGGGTGGAGGTCGTCCTGATGTTCCGCACGGCCGCCCCCGCCGCGCTCGCCCGGTTCGCCGACCCCACCTGCCTGCCGGTGGTGATGCGTCAGAACGGGGAGTCGGCGGAGGCCGTCGAACGCGCCGTGGCCTCGGCGCCCGGTGTCGCCGGACACGACCCCGGCGGGCTGCGGGTGCACAGCCTCACCGAGGCGGTGGGCGGGGCCGTGGGCGGCGCGGCCACGGGCGAGCCGGAGGACCCCGACGCCGAGGTGGAGGCCGACGACCGGTTCTTCCCCTCCCCGCACACCGAGTCCGGCGCGGTGATCCGCAACGCCGCGGCGGCGATCGCACCCCTGGACCTCGTCCGCCATGTGAGATCCGCCACCGCATGGGGGCGGGCCACCCTCCAGGAGGCCGGAACCGGCGGGACCGCCGCCACCGGGGACGACGGCGCGGCCCCCGGACGCCCCTGCGGCCTGGACACCGATTCGCTGCGCGGGCTCCCCGCCACGGCCGCCGTGGTCCTGACCGCCGACGGTCCCGTGCTGGCCGACACCAACCCGGGTATCCTCACCCTGTCCACAGCCACACTCGCCACGGTGGACGACTCCCGGAACACCGGCGACGCACCGGGCGTTGGAGGCGGTGGCGCCCTGGCCGCGAGGGGGCGCGGTACCGGAGGCGGCCGACCCCGGGGTCCGACCGCGGATCCCCACGCCCCGACCGACACACCCGACGGCACCGCCGCCGCGGACGGCTCCCCAGCGCCGACGGGGGCCGTGGACGACGGGGTGCCGCCCAACCTGGGGCCGCCGCCCGAGAGGTTGGACTGGCGGGTCTGACCCCGGGTGGACACTAGGCTTGGCCCGACACACCGCCCGCCGCCTCCCAGGAGCGAACGGCGCGGGCGGTCAGCACTTACTGGAGAGTAGATGAGCGAGCTTCCCCTGCGCGCCCAACTGGCATCGGTTCTGGGAAGGAGCGCGGCCAGCCTGTCCCGTGCCACCGGACGCGGAGACGGCTCCGTCATCGGCGGCCGGGTGGCGCTCAAGGTCGAACCCGACCTGCTCGCCAAGCTCGCCCGGGGCCGCAGGCTCGCCCTGGTCAGCGCCACCAACGGCAAGACCACCACCACCAGGCTCATCTCGCACGCCCTGCGCGAGTTCGGCGACGTGGCCACCAACGAGCACGGCGCGAACATGCCCACCGGGCACATCACGGCGCTGTCGAACAACCAGTCCGCCGTCAACGGCGTGCTGGAGGTGGACGAGAAGTACCTCCCGCAGGTGCTGCTCGCCACGCAGCCCGCTTTCGTGGTGCTGATGAACCTCAGCCGCGACCAGATGGACCGCGCCTCCGAGATCAACCTGCTCGCCAAGAAGTGGCGCATCGCGCTGGGCAAGAGCAACGCCCACGTCATCGCCAACGCCGACGACCCGCTCGTGGCCTGGGCGGGTCTGGGCGCGCCCAACGCCACCTGGGTGTCCGCGGGACAGCGCTGGAAGGAGGACTCCTGGTGCTGCCCCGAGTGCGGCGGCCACCTCAAGCGCGACGTGGACCCGCACTGGGCCTGCCCCGAGTGCGGACTGGCCCGCCCCGCGACCACCTGGGCGGTGGACAACGCCACCGACTCCCTCCTCACCCCCGAGGGCCAGAGCATCAGGCTGCGGCTGAACCTGCCCGGTGACGCCAACCGCTCCAACGCCGCGATCGCCGCGGCCACCGCCGCCGGGTACGGCATCCACCCCGAGCGCACCGTGGAGCGGCTGCGCGAGATCACCTCCGTCGCGGGCCGCTACACCTCCGTGGTGACCATGGGCGTCGAGGTGCGGCTGCTGCTCTCCAAGAACCCCGCCGGGTGGCTGGAGTCCTTCGCGGTCCTCGACCCGCCCCACACCCCGGTGATCCTCTCGGTCAACGCGCAGGTCCCCGACGGCAAGGACACCTCCTGGCTGTGGGACGTGGACTACACCGTCCTGCGCGGGCGCCGCGTGTTCGTCATGGGCGAGCGCCGCACCGACCTCGCGCTGCGCCTGGAGACCGACGGCGTGCGGTTCGAGGTGGCCGACCGGGTCGACGAGGTCCTGGGCCGCATCAAGGCCGACCAGCCGGGCATCACCAAGGTCGACCTCATCGCCAACTACACCGCCTTCCAGCAGATCCGCACGGCGTACGGCCGCGTCCAGTAGGGAGAAACCCATGACGAACACCAGCGCCCTGCGGATCGTGTGGATCTACCCCGACCTGCTGAGCACCTACGGGGACCAGGGCAACGTCCTGATCCTCAAGCGCCGCGCCGAACTGCGCGGCATCCCCACCGAGATCGTGCACGTCCACTCCAGCGACTCCGTCCCCGAGCAGGGCGACATCTACCTGCTCGGCGGCGGCGAGGACCGGCCCCAGATCCTGGCCGCCGAGCGCCTGCGCGCCGACGGAGGCCTGGCCCGCGCCGCCGCCCGCGGCGCCTGCGTCTTCGCGGTGTGCGCCGGGTACCAGATCATTGGCGAGACCTACGGCGACGACGAGGCCAACCCGCTCCCCGGCGTGGGCATCCTCGACATCCGCAGCGGCCGCGGCCAGACCCGCGCGGTCGGCGAGATCGTCGCGGACGTGGACCCGGCCCTGGGCGTGGGCCGGATCACCGGCTTCGAGAACCACCAGGGCCGCACGGCCATCGGCCCCTCGGCCCGGCCGCTGTCCACCACGGTCCGCGGCATCGGCAACGACGACCGCACCGAGGGCGCCTACCAGGGCCAGGTGCTGGGCACCTACCTGCACGGCCCTGCCCTGCCGCGCAACCCGCAGCTGGCCGACCTCCTGCTGCGCTGGCGTGTGGGCCAGGTGGCCCCGCTCGCCCCCTCCTGGGGGGAGCGCCTGCACGACGAGCGCCTCGCCGCCGCGATGCGCTGACACCGCGCCCCGGTGGGCCCGACGGGCGCGTCTTGCGCCCCGTCGGGCCCTGCGTGTTCCTGCCCACGGAATGAACTCCGGGACGCGACCGCTGTTGTGTGCATGAAGGCAATCGCACTACAGCAGTACGGATCGGCCGACGACCTCGCCCTGGTGGACCTTCCCGACCCGAAGGTCGCCCCGAGCGAGGTCCTCATCCGGGTACGGGCCGCGGGGGTCAACCCCGTGGACTGGAAGCTCGCGGCGGGCGGCCTGGACGCCCTGTTCGAGACGGACTTCCCGCTCATCCCCGGCTGGGACGTCGCCGGTGTCGTCGAGGCGGTCGGACCCGACGCGCACGAGTACCAGGTCGGTGACGAGGTCTACGGCTACGCCCGCAAGGACTGGGCCAAGAACGGCACCTACGCCGAGCTGGTGTCGGCCAGCGTGCGCATGCTCGCGCCCAAGCCGCGGTCGCTGAGCTGGCAGGAGAGCGCCGGTGTCCCGCTGGCGGGCCTCACCGCCCTCCAGTCCGTCGAACGGGCGGGGATCGGCTCCGGTGACACGGTGCTCATCCACGCCGCGGCGGGCGGCGTCGGAGCGTTCGGCGTCCAGATCGCCGCCGCCCGCGGCGCACGCGTCATCGGTACCGCCAGCGAGCGCAACCACGACTTCCTGCGCTCCCTGGGCGCCGAGCCCGTGGTCTACGGGGACGGCCTCGTCGACCGCGTCCGGGCACTGGCCCCGAACGGCGTCGACGCGGTGCTCGACTTCGTCGGCGGGGGAGTGGCCGAGGAGCCGGTGCAGCTGACGGGCGGCCCCACGCGGATCGTGTCCATCGCGGACCCGAACGTCCAGGAGCTGGGCGGGCACTGGCTGTGGGTGCGCCCGGACTCGGAGGACCTCGCCGAGCTGGCGCGCCTGGCCGACGACGGCAAGCTCACCGTGCACGTGGACCGAGAGTTCCCGCTGGCCGAGGCGGCCGAGGCCTGGCGTCTGAGCCAGGCCGGACGCACCCGGGGAAAGATCGTCCTCACCGTCTGACCAGACCCGACCCGTCCGACGGGCCCGGCCGCACCGGCCGGGCCCGTCGTTCTCACGCGGCGTCTCGCTCGCCCGCGGAGGTGTCGACATCCTCCCCGGTCCCAGTCGCGGCAGCGGCGTCGCTTCCGGGGATGTCGAGCGTGACGCTCAGCGGACCCTGGTCGACCCTCAGGTGCAGTTCGCCGCCGATGGCGCTGATGTAGGACCGCAGGAGTTCCAGGCTGTCGATCCGGCCGTGTTCGATCTGGGAGATCCGCGCCTGGCTCACCCCCATGATCTGGGCGACCTCCTTCTGGGTCCTCCCGCTCTCCTTGCGCAGGGAGGAGAGCGCATAACCCTGACGCTCGGCTTCGATCCGGGCGGTTTCCGCATCGGCGATCTCCTGTGCCTCCTCGGAGGTAAGCCAGGGGTTGAGCTTTTCAGCCTCTGCCTGGATCTCCCGCCAGCTCCGCGCTTTCATTCCCGTATGTCCTCTCACCACGGCAGGGCATCGAACGGCATCACACCGGAGTGGAGCTGCCGATTGATCCGAGGCGTCACCTTTCGATCACCTCCAGTATCAGGTGTTCCATTCCAGAGAGTACGGGACTCACCACAAGCGGTACGGGGAGTCGGAACTGGATCGGCCGATGGCAGGGACCGGCCGTCAATCAGATCCAGCATGACCAGGGAGAAGGCGTCTCGGGGCGGAATGAACCGCGGGTGCCGTGCGTCACACCAGCATGGGCAACAGAGGCCGTCACCCACCACCGTCCAGAGGGCCCGGCGCCGTCGTACGGGCCCTGGCCGCACCCGTCGCCGTCCTCCTGGCCGGAGCCGGGTGCGTGGCCACCGTGGTCTCGCTGGAGCGCGCCCCGCTCCCCGAGGCCCGGCTGGTCCTGGAACAGTCGGAACCGGAGCCCGGCACCGCACAGGAGCCCGCCACACCGGGCCCCTCCGTGCCGGACCCCGGTCCACCGGACCCCACCGCACCCGAACCGGCCCCACCGGATCCCACCGCGCCGGAACCGAGCCCCGAGCAGCAGGAGCCGCCCGGGGGCGGGGCGGAGCCCGATCCGCAGCCGGTGCCGCCGGAGTCCTACAACGGGGCCTCCGCCGTCTTCGACACCTTCCTGGTGGAGGTGGAGACGGCCTACACCGACACCAGCGTCACCGACGGGATGGGGTCGTCCGCAGTCGCGCCCCCGGACTCCGAGTACCACGTCTACCGGCTCGACGTCACCAACCAGGGCTCCTCGCCCGCGGTCTTCGACACCTACGGGACCATCGGCGTGACCACCGAGGGCCTGGAGTACACCAACGACGTAGACGCCGAGATCGTCGTGGCGTGGGACTACTTCTGGGACGAGATCAACCCCGGGGAGAGCGTCACCACCCACATCCTGTTCCTGGCGCCGACCGGGACCGAGTTCGCCGAGGTCCACATCGGCGGACGTAGTCTCCTCGAACCGAATTAACGCGGACGGCGGCGCAGCTCGATCTTGGCGTTGGCGCCCGTGTCCGGGTCCACCACGACCTCCTGGCCGGCGGCGATGCCGTCCACCACCAGGTCGGCGTCGGTGGGGGCCGCGCGCTTGACCACGCCCAGGGCGATCGGCCCCAGCTCGTGGTGGCGGGCCGACGTGCCCACCCGGCCCACGGAACGCCCGTCCAGCTCGATGGCGGCCCCCACCTGCGGCAGGCGCTCGGCGGTGCCGTCCAGGTGCAGCATGACCAGGCGGCGCGGCGGACGACCCAGGTTGTGCACCCGCGCCACCGTCTCCTGGCCCGGGTAGCAGCCCTTCTCCAGGTGCACCGCGCGGCCCACCCAGTCCACCTCGTGCGGGATGGTGCGGTCGTCGGTGTCCAGCCCCGCGCGCACCCGGTGCTCCGCGATCCGGTTCGCCTCGTAGGCCCACATGCCCGCCGGGCGCGCCCCGGCCGCCGTGAGCGCCTCCGCGGCCTCCGCGAGCCGTTCGGCGGGCACGAACAGGTCGGTCTCGCCCTCGGCCGCGCGCACGGGCACGTCACCGAGCGACGCGGCCTCCACGACCTTGGCGCGGTCCGGGCCGAGCACGCTCAGCACCGCGCGGGAACCGCTCAGGTCCTCCACCTCGACGCGCAGCATGAACCGCATCGAGTCGAGGAACCCCGCCAGCTCCGCGCCGCCCTCCGGCTCGGTGTGGATCCAGGTGGCCTCGCCGTCGTCCATCAGCGACAGGTGGTGCCGCAGGTGCCCCTTGGTGTCCAGGACCAGCGCCTCGGTGGCGGTGCCCGGAGCCAGGCCCCGGGTCAGCTGGCTGGTGAGGTCGTTGAGCCAGCCCAGGCGGTCGGGGCCGGTCACCCGCACCACACCCCGGTTGCTCCGGTCGACCCACGCGCTCGAACGTTCGACGGCGCGCCCCTCGTGCGCGGGGTCGCCGTAGTGCGCGGCGACTCCGGCGTCGGGGGACTCGGCGCTCACGGCGCCCGGTGTGCTCAGCAGCGGCGAAGTCATACCAGCGAGACTAGTCGGCCCGCCAAGGGAGCGGAAACGCCGTCCCCACCTGCGGTTTCGCGCACAGAAAAAACATTTGCCCCGCCCTTGGGACGGGACGTAGTGTCGGAGGCACGCAAGAAAGGAGGTGGTCCAAGAGATGGTTGATCTTAGGACTGGCGAGGTGGCCGTCCGCTAGGACGACGCTCGCGTTCGCGCGACGTCGTTCGCAGCGAATCCCAGACGGACACCCGGACCCCGGGCTGCCGGAACTCGTCCGACCGGCCCCGCCCCAGCGGCGGGAGCAGCCCGGGGTCTGTCCATGCCCGGACCGGCCCCGGCCACTCGGCCCCGACTACTTCGAGCCGACCCTCTTGAGCTGCGCCGACATGTACGAGCGCAGGCCGTGGCCGCGCGCGGCCAGGTCCCAGGCGTACCCCAGCGTCTCCCGGTTGTCCCCGAACAGGCCGTACAGCCGGTGCGAGGCGGTCGCGTCGATCCCGGTCTCGGTGTGCACCACCGCGTCGGTGGACATCTCCACCCGGTTCGCGAACACGTTGCCCAGGTACACCTCGTTGAAGCCCTCGGGGTGCGCGATCAGCACCTCCAGGTGCACGACGGGCTCACCCTCCTCGGGCTCCGCGCCCGTCTCGGGCCGCACCCGCCAGTAGCCCGACTCCTCGGTGACCAGCTCACCTCGGGTGCCCTCCGGGTTCATCCGCCAGGCCCTGCTCGTGAAGGTCAGGTAGGGCAGGCCCGCGTTGTGCGCGAACTCGATCTCCTGGCCGAACTGGAACTCCTCCACGTCGGCGTAGCCGGCGACGCCCACGCCCTCCCAACGGCCGAGCAGGAAGGACAGTTTCGCCAGATCGGGGTGTACCTCAGCGTCCATATCCCCTGAGCGTAGCGGCGGCTGGAGGCGGCGGTGACCGCTGACGGCGCACCGTGGCCTGCGCCACTCCCCGGCCCCGGTCTGGACATGCCCAATTGGCCCCGCTTTCCCGGAGAGCTGGTAAAGATTGTCAGCAGCGCGGTGCGGCCACGGGGCGTGTTCTGCCGACCGCGCCCAAGACCTCCGACGTGTTCTCCAAAGGGGCGGCCTGTGTTACTGGTGATCGGTTCGGCGCTGCTCGTGGCCGCGGTGGTCCTCCTCCCCCTGACCGTGATCGCCCTGCGGCGCTGGCTGCGACAGCGGGGGCTGGCCCAGCTGCGCCCGGGCGTGCTGGCGGCCAGGGAGGGGCAGCGCGTCACGCTCACCGGTGCCGCCGCTCCCGGTCCCGACGGGCCCATCTCCTCCGGCCTGGCCGGTGCCGAGTGCGTCTGGCACGGCCACGAGGTGCTGCGCCACTACTGGCCGCTCAACCGCGAACCGTCCGAGGGCGCGGTCCGGGAGCGGGCCTGCGACTCCATCGCCGACTACGGTTCCGAGGACCTGTTCGGCATCGTCGCCGAGGGCCGCCCCGGCGACGGCGACCGGATCTTCGTCGACCCGGGCGACACCGAGCCGCGCGGCGCCGAGCTGTGCCTCAAACGCGTGGTGGGGCGCCCGCAGCCGGGTGTGGCCTCGCCCGCCGACGACCTGCTGCCCCGCGTGCGCGGCCGCATCTCGGGCGTCTTCCGGGGCGAGACCATCGAGTTCGAGTACCGCGAGTGGGTGATCCGGCCGGGCGCCCGCATCCGCGTCACGGGCCTGGTCCAGGTGCGCGAGGGCCGTGTGGTCCTGGCCGCCCCCGAGGACGGGACGCTCGGCATCGAGCACGGTGTGGACGATCAGCCGGTGCGGGTCTCCCCGCGCCGTACCGAGGCCCTGGCGCTCACCATCGCCCTCGCGGTCTGCTCGATCGCGGGCGCCGTGCTGACCGCCGCCGCGCTCTGAGTAGGCTGGCGGGCATGTCTCGTTCCTTGGTGATCAAGGTCACCGCCGGTGAGGACGACCCCGAGCGGTGCAACCAGGCGTTCACGGTGGCCGCCGCCGCCCTGGCCAGCGGCGTCGGGGTCTCCCTCTGGCTGACCGGTGAGTCGGCGTGGTTCGCTGTCCCCGGCCGTGCCGAGCGGTTCTCCCTCCCACACGCCGCCCCCCTCAAGGACCTGCTCGACGCGGTGCTCGCCGCGGGCCGGGTCACGGTGTGCACCCAGTGCGCCGCCCGACGCGACCTGACCGGGGACGACCTGATCCGGGGCGTGCGCATCGCCGGGGCTCCGTCCTTCGTCGAGGAGGCCGTACAGGACGGCGCGCAGGCCCTCGTCTACTGAGGCGGGGCGCGTTGTCCACAGGCCGCGAACGGCTCTGGCGCGCCCCCTCCCGGCGGACTTAGCGTGGTAAAGGGTGAGGCCGCGCCTCCGCCCGAGCAGCCATGCCCTCACACCGCCCACGCCTCACGCGGCCCCGACCGTGCCCCGCACGGCACTCGCCCACGCCCCGCGCGATTCCCGACGGCGCCCCACACGGCCCTCGTCCGCTGCCCACGCGGCACCCGCCCACGCTCCGCCCGGCCCCCGACAGCACAGTGCCCGCACCGCCAAGGGCGGCGCGGGCACGGCGACGGATCGGGCGGGTGTTACTTCTTGCCCTGGTTGGCGACGGCCTCGATGGCGGACTTGGCCGCCTCCGGGTCGAGGTAGGTGCCGCCGGGGTTGGTCGGCTTGAACTGGTCGTCCAGGTCGTAGCGCAGCGGGATGCCCGTCGGGATGTTCAGCCCGGCGATGTCGGCGTCGCTGACGCCGTCCAGGTGCTTGACCAGCGCGCGCAGCGAGTTGCCGTGCGCGACGACCAGCACGGTCTTGTCCGCGGCCAGGTCCGGCACGATCGAGTCGTACCAGTACGGCAGGGCGCGCTCCAGCACGTCCTTGAGGCACTCGGTGCGCGGCAGCAGCTCCGGCGGCAGCTCGCCGTAGCGGGCGTCACCGGCCTGCGAGTAGGTGTCGTCGTCCGCGATGGGCGGCGGCGGGGTGTCGTAGGAGCGGCGCCAGATCATGAACTGCTCTTCGCCGTACTCGTCGCGCGTCTGCGCCTTGTCCTTGCCCTGCAGGGCGCCGTAGTGGCGCTCGTTGAGGCGCCAGGTGCGCTCGACCGGCAGCCAGTGCAGGTCGGCGGCGTCCAGGGCGAGGTTCGCGGTGCGGATCGCGCGCTTGAGCAGGGAGGTGTAGACCACGTCCGGCCGTACGCCGGCCTCCTTGAGCAGATCGCCGCCCCTGCGGGCCTCCTCCTCGCCCGTCGCGGACAGGTCCACGTCCACCCAGCCGGTGAACAGACCCTTCGCGTTCCAGACGCTCTCACCGTGTCGCAGCAGTACCAGAGTTCCCATGGGGGCAAGCCTAGCCACCCGGGTGCCGCGCTCGGGCGTCCGCCCGCCCGCTTGCGGGGAAGCGGACGCGGCCTCGGCGCCCTACCCCTCGTCCCGGGCCTCGACCAGGTGCGCGAACGCCCGCAGGTTGCGCATGTCGTGGCCGCGCTCGGCGCGCCAGCGCCACTCCTTGCGGATGGCCGACGCGAACCCGCGCTCCAGCGCGCCGTTGAAGTTCTCGTCCGAGTAGGTGAGCACGCACCCCAGCAGCCGGTCGACCTCGTCGGAGGTGACGCCCTCCAGCGGCAGGCGGCCGCGGATGTAGACGTCGCCGACCTCGTCCGCGACGAAGGCCATCCCGTACATGTCGGCGCTGCGGCGCATCAGCCACAGGTAGAAGTCGGCGTGGTCCTCGTCGGGCTGACGGCAGAAGAACGACGTCAGGGTGAGGCTGTGCGGCCCCACCTCCAGCCACACCAGGGTCTTGAGCTTGGCCTTCCCCGGCAGGGTGACCAGGAACGACCCCTCGCGGGGGCGCTCCACCTCCAGTTCGGCCTCCGCCACGGCCGAGGAGATCGCCTTGGCCGCGGCGTCGCGGGCAGCGTCCCTGTCCACCTGGTACTTCGCCTCCTCCTCGGTCACCGGCACGCCGCCAGGGGCAGCGCCCGGGGGGCGGTGCTCGCCCGGTACACGTCCAGCAGTTCATCGACGGTCCGCGACCAGCCCAGGGTGGCCGCGTGCGCGGGTGCCGCCGTCGCCAGCTTGGCACGCCACGCCGGTTCGGAGATCATCCGGTGCAGCTCGGCCGCGTAGTCGTCCGGGTTGTGCCCCCGCACCAGGACACCGGACACCCCGTCGGCCACGGCCGTGGTCAGGCCGCCCACGCGCGCGGCCAGGACCGGGGTGCCACACGCCTGCGACTCCACCGCCACCAGGCCGAACGACTCCGAGTAGGACGGCACCACGGTCACCGCGGCCGCGCGGTAGTAGTCGGCCAGCCGCTCACGGGTCTGCGGCGGTTCGATCCGCACCACGTCCGCCACACCCAGGGAGCGGGCCAGGTCGGTGAGCAGCCCGGGCTCGCGCATCCCGCCGCCCGACAGGCCGCCGACCACGCCCACCACCAGGCGCGAACGCAGTGAGGGGTCGCGCTCCAGCAGCGCGGCGGCGGCCCGGATGAGCACGTCGGGGGCCTTCAACCGCTGCACGCGCCCCACGAACAGCAGGAGTTCGGTGCCCGCGGGCAGCCCGATCCGCGCCAGGGCGTCCCGGCGCGAACCGGGGCTGAACACCTCCAGGTCCACACCCGGGGGGATGACGCTGATCTGGCCGTCGCGGGCGCCGTAGTGCTCCCGGAGCTGGCGGGCCTCGTCGTCGGTGTTGGCGATGAGCCGGTCGGCCTGGCGGACCAGCTGGTCCTCCCCGCGCAGCCGGGCCTCGGGCTCGGGCGCGTCGCCGTCGGCCAGGGAGGCGTTCTTCACCCTGGCCATGGTGTGCATGGACTGCACCAGGGGCACGCCCCAGCGTCGGGCGGCCACCACACCGGCCTGGCCGGACAGCCAGTAGTGCCCGTGCACGAGGTCGTAGTGGTCGGGCTCGTTCTGCGCCTCGGCCCGCAGCATCCCGAAGATGAACGGACACAGGTGCTCGGCGAGGGTGTTCTTGTCCAGGTGGCCGTAGGGCCCGGCGGGCACGTGCCGCACGTTCACGCCCGGGGCGAGCTCCACCACCGGCGGGAGGTCGGCCCGGGTCGCGCGGGTGAACACGTCCACGGCCACGCCCCGTTCGGCCATGCGCCGGGCCACCTCGACCACGTACACGTTCATGCCTCCGGCGTCTCCGGTGCCGGGCTGGTCGAGCGGGGAGGTGTGCAGACTGACGGTCGCGACCCGGGACGGGACCGCCGTCTGCTCTCCCGCGGGAACGATTCCAGACACCGGAGGTCCCTTCAGGTCGTGTGCGCAGCCGCTGTCGTCAACAGCGACGAAGGTACACACTGTTCCCGGACGGTCCGTCCGAGGGGGCCGGGTGTGCACACCGCGTGACCTAAGGCGAGGAGCTCCAGCCCGAGACCAGGAAGTCGACGGCGTCGGCGAAGGAGCTCTTCCAGGTCGTGAAGTCGTGGCCCCCGTGCGGGTGGAGCGTGGCGACCGTCATACCGCGGTCGGTGAGCAGGTCGGCGAAGCGCTCGGCCTCCCCGTGGATGCTGCCCCGCTGGAGCGGCGTGTGGTCCTCGGTGCCCTCCACCAGCATGAACCTGAGGTCGCGCACCTCCTGCGAATCGAGCAGCCGGTCGGGGGAGTGCGGCTCGGTGTCGCCGCCGAAGACACCGTAGGGGTCGTCCACCCGGAAGTACCCGGCCCAGGACACCACCTGGGTGTAGAGGTCGGGGTTGCGCAGCGCCAGCGCCGCCGCCCCGTACCCGCCCATGGAGAACCCGCCGACGGCGCGCAGCGCGCGGGGGCGCGTGTGCTCGCCCTCGACGGCCTCCACGGCCGCACCGGTGACGAAGCTCTCCAGCGCGAACCCCCCGTCGGCGGCGTCGCCCCACTCGGTGGTGGCGCCCCCGCTCTCCCGGCCGTAGGGGGCGGCGATGACGAACTCGATCCCCGAGCGGCACATCTGCCGGTCCAGGAGCGCGCCGATCTCCTCGTCCATGAGCGTCTCGTGGGTGGAGGCCGATCCGTGCAGCAGGTAGAGCACGGGCAGGTCCGCACTGTCGGGACCCGAGGGGCGCCGGATCCACAGGGGGCGGCCGCCCTCGGGGGCGCCGGTGTCGGGCAGGGTGACCACCTCGTCCCTGCCGGGTGCGGCGCAGGACGGGACCTGTCCGGGGCGCGGCAGGAGGGCGGTGGGCGCCTGGATCGGGGAGAGCAGCGTCCGGCTGTGGGTCAACCGGGGCTCGGGGCCGGGGTCGGGTTCGAGCCGCTCCGCCAGCTCCTCGGGCGGGACCGTGGCGAGCGTGGCGGCTGCCGTGGCCACCACGCAGGAGGAGACGAGCACGAAGACCCGCCGGAAGAAGGACGCGAACACACCGAAACCTCAGGGTCGGGTCAGCGGCACCCTGTCGGGGGACCGGAGGAATATCACTTAGTGTAACCGGTCGTGTGTCTTGGGTCGCAACTCGGGGGGAAATCGCCCCTCTCTCCGTGATCAGACCGTGACGGCGTGCCGCAGTCGGAGGTCGTCCGGGTAGGGGCGCAGGTAGGTCTGGTCGCGGGCCCACTCGACGTCCTCCGCCGCGCAGTGGTGGCGCAGCAGCGCCACCGGGACGCTCAGCGGCACCTGCTCCCGCCGGTAGTCCTCGATCGCCCCCAGCAGGTCGTGTCTGCGGGCGTCGTCCAGCAGCGAGCTCAGCATCCCGAAGGCGTGCTGGAGGGCGTTGACGTGCTTGCCCCGGCTCGGCCGCACGGCCATCGCCCGGTGGAAGGCGTCGGTGTAGGCCGCCCGGACCTCCTCGGGGGCGTCGGCTCCGGCGCGGGCCACGATCCTGCCCGTCTCCCGGTAGCCCTCCGGGGAGTGCGACATCAGCTGGAGCTTCTGGCGGCTGTGGAACGCCACCAGGTCGCGCGGACGCCAGTCCGACTCCCACAGGTGGCGCAGCCGCGCGTGCGCGAAGACGCGCTGGGCGAACAACTCGCGCAGCACGGGGTCCATCAGACGGCCCTGCTCCTCCACCGGAAGGGAGGGCAGCAGCTCGGTGAGCCGCTGGGCGAAGGCGCCGCGGCCCCTGCCGTCCACCCGGCCGCCGCCCTGGTCGAACACGGGCAGGGCGAACAGGCCGCAGCTGGGCGACTTGTTCTTGAGCACGTACCCGTCCAGGTTGCGCAGCTGGGCCAGGTGGTGGTCGGCGACCTCGGCCAGCTCATCGGTGCGGTCGGCGCCGTCCGCGCTGGAGACCACCCGGTCCAGCCCCTCCCGGCGCTGCAGGCGCAGGGTGGGGCGCGGGACGCCCAGGCCGATCTCCGCCTCCGGGCAGACCGGCAGCCAGTCCACGTGCCGGTCGAGCTCGTCGGTGAGGAAACGCGAACGGGAGTGCCCGCCGTTGTAGCGGACCGGAGCGCCGAGCAGGCAGCTGGACACCCCGACCCTGGGGCGGACCGGAGTGTCGGGCAGCGTAGGAAGCCGTGTGGTCATGCGACCTTCCTACCCGGTCAGCGCCCTGAGCACCGGCTTTTCCCCGAAGGATCTAGAGTGTTCAGGCGAACACGTCCAGTGAAGGAGTGCCGCTTGGCGCCCGCCACCATCGTCCTGTTCACACAGGACCTCCGCGTCCACGACCACCCCGCCCTGGCCGCCGCGGTCGAGCGCCCCGGCCCGACCCTGCCGGTCTTCGTGCTCGACCCCGCGGTGGTCGGCCGGTCCGCCCGCAACCGCGCCGCCCTGCTCGCCGACGCCCTCGCCGACCTGCGGGCCGCACTGCGCGAGCGCGGCGCCGACCTGGTCCTCCTGCGGGGCGACACCGTCCGGGAGGTAGCCGCCCTGGCCCGGGTCGGAGGGGCCGACACCGTCCACGTCACCGACGGCGTCAGCTCCCTGGCCGCGCGGCGCGCGCGACGCCTGCGCGCGACCGGCCTGACCGTGCGCGCCTTCCCGGGGCTCACCGTGGTCCCGCCGGGGGAGGTCACCCCGGCGGGCGGCGACCACTACAAGGTGTTCACGCCCTACTGGAAGGCCTGGGAGGCCGCCGCGTGGCGCGACCCGGTCGCGCCGCCGGACCGTGTGGTCCTGCCCGACGGGATTCGGCCAGGGGAGCTGCCCGGACGCGGGTCGGACGGTCTGGGCGCGCTCGCCGAGGACCTGCCGAGGGGAGGGGAGCGCGCGGCCCGCGAGCGCCTGGACACCTGGCTGTCGTCCGGGCTGGAGGCCTACCCCGACCGGCACGACGACCTGCCGGGCGCGGCCACCTCCCACCTGTCCGCCGACCTGCGCCTGGGCTGCCTCTCGCCGCTGGAGGCCGCCCTGGCCGCCTCGCCCCTGGCAGGAGGAGAGGCGTTCGTCCGCCAGCTCGCCTGGCGCGACTTCCACCACCAGGTCACCGCGGCCTTCCCCGCGATGAACGTCCGCGACTACCGGCCCCGGGACAGGAAATGGCGCGAGGACCCCGACGCCCTCGACGCCTGGAAGCGGGGGCGGACCGGCGTCCCGGTCGTGGACGCCGGGATGCGCCAACTGCTGCGCGAGGGGTTCATGCACAACCGGGCGCGCATGATCACCGCGGCGTTCCTCACCCGGGCCCTGCGCGTGCACTGGCGCGAGGGCGCCGACCACTTCCACGCCCACCTCGTGGACGGGGACGTGGCCAACAACTACGGCAACTGGCAGTGGGTCGCGGGCACCGGCAACGACACCCGACCCAACAGGGCGTTCAACCCGCTGCGCCAGGCCCGCAGGTTCGACCCCGAAGGCGTGTACGTCCGCCGCTACCTGCCCGAACTGGCCGAACTCCCGGGCAGGCGCGCGCACACGCCCTGGCGGGAGGAGCACCCGCCCTCCGGTTACCCGGCGCCGATCGCCGACCCCGGCCACTGGGGCTGACCCGCCGCCGGACCCGGCCGGGTCCGGCGTCCCGTGCCGGCGCCCGCGGGACCGGCACGGAGCGGGGGCGCGTGTCCGCGGGGCCGCCCGGCAGGGTGCCGCCGCCCGCGTGCGGAGGGCCGTCCCGCTGACGCGCCGCAGCCCGCGCGGCCGCGGGTCAGCTGGGGTCGAAGGCCCGGAGGAAGGCCTGGTGTGCCACGTCGTCGAACAGCACCAGGCGGATCTCCGGCACGCGCAGGTGCGCCGAGTGCAGGGCCCAGGCGGCGATGCGCGCCGCGTCCTCGACCGGCCACCGCGTCCCGCCGGATGGGCCGCCGGTTCGCCGGAACCCGGGTGCGCGGGCGCGTGACCGTCGCCTCCGCCCCGTTCGGCGGGCGGTGCCCGGTCCCGGTTCGGGCGGGTGCGCGGGCGCGTGACCGAGCTCGCGCCGGTCTCGGGAGCGGCCCTGCGAGGCCGTCGCCGAAGGCGCCCGGGGGCGGGTACGGGGGAGGCCGATCCCACCCCGTTCCGGGACCTGTATCCCTTGCCCCGTAGGAGATGAGGATTTAACCTGGGGGTACGACAAGCAGTAGTACGACCCCAAGTAGAATCGCTGGTATGAATCGGCTTGGCGAACTTGAGCGCGCGGTGATGGATGTACTGTGGTCACGGAACGAACCAATGACGGTTCGTGAGGTCGGCAAGGCCCTGGCCGAGCGCGACCTCGCACACACGACTGTCATGACCGTGCTCGACAGGCTCGCCAAGAAGAAGGTCGTCACCCGGGCACGTGAGGGTCGTGCGTGGCGTTACCGCCCGGCAGCCAGCCGTGAGGCATACGTCTCCGAGTTGATGTTCGACGCTCTCGGACAGACCGGGGACCGCGACGCCGCCCTGGCCGCCTTCGTCCAGTCCATGGACGGCGAGCAGGCTGAAGCGCTTCGGCGCGCACTCGCGGAAACCGAGCAGCCAAGGAACTAGTCCGTATGGTCAGTGCCGCCCTCCTCACTATCGTCGCGGTCTGCTGTCTCATCGCGATGGAAGGCCTCCACCGGGCCAAGTGGCCCTCGCGGGGGCCCTACACGGCCGTGATCACCTGGCAGGCACTCGGGCTCGCCTGGGGCGTGTCCACCATCGGCGCGCTCCTGGCCTTCGGGCTCTCCTCCTACCGGCTCGGCGCGGCTGGGGGTTCCATGGCCCTGGCCACGGACATCGTGACCGGCGACCTGCTGCTCGCCGAGCTCTCCCAGGGCCTTGAGGGCATCAGCCACATCGTGGCCGTGGTCCTGGCCGTCGTGCTGACCCTGGTGCTCTTCTACGGCCTGGTCTCCTCCTTCCTGCACGTGGTCCGCGTCCGCCGACGCCACCACGACCTCCTCGAACTCATCGCCAGCGAGCACCCCGACGTGCCCGGCGCCCGCGTGCTCGACCACCCGGCCGCCGCCGCGTACTGCCTTCCGGGCGTGCTGCGCTCGCAGGTGGTCATCAGCGCCGGGGCCCTGGCGGTCCTGGACAACCGCGAGCTGGCCGCCGTCCTGGCCCACGAGCACGCCCATCTGCGCCAGCGCCACGACCTCGTGCTGCTGCCCTTCTCCTCGCTCAAGCGTGCCTTCCCCCGGTTCCGCCTGGTCCGCACCTACTACGAGAGCGTGGCGCTGCTCATCGAGATGTGCGCCGACGACCAGGCCCGGCGCAAGAGCTCCTCACGCGAGCTGGCCATGGCGCTGCTGCGCTTCGGCGCCGCCGGACCGGCCCCGGTGCCCGCCGGGGCGATGGCGGCCGTGCCCGACGCCGAGCCCGGGGTGATGCAGCGGGTCAACCGCCTCCTGCACCCCGACAACGAGCTGCCCTACCACGCGGGCGCCTTCATCATGGGCGGTTCCGCCTTCCTGCTGGCCGCGGTCACCTGCCTCTGGCACATCCCGCTGTGACCTTCCCGGCCGCCGGTCGCGCCCGCGCGCGGACCGCTGCCGCCGCCGACCGCGATCCCCGCGCGTGTGTGACACCCGCCTCCGCGGGCACGATCAACGCGTCCCATCCGTTTACGGTGGAGAGCGGGCGGACTCCCCGCTCGGAACGTCGTCGGGAGTGTGCGTTTTGTTCGGACTGATCTGGCAGGCCATCTACCTGGTCACCTTCGTCGCGAGTCTGTACGCGCTGATCGAGGCGATCCGCACGCCGGCCGCGGCCTTCGAACTCATGGACAAGCAGACCAAGAAGCTGTGGGTCATCCTCACCGGTGTCGCCACGGCGCTCTCCCTGCTGGCCGTCTTCTCCGGCCGCGGGATGTTCGTCATCCTCGGCCTGGTCGCCACCCTCGTCTTCCTGCTGGACGTGCGTCCGGCCGTCAAGGGCGTGGGCGGCAACAGCAACAACGGCCCCTACGGTCCCTGGTAGGCCTGCCCGGTCTCATTCCGCCTTCCCGGCCGGGGCCTCGCGCCCCGTGCCTCCGGCTGAGGCCTCACGCCGTGCCTGCGCCTCCATGGCGTCCAGCACGCGCCGCAGCTCCGCGGAGTAGGCGGGGTCGCCCGTGTAGTAGGAGTGGCCCAGGATCTCCGGGCGTCTGGCCTCGCCGGGCAGCGCGTCGTAGGAACGCGGGTCCGGCAGGGGCTCGGCCCGCTCCACCACGCGTACGGTCCCGAAACCGCCGGAGGAGTCGAGCGTGCGCACCGGCCCGGCGATCGCGTCGGTGACCCGCCACAGGTTGCGCCAGTCCGTCACCCGCTCCCGCAGGTCCGCGAACTGGCCCGGCCCGAAGTAGGCCGGGAAGTAGCGGGCGTACAGGCGGTCCAGCGGTGAGCCGTGCGTGATGAGCGCGATCCGGCCCAGGCAGTCGGTGGGCAGCTGCCAGACCGTGGCCGCCGCCAGCACCGAGCCCTGTGAGTGCCCCGAGAGCACCACGTCCGTTCCCTCCCGGCACAGCAGGGCCACCCGGGCGCACAGCTGGGGCACGGCCCGCTCCGCGTAGGAGGGCGGCGCCAGGGGGTGGGCCGCCCGGGGCCAGAACGTGCCCACGTCCCACACCGAGCCGACCGCCTGCCGCGTGGGCCGGTCGCGGTAGGCGCTGCGCCCGATCCACGCCAGAGCCACCAGGGCGGCGCCGCCCAGCAGGGAGCCGACGCCGATCAGCCCCGACACCGTCCCCTGGGCGAACCCCCGCACATCGCCGGGCACGGCGGCCGCGTCCGACACGGCCGTCGTCACCGAGGCCGGACCCGCCGCCAGGTGCCCCGAGAGCGTGGAGGAGAGCACGAGCACGCCCAGCGCCACCACCGGGAGCAGGAAGGCCGCCAGCACCCACGGCAGCACCTCCGTCATCCGGCCCGACGCCCGCGCGTGGGCGATGTCCCAGGTACGGCGGTCGCGCACGCTGCGCGCGTAGTCCTCGGTGACCCCGGCCAGGTGCGACCGGGTGTCGCGGCGCAGCCGCAGCGCGAGCACCCCCACCACGGCCAGCGCGATGGCCGCCTCCAGCGCGAACGCCAGCTGGAGCCAGGAGTAGGCGGCCGGTACCGACAGCGGCAGACAGTCCACCTCGGGGGTGGCCAGGGTGCCGCAGCCGCTCAGCGCCAGCGACCCCTGGTAGACGAGGGCGGCCGAGAAGCCGCCGCCGAGCAGGGCGCCCAGGGCCGCCGTGGCCGGACCCGCGAGGCCGCGCATCGCCGCGCCGCCGTGGGAGCGGTCGGAGGCGAACAGGAACAGCGCCGCCGCCAGCATCACCAGCACCAGGGCAGCCTGGACCGCGAACAGCGTGTTGAGGATCGCCCCGTTGCCGGGCAGTCGCCCCGACGCCGTCCACTCCGGGCGGGGCCAGAGCACGTACGCGGCCACCGCCAGCCCCAGGACCAGGGTGGCGTCGCGCAGCAGGCGGCAGATCCGGTCGGCCCGGGCGTTCCAGCGCGGGTCGGTGCCCGGGACCAGCACGCTCAGGGTGCTCAGGGTGACCACCGCCGCCAGCAGGGCCGCCAGGAGGGCGCCGACGATCCACGGCCCCGCCCCGTCCGGCGGCCCCGCCGCCGCCGGGTCCAGGTCGTGCCGCAGCGCCGGTACGACCAGCAGCGCGGTCACCGTGCCCAGGGCCGCCGAGATGTGCGCCGAGCGCAGCCGGGCCATGGTCTCGCTGTTGCGCCAGAAGCCCTCCTGGCTCAGCGGGGCGGCCGCGCTGGGGCGGGGCGGTATCGGGCTCTCCACGACCTCGTAGTCGGCGGCCGTGCGCCGCGACAGCAGCCACAGCACCACGATCAGCGCCACCGGCAGGACCGTGCCCACCAGCAGGGCCGGGCCCGGCGCGGACAGCACGGAGGAGGGCGAGCCGAGGAAGGCCAGCCAGGGGCGGGCCCGCACGCACTCCTCGCCCTGGCCGGAGGCGCACTGCCAGGCCACCAGGTCCATGCCGATCCCCGCCGCGGCCAGGGTGATGAGCACCGTCAGGGACAGCGCCAGCAGCCGCACGCTCCCGCCGTAGGCGTTGTTGGCCAGCAGCCGCGTCCCCGTGGGGGCGCGGTCCATCCGTCCGGGCCGCATCCAGTACGCCACGTTGACGAGCATGAACGGCAGCAGCAGAAGCCAGAACGCCCGGGAGGAGCGCCCGGAGGTGAGGTTGCCCCAGGCGAAGATCTCCCGGCGCACGTTCGGGAGGGTCTCGGTGTCGGACTCGCGGCGCCAGCGGAAGAACCCCGCCAGTCGGTCGCCGCCCACGCGCATGGCGGGTTCGACGTCCAGCAGTTCCTCGGCCTGGCCGCCGCTGACGCCGTGTACGCGCAGCTCGACCCGCTCGCACGCGGGGGAGCCGGGGCCGGTCGGGACGGGCGGCGGAGAGGCGTCGTCGGGGGAGGGCTCGGGGGAGGTCGGTTCGGGCTCGTAGGGGCTGAGGGGTTCGGCGAGGTCCGACATACGAAGCATCCTGCCACGCTCCGTATCCGGGCGACAGCGGTACTTCGAACCTGTGGACAACGCCGGGCGAACTCCGCCCGCGGCCCTTCCGGGTACGGGGGAGCGCCCGTACGGAGAGAGGCGGTAACCGGGGAGGGGGCCCGGTGCGTGGAGGACCCGCCCGCGGGGAGGCACCGCGTACGGGGCGCGGCGCCCACGGGTGCCAGCACGCGCTGTCCGCCGACGTCAGGAGGGTTGCGGCCGCCGCAGCCCCAGCAGGAGCAGTTCGACCAGTCGGCGCGGGTCGTAGCGGGGGTCCTCGCCGCCCACGCAGAGGTTGCCGATGCCGCGCATCAGCTCGTAGGCCCGCGTGCCGGGTTCGATCTCCCCGGCCTCGACCGCGGCGTCGAGCAGGGTCGTGCAGACGGGCACCAGTCGGTCGAGGAAGTAGGCGTGCAGGGCCTCGAAGCCGCCGCTGTCCGACCGCATCGCAGCGGCCAGCCCGTGCTTGGTGACCAGGAAGTCGACGAACAGGTCCACCCACGCGCGGAGTGCGGCGAACGGGGACCCGGACTCGGCCATCAGCCGCGGACCGGCCTCGGCGCAGGCCTCGACCTGGTGGCGGTAGACGGCGACGACCAGGTCCGCCCGGGTGGGGAAGTGGCGGTAGATCGTCCCCATCCCGACGCCCGCCCGGGCCGCGATCTCCCGGATCGGCGCGTCGACGCCGGAGGTGACGAACACCGCGGCGGCGGCGGTGAGCAGCTTCTGCTGGTTGCGCACCGCGTCGGCCCGCCTGCCGCGGGCCGGCACCTCCTCCGACCCTCCTGTGCTGGGCATACACGTTCTCCCTCCGGCGTCCGTTGCAAAACGGAACACTGCTCCGTATATTAAGAGGAACAGCGCTCCGCTTGCAGTCTAGCTGCGACGGGACACTTCCGTCCGCCCTGCCCGCCGCCGGTCCGAGGGGACCTCGGCGCAGGCCACCGAAGGGAAAACGCACCATGAGCGCACCGACGCGCACGCCCGACTCCGTCGGCCCCGCCGCCCCCGTCCTCTCGGTCAGCCCGGTCGTGCTGCCCGCACCCGACCGCGCCGTGGACCTGCAGGTGCGGGTCTCCGTGCCCGCGACCGGGGGCGGACTGCCGATCGTCCTCCTCTCACACGGCCACGGCCCCTCCCACCACCTGTCCTCGCTGAACGGCTACGCGCCCCTGGCGAACTTCTGGGCGGCCCACGGATTCGCCGTGATCCAGCCGACCCACCTGAGTTCGAGGACGCTGGACCTGGACCCCGACACCCCCGAGGCGCCGCTGTACTGGCGGTCGCGGGCCGAGGACATGACGCGCGTCCTGGACCGGCTCGACGAGATCGAGGCCGCCGTACCCGGGCTCTCCGGACGCCTGGACCGGAGCAGGGTGGCCGTGGCCGGGCACTCGATGGGCGGGCACACCGTGAGCCTGCTGCTCGGCGCCCGGCTCACCGACCCGCACGACGGGAAAGTCGTGGACCTGTCCGAGCCCCGGATCACGGCGGGCGTGCTGCTCGCCGCGCCCGGCGCGGGCGGTGACTCCCTCAACGAGTCCACGGCCCGCGCCTACCCCTTCCTCTCGACCACGGACTTCTCCACGATGACGACGCCCGCGCTCGTGGTCGCCGGGGACGCGGACGACTCCGCCCACCTGACGGTCCGCGGCCCGGAGTGGCACGTCGACCCCTACCGCCTCGCCCCCGGCCCCAAGACCCTGCTCACGCTGTTCGGCGCGGAGCACGGGCTCGGCGGGGTCTCCGGTTACGACGTCGCCGAGACCACGGACGAGAGCCCCGAGCGGGTGTCCGCGGTCCAGCGGCTCACCTGGGCCTACCTCCGCGACCGGTTCCACCCCGGGGACCCCGCCTGGCAGGCGGCGTGCGACGCGCTGACGGGCGGCCCCGACCCGCTCGGACGGGTCGAGTCCAGGTAGGCCCGGCCGGGACGCGTCCCGGGGCTCCGCCGCGGCGCCCACGGGTGCCGCGGCGAGGCCGGACGCGCACGCACGGTCGGCCGTCCGGGCGCGGAACACGCGTCCCGGCGCTCCGGTGGCCCGGCCGTCGCATCCGTCCGGGCCGGGAGGCGCCGTCCACGGCCCCACCACCGTGCGGCGCGTACGTCCTCGCGCGGCCGTCGGGGCGCAACTTCCTCAGCGCACCAGCGACTCGTCCGCCACGTCCCAGGTGTTGCACGCCCCCGGCCGCTGCTCCTCCAGGCCGGTCCGGGTCCACGCCACGCTGTTGTCCACCGACCCGTGCGTGCGCTCCTCCTCCTCGCCGTCCTCGCGGTCGGCGGTGGCGGCGGCGTCGTCCAGCAGCGTCTCCACGTCCCCCTC
Organism: Nocardiopsis sp. iso_25; assembly: GCF_056173305.1. Taxonomy (NCBI): domain Bacteria; kingdom Bacillati; phylum Actinomycetota; class Actinomycetes; order Streptosporangiales; family Nocardiopsidaceae; genus Nocardiopsis; species Nocardiopsis sp. iso_25. Next base: position 6,053,548 of record NZ_CM149667.1, on the reverse strand, counting down.
GTCCAGGGGGTAGCTCACCCGGACCGACCCCATGAACACGCCCGCCAGGCAGTTCGCCTGTAGCTCGCCGCGGCGCGTCCACGCGTTGCGCTTCAGCACGCCGTCCTCCAGTTGGCGCTGCCCGTGGTAGTACTCCAGCAGCCCCGACTCCCCCTGCACGTGGTGGCCGTACTCGTGGGCCAGCAGGGACGCGTACACCACGCTGTCCGTGGCGCCGTTCCACTTGTCCACCACGTCCGCGGTGCCGATGTAGATGCCCGTGCTCGCCCGGCAGTAGAACGCACCCGCGCGGGAGGGGTAGGCGCGGCACGGGCTGATCCCGGGCTCGTCCCAGAACACCCGCTCCGGAGGGGTGAAGGGGATGCCCGCGCGCAGGAACTGGGTCCGCCAGGCGTCGTCCAGGCAGTCCGCGACCGTGTGCAGGAACCCCTCCATCGACTCGGGGTCCTCCACGTCCAGCTCCGGCACCGGGCACGGGCGCGGGCTCAGCCGCCCCGTCTCGTACAGCGGGTTGGCGACCAGCGCCTGGTACCCCGACGGGCGCTCCTGGGCGCCGAACCGCTCCGGCAGCCCCTGCCCGCCCGCCATGCCGGAGGGGGCCTGACCGGGCTTGTCGTCGGAGTCGGCGCCCGCCTCCGGGACGGCTGCGTCCGGCGCGGCCCCGGGCGGGGGGCCGTCCTCGTCGGCGGTGGTCCACGACAACAGCGCCAGCGCCAGCAGCACCACCATGAGGGCGGTCACCAGACCGAACACCCGGCGGTCGGCGCGGCGAGCCGCGGACGCCGGCGACCTACCGAACCCTGCGTACACCCCTGTCCGCCCGCCCTGTCGTCACCGTGGCCGGGCCGGACACGCCCGACACCTGACCGTGCCCCCCGGAGCGCATCACCGCACCAGATCCTCGGGAGCGTTCCACGTGTTGCACGCGGCCGGATCCCTGCGGTCCATGCCGTGCGCGGTCCACAGGCGGCCGTTGGCGGCCGAACCGTGGGTGTGCTCGTCGCCCCAGTCGGAGCGCAGACCGACGTCGTCGAGGATATTCTCCCGCTCGGACCCGCCGAGGCCCAGATCCTCGCGCGAGGCGCCCAGGAAGACCCCGCCCAGGCAGTTGGCCTGGAGCTCGTTGCGCCGGGTCAGCTCGTCCGCCTCCGCCTCGTCGGCGCCCGCCCGCTCGCTGTGGAACCGCGCCAGGATGCGCGACTGCCCCTGCACGTGGTGCCCGTACTCGTGGCTGAGCAGGAACGTGTACGCCTCGGGCTTGTCGCTGCCGCCGGAGGCCGCCACGATGTCCTCCACACCCAGGTACAGGCCCTGGTTGGCCTGGCAGTAGAAGGCCGCCGTGCCCTCGCTGGGGAACGCGCCGCACGGGCTGTTCCCGGCGGTGTGCCAGTACACGCGGTTGGGGGAGCTGAACTCCAGCCCCGCCTCGGCGAAGTAGGAGCCCCACGCCGTGTCCAGGCAGTCGGCGATCTCGTGGACGAACGCCTCCACCGACTCCGCGTCCTTCTCGTCCAGCTCGGGCACCTCGCAGGTGATCTCGCCCAGCTCGCCGATCCGGTACAGCGGGTTGTCGGTGAGCGGGTCGCCCCGGCCCGGGGCGGTCAGCGGCTCCTCGGCCGCCGACGCCCCGCCCGACCCGCCCGGCGCCAGGTCCGCTGACGCCACCGGGTGCGACCACGCGGGCTCGGAGGGGTGCAGGGCGGCCGAGATCGCCAGGAAACCGGTGAACCCCACCGCCGCCGCCCCGGTGCCCAGCGTGAGCGTGACCCCCAGGCCCATCCGCTGGAGGAGCCCGGAGTCCTCGGGCCAGAAGTCCGGTCCCCGAACCGGTCTTCGGCTCACCACGGCAGCTCCCCGCGGCACCGGGGCACGACGCCGGCCGCCGTGCCCGGGGGGAACGGTGCACCGGGGGACCGGATAGGCTCTCGCGACATGTGGTGGGTTGGCTCCTGGCGCCCGGCCGTCGCGGTCGCGACGGCCGTCTTCGTGTTGTCCTCACTGGTCACGGCGCTTGTCGTCGCGTGGCCGGGTGGGGAGGCCCACGCCGCGACGCCAGCGGCACCGGCTCCCACAGTACCGGGGGGCTCCGTGACGCCCGCCAGCGACCGGTCCGCCCCGGTCATCACCAACGACGTCCGCCTCGAACTCGACGGCGCGGGCGTCCTCCACGGCGAGGAGACCATCTCCTTCTCCGGCGGCGCCCCGGCCACTTTCACCCGATCCCTGACCGAGACGATGCTCTACGACACCGAGCACGACCGGAAGTTCGAGGTCACCGGCGTGCGGGCCACCGACCTGGACGGCGAGACCCTGGACGCCCGGGTGAGCAGGGACGACGGCTCCCTGTCCGTGGAGATCCCCACCGAGGCCACCTCCGGGGTCGTGCTCTCCTACCGGGTGAGCGGAACCGTGAGCGAGGTCTCCCAGGGCGTCCAGCTGGAGTGGCGGGCCGTCGGCGCCTACAGCCACACCGTGGAGGCCACCGACGTGACCGTCACCGCGCCCCTGCCGCCCGAGGCGCTGTCCTGCCTGGCCGGGGAGCCGCGCAGCGCCATGTACTGCACGGCCTCCGACATGGGCGCCGACGCGGGCGTGGCCCACTTCCTCCAGGCCGACATGGAGCCCAGCGACCGGCTCGACATCGTCGTCAACTACCCGCCCGGCGCCGCCGAGGGAGAGCCCATCCTCACCCGCCGCTGGTCGCTGGCCTCGGCGTTCGCGGTCACCCCGGCCACCGCCAGCGTGTTCGGACTGCTGCTGGCGGTGCTCCTGGGCGGCCTCGTGGTGCTGATCCGCGTCCGGGGCCGCGACGAGCGCGCCCTGCGCGACGAGGCCTCGGCCGGGGACCACGCCCCGGTGGCCGAGGGCGAGCACGGGCGCCTGCGGTTCGCCCCGCCCGACGACGTGCACCCCGGCCAGATCGGCACGCTCGTCAACGAGACCGTGGACATCACCGACCTCACCGGCGCCGTGGTCGACCTGGCCGTGCGCGGCTACGTGCGCCTGGAGGAGCTGCCGCACGAGCACTTCACGTCCGTGGACTGGCGGCTGGTGCGGCTGGACGGCCCCCCGGAGGACACCCTCCGCTCCTACGAGTGGCTGCTGCTGGACGCGCTCTTCGGCGGGCGCCCGACCGTGCGCCTGTCCCAGGTCGGCTCGCCCCGCACCTCCGCCGACTTCCCGGCGCGCATCGACCGCGTCCGCGAGGAGCTGTACCGCGACATGGTGCGGCTGAAGTGGTTCGCCCGCTCGCCCAGCCAGGTGCGCAGCCGCTGGAGCGCCGTCGGCATGGCGGTGACGGCCGCGGGCGTGCTCCTGACCGGAACCCTGGCGGTCTTCACCAGCGCGGCGTTCACCGGGCTGGCCGTCATCATCGCGGGCGCCGCCGTCACGGCGGGCGCGCAGTACATGCCCGCCAAGACCGCCCTGGGCAGCTCGGTGTACGCGCACACGGTGGGCTTCCGCGACTACCTGCTGAGCCCGCGCTCGGCGACCGCGCCCCCGGGGCAGCGGGTGGAGCTGTACTCGCGCTACCTGCCCTACGCGGTGATCTTCGACGACGTCGACCACTGGGCCAACATCCTGGCCTCGGCGGCGCTCACCGACCTGACCCCCGAGGAGCTGACCGGTGACGGCCTGGCCTGGTACACGGGGCCCAGGGAATGGCGGATCGAGGACTTCGCGGACTCCATCACCACGTTCGTGGTGACACTGACCGGCATCATCACCAACGCCCGGCGGCTGCGGGCGCTCAACCAGTTCCAGCGGCGCTAGGACGCCGCAGACCACGAGGGGGAGGCACCATGCGCGCGGTCGTGCAGCGCGTGTCGCACGCGTCGGTGACGGTGGACGGCGAGGTGGTCGGGCAGATCACCGAACCCGGCCTGATGGCGCTGGTGGGGGTCACCCACACCGACACCGCCGCCGAGGCGGTCAGGATCGCCGGGAAGCTGTGGACGCTGCGGATCCTGGAGGACGAGCGGTCGTGCTCCGACACCGGCGCGCCGCTGCTCGTGGTCAGCCAGTTCACGCTCTACGGCGACGCGCGCAAGGGCCGCCGCCCCACCTGGCAGGCCGCGGCGCCCGGCCCCGTCGCCGAACCCCTCGTGGACGCGGTCGTCGAGGAGCTGCGCTCGCTCGGCGCCGTGGTGGCCACGGGGGTGTTCGGCGCGAAGATGTCGGTCTCCCTCACCAACGAGGGCCCGTTCACGGTCGTCCTGGAGGCATGACGGGGCCCGGGCTGTGGACGCGGCCACGGCCCGGGACACGGGATGCGGCGCAGGGAATCCCCGGAGAGATCCCGTGCCCCTCAGACGTCGACGGTGACCGGCTCGAACTTGTAGCCCAGACCGCGGACGGTCACGATGTAGCGCGGGCTGCCCGGGTCCTCCTCGATCTTGGCGCGCAGCCTCTTGACGTGCACGTCGAGGGTCTTGGTGTCACCGACGTAGTCGGCGCCCCACACGCGGTCGATGAGCTGCATCCTGGTGAGCACCCGCCCGGCGTTGCGCAGGAGCACCTCCAGCAGCTCGAACTCCTTGAGGGGGAGCTGCACGTTGTCGCCGCGCACCGTCACCACGTGCCGCTCCACGTCCATCCGGACGGGACCGGCCTCCAGGGCGGCGGGCAGCACGACCTCGTCCTCGCCCCGGCGGCGCAGCACCGCGCGGATGCGGGCCACGAGCTCGCGCGAGGAGAAGGGCTTGGTCACGTAGTCGTCGGCGCCCAGTTCCAGACCGACGACCTTGTCGATCTCGGAGTCCTTGGCGGTGAGCATGATCACGGGGACGTTGGACTTCTGCCGCAGCGTCCGGCACACCTCGGTGCCCGACAGCCCCGGCAGCATCAGGTCCAGCAGCACCAGGTCGGCCCCGGTACGGTCGAAGGTCTCCAGCGCCACGGTCCCGGTGGGCGCCACGGCGACCTCGAAGCCCTCCTTGCGCAGCATGTACGACAGGGCGTCGCTGTAGGATTCCTCGTCCTCGACAACGAGTACGCGCGTCACTGTGCCGCCTCCTGACGGTCGGTGTTCCGGGCGGCCTCGGGCCCCCGGCTCTCGGAACGGGGCAGACGCAGAGTGAACGTCGACCCCGACCCCTCCTTGCTCCACACGGTCACTTCTCCACGGTGGTGGGTCATGATGTGCTTGACGATCGCCAGGCCCAGACCGGTACCTCCGGTGGCCCGGCTCCGAGCGGCGTCCACACGGTAGAACCGCTCGAAGATCCTTTCCAGGTCCTGCTGCGGGATCCCGATGCCCTGGTCGGCGACGCTGATGTCCACGCTGGACCTGGACAACACCACGGACACGGCGACCCGGGTGTTCTTGGGGCTGTAGGACACGGCGTTGGCGACCAGGTTGCGCAGGGCGGTGCCCAGCAGTCCCTCGTCGCCCATGATCACGACGCCCTCGGCGCCGCTGCCGACCAGTTCGATCCCCTTGGCGTCCGCGGGCATGCGCACCGAGTCCAGCGCCTCCTCCACGACGGGGCCGAGGTCGACCCGGGCGGGTTCGGCCATCGGCTCGGCGCCCTGGATGCGCGAGAGCGTGATGAGGTCCTGGATCACGGCGGTCAGCCGCGAGGCCTCGATCTGCATGCGCTCGGTGAAGCGACGCACCGCTTCCGGGTCGTCACTGGCGTCCTGTACGGTTTCCGCCAACAGGGACAAAGCGCCCACCGGGGTCTTCAGCTCGTGCGAGATGTTCGCGACGAAGTCGCGGCGGACCGCCTCCAGGCGCCGGTGCTCGGTCTGGTCCTCGGCCAGCACCAGCACCAGCCCGGTCCCTCCCAGGGGGGCCACCCGCACGGCGAAGGACGTGGCGTCGGGGCCGAACTTGCGCACGGCCACCTCGATGTCCGTCTCCCGGATGACGCCGTCCCGCCGTACCTGCCGGGCCAGGGTGAGGAGTTCGCCGATGACCAGTTCCTCGCCCCGCACGATGCCGAAGGCGCGTGCGGCGGAGGAGGCGCGCAGGACCCTGTCGGCGGAGTCCAGCACGACGGCGGAGGAGGGGATCGCGGAGAGCACCTCGGCTATGCCGGAGGGCAGCACGCCGCCGTCGCGGTTCGCGGGCTCCGGAGCCTGCCGCTGCCGTGCGGCGGTACCCGTACGGAAGAAAGGGCCGGCCAGGACGCCGATGACGACGCCCGTGACGAGTCCGATGATGCCGGTCACCGCGGCGAGAAGTTCCCCTTGCACGGTTCGATCGTAAACGTGCGGGCTGGGGCTTTACCCGGTCAGGGCATGTGACACAACCGAGGTTCTTGCATCGTTCACCAATTCTTGGCCGACTCTTCAAACAACCACTGGGAGCATTGACGCCATGCGCGATACCTACCACGACGACCTTGACAGCCTGAGTGAACGCCTCGTCGAGATGACACGGCTCGCCCGGCACGCCGTCGCTCGTGCGACCACGGCGCTGCTGGACAGTGACATCAACGCGGCGCAGGAGGTCATCTCCGGTGACGAGCAGATCAACCGGCTCGACCAGGAGATCGAGGACACCGCGTTCAGCCTGATGGCCCGGCAGCAGCCGGTCGCCTCCGACCTGCGCACCATCATCACCTCCCTGTACATGCGCGGCGACCTGGAGCGGATGGGCGACCACGCCGTCCACCTGGCCAAGATCGCGCGGCGGCGCCACCCCGACTCGGCGATCCCCAAGCCGGTGCGCTCGATCGTGCTGGAGATGGGCCACCAGGCGGAACTGCTGGTCACCAAGGCGGGCGAGGTCATCATGGACCGCGACCCCGACACCGCCCTGGAACTGGACAAGGACGACGACACGATGGACCGGCTGCGGCGCAAGCTGCTGCAGCGCATCCTCGCCCCCGGGTGGGAGTACGGGGTGGAGGCCACCATGGACGTCACCCTGGTCGGCCGGTTCTACGAACGCTTCGGTGACCACGCGGTGCACGTCGCCGACAACCTCGTCTACATGGTGACGGGCGAGAAGCGCGAGGACTACGACCCCGAGAGCTGAGCCCGGCCGGGGCCTCCCCGCGGTGGGGACCGCGGGTGTCCCCTCGCCGGTCCGGCCGGGTTGGGCGCCGCCCGCGGGTCGGGCGTGCTTCCCCGCCGCCCGGACGCGTCCCCCTAGGGCGTCCGAACCGCGGGTGCCCCCCCGGTGCCGCGCCGGAGCGCGCGGTGCCGGGCCGGGGGGCACGGGGCCGGGGCGCGCCGGAACGCGGGGCCGGAGCGCGGCCGACCGGTCCGGACGGGTCGCACGGCGGCCGGAGACGGGTCGTGCGGCGGCCGGTCCGGCGGGGCGTGCGGGGGAGTTCCGGCGGGTTGTCGGGAGCCCTCGCGGGCGACGTGCGCCAGGCGACTCGGCACGGTGAGATCCGTCGCTCCGGCCCCTCCCGGAAGGCTTCCCGGGCGTGTCCGTAACGCCTTCACCAAGTCCCGGTGAAGGGGCGGACACGGCGTCCGCAAGCCCTTCCGCACAGGGCCTGACCAGGTGCGCAGCAGGCCTCGGGTACACTTTGTCAAGGCCTGAAAAGTAGGGCTTGACCTGCGTGTTCGCAAACCTAATAGGTACGTTAAGTCACAGATTCGTGGTATCCTTGTGGTAGCGGAAGGGGTACCTGTCACATGGCTTTCAAGGTCGGCGACACTGTTGTCTACCCCCATCATGGGGCTGCTCGTATTGAAGCGATCGAGACGCGCAACATTAAGGGCGAGGACAGAATCTACCTCGTTCTGAGGGTCGACAAGGGCGATCTGACGGTGCGCGTGCCCGCCGCGAATGCCGAGGACGTCGGCGTTCGCGACGTGGTGGGGCAGGAGGGCCTGGACAAGGTCTTCGAGGTGCTTCGCGCGCCGCACACCGAGGAGCCCACCAACTGGTCCAGGCGCTACAAGGCCAACCTGGAGAAGCTGGCCTCGGGTGACGTGAACAAGGTCGCCGAGGTGGTTCGGGACCTCTGGCGCCGGGACAAGGAGCGCGGCCTGTCCGCCGGCGAGAAGCGGATGCTCGCCAAGGCGCGGCAGATCCTCGTCAGCGAACTCGCCCTCGCGGAAAAGACCAACGAGGACAAGGCCGAGGCCCTCCTCGACGAGGTTCTCACCACCTGAACCGGTTCTGAAATCACGTAATTGATGACGAATATGCCTCGGGTGGGCGTCGGAACGGACGTCCACCCGTTTTCTCCTGGGCGCACCCTTTTCCTGGCCGGTTTGGAATGGCCGGGAGAGGACGGCGTCAGCGGCCATTCCGACGGCGATGTCGCCGCCCACGCCGCGTGCGACGCGCTGTTGTCCGCCTGCGGACTCGGCGATCTGGGATCCAACTTCGGCACTTCGGAACCGCGCTGGAAAGGCGCCTCCGGAGCGGCCCTGCTCACCGAGACCGCGGCGCGCGTTCGCGCGGCCGGTTTCGAGATCGGCAACGTGGCCGTCCAGATCATCAGCAACCGCCCCAAGTTCGCGCCGCGCCGCGCAGAGGCCGAGAAGACGCTCTCGGAGGTCGTGGGAGCGCCCGTGAGCATCTCGGCGACCACGACCGACGGCCTGGGTCTGACCGGCCGCGGAGAGGGCATCGCGGCGGTGGCCACGGCCCTGTGCGTGACAGCGGGCTGAGGCCCGGGCGGCCCCGTCACGACGCGCGTCCGCGCTCCTGGTAGACGAGCAGCTGGTAACCGGGGGCGCTGGCGACGTTGAAGGCGTGGAAGTCCACCGTCAGCGGGCCCCGCTCCGGGTGGCGGAGCAGTTTGGTCTCGTGGGTCTTCGGCTGGACGTCGTGCCTGGCCCAGAGCCCGGGGAACGCGGGGCTGCCGCTGCGGAGCGTCTCCAGGAGTTCGGTGAGCCTCGCCGGTGTGCGGTTGAAGTCGGCGCTGGCGCGCAAGCTCGCCACGGTGGCCTCCGCCGCCTCCCACTCCACGAAGAACCGCGGTCCCTCGGGGTCGAGCATGACCATCTCCAGCAGGTTCGCGGTGTCGGCGAACCCGCGGAACGGGTCCCGCGCCCGGTGGTTCACGGCGATGACGTCGAGCACGGGGTCGAGCACGATGGCCCCGGCCTCCTGCCGGGAGTCGAGGAGGGCGAGCAGTTCGGTCGGGACGGGGCGCACCGTCGCCTCCTCTCCGGAGGCCCCTTGCCTTCGGGCTGGGCCGCGGCGGCCAGGGGGCACCAGAACGACTTCGGGGCTGTGCACAACCTGTGCACAGCCCCGACGCATGCCCGTCAGCGGTGTCCGCTCGGCGCGCTTACCCGCCGTTCCTACTCGTCCGGGCGGAGCGGTTCGCTGCGCACGCGCCGCGAGGGCGGACCCGACGTGAAGTCCGGCAGCGGCGGACGCGGCGGCTTGAGCACCATGGGGCGCTTCTCCACCGGTGTGAGGGGTCCGCGCCGCTCCTGGGCGGGGCGCCCGGCACCGGGCGCGGGCCCGGCCGGGGGCTCCAGGGAGGAGGGGGCCGGTTCGTCCTCGTCCTCCTCCCGGACCGTCGGCGGAAGCTCCTCCGCCTCGGGCGGGAGGTCGGCGTCGGCCGTGGAGGGCTCGGGCTCCCCGAGCGGTTCCGGCTCCTGGAGCGGGTCCTCCTCCGGGAACCGGTCCTCGTCGGTCTCGTACCAGGCCCAGGCCTCCTCCAGCCTCGGCGCCGACTCCACGGGTTCGTTCGAGGGGGCCACCGCCTCCGGGGAGGCCTCGCCGATCCGGAACGCCGCCCGCACGGTGGGACCGGTGTCGTGGTCCAGCACGGGCGTCGGCTCCGGTTCCCGGGACTCCTCCGCGAACGGCGAGGTGTCGTCCTCCGGCGGCGTCCACACCGGCGGCACGTAGTCCGCGAGGACGTGGGCGCCCGAGTCGTCCGCGGGCGGCTCCCAGTGCGCGGTGTCCGGGGCGCGCTCCGCCGAGGGCTCGGCTTCAGCGTCGGGCTCGGGCTCGGGGTCCGGCTCCACCGGCGTGCTCCGCGACGCCGGGACGGGAGCGGACTGCGGCACGGAACCGGCCCGTCCGTCCTCCGCCTTCACCTCGGGCTCCGGCTTCGCCGTGGGCTCCGGCTCGGACGGCGCGCTCCGCGAGTCCGTGACCGGCTCGGGCGCCACGACGGGAGCGGGCTCCCGCCGGGGTTCCACGGGCTCCTCCACCGGTTCGGGTTCCGGCTCGAAGGCCGTGACGGTCCCGCTCTCGGGTTCGGGCTCCGGCTGTACGTGGTGCTCGGGCTCCGCGTGTGGCTCGGGCTCCGCAACCGGCTCTGCGGCCACCGGCGGAGCGTCGGCCTCGTCCGACACCGGGTCGCCGAAGGGCGGCTCGTGCTCGAAGCCCTCGTCGGCCAGGTGGTCGGGGACCGCCGAGACCGGCTCCGGTTCCACTTCCGGCTCCGGCTCCGGTTCGACGTCAGTGGGCGTGGCCGCACCGGGCACCACCGGCGCCTCCTCGGCGGCCCGCTTGATCGGGTTGTGCCCGTCCCGCGAACGCCGGGGCAGGCGCACCGTCGGCACGGACGCCTCGATCCCGTCCCCGTCGTCCCAGCCGTCCCGGTCGTCCCCGGAGCCGGAACGCGGTGCTTCGGTCCCGGCCACGGGCAGCGGCTCGGCGGCGAACTCCTCGTCGTCCCAGCCGTCCCGGTCTCCGTCCCGGCCGGGCTCGTCCCGGTTCCGGAAGGTGTCGGGTTCCGGGTCCCGCCCGCGCTCCAGCCGTTCCCCGGGCGCGTTGGGCCCGGCGAACTCCTCGGACCCTGCCGAGGCCTCCGGGGGTCCGGCGGTCCTCGGGTCCGCGCCGTTTCGGCCGTCCTCGTCCCGGTCATCGGCGCCCAGGCGCAGCAGCCGCGCCTGGAGGGTGCCGCCCTCCGACGCGGTCAGGGGAGCGGTGTCCCCGCGCGGGGGGACCGTGGTGCGGGCGTGCAGCACCGTCGTGGGGTCGTCCGCCGGACGCGGCCTCGCCATCCGTGTGCGGCGCCTGCGCATGTGCGCGCGCAGGGTCATCCACAGCAGGAAGGCCACGAGCAGCGCCGCGAGCGGCGCCACCGCCACGATCACGTTGGCGACCCCCTGGTGCACCCGCTCGACGAGTTCCAGGCTGCTCAGCAGCATCGCCGCCGCGGCGAACAGGACCAGCACCGGGATCAGCACCAGGTCGACCCAGAGCCGCTCGCGCGGAGGCGCTCCGCGCAGCAGGTAGCTCACCCAGCACGCCATCATCAGCAGCAGGGTGTAGGTCACCGGGAACACGTGGGCGAGGGGGCTGCCCTCGTGGCCGCCGTACTCGGCGAACTGGAAGATGCCGTTGTAGGAGATGACGAGGGCGCACAGCGCGATGAGGCCGACGAACAGGCCGCTACCGACGAGAGCACCGGCTCCCGCGCCGCGACCTGCTGCGGGCCTACCGTTCCGTGTCCCTGACTCGGGGGCGTTGTTGTAAGGGGCCATCGCCTTCGCAGCGTAGTCCAGGCGGTGCCGCGAACACGAGATTCCGTCTGATTATGGTTGCTACCAGACGAGCCGCCCCCAGGCGTTCTGTGTCGTTCTGTCGGAATATGCAGGGAGTAGCGCTCGGGAGAACCCGCGGAACGGACTTCCGGCCAGGGTTATCTCACACCCCGTGTGTCCGAATACGGCCAACCACATATACGCACTTGGGGATGTCCGGGAGAGCTTTTCCCACCTGGGAGTCCCTGGTTTGTGACGCCGCTGCGAGGGGAAAGGGGATACGCTTGACAACGTGAGTCTGCGCTTCTATGACACCAGTGCCCGACAGGTCCGCGAGTTCGTCCCGCTGCGCGAGGGGGCCGCCTCCCTGTACCTGTGTGGTGCCACGGTGCAGGCACCTCCGCACATCGGGCACATCCGCTCCGGGGTGAACTTCGACATCCTGCGTCGCTGGCTGACGCACCTGGGGTACGACGTCACCTTCTGCCGCAACGTCACCGACATCGACGACAAGATCATCCGGGTCGCGTCGGACGAGGGCGTGCCGTGGTGGCAGGTCAGCGAGCGCAACCAGCGCGCGTTCACGCACGCGTACGAGATCCTGGGCTGCCTGCCGCCCACCGTGGAGCCGCGGGCCACCGGGCACGTGCCCGAGATGGTCGACCTCATGCACCGCCTCATCGACGCGGGCCACGCCTACGCCGCCTCCGACGGTTCCGGCGACGTCTACTTCGACGTGCGCTCCTACCCGCCCTACGGGGGCCTGTCCAACCAGCGCCTGGACCAGGTCGTGGAGTCGGCCGACTGCGACGCGGACCGCGACAAGCGCGACCCCCGCGACTTCGCCCTGTGGAAGGGCGCCAAGCCGGGCGAGCCCAGCTGGCACACCCCGTGGGGGCGCGGACGCCCCGGCTGGCACCTGGAGTGCTCGGCCATGGCCACCAAGTACCTGGGCCCCAGCTTCGACATCCACGGCGGCGGCCTGGACCTGGTCTTCCCGCACCACGAGAACGAGCTCGCCCAGTCCCGCGCGGCCGGGGACGGCTTCGCCCAGTACTGGCTGCACAACGGGCTCCTCGTCGTCGGCGGCGAGAAGATGAGCAAGTCGCTGGGCAACTCCCTGCTCATCCCGCAGATGGTGCGCAAGGTGCGCCCGGTCGAGCTGCGGTACTACCTGGGCCAGGTGCACTACCGCTCGGTCATCGACTACTCCGACGCCGCCCTCCAGGAGGCGGCCACCGCCTACCAGCGCATCGAGGGCTTCCTCACCCGCGCCGTCGAGGTGCTGGGCGAGGTCGTCCCGGCCGCGGACGTCCCCGCGGAGTTCGCGTCCGCGCTCAACGACGACCTCGGGGTCTCCCAGGCGCTCGCCGTCGTGCACGGCCACGTCCGCGAGGGCAACACGGCGCTGGCGGCGGGCGGCAAGGAGCAGGCCGCCGAGATCGCCGGTGAGCTGCGCACCATGCTCGGCGTCCTGGGCCTGGACCCGCTCGGGGAGCAGTGGGCCACCGGCGGGGACCAGGGGCTGCGCGAGGTCGTGGACGCCCTGGTGGCGGTCGCCCTGGAGCAGCGCCAGGCCGCGCGCGGCCGCAAGGACTACGCGGCGGCCGACGCGATCCGCGACCAGCTCGCCGGGGCGGGCGTCGTGGTCGAGGACACCCCCGAGGGCCCGCGCTGGGACCTGCGCCGTGACTGAGGCGGCCCGGGCGGTGGCGCGGCGGCGTTAGTCTGGGAGTTTGCCGCCGCGTTCACGTTGGCAGGCCACATTCCACCAGCCGGATGCGACGCGCCTCCGGCATGCCCGCGACACTGACGGGGAGGCGGCGACCATGCCGGCGAAGAAGAGCAAGAAGGGCCCGACCAAGGGCAGCGGAGGCAAGGGCCGCCGCTCGCTGGAGGGCAAGAGCGGCACCCTGCCCGCCGAGCAGCGGCACTGGTACGACGGCAAGCAGCGGGCCAAGGCCGCCCGCCGCCCCGATTCCGCGGGCCAGGCCCGGGGCCAGCAGCAGGGGGAGCGCCGCCGTGCGGACGCCTCCGACCTGCTGGTGGGGCGCAACCCGGTGGTGGAGGCGCTGCGCGCCGGTATGCCCGCCACCCGCCTGTTCCTGGCCAACAGCCTCGACCCGGACGAGCGCGTCAACGAGGCGGCCCGGATCGCCGGTGAGCGCGGCCTGGACGTGCTGGAGGTCACCAAGACCGAGCTGGACCGCCGCTGCGAGAGCAACGGCCAGCCCGGCGCGGCCCACCAGGGGCTCGCGCTCCAGGTGCGCCCCTACCAGTACCGCGCGCCCGAGGCCCTGCTGGACGCGGCGCTGGAGTCCGACACCCCGGCGCTGATCGTGGCCCTGGACGGGGTGACTGACCCGCACAACCTCGGCGCCATCGCGCGTTCGGCCGCCGCGTTCAACGCGCACGGCCTGCTCATCCCCGAGCGCCGCTCGGCCGGGGTCAACCTCACCGCCTGGAAGACCTCCGCGGGCACCCTCGCCCGGCTGCCCGTGGCCCAGGCCACCAACCTGACCCGCGCGCTGGAGGGTTACAAGAAGGAGGGCGTGTTCGTGGTCGGCCTCGACGCCGGCGGCGACACCCCGATCCCGGACCTGGAGCTGGCCACCGGCCCGCTGGTCATCGTGATCGGCTCCGAGGGCAAGGGCCTGTCCCGCCTGGTGCGCGAGGCCTGCGACGTGGTCGCGAGCATCCCGATCGGCAACGCGGAGTCGCTGAACGCCTCCGTGGCCGCCGGGGTGTCCCTCTACGAGGTGGCCCGCCGCCGCTCCGCTGCGAAGGGGTAGCAGCGCCCCGCGTCGGACCCGTCCGGCTCCGCGCAGGCGGAGCGGGACGGGTCCGCTTCGTTTTCCGCTCCGGCCCCGCGGGTAGCTGTGCTGCTGCACGTGGCCATCGCAGAGGAAGCGGGTGGGCGGCATGGCGACTCCTCCTGTACCCGACTACGAGGACCTCTCGCTCGGGGACCTGGACGAATGCGTCCGCTCCCTCCCCGCGGAGCGGGTGCGCGAGCTGATCGCCTACGAGGAGAGCCACTCCGGCCGGATGCGGGTGCTGGAGCTGCTGAAGGACCGCCTGCACTCGGCCGAGGGAGGCGACGAGGCGCACCGGGAGCCCGGGCCCGAGGGCCGCGAGGACGCCGCAGCCGACGCGGCCGACGCGCGGGCGGTGCCCGAGAGCCCGGAGCGCCCGCCCGGCCGGGACCCGTCCTGACCGGGCGAACGGTCCGGGGAACGCGGACGGTCGTCCGTGAGGAGGCCCCGGTATGAGCCTGCGGCGCAGCGACCCGGCCGAGCCGGGGATCACCAGGCGCCGTCGCGGTCGCGGCTACAGCTACCACGGCCCGGACGGCAAAACGGTCACCGACCCCGACCGGATCCGGCGCATCAAGGAACTCGTCGTGCCCCCGGGCTGGCACGACGTGTGGATCTGCCCCTCGCCCGAGGGCCACATCCAGGCGTGCGGCACCGACGACGCGGGCCGCCGCCAGTACCTCTACCACGCCGAGTGGCGGCGCCGGAGCGAGGAGGCCAAGTACGACCGGATGCTCGACTTCGCCGAGCTGCTCCCGAAGATCCGCGGCACGCTGGCCGAGCACCTGTCCCGCCGGGGCCTGCGGCGCGAGCGCGTCCTGGCCGCGGCCGTCCGCCTGATCGACCTCGGCTTCCTGCGGGCCGGGGGCGACGCCTACGCCGCCCGCAACGACTCCTACGGGGTCGCGAGCCTGCTGCGCGAGCACGTCCACCGCAGCCGCGGCACGGTGGTGTTCGAGTTCCCCGGCAAGTCCGGTCAGGACCAGCGCGTCGAGTGCGCCGAACCCGAGATCTGCCGGGTGGTCTCCGGCCTCCAGCGCGTCCGCTCGCCGGGGCAGGACCTGTTCGCCTACCGCGCCGGCGACGGCTGGCACGACGTGAACACCGACGACCTCAACTCCTACCTGCGCGAGGTCGCCGGGGAGGAGCACACGGTCAAGGAGTTCCGCACCTGGCACGCGACGGTCCTGGCCGCGGTCGGGGTCGCGGTGGCCGTGCCGCCCGAGGACGACAGGGCCCTGGCCCGGTTGCGGACGCACGTGGTCCGCGAGGTGGCCGACTACCTGGGCAACACCGAGGCGGTGGCCCGGGACTCCTACATCGACCCGCGCGTCTTCCGGCTGCACGAGCGGGGCGTGACCATCGCCGCCTCCCTGCCCGAACTGGGCGGCGAGGCCCCCGCGGGCGAACTCGCCACCCAGGGCGGGGCGGAGGAGGCGGTGCTGCGCATGCTGCGCGACAACGGCGACGCCTGAGGGCGCGTGGGGGCGCCGGGGCGCGCCGGACCCGCGCGCCCCGGCGCGTTCAGCCCTCCTGCGCGGCGATCAGGCTCGCCGGGCGCAGGTCGGTCCACTCGCGCTCCACGTACTCCAGGGCCTCGGCCCGGGAGGTCTCGCCCTGCGCCACCCGCCAGCCCCGGGGCACCTCGGCGAAGGCGGGCCACAGGGAGTGCTGGCCCTCGTCGTTGACCAGCACGAGGAAGCGGGCGTCCTCGTCGTCGAAGGGGTTGCTCACGTCGTTCCGTCTCCTTGTCGTGGGTGCCGCGCGCCGTTCGCGCGGCACGGTCAGCGCGCCCGGCGGTTCCGGGCCCGCCCGCGCCCGGCCTCGCGCACGAGGCCGCGCAGCCGTTCGGCGTACTCGTCGGCCAGGGCCCGCACCGTCTCGGGGCGGTGCCGGTTGGCCGAGTAGGTCCAGGAGAACTCCAGCCGTCCACCGGTGACGCCGCCGGTCACGTCGAACAGGCCGGTGCGCTCCTCCTGCGGGGCGTGGTCGCACGGCGGCAGGGGCAGCAGGCGCCCCACCGGCCCGACGTCCTGGTCGCCGAACCGCCCCAGGTAGTTGAAGGCCACCTGGGGTTCGGGCATCGCGGCCAGCGGCGCCGGAACCCGGTCGCCGCCCAGCTCGCGCAGCGCCCCGAACCCGATCGCCTCCGGCGCGGCCCGCCGCTGGGCCCGGGCGGCGGCCACCGCCTCGGCCGTGCCGGCGCCCGGGGGGACCTCCAGCAGCACCGGGTGGATGG
Source organism: Nocardiopsis sp. iso_25 (assembly GCF_056173305.1). NCBI lineage: Bacteria > Bacillati > Actinomycetota > Actinomycetes > Streptosporangiales > Nocardiopsidaceae > Nocardiopsis > Nocardiopsis sp. iso_25. The sequence goes on along the minus strand of NZ_CM149667.1, from coordinate 6,037,120 downwards.
CGGTGAACCAGCCCACCGTGCGGGACAGGTCCACGTCGTCGAACAGGTCCTCGCGGCCGTGGCCCTCCTTGGCCACCAGCAGGCGGGGGTCGCCGCTCCAGTCGGTCAGCACCCGGCCCAGCGCGCCGAGCAGCACGTCGTCGATGCTGCTGCGCAGCGTGCCGGGCACCCGGCGCAGCAGCGCCTCGGTCTCCTCCGCCGACAGGGCGGCCGTGACGATCCGCTGGGAGGCCACGTCGTTGGGGCCCGAGCCCAGCTCCACGGGCAGGCGGGCGTCCGCGGCCCGGGACGCGAGGTCGGCCCAGTACCCGGCGTCCCCGTCGAAGGCCCCCCGGGCGGTGTGCTCGCCGAGGCGGCGAGCCCACTCGGGGAAGGGGGTGGTGGGCGCACCCGGGTCCACCGCCTCCCCGCGCTCCAGCTGCCCGTAGGCGGTGGCCAGGTCCTCCAGCAGCACCCGCCAGGACACGGCGTCGACCACCAGGTGGTGCGCCGACAGCAGCACCCGCGGCGCCCGGCGCCCGTTCCGGTCGAACACCACCGCCTCGAACAGGGGCCCCTCCGCGAGCCGCTTGGCGGGGCGCTCGCGCAGGGCCTCGCGCTCCACCGCCCGCTCCAGCTCGTCGTCGCCGCCGTCCACGCGCACCACCCGGGCGCCAGGCGCCGCGTCGGCGTCCAGGTGCCCGCGCGGGCCGTCCGCGGTGTCGGTGACCCGCAGCCGCAGCATGTCGTGGTGCGCGGGCAGGCTGTCGGCGGCCCGCGCCCACAGCAGCGGGTCGGTGCCCTCGGCCGCCTCGAACAGCAGCGACATGTCGAAGTGCTCGGGGCGGCGCGTGCGGGTGCGCAGGAACCAGCGCTCCACCGGGGTGGGTGGGACGGCCCCGGTGACCGGCACCCGCGCGGCGGGGCCGTCCGCGGCCCCGCCCCGCTCGGCCGCGGCGGCCAGGTCGGCGACCGTCTGGTGCAGGAAGGCGTCGCGCGTGGTGATGTTCCATCCGGCCTCGCGCACCCGCGAGACCATCTGGATGCTCAGGATCGAGTCGCCGCCCAGCGAGAAAAAGTTGTCGTGGCGGCCCACCTCCGCGACCCGCAGCAGCTCCGCCCAGATGCCCGCGAGCGCCTCCTCGACGACGCCGCGCGGGGCCGCGTCCGGAGCGGTGCGCTCCCCGGGCTCGGCCGGTTCGGGCAGGGCGGCCCGGTCCACCTTGCCGTTGGCGTTGAGGGGGATGGCGTCCAAGAACACCACGGCGCCCGGAACCATGTAGTCGGGCAGAGTCCGGCGCAGCCGCTCGCGCACGTCCGGCAGGTCCGCGTCCGCTCCCGGAGCGCGGACCGCGTAGGCGACCAGGCCGCGCGCGCCCGAGGCGGAGCGGTGCACCTGGACGGTGGCCTGCGCCACGTCGGGCAGGCGCAGCAGGGCCGCCTCCACCTCCCCGGGTTCGATGCGAAAACCCCGCAGTTTGACCTGGGAGTCGGCGCGGCCGGTGTACTCCAGCTCGCCGGAGTTGTTCCAGCGCACGAGGTCGCCGGTGCGGTAGAGCCGCCCGCCGTCGCCGAAGGGGTCGGCCACGTAGCGTTCGGCGGTCAGACCGGGGCGGCCGTGGTAGCCGCGGGTGGCCCGGCCGCCCACGTACAGCTCGCCGATGGCTCCCACCGGGACCGGCCGCAGCCGCTCGTCCAGCACGTGCAGCCGGGTGCCGTCCAGGGGGCGGCCGATCGGCACCGGTTCGGGCGTTGCGCCCTCCCGGGGAAGCGCGTGGTGGGCGGCGAAGGTGGTGGTTTCGGTGGGCCCGTAGCCGTTGGCCACGGTCGTGTCCGGGCAGGCGCGGCGCACCCGCTCCACCGCGTGCGGGCTGGCCGCCTCGCCCCCGGTGATGACCTGCTCCATCCCGGTGAAGCAGGAGGGGTCCTGCGCGGCGTAGAGGTTGAACAGCGCCGCGGTGACGAAGGTGGCGCTGACCCGGTGCTCCGACACCAGGGCGGCGAAGCCGTCCGCGTCCAGCCGCCCCGGCGGGGCCACCACGACGGTGCCGCCGGTCAGCAGCGCCGCCCAGATCTCGTAGGTGGCGGCGTCGAAGGCGTGCGAGGAGTGGAAGAGCGTGCGCCGGGCGTGCCCGCCGGACCAGCGGTGGTCCGCGGCCAGGCGCACCACGTCGGCGTGGGTCACCGCCACGCCCTTGGGCGTGCCGCTGGAACCGGAGGTGTACATGACGTAGGCGAGCTGGTCGGGGTGGGCGTCGTTCAGCCCTCGCGCCCCGGCCTCCGAGGCCGGTGCGGCGTCGGCGGCGTCGACCAGCACCGCCGTGCAGGTCGGCGGCACCCGGTCGGCGGAGGCGGCGTCGGTGAGCACGCAGGGCGCCCCCGTCTCGGCGACCAGCAGGCGGACGCGTTCAGCGGGGTCGTCGGCGTGCACGGGGACGTAGGCGCCCCCGGCGCGCAGCACCGCGAGCATCGCGGTGACCACGTGCGGCCCCCGCTCCAGCAGCAGCGGCACGGGCGTCTCGGGCCCCACCCCCAGCGAGCGCAGCCGCACCGCCAGGGCCGCCGAGGCGCGGTCCAGTTCGGCGTAGGTCACCGCGACGCCGGGGCCGGCCAGGGCCGGGTGGTCGGGGGTCTGGCGCGCCCGCTCGCCGAACAGGCCGGGCACTGAGGCCGGGGGGTGGCCGGGCGCGCCCGTGCCCCAGGACCGCAGGGCCTCTGCCTCCTCCGGGGCGGGCGCGGGGGCCAGGGAGCGCACGGGCGCCCCGGGCGTGCGCGAGAGCAGGTCGAGGACGGCGGTCAGGTGGTGGGCTATCCGGTCGGCGGTGCGGGCGTCGAACAGGTCGGTGTCGTATTCCACCGCGCCCAGCAGCCGTCCGTCCTCCTCCGCGAACTCCACCGTCAGGTCGAACTGGGTGTGCCGGTGGGCGACGTCGTGCGGGCGCGCGTCGAGCCCGCTGACCCGCCAGGGGGCGCCCGGCGTGTTGCGCAGGGTGACCAGCGCCTGGACCAGGGTGGGGCGGGAGGGATCGCGTTCCTGCCCGGTCGCGTCCACGACGCTGTCGAAGGGCACCTCGCCGTGCTCGAACGCGGCCAGGACGGTCTCGCGCACGTCGGCGAGCAGCGAGGCCGCGCTCGCGTCGGGGTCCAGCCGCAGCCGCAGGGCCACGGTGTCGACGAAGAACCCGACCGTGTTCTCCAGGGCCGCGTCGTCGCGCCCGGAGGTCACCGTGCCCAGCACGAGGTCGCGCTGGCCGCTGTGGCGAGACAGGGTCACGGCGGTGGCGGCGGCCAGCACCATGAACAGGGTGAGACCGTGCTCGGACTCCAGCGCGCGGACGCCCTCGCGGACCCGCGCGGGGACCTCGAAGGCGCGCGCGGCGCCGAGGCCGCGCCGCCGGGCGGGCCGGGGCCGGTCGGTCGGCAGCGCCAGGGGCTCCACTCCGGCGAGCTGCTCGCGCCAGTACCGCAGGTGCTCCTCGAAGGCGCCCGAGCGGGCCCGCTCCTCCTGCCAGACGGCCACGTCGGTGGCGCGCAGGCCCACCGGCTCCAGGTCCGCGGCGCCGGGCAGCGCGTCGGCGGGTGCGCCGGGCCGTTCGCGGGCGGCCTCGTAGAGCGCGCCCAGCTCCCCGACGAGCACCGACATCGACCAGGCGTCGGTGACGATGTGGTGCATGGTGATGGAGAGGACGTGGTCGCCCTCGTCTACGCGCACCAGCAGGACCCGGGTCAGGGGCCCCCGGGCCAAGTCGAAGGGGCGCGCGGCGAACTCCTCCAGCAGCGCGTCCAGCCGCTCCTCGCGTCCGGCGCCGGACGGGCCGTTCAGCCCGGCCCCCTCCACGGGCAGGCGGTCCAGCTCGACCGTCTCCACGGGCAGGCCGGAATCGGGGAGCACGACCTGGTGCGGCGTGCCGTCCCGGGAGGGGAAGACCGTGCGCAGCGCCTCGTGGCGCGCGGACAGGGCGTGCAGGGCCCGCTCCAGCGCCGCGGTGTCCAGCTCGCCGGACAGGCGCAGCGCGCCGCCGGAGTTGTACCCGGACCCGCCGGGCGAGTACTGGTCAAGGAACCACATGCGGCGCTGGGCGGAGGACAGGGGCGCCGGGCCCTCGTGCTCCGTCCGCGCGGGCGCGTCGCGGCGGTCGCCGGAGCCGTCGTAGAGCTCGGCCAGCGCCGCGATGGTCGGCCGCTCGAACAGCGCGCGCAGCGGGGGCCGGAAACCGAGCGGCTCGGCGGCGCGGGCGAGCACGCGCACGCCGGTGACGGAGTCGCCGCCCACGCGGAAGAAGTCGTCGTGCACGCCGACGCGCTCCAGGCCCAGCAGGGAGCACCAGACCCGGGCCAGCTCCCGCTCCGCGCGGTTGCGCGGGGCCGTGTGCCCGGCGCCGGAGCGCGCGGCCCAGTCCACGGCGGGCAGGGCGCGCCGGTCGGTCTTGCCGTTGGCGGTGACCGGGACGCGGTCCAGTACGACGAAGGCCGCCGGGACCATGTAGGCGGGGAGTACGCGGGCGGCCCGTTCCAGGTCGGCGGGGGTCGGGGCGTGCCCGGGGGAGGGGACGGCGTAGGCGACCAGGCGGCGCGAGGCGCCGGTGCCGTCGACCACGACCACGGCCCGCCCGACCCCGGGCAGGCGGGTGAGGGCGTGCTCGACCTCGCCCGGCTCCACGCGGTGGCCGCGGATCTTGACCTGGTCGTCGGTGCGGCCGAGGAACTCCAGCCGCCCGCCGACGCGGCGGACCAGGTCGCCGGAGCGGTACATGCGCCCGCCCCCGCCGTCCGGGTCGGCGACGAAGCGCGCGGCGGTGGTGCCGGGCAGGTTGAGGTAGCCGTGCGCCAGCCCGTCGCCGCTGATGTAGAGCTCGCCGGGGACGCCGTCGGGCACCGGGCGCAGCCAGCGGTCCAGGACCCGTACGCGGGTGCCCGTCGCGGGGTCGCCCAGGGGAGGACTGCCGCCGTCCGACAGCGGCGCGCTGAGGGTGGTGCACACGGTGGACTCGGTGGGGCCGTAGCCGTTGTACACGGCCCGGTCGGCGCGGAAGCGGGCGATCTGCTCGCCGGGGCAGGCCTCGCCGGCCAGGAGCAGGTGCTCCACCGGGCCCAGTTCGTCGGGGGACAGGCCGGGCAGCAGTGCGGGCGGCAGGGTCACGTGGGTGACGCGGTGCTCGCGCAGGGCGCGGGGCAGGCCCTCGCCCGCCAGGGAGGGGCGCGGCAGCAGCACGGAGGCCGCGCCGTTGAGCAGTGCCACCACCAGCTCGGCGATGGCCGCGTCGAAGCTGGGGGAGGCGAACTGGAGCATCCGCGAGCCGGGGCCCACACCCATGCGCTCGCCCTGGAAGGCGGCCAGGGCGGCCAGGCCGCGGTGCGCCACCAGGACGCCCTTGGGCCTTCCGGTGGAACCGGAGGTGTAGATGAGGTAGGCGGGGTCCTCGGGGAGGACGTGCTCGCGCAGCGGCTCCGCGCGGGCCAGTTCGGGGTCGGACGCGTCCACTAGCGGGCCGCTCCCGGGCAGGCGGCGGGCGCACGCGCTGTCGGCGACGACCGCGCGCGGCTCGGCGTCGTCGAGGACCGCGGCCAGGCGCTCCTTCGGGTACTCCGGGTCCAGGGGGACGTAGACCGCCCCCGCGTACACCACGCCCAGCAGGGCCTCGGCCTGGGCCGGGCCGCGCTCCACGCACACGCCGACGCGGTCGCCCCGCGCCACGCCGAGTTCGCGCAGCCGCCGGGCCAGGCGCGCGGCCCGGTCGTCGGCCTCGGCGAAGGAGACGGTGCGGTCCGCGCCGACCAGGGCGGGGTCGTCGGGGCGCAGGCGCGCCCGCTCGGCGAACAGTTCGGGCAGGCTCCGCGGCCGGGGACCGGGCTTGCCGGTCCAGGAGCGCTCCAGCTCCCGGGCCCGCTCGGGGCCGACCAGCGCCACGGCGCGCAGCGGCCGGGGGTCCTCGGCGTTCTCCAGCACCCGCACCAGGTCTCCGACCAGGCGCTCCACGGTGGCGCGGTCGAACAGCGCGGTGTCGAACTCGGCCGAACCGGTGACGCCGCCGGGCCCGGGGCGGAACTCCAGGGTCAGGTCGAAGACCGACTGGCCGCGCCGCACCGGCACGGGCTCGGCCTCCAGGCCGCCCAGTCCCGCCTCGGGTCCCTGGGCGCTCTGGAAGACCACGGCGGCCTGCACCAGCGGAGGCACGGCGGGGTCGCGTTCGGTCAGGACGGCGTCCACGACCGTGTCGAAGGGGACCTCACCGTGGTCGAGGTCGGCGAGGAACCCGGCGCGCGTCCGGTCGAGCAGCGCGCCGAAGGACAGCTCCTCGTCCACGTGCTGGCGCACGGCCAGGGTGTTGACGAAGAAGCCCGCCGTCGCGTGCAGCCGCCGGTCCTCGCGGCCGGAGGCGACGGTGCCCAGCACCACGTCGGGGTTGCGGCTCCAGCGGGCCGCGGTCACCTGGGCCGCGGCCAGCAGCACCGTGGACAGGTGGGTGTCGTGGTCGGCGGCCAGGCGTTCGAGGCGCTCCGTCAGCGGCGCGGACAGCGCGAAGGGCAGGGTGTCGCCCGCTCCCTCGCGCACGGCCGGGCGCGGGCGGTCGGTGGGCAGTTCGAGCACGGGCGGGTCGGCGAGCCTGCGGCGCCAGTGCTCCAGGGAGCGGTCCAGGGCGGGGCCGTCCAGGCGCGTGCGCTGCCACGCGGCGTAGTCGGCGTACTGGAGGGGCGGCGCGCCCAGCTCCCCGGCCAGGGAGTCCGGCGTGCGCCCGGGGTCGGCGGTGGCGGCGCGGTAGAGGGTGTCCAGTTCGGTGCGCAGCAGGTCCAGGGACCAGCCGTCGGTGACGATGTGGTGCAGGCACAGCACCAGCACGTGGACTCCGGGCCCCTCGGCCAGCAGCCGGGACCGCATCAGGGGGCCGCGCTCCAGGTCGAAGGGCAGGGCGTACTCGCGGGCCGCCAGTTCGGCGGCCTCCTCGCGGCTTCCGGCGGCGGTCACCGGCAGTTCCACCTCGCGGGGGGCGCCGATGACCTGGCGCCCCTCGCCGTCCACCTCGGTGAAGGTCGTGCGCAGGGACTCGTGCCGGTGCACGAGCGCGGTCAGGGAGCGCCGCAGCGCCCCGGCGTCCAGGTCCCCGGTCAGCCGCAGCACCAGGGCGGAGTTGTAGTCGGTGCGGCCGGGAGCCATCTGCTCCAGGACCCACAGCCGCTGCTGGGCGAAGGACAGCGCGGCCGGGCGGTCGCGGGGCACGCGCGGGATGTCCTGGCCGCTCCCGCCGCGCGAGCGCAGGCGGCGCAGGACCTCCTCGCGCGCCCTGGCCCGGGCGGCGTCGGTGGTGGGGTCGGCGGTGGCTTCGCTGCTCATGGTGGCTGTGCCGGTCCTCGTCTGCGCAGGGAGTGGATCAGGCGTTGGGGCCCACGGCGAGCCCGCTCAGGCGCAGGGTGCGCCCGTTGTACTGGAGCGCCGTGGCGCGCCGGGGCTCGGCGGGGTCGGCCAGGAAGCGACCGCTGAGCGCGATCCCGCCGTGGCGTTCGGAGACGACGCGGAAGGCGCCGCCCGGCCCGGTGGACAACGGGCCCTCGAAGCCGTTGGACATGACCAGCCGGTATCCGTCCCTGCCGGGGACGACCTCGGCGGCCAGGCCGCCGTTGCCGTAGCGCCCGGTGACCAGGTCTGGGCCGGGCCCGGTGGCTCCGCCCTCGGCCGCGGCGTCGGGCTGGCGGTAGTGGCCCACGTCCACCCCCAGCTCGCGCAGGCCGCGGACCACGTGCTCCCAGGCGGTCACGCCGGTGGTGGCGTTGGTGGTCAGCGCGACCACGGAGCCGCCCTCGGGGTCCACGCGCAGGTTGCAGGTGGCGCCGTCCAGGGTGCCGTCGTGGCCGTACCACAGGCGGTCCCCGGCCAGGTGCAGCGACCACCCGGCGCCCCAGCCGTCGGCCAGGCCGAAGGGGTCGGCCACGCTCACCGAGCGGCCCATCTCGCGCAGCACGTCCGGGGCGGCGACCTCGCCGTCCAGGGCGGCGTGTTCGGGGTCGAGGAAGGCGCGGCCGAAGGCGGCCAGGGCGGTGGCGCTGGCGGCCAGGCCCCCGGCCGGGGCCAGTGCCGGTTCGATGTGGAAGCCCACCGGGTGGGCCCGGCCCGCGCCGTCGACGGCGTGTCCGGTGACCAGGTCGGCGGTGGGGAAGGGCTGCGGTGCCAGGACCGGCGCCAGCTCCATGCCGGTGGAGCCGCACAGGTGCGACTCCACGGTCTCCCACCAGCTCTGCCCGGTGACGGCCTCCACGAGTCGGCCCGCCACGGCGTAGCCGGTGTTGGAGTAGGAGAACAGCGTGCCCGGCTCGGCGACGCGGTCCTCGGGCGTGAGCGAGGAGACGTAGCGGCGCAGGGAGGGCGCGGGCGCGGTCTCGGAGCGCTCCGAGACCAGACCGGAGGTGTGGCTGAGCAGGTGGCGGGGGGTGGCGCCCCGCAGCGGGTGGTCGGGGGCGGCCCCGCCCAGGTGGTCCAGGACCGGGGAGTCGAGGTCGACGTCGCCGTCCTCCACCAGTTGCATGACCAGGGCGGCGGTGACGGTCTTGGTCACCGAGCCCATCGGGAAGAGCGAGTCGGGCGCCACGGGGCGCCCCGTCTGGGCGTTCTCCACCCCGGTGGCGCAGCTGTGCAGCTCACCGCGGTGGTAGACCGCCAGTTGGGCTCCGGGGACGCCGGCCTGGTGACAGGTCCGGCGGAGCAGGTCGGACAGGGCGTCGCGCACGACGTTCTCCTCGTGGGAGTCGGAGGGCACCCGAAAGGCCGGCGCTCGGGACGGGAGCGGCCGGTCGCTTCGGCGGGGACGGGGCGGTAGACCGCACGTGCCACGGATACTCACATATCGCTTCGAATCTTGGCAAGGGTTTCGGATATGTCGGGAACCAGGTGACGGGGAATACGGTCCGGGCCTTCCAGGAGATTTCCGGGGTGTGAAGACATTCGCCGCGTACTGAGGCCTTCGTGTTTTTCCCGGTGTATCCCCGCCGTTAGCAGGGGGTTCGCCTTCCGGTCGGGACGGTGAAGGCTTGGATGGAAGGGTCGTGACGCGTTGGGGACGTCGGTCGACAACGGCTCGGGTTTACCCGTGTGATTGTGTTCCTTGTCACCCGTTCGTGCTGGTGAAGGGGGGATTGCGGTCAATAGTTCTCCTGTTCGCGTAAGCGCTGTTTTGGTCGATGAAACGGCGGCTTATCTGCGGCGGAGGGGTCGAAGAGATCGTCGGATGAACGCGGTTCGGTCTTTTGCGGAGTAACCCGTGTACTGGGTTCCGGAGTGTGGTAAGGGCCTTGCCGTGGTCCTGAGCAGCGGTGATGTGCTCGGCCGGGGCGGGACCGCCCCGGCGGAGAGGCGTCGGGGCGCGGTCGCCGGGTCCGTGTCGGGGGTGCGGTTTCGGCGGCGGCGTACGTCGGGGGCGTGCGTACGGTCTGACCTGCGGGCGGGGGAAAGATTTCCCTGGTGGCCGCATGTGGACAGGTATTGTCCGATCCTTTACTTTGAGTAATTTAACCACTCCGTACGGTATCTAAACCTTCCGCTCGTGCATGGCTTTTGTTCGCTTTGTATGTATTTGTACTGGCGTGATCTGTCGAATAACACTTTTGCTCTATTTTGTCTGCTTTGAGGCCTGAGTATTCCGTGTGGCGCAAGGTGCTCGGTCTTGGGTTGTCTGTCGCCCGAGGGAATATCTGAATGACGGGCTTTTTGGTAAAGTGCCCGGTTGGATAAGGAGATGTGGCAAGCTCTGTCCTCGTGCGACGGTCCGCCGGGAATGGCGGCCCGATTCGCCTCCGTGCCCCTCGCCGCCGAGTGGCCGCGCCGCCGCGGCGACGGAACACCTGTCCCCCGCGCCGCCCCCCACACACGCCCTTCCGCCCTTGCCTTCGAACACGCGCCAGGAGCCGTCACGTGCTGTCCTCCCAGGAGTCCACCCGCTTCGCCCCCGACCCCGCGGACACGGCCTCGCCCTCCTCGGTCCCGGAGGCCTTCGCCCGGCAGGCGGCCCGCACCCCCGACGCCCCGGCCCTGCTCGGCGGCTTCCCGGCGGTGACCTACGCCGAGCTCGACGCCCGCTCCGCCGACCTGGCCCGCCTGCTGCTGGCCCGCGGGCTCGTCCCCGAGGGCACGGTCCTGCTCGCCCTGGAGCGGGGGCCGCACGTGGTCACCGCGATGCTCGCGGTGCTGCGCGCCGGAGGCGCCTACGTGCCCGTCCACCCCGACGAGCCCGCCGACCGGGTGCTCGCCGCCGCCGAGCGCACCGGCGCGCACCTGGTGCTCACCGACCGCGTGCTCGGCCCCCGCCTGCCCGCGCGCCTGGGCGACCTGGCCCGGATCCTGGACCTGGACGCGGAGGGCGCCCCGGAGGCCGGGGAGCGCGGACGGGACGGCGCCACCGGGATCGACTCCGCAGGAAACGGAGCGGCCGGGAACGGCGTGGCCGGGGACCGTGCCACCGGGGACGACGCTGTCGGGGGCGTTGCCGCCAAGGACCGCGCGGCCGGGGGCCGTGCCGTCGGCAACGGCACGGCCGCGTGTACCCCCTCCGACCCGGAGCTGCCCGCCCCGCACCCCCGCGCGCTGGCCTACGTCATGCACACCTCCGGCTCCACCGGGGAGCCCAAGTGCGTGGCGGTCACGCACGCCGACGTGGTCGCGTTGGCTCACGACTCCCGGTGGGGCGGCGGCCGTGACCAGCGGGTGCTGTTCCACTCCTCGCACGCCTTCGACGCCGCCACCTACGAGATCTGGGTACCGCTGCTGCGCGGTGGGGCCGTGGTCGTCGCGCCGCCGCAGCGGCTCTCGGCGCAGGAGTTCGGCGCGCTGGCCCGCCGCCACCGGATCACCTCGACCTTCGTCACCGCCGCCCTGTTCGACCTGTTCGCCGCCCAGGACCCCTCCTGCTTCGCCCCGCTGCGCGAGGTCATCGCCGGGGGAGAGGCCGTCCCGCCCGGCGCGGTCCGCGCCGTGCTGGACGCCTGCCCCGGCACGGCGGTCGCCAACGGCTACGGGCCCACCGAGACCACCACCTTCGCCACGCACTTCGCCGTGGACCGCGACCGGCCCCCGCTGCTGTCGGTGCCCGTCGGCACGCCCCTGGACGCCATGTTCGCCCGGGTGCTCGACGACCGGCTGGCCCCGGTCGATCCGGGCCAGGTGGGCGAGCTGTACGTGGGCGGGGCCGGGGTGGCCCGCGGCTACCTGGGGAGGCCGGGGCTGACCGCCGAGCGCTTCGTGGCCGACCCCCTCGGCGGCGGCGAGCGCCTCTACCGCACCGGCGACCTGGTGCGCCGCAACGCCGACGACCTGCTGGAGTACGTCGGCCGCGCCGACTCCCAGGTCAAGATCCGGGGCTTTCGGATCGAACCCGGCGAGATCGAGGCCGCCCTGCTCGACCAGGACGGCGTCTCCCAGGCCCTGGTCACCGTCCGCGAGGACGCCCCCGGCGCGCGCGTCCTGGTCGGCTACGTCGTCGGCACCGCCGACACCGGTGTCCTGCGCGAACGCCTGGCCGACCGCCTGCCCGGCTACATGGTCCCCACCGCCGTCGTGGCCCTGGACGCGCTGCCCCTGACCGCCAACGGCAAGGTCGACCACCGCGCCCTGCCCGCGCCCGCCGTCCGCTCCGCCGCCGACCACGTCGAGCCGCGCGGGGAAGCCGAGCGCGCCGCGGCCGAGGAGTTCGCCGCGGCCCTGGGCCTGGAGCGGGTCGGCGCCCGCGACGACTTCTTCGTCCTGGGCGGCGACTCCATCCTCGCCGCCCGCGTGGCCTGGCGCCTGGGCGAGCGCCTGGGCACCGGCCTCGACCCGCGCGCGCTGTTCCGCCACCCCACCCCCGAGGGCATCGCCGCGGCCGGGGACGCCGGGCGCCGCGAGGAACCCATCGTCCCGGCCGGGCGCGGCCGGCCGCTGCCGCTGTCCGCGGCCCAGCGCCGCCTGTGGTTCCTGCACCAGCTCGACGGCGACAGCGCCGAGTACCACACCGGAAGCGCCTTCCGCCTGCGCGGACCGCTCGACGTGCCCGCGCTCCGCCGCGCCCTGGAACTGCTCCAGCGGCGCCACGAGGCCCTGCGCACCACCTACGACACCGTCGACGGCGAACCCGTCCAGCACGTGCGCGAACCCCGCGCCGACCTGCTCACCGTGCGCGAGATCCCCTCCGCCGACCCGGCCGACCGGGAGCGGGAGCTGCACCGGCACCTGCTGCGCGAGGTGGACACCCCCTTCGACCTCGTGGCGGGGCCGCCCACCCGCGCCCTGCTGCTGCGCCTGGACGAACGGGACCACGTCCTAGTCCTGAGCACCCACCACATCGCCTGTGACGGCTGGTCGGTCGACCTGATCCACCGCGACCTCGCCGCCTACTACCGGGCCGCCGTGCGCGGCGCGGAGCCCGACACCCGTGCGGAGACCGACTACGCCGACTTCGCCGTCTGGGAGCAGGGCCGCTGGGAGGGGCCCGAGGCCCGGCGCCGCCTGGAGTACTGGGCGCGCGCCCTGGAGGACGTGCCCCCGCTGGCAGTGCCCACCGACCGCCCTCGCCCCGCCCGGCGCACCACCGCCGGGGCCGTCCATCGAACCCGCCTGACCCCCGACCAGCTCCGGGGGCTGCGCGCGTTGGGCGGGGCGAGCGGCGCCACACTCTTCGCGACCCTGGCCGCCCTGACCCAGGCCGTGCTCTCGGCCGCGTCGGGTTCGGCCGACGTCGCCCTGGGCGCGGCCTCCGCCGGACGCGACCACCCCCAGCTCGAGGACGTGGTCGGCTTCTTCGTCAACCCGGTCGTGCTCCGCTCGCGCCTGCGCCCGGGCACCACCGCGGCCGAGTTCGTCGGACAGGTGCGCGCCGAGGCCGACGCCGCACTCGCCCACGAGATGCCCTTCGACCGGGTCGTCGACGCCCTGGTCACCGAGCGCGACCCCTCCCGAGGCCCCCTGTTCCAGGCGCTGATGGTCCTCCAGAACGCCCACACCGGCGGGCTGGAACTGGAGGGCCTGCGCGCCGAGGAGGTCGACCTGCCGCGCACCGCCGCCCTGGCCGACCTGGTCTTCGAGTACGCCGAACGCGACGGCGCCCTGCGCCTGTCGGTGGAGTACAACACCGACCTGTACGACGCCGGACGCGTGGCGGCCCTGGCCGACGCCCTGTCCCGGCTGGCCGACGCCGTCGTCGCCGACCCCGGCCTGGACCTGGCCGCCCTGGACCTGCGGCCCGGGGCCGAACGCGCCCTCCTGGACTCCTGGGAGCACGCACCCGCCCGGGGCGAGCCCGCCTCCGTGACCGCGGCGTTCGCCGAGCAGGCCGCCCGCACCCCCCGCGCCCCGGCCCTGGTCGGAGACTTCCCTGCGCTGACCTACGCCGAACTCGACGCCCGCTCCGCCGACCTGGCCCGCCTGCTGCGGGCCTGGGGGGTGGGCACGGAGGACGCCGTGCCGCTGCTGCTGGAGCGGGGGCCGCACGTGGTAACCGCGATGCTCGCGGTGCTGCGCGCCGGAGGCGCCTACGTCCCCGTCCATCCGGACGACCCGGCCGAACGCGTGGCCTGGACACTCGCCCGCACCGGCGCGCGCGTCATCGTCACCGACACCGCCTCGCGCTCCCGCATGCCCGAGGGCACCGACGCGCGCGTGCTGGTCCTGGACGGGCACGGCCCCTACCCGACCGTGCGGACCGAGGCCCCCCTGCCCGGGGCCGACCCGCGCGCGCTGGCCTACGTCATGCACACCTCCGGTTCCACCGGCGAGCCCAAGGGCGTGGCGGTCACGCACGCCGACGTGGTGGCCCTGGCTCGCGACTCCCGATGGGGCGGGGGCCGCGACGAGCGCGTGCTGTTCCACTCCTCGCACGCCTTCGACGCCGCCACCTACGAGATCTGGACGCCGCTGCTGCGAGGCGGGTCCGTGGTCGTCGCGCCGCCCGGGCGCATGAGCGCCGAGGAGTTCGGCGCGCTGGCCCGCCGACACCGGATCACCTCGACCTTCGTCACCGCCGCCCTGTTCAACCTCTACGCCGCCCAGGACCCCGCCTGCTTCGCGCCGCTGCGCGAGGTCATCACGGGGGGCGAGGCCGCCAGCCCCGCGAGCGTGCACCGGGTGCTGCGGGCCTGCCCCGGCACCGCGGTCGCCAACGGCTACGGGCCCACCGAGACCACCACCTTCGCCGCCCACCACCCCGCCGCGCGCACCGGCGAACCGGTGCGCACCGTGCCGATCGGCACGCCCCTGGACGGCATGCGCGTGCGGGTGCTCGACACCCTCCTGCGCCCGGTGCCCCCGGGCGCGGTCGGGGAGCTGTACGTGGGCGGGGCCGGAGTGGCCCGCGGCTACCTGGGCCGCCCGGGGCTGACCGCCGAACGCTTCGTGGCCGACCCCTTCGGCGACGGCGAACGGCTCTACCGCACCGGCGACCACGTGCTGTGGAACGGCTCCGGGGAGCTGGAGTACGTCGGCCGCGCCGACTCCCAGGTCAAGATCCGGGGCTTCCGGATCGAACCCGGCGAGGTCGAGGCCGCCCTGCTCGCCCTGGACGGCGTCGCCGAGGCCGTCGCCCTCGTACGCGCCGCACCCGGCGGCGGGCGCAGGCTCCTCGCCTACGCCGTGCCCTCGAACGGGGAGGCTGACGAGGAGACCGCCGAGGAGTGGCGCCGCGCCCTGGCCCGCACCCTGCCCGGCTACATGGTCCCCGCCGTCGTCGTGGCCCTGGACGCGCTGCCCCTGACCGCCAACGGCAAGGTCGACCGCCGCGCCCTGCCCGACCCCGGGCACGGCGGGGAGCACACCGCCCCCCGCACCGACACCGAACACGTCCTGGCCGAGGTGTTCGCCTCCGTCCTGGCCGTGGAGCGCGTGGGCGTCCACGACGACTTCTTCGCCCTGGGCGGCGACTCCATCCTCAGCATCCAGATGGTCTCCCGGGCCCGCCGGGCCGGTGTGGAGCTGAGCAGCCGCGACGTCTTCTCCCACCCCAGCGTCGCCGCCCTGGCCGAGGTGGCGCGGGTGCGGCGGCCCGGCGCGTCCGGCACCGGTCCGGTGAGCGGCCCGCTCACCGCCACGCCCGTCATGGGCTGGTTCGACCGCACCCACCCGGTGGCCCCCGACCACTTCGCCATGTCCGTGCTGCTCGACCTCGCCGGGCCCCTGGAGCCGCGCGCCCTGCGCACCGCCCTGGCCGCCCTCGCCGACCACCACGACATGCTGCGGCTGCGCCGCGACGGCGACGGCCCGCGCGTGGCCGAACCCGGCACGGCCGCCCCGCCGCTGAGCGTGGTCGACCTGTCCGGACACGAACCCGGACGGGCCCGCGACCTGGCCGAGGAGAGCATCCGAGCCGCCCACAGCGGCCTCGACCTGGCCCGCGGCCCCGTCTTCGCCGCCGTCCTGCTCGACTCCGGCCCCGAGGGCTCCCGGCTGCTGCTGACCGCCCACCACCTCGTCGTGGACGGGGTGTCCTGGCGGGTGCTGCTGGAGGACCTGGCCACCGCCTACCGCCAGGCCGCCGAGGGCGCGCCCGTGGACCCGGGGCCGCGCACCACCCCCTTCTCCGTGTGGGCCGACCGCCTGGCCCGGCACACCGCAGAGGGGGCCTTCGACGCCGAACTCGACACCTGGGCCGGGGTCGCCGCCACCCGCGCCGAACTGCCCCGCGACCACCCCGGCCGGGGCAACGGCCTGGTGCGCGACCAGGAGGTGGTCACCGCCGGGCTGTCCGAGGAGGACACCCGCCGACTGCTGGCCGAGGCGCCCGCGGCCTTCCGCACCCGCGTCAACGACCTGCTGCTGTCCGCCCTGGGCCGGGTGCTGTGCGAGTGGACCGGCTCCGCGCGCGTGCCCGTGGACCTGGAGGGCCACGGCCGCGAGGACCTGTTCGAGGACCTGGACACCTCGCGCACCGTGGGCTGGTTCACCACCGTGTTCCCCGTCGTGCTCACCGGCCGGCCCGACCGGACCGAGCAGATCCGCGCCACCAAGGAGATGCTGCGCGCGGTCCCCGGCAACGGTCTGGGCTACGGCGCCCTGCGCCACCTGGGCACGCCCGAACAGCGGGCCCGTCTGGAGCGCGACCCCGCGCCCGGCGTGAGCTTCAACTACCTGGGCCGCTTCGACACCGACCCCGGCCGGGGCGCCCTGCACACCGCGATGCGGCTCAACCCCGGCGGCGAGCACTCCCCGGACGAGGAGCGCGCCCACCTGGTCGAGGTGGTGGGCCGCTTCGAGGGCGAACGCCTGGTCTTCGACTGGTACCACGCCACCACCGTCCACGGCACGGCCACCGTGCGCCGCCTCGCCGAGGCCATGGCCGCCGAACTCGCCGCGCTGGTCGAGCACTGCCTGGACCCCGTCCACGGCGGGGCCACCCCCTCCGACTTCCCGCTCGTGCGCCTGGAGCAGGACGAGGTGGACCGCCTCGTCGGCGACGGCCGCGACGTCCAGGACGTGTGGCCGCTCACCCCCATGCAGCAGGGCATGTTCTTCCACTCCGCCCTGGAACCCGACTCCGGCTCCTACCTGGAGCAGGTCGTCGTGGACCTGGACGGCGTGGACGACCCCGGTGCCCTGGGCCGCGCCTGGCGGCGGGTGGTCGCGGCCACCCCCGTCCTGCGCGCCCGCGTGGCCTGGGAGGGACTGTCCGAACCGGTCCTGCTCGTGCACCGCGCCGTCCCCGTCGAGGTGGCACACCTCGACCTGCGCGGCGCGACGGAGGACGAGCGCGAGCGGGCCCTGGCCGACCACCTGGCCGAGGACGCCGCCCGGGGCGTGGACCCCGTCCGCGACCCGCTCCTGCGCGTGGCCCTGCTGCGCACCGGCGACGCCTCCGTGCGCCTGGTGTGGACCTTCCACCACCTCGTCCTGGACGGGTGGAGCCTGCCCCTGGTCATGGAGGACGTCCTGGCCGCCTACCGGGGCGGCGTCCCGGCCGCGCGCCCCGACTACCGGGAGTACCTGCGCCGCCTGGCCGGACGCGACGCGGAGGAGGGGCACGCCTTCTGGCGGGGCGTGCTGGAGGGAGTCACCGAGCCCACGCCGCTGCCCTACGACCGGCCTCCCACAGCCCTGCGCGCCGCCCGCTCCAGCGCCCGCAGCGAGGCCGTCCTCGCACCGGAGCGGGCCGGAGCCGTGCACGCCTTCGCCCGCGCCCACGGCCTGACCGTCAACGCCGTGGTCCAGGGCGCGTGGGCCCTGCTCCTGTCCGCGTACTCGGGGCGGGCCGACGTGGTCTTCGGCGCCACCACCTCCGGCCGCCCCGACGACATGCCCGGGGTGGAGGCCGCCGTGGGCCTGTTCATCAACACCCTGCCGGTGCGCGTGGCCGTGGACCCCGCCGAGCCCGTGGCGCGGTGGCTGCGCCGCCTCCAGGAGGACCAGGCGCGCTCGCGGGCCCAGGACCACCTGTCGCTGGCGCGCGTGCAGGCCGAGGCGGGCCTGCCCGGGGACACCCCGCTCTTCGACAGCGTCGTGGTGTTCGAGAACTACCCCATTGATGAGGCCGCCGCCGCCGAACACGGGCTGCGGGTCCGGTTCGTCAACGCGGTGGAGGCCACCAACTACCCGCTCGCGCTGAGCGCCTACGCCTCCGACGGGCTGCGCCTGGTACTCGGCCACGATCCGGCGTGCTTCGACGCCGCGACCGCGGACCGCCTGCTGGGCGACCTGGAGCGCATCCTGGTCTCGCTCACCGAGGACCCCGAACGCCCCCTGGGGCGGGTGGCCGGAGCCGACCCGGCCCGGTCGCTGGCCCTGGCCGACGGCGGGGGAGAGGAGCCGCCCGCCGCCACCGTCACCGCGCTGTTCGCCGAGCGGGCCGCCCGCCACTCCGAGGCGACCGCCCTGGTCGGCGCGGACGGCGAGTGGACCTACGCCGAACTGGATGCCGAGGCCGACCGGGTCGCCGACCGCCTGGCCGCGCTGGGCGTGGGCGCGGAGTCCCGGGTGCTGCTGCTCATGCCGCGTTCGCCGCGGGTGGTGGCCGCCATGCTCGGCGTCCTGCGCACGGGGGCCGCCTACGCGCCGCTGCACGAGACCGTTCCGGCGGAGCGGGTCGCCTCCCTGGCCCGCGCGCTGGGCGCGCGTGTGGCGGTGGCCGATCCCGGCATGGCCGAACGCTGCGCGGACGTGGAGACGGTGGTGGGCTACGCCGCCGACGGCACACTGTCTGGGGCGGGTGCGACCGCTGGTGTCGGTGGGGGTTCGGGTGCTGGTGCGGGCGCGCAGACCTCGGTCCGCCGGGGCCCGGTGCACGGGCACACCGCCGCCTACGTCATGTTCACCTCGGGCTCCACGGGCACGCCCAAGGGCGTGGTGGTCGACCACCGGGCCGTGGTCGCCCTCAGCGCCGACTCCCGCTGGCGCGAGGGCCACGACAGGGTGCTGTTCCACTCCCCGCACGCCTTCGACGCCGCCACCTACGAGGTCTGGGTGCCGCTGCTCAACGGCGGAACCGCGGTGGTGGCGGACGGGCCGGTCTCCGCCGACACCCTGCGCGAGCACACCGCCCGGCACGGGGTCAGCGCGGTCTTCCTCACCACCGCCCTGTTCAACCTCTTCGCCCAGCAGGACCCGGAGTGCTTCGCGGGGCTGCGCCAGCTGTGGACCGGCGGGGAGGCCGCCGACCCGGCCTCCCTCGCCCGCGTGCGCCGGACGTGCCCCGACACCCAGCTGGTGCACGTGTACGGGCCCACCGAGGCCACCACCTTCGCCACGTGCACCCCGCTGAGCGCGGAGGAGGCCGACGCCGGGCACTGCCCGATCGGACGCCCCATGGACGCCACCGGCGCCCACGTCCTGGACGGCGCCCTGCGCCCGGTCCCGCCCGGCGCGGTGGGCGAGCTCTACCTGTCCGGGCCGGGGACGGCGCGCGGCTACGACGGCCAGCCCGGCCTGACCGCCGAGCGCTTCGTGGCCGACCCCTTCGGCGACGGCGGGCGGCTCTACCGCACCGGCGACCTGGTGCGCTGGTCCGCCGAGGGGCGCCTGGTCTTCGTGGGCCGCGCGGACGGCCAGGTGAAGCTGCGCGGGTTCCGCATCGAGATGGGCGAGGTGGAAGCCGCCCTGCTGCGCGGACCCGGGGTCGCTCAGGCCGTGGTGCTCGTGGCCGAGGCACCCACCGGCGGACGCCAGCTCGTCGCCTACGTCACCGGAGGGGAGGTGGACGCGGAGCCGGTGCGCGAGCGCCTGTCCCGCGAGCTGCCCGCCTACATGGTGCCCGCGGCCGTCACCGTGCTGGAGGCGCTGCCGCTCAACGCCAACGGCAAGGTGGACCGCGCCCGCCTGCCCGAACCCGCCTGGGCGCGCGCCGCCGCGCCCGTCCACGTCGAGCCGAGCACCCCCACCGAGGAGGCCGTGGCCGAGGTGTGGGGGCGAACCCTGGGGCTGGAGCGCATCGGGCGCAACGACAACTTCTTCGACATCGGCGGCGACTCGGTGCGCAGCCTCCAGGTGGTGCGCGAGGTCGAACGCCTGCTGGACGTCACGGTGCCCACCCGGCTGCTGTTCGACCACCAGACGGTGCGCGCCTACGCCGAGGCGGTGGAGGACGTGCTGCTGGAACAGATGTGACGCGGGACCCGGGCGCCGCCGACCGGCGGCGCCCGGGGATGTTCAGCGCGCGGAGCCGCCCCGGCGTCCGTGACCTTGGCGCCGGGGAGGCGCCCCGATGCGCGGTGGACGGTCCGGGGGCGGACGGCCCCGGACCCGGGCGGCCTCAGCGGTCGCGGAACGCGTGCCCTGGAGCACACGGCAAACCCGGTATGCGCAGGGCGTTCCGACGTGGGGAGGAGAGGAGACGCCCGGGTCGTCTCAGCGGGCGCGGAGTGCCCGGCCCCGCGTTCCGGGCAGGGCCACGTGCCCCTTGGTGACGAGGTGGAACCGCTCCAGGCCGGGGCACTGCACCTGCACCACGACGGTGCCGTGCTCCAACTCCCGCAGCGGGTGCGCCGCGACGCGGTGCCCGGCCGCCGTCAGCCGTTCCACGACGGCGGCCCGCTGGAGGGGCACGCCGGTGCCGGGCGGCACGGTCTCGGGCGGCACCGCGCCCGGCGGCGCCTCGTCGATCCGGTCGGCGAAGTCCAGCATGGCGCAGGCCAGGAGACGGGGGTGTCCGGCGAGCCTGGCGCCGACCCCGGCCGCGACGTCGTGGTCGGCGACCAGCCGCGCGAACGGCCCCGACGCCTCCGTCGCCGCCGACTGCTCGGCCACGACCCGGGCGAGCAGCTCGCCTTGGACGAACTCGGTGACGGCGCGTTCCGCCGCGAGTTCGCCCGACAGGGAGGCGCCGAGCCCGTAGCGGTGGTCCGGGGCGCCGTCCCGGCGTTCGGGGGCGTAGGCCATGACCACGGGCACGCCGAGGTCGGTGGTCAGGTCGAGCAGGACCACCGGGCCGCCGACGAGGTCGCGGGCGCGGTCCAGGTGGGCGCGCAGGCGGCCGGGCAAGGCCTCGCGGGCCACGCACGCGGGCATGGGGCCGCCGTCGTAGACCGAGCGCAGCAGGAACAGCGAGAACGCGTCGCGCTCCACCCACTCGTTCAGGGCGTGCAGGAGCGCCTCGTCGCGGGTGGCCCCGATCGCGCAGCCGGAGTTGACGCTGTAGGACATCGCCGAGCGGTACTCGGCGGTGTCGCCGAGGGCGCGGCGCACCCGCGCCGCCTCCCCGCCCGGGACCGGGTACCACGGCGCCCACAGGAACACGGGGACGTCGAACGGCGGGCCGCCATCGAGCGCCTCGTGGCGCACGCAGGCCACCCGTGCTTCCCGCTGCGCGGCCACGTCGCGGACCGCCCGGTCGGCGGCGAAGGGCCCCTCGGCCAGTTCCGCGGCTTCCACCAGGCGTACCGGCAGCGTCTCCAGGACGGTGGGGCCGGTGAACGCGTGTTCCAGGGCCTCGAACTGGGCGCCGACGCGCGCGGGAAGGCCGGGGCCCTTGCCCGCACCGAGTCCGTAGGGGACCTCGGAGCCGTCGGCGTCCCACAGGCCGCACTGGACGGCGGTCGGTTCGCGGTCGTCGAGCGTTCGGTAGCGGGCGCTCCAGCCGAGGGCGCGTACCTCGGCGCGGACCCGCCGCTCCGCCTCGTCCAGGGTGAGTTCGCGCTCGCGGGTTCCGGACCAGCTTCCGGAACCCGGCCCGGGGAGCGGGGAGGTCCGCTCCCCGGACGCGGGGATCCACGCGGATCGCGTCACCGCGCTACTCCGCGGTCTCCTCGTCCAGTTCCTCGACGGCCGGGGCGATCTCGTCCGCGCTGTCCAGCGGGGCGGTCCACTCGTATCCTGCGCAGGCCATGGTGCGGCTCCTCGGCGATAGACACACGGGACGCGCACGGGGTTGTCCGCGCCCCCGTCCTGCCTACCCCGTGAAGTGACGTCTGTCACTCGAAAGCGCCCTTTTCCCGTGAGTTCGTGCGGTTCTCCCGAAACCCGCGGAACGAGCGACCGGAGTACCGGGTCCGCTCACCAGCCCGGTGTGTCCGGGACAGGCGCGGCGCCTCGGGTCCGCTCACCCGTCCGTTTCGCCCGGGGCGGGCGCGGCGCCCCTCAGGAGAGCCGGTCGGCGACGGCGGTCACCGCCGCCAGGACCACCGCGCGGTCCGGTGCGCCCTCGTCGCGCTCGAAGTGGCGGTGCATCGACCACCCCTCGACCAGGGCGTCCAGCGCGCGGCACGCCTCGGGTGGAAAGTGCGCCGACAGGGAGGCGCGGCTGGTGGCCATCCACGCGCGCGCGGCCCGGTGGACCGCCTCGTCGTGGCTGGCGTAGGAGTACATCTCGAAGAGCAGGACGAACTGGTGGGGCGTGGCGTACTCGGGACCGCAGATGAGGTCGACCACGGCCTCGCACGCCTCGGCGCGGTCGCGCGCCGCCGCGAGCCGGTGCGAGTAGTACTCCGACATGGTCCGCGCCAGGTGCGTGAACGCCTGCTCCAGGATCGCGGGCAGGCCGTCGAAGTGGTAGGTGAGCGAGCCCAGGGGCACCGAGGCTCGCTCGGCGATCGCCCGGTGCGTGGTCCTGTGCACACCGCGCTCGGCGATCACCTCCAGGGCCGCGGCGAGGATGCGCTCCTTGCGTCGCGGGTCGTTGGCCACCCGCCTGGTTCCGGCCATGTTCCCCTTCCGACCTCAGGGCTCTCCGCCCACGACCATTCTGGTACGCGGCCGCCCCCTCCCGTACCCGTGGTGGCCGTGCCCACAAGTGTGTACATTTGTACACACTACTGACCGCCACTCCACTGGGAGCCCTCCATGCGAACCGCCGTGGGCCGTCGGCGCCTCGCGCTGTGCGTCCTGTTCCTCCTGCCCGGACTGGGAATCTCGTCCTGGGTCACGCGCACCCCCGCCATCCGCGACGCGCTGGGAGCCTCCACCGCCGAGATGGGGTTCGTCCTGTTCGGCCTCTCAATCGGCTCCATGATCGGCGTCCTCGGGTCGGGCGCGGTCGTCGCCCGCCTGGGCGCACGACCGGTCGTCGTGGCCGGGACCGCCGCGATGCTGGGGAGCCTGCCCGTCGTCGGTCTGGGTGCGGGCCTGTCGGCCGCCCTCGTCGTCGCGTTCGGCCTGTTCCTCTTCGGGCTGGGCATGGGCGCCGGGGAGATCGCCATGAACATCGAGGGAGCCGACGTCGAGCGGGTCATGGCCGAGCCGCTGCTGCCGCGCATGCACGGCTTCTTCAGCCTGGGAACCGTCATCGGCGCCCTCGTCGGCATGGCGCTCACCGCGGTCGGGTTCCCCGTGGCGTGGCACCTGGCGGCGATGGGCGTCCTGACCCTGGCGGTCGCGGCGACACTCTTCGGCTCCCTGCCCCCCGGCACCGGCAGGGCGCTCCCGCGCGCCTCGGGGCAGGGGAGCACGGGCGGCGGACGCGCGCTGTGGAAGGACACCCGCCTGGTGCTGATCGGCCTCATCGTGCTCGCGATGGCCCTGGCCGAGGGCACCGCCAACGACTGGCTCCCGCTGATCATGGTCGACGGCCACGGCTTCGACCCGGCCCTGGGGTCGATGGTCTACGCCGTCTTCGCCGCATCGATGACGGTCGGGCGCTTCGCCGGGGGCTACTTCCTGGCGCGCTTCGGCAGGGCCCGCGTGCTCGGCGCGAGCGCGCTGGCCGGGGTGGCGGGCATGGGGCTGGTGGCCGGTGCGGACAGCCCGGCCTTGGCCGCGGCGGCCGTGGTCCTGTGGGGACTGGGCGCCTCGCTGGGCTTCCCCGTGGCGCTGTCGGCGGCCGGGGACTCCGGGCCCGACTCAGCGGCCCGGGTCTCGCTGGTGGCGACGCTCGGCTACGTCGCGTTCCTGGTCGGGCCGCCCGTGCTCGGCCTGCTGGGGGAGGCGTACGGGCTGCGCGCGGCCCTGGTCGTGCCCCTGCTCTTCGTCGCGTTCGCCGGGTTCCTCAGCCCGGCGGCCCGCCCGCGCCGGGCGGTGGGCGTGCAGGACGAAGGGGACGGTGCGGGAACCGAAGAGGGCGGCGCGGAAGCCGAAGGGAGCAGTGCGGGAAGCGATCGGGGCGGTGCGGAGGCCGACCGGGCCTGAGGCGGTTGCCGGAACGGTCGAGCATGTCACGACCCGGGGGTGCGTCCGGAAGCGGCGGATGGCACACTCACGCCATGGCCGACGCCCCGCCCGGATCCCCCGACCCAGCCGCCCGTGTCGACGCCTGGCTCAACGGAGCCTGGGCGGTCGCAGCGCTCGCCGCCGCCGCGGAGGGCACACCGCTGTCGGGGGAACACGGCAGGTTGCTGGCCGCCGCGGGGTGCGCGGAGCCCGACGGCGACGGGTGGCGACTGCTCCCGGCCTACCGCGACGTCCTCGCGGGCCCGGCCGGGCCGTCCGCCTTCCCGCGCAGGGTCGCGCGGCAGCTGACCCAGGCCGCCGACGCCGCCCTGGGCGAGCAGGACCGCGCGGAGGAGGATGACGCGGCCTTCCTGGCCGAGGGAGCCGCCTCAGGACGGCGGATGGCGGACTTCCTGAACCTGCTGGAGGCGCGTGTCCCGGGGTTCGGTGACCTCCTCGGCCGGGGCGGTCTGCGTTTCCTCGACGTGGGAACCGGGATCGGCGCGATCGCGGCCGCCGTCCTGGAGCGCGTCCCCGGCTCCCGCGCGGTCGGGCTCGACGTCCAGCCCCGGGCGCTGCGCCTGGCCGAGCACCACCTGTCCGAACGCGGGCTGCGCGACCGGGTCGAGCTGCGCCTGCTCGACGTGGCCGAACTGTCCGAGCCCGGGGCCTACGACCTGGCCTGGCTTCCCCTCGCGGCACTCCCGCCCGACGCCGTCGCGCGGGCGCTGCCGCGCGTGCGCGAGGCCCTGCGCCCCTGGGCCTGGCTGCTCACCGTGACCGTGCTGCGCGACGACCCCGGCGACGCCCCGGACGGCGGGATACGCGACGCGGTGGTGCGCTGGCGGATGTCCCGCAGCCGGATCACTCCCTGGGGGCCGCGGGAGGCGGCGCGCGAACTGGCCGCCGCGGGCTACCGGGACGTGCGGCGGGTGGCCACGTCCGAACCCGCCCTCACCCTGCTCGCCGCCCGCGCGCCCTGAACCGCGAGCCCGCAGCCGGGGCCGCCCCGTCCCCGCCCTGCTCGCCGCCCGCGCACGGTTCGTCGCCCGCGCGCCGTGAACCTCCCCGTGCCTCAGCCCGTGCCGAGGTAGCCGTTCGGGTCGAGCACGTACTTGCTGGCCGCGCCCTCGTCGAAGGCCCGGTACCCCTCGGGTGCCTCCTCCAGCGGGATCGCCACGGCGTTGACCGCCTCGGCGATGCGCACCCGGTCGTGGAGGATCGCCTCCATCAGCTCCCGGTGGTACTTCATGACCGGGCACTGGCCGGTGAAGAAGGCGTGCGACTTCGACCAGCCCAACCCGATCCGGACCGACAGGGAGCCCTCCTTGGCGGCCTCGTCGGACGCGCCCGGGTCGCCGGTCACGTACAGGCCCGGAATCCCGATGGACCCTCCGGCCCTGGTCACGTCCATCGCGGTGTTGAGCACGCTGGCGGGTGCCTCCTTCGAGGCGCCCTCGCCCGTCCCGTGCGCCTCGAAGCCGACCGCGTCCACCGCGCAGTCCACCTCGGGGAAGCCCAGGATCCGCTCGATCTGCCCGGCGAGGTCCCCCTCGGCCACGTTCACCGTCTCGCACCCGAAGCTGCGGGCCTGCGCCAGCCGCTCCTCCTTCATGTCCGCGACGATCACCACCCCCGCGCCGAGCAGCCGGGCCGACGCGGCGGCGGCCAGCCCGACGGGCCCGGCCCCCGCGACGTAGACACTCGACCCCACGCCCACGCCCGCGGTCACGCAGCCGTGGTAGCCGGTCGGGAAGATGTCCGAGAGCATCGTCAGGTCCAGGATCTTCTCCATCGCCTGGTCGCGGTCGGGGAACACGAGGAGGTTCCAGTCCGCGTAGGGCACGAGCGCGTACTCGGCCTGTCCGCCGACCCAGCCGCCCATGTCGACGTAGCCGTAGGCCGAGCCCGGCCGGTCCGGGTTCACGTTCAGGCAGATCTCCGTGCGCCGCGCCTTGCAGTTGCGGCAGCGCCCGCAGGAGATGTTGAACGGGACCGAGACGAGGTCGCCGACCTTGACGAACTCCACGCCGGGTCCGGTCTCGACCACCTCGCCGGTGATCTCGTGGCCCAGGACCAGTCCCTCCGGCGCGGTGGTGCGCCCCCGCACCATGTGCTGGTCGCTGCCGCAGATGTTGGTGGCGACGACCTTCAGGATCGCCCCGTGCGGCACCTTGCGCCCGACGTTGGCCGGGTTGACCCCGGGGCCGTCCTTGATGACGAACTCGGGGTAGTCGACGTCCTCGACCTCGACCCGGCCCGTTCCCCTGTACACCACACCCCTGTTGCCGGTCATGTCCTTCCCACCTCTCCGCCCCCAGGAGGGGGCACTTTCCCCTGTGGTTTCCGGTCGGGGCGGGCGGTAATCCGACACCGGAACCGCTCCCGGACTTCTTTGCCGGATCGGGGCGCGCTGTCAGCGTGGGGGAGGGGCCGTCAGTGGGCGGAACGGAGCCCGGGGCGGTGATTCGTACGCACCGGCGTATCCGAGTAGGCCGGGCGGTATCTGAACCGGTACCATTTCCCAGGGACGCGGCCGGAACCACGGTCGCGGCAGCCCGCCAGCGTAGCTCAATTGGCAGAGCAATCGCCTTGTAAGCGATAGGTTAGGGGTTCAAGTCCCCTCGCTGGCTCTCACACGTTCTGACCTGGGGAGACGCCTGGTCAGCCGCGTCGCCGGGGCGGCCGGGCCGCCCCGAGAGCAACCGCCTATACGCGGACCTCCGTCAGTCCGAGGACGGGCGCGACGGCGTCCCCGTGTCGTACACCGGCGCCTTGCGCCGGTTCACCGCCGACCACCCGCTGAACTGCGGTCAGCCCACAGGCATCTATGTCCACTTCGACACCGACGCTGACAAGAGTGCTGACATGCTGCGCTCCGCGCCCGTACGCGCCTGGGGAGCCCGTGGGACGGGTGCGCTTGCGGTCCTGGGGGAGCTGTGGCCGGTCACGGGCCGGTGGGCCGACCCCAGCCGCTGGGTTCGCGGTCCGCCGCGATTGATCGTCCACACACACCAGAGAGCCGGCCGTGGTTGCCACCGGCCACGTCGCCGGCGCGCTGCGCTGGCTGTGCGGTACCTCGAAACTGCAATGGGTTGCGTTTCCGGGGCGGTGGCCTTGTCGGCTCCGCCGGGCAAGGCGCGGCGGCCGCACTGGCGGCTGAGTGGTCCCGTGACGGGGTCTGCCGAGAGGGCCGGATGCCATCATCTGGGCATGGTTATGGAGCCGGTGCCCGACTACGACGACTTGATCTGGCTCTTCGAGGACGAGCCGATCTATCGGTATGCAGAGGACGAGAAGGCAACCGGATACGAGTACGGCTGGCGGGAACTGTGGCCGTACACGTCGGTGACCTTCAGGACCACTCGGTCTGGCTATGAAATCGCGATGGACATCGAGCCGGGATACGAGGTTGTCCGGTTGCGGCTGAGTACCGAGAGCGGCGGCGCTGTGCTGCTCGACCTGAACGTCGTTGGCGTGCGAACCGTCGGGGTCGAACGAACGGGCAGCCGTGAGTTTCTCCGCGTTGACTTCCCGGACGATGCTCCGGCGGCAACACTATGGCTACGCATGAAGCCAGACGTAGCGGTCCTATGGTCATACGACGGGCACTCTTCCTGAGTAGGAGCGGGTGTCGGGGACGAGGAGGGTTACTACAGGATCTGGCGCCAGTGATGCTTCTGGTCACCCGAGCCCGTCCTGACACACGCCCCGGTCGCAGCACGTCAGCGATGGGGCCCTCGGTCACCGGGCAGTGTCCCTTGGAGGCGCCGTGTGTACGAGGTGGGGAATCCGCGCGCCCTGTCGTCAGCGGCATCCGACAGACTGCCGGGCACGGACGCCGTGATCACGGCCCTCGGCGCGGGGAAAGGCCACCATGCACGAACTGTCGCAATTCAGAAGTCTTCGCGTGGACGAGCAGCTCCGTTCGCCTTCCGGGCGTTACGTACTGCATTACGACGCGATGGGCACCGCCGTGGTCACGGACGCGGAGCGGGTCGAGGTCACCTGGAGGGCGGGCGCACCCGGGTGGTTGCTCCTCGGTGGCGAGGGTGAGGTGCAGGTCGAGACGCGAGAGGGTGCCGAGGTGGTCTGGCGGTCGGGCTTCGCGGTGCCCGAGGCGAGCTACCTGGTCCTCACGGACGCGGGCGACCTGGAACTGCTGAACGGCGCGCACGTGCGCCTGGGCAACGCGCGTACCGGCCCCGTTCGGGCGCGGGCGCTGCGGGACGCCGCTCCCGCGACCGGCATCACGGTCGACAGCTTCCTGGTGCGCGAAGGGAGGACGCGCCGGATCGTGGCGCGCGAGCAGGACGGCTCGCTCCGCATCAGTGAGCACAGGGAGACCGGTGGCGGGAGCTACGCGCTGACCGGTCCCGTGGTCGGCTGGCTGGAGCAGGAGGGGACCGTGCTCACCTGGCGCCTGCTGCCGGTCGGGGGCAGGAAGTCCAAGGCATGGACGCTGTGCCTGACGGACGCGGCCGGCGCCGTCCTGTGGAGTGAGGGCGAGCAGAGCCCGGCCGTGCCGGTGTCCGCGGGAGCGCCCTACGCCTACGGCGGGGCGGAGCTCGGGCTCGGCGGGCGCCTGCGCCACCAGTCGCTGACCTCCCCGTCCGGCTCGCACACCCTGCTCCACCAGGGGAGCGGCGATCTGGTACTGCGCTGCCACGCCGAACACCGCACCGTGTGGTCGACGGGCACGCAGTGGGTCGACGGGGGATGGACCGAGCTGACGACCGAGGGCGAACTGGTGGTGCGCAACCCCTACGGCGCGCCGGTGTGGAGTTCCGGCACGGCCGGTTCGGGCGCCCGACGGCTGGTGGTCCGCGACGACGGCCGGGTCGATCTGCTCGACGGGGACGGCGCGCCGGTGTGGTCGGTGAACGCGCACACCTCCTGTGACGCCACTGCCCAGGAAACCCCGCGCGGCGCGGTGCTGCGCCGTGGGCAGGCGCTGCGACAGCACGCCCTGACGTCCGCTGACGGCAGCACGGTGCTCGGGCACTGGGACGAACGGCGTCTGGTCCTGTTCGGAGCGGACTGGGCATGGCTGTGGTACGAGCACCTGGGAGAGGCGGAGCGGCCGGGGCTGCTGCTGGACGATGACGGCATGCTGCGTGTCGTCGGCGACGAGCGGCCACCGCTGGGCGGTCCGGCCGACGAACTGCGCGTGGAGAGCGGAGAGGTCCTCTTGCGCCGCGCGGACGGCACCGTCTGCTGGCGTAACGGTGAGGAGGTGGCCGAACCCGGCGCCGCCTCGGCGGACACGTCGGAGGATTTCGAGGCCTGGATGGAGGAGCTGACCGGCTGTGACTCGTACTGCGCGACCGTTGTGCACGATACGACGCCTGACGAGGCCCTGCTGCGGCTGGGCGCCGACCCGGACCGCGTCCGCACCGGCACCTGGGACGATCTGCTGACGCAGAGCGAGGTCGAGGACCTCGGTATGGGCGACATGCGCGTGGCCGCCTTCGCCCTCGGTCCGCACACGCTGCTCGTGGAGGGCAGTGGTCGCCTGGGGACGGGCAGTCCGGAGCTGTCGCAGGGCACCTTCGCCGTGACCACCTACCTCAGTATCAACGCGGACACGTATTTCATGGTGTACCGCGACGGCGAGGAGGTGGCCGACCACTCCGAGGAGGGCAGCGCGGAGCCGACGGCGCCGGAGGTGGAAGCGGCCCTGGCGGCGATGGGCACGGATGATCCGTTGGGCGCCGCTTTCGATGACGGTCTCGAGCTTCTGTGCCGTACCGCCGGTGTGCGGCCGACGGTGGCGGACGTGACCGGAGCATCGAGATGGGTGATCATCCCCGGCCTCTGACGGGCGGGTGC
Organism: Nocardiopsis sp. iso_25; assembly: GCF_056173305.1. Lineage (NCBI taxonomy): Bacteria > Bacillati > Actinomycetota > Actinomycetes > Streptosporangiales > Nocardiopsidaceae > Nocardiopsis > Nocardiopsis sp. iso_25. The sequence goes on along the minus strand of NZ_CM149667.1, from coordinate 6,007,800 downwards.
CGGACACCTTCGCGGCCGCCGGGGCCGGGCTCGGCGTTCTGGTCGTCCGGTCGGCAGACCGATGGTGAAGCGCTGGATTCGACGGCTCTTCCCAGCCATGTCCGGTTGGGCGCTTCACCGCCGCTGTTCCTGCTGACGGCGCACGTGTGCTGTCTCCTCGCCCGGTGATCTCCGGCCGTCCTCGTGCGCGGCCGGGCCGGTCTTTGGAATGCACCGTCCTTCACCGGTTCCCGGGAAGAACAGGGTGAGAGAGCAGCACTGCCGGGTAGAGCGTCGTGGGCGCCCAACTCGTGCCCATCGGCTTGGTTGGCGGGCAGGGCCACCTTCACCCACCCCGGCGCTGGTGAGGCTGGCGGGGCGAGCGGAGCATGCACGGTGACCGGAGTGTGGATGCCACCGGCCTGGATGCGGCAGTGGAGCTGCTGTGCCACACCGGCCTGCGCGCGGAGGGGTTGGGGGGCCGGGTGGCAGGCCGCGGGGCTGCGAATCAGGGCCTGCGCGCCGCGGTGATGCACTCGTCCAGCCGGTTGCGCGCCTCCCACAACTCCCCCATCTGCCGGTCGAGGCGGTCGCGTTCGGCGGCGAGCAGCTTCAGCAGTCCCGGGGAGGCCCCACCGGAGTCGGCGAAGGGCAGCACCTCGCGGATGACCCTGCTGGGCAGACCCTCGGCGTAGAGCTGCTGGATCAGCCCGACCCGCTCGACGGCACCGGCCGCGTACTGGCGCCGACCACCCGCATCGCGGGTGGAGTGCAGCAGGTCCTGCTGCTCGTAGTAGCGCAGCGCCCTGACGCTGACACCCGCCTGCGCGGCGACCTCTCCGATCCGCATCCGGCCTCCCGCACCGATTCCACGTCCGGTTTGCACCTGACGTTGACGTCAGGTTCTAGCGTAGCGCGGACACCGGTCGGAGCCCTCTGTCCGATCCATCCTCGTGATTCCTGGAGCACGCCTGTGAACAGCACTCCTCCGTGTCCGACCGCCACTGGATCGTCCACACGGCGCACAACAGCGCCCACAGCGGCAGATCACCGAGAGCGCAGCGCGGTCGGCATGTCCGACACCCGCGGAACCGTCGTCGTCCTGGGCGCCACGGGGCAGCAGGGAGGATCGGTCGCCGCGGCGCTGCGGGCCGACGGCTGGGCGGTTCGCGCGGTCGTACGCGATCCTTCCGGCCCGCGGGCCCGATCTCTCTCCGCCGCCGGAGTCGAGACCGTCCGCGGTGACCTCGGCGATCCGGAGTCGCTCCGCGCGGCCTTCGCCGACGCCCACGGCGTTTTCAGCGTCCAGCCGAACTCGGGCCAGGCCGGCGCCGACGTGACCGACGAGGACGAGATCCGCTTCGGCACCGCGGTCGCCGACACCGCCGAGCAGAGCGGCGTCGCCCACCTCGTCTACAGCTCGACGGTCGCCGCGGGACCGACACCCACGGGCGTCGCCCACCTCGACACCAAAAGCCGTATCGAAGCCCACGTCCGGAACCTGGACATCGCCAGCACCATCATTCGACCGTCCACCTTCATGGAACTCCTCCTGACCCCCGACACGGGCCTGGACCGGGGACACCTGTCCTTCCTGACGCACCCCGACCGGGTCCACCAGTTCATCGCGGTACGCGATATCGGCCGGATCGCCGCCGCGGTCTTCGCCTCACCCGACCGGTACGCCGACCGCAGCATGGATATCGCCGGTGACGCTCTTACAGGCAACGCCCTGGCTGGGCATCTGACCCGGGCCGCAGGTCGACCGATCACCTACAGCCGCCTGCCGGACACGCTCCTGGCACAGAACGAGGTGCTCGGAAGGTTGGCTGTGCTCGCCGACGGCGGCAGACTCGCGGGACACGCGGACCTCGACGCGCTGCGCACGGAGTTCCCCTTCCTGCTGCGCTTCGACCACTGGTTGGCGGGCCCAGGTGCGGGACTCCTCCAGGAGGCCCTTCGTCCCGCGGACACAGGTCTGCCCCCGCGCTGACTGGGGCGGTGCGGGCGACCGAGTCCGGGGGCGAGGAAAAGTACAGGATTTGGCGGTAGACCCCCGCCGGAAGTCACAGCGAGACCACGGCAGCCCCCGTGCAACGGAGCACCGCATGGGGGCTTTTTTGTGACCAGGTCGGTGTTAAGACAAGGGGGCACACTTTATAAGTTTTTCTTATCGAGCTCCAAGAGCCGAGAGGAAACCAGCAGCAGCCGAGCGTGCCCTGACGACATGGCAGTGCTCACCCAGCATCCTCCCCAACACGGGCCTGCTGCCTCTGCGCTTCGGCCTCCTTAGAGCGGACCGTTGCTTGCAGCAGGGCCCCGAAATGGACCGTCGAGTGAGTGTCACCCCCTGGGGCTGAGCTCCCCGCACGCGGAGGTGGACTTGCGGGCTGGTGGCCCTCGTCCTGAAGCACGGACGTCTCCGCGCGGCGAGCCGCACGGAGACGTCCTGGGCAACGGTCAGGGGATCAGCACCGCGCATCCGCAGGCAGGTCGGCCTTGTAGTCGCCCTGGAGGGCGACGGCCGGGATCCAGCCGACCAAACCGTTGGCCAGATGGATCCGGACCCACACGTCGCTGGTGTAACCGCCGTAGGTGATCTGCTGGTAGTGCCCCCAGCACACGGCCTGAGCGGTATTCGGCCAGACGAGGTAGTTGCTCTGGGGAGGGTCGGGGCGGGTACGGGGCTGGCCGCGCACGGGGGCCTTCCCGCCCACCGGCGGGACCACGGTGTACGTCGCCGTGTGCGCCACCTCCGCTGAGGCCGGGCCGGGCATCGTGAGCGGGCCGGCTGCCACGAAGGCGACCAGGGCCGCGACCAGGAAGCTCCTCATCTGGGAGGCAGGACGCCTCGCTACGCGCCTCAGCACCGCGCACCCACGGGCAGGTTGGCCTTGTAGTCGCCGTTGAAGGCGATCGCGGTGACCCAGCCGGTGCCGCCGGAGTTCAGGCGCAGCTTGATCCACACATCGTTGGTGTAGCCGAGGTAGGTGATCTTCTGGTAGTGGCCCCAGCACACGGCGTTGTAGGAGTGGGGGGCCACGACGTGGCTGATCTGGGTGCTGGTGTTGCGGGGCTCGGAGCGCACCGGGGTCTGGCCGTAGTTCCAGGCGGTGACGCGGTGGGTCTGGGCCGACACCTCGCTGGCCGGGGCCGCGGAGGGTGCGGTGTAGGCGGAGGCGGGAGCGGCGCTCGCGAACAGGCCGACCGCCATAAGGGCGACCAGGACGGGGGAGAGGAGGGTCTTCATACGCAAGGGGGTCTCCAGTTCAGAGGAGGCGGGTGTGTGCGCACCGAGATCTTTCGGTGACGCGCCGCATCCAAAGTAGTAGCAATGCGTTCGCATTGCAATGCACTTGCATTGCAAATTTGGCGCGAGGTTCGGCACTGCGATGCTTCGGGTGGCCGGGGGCCGTCAGGGGTGCTGGTCAGTCGTGCTGGACGGCGAAGCACACGACGAGCACGAAGACGAATCCCAGTGCGCCGAGCAGGAACGGTGAGTCGTCCGGAAGTGCGACACGTTCACTGATCCACGCCAGGGGTCCCCAGGTGGCGCCCCAGGCAAGTTCGGTGAATGCTGCCCCGTACCCCTGGATCATGAGCAGGATCCCGGTGACCAGGGTGAGTCCGTAGATCCGAGCCTCCACGAACATGAGGCGGAGTGTTTTCGACATGCCCAACTCCTCTCTTTGCAATGCAAGTGCATTGTAACCATGGTATGAGGAGTGTGGTGCAATGCGATGCTTCAGAGGGAAGACGGGGGAAGCGATGCCCAAACAGGTGGACCACCAGCAGCGACGCGCCCAGATCGCGGACGCGGTCTGTTCGCTGGTCTCAGCGCGGGGACTGGAGGCCGTCAGCCTGCGCGACGTGGCGGCCGAGGCCGGGATCTCGATGGGCCGGGTGCAGCACTACTTCCGGACCAAGGACGAGATGCTGCTGTTCGCGCTGGAACACGTGGCCAAACGCGAGGTCGCCAAGACGCTCGAACGCCTGGAACAAGCGCCGGAGCCGCCCTCTCCGCGAGCCATCGTCCGCACGGTTCTGGGCGGCCTGCTCGAAGAGGGCCCCCGCCCCGTGCAGGCGCAGCGCGTCAACGTCGCCTTCACGGCGCGGGCCGTGGTCGAGCCGTCCCTGGCAGCGTTCCTGCTCCGTGGCTACACGGACCTCCAGGAGCTTTTGGAGCAGGCGGTGGGCCAGGGGATCGACGAGGGGACGGTCGCCGAGGGGACCGACCCGCAGTGGGCGGCCACCGAGGTCTTCGCGCTGGCTGACGGACTGAGGGTGCAGGTCCTCCTCGGGCACATCACCAGGGACCGGGCCATGGCGGTCCTCGACGCCCGCCTGGACCGGCTTTTCAGCGGCTGACCGGTGGGGGTTCGGGGGCGAGGACCCGCGCTCAGGACCCGCCCGCCCTGTGGCTGGATGTCTCACTTCTGGAAACAGGCATTGCCAGAAGCTGACTTCGGGGGTGACTTCCGGAAAAACAACCCCTTGCTGAGAACAGCCCCCGAAACCACTTCTGGAAACACACGCACCGAGCGGGGTCGCCGAATCCTCGATATCCCCGAGGGCTTCGCGTCCGAGGCCGACAAGTCCTGGTTCCTACGGCCCTAAATGAAACCCAGCATGTCCAGCACGTTCATGAACAGGAAGAAGACCACACCGAGCAGGATCAGGGCAACGATGATGATGAACACCATCAACTTCTGGTTGCGCTCGATCCACGACATCATGTGGGCGTGGGTCTGGGCCAGCTGAGCGTAGGTGCGGGGTTCTACCAGGCGCTCGCAGGGCAGACCGAGCGCATCCACGAGGCGGTCCACGTCCTCGGTCGTGGTGGTGGCATCGCCCCACCGGATCAGTGTCCTGCCGTACCGGTCGAGCATGTACAGGCTGTCGATCGCTCTCATTCTGGGTTCTTTGATGGTCACTCTGACCACGCGCACGATGTGCGCGCGTGGTACCCGCCGGTGCCAGAAGAGCCCCCGACAGACGAGCTCGTGCGCCGTCACGGTGGTTCTGGCCATGAACAGCTGAACGACCATGACCAGAAGCATTATGGCGAACAGGATGCCCATGCCCCACGCCAGTCCGGCTGCGGATTGCACCGCCATAGAAACGGTTCCTGTCACGGCGGACACCACCACAAGGCAGATCAAGCCCCAGGACTTGCCCTTATCGGTCTTGAGTACGAGGTCGCTGTGCGTGTGGGGCATAGGGAAGGCACCGTCCTTCTTCAGTTCTCGTGAAGGAATAGGACGCGAGAGCAGAACTGCCGGTTCCGCACCGCTGCGGTCCGGGAGTCGGGCATCGCCTTCCGGCCGGGAGGAGCGGTGGATCCCGAGCAAAGCGACGTTGTCCTGAGTTCCGCGCGCGGAGGCGAGCCGGTCCGGGGCCGAGGAGAGCGGACTGCACGAAACCAGCCAGGGTGTGGGCCATTCGTGTCAGCGCACCGCCCGTTCGCCGCTCTCAGAAAATCGGTCAAGGTTCGGCCAAGGCGGATGCTGACAGCGCCTACCGCTCCCGCTGTCAGCACTCCCGCCAACGCTGTCATCCCTGGCCAGAGCCTGTTTCCGGTGCTGTCAGCGGACAGCGGTCGAGAAGAGTCCGCCCGCCCCACCTCCCGCGCCCGGGCGCCTCGTGTCAGCTCCCTGCCAGCACCCTGCCCGCGTTCCGCCCGCCGACCGTGAGCCCTCCGTGCGCCCACCGTCAGCCGGGCTCCCTTTCGTGGTCCGCGTCATCACTGACACGGCCCGCGAAGGGAACAGATCCATGACGACCGAACCGCTCAACCGCGCCGAGAGGGAGTTCCAGCTCCTCGACCTCGATGTCGCCGACCTCGCGGCGCAGCTCGTCCCCGCCACCGACGCCCCTCCCACCACCCCGGTCGAGCTGCGCGCCGCACTCCTGGACCGCACCACAGACCGCCGCTCGCGTGACGACGTCTGGCGGAGCCTGGTCGTGCGCGCACAGGACCGCGAGGAGTGGATGGTCGCCGCGATCGACTTCGCCATGCCCGCGCTGCGCACCTGTGCCCGCGGCCTGTGCCGGGGCCTGGACCCGCGCACCGTCGAGGAGGTGGAGGAGGAGCTCCTCGCGGGCTTCGTCCACGCCGTCCGCGAGGCCGACACCGCCTGGCACCGCCTGCACTGGGCGCTGCGCTGCCGCGCCCAGCGGGCGGGACTCCGAGCCCGGACCGCCGCGCTGCGCCAGCCGCTCCTCATGGCCGAGCCGCCCGTTATCGCCATCGTCCCCACCGGAACGCCGGACATGGTCCTCTGCCGGGCCGCCCGCCATGACGTGATCACCCCGGACGAGGCCGAGATCATCGGCCGCACCCGCCTGGAGGGCGTCTCCCTGGCCACGGTCGCCCGGGAGCGGGGAGTGCCGTACTGGCGCCTGGCCAAGCGCCGCGCCCGCGCCGAGGAGCGCTTGGCCGAGGCGATCCGCTCCCGCCAGCTCACCGACCGGAACGACCTGCTGCTCGTGGCCTGAGCCGCGGCCTGAGCCGCGGCCTGAGCCGCGGCCTGACCCGTGGCCCGACCCGTGGCCCGACTCGTGGGCCTGACCCGTCGTGGTCTGAGCGTTGCGGCGGCTCCGCCGGTGTCACGGGCGGGCCGCCACGTGTCCCATCGACTCGTTTCCTTCCCCGCACGCATGCGCGGGGAGCGCTCTCGGAAGGTGCGGGATGAGCATGTCGTGGTGTGTTCTGGCCGGGGCGGGTCCGCTCCTGCTGTCCGCCTCGCCGACGGAACTGGTCCTGCCCGGGCTGCACGCCGCCCAGGGCGAGGACCCCTACCTGTACGCGGTGCACGCGGTGGAGGTGGTCAGGAGGATCACCCGGCTGGTGCAGCTGCTCGCCGTCTCCCTGGCCACGCTCTTCATCGCGGTCTCCGGGGTGCGCTGGATGGTGGCGGGCGGCGAGCCCGGGGAGATCGACAAGGCCAAGCGCGGCATCTACGGGGCCTGCATCGGCTACCTCGTCGCCCTGGTGGGCGAGGTGCTGCTGCTGGCCCTGGACTACGTCGTCAAGTACGAGCAGGGCGTCTGATGTCCCCGGCCGAACCGGACGAGGGCGAGCAGGAGCCCGCCGAGGTCTTCGGCTGCGGGGTCCTGGAGGTCTCCTGCCACATCACCTCGTGGTTCCACGGCCTGGTCTCGGACGTGGTCAACCCGCTCTTCGGGTGGATGGCGGACAAGGCGTTCCACACCCCCGAACCCACGCCCGGGGTGACCGGTGTGTGGGAAGGGGTGTCGGCGGCGGTCAACACGGCCTACGCGCTGCTGATCCTGGCGGCGGGGCTGGTCGTCATGGCCCACCACAGCCTCCAGGCCCAGTACGGGGCGCGGGAGGTCCTGCCCCGTCTGGTGGTGGGGTTCGTCGCCTCGAACCTGTCGCTGGTCGTGGTGCGGCTGATGTCGGACTGGTCGACGGAGTTCGCCCGGGCGTTCGCCGCCGACGGGGTCAGCGCGGAGAGGGCGGCGCGGGCCCTGACCGAGCGGGTGGGGCCCTTCCTTCTGGAGGCGACGGCGTTCGTCGTGCTGCTCCTGCTGGTGCTCGTGGTGCTGCTGGTGGTGTGGTCCCTGGTCGAGATCGTCCGGATCGTCATCGTGATCCTGCTGACGGTGGGCGCGCCGCTGATGCTGATGTTCCACGCGCTGCCGCAGACCAACCGGATCGCCGAACTGTGGTGGCGGGCGATGACGGCCGTGTGCGTGGTTCCGATCGCGCAGGCGCTGGCCTTCGTGGCGCTGATGCGGGTGTTCTTCGAGGGGGACACCCAGGTGCTGTTCGGGGCCGCGCAGATCCTGAGCGGGGATGCGAACCTCTTCGACCTGTTCCTGCTCCTGGTCCTGGTCTACGTCCAGATCCGCATCCCGTTCTGGACCTACAAGGCCGTGCTGTCGGGGCACCGGGGCAGGTCGCCGGTGGTGTCCGCGGCCAAGTCCCTGACCTGGGCGGCCGTGCTCACCACCGCGGCGTTCGCGACCGGCGGTACCGCGGCCGCGGGCACGGCGGCGACCGGGGCGGTGCGGGGGCGTCTGGGTTCGCTGCTGCGGACGGCCCACAACGCCGGGACCGTCCGCCGGGCCGGGGCCGTCCACCAGTCCGCCGCGATGCCGCGCCGCGTGCGGACCTGGAGGTTCGGCACCCCGAACGCCTCGACTCCGCCCGCCCGGCACGGCCCCGCCGTCTCGCGGTCCGCGCCTTCGGGCGCGGGGGAGCAGGTCGGTCCGGGACGCACACCGCCCGCAGGGCCCGGGCCCCGGACCCCGGGACCACGACCGTCGGGCCACCGCCCGGACGGAAGTCCGATGCCGCGAGCGGGAGCGAAGGCGCCGTGGACCGAGGGGGCCGACCAGGGCCGGTCGCGGAACCGCACGCCGCCAGGGACCGGTCCGCGCGGCCCGAACCCACCGCACCATCCGCACCGCGCACCCGCGCCCGGCCCCGGGACGAACCCGCCGTGGACCGACCACACCCGCCCCGTCGGCCACACCCCGCCGCGAACCCCGCCGCGGACCGCGCCGCACGCGGACACACCGCGCCACCACCCGCGTCCGGCACCGCCCCGGGCAGGCACCAGCGCCCCGCGTGAGCGCACACGTGCACGCCCCGAACCCCGGCGGTGGCCGCCGCGCGGTCGCGGAGCCGGGGCCCACCGCGACGGGCCGCGCTGGCGATGGCGCTGGAACCCGTGGCGCACCTGACCACCACAGCAGAAGGGGAAACCGACCGTGGACCACGAGGACTCCGTCTGGCACGCCCGCATCCCGGCCGACATCGACCGGCCCGAACCCGTCCTGTGGAACCTCACCGCTCGCCAACTGCTCCTGCTCACGCCCGCCGCGCTCACCACCTGGGCGCTGTTCTCGCCGCTGGCGGGCTTCCTACCGCTGTGGGCCTCGGTCGGTGTCAGCGGGGCGGTGCTCGCCCTGTCCTGGGTGCTCGCGCTCGGCCGCCGTGATGGGGTCGGCCTGGACCGACTCGCCGCGCTGTCCGTGCTCTGGCTGCTGCACGCCAAGCACCGCGCGCCCGCGATGCCGCGGGTCCGCCTGCCCCGGTGGGCGCCCAGGACCGCCCGGGGACCGCGCCTGGTCCCGCTGAACCTGCCCGCCGCGGCGGTGCACGACGACGGCACCGTCGACCTGGGGCAGCGGTGCGCGGTGGTCCTGACCTGCTCCACCGTGCCCTTCCACCTGGCCTCCGGGCAGGAACAGGACCAGATCCTGTCCGGCTTCGCCGCCTTCCTGGACTCCCTGACCGAGCCCGCCCAGTTCGTCGTCCAGCGCCGCCGGACGGACCTGGACGCGCACGTACGCGGCACCCGCGACCGGGCCCGGACGCTCCCGCATCCCAGGCTCAGGCGCGCGGCCCTGGCGCACGGGGCCTTCCTCGACGACCTCCAGCGCCGCCACCAGCTCGTCCACCACCGGGTGCTGCTGGTCCTGACCGCCGACGGCCCCGTCCGCGAGGTGGGCGAGGCACTGCTGTGGCGGGCGGAGGACGCGGTGTCCCAGCTCGCCGCCCTCGGCGTGCGCGCCCGTCTGTGCGACGGCCCCGCCGCCGAGCGCGTGCTGCGCTCCTCCCTGAACCCGGACTCGGGAACCCGCCCGCTGACCACCACGCAGGAGGAGCGATGACCGTGCACGATCGACGGACCCCGGGCGGACCCGCCGTTCGCCTGTACCCGCGCCGCCTGGACCTGGACGGGCGCCTGGCCCAGACCATGATCGTCACCGGCTACCCGCACGACGTCCACGCCGGGTGGGCCGACCCGCTGCTCACCTACCCCGGCCACGTCGACATCGCCGTCCACGTCGTCCCGGTCCCCGGACAGGTCGCCGCGCACCGGTTGCGTCGGCGCCGCGCCCGCCTGGAGTCGGCTTGGCGGACCGACGCCGCCCGGGGAGGGCTGGAGGATCCCCAGCGGGCGGCCGCGGCGCAGGACGCCGCCCTGCTGGCCGAACGCGTGGCGGGCGGGGAGGCACGGCTGTTCCGGCTCGCGGTCTACCTGACGGTGCACGCCGCCACCCCGGAGGAGCTGGACGCCGAGGTGGGCCGCCTGTCCGCGCTGGCCGGTTCGATCCTGGTCGACCTGGCCCCGGCCACCTACCGGCCCCTGGCCGGTTGGATCGCCACCCTGCCGCTGGGCACCGACCCGGTGGGCGCGGCGCGGACCATGGACACCGACGCGGTCGCCGCGCTCATGCCGTTGTCCTCGCCCGACCTGGCCGCCGAGCTGGGGGAGACCGCGGTCGTCTACGGGGAGAACGTCCACTCCGGCGGGCTGGTCGCCTGGGACCGGTTCAACGGCGATCTGGACAACGGCAACGCGGTCATCCTGGCCCGCAGCGGCAGCGGCAAGTCCTATCTCGCCAAGCTCGAACTGCTGCGCGCCCTGTACGCGGGGGTACGGGCCAGCGTCATCGACCCCACCGGCGAGTACGCCGCCATGGCCGACGCGGTGGGCGGCCGGCATGTGCGGCTGGGGCGGCCGGACGGGCGCCTCAACCCCTTCGACCTGGCCGGAACCGGTGAGGAGGCCTTCACCACCAGGGTCCTGTTCCTGCACACCCTGGTCTCGGTCATGGTCGGAGCCCTGGACGCCGCCGAGAGCGCCGCCCTGGACCGGGCGGTACTGGCCGCCTACGCCGAGCGCGGCATCACGCGCGACCCCGCCACCTGGAACCGCACGCCGCCGATCCTGGCCGACCTCGTCGCCGTCCTGCGCGGCACCGGAGACGGCACCGGAGACGGAGCCGACCACGGGAGCGACCGCGTCCGGGTCGCGCACCTACTGGCCGACAAGCTGGCGCCCTTCACCGACGGCTCCCACCGGGGGCTGTTCGACGGCCCCAGCACCGCCGCGCTCACCGGCCACCTCACGGTCGTCTCGCTGCGCCACCTGCCCGACGAACTGCGCACCACCGGCCTCCTGCTGGTCCTGGACGCCCTGTGGTCCCAGGTCCGCGACTCCGCCCACCGCCAGCCAAGGCTGATCACCATCGACGAGAGCTGGTCGCTGTTGCGCGACCCCGTCGGCGCCAAATACCTGTTCAACCTCGCCAAGAACGCCCGCCGCCACTGGGCCGGGCTCACCCTCGTCACCCAGGACGTGGCCGACCTGCTCGCCACCGACCTCGGACGCGCGGTGGCCGCCAACACCGCCACCCAGATCCTGCTCCACCAGGCCCCGCAGAACCTCGACGCCGTGTGCGAGTCCTTCCACCTCTCGCACGGCGAACGGCAGATCGTCGCCACCGCCGAACGCGGCAGCGCGCTGCTCACCTCCGGGCATCACCGGGCGGTGTTCCGCGCCCTGGCCTCACCCGAGGAACACCGGCTGATCACCACCGACCCCGCCGAACTCGCCCGCTTGGAGAGGGAGGACCGCGAATGATCACCGTCGACCCCGCGTTCTTGGCCGCCGCCACAGCGACGGCCGTGCCCGCCCTGTGCGCGTGGGTGGCCTGGGTGCTGGCCTGGCGCCTGGCCCGCACCGCCTACCTGTCGCGCGGCGCGAAGGTCCTGGAGGTGCACGCGCCGCCGGAGGCCACCGTCGACCACGCCCGCGCGTTCTGGTCCCACACCCTGGGCCTGCTGCGCCCGCGCTGGACCCACCGGTTCCTGCCGCCGCACCTGGCCTGGGAGTACGTCGCCTCCGCGGCGGGGGTGCGCGTCCAGCTCTGGATTCCGGGCACCGTCAACGCCCGCGCGCTGGAGCGGGCCGTGGCCGCCGCCTGGCCCGGCGCCACCACCAGCCTGCGGCCCGCCACCGCCTCCGTTCCGCGCGGAGAACACGTCTTCGGCCACTGGATCGCCATGGCGCGCGGCGACCACTACCCGCTGCGCGCCAAGTTCGCCGACGACCCGTTGCGCGGCCTCTTCGGGGAACTCGCCGACCTCGCGCCCGGCCAGCACACGGTCCTGCGCGTGTGCGCCCGCCCCGCCACCGCCACCAGGGCCGCCCGCGCCCGCTCCGCCGCCGCCCGCCTGCGCGGTATGCACGCCTCGCCCCTGTCGGGGGCGGCCGTGCGCACACCCGCCTACCCGGGCGTCACCGACGACGTCCGCGCCATCCTCAACAAGTCCGCCGCGCCCCGCCTGGCCTGCTAGATCAGCTGCCTGACCACCACCGAGCACGCCGGAGAGCAGGCCCGCCGACGCCTGCGCGCCCGCACCCGCGCCATCGCCGCCACCCTGGCCGCCTACACCTCCGGGCTCAACGCGCTCAGCCGCCGATGGATGCCCTTCCCTGTTCTGTGGACGGGCCGCCGCCACCTCGCCCGCGGCTACCTGCTCACCACCGACGAACTCGCCGCGATCGCCCACCTGCCCACCGACGCCGCCGTCCCCGGCCTCACCCGCGCCAGCGCCCGCCGCGTCGCGCCCGGCCCCGACCTGCCCCGCGCGGGCCGCGTCCGCGTTCTCGGCGAGGCCGACGCCGGACCGCGCCGACCCGTCGCCCACGGGATCGAGGAGGCCCGCCAGCACACCCACGTCATGGGCAAGACCGGATCGGGAAAGTCCACTCTGCTGGCCAGCATGATCTGCCAGGACGCCGAGGCCGGACGCAGCGCCCTGGTCATCGAACCGCGCGGCGACCTGATCCTGGACGTCCTGGACCGCCTGCCCAAGCGCGCGGTCGGGCGCACGGTCGTGTTCGACCCGGCCGACCCCGCGCCGCCGCCCCGGCTCAACATCCTCCAGCTCGGCACCCCCGAGCACGCCGCCGACACCGTCACCGGCATCTTCCGCCGGGTCTACGCCGACTCCTGGGGGCCGCGCACCGAGGACATCCTGCGCGCCGGCACGCTCACCCTCGCCCGCGCCCAGGACCCCGGCCTGACCCTCGGACACATCCCGCGCCTGCTGGGCGACGACGCCTGGCGCGCCCGGCTGCTGCTCTCCGCCCGGGCCACGGGAGCGCTCGGCGAGTTCTGGCGCTGGTACGAACGCCAGAGCCCGCAGATGCGCGCCGCCGCCACCGACCCGGTCCTGAACAAGCTGCGCACGATCCTGCTGCGCCCCTGGGCGGCGGCCGTCCTGGCCTCGGGCGCCTCCACCCTGGACCTGCCCACCCTGCTCGACCACGGCGGCCTGCTCCTCATGCGCCTGCCCAAGGGACGCCTGGGCGAGGACACCGCCTCCCTCGTCGGCACCATCGCCCTGGCCGCCGCCTGGAACGCCGTCACCGCCCGCGCCGACGTCCCCGAACGCGAACGCCCGGACACCACCGTCTACCTCGACGAGGCCGCGAACTTCCTGCGCCTGCCGGGCTCGCTGGCAGACATGCTCGCCGAGGCCCGCGGCTACCGCGCCGGGCTGGTCATCGCCCACCAGGAACTGGGACAGCTGCCCGCCCAGACCCGCGCCGCCGTCGCGGCGAACTGCCGCACGAAGGTGTTCTTCAACGCCTCCCCGGACGACGCCGCCAAGCTCGAACGCCACACGCTCCCGCACCTGAACGCCTACGACCTGTCCCACCTGGGCCCCTACCAGGCCGTGGTGCGCACCCTCCACGGCGCCGCCGAACTGCCCGCCGCCACCATGCGCACGCTCGCGCTGCCCGACCCGGTCCGGGGCCGCGCCCGCCAGGTCCGCCGGGCCGCCCGCCGCTTCAGCCCCACTCCGACCCGCACCGAGGGAACCGATCCGCGACAGCGAGGGGAAACACGCTGATGGGCACCACCGACCTGACCGACCGCGACGTCCACATCCTCCAGGCCCTGCACGCCCACCGCGTCCTGACCACCCCGCACGTCGGCGCGCTGTTCTTCCGCGGCACCAGCCCCCGCGCCGTGCAGCGCCGCCTGCTCAAGCTGGCCGCGGACGGGTTCACCGACCGCTTCCTGCCGCCTCACACCCACGCCCGCGTCCCCTACCACTGGACCCTCGGCAGGGAGGGCGCCCGCGTGCTCGCCGACCGCTGGCACACCACCGTGGACGGCATCGGCTACCGACCCGAGTTCCACCGCAACCTGGTGATCTCCCGCCAGCTCGGCCACGTGACCGGCCTGGCCCAGACCTACGTGTGCTTCGCGGTCGGCGCACGCCTCACCCGGGGGGCGGCCCTCCAGCGCTGGTGGTCCGAGGCCAGGTGCCGCGAGACCTGGGGGCACCACGTGCGCCCCGACGGCTACCTGCGCTGGCGCCAGGACGGCACCACCCTGGACGCCTTCGTGGAGTTCGACACCGGCAGCGAGCCGCTCCTGCGCGTCGCGGCGAAGGTCAGCCGTTATCGCGACCTGGCCGAGGAGACCGGCCTGCGCTCCCCGGTCCTGTTCGTGGTCACCTCGTCCGGGCGCCTCACCTCGCTGTGCCACGCCCTCGGTGCGGGCGGGGAGGAGGTGCCGGTCCACGTCACCACCCTGGAACAGCTCGACCGCTTCGGCCCCACCCGCCCCGTCTGGCGCCGAGCGGGCGAAGCGACCTGCGCGGTCCGCCCGCTCGTCGCACTCGCCTGAACCGGCGGCGGTGGCGCGATGCTCAAAGCGGCCCTCGGAGCGGCCGTCGGCCTGCTCCTGCTGGTGCCCCTGATCGGGGCCGTGGCCATCGGGGGAGAGGAACGCGAACGCGAGGCCGACGCCCGGACGCTCCGGGTGCCGGGGGTCCCCGCCGTCCTCCTGGACGCCTATCGCAGGGCCGCCGAGCGCCTCGCCCACCTGCACCCGGGTTGCACGGGCATGAGCTGGCCGATCCTGGCGGGGATCGGCCACGAGGAGTCCCACCACGCGGCCGGGCACGACATCGACGAGAACGGCGACACCGACCCGCCCGTCATCGGCCCCCGCCTGGACGGGAGCGGGGCCGGTGACAACTGGACCCCGCACCCCGACACCGACGGCGGCCGCTGGGACGGCGACACCGAGTTCGACGCGGCGGTCGGAGTCACCCAGCTCCTGCCCGCCTGGTGGGCGGAGTTCGGCTTCGACGGCAACGGTGATGGCCGGGCGGACCCGCACAACGTCTACGACGCCGCCCTGGCCACCGCCGTGGAGCTGTGCACCAGCCACGCCGAGGACACGGTCGACTTCACCGACCCGGAGCAGCTCCGCGCGGCGCTGTTCCGCTACAACGCCTGGGACGACTACGTCGAGAGCGTCCTGGAGCACATCGCCGAGTACGAGGAGATCGCCGCGGCAGCCGCCGCCTCCGACAGCGGGCACACGGTTCCGGGGGAGGGGAGCGAGCGGGGGAGGGCGGCCGCGGAGTGGGCGCTCGGGCAGGTCGGCAAGCCGTATGTGTGGGGAGGTGTGGGGCCCGACGGCTTCGACTG
Source organism: Nocardiopsis sp. iso_25 (assembly GCF_056173305.1). Taxonomy (NCBI): domain Bacteria; kingdom Bacillati; phylum Actinomycetota; class Actinomycetes; order Streptosporangiales; family Nocardiopsidaceae; genus Nocardiopsis; species Nocardiopsis sp. iso_25. The sequence goes on along the minus strand of NZ_CM149667.1, from coordinate 5,992,534 downwards.
CTCGGGGCTGACCATGATGGCCTGGAGAGCCGCGGGGGTGTCGATCCCGCGGGTGACCACCGACCAGGTCAACATCGGGGCCCGGGTTTCGCTGGACGCTCTCGTCCCGGGGGACCTGCTCTTCTACGACACCGGGAGCGGGCCCGCGCCCTCGCACGTGACCATGTACGTCGGCGACGGCCAGATGGTCAACGCTCCTCGTACGGGCACGACCATCCGGGTGGAACCGGTGGACGGGCCGTACTACTCGGCTCGCTTCATGTCCGCCGTCCGTCCCGGCTGAGGAGCTTGATCGGACGCTGGAGCGGATCCTTGGCTCCTGTTGTGTGAGGATGGACGCATGCGGGCCACGAGAGTGGTCGGCATGCCCCAGAGAAGATTGCGGGGAGATAACGGCCCGCGTCTTCCCAGGTCGTTAAGCGTGAGCCCCGCGCACGCGGGGATGGGCCGGCGCTCTGGTCTACGTCCGGCGCAGAGTGACCGTGAGCCCCGCGCACGCGGGGATGGACCGTGCTCCCATCAGCACGGGCACAGCTACGAGGTGTGAGCCCCGCGCACGCGGGGATGGACCGTCGGGCGGGAGATTGAGGATGGACACCTCGGCGTGAGCCCCGCGCACGCGGGGATGGACCGGTGTCCCAGAGCCGTCTGGCCGAGTTGACCGGTGAGCCCCGCGCACGCGGGGATGGACCGCGCACGGGGCCTAGGAACTCCGCGAGGCAGAGGTGAGCCCCGCGCACGCGGGGATGGACCGGAGCAGGCATGATCCGCATTGAGCGCGCCGACGTGAGCCCCGCGCACGCGGGGATGGACCGACCTGGTTCGAGACCTGGCCGCGCACGGCCACGTGAGCCCCGCGCACGCGGGGATGGACCGAGGATTTCGAGTTCGCCGTCACCCTCATCCCCGTGAGCCCCGCGCACGCGGGGATGGACCGGCCTCGTCCACCTCGTTGGGGTTGGTGGCGCCGTGAGCCCCGCGCACGCGGGGATGGACCGCCGTGTCCGCGTTCTGGTGGCGGCATTCGACGGTGAGACCCACGCACATTCCGAACCCAGATGTCGTCGTCGGCTTTACCTCCGGTGAGGCATCCCCTGTCAGGGGTGTCGTCACCGACCAGACATCCGGACAGACGGGACGGCCCCGCCCGGCAGGCAGGGCCATCTCCTTCACATTCCCTGGAAGGGATCCTCCTCAGATGCGGGCGTCTCGTCCCCGACCTGGCGCTCGGGAGCCCCGGGCAGCCACTCCGGGTCCTCCTCCTCGACCTGCGCCGTCAGCCGGATCAGCTGGAGGCCGTCGAAGTCCAGCACCTGCCGTCGCCGCTCGCCCGCCGTGAGTACGACATACCCCTGCTCGTTGTCGGCGGTGTGCAAGCACACCGCGGCGCCGTCCCCCACCGACGCGCTCACGGCGGACCACAGCTCCTGGCGCACCCGAGCGTTCATCGTGCCGACGTACAGGCCCGCGTCAGGTTCGGTCATCCACCGGGACAGGGCGCCGCGCACCCGGTCCGGGACCGCGGTCGTGGCGATCACCACCATCGACCCCATCAGCGACCCTCCACCGCGTAGTTGACCCCGCCCGATACCGCGCCGGTGGTGGGGTCCCACAGGTCGACCACTCGCCACCGCAGCGGCGTCGCCTCCGCGCCCTCGTCTTCGTCCTCGTCCTCGATGTCCGGGTCGAGCAGGGCCTGGATGTCCCGCACCATACGCGGGATCATCCTGTAGAGCTGCAGTTTGGTCCGCAACAGCGTCCGTGCTCGCCCCTCGGGGTTCTCCGCCTGGTGCAGGGAGAACGCCAGCGGGATCGTGGTCTGCGCCTTGTAGAGGTCGGCGATGTCGTAGACGAACGACTGCTGCTTTCCGGAGTGCACGAAGCCCAGGGCGGGGGAGCAGCCCAGGTGGGCGATGACCGAGTGCACCACCCCGTACAGGGCCGCGTTCCCCGCTGACAGGGCCTTGTTCACCGGGTTCTGCCCGTCCCGGTCGGCCGGGTCGTAGTTGCGCTTGAACGGCTTCACCCGGTGCTTGGTCGCCAGACTCCGGTACAGCGCCTTCATGCGCTGCCCCTCCAGGGCCCGCAGGCGCTCGATGCCGATGCCCTCCTCCACCTCCTCCCTGAACCGCATTTCGTACATGCGCCGGGCCACGGCCAACCGTGCCGTGTCGTCGGCGTAGGCTCGCGCCTGCCGGTCCAGCCACGCGGTGGTGCGGCTCTCGGGGACCAGGCTTCCGTAGTGCAGGATGCCGCCCGACCCGCAGCAGACCACCGTCGTGCCGTGCCGCATGAACGTTGCCAGCGCGGGCGAGGTGATGGAGGTGCCCGGACCGAGCAGTAGGCAGGCCAGGGAGGCCGTTGGGGTCTGTACCCGGTGCACGGTGCCCGCTCCGGCGGCGACCTCGGCGCATACCCCGGTGTCGGTCTGCACGATCCGGCAGATGTCCGCGTACAGGAACGACAGGTTGTCCGACACCTTCGGCAGCATCGCCAGGGTCGGTCGGGCCAGCGCCTTGCGCGCCTGTGACCCGAACCGAAGCAACACCATTCTTCGCGTCATCAGAGACCGAGCTGACCAACCGCACCCGTTTCGCTACCCGAGCGGACGCGGAGCGGGAGATGTTCTCCCGCATCGAGGGGTTCTACAACCCTTGGCGGCGTCACTCGGCGAACAGGATCCTGTCCAGAAGCCCCAGGGCATCTCACCCCTCAGACCGGCGAAGTCTCCACATAGGAGGCGCAGTCGCTGAAGGCATCGAAGAGCTCGCGCCAGGTATCACCTTCCACCTGCATGGTCGATCTCCTCAGAAGGGTTGAGGACCTACATGACGGCCCGCGGGGGTTGACCCCACCCGCTACCGGGTTGCCTCGGACGACCATCGAGCCCTGCCGGTAGCGAACACTTTGGGGGTAGTCGTCGCCCTTGCAACTACCGGCGATCCGAGCCATGTCCGGGGTTGCACCTTCGGGCAGGAGGTCGTGCACCGCAATCTACGCCTACAGCGCACCAATGTTCGAGAAGAATGCAGATACTCCCGTCCTGGGATTTCGGGCGTTCCAATATTGGCCAGGGGGTTCCTGGCGCGACTTCTTTGCCTATCGAGCTGTTCAAGCAAGTCATCAGCGTCCCTCAGCAGACGGGCTTGACTTATGAGTGCAGGTCGGCGCGTCCTCATATCTGCATTGATGTTCTATTGAGGGCTTGTTCGTCTGTTTTGTCTGACTCGAGTCTGGCGGATAGAGATATGGGATCGTAAGCAGTGTGATGGACGTGTGGTGGAAGCGGGTCGACGTTTCTGACTGGCAGGACTGTGGCGTCGAGACATCCGGGTCGAGCGGCGGCAGATGGCTGGAGGACCCGGAGACGGGACTGAGGTGGCTTCATAAGCAAACGCACATTCCAGCCAATGGGCGCGAGCAGGGCGAAGACTGGGCGGAAGTCATCGCCACCCGTGTCGCGCAACTGTTGGGGGTGCCGTGCGCAAACACGGCGCTATGCACCTTCAAAGGAAGGCGTGGATCACTCTCCTGCTCGATCCTTCCGCCGAAGTATGACCTGTGGGAGGGACAGGTCGTACTCGAGGCAGTACAGGTCCCCGGTTACATCCGGTTCACCCCGGGGCAAAAGGTTAGGGACCCCGACAGGCCGACGGTCGTTCGCCCTGGCCACAGCCTGGCGAACATCCGCACAGCCCTACAAGGAGTAGACGCCCCTGAGGGGTTCGAGGGAGGCCCCAAGGAAGGACGAGCTTTCGACGTGTTCGTGGGTTATGCGCTGTTGGACGCCTTGATCGCAAACTGCGATCGTCACGACGAGAACTGGGCTGTACTGCAGCCCCAGCTCGGTTCCTTGCCTGAGATGCTGGCGCCTTCCTACGATCATGGAAGCAGCCTGGGCTACAACTACTCAGGCCCCAAGCGCGATCGCTGCCTGGACGACCTAGGCAGACTGGAGGTATGGGCCAATAAGGGAACCGCGCACCGCTACGAACATGTTCCGCCGGCCAAGTCGCTCGTGGCTCACGCCATGGAGGCCTTGGGCATGGGATCGCTGGATACTGGGAAGTGGTGGGAGGCGCAGATCCTCCAGTTGGATCTGGGTGAGATCCTCGAGCCTCTGGAGCAGGGGGTCATCTCTGGAATGTCACCAGGGTCAGTTACATTTGCAGCCGAGTTGCTCAAGCTCAACCTGAGGAGGCTCCAGGATGCGATCAGCGACCATGCCTGACCAGGGTTCAGCCGCTGTGGACGGCCCTGCCGTGAGCGATCTGCTCGTGCTCTGGCAGCACCCCGACACCCGTTCCATCATTCCTATCGGGCGACTGACGCATGCTGCTGACAGGTATGCCTTCTCCTACACACGCGCTGCCGAGAGTATCGAGGACTTCAGGCCGCTGCCGGGCTTGCGCGATCTGTACGCGAGCTATGAGAGCAATCGGCTACCAGCAGTGTTCGAGCAGCGTGTGATGCAGCCCGAGCGTCCGGACTACCCGTCCTACTTGGAAAGCATCGGTCTTGAGCCGTCCCAGGCGACGCCATGGGAGCAGATCGTTCATTCCAGGGGTATGCGGGCGGGCGACACCCTGCAGTTCATGCAGGTCCCCACGGTCCAGCGAGGCCGGGCCAAGGCCCGATTCTTCGCCAACGGCGTCCGACACATCCCCGGTGAGGATCGGCTCATAGAGGGACGGTCTGTGCACATCACCCACTCCGAACACGAAGAGGCACTGTGCCGCCTACGCCAGGGCATGCAGGTCATCGTTGAGGCCGAGGACAACAACTCCAAAGACCCCAACGCTGCTCTTATCACCGCAGCGGGGGAGCCGCTGGGGTACGTGCCCTGGTGCTTGTCCAAGAGCATAAGAGAGCTGTCCGCCTCTGGACGGCTCAGCCTGACAGTGGCGCGAGTCGCTCCACCTTGGGCAACGACGCACATCAGGCTGGTCCTCGACATGGATGTGCCAGCTCCTGCCGGTTTCCGGTTCGACCGTGAAGGGCAGTGGGAGCCCCTGGCGGCTGTTCAGTAACGGAGCGGATCTGGGACGCCGGAAACGGCCAGGTGTGCATCGAAGGGCAGGTAGAGGCACACCTGGTCGTAGAGCTCTTCCAGACCCCTACTGCGAAGCTCATCGACCAAAGAGTCGTACAAGTCGATGAGATGCTCTACGTCGGCGGTGGCATACGCCAACTGCTCTTGCGTGAGGGTGGGAACTGACCAGTCACTGGTTCGCACTGCCCCCTTGGAGATATGAACGCCCAGGCGTCTGAGCAGCAGTGGCTGCAGACTGTGTTCACGGTTGGGGCGTTCCGGTTCGAGGATGCGGGAGGCCGCCTTGGTACAAGCCACTGAGCGACTCATCACCCCCCATGTCGCTTCGAGGAAACGCAAGTCGAACGGCGCGAAGTGCATGACCTTCAGCAGGGATGGATCCTGCAGGAGGCCTAGAAGCTTGTCGGGCCGCTCTGACAGTCGACTCAGCACGACCGGGCCAGTTGCCCGGGTGAAGAACTGACACAAGTGGAGTGTCTCTGACTCCCACTCCAAACCACTGGTCTCGGTGTCCACTGCCACCCTGCCTTCCCGTCGGATGGCTTCAGCGAGCTCGACGGGCAGGTCACCGTGTACAAGCGTTGTGGACATGCCTGCAATGTATCGTTCACCAGTGTCAGTTCCCGGTAGGGGAGGCGCCGACCGGTGTGCCTCCCGAACAGCAGGAAGCCCTTGTAGGGGGTTCGAAACCGAACATGGCTCTAGCTGTCGCGCATCTGAACCACTGAGCTCGCCGCACGCGGAGGCGAGCCGCTCAACGTCCGGGACGAGTGCGCGAGGCTTCTCCGGTTTCTGACCGAGTTCAGCCGGAGGTGAGGGAGGCGAGGCTCACCATCCCGCATCCGTAGGCTTTGGCCCGCCCTATGCCGGTACGGACAGCTTCCCTGAAGGCGTCTGCATTGGTGACCACCAACTGGCCGTCGAACCGAACCGCAGAGACGGTGATCTTGTTTCTGCGGTCCTCCTTGCCCTTGTAACCGACCAAGGGCGGACACGGCGAGGCACTCACCGCCATTCCACCGTCGGCCCCGGCCGGGATCACGAAACCGTGCTGTTCGCCCTTGCGCGCCAGCCACCCCAACTGCTCCTTCGGGTCGTGCAGAGGCACCCGTTTGCCGCGCGCGTCCCGTGGAGCCTGTGGATCGCGCACGATGCGGGTGGGGTTGGCGGTGAGACGAAAAGCCAGCACCTGGCCGGGGGAGATGGCCTTTACCGCATCCTCCATGGAACGTGTCCGGGCCTCCTCAGCCAGGTAGCTCTGCGGCAGCTGGCTCCAGTCCGGCCGGGTACTGCTCTGCACGAGCAGCATCCAACCGCGGGCGGTGGTGTCCATCCGCCACAGCACTCCGTGCGCCTGTCGTGCGGGAATCCCCTCGGCTTCGTTCGGCAGAGCGGACAAGAGGGTCCGGTGCATCTCGTGTACATCGGCGAAGTCACGCCTGAAGGCGCGCGAGCCGGTGTTCGGCGTGAGCTTACTCAGGTACACGTCGGCCGCCTGTCCTCGTCTCCTCGGGAATCTCCACGTGGTCCACACGCACGTACCGCTGACGGAACTCCCGGTGCCCCGTTTCGAAGGTCACCGGAACGTCGTAGCGGGCTTCGGCCCCGTCCTCTCCGGCAGGCACTTCGACCACCGTCCGCAGCCAGGGGGAATCCTCGGCGTCGGCTCTCAGCTCCGGGCGGTCCTCCTGCCAGGGGTGCCGCTTGATGACCTCTTCCAACGGCCGACCGTGGAACACCCCTGTGCCCATGCCCCGCTCCTCGGGCAGGACCAGCGGGCTGGAGGGGACGTGGGCCTTGCGGCCGAAGAACAGCGGCCACCGGGGGTGGAGCACGGCCTCCCGCAGCGCCTCCACGACTTCCCGGCCGCCTTCCAGGCACACCAGGAACAGCGCGTCCGCCAGGTAGAAGCGGTGGCTGACCACGTTGCGGTGACCTGTGCCCTTGGTCGTGGGCACGTTGCCGGTGACCTGGTAGTCGCGTTCGAGGATCCCCTCGCGCTCGACCCGGACGGCCATCCGCAACTGAGCCAGCTCACCGATCCGCTCGGTGTCCGTGCGTTCCACGCCCAGAGCGGCACCGAGCAGCCCGACCACTCCGGACTTGGTCGGCTCCAGGGACGTGTCCCGGTACGTGAAGCGCGATCGCACTCCCCACGACTGCATGGGGGCGTCGATCCGCAGGGCGAGTACGGCACTATCCACGGACGGCATCCATCACCTTGCCGGTCAGCTCCGCCAGGGTCTTCGCTCGCTCGTCGTCGGGCACCTTGAGCTCATCGAGGCCGCCCGAGACGGAGGACACCGCCACCGTGTTGATCTCGCCCTGCCCGTAGAACTCACGCAGCTGGGTGAAGTGCTCCCACAGCCTGGCCGTGGAGTCCTCCATCACCCTCGTGCCCGACACGGGGGAGAGGAAGGAGTTGGCGAGGTTCCAGGTGCCGCTGTCGCGTACGACCACCATGAGCGTGTCCGGCAGGGTCAGCGCGGCCATGGAGTTCTGCTTGCCGCTGGGAACGGCGCGGACGAAGGCGTTGAGCCAGGCGCTGACGGCCCGCTGCATGAGGTCCTCGTCGACGAAGTCCGCCTCGGGGTCCTTGCCGAAGAGGTTCAGCCGCAGCTGGTCCAGGTCGAGGTTGGCGTAGCGGTAGTAGCAGGCGGCGTTGAAGTCGACGGTGCCGATCATGTCCGCGCCCGCCTCGGCGTCGGGCTTGAGGTCGTCGACCGCGGTGTAGAAGTCGTACTCCACCCCCACCGCGTGCGTGGAGATCGCGTGCGCGACCTGGGAGGCGGCGTCGACGTTGAAGTCCTTGTTGTCGGCGATCATGCGCCCGAAGAGGGCGATGTCCACCGACTTGCGTGCGTCCAGGATCTCCCTGGCCATCGTCAGGGTTTCGCCGGTCGGCTTCTTCTTGTCGCTGGCCTTCTCCTTGCCCTTGCCCTTCTCCTTGGCCTGTTCCTGCTTCTCCTTCTCCTTCCGGCGCTTCTCCGCGTCCTTCAGCAGGCGCTCGCGGTGCTTCGTGCAGTAGGCCGCCAGCTTGCCCACGGCCGACCTGCTCACGAAGAGGAGGTACTGGGTGAGGTCGTTGTTGTCGAGGCCGAAGCCCATCTGCTGCAGGGCCTCGCGGACCACGTCCTGGTCCTGCTCGCTCACCTCCCTGGAGTCCCCGGCGGTCTCCGCGGCGGCCTTCTGCAGCAGCCGTTTGGTGCGCACTGCGGTGTCGCCCGCGGCGAGGCCGACCTCGGGGAACAGGTCGCGTGCCGAGCGCTTCAGGCACTGGCTGGAGACCCGGCTGCGCAGGACGCCTCCGAAGGTGACCGACTTGGGCTGCCCCAGGTCGTCACGGTTGAGGTTGCTGGTGGGAAAGGACTGGAGGAGGTGCAGTTCGATGATCATGAGGCTGCCTTCGGTGCCTTGGCGGAGGTCGGATTGGTGTGTACTCGGTGCTGGAAGTCGCGTGACCAGCGGATTCGCACCTTCCGAGCACTGCTCTCGTCCCCGTCCAGAAAGACGAGGTCGTTCAGAAGCGCGTGGTAGTCGAGGGGGATCCGGGGGCGTGCGCCGCCGATGAGCTGGACGGCCTGGCGCAGCCGGTAGCCGAGCCCGCCCGTCTGGGCGGCGGCGACCAGCTGGCGCACCCTCGCCTCCGCCGTGTCCCGCGAACCGGCGTCCGCCAGCGCGGAGCACAGCGGTCGCCGCTCCTTCGGGTCACTCACCGTGTGCGGGTTCAGCGCGAACAGCCCGGCCACGAGCAGGGCGTGCTCCTCCTGTTGTTCGGGCAGTCCGAAGGGGAGCAGCAGGTTGTAGCCGTGAACGGTGTACCTGTCGTCGGTGAGGCTGCGCCGCAGGCGGGCGAGTTCTTTACGCGCATCCGCGACCACGTAACGGTTCGGCGAGTCCAGGGAGCGGCCCAGCGAGTAGAGCCTCTCCACGAACTTTCGCCGCCGCTCGAACGGGGTGTCCGGAGCTTCGTCGTCTTCAGCGAACACGTTTCCTCACCTGGTGTATTGGCCGACGTCGTGCTGGTACTTCTCTTTGCGGTCCCGTAGAGCGCCAAGGAAGATCATTTCGGCTCGGGCCACCGCGAGGAGCTGGCGTGGTGCGGTGCGCGGGAACTCGTCCACCCAGGTACGAGCCGCCTCCTGGGCCGTGTCGTCCACGTGCGCCTGCCACTTCTCGAAGATCCGCGCGAGTTCGGCCCGGCCCTCCGGGTCGTGCGCCTGGTGCACCCGGACCAGGTCGCCCAGCTCGCGGAGCAGGCGGGCGAAAGCGGTGTCCAGCCGCGGCCAGTAGCGCTCGGCGAGGTAGCCGTCGTGCTTGCGCGGGTCGAAGTTCCCCCGCAGTTCCTTGCTGTAGTTCTTGGTGAGGTCCTGGAGGGCGGTGCCGACGTCGTCGGCCAACCCCACGGCGTAACCGAACAGGTCCTCCAGGGGCCAGTCCAGGTTCCGGGCGCGGAGCAGGGAGAGCTGGACCGGGAGCGCTTCCTCGGACCAGAACTCGACCGCGCCGGGGTTGGACGTCAACTGCTGTCCGAACACCCTCAGAGTGACGCTCTGCCCTTCGTCGAGGCGTTCCGCGTCGACCTGCTCGGCGAGGTGCTGCACGTTCAGCGGCCGCTGGCGGAGGGCATCGCCCTCAACCGGCAGCAGCAGCTCGCGGGCATGCCGCCACACTCCGCGCAGCAGCTCCAACCGCACTGGCAGGTAGGTGGGCTGCTTCCTGTCCAGCTTCCGGAAGGCCGCCATGGCCTCGATCGTCTGCAGCGCGGGTTTGAGCTGCGTCCCGGGGGCGACCACGGCACCGTCCACGACGGGCCCCTGCGCGGTGTCCCTTCCTTGCAGCAGGATGCGGCGGGAGGGCCAGGTGAGCAGGTCGGTCCATCCCCGGGGGACCGCGCCTTCCTCCGGTGCGGGCTCTGGAGGCCGTTCCAGTTCCCACACCGGCCGGTCGTCGTGGTGCGTGGTCGCCATAGGCAGCCCCAGAGCAGGCGCGTACGTGACCATGTTGAGCAGCAGTGTCTGCTTGAGGTCCTCCCCTTCGAGGAGCACGGTCGCGAAGTGGTTGCCGAGTCCGGACTTGGAGCTCTTCGGCCCCTTGGCCCTGTAGGGGGTTTTGGTGCCGCCGGTGTCGAAGGTGTGCAGCGTCACCAGCCACCGCGCAGCCACGTCCGCGGGCAGGTCCGGACGCTCGCCCTCGGTCGTGTGGTCGAAGAGGGTGGTGTTGTTGCCCTTGGCCCGGTACAGCAGCAGCTGGGTGGCGGGTTTGGGTTCCACCACCGACAGGCCCGGGCACTGCATGAACGGGCGGTCGCCGCCCAGCAGTTCGAAGGCGTCGGCGTGTTCCTCGCCGTACCGGGTGATCAGTTCCGGGTCGAACCCGTCCTGCTGCCACAGCCGGACCCACTCGTCGTCCGAGCCCGAGTCGGGGCCCACGTGGGCGCGGTGCAGGAAGGCCAGGAGCAGGCGGTGGAGTGCGGCGGTGACCACGGGAGCCTCTGCCCGCAGGCAGCGCAGCTCGTGGGCGCGTACGAAGAGTTCGTGCAGGCTCAGCAGCTCCGGTTCACCCCGCAGGGTGATCACGGGGAGCCACCGTTCGCGCAGCAGGTTGAAGGAGGGCACCTGAGCTCCGGGAGGTAGTGAGGGGGCCAACGTAGCGTTCGGGGAAGACGGGAGGGGAGGGACCAAAGTCCGTCAGTCGACGTCCTCCTCAGTGATGCGAAGGCTGCGGTCGGGACGGGTGGACACCCGAACCCCTCCGTGTTCCCAACGGCCGTCGGTGAGGACCAGAACGCGATGGTCACGCAACCAGCCCGAGCGTTGGAACGCGGGCGGAACGGACGTCCGCGATCTGATCAGGTCGAGAGCTTCGGACGCCAGGTCCACCGGCGCGGAGAGCACGATGACGTCCTCGTCGAGGAGCCGGGCGACAAGGCCGGCGGGAAACTCCCCGCTGTCCAGGTCCACGGGTGTCCCGCTCCGCGTGCGCGGTGGACCCGACCCTTCCCTGTGCAGCACGACGAACCACGTGTCCCGGGGCTCGTGCTCGTCCTCGTCGGTCTGCCACTGGTCGTCGGTCACTTCGCGTCCCTCTCCCTGCCGTCGCGGGGGCGTGTCTGTCCTCCGGGCACGGAACGCCTGGTCAACCGGAGCAGACTCCGCGGAGTGGTGACCAGCGAGGCCATCACCTCCGACGCCTGGAACCGCAGCCAGCGCCGCCTGCGCTCGTATCCGCGCTCCGCGCTCTCCCAGGCCTTCTCCCACCCCGGCTCCGTGAGCGGTGTGTCCTCTACGTAGACCCGGTGCACCTGCTTGCCGATCTCGTCGAGGGGGTCCCAGCTTCCCCGGGACAGGACGTCCCGCAGGACCACGCGCGTGCGGCCGAGCACCCAGGGCAGGTAGATCTTCGACACCCCCGGGGCGAACACCAGGGAGGTCCGAGCGCTCGGGGGCCTGGCCTCACGCTTCGCCGGATCGGTGTCGGCGATCAGGAGGGTGGGGGTCTCCAGTCCCGGCGGACGGCTTTCCCTGCGGTGCCGGTGGAGGCGTCCCGCACGTTGGAACAGCAGGTCGATGGGGCACAGGTCGGACACCATCAGGTCCGCGTCGATGTCCAAGCCGTGTTCCAGCACCTGCGTTCCCACGACGATGGCGTGCCGGTCTGGCGGGGAGTCCTTGCCCAACAACGTCCGTACCGTGCGCTCGACCTCAGTGCGCTCGGCTCCCTGGGACTGCCCGGTGAACAGGACCAGCTTCGGACTGCGGCTCGTGCCCGTCAGTAGGTCCGCGATCCGGTCGTGCACGTCCTGGGCCCGCTTCAGGGTGTCGAGCACGACGATCGCCGTGCCCGCGGCGCCTACCCCCTCGACCACCCGCGCGGCGATGGCGGCGGGGGAGTCGTCCACGTGCCTGACCCGGACCTCGCCCCGGCTTCTCGTCTCTTTGGAGAGCTCGAACGTTTCCGCGTTCCGGGTGGCACCCGACCACATGACCTGCCACGAGCCCGGCTCGACCACGCGGGCGCGCTCCAGATCGGGTCTTCTACCCCCGGCGCCCGCGTGCCAGAACTCGACCAGCTCCTCGCGCCGGTTCGCCGGTAGCGTGGCCGACATCAGTACCACCGGTACGCCCATCCGACCGCAGAACCACATGAGCTGGTCCACCAACAGGCCGGTGTAGAAGTCGTAGGCGTGGGCCTCGTCCACGATCACGACCTTGTTGCTGACACTGGTCATACCGAGGTAGTTGTGGCCGGTCCGGATCACCGACTTGACCAGCTGGTCGATGGTGCCCACTCCGATCGGGAAGGCGAGTCCCCGCTTACGTGTGAACCACTCCAGTGAGTCCTGTCCGTCCTCGTCCTCGGAGCGCTCGTGCTCGCCCACCGCAGTGGGGCGGATCTGGGCCTCCTGCCGTCCGGCGCGCAGCTCCGCGGCCGCGCCCGAGTAGACCAGGTTGACCTCCAGGGGCGAGTTCGTCACCCGCATGAGTTCGCGGACGTCGTCCGCGGCCTGCCTGCTCAGGGCCTTGGTGGGTGTCGCCAGGTAGAGCCCGCCCAGACCGAGACGGCGCGCCAGGTCGGTGGCGGCCTGGAGACCGGCCCGGGTCTTGCCCTCGCCGGTCGGTGCCTCGACCACGAGGACGCCCGGTTCCGTGCACTGGTCCAACACTTTTTCCACTGCCTGCTGGAGGGGCCGAGGAGCCTCGTCGAACAGGTCCCGGTAGCCGGTGCGCTCAGGAGGCTGCCATGCCGCCCACCCGGTGTTCTCCAGTGTCTTCTCGGCCTGCTCGCGGGCATGGTCGCGGTAGGCGTGGAGATCCTCCGGCCAGGGTTCGTACTCGAACCGGGAGGTGTCGGAGGCGACCCAGTCAGAGATGGTGGTCAGTCCGGCCAGTCCCAACAGGGCGAGGGAGGGCATCTCCACCCGGCTCCAGCCGGGCGTCTCGAAGTCGAGCCCGCGCAGGGACGCGACCCTCCTGACCAGCTCCGAACGCCTCAGCGCCCAGCTCCGGTCACCGAGATCGTCCTTCTTCCTGACGCTCCGGATCACTCCTGGTTCGGGGAACCACCCGTGGTGTCCGCCGAGCATGTGCCCGATCAGCTGGGCGGTGTCGTGTGGGGCCCCGGCCGCCTTGAGCATGTCCTGTAGGTGCACGGCGGTGCCGAGTCCGTGTTTGGTGTCCCACCTGCGCCCCGCCTTGGTGGGCGCGTTGCGGTTCAGGATCTCGTGGTCTTCTTCCGGGAACCGCTTCCTGGCGACTTCGATGACCAGCGGCTGGAAGGCGGGGGTGAACTTGCCGAGGTCGTGCAGGCCGCACAGGAGTGCCACCCAGTCCCGGTCCTGTCCCAGCGGCTGGAAGGCCTGGTCGAGTTCTCGGCGTACGCGGGGTCCGAGGATGATCGGGTAGAGGAGGTAGGCGACCTCCATGGTGTCGATCGCGTGGCAGACCAAGGCGTGCTGTCCGTGCTTCGTGTGCTTCGCCCAGGGCCGCGCGACCGGATCGGGATCCGGAGGTTGCTCCCTCGTGTCGACCACGGTTTTCCCTCACCACTTCGGACCGGAACCGCGTACCCGGGTATCGAACCATCTGGGAGCGACCTTCGAGGTGGTTTTGCCACATTCCCTCGCACGGGCTGTACAGGGGGCGCGATACGGGGGAGTCCGGAAACAGCAGAGCCCCTCAGTCAGTCCTGAACCCACGGATTAACAGTCCGTGTGTACGCGGGTGGCACGTCCCAGTATGTAGGGGTTCGTTCCGACCCATCCGGGCAGCGGCATCCCACCGCATGCCACCGGAGACCACCCCGTACCACCGTGTCCCAGAACAGCCGAGCAACCACCGAGGATTTCATCGACCCGGCGAGGCACGGATCAAGTCCGCTGGTGACTCGAGGTGGACTCACTCATTCTTGGCTTTCAGGACCGTGTCCTGTTTTCGCGGTCGCGGTGATGTAAATCATCCACCTCGATCTTGAATCGATTTCAAAAAAATATCATATTTGGGATTAAATTCCCAAATCTCCGCGCATGATATCCCTCATCTGCCTGAGAAGGTCCCAGGAATCCTTTCTTGCATTCTCAATACTTTCCTCATTTTCCGCCCCTTGAGGAGCGGGCGGGTTAAATCTCATTAGGGCTCCGTAGAATCCAGCAAAATTTTTGTCGACTGAACTTGCTGCAGCTAAAACAGCATCTGGCAGGGTCATCTGTGCCTCCGCATAGCGGACTCTGTAGTCTCGCCGTGAGTCCTCCATGCGAGTTCGCTGGTCAGCCACGCCGACGCCAGACTTTAATGAATGGAAGTAATTAGTCAATTCCGTCTGGTAAATTCTTGCTGTGGCGTTTAGCTCGATGTAGCAAGCGCGGCGATAGTTGATAGCATTTTGCCGGTCGCTCCGCTCGAGTTCTCTCGCTTTTTGCTCGTCCGCGAGTTCGATCTCGCGTATCTTATTTTTCCCCGCGCTCCATTGGGTCAGCAAAGCAGAAGCAAGAGTTCCTACGATTCCAATAATTGCCAGGAAGAGCGCTTCCATGTGGCTCCTAATTTAGTGCCATGCGATCTTAGTTCTAAATATATAAGCGGGGTTCTTATGAGAAAGGGTCGCTATCTGCGTCAATCTCCTTAGGAGGAACTTTTTTGTAGGTCCGCTCGATCCTAAAGAGCTCCAATGAATCTTTCTCTAGTTTAAGAAAAAGCCCTGACCTGCCGACATCCCTTTTGGAGTCGATGCATCTTTCGTTCGGCACATCTAGTACGACACACTCCCTTCCTGTCACAGCAGAAGTGTACCGAAGTCCGTCACATCCGCCAGTATCCTGCCCGTGCACCCTCAAAATATACTCAACAAGAATTTGCGTCGGCACGTAGTCAATTTGCTCATAAGTATCACGAGCGGGTTCCGTTAGCTGGTTCACGAAGTCGTGTAAGAAAACAATTCCGTCTCGCTCAATTGACTTGTCGATGTCAAATTCCGAAGGAATTTTGGGCAGTCTCCTTTTGGATAGATCGACCACTTTTGCTGACTGAAGCAGTTTGAACTTCCCTGCTGTCACGTATGAGTCTGAGGTTCTCACCAAGCTTTCCCTTAAAGCTGTCTCCTTGTCTTCGGCACCGTAGAACATGGGAACGCCTGCTGGGCTCATTCTGTTTGCTTGTTTAGAGTTCGTGTGTTTGATTGTTCCAATCTCTTTCGCCGACCACGATATTTCCTCGTCAGAGTGAGTTCTGGCCCTCCAAAATTCTTCCCCTTCATCGAAATCATGATATAGACAGTGAAGGTTTATAAACTCGCCCAATGCATGCAGCATCTTAGCAGGGGGTACTCCGTTTGGTCCGCGCTCTTCTTCCTGCCAGTCTCTCCGGAGCCAGAAGACGTAACGCCCCTCGTGCTTTACTGCCTCACAGAATCTTTCCCATCCCGCTTTAAGCTCCTCATTTAAAGAAAGATGTAGGTAATAAGAATCTGACCATGTTTTGTCAAGAATTGCATTGCAGACTGCATTGTGAAGCTCCTCATTCTTAAATATATGGTGATACTCATCAACCAACTCCGGCGTATCTAGGGTTCGGCCTACATACTCGCCTTCCTCTCTATCCCAAAAAAGCTCTCCTTCCGCATCTTTGTACCGAATAGAAACGCCCTGCATGAACGCTTCTACCAGAAAATCGAGCTCGGCCGCAGGATTCCTTCCACAGAAACTACAGGCGGCATTTGAATCTGACACACTTTCAATCTTGTGGGAAAGAAATTCTTCGCCCACGCAATTCCCGCAAACCCAAACGTCAGGAGTTGGCTGCCATCCCTGACCCATTATTTCTTCCATGTGCCTCTTGGCCAGCCCCATGATCGCCTCCAGGATCTCAAATATCGCCAATAGAAAAGAAGCAACTATAGTATTATACCTCGATACTGATTTTTTTCATCCTCTTTCGCGAAGTTGTAGCACGAGCCCAGCTCAGGGTGGCGTCATACCGTCGTAGCAACGCCGCATGTCAACGGGGATGCCGATGGGGACAAGACGGATACTCACCACGTGAGCGGTGCCCGGCTACCTGTACTCGCCCGGAAGGGGCCAGTGCTTCAAGAGGTTCACGCCATGCACAGAAGCACCCTCGTACGGCAAGATTGGGCTGGACCGGGACGAGAGCTAGAGGTGCCTCTGTGGATGACTTGCTGGACAACGCGAACGCGACGGACATCCCCTGGGAAGCACCCTCGGACCTCCCCAAAGCGCTGCATGTCGACACCGTGCTGGTCGGGGACCTGCCCGACGCACTCGAGGTCGTCGTCGCCCACAGCCAGGCCAGGCCCAAAGCCGAGGACCTGCGACGGCTGTGGAGGGCTCGTTGGGGCAAGAGAGCGGCACCCGTGGCCCTCGTAGTCCAGTACGAGTCCGCCCACGGCAACCGGGCCGCGGTCTGCGGCCTGCGCGAGGACGCCGACGTCGTGTTCGACCTTGACGTGGAGCAGGTCGAACGGGTGGGCATCGCCGCCTTCGACTCGCCCACTGTCCTCGAGGGGGAGCGCTTTTTCCAGAAGCTGCTCTCGGACCCGGTGGAGAACCAGATCGCCGGGCTCACGAACACGGGTCTGTTCGCCTCCCACGAACTGCGCGTAGGAGTGCCCCAGCGCCCCGACTGGCAGGAGCAGAAGGCTCTGGCCCGGTCTCTGGTGGCGCACAGGGGGTCAGGTCTTCTCAACGCACTCGGATACGATGTCTCCTCCTACCGGTCCGCGGGATTCCTCCTCAGCACGAAGGACGGTCCGCGCCGTGCGGTGGCGGTCCTGGTGGAGGACAGTGAGCACTTCGACCGGCCCTCCTCACGCCTGAACGCCGAGTCCCCGGTGCTGTACGGGCTGAGCATGGCTCAGCAGCAGGAACTTCCCTGGCTGCTGCTCCTGCGCGGAACCCAGCTGCGGTTGTACTCGGCCAAGCCCCAGGTGGGTGTGGGACGCAAGGGCCAGACTGAGACCTACGTCGAACTCGACCTCGCCTTGCTGGACGAGGACTCCGCCACCTACCTGCCCCTGCTCTTCCACGCCGACGCCCTGTCCCCCTGGGGCAGCGTCGATGAGATCCTGCAGGCCTCCGCCAACCATGTGGCCGCCCTGGGAGCGCGGCTGCGCGAGCGCATCTACACCGAGGCCGTACCCGCGCTCGCCGTTGCCGTGGCCTCTCACATGGGGGCTGCGAGCGAGGAGGAGCTCGAGGAGGCCTACCACCGCACCCTCATCATCCTGTTCAGGCTCCTCTTCGTGGCCTACGCGGAGGACCGCGGCCTCCTGCCCTACCCGGGAAATCCCCGCTACACGCGCAAGGCGTTGAAGACCCTGGCACGGGAGTTCGTCGACTCCCCTGGTGAGGAGTTCGACGCCAACGCCACGGACCTGTGGAATGACCTTTTGTCGGTGTGGCGCGCCATCAACGACGGCAACGAGGAGTGGGACGTCCCTGCCTACAATGGCGGTCTGTTCGCCGACGACGAGCGGCACCCCTCTGGCCGGGAGATCGCCCGGATGCAGCTCACCAACGCCGAGATCGGCCCGGCGCTGCGGGCACTGTTGGTGGACACCTCCGACGACGGGGTGTTCGGCCCGGTCGATTTCCGCAGCCTGTCGGTACGGGAGTTCGGCACGATCTACGAGGGCCTGCTGGAGTCCTCGCTGAGCATCGCTCCCACCGACTTGTCCCTGTCCAAGGACAAGTCCTATGTCCCGGCCAAGACCGGCCAAAAGGTCGAGGTCCCAGCCGGACGGGTGTACTTCCACAACGCCTCCGGCAAACGCAAGGCCACCGGTTCCTACTTCACCAAGTCCTTCGCCGTAGAGCACCTGTTGGACACGTCCCTGGAACCGGCACTCACTCAACACCTTGACCGGCTCCGCGCGCTGATCGACCAGGGCGAGGAGACGAAAGCCGCCGAGGCGTTCTTCGACTTCCGGGTGGCGGACCTGGCGATGGGTTCGGGCCACTTCCTCGTCGCCGCCATCGACCGGATCGAACGCCGGTTGGCGACCTTCCTCACCGAGCACCGGCTGCCTGCGGTGACCGAGGAGCTGGAGCGGCTCGTCCAGATCGCCCGTGAAGCCCTGGGTGACCAGGCCGAACGGGTGGAGATCGGGACGTCCATGCTGCTGCGTAGGCAAATCGCCCGGCGCTGCATCTACGGGCTGGACCTGAACACGATGGCGGTAGAACTGGCCCGCCTGGGTATCTGGATCCACACCTTCGTGCCGGGTCTGCCCATGTCGGCGCTGGATCACGGCCTGGTGGCCGGGAACAGCCTCACCGGGATGGCCACCATCAACCAGGTGCTGGACGTCTTGGACTCCAACCGAACTCCAGGGCAGGCCAGCCTCTTCGCCGAGCAAATCGAGACGGAACTAGAGAAAGCGCGGACCCGACTGCTCCGGGTTGGCAGAACAGCCGAGGCGACCAAGCAGGAGGTGCACGCGGCCCGCGAGGCGCACGCGCAGGCCCTGCAGGAGGCAGAGGACGTCAAGGCGCTGCTCGATGCGGCCGTAGCGGTCCAGATGGGGGCCGTGCCTCTGCCGATGGACCCGGAGCAGGCCATCTCACGAGGTAAGAGCGAGGAGGCGCGCGAGGCCGTCGCCGCGGTCCGCGCCACGCACTTGCTGTACCAGTTCCCCGAGGTCTTTCTCCGTCCGGAGGGGGGCTTCGACGTGATCCTGGGCAACCCGCCGTGGGAGAAGGTCCGGTGGGAGGCCGCCTCGTACTGGGTTGGTGTTTCTCCTGGTCTGATGGCGCTGACCGACAAGGCGCGTGAGAAGAAGATCGAGGAGTTGCGGGCCGAGCGCCCCATGGAGGCCGGGCGGGAGCAACAAGAGCGGGAGGAGCGGGAGATCCTCCAGGACCTCTTCAAAAAGGCCTACACACTGCGCGGTGGCACCCATCTGGAGTTGGCGCAGCTCATGTTGGAGCGGGCTCTGCGCTCCCTGTCCCGCACGGGTCATCTGGGGTTGGTGCTGCCGCGCCAGAGCATGGTGCTGGCAGGATGGAAGAAGTTGCGGGGCCACCTGGCGGGTTCCCATGACCTGCGTATCGTCCAGGGGCGTAACGACAGGGAGTGGATCTTTGAAGAGGTCGAACTGTTTCGTGCCGGGTGTGATGGAGGCTCTGGTGTGTCCTGCGTTCTTCGGAGTCGGATTTCTGGATTCTGGGACCACGTGACCTCAAGGAGGCATCGTGGGACGTCGTGGATACCCCACCGAGTTCCGCCGCAAGGTCTTGGACCTGGTCCAGGCCGGGCGCAGCGCCGAGGAGTTCTCCGGCGGACCGAGCTCCGTGCACGCGGAGGTGAACCGTGCTGGGTTCTCGCTGGTTTTCGCCATACGCCCGAGCTCCGCGCACGCGGAGGTGAACCGCCGATGACTATCAGCGCGATACCGGCGAGCGCCCGAGTTCCGCGCCCGCGGAGATGAACCGAGTCCGTACGCCGTCGAAAGCGAGCCCTCCCATGTCCGGCACTCCCTATGCGCCGCGTACGTTTCCCGTCTCAGTCAAGGGCGTCGTCGTCCGTCACGGGCGTGTGCTGCTGCTGCGTAATGAGCGCGATGAGTGGGAGCTTCCCGGAGGCAAGATCGAGCTGGGGGAGACTCCGGAGGAGTGCCTGGCCCGGGAGATCGAGGAGGAGACGGGCTGGCCGGTCACCGTGGCACAGATCCTCGATTCGTGGATGTACCACATCACCCAGGTCGACAAGCACGTCTTCATCGTCACCTACGGCTGCCGTGTGGACTCGGACGCCCCGGTTATGGTCTCCAGCGAGCACAAGGAAGCCGGTCTGTTCACCGAGGACGAGATTCCCCACCTGACGATGCCGGAGGGGTACAAGCGGTCGGTTCTCGCCTGGTTCGCCCAGCCGCGAACGTGACCGCCACGCCCTCCGTCCGCTGGCTCTGGCTGCTGCCCGAGGCGTGCCAGGCCTTGGAGACGCGGCAGCTGGCGGTGATCCTGCGCTGCTACCGGAAGCTCATGGGACTCTCCCAAGTGGCGATGCCCCGGACGTGGGGTCGTGTGGACCGGGGTCAGGCGCCCCGCGTGGTGGACCTCGACCATTTCCGGATCGTCTGCTTCGACTCCTCGGTGAGATCGCTGTCCCCAAGCTGGTTTGGCTGCACCCAGCGGTAAGCGGTGTGCTCGTCGGACAGAACGACCTCCGCCCCGTCATAGGGCAGGGCGAAGGTGTACTGCCGGGCCCGGCGACCGCTGCCCGATACGTAGTCGAACACCGACACGAAATCTGGGTCAAGGTCGAGGCCACGGACCCGTCCCACCTCCTCGGCGAGTTCCCGTGCCAGCCCCTCAAAGAGGGTTTCGCCCGCGTCGACACCGCCGGAGGGCAGCTCCTCGATCCCGGGGAGGAAGTCATCCGAGGTGCTGCGCCTCAGGATCAGTACCTGCCCGAGGTGGTGGATGACCGCCCCGACAACGACCTTGCCGATCCCGTCGCGGCGGGCACTCTCCGACAGGGCTTGAACGTCGATACTCATGAGCCTGACACTAGCCTCGCCCCAGCCTGTCCAAGGCAGGATTGTTTACGCGGAGACGAGGGCGCCGCGTGGGTGCTCGCCCCTCAGTTCACCGGCCAGAGCGCCCGCGTGGAAGGCGTCCCACTCGGCTTTGGTGTAGGTCAGGGCGGGGGAGTTGGAGATTCCGGTGTCGGTGAGGGTGAAGCCGCCGTCGGGGAGGAACGTGGCGTGCAGGCGTCTGAAGACGGTTCCGCCACTCACGACCTGGTCGAGGAAGTACTCCCAGTCGGCGTGGGGAACGGTGAGCGTGGGACCGCCAGGGTTCTTGGTGTCACCGATCTCGATCACACCGTCTCGCGGCGAGCGAACCTGGACGCAGTTCGCCCCGGTGCTGCTGTAGCTGGACTTCGTCCATCTCATGGGTTCTCCTCCAAGATCTTCCCGATGACCTCGGCCGACTGTATCGGGGACAAAGCGACGGACTGGATCTGGTCGTAGGCCGCTTTGTAAGCGGCCAGGTCCGCCACACCCTCGACGTAGGTGTTCATGCCTCGGCTGTCCATGTAGACCACCGGAGGCAGATGGTTTCCTGCGTCCAGGATGGCAAAGGGGCCATCCAGCCCGGCATGCGCACCCACCGATTCAAGGACGACCTGGATGTTGACGTTGGGTTTCTGGCCCATCGTGAGCAGGTGGGCGAGTTGCGCGTCGCGAATCTCTCGGCTCCCGATCACCCTGCGGAGAGCGTGTTCTTCCACTATCGACCACAGCTGTAGCGGGTCCATCTCTCGATGAAGGACTCGCTGTCTGTCCATGCGCAACTTGACCAGCTGGTCAACCTGATAGGGGAGAAGCAGCGGGTTGGCGCTGATCAGGGTGCGCGCGTACTCCGAGGTCTGAAGCAACCCGGGAAGAATGTGGGTCTGCCAGTCTTTGATGCCGATGGCTACCTCTTCGAGCCCCAGGTACTTCTCAAGGTTCCTCCCGGGCAGGTTCTGCTCGAAGGTGGTCGTACTGTTGCTTCTTGGTCGACGTGACTGCGTGCCGAGTTCCAAGAGCGCCGGACGTACGTTTTCGTTTGCCTTGTAGACGGTGAAGAACAGGTTGAGGTCGGCCTTCGTGACGGGGGCCTGTCCTCGCTCGATCTTGGGGTGTGTCAAGTTAAGGGTGTAACTATTTTTCCTGGTCAGTGGCGTGTCGCGGTCAATCGGCTGTCGAAAGTCAGATCGAATGCGTTCAGCGCCCGCTTCCACCTCGAACTCCACTTCACCGCGCCCGCACCCGTCGAGTCCAGAGCCATCAACGCCAGATAGACGCACTTGAGCGCGGCCTGCTCGCTGGGGAAGTGCCCCCGCGCCTTGACCGCCCGCCGGATCCGGGCGTTGATCGACTCGATCGCGTTCGTGGTGCAGATGATCCGCCGGATCTCCACATCGAAGGCCAGGAACGGCACCATCTCCGCCCAGGCGTTCTCCCACAACCGCACGATCGCCGGATACTTGGCCCCCACTGTTCGCTGAACTCAGCGAAGCGGTCCACAGCCGCCTCCTCGGCCGCGGCCGTGTAGACCGGACGCAGCCCCTGAGCGATCTTGCGACGATCGGTGAAGGAGGCGTAGCGTCACGCGCCGTCTGCTCGCCCTGCTGGCCCTCCACCCGGACGGAATGGGCACCGAGTTGTCTCCCGTGTAGTGGGGTACAACCCGGTAGCAGATCGTCTCACCGTTCTACACGCGGGCAGGGATCGCTTCCTCGTACACCTTCATGGTCGATGTGTTCACGTTGACGTAGAGGAGAACGAGATTGCGCAGATCACCCCCGTCACCGCCAAGCTGATGGCCGAGCAGGGAGCCGCAGTGGAAGACGCCACCGCCGTGGCAACCTCGCGAAATGCGCTCCCAGTTAATCGGGAATTCGGTTCGCGTGCCGACGATCGCTGTGGGCTCGGCATACAGTGCCCAATTCCCTGTTTTTCGTCGTTGAGTGCCAGTCTCTACCAGTGTTCACTCAATGGGAAAGATGGGCTGGGCGGCTTGCGGCCTGTAGTGTACCAGCACGGTTCCCGACAGGCGTTACTTCTCATCCTTGCTGGGGATATTTGGAGAATGGAAGTAGATCCCCATTGGCGGCCAATTTACTATTATCAAGAAATTTAAGCTGCGTGCCAAAGAGTGTGATGGCTTCAAGGTGAAATAGATCTGAGTTCCACCCCGCCGGACCTTGGCCATGAATCCTGGGTGAATACTGGACATTCGATGCTTCTCGAAAATAGATTGTACAAGTAATCTACGGACGTCATTTTGTAACGACACCAACGTGAGCCAAAGTCTGTAGCCACCACCGACCATTCGTCTGGAATTCCAGTGGCATCCCAGAAGAGGCTTGCGCCATTATCGTCGCCTCCCCAGTATATGAGATTGGAGAATTGGACGAAGTCAGTACCCTCCTTTTCCATGCCTAGGGGAACGATTCGACCCCTCTCGAAGCTTACTGAGTCTTCTCCGTAGATGCGCCTCAAGCTTTCTTGGTGGGACGCCTTGTTTTCGAGAACCCTTGCGGCGTTTGCAACAATGAATTGACCATCAACAATAAACCCAGGCCCTAGCCTAGCGGATAGCTCCAAAAAATCTAGCGGCAGGTGCCCGATCCAAGCATTCTTTCTGAAGGTAATTCCTGCGCCCTCTGGCATTGTCTCTGTATTTTTGATCTTTCCCATGAGGAGGTCAAGTTTTTCTACCATGATCCGTTGGCCACCTCTTCTTCGCACCAGTGCCCGGGGTCGGAATGTGCATTCGCTTCATTGGTGATGCACGCGTTGATGTTCAAAGCTCCGCTTCCTTGTGCCCTATAGTAAATATGTGTGGGAATTTCTACTCCATCTTCATAGATAGGAATGACCTGAATTGATACTACTTGCCCTGCGCTTACTGCATTAGCTACCTTGGTTTCGATAGTGCTCATGTGTTCATTGGCGCTTCGGTGTAGAGTCACCAAGTTGAATGGGTCATCTCCACTGTACCCCAACCGATCTGCCCCCAAGTGTCCCCTGTTGTATGCCCACTGTTGGTTGGGTAGCTGGTAGTTATTTGGCACGCTGCTTGTCATGGTTCCTGGCCATCCTGGAGGGTCGATGCTCTTGTTTGCAGGAGTACCTTGGTTGAAATCATAGTCATTACAGAACAGCCCCAGTACGCCGATCGCCCTCTTTTGGGGGGTGTTAACGCCCTGCATCACCACGCGAGAGTTCTCGCCGCAGTCGGGATTCCTGGGGAATCCAGTCGGGCGATTTCTGTACGCGATGACCGTGTCTTCGAATTCTACTGCTAGGTCACTGTAGAAATCGAGCTGGTAACGCTTCGCTTGTTTCTCGATATCTTGGTAGCTGGTGAGTTGGAGTTGCTCGATTACCTGTGTGAATGAGTCGTCGACGAACTGCTCAAGCTCGGAGTCCGTGGTGGCCTCGGCAGCTGGGCGGGCGTGCTCCGTAGCGAGGACTGCGGCCAGGATCTCCCTCCACGGCGGTGGTGGAGGAGGCGGTGGGGGCGCCCAGACCATAGTCCCGCCACCGTAGTAACCATTGCTATTGCTTCCACCATTCCAGGGGTATCCACCTCCATCGGGATTACCCCAAGGAGAGTCGGGTTTAGGGCCTTGATTGCGCCCTGCCCAATACTTGGATACACCCCTGTTGGGGTAGCAAGGTCCGCCACATGTGCCATCGGCCAATTGGCCAGGCTCCAGGAGAGTGCCAAAAAAAGCAGTAAACGGGTTGGAATATCTCCTCAGTCGCCAGACGACACCGAGCCCTCTGCGTGCAGTGTTCGTCGCCCTGTTGGCGTACTCCTCCAGTTGCCTGATTCCCTGTTCGATGTATGTGCGGCTGGGCAGAAGGTCAGGCCAGTGTCCGCTGGGGTCGATGGCGGTCAGGGGTGTGCCGTTGGCGTAGGTGTACCGGTTGGCCTGGATGGACGGGGACGGGTTGAGGGTCCAACTGTCCCGGGAGGAGAACCCGCCCGTGGTCGGGTCGTACCATCGGGCGTGCATGTTGACGCGGCCGGTGTCCGGATCGGTGTACTCACCCTGGTAACCGAGCGTGCCCGTGGCTCCCTGCTCCGCGCGGATCTCGCCGAAGGGCGAGTAGGCGCGGGAGCCGCTGACCGTTCCAGAGGCCGGGTCCACGGATGCGATGACGTCACCGTGGCCATCACTGAGGGCGAGAGTTGCGCCGCTGCCGTCGGCGGCGGCCGTGGAGAGGGGGGCACCGTTGATGTCGCGGGCGATGAGCTCACCAGCGGCGTAGACCGGGTTGTTGGTCTGGTCGGCGTAGCGGATGCCCTCACCGCCGCGCTGGATGAGGCGGTTCAGGGCGTCGTAGGAGTAGATGACCTCGCCGTCGCTGATCATCCGGCCGCGCGCGTCGTGGGTGAACGCCGTGGTGGTGCCCTCGGAATCCGTGGTCTGGGCCAGGGTTCCGCGCGCGGTCCAGGTGTAGTCAGTACCCGCGGCGGTGAGCAGGCGGTTGCGTGCGTCGTAGGCGGCGTTCTCCTCGCCTGCCGAGGTGCGGTTGCCCGAGGCGTCCCAGGTGTAGTCGGTGACAGTGCCCTCGGGGTCGGTCCAGCTGGTGAGGCGGCCCGCCTGGTCGTAGGTGTAGGCGTTCTCGCCCGCTCCGGCGGTACCGGTCGTGGTCTTGCCGGTGAGGCGGTTAGCGTCGTCGTAGGCGTAGGAGACCGAGACCAGGGGTGCGGGGCCGGAGAAACTGGTGGCGTCGGTGACCAGACGGCCCTGGGCGTCGTAGTCGAAGAAGCGCTCCACCCCCGCTTCGCCGTAGACGACGCTGTCCAGACGGTTGGCACCGTCATAGGAGTAGTGGTGGGTGAGTCCGGTGAGCGGATCGATGGCGGTGGCCAGACGACCGGCGGTGTCGTAGGCGAAGCTGGTGGTGCCCGCCGCGTCGCTGCGCTGGGTGAGGTGTCCGTCCGCGTCGTAGAGGAAGGACGCGTTACCCGAGGGGCCCTCGGCGGTGAGGAGTTCGCCCCGGTCGTTGTAGGTGTAGGCGTTGGAACCCACCGTCGTGGGACGTCCGGCCAGGTCGTAGCCGAAGACATCGGTGCTGGTGTCGGCCTCTGCCCCGCTGCCGCTGACTTCGGTGATACGGCCCAGAGCGTCGAAGGTGCGCTTCTGCACCACACCGCCGGGCTGGTGCTCCTCGATCGGTTGTCCGGCCGCGTCGTAGACGGTGGTCCAGGTGCGCTCCTCCAGGGCCGGGTGGGCGTCGGTGGCCGGTTCGATCACGGACTCGGGGAGCCCGTGGGAGGTGAAGGTGTACCAGGTGGTGTTGCTGCGTCCGTCGGTGAGGCGGGTGCGGTTGCCGCTGGCGTCGTAGCCGAAGGTGGTGGTGACGGACGTGGTGTCGTCGACCGGTTCGGTCAGGGACGTCACGCGCCCCCGGGCGTCGTAGGTGCTGGTCGTGGTGTGGCCCAGCGGGTCGGTGACGGACACAGGGTGGGAATCGGCGTCGTAGTCGGTGCTGGTGGTTGCCAGCGTGCTCCCGGAGGCGTCCTGGACCGCGGTGCCGACGGCTCGCCCTGCCAGGTCGTAGGTGGTGCGGACCATGGTGCCCAACGGGTCGGTCACAGCGGTCCGCAGTCCGGTGGGGCCGTAGGAACGGGACGTGGTCTGGTCGGCCGCATTGGTCTGGGTGACCGGCTGCCCCGCTGTGTTGTAGGTGGTCGAAGTGGTGACACCGGAGGGGCTGGTAGTGGCGGTGAGGTTTCCGGCGTCGTCATAGGCGTGAGTCGTGGTGTGGGCGCTGGGGGTGGGGTGGCGTTCAATCTCGGTCAGGGTGATCTGGCGGCCGAGGTCGTCGTAGGTGGCCTCGGTACGCGCCCCGGTCGGACCGGTCGTGGAGAGCTGTTCACCCAGCAGGTCGTAGGTGGAGGTGGTGACCGGTGCGGTTCCGCCTTCCTCGGCCGGAGGCTCGGTGATGCTGGTGAGGTTGCCGAGCTGGTCGTAACCGTAGGAGGTGACACCGCCCAGAGCGTCAGTCTCGGAGGCCAGACGGCCAGTGCTGTCGTAGGTGCTGGTGAGGGTCGGCGTCAGGGCGGTGGAGGAGTTGGGCGGGGTATAACCCGGGAGCGTGGTGGTGACCGGACGTCCCACACCGTCGTAGGTGGTGGAGGTGACCTGGCCGCGCGCGTTCTCCTCGTGCGTGGTCTCACCGAAGGTGTTGTAGCCCAAGACCGTGGTGGGCCGTGCGGTGGCCGCTTCGGTGTTCCACTGTTCGACGGTGACGGCTGGACTCTGGGTGGTGGTGAGCCTGCCGAGGGCGTCGTAGGTGTACTCGGTGGTCGCGCCTCCGGGGCTGGTCGCGGAACGCACTAGGCCGCGCTCGTCCAGGGTTTGGGTGGAGGTCAGGTCCTTCGCGCCGTTCTCGATGGTGCGGCTGGTCCAGGCACCGGTGATGTCGCGTTCGTAGGTGACGGTTTCGGTGCGGTCGCTGCCCGCGCCGGTCAGGGTTTCGGTGAGAACCGCTCCGCCCGCGTCGTAGGTGTAGGAGGTACGGCGGGCGAGCCCGTCCGGGTCGAGGACGACGGCTGTGGTGCGACCGGCGACATCGATCTCTTGGACGGTGGTGACCGTGCCGTTGCCGGTGGTCTCCCGCACCAGGTTGCCAGCGGTGTCGTAGGCGCGTTCGGTCAGAACGATGTCGCGGGTGGAGCCGTCCGCGTCGCGGAAGCCGACACGCACCTTTTGGGCGAGCAGACCGTCGTCGTGGTAGGTGTACCGGGTGGTGCGGCCCATTGCGTTGGTGTGCTCGGCCATGCGCCCCACGGGGTCGTAGGCGTAGGAGTCCAGGACCACGTCGGTCGCGGGCTGCGGGTCGTAGGGGTTGCCGGTGTAGTCGGTGAGGATGACCTCGGCGATATCACCGCGCGGGGTGTGCTCGTAGCGGAAGGTCGCTCCGCCCGGCATCGTCCGGGTGTCCTGGTTGCCGTAGACGTCGTGGGTGTAGCTCTCGCTCTGCCCCTCAGCGTCGGTGACCGACTTCAGGCGGCCGTGACCGTCGTAGGTCCGTGTGGTGGTCCGGGCTTCGTCGGTGCCGACCAGGTCGCTGACGGTCTCAGTCAGTACACGACCGTCGGCGTCGTAGGTGTAGGTGGTGGAGGCCTGGTGTGAGTCGCCGGTGACGGCGTTGGTGGTGACCGGGCCGGTCATGGCGGTCACCCGTGAGGCGCCGTCGTAGGCGGAGGTCGTGGTGACGCCGTCGGGGTGGTCGTCGGAGATGACGGTGCTCGACGTCTCCCGGCCGAGGGCGTCATAGGTGTACTCGGTGACTAGTCCGTTGGGAGCGGTCACCCGGGCCAGGTCACCAGTGGCGTAGTACTCGCGGGAGGTAACGCCGCCTCGGCTGTCGGTGGAGGTGAGCAGCAGCCCGGCCGGAACGGTACCCCTGTCGACTGCCGTCTCGGTGCCGTCGCTGAAGATGTGGGTGGCGGAACGGCCTTCGGGGAAGTCCGGTGTGGCGGGGGTCGTGGTGGAGACCCGATCCCCGAAGGCGTTGTAGCCGTAGGCCGTCAGGTACGTGTCGTCGTCGGGACCGGCAGAGCGGGCGTCGCGTTCCGCGATCAGCTGGTCGTTGCGCGGGTCCAGCGGATCGTCGGCGTTCAGGTAGTGGTCGTAGTAGCTGGTGGAGCAGGACGTCTCATCGTCGGCGTCACGGCACGTGGTCTGGGAGACCTTGTTGCCGCGCTCGTCATGTCCCATGCGCGTCACGGTGCTGTCCGGTGCCGTGGTCGCGGCGAGGAACCCACCGGTGTCGTAGGCGAAGGTGGCCGTGTGACCGGCGACGTCGGTCTGCGCGATCAACCGGTGCCCGTTGAGCGGGTCGTAGGTGTAGCTGGACTCCCTCTCGTGAGGGTCCGTGATCGTCACCGTGACCGTTGGGTCCTCCGGGACCGCCTCCTGGCCGTCGCTCGCCAACGTGCCCTGCTGTCCGGTGAGCACATGGTCCGAGAGCTGGTAGGTGGCGCCGTGCGCGTCAGTGTAGGAGGAGACGCGCTCGTTGACGGAGTCGTAGTCCAGATGGACGTGGCTGCGTCCGCTGGGCAGCGTCACATCGGTGAGCTGCTGTGCGACCGCGGCTGCCTCGTGGTGCTCGGCCACCGTGCGCGCGCCCAGAGGGCGACCGTAGACGGCGACCTCGTCGATGTCACCGGTGAAGTGGGAGATATCGCCGCTGGTGGCGGGCCAATCCCTCCAGTACCCCGCACCCGCGTACACATAGCGCTGGTCGTGCTGGGTGATCTCGCCGTTCAGGCTGCCGACTTCGGCGCCGTCCAGGTAGAGGGACTGCATGTTACCGGAGGCGGTCAGGGCGGCGTGGTGCCAGGCGCCGTCGTTCACCGCTGCGCCGGAGGTGATGGGGTCGGCGGCGCCGTTCCAGAACTGTCCGCGGAGCTTTCCGTCCGTACCGACGTAGAGCGCGGGCGTGTACGACTCGGAGGACGCCTCCGCCAGGCTGTGGTCCTGGTAGCTGAAGAGCACACCGCTGTCTGACGTGCGGAACCACAGTTCCACCGTCAGATAGGGGGTGTCGGTGACCAGCCAGTCCGGCAACTGCACGGAGGACGAGGCGCCGTTGAAGGTCGCCGCCGTTTCCGGGCTGCCAGAGATGGCCCCGGTGGCGCCGAGCTGGACGTCCTGAAACGTACCGGTGCGCTGGTCATCATCGAGCAGCAGGTCGCTGACCGCGTCGGTGGTCCCGTCGGACTCGCCGAACCTCCAGTAGGCGACCGGTCCGCTGTCGTGGACGACGGTGCGGTAGTGGGAACCGTCGGTGTGGGTGTAACGCGTGCAGGCGTCGGCCTGGTCCTGCGGCCCGCAGACCGAGACGAGTCGATCACCGTTGTAGGTGTAGGTCCACGTCAGCGGGTCAGCGTCGGTCTGCGGAGGAGCGGTGGTGACAGCGGTGACGTGGCCGTCCTGCCAGGTGAAGTCCAGGCTACGGCCACCCGGGCTGGTGACGGTGGTCAGTGTGCCGTCCGACGCGTAGTCGAAGCTCTGGGTGCGTCCCCGGAAGTCGGTGACCTCGATGATCTGGCCGGAACTGTCGAAGACGTATCCGGTCTGGTTCTTGTCGGTCAGCTGCCAGCCGTCCTCTTCCGTGGCGGTGAGGGTGGCGAAGCTGCCGAAGGGCGGGGCGTAGGTGCCGTCGGGGTTGTGACCGAAGCGGACCTGGCGGCCACCGGGGTAGGTGACGAGAACGTTGCCGGTACCGTCGGCGTCCGGTTCCACGCGCATGTCGAAGCGCGTGCTCCATCCCGCTCCGAAGGCGTTGTCCGTGCGGGGGTCACGGCTGTTGTAGGTGCGGTTGATGGCCAGCGCGGGACCCACCGCGGCGACGGTCGCGTCGGTGTCGACGGTCGTGTAGTTACCGATCAGCGGGTCGACCTCGCGGCCCGCCCCGCTGAGCCCACCGCCACCCAAATGGGAGGTGATAGCGGGCTGCTCGACAGCGGTGACGAACGGATAGTAGGAGCTGCTCGGGCTCTCCGTGTCTCCCTCACGGGTCTGCAGACGCCAGATGAACTGTTCGCCCCAGGCCAGGGTGTCAGCTGGAACGGTCCAGGTGCGGTTGTCCAGCCAGCCGGAGTTCACGCATTCGGTGGGTTCTTCGGAGGTACCGGAGCAGACCTCGAACCAGTACTCCACGGTGGCGTCGGCTGGCCAGTGGTCCAGGCTTTCAGCATTGGCGAAGAGGGTCGGGGTGAGGCTGCCGACCTGTGCGCCAGGCTTGGGATAGACGTCGTTGATGCGTGGTCCGATGTCTTGGGAGGCGACGGAGACGGTGGTGACCGGTACATTCTCGGACGAGAACCAGTGCTGGTCCCTCAACCTCTGCATGTCGAAGTTGAGCAGATAGTCGCCTGGAGGAAGGGAAGGGATACGGGCGTCGAGCGTCGCTGAGTCGTCCGGGGTGAGGCGCTCGTTGAGGCGGGTGAAGGCTACGGCGTCCATGAGGTCGCCGCTGGCAGCATCACGTACGCGAGTGCCCAGACGGAACTCGTCCCATCCCTGCGGCTCCCACGTCATGTCGCCGAGGTTGGTGACGGTGACGGTGACCTCGCCGCCCTGGTGTCCGGTGAGCGGCTGGGTCTGGGAGTCGACCTCGTAGCGGGCGCCCCAGGCGCTGTGGGTGATGTTGAGGTAGGGCCTGTTTGCGGACTGTAGGCTGCCGAAGCGCTTCCAGTCGGTGCTGGCGTCGAAGTCGGCCCACAGGGACAGACCGTGGTTGGGGACGGAACCGTCGACCCAGCCCTGGACCAGGTCCACGCCTTTCTTGCCCAGGTCGATGGTCTCCCACTCCGAACCGCCGCAGTTCTCACCGTGAGAGAAGGAGTCGGTGGCGATCGCGGAGCTGGAACTGCCGGGGCGATTGTTCCAGGTGACGGTGCCCGAGGACCATGACTCCTCAACCTGGTGGACACGGACCTCGCGAGGGCTACAGGAGGAGGACCAGTGGTTGAACAGGCCCAGGTCCGCGTTGAGGATGTACCGGTTGTTCAGTTCACTGCTGACGTCATCGAACAGCAGATAGCTGATCGCTCTGCTGGCACCGCCGTTGTAGCTACCGACCTTGAGTTCATCGTCGCCGCTGTAGTTGGTGGTGGGCCAGTCGTCCTGCACGAAGGCGTCGCCGTCTGAGTCGACCTCGACCACGCTCGGGTCCACCTGGACGGGATAGACGCGTTCTGGATCATCGAGCCAGGTGTCGTCAAGCTCCAGGGTCAGGAACCACGAGCCGTCGCGCTGGTCCAGACGGTAGTGGACGTCGCCGGAGATGGCGGGGCCACCCGTCGCCGGGTCTGTGGAGGAGTCCTCCATCCAGCCGGTCGGGACGACTGCCTGCACCTGTCCTTCTGCGTCCCGGAAGACCACGGCGCCCTGGTCGTCCAATTCCGGGGTCAGGTCGTTGAATTGCAGTTCGAAGGACCACTCCCGGGAAGCGTCCGGCGAGTTGAGGATGATCGTCTCCTTGACCATCCCGGGTCCCGCTTGCAGTGTCAGGTCCGCGTCGGGCCGTACGTCCTCATAGCGGACGGTGTCATCCCGTACCTGGCCGGAGACGTTGGAAGCCTGTTCCAGGCCGAAGGTGACATGCTGTTCGCCACCCTTTTCGGTACCGAGTGTGACTAGCTCGGGTGAGCTCCCGTCAGTGGAGATGGTGAGCTCGGTTTCCTCGGCGGCCATGGCGACATGAGACGGTGCACGGCTGCCTGCCGACTGTGAGCCCACGGCCTGGTCAGCCGGAACCAGAGTCGTGTCGATCTCCTGCCATGTCCCGTCCGCATCCTGGAAGTGGACCGGCTCGGTGTAGACGCGGGTGGTGACGGTGCCGTCCGGGTTGAGGAAGTCCTTGGTGAAACGGGTTCGCTTGGAGACCAGCTCCTCGCTGAGCTCCGGATCGAAGCCGGTTTCGTCCGGACCAGCGGTGTCGACGGTCTGCGGTGAGACCTCGACCGGCTCGGCCTCCGGCTCCACCGGAACGAACGGATCCGCGCTGCCCGCGAGTGGCAGGGCATCGTCGTCAGCTTCGAGATCTTGGGCGGCCAGATCGTTACCACCGTTGACGTCCGTGTGTTCCGACGCCACTTCGTGGTCACGCCCGGCCGCGCTGCCACCGCGCTGCTCAGGACCGTCAGCCGAGGCAGGCGCCGGTGCCGCGAGCGCGGCTTCGTTCAGAGCTGGATACGCCAGCAAAGCGGCGATCAGGGCGAGTACAACAACACCGATCAGCGACCGAGTGCAGATCCTTCTCAAGGTTCCGTCACGGTGAGACGTGTACACGCAGTTCCTTCGCTCCCAGGCCTAACAGCAACGAACCGGCTGGGCATGGCAGCATGCCCAGCCGGTTCATCAGAACTTGGACACTGTAGAACAGGAAGTATTAAGTAAGGGCAACAGGACCATAACTTCGTCAACTTCTCTTATGTGTTCACATGGGTACATAGAGTGTCGTAATCACCCTGAGACGAAGAGCCGCTAATGTGCCGCCGTTCACCCGTTGCAGTCGAAGGGAAGTTATGAAACGCGAGCGCTCCCCGTGGTCTCCCTCCGGGAAGTGGATGGCGGCCTCAGTGGGGCTGCTGGTCTTCGGCGCTGGCGTGAGCTACCTGACTCTCACCGCCGCGGACGATAACCGCGCCACTCCTTATGACTTCAATGGCGATGGTTACCCTGACCTGGCCGCCGGGCTTCCTGGAGACACCATCAGCGGCCACAGCGCCGCTGGCTCGGTCGCCATCACCAATGGGATGGTTTCCGGCCTCAGTAGTTCCGGTTACCTGCTCAACCAGAGTTCAGAAAGCGTCCCGGGTGGACCAGAGCAGGATGACAACTTCGGTCAGGCTCTGACGAGCGGTGACTTCGACGCCGACGGCTACGCTGACCTGGCCGTGTCCAGCTCGTTCGAAGCGATAGGTGACACCCAGGGGGCTGGTTATGTCACCATCCATTACGGGAGTGAGGGCGGGCTCGTCAACACCCGGAGCCACGCTATCCACGAGGACATCACTAGTGTTCCCGGGGCCACCGGGTGGGATGAGATCTTCGGCTACTCCCTGGCCGTTGGTGACCTCAACGGGGACGGATACGACGATCTCGCGGTCGGGCAACCGCTGGACCAAGCCGATGACGTGCCGAACGCGGGAACTGTGAGGATCGTCTTCGGATCCGGTTCCGGGCTGGACAGTGGATCGGCGCTCTGGATCGATCAGCTCACGCCCAACGTACCCGGCCGGCCAGAATCAGGAGACCGTTTCGGCGAGCAGCTCGCCATCGGCGATATCAACGGCGATGGCAAGGATGATCTGGTAGCCACGACTATAGGCGAACAGATTCCCGCCAGTTCCGATCGGGGATCCGTCCACGTGATGTTCGGTCCTTTCACGGACACACCGACTGGCAGCAGTTACATCGACTCCGCCTACATCGACGGTATTGGGGAGTTTTCCGGAACCGCCCTGGCTCTTGGACGCTTCAACGACGACTCCTACGTCGATGTTGCCATCGGGGTCTCCGATCAGAAGGTCGGAGAGGACGGCGCCGCTGGCCGGTTGGCGATCCTTTACTCCAACTCCGAGGGTCTCTCCCACGAAGATGTGGAACTGGCCGACCAGGACACCCCTGGTGTCGCTGGAGGGCCAGAGCCGGAGGATTACTTCGCCGCATCGCTGGCCGCGGGCGACGTGGACGGTGACGGGATCGACGACCTGGTCGTGGGTATGCGCAGCGAGGCCCTGGCCGGATACCCGGGTGCGGGGGCGGCCACGGTCCTGTTCAGCAATCCTGACGGAGGCATCTCCACCTCGGACACTGTCTGGATCGACCAGGACGTTGACGGAGTTCCTGGCGTGATTGCCAAGGACGACCACTTCGGCTGGACCGTCGGTGCGCTCGACACGAATGGCAACGGACGTGCCGAACCGCTCATTGGCGCCCCTGGCAACGCTGCTGGGACGGTGACTTTGCTTAACATGGAACGTGGTTCTCTGGTTTCCGCCACCGCTTACTCACAGGCGGACCTGGGGCTCGACGACGGTACCCATGGAGACGCGTTCGGTATTGCTCTGCCGAAGTGATGAGGTGTTCTGGCCGGACCGCTCGTGTCAGCTCAAGGCATGTGTGCGGTCTGCCGGGCACTTCAATCTCCTCGTTCGGTGACAAAGTATCCGATAGCGGACACCTATCCACCGAACCGAAGCAACATCAGTCCGTCACCCTCGCTCCAGAGGTGGCCAAACAGGAACTGGGTGACCGCTGTCCGGGGGTGCCCCCGCGCGTCACCACATGGATTAGCCGGTGTTACCCGCGTCCGCTGTCTCAACAGGTCCGGCTGTGCCGGGCACTCACCGACATCGAGATCGAACATGAACCGTCTCCCGAGCAGGCGGAGGAGGCGTGGTGGTGGCTGGAGGCATGGTCACGTGACATGGCGCAGGGCCCGCCCCCGCATCCGGTGCGCTGGGTGCTCACCGGTCAGCGGGACGGGCCCCGGGCGTCAAAACTGCTGGAGGTCTTCCCTCCGCATCTGGCGCCCCTGCGGCTGGCCTCGGCCCGTCAGGCGTTGAGCCGCTCCAGCGCCGCGCGCAGCCGCTCCAGTGTGCGCTCGCGGCCCAGCAGTTCCAGCGACTCGAACAAGGGGAGTCCGACCGTGCGGCCGGTGACCGCGACCCGCACCGGCGCCTGAGCCTTGCCGAGCTTGAGCCCTTGGGCGGCCCCGGCTTGCTCAAGGGCTCCCTTCAAGGACTCGGCGTCCCAGGTCAGGGACTCGTCGGAGAAGGCGGCGATCGAGGCGGTGAGCATCTCCGCGCCGATGCCGGGCTTCATGACCTTGGTCCAGCTCTTGTCATCGAAGACGGGCATGTCCAGGAACAGGAAGTCCACGTTCGGCACGATCTCGCTGAGCACCGCCACCCGGCTCTGCGCCAGCGGGGCGATCGTGGCGAAGACACCCGGGTCGAAGTCCTCACGCCGCCACGGCACGTCCTCACCCTCCAGGTAGGGGGAGCAGCGCTTGACGAACTCGTCCACGTCCAGGGCGCGGATGTAGTCGCCGTTGAAGGCGCGCAGCTTCTTCTCGTCGAAGAAGGCGGGCGAGGAGTTCACATCCGACAGCGCGAAGAGCGGAATCATCTCCTCGATGGGCATGATCTCGCGGTCCTCACCCGGCGCCCACCCCAGCAGCATCAGGTAGTTGACCATGGCCTCAGGGAGGAAGCCCTCGGCCTGGTAGGACTCCATGGCGACCTTGTCCCGGCGCTTGGACAGCTTCTGGCGCTTCTCGTTGACCAACACCGGGGCGTGCGCCCACACCGGCGGAGTGTGCCCGAGCGCTTCCCACAGCAACTGCTGCTTGGGAGTGTTGGACAGGTGCTCCTCGCCCCGGATGACGTGGGTGATGCCCATCTCGACGTCATCGACCACGTTGGCCAGCACGAACAGGGCTGTGCCGTCGGCGCGGGCGATGACGAAGTCCTCCAGGGCCTCGTGCGGGAACTCCACCCGACCCCGAATCTGGTCCTCCACAACCGTGGGCCCGCCCTCGGGAATCCGGAAGCGCAGCGCTCGGCCCGGCCCGGCCTCCAGGCCGCGGTTCCGGCAGAACCCGTCATAGCCCAGGTTGGGATTGTCGCGCCGGGCCTGGACCTGCTCGCGGGTGCAGTCGCAGTAGTAGGCCAGGCCCTCCTTGCGCAGGCGCTGGGCGGCCTCGGTGTGCTGGTCGGCGTAGTCGGTCTGGGAGTAGGGGCCCTCGTACTGGGTGGCGTCTACGCCCAGCCAGGCCATGGCGGCCAGGATGCCCTCGGTCCACTCGGGGCGGGAGCGGGCGGCGTCGGTGTCCTCGATCCGCAGCACCATGGTGCCGCCGGATTGTCGTGCGACCACCCAGTTCAGCAGCAGGGACCGGGCGTTGCCCACGTGGAACATGCCGGTCGGGGAGGGAGCGAACCTGGTGCGGATCGAGGTGTCAGTCACGGCCCAGAGCCTAGCGTGAAGCCTTGGCGCCACAGGGCTGAAGCACGTATTCGCCTCTTTGGCGAAGGCAGGGTTCTCTACGCGGAGACGAGGACGCCGCGTGGGTGCTCGCCCCTCAGTTCGCCGGCCAGGGCGCCCGCGTGGAAGGCGTCCCATTCGGCCTTGGTGTAGGTCAGGGTGGGGGAGTCGGGGATGGCGGTGTCGGTGAGGGTGAAGCCGCCATCGGGGAGGAACGCGGCACGCAGGCGTCTGAAAGTGGTTCCTCCTGTCGCAACCTGGTCGAGGAAGTGCTCCCAATCGGCGTGGGGGACGGTGAACGTGGGCCCGGCGGGGTTCTTGGTGTCACCGACCTCGATCACGCCCACATACGGGACTCTGACCTGGACACACCCTTGAGGGTTGGTGCTGAGGCTCGACTTCACCCATGCCGTAGGCAGAACCTGGTCTTCCTGGGAAGGACGACTCACTTCAGCGCCTTGAGGGTGTTGAGGAGCCCGAACCACTCGGGGGTGGTGAAGGCGAGGTGGCCGAGCTCGCGGTTCTGGGTGTCGCGCACAGCCGTTGCACCGGGAAGGTCCGCGACCTCGACGCACTGGGGGCCGTCAGGGTTGCTGTGGCTGGACTTGCGCCACCGTGCGGTGTTCATGTCCATGCGGGACCTCGTCTCCGGTTCGCGCTTCATGCGCTCAAGTGTTCCAGAAAGGCGGTGGAGTCCGGAACGGAGAGCGCGCTGCCCTGGGTACGGCTGAACACCAGCCTATGGCGGTTGATCTCGGCCTCGGATTCCAGGTAGAAACCGTCACCGCGTGATTCGAGGAAGACCACGCTGTCCGCGTTGTTGCCATCGCTGAAGCTCAGGATGGTGAAGGGAAGGCCGCCCGCGGCATGTGCCCCGGAGGAGAAAGGGAGCACCTGGATCTCCACGTTGGGGCGCTGGCCG
This sequence comes from Nocardiopsis sp. iso_25, assembly GCF_056173305.1. Lineage (NCBI taxonomy): Bacteria > Bacillati > Actinomycetota > Actinomycetes > Streptosporangiales > Nocardiopsidaceae > Nocardiopsis > Nocardiopsis sp. iso_25. The sequence goes on along the minus strand of NZ_CM149667.1, from coordinate 5,955,516 downwards.
ACGTCCAGCAGGTGGCGTGTCTGTTCACGCATCACCTCGGGTCCGCCGATCTGACGCCGGAGGGCAGCTTCGTCGATGACGACGAAGATCAATGGAGGCTCCTGGCGTTCCAGGATGTTGTGCTGTCGTTCGAGCCTGCTCTTCAACCTCTGCTCGGCCTGGTCGTTGGTGTTTCCGACGGAGGAGGCCAACAGCGCGGAGATGTAGGCGGGGGTCTGTAGTAGGCCGGGCACCAGGCCGATGTTGAACTCCTGGATCATCGTGGCCTCCGCTTCCAGACCGACGAAGGCACCGGGGAGGACGTCCTCGTACTGGAGCCACCAGGGTTTGTGGGTCCGCGAATCCCGTGCGATCTGGATGAGCTCCTCCGCGACATCGCTCGGCGCGCTGTAGAGCTGGCACAGCGCCATGATGTCTCCCGCCTTCAGGCGCTGGAAGCTGCCAGCTTCCAGGCGTTGGATCTTGGCGCGACTCCAGCCCAGGTTCTTCCAGACCTCGTCCTGTGTCAGCTTCGCCGTGTTGCGCAGGCGTCGAAGTTGGATGGCCAGGTAACGCCGTCGGACAGGCACGCCGGTTGCCATGGGTTTCTCCTCTGCTGTGACTGCTGACACCTGGCTGACAGTCTTCCAGGTCTGAAGTGAACTATTGCGACTTTGATGCAGATATTAGACGCTGCCCTTGTCAAATGAGGCGGCCTCATTTAGCTTGTGTTGCATTGAGCCTACACATCGCTGGACAGCGGCATAGGAGCCTCCACCTGTGGGGACGCCGCGTGCTCTCGTCAGCGTCTCTCTCCGCTCACCCCATGCACTTCTGACACTTGGAGGAAGCACGATGGATGGTTTTGGCGTACCGCGGCCGAGGCGGGCGGTGGAGGGAGAACCGAACGGGGGTGGACTGCCGCGTCGAGGGAGGGGCGGCACTGGGGTTCGCACGGCGTTCTTTGGGGCGGAGGTGACCCAGGCGCCGCAGATCCGTAGCTGGTGTCAGCGGGGCGCGCGGGTTCAGGCGCACCTGGCCTTTCCCTTGGTGCTGGTGGTCAGTGAACTGGTCACCAACGCCTGGACGCACACCGCCTCCGGCGCCCCTGGTGGCCGGGTGAAGATCCAGATGCGGCATCTTCCCGACCGTCTCATCCACCTGGCGGTCACCGACGACGGACCGCGCCCGGGACAGACCGTCTGCCTTCCGTGCCTGTCATCGGAGGTCGACACTCTGGCGGTGTGCGGACGGGGTCTTCGCCTCGTGGACCGTCTGTCCGTGGAGTGGGGCTGGAACGGCGAGCCCGGTACGCCTCTGACGGTGTGGGCGCACATCGACCCCTACGCGCCCGTCCCTGAGCCCGACGACGCCGTCGCGGCCTGAGCAGCCCGGAATGGCGTGGGACCGAAGCCAGGACGCCGCCCAGTACGAGGCCGCCCGCCTGCTGGAACAACTCCACCAACGCTGGTGGTGGGTGCTGTGGGGACCGGCTTCGCGCCGCTTCTTCGCCTTCCACCTCGGCCCGCATCGTGTTCCGCCGCTGAGCGCGGCCACACCGCAGCTGCTGGACGCGGTCATCCGCGCCACCGAGCGCGAACTTCGATCCCTTCGACCGTGAGCGGGAAGCGCAGCCCTGCCCGGGGCCAATGACACCCGCGCACACAACAGAAAACAAGGTGCCCCGACCGGTGCTTAGGACCACCGGACCGGGGCGCGATCAACCACCTGACCTGACCAGGAGGAAGACCGTGGAACACCCTATCGGCAGGCACCGCAGGCCCCGCCAGAGTCTGGCCGGGCGTGTATGGGCGCTGACTGCGACCATGTTGGCCATCGCCCTGGCCTACGTGTTCGTCCCCCAACACCACCGACGCCCCGGGCCGGAGCGGACTGCGATCACGCCGTCGCCCCGCCGCCGAGAACTGCCGCCCGCGCTCGTACCCGCTGAGCGACACCCTGTCCAGGAGCTGACGGGCCTTACCGGTGACCAGGTGCGGCGCACGAGGACGGCCCAGAACTCCCCACATGGGCAGAGCGTCCGCCACACACAGGCACCCCGCCCTCGTTCCGGAAACGAGGCTGCTCCCTCCACGCTCGATCCCGACGCTGGCACGCTGGTCCGCCCCTACATGCCGCCGCTGCCACGAGTCCCGGTCGGTGACCTGCTGGCCGAACCCGTGAAGGAGCAGTCCGACGACTTCGCGGACCTGGCCGCCGTCATCCGCGTCTACCTCGACAGGGTCGGGTGAGCACCATGACGACGACCCTCACTCCTGCCCCGGCTCCGGAACCGATGCCGTCCCCGCCCCGGCGGGCATCGACCTGGTGGGAGCATCGTGCCTACCGCTCGGACCTGGCCCAGGCCCGTCAGGTCCGCGCCGACCTGCGCGCCGATCTCGCAGGGTTCGATCCCGACCTGGTGGACACCGTGCTGCTGTGCGCGGCCGAACTGGCCGCCAACGCCGTCAAGTACGCACCCGAGGGCCGGGAGTTCCTGCGGGCCCTCGCCCTCCTGGACGAACGCACGCTGTGGCTGGCCGTGGTGGACGAAGGAGGCGGCACCGGCCTTCCCCGAATCCCGGACGACCGGTCGGACGACGAGTGGTCGTGGGCCGAGGGGCAGCGCGGCCTGATGCTCGTCGGCTCCCTCGCCCAGGCATGGGGTCACTACCCGGTGGGACCTGGCAGCGCCCGTTTGGGCCTCGGAGTCTGGGCGACCTTCCCGGTGCCACCCGACGAACGCCCCCTCGGGCTTCCGGGGTTCGTGATGAACAGCTGACCAGGCTCTGAACCTGGAACGTCGTGGGCGGCGCCTGTCCCGGGCGCCGTCCACCGTCATGTCTGGAAGCCGTTTTACTGGTGATGCTGGCCGACCGGAGAGTGTTTCCGCAGGTAGGCGAGTTGGACATCGAAGAGGCGTGAGCTTACCGACAGTTTTTCTCCGAAGGGTCGTCCGTAACCACTTGTGCGCAGGCCAGACGAGGGGCTACCTTCATCTCTGTCACGGAGAGTGACAAGAAAATCACTCCAGGGAGCCCTCTGTGGTGCGTGGATTCCTGCTGTCCCTGTCAGGCGCGTTGCTCCTGACAGGGTGTACCGCTCAAGCGGACGAGGCAGTCGAACCGGTCGTTCAATCCTCAGCCATTCCGTCCGAAACGGAAGCTCCGGAGAAGTCCCCGGAAGAAGAGGCCGTCGACACCTACCTGCGGTTCTGGGACGCGATCGTTCTCGCTTCGGCGGAAATGGACCCGGACCATCCGGACCTGGAGAAGTACGCCGTCGACCAGGCGCTCGAACTTGCACAGCGAGGCGTTCAGGGAGTCGCTGACGCTGGTGAAGGCATGGAAGGCGAGCCGGTTCCGACTCCTGAAGTGGTCTCCGCGGAGCCTGACGGTGAACCGAGGTCGATCGTGATCAGGGACTGCCAGGGAGCCGGTGACTGGAAGGTCGTCGGGGAACCCGAACCGAGGTTTGACGACGTGCGTGTGGACGCCAGGGTGAACCGGGACGTCTTCGCCTGGCGGGTCGTCGAGATGCAGCTGTGGGGGGATGACTCGTGCTGATCGCGAAGTCCGCTTTCGGCGTCATCGCTCTCGGCATGGCAGCCATGTCTCCAACGGTTCTGCCGCAGGGCGATCCGGATTTCAGGGGCACTGCGATCTGCGGAGAGGGCGGTTGCTCCGCCTTCGCCGAATCCGGGCAGCACAGTGGTGGCTCCTCAGGCGGCGCACCCCGACCCGACAGCGGCGGAACCGCCGTGCTCTCCGCCGAGGACCCGTGCGTGGAGATGGACCAGGCGGAACCGGGCTGGACCTGCGTCGCCTCGACCAGGTCCGGCCCGGGCGGCGGGGAAACCGTCAGCCCGCGCGAAGCCGCCGAGCAGGCGCGGGCCTCCATGAGTCTGCCCTCGCCCGCCCTGGCCTCCTCGCCTGCCGAGGACACGGTCGTGCACTTCCCGGTATGGCTGTGGGTGGACGGAGCCGACTGGGAACCGGTCAGCGCGACCGCCTCCGTCTCCGCGGGCTCGGTCACCGTGACCGCCGTGCCGCAGCAGCTCCGCTGGGACATGGGCGACGGAACGGTGCTCTACTGCGACGGGCCCGGGACCGTGTTCGACCCCGCGCGCCACGACTCCCAGAAGCCCTCGCCCGACTGCGGCCACGCCTACACCCGCACGTCCCGCAACCAGCCTGACAGCCGCTTCCCGGTCGCCGCCACGGTGTCCTGGACGGTGGAGTGGACCACCAGCGCGGGCGGCGGAGGCACCCTCGACCCGTTGACGACCAGCGCCTCCGACAGCGTCCGCGTGCGTGAGGTCCACGCGCTGGTCACCGACGGCTGAACACGGCAGGGACCTCGACGCACCAGGCAGGGACGGGAGCACAGGGCGTGACGACGTTGACCAAACCCCACTCAGGCGACCGGAAGACGGGGAAATCCCGGCTGTCCGCCGTCCGCCGCCGAGGCTGGAAGCGGCCCTTCGCCGGGGTCGCCGCCATGGTCCTGGGCGGCGTCGTCGCCGCCTGGGCCGCCACCCGCGAGGAGGAGCCCGCGACGGTCCTGGTCGCCGTCAACGACGTTGAGGCCGGTGACGGCCTCGACATCGCCGACCTGCGGGTCGTGTCCGCGTTCGGCGTGGAGGAGCTGGACCTGGTCACGGTTCCCGAGGCGCTGCGCGGACGGGCGGCGGCACCGATCCCGGCCGGAACCGTGCTCACCGGCCCGATGATCGCCGACACCTCCGCCTGGCCAGCGCCGGGGCAGGCGGTGGTCGCGGTGCAGACCACGCCGGGGATGCTGCCGGATTCCGCGGGCAAGGGCGCGCTGCTGCTGGTGATCGCCGAGGAGGGCGACCCCTTCCACGCCCGCCTGCACTCGTTGGGGGACGAGGAGGCACCCGCGGACGCGCGGGTCGTGGAGCTGCTGGTGGTGGACGAGGACGCGGCCGGGGTGGCGCGGGCCGTGGACGAGCCGGGCACGCGCCTGGTGCTCATGGCCGAGCCGTAGGACGACAGAGCAAGACACAAGGGGGAGAGCATGATCATCGCGGTGTGTTCGTTCTCGGGAGCTCCGGGGGTCACGACCCTGGCGACCGCGCTGGCGGCGGTGTGGCCCACGGGCCCGCTCACCGTTCCGGTACTGGTGGAGGCCGACGCCAGCGGCGGCGACCTGGCCGTGTGGCACCGGCTCGTCGGCCGACCCGGGCTGGTCTCGCTCGCGGCGTCGGTCCGGACCGCCTCCGACCCGAACCCGGACGGGGAGCAGGGGGCACGGCGCGCCCTGCTGGCGCACGCCGCCGAACTCCCCGGAGGGCTGCGGGCCCTGGCCGCGCCGACCACGGCGCACGAGGCCTCCGCCGTGGTGACCGCGCTCGCCCACCGCGCCCGCGTCCTGCGGGGCGGGCTGACCGTCCTGGACCTGGGCCGGGTGGCCCCGGGGAGCGCGGGCGCGCACCTGCTCACCCTGTCCGACGCCGTGGTGCTGACCGTCGCGGGCGACGACGCCGCGCAGATCCACCGCGTCTCGCGCTGCCGCGACGTCCTGGAGTCCCTGGCCGGCAAGGGCGCCGCGGTCGGCCTGGCGGTGCACGGCTCCCGCTTCTCCACCAGTGAGATCACCGCCCAGACCGGCTGCCGGGTGTGGGCCCAACTGCCGCACGACCCGACCGGCGCGGCGTTCCTGCGCGGAGAGGACTCCCGCCCGCGGAGCCTGCGCGAACGCGTGGCCGCCTGGTCGCACACCCGCCACAACCCCGACGGCGTCGAGTGGATGCCGCTGCTGGCCGCCGCCCGCGACCTGGCCGACCGGGTCGACGACCTGGTGGACGCCGCCGCGACCCTGCGCCGCTTCGAGGAGGCGTTCGCCGCGTGAGCGCCTCCGACGCCTCCCGCGTGGCCGCCCCGAGCGGCCAACGCGTCGCACCGCACCTGGCCGAGACCGCTGCCCGGCTGGCCGACCGCGTCACCGACACCCTGGTCCGCCAGGAAACCGACACCCCGGCGCGCAACGGCCACCGCGCCCGACGCGAACGCGCGGACGCGCTGCTCGCCGCCCTGCTGGAGGAGTACGCCTGCCGCGCCCTCACCGGAGCCGCCCGCGCCCTGACCGGCCCCGAGGAGGAATGGGTCCGCGCCCGCGCCCTGGCCCAGGTCTGCGGGCTCGGCCCCCTCGAACTCCTGCTCAGCGAACCCGGCGTGCGCGACATCCACATCAACGGCACCCGCGTCTGGGTCGACCTCGGCGACGGCCGCCGCGAGGAACGCGCGCCCGTCACCTCCACCGACGAGGAACTCGTCGCCCTCGTCCGGCGCCTGGCCGGACAGGCCCCCGGCGGAGAACGGCGCTTCGACGCCTCCGCGCCCCTGCTGAGCATGGAACTCACCGGCGGCGCACGCCTGTCCGCCGTCATGGGCGTCTCCCGGCGCCCGGCCGTCACCATCCGCCGCCACCCCGAACGCGAACTCACCCTGTCCGACCTCACCGCATCGGGCATGCTCACCCGCCCCGTCCGCTCCCTGCTCACCGCGGCCGTGCGCGCCCGGCTCAACCTCGTCATCGGCGGAGCCACCGGCTCGGGCAAGACCACACTGCTGCGCGCCCTGGCCCGCCACATCCCGCCAGCCGAACGCGTCATCACCATCGAGGACGCCTTCGAACTCAGGCTGGACGCCGACGAGGACCTCAACTGCCTCGCCCTCCAGGGCAGGCCGCCCAACACCGAGGGCGCCGGGGAGATCACCCTGGCCGACCTGGTCCGCCACGCGCTGCGCATGTCCCCGGACCGGGTCATCGTCGGCGAGACCCGCGGACAGGAGACCGTCGCCCTCCTACACGCCATGACCATGGGCACCGACGGTTCCATGGCCACCGTGCACGCCTCCTCCTCGGCGCAGATCCTCACCAAGCTCGCCACCTACGCCAACCAGGCCAGCGAACGCCTGACCCTGGAGGAGAGCGGCGTCCTCATCTCCTCCGCCGTCCACCTGGCCGTGCACATCGACACCGACGAGCACGGCGGCGGCCGCGTCAGCAGCATCCGCGAGATCGTCGGCGTCGACGGGCCCCGGGTGGTCACCAACGAGGTCTACGCCCGCGAACACGGCGGGTTCACCACCCCGCTGAGCCCGCAGTACACCCGCAAGCTCGCCCGCGTGGGCTTCGACCCGGCCAGCCTGTTCGAGGACGCGCGGTGACCACCGTCCTGGCCGCAAGCCTGGGCGGCGCCGCGGTCGGCCTGGGCCTGGTGCTGCTCTGGCCCGCGCTCACCGCCGCCCCCGGGCTCCTACGCTCGCGGGTCAGCGTGCGCCGCGACACCGTGTTCCGGGCGGCCGCCGCACTCGGCTCCGGCATGCTCGCCTGGGGCGTCACCGGCTGGCCCGTCGCCGCCGCCCTGGCCGCCGCTGCCGCCTGGTGGCTGCCCGCCGTCCTGGGACCCGACCGGGCCACCGCCGCCGAGATCGCCCGCATCGAGGCCGTCGCGGGCTGGACCGAACAGCTGCGCGACCTCATCACCGCCTCCTCCGGACTCCGCCAGGCCATCTGGACCTCCTGCGCCATCGCACCCGAGGCCGTGCGCGGCGACGTGCAGGGCCTGGCCGCGGACCTGACCGCGGGCAACGACCTGGAGGACGCCCTCACCGCCTTCGCCCACCGCGTCGACAACGAGACCGCCGACCTGGTGGCCGCCGCGCTGTCCATGGCCGCCCACCGCCACGCCGCCGACCTGGGCACACTGCTGGGCAGCCTGGCCGAAGCGGCGCGCGACCGCGCGTCCATGCTCGTGCGCACCTCCACCTCCCGGGCACGCACCCGCACCTCCGTCCGCATCATCACCGCCGCATCCCTCGCCATGGTCATCGGCATGGCCGCCCTCAACGGCCCCTACTTCGCCCCGCTCGGCTCGACCACCGGCCAACTCGTGCTCGCACTGGTCGGAACCGTGTGGGCGGCGGCGCTGTGGTGGCTGACCCGCCTGTCCGCCCCGCCGCGCACCGAACGCGTGCTGTCGGCCCACGATCAGGAGGAGCGTGTATGAGCGTGTTCGCGGCGGCCCTGGGCGGGGCCGCGGTGGGAGCCGGACTGTGGTGGACGGCGCGGGTGCTGAGCCGACCCGACCTGGCCGACCTCCTCCCGCCGCCGGGCCTGGAACAGGAAGGGGTGCAGAGACGGGAACGGGGACACGCGTGGGGGCGGGCGGAGCAGAGGAGGGGAACAGGGGCCACCGGGATCGCGGGCGCCGCCGCGAACGCGGCGCGGGCCGGAGGGGGAGTGCTGGCCCGGTTCGGCTGGCCCGGCCCCCGAACCCGGCGCGACCTGGCCGTGTGCGGCATCGACACCGACCGCCACCGCGCCGAGATGACCGTGTCCGCGTTCGCCGGAGCCACCCTGTTCCTGTCCCTGCTGGCCACCGCCGTGCCGCCCGCGTCACCGATACCGCTCACCGCCGCACTGGGGCTCGGCACGTCCTGCCTGGGGCTGTGCCTGGTCGCGCCTGGACTCGTGCTCCGCCACAGGGCGGCCCGGAGCCGCGCCCGGCTGGGCGCGGTCACCTCGGTCATCGCCGACCTCGTCGGGGTCGCCCTGGCCGGAGGATCGGGGGTCACCGGAGCGCTCGCCTCCGCCACCCGGCGCGGGAACGGACCGGCCTTCGACCTGATCCGGCGCTGCCTGCACGAGGCCAACCTGCGCACCCGACCACCCTGGGACGCCCTGTCCGACCTCGCGGAGCGGACCGGCACGCGCGAACTGGACGAACTCGCCTCCTCCATCCGCATCGCCGGAACCGACGGCGCCCGGGTGCGCGCCTCGGTTCGTGCCAAGGCCGCCGCCCTGCGCACCCACCGTCTCGCCGCCCTGGAAGCGCAGGCACACGAAGCCACCGAGCGGATGGCCCTGCCGGTCATGCTGCTGGTACTCGGCTTCCTGCTGCTCATGGGCTACTCCGCCGTCACGCACGTGACCAGCGGGTTCTGACCAAAGATCCGATATCCCAGACGCGTCCGCCGTTCGCCGTCCGCCGTCCGCCGTCCACTGTCCGCCGTCCGCTTTCAGCGGGTGCCAGTCACCGACCACCGAACGCCAGCCACCCGCCAGCGGCCGCCACCGGTACACAGACACCGGCCCGAAGGCACCGGCCACCGAGAAAAGGGGCAACCACATGCGCCAGGCCCTGCGCCGCGCCCTCACCGCACTCGTCCTCGGCACGCGCCGCCACGGCAGCGCAGCAGATCGGGGATCGACCACCACCGAGTACGTGCTCATGCTCGTCGTCGCCATCGGCATCGCCACGGCGGTCGGCGGCATCCTCACCCCGAGGATCATCGAGAGCGCCCAGTCCGTCGACCTGGGCGTCACACCGTGAGGAACCGGCCGAGGCGGGGCGGCAGTGGCGGTCGGGGTTGCTCGGACGCCTGGAATTACTGGGGCGTTCGGAGCGGTCGGGACCACTGGGAACTCAGGAACCGCAGGGGCGTCCGGGCAGGCGGGGACGACAGAGGCGGCGCGGACACCCTGTTCGTCATCCCGCTGATGTTCCTGATGCTGCTGGGCATCCTGCAGTACGGCCTCTGGACGCACGCCCACCACCGTGCCCAGGCCGTGGCCACCGAGGCGCTCGCCGCGGCACGGGCCTTCGGCAGCAGCGCCGGAGAGGGACGAGCGCGAGGACACGCCCTGGCCGAGGACCTGGGCGGCACCATCCTGCGGGACGTCCAAGTCCGGGTGGAACGGGGCGACACCACCACCAGCACCAGCGTGGACGGCACCGCGATCAGCCTGGTCCCCGGCTGGAACCCGTCCGTCAGCACGACCCTGTCCGGACCCACGGAGCACGTCGACGGAGCGGCCCGGTGACAGCGCCTCGTGAGCGGATCCGGGACCGGGATTCGAGGCGGCAGCGAAACCCGGTCCGAGACCCGGGGTGGGAGCAGGAGCAGGAATGGGGTCTGAAGCGGGAGCAGAACCGGAGGCGGGAGCGGGCCCGGGATCGGGGTCTGAAGCGGGAGCGGGACCGGGGGAGTGCGTCGGTCGAACTGGTCCTCATCGTCCCCGTCGTACTGGCCTTTCTCCTCCTGCTCGCCCTGACTGGCCGCAACTACACCGCGGCGCTGGCAGCTGACGCCCTCGCCCACGCCGCCGCCCGCTCCGCCTCCCTGCACACCGACCGGAACGAGGCCCGAAACGCCGCTGAGCAGGCCGTCGCCGCGAGCGTGGGCGGCTGGGGACGCGCCTGCCAGGAACCCGCCGTGCGGTTGCGGCCGACCACCGAAGGGAACCTACGCGCGATGCGGGCCGAGGTCGAATGCACCGTGCACCGCGACGACCTGCGGATCCTGGAGGTCAGCGAACGGCGCACCGTCACCGGGTCGGCCGTCTCCGTCCTGGACGTCCACCGAGAGCAGGAGCCCTGATGGGCGGAGGCAGCCCGAGCGCGTTCGTCGTCGCCATCGCCGCGACCCTCCTGGCCTGCCTCGGCCTGGTCCACGACGGCGCCCAGATGCTCCGCGCCAAGACCCGGACCACCACCCTCGCCCACGAGGCCGCCCGGGCCGGAGCCCAGCACCTGGACGCTGACCTGCTGCGAACCGGCACCCTCGCCCTCGACCGCGACGAGGCGCGCAGCGCGGCCCGGGACCACGCCCGGCTCGCGGGCGCGGGTACGGGGGCGAACGCGCAGGCGGGCACGAACGCGGCCGCGGCCGTGGACGTGGTTGTCAGCGCTGACGAGGTCACGGTCACCGTCACGACCACCTACCGCCCGACCGTGCTCGCGGTGCTCGGAGAGGTCGAGATCGCCTCCCGCGCCACCGCGACCGCACACACCCCGACCCCCTGAGACGCCGAGGGACAACGCTGGAAGAGGGGACGACATGCACCACCCGGTTCGCAAGGCTCTGGCCTGCGCGATCACACTCGCCCTGCTGATCGCACCGCCCGTCCTGCTCCAGCGCTGGCAGTGGCCCGCACAGCTCGACGGGATGTCCTGGGACCACCTGTGGCTGACACTGATCAGCGCGACGCCGCCCACCGTGGTCCTCCAAGCACTGACACTCGTGCTGCTCTGGACGCTGTGGGGCACCTTCGCCGGGCTGGTGCTCCTGGACACGGCGGCCCTCCTGCGCGGGCAGGTGCCCAGGATCGGACTGCTGCGCCTGGCGGTGACCGGGGTCGCTGGAACCTCGGTCGCCGTGTCCGCGCCCGCCGTCGCCTCGGTGGCACCGGCTGACAGCGCGCTGACAACCGGCGAACAGGACGCGCGCGGCGAGGAACCGGCGCACACGCTGGGACGCACCCGGATGCTGGCGGGCTTCGGGACCGACTCCGCCCAGCTCACACCCACCATGACGGAGGAACTGCTGCCCACCGTCGAACTCCTCCAGCTCTTCGGAGACCCAGGGGAACCGGTCACCGTCACCGGGCACACCGACATGAACGGCCCCGACGCGTACAACCGCGCGCTGTCCGAACTCCGGGCCGAGTCCGTCGCCGCCTTCCTGACCGGACAACTGGGGGAGGGGTGGACCATCACGACCGAAGGCGCGGGTTCCGGGCAGCCACGCAACCATCCCGATCTGGGCCAGGCCGCGGACCGGCGCGCGGAGATCGCGTACACGCTGACCACTCAGCCCCGCGCGGCTGCTGACAGCTCGGCGGAGCAGGGCGAACGGGAGCCGAGCCCGCCCCCGGAACAGGAACAGGAGAGGGGCCGCGAGGGCAGGGACCCCGAGAGTGGGGACTCCGAGAGCAGGGGGCGCGAGAGCGAAGCGGCGGACGACCTGGCTGACAGCGCGCTCACGTCCGGCGAAGGGGAGGACGCGGGGTTCTCCGGTACGAGCATGCTCGTCGGGGCCGCCGCGGGTGCGGTCGCCGGAGCGGTCGGCGGACGGCTCACCGCACCTCGACGCCGTGGGATAGGTCGGGGTGAGGCTGGTCCGCTGGCGGGTGGGGAGACAGCCGCACCTGAGCCTGAGCCCGAAGAGGTTTCCGGAGTCGAGGTCCTCCGGAGCGCCGGTACGGAACTGGTCTCGGCAGGGGGATATCTGAGGGTCGCCGACGACCTGGCTGTCAGCGCACGCGACGGGCTCAGCGTGGCCGGAACCCACGGGGCGGAAGTGTGCGCCTCCGTCATCGGCCGCGCTCTGGCGGACGAGCACACCACGGTCATCACCACCCAGGACGTTCTGGCGCGGGCGGGAGCGCCGGAGGGCGTGGATGTCCCCAGTCTGGTGGTGTGCCCGGACACCGCGTCGGCGATCACCGAGACCGAACTGGCCTACATCAGTGCCGTGCGCCTGGAGGACGAGGAGGAAGCCGCTGACGCTCCCTCGTGGACGCTGCTCGTGGTGGAGCCTCCCGAGGAGGGGTGGGTCAGTGACCGGCTGGACATGGTGACCAGGGGCTCGACCGACAGCGGCACCGTTGTCCTGGTTCTGGGGGAGGGGCGGTCCTCGCCCACGGTCCGCTGCGTCGCCCTCGACACGGTGGAGGTCACCGACGCGGACGGGGCAGGGACCACCGTGTACGACGGCCTTCGCCTGTTGCACATGGACGCGGCTGCTTTCTCGGTGTGTCTCGGCACTGACACGGAGGGGCTGCCGGTAGCTGAGGAGGCTGAGGAAGAAGAGGAGGACGCTTCCTGCTCCCCGGCCGTGGAGGAACCCGAACTTTCCGAGGAGGGGGAGGAAGGGGAGGAGCCGGTGAAGCCGCGGCTGCGGCTGTGCCTGTTCGGACCTCAACCCAGGATCGTGCTGGACGACGCCGATGTCGGGGCACGCATGCGTGGTGCCACGCGCCGTATGCTCGCCCTCCTGGCGCTTCATCCGAACGGGATGGGCACCGAGGCGCTCACCGACGCCCTGTTCTCCCACTCCGCTGAGAGCAAGGCCCGAGGCCTTCGCAACACCGCGTCCAGCGACGCGCGCCGCGTGATCCGCGAGGCGTTGGGGGACGGCGAGGCCGAGATCCTGGAGGTCACCTCGGGCCGGTACCGGATTCTCCGCGAAGCCGTTGAAGTGGACGTGTGGAGCTTCGACGCCGCGCTCAAGGCCGCGAGCGCGACCCGGGACGCGGAACAGCGTCTGGCGTATCTGCGGACCGCGGCGGCGGAGTACACGCACGAGCTGCTGTCCGAGGTGGAGTTGCCCTGGATCGAGGAGAAGCGCCAGGCCTACCGTCGAGCCGCTGCCGACTGCTTCGTCAGCCTCGCCAAGGCCAGTGAGGGGCCGGAGCAGGGGCTGGTCTGGCTGGAGCGGGCGAGGGAGTCCGACGGCCTGAACGAGGCCGTCTACCAGGAGGTCATGCGGACCCAGGCGGCTTTGGGGCGGTTGGACGCGGTCGAGCGTGCCTACCAGGAGCTCAGCGAGCGGCTCAAGGCCATGCGCGCTCGTCCCAGTGTCACTACAAGCAGGCTCTTTCAGGAGCTACTCGGTCGCTGAGGTTGCGTTGGCTGGGATGCTGGTGGAGCTGGGAGCTGGGAGCTGGGAGCTGGGAGCTGGGAGCTGGCTGTGTGAGTATGGACGCGGAACGGGCGTCGGAGAGGTTTTAAGCAAGCTCTCCGCATAGATTGCGAAGAGATAACGGCCCGCGTTTTCGCAGGTCGTTAAGCGTGAGCCCCGCGCACGCGGGGATGGACCGCCGACGACGCGTTGCGGCGCCCGCATCGTCGTGTGAGCCCCGCGCACGCGGGGATGGACCGCACCTGGTCGTGCACCTGTCCCACTCGGGGCGGTGAGCCCCGCGCACGCGGGGATGGACCGGCCCCTCTCTGTCAGATTGGGATGAAACATCACTTCATGTCCGTTTAGGCAGGCAGAGACCAACAGGGGAGCATCACCCGTATGACCAGCCAGAACACCAACCCCGCAGCCAAACCCCAACGCCGGACCTTCTCCGCCCAGTACAAGCTGCGCATCATCGCCGAGCACGACGCGTGCGCCACCGGAGCCGAACGCGCCGCCCTGCTGCGCCGTGAACGCCTCTACCACTCCCACATCATCGAGTGGCGCAACGCCCGCGACGCCGGCGCCCTGGAAAACCTCACCGACAGGCGCACCTCACCCACACGGGCCAAGAAGCACCCCGCCCAAGCCGAGGCCGAACGGCTGCGCACCCGGGTCGCCAAACTGGAGAAGGACGTGGCCGAACGCGACCACGCCCTGGAGGTCATGGGAAAAGCCTCCGCGCTCTTGCAGGCACTCTCCAAGAGCGCGGACTGAACGAGCACCTCGAACCCGTCCTGCACCAGGCGGTCCAAGACCTGCGCCCCCACACCGGCATCGTCAGGGCCTGCCAGCTCCTGGGGCGCTCCCGCGCCACCCACCACCGCCGCCTCAACCCGCCCGAGCCCAAGAAACCAGCCCCGCGCACACCACCGCCCTCAACCCTGACCAGTGCCGAGCGCGCCGCGGTCCTGGAGCTGATGAACAGCCCCGCCTACGCCGAGTTACCACCCGCCCAGATTTGGGCCCGCGAACTCGACGAGGGCCGCTACCACTGCTCGGTCTCCACCATGTACCGGATCCTGCGCGAACACGGCCAGACGGGCGAGCGCCGCCGCACGGCCACCCACCCGCCCAAGACGGTCCCCGAGTTGCGGGCGGACGGGCCCGGGCAGGTCTTCACCTGGGACATCACCCGCCTCAAAGGACCTGGGCGGGGCGCGTACTTCCACGCCTACGTCATCATCGACATCTACTCGCGCTACGTGGCCGCGCACACCGTGGAGCGAGCCGAGTCCGGCAAGCGGGCCGCGGAGCTGATCGCGGATCTGGCCAAGGCCAGCAGCATCGCCCCGGCAGTGCTGCACGCTGACCGGGGTGCGGCGATGACCTCCAAGGAGGTCTCCCAACTGTTGTTGGACCTGGGCATCGAGCGCTCGCACTCTCGCCCCAAGCAGTCCAACGACAACCCATACTCAGAAGCGCAGTTCAAAACCCTCAAGTACACGTCGGACTACCCGGACCGGTTCGCTTCCCTGGCACACGCCCGCCAGTGGTTGGACGGGTTCATGGCCTACTACAACCACGAGCACCGCCATTCAGGGATCGGTTACCACACCCCGGCCTCGGTGCACTTCGGTACGGCCGCTCAGGTCCGCGACCAGCGGGCCGCCACCCTGGCCCAGGCCTATGCCGCCCGTCCGGAGCGGTTCTCGCGTCCACCGCGACCGCCCCAGGTTCCCGAGACCGTGTGGATCAACGATCCAGCCCACCGCCGGGACCACACGCCACAGAACGTTTGACCAGGTCACCGTCTCATTTGACTTGACAAGTTCCGGGCCGGAGCGCCGATCTGGGAGGGCGCTGCGGGGTGAGCCCCGCGCACGCGGGGATGGACCGTACCGCAACTGATCGTTGAGGCCTTGGGTCAGGTGAGCCCCGCGCACGCGGGGATGGACCGTTCGACTCCGCCTCGGTCGCACCGACGTGCGCGTGAGCCCCGCGCACGCGGGGATGGACCGTCCCGCCCGACGAGGACACCCGCACCCGCGTAGTGAGCCCCGCGCACGCGGGGATGGACCGACCGGTCTGCCCTCCGCGGTCATCGGTCATTTGTGAGCCCCGCGCACGCGGGGATGGACCGTGCGTAGTGGTGCGCATGGTGGAGTGCGTAGTGTGAGCCCCGCGCACGCGGGGATGGACCGTCCTCGGAGATGACCCGAGCGGTCGCCGATCTGTGAGCCCCGCGCACGCGGGGATGGACCGGGCTTACTACATCCCTTGCACGGTTCATCCCTGTGAGCCCCGCGCACGCGGGGATGGACCGACGCACACCTGGACCGACGTCGCGCCCACGCGGTGAGCCCCGCGCACGCGGGGATGGACCGCTGCGGGAGTCGAGGAGGGTGTCGACGTCCGCGTGAGCCCCGCGCACGCGGGGATGGACCGGACACGCCCATCACGCAGGAGGACACCGGAACGTGAGCCCCGCGCACGCGGGGATGGACCTGCGGACACAGTGCCTCCAGGGGTGTTCGTGCTGTGAGCCCCGCGCACGCGGGGATGGACCGTTGACCAAGGCCAAGACCACCGCCAGGGCCGCGTGAGCCCCGCGCACGCGGGGATGGACCGCCCCACACCGACGACGCGATCATGCAGCACCTGTGAGCCCCGCGCACGCGGGGATGGACCGGTTCCCCTGCGCCAGGTCGACGCGCTCGCCGCGTGAGCCCCGCGCACGCGGGGATGGACCGGCGTGCTCAGCGGTGTGGATCTCGAAGGTCTGGTGAGCCCCGCGCACGCGGGGATGGACCCGAGGCCCAGCGCGTCGGAGAGCTGGGGCGCGCGGTGAGCCCCGCGCACGCGGGTCACCGCCTCGAACAGCACCCGTTCCCGAGACCGACCGCGCACACTCCCTTGCCAGAGAACCCGAGACGGCCCGGCCCCTGGGAATCAGGCCGCTGGTCTGCGGTCACGTCAGCCTTGATTGTCGCGCCAACCGCGGCACGGCTTACCGTTGTGGTCGTGCTTCAGGGGGCGAAACGTCGCTGACTGCTTCACCCACTGTGTGCAAGCCAGGCACCGCATCTTGCCGCCGCGCCGGTTCTTGGACTCGCGGATGGTCTGGCCGCTCGGCACAGCCCCCTCAGGCGAAGAGCCCCGGCATTCCAACAAGGCATAGGAAAACAACGACCAGACACTCGTCTCGTTGATGTAGTGCTTCTTCCGTTGGCCGTCCGCGCGCGAGCCGATCCTGCGCTCGCAGTACGGGCACACTCCGAGTGCAACCATCGTTCCTCTCCCCCGGTCAACCGCTGATCATGGCCAGCAGGAACACCAAACAGATGATGATGGCGGCCGTCCACGGCCAGTCCGAGTACTGGCCCTTGAAGTTGCGCGGCAACAGACGCCTCCGAGCGCTGAGGGGAGGAAGACGTGACCTGAATACCACCCGACGGTGACACTCCGCAGCGTTTTGCCACAGAAGGTCACCGACCTCTCGCGTTGTTCCCACAACGTCCTGTCCTCGCAGCTGGGAAACGGGGGGGCGCTCCCAGTCAAGGATCCCTTGTGTCCGCGTCTGCCGCCTTGCTGCGCGCCGTCTCGTTCGCGCTCACCCTCACCATTCCCACTGACAGCGATCCTTTGGGCATCGCCCAGAAAGTCGCCGACGCCGCCCAGGAGTTCCAGCGCCGTTCGAGAGCGGCGAGTGCTGCAGGCCACGGCCGAGTTGGGGATCTCGCGTGAGCAGATCGGAGCGCTGCCCGAGTGGGCGTTGGACCCGGCCGCGCGTCGGGCGATGCAGGCGTCCCGGGGCGGTTCCACCGGCGGCGGGGGTCAGTGTCGGAGCGGGACCCTGTCCGCGGCGGCTGGGGATCCGAAGGACCGGAGTTGGACTGAATCTCCCCTCGATAAAAAGTGTACGCGCGCCTACACTTTTTTGTGTAGGGATAGGGACACGCAAGAGGAGGTGGGATGAACGCCCGCGAGACGGCCGTGCAGTACCTTCCGTCGGACCAGGTCCGCGACACCCTGGGCAGCCGCATGGCGTGGGTACGAGACACAGGCGGCATCCTCATTGTCACCGCGGACGGGGCCCCTGACGGGGCGCTGGTGCCGCCCGGACTACTGAACGCAGCCGGTCTGGCCCTGGTGAGCGAGCAGGGAGTCCGTGCTGCCCGCGCCCAGTGGGGGGCGATTCGTGCCCGCGCCGCCGCCGAGGGCCCACAGGGGCTGACACTCCACAAGAGCCTGCTGGCAGTACTGGTGGACCAACCCACAGTCACCGCCCTCACAAAGGGCGTTCCAATGCTGGCCTTTTCGGAGCTGACCGTGACAGGCGCCGGGGTGGTGCTCAGCGACGGTGAGCCCGTCACCCCAGGTACCTACGCTTTGCGCGACGGCAAGGTCGTGCACATCGACTCCCCCGCAGAGAGGAAGTGGGACATGAGTCTGCACGAGGACATGCTGGACGACGAGAACACCCCGGACACGGTGATCCGCAACATTCTGGACGACACCGCCGCGCATGTGGCGGGAGCGCTGATGCGTCGGGCCCGCAACACGCAGGACCCGATGGTCAAGGAGGAGGCCACCGGCCGGATGCGGCAGGTGTGGCGGCTGACCACGGCCTCGCACATGGAGCGCACGGAGATGGTCGATCACATCAGGGAGCTGCGCCAGCAGATGACCGACCTGGACGAGGCTTGACATGGCCGACCCCAGCGACTTCGAGGTCGATCGTGACGAGCTCGCCGACATCTTCACCACCGCGATCCGCGACCTGGTGTTCGAGAACGCGGTCCCCTACCCGCCCGGCCAGCGGCCGGTCATGGTGCAGCTCGGCGGCCAGCTCGCTGCGGGCAAGCCCACGGCCATGGCCGATATCCAGTCCCGCTACGGCGTCCACGTGGTCGAACTCAAGTCCGATACGTTCCGGCCGTATCCGCCGCCTGCCCGTGCTGGCCTGGAGCTAACTGATGAGGGCATCGCTTTGGCCGATGGCGTGCCGGTGGTGCCCGGTGACTACGCAGTACAGAACGGGCAGGTTTTGCACATTCACGCCCCCAACAAAAGGAGAGCACAGTGAACGACACTACTCTGTTCGACCCCGAGACTCCGGACGAGGTCATCCGGGAGGCGCTGGCTGGAACCGCCAACCGTGTGGTGGCCGCCTACATGCGCGCAGCCCAAGCTGCCTCCACGGCCCAGGAGAAGGAGGAGGCCAAAGCTCGCATGAAGGAGTACTGGGCGATTAAGAACGATCTGGACATGCCGCGCCAGCAAATGATCGAGACCATTGTGTGCATGTGGGACGTGCTCACCAACGTGGAAGAGAACTGAGGCAGTGCCTGAGCCCTATGAGGCAAGACCGGAGAAGCTCCGCGAGATCTTCGATGAGTACATCAAGGACCTGGTCTTCGGCGACACCCAACCGGCGCCGCCTGGACAGCGCCCGGTGATGGTGCACTGGGAGGGCAGCTCGCGGCTGGCAAGTCCCACGCTCTCAAGGGCGTCATCAACCGTCACCGGGGTCAAGTCGCCCTGGTCAGCCCGGACGACTTCCGCGCATAACACCCCAAGTACACCGAGACCATGCGCGAGCGCCCCCAGGAAATGATGGTGCTGACTGCCCAGGCGATGTACGCCTGGTCAGACATGGTGCGCGAGCACGCTCACGCCCCTGGCCTCGGAATGGTCACTGAGTCGACCTTCCGCAGGGCCGAGGACCTCCTGCGGTACTCCGAAGAGATGGCCGCACCGGTACCGGACCTACACCTGAGTTCGACACTGAGGTGCCCCGTGTCCAGTGGTGGGCAAGCGCATGTGCCGGTACGCGAGGTGCCAGGGGCCGCCAAGTTGGCGCGGCCGATCGGCCGCCGCACGACGCTTCTCGGGGCCGACTCGCCCCATGGTGTCCTTCACCGCCTACGCGCCGGGGTTGTAGCTGTGGCAACGCTCGGAGGGCGAGAGGGCGACGCCTTGAGGCGCTACGGGGATCGTGTCAATGCGGGCAGAGGCAGCCCTGGGCTTCGCCGGAAGTCCCCGTTCCCCTTCTTGTCCTGCCCTGCCCGTCCCCTGCCAAGCCGAACGCGCGCAAAGACGCCAGTTCTGGCTTATATAAGCGGAGACTGTTATGATCTCTGATCGTGCACACGTTCGACATCCTCGGTGACCCGGTGCGCCGACGCATCCTGGAACTGCTCGCAGACGGCGAGCAGACCTCTGGCGCGATCACGGACGTGATCCGGGCCGAGTTCGGACTCTCCCAGCCGGGTGTTTCACAGCATCTGCGCGTGCTGCGTGACAGCGGGATCGCGTCGGTGCGGGCTGAGGGCGCTCGCCGGTTCTACTCCGTCGACCCCGCGCCGCTGCGCGAGGTCGACGCGTGGTTGGACCGGTTCCGCCAGCTGTGGGACCAACGCCTCGACGCTCTGGAGACCGAGCTGGCCCGGGGTCGGCGTGCAGCTCGGAACTCGACCGATGAGACGTTCAGCCCGTCCGCCGAGCACAGCACCGATACGGACAAGACCGATTCCTCAGCGAAGGGCGCATGACATGAAAGACGTATTGGATGAACTGGCCGCTGCCCGTCGGGCGATGGGCAAGGGCAGCCTGCCCGCCGGAGAGGCCTACACCATCGAGTTGCGGCGCCGATACCGAGCGCAGATCGACGACGTCTGGGATGCCGTTACCAACCCCGAGCGGCTGCAACGCTGGTTGAAACCGGTCACCGGGGACCTGCGGCTCGGCGGGAGGTTCGAGCTGGACGGAGGTGAGCACGGCGAGATCCTCCAGTGCGAGCCACCGCGTCTGCTCAAAGTGACCTGGCTCTACGGGCCGGATGCCGACGCATGGCCCGGCACGAGCGAGGTGCAGCTGCGCCTGGCCCCGGGCCCGAACGGCGACACCGAATTCGAGCTCATCCACGCGGCGGTGGTCGAGGAACCCCTCTTCCCGACTTACGGCCCCGGTGCCGGGGGCGTCGGCTGGGACCTGCGTCTGCTCGCCCTGACCCAGCTGTTGGCCGGCGACGAGCCCGCCGACCACGAGGAAGTCGAGAAGTCGCACGAAGGGCGCGAGTTCGTCCGGCGCAGCGCCGCTGCCTGGGGCGAGGCTCACCTGGCCGCCGGTGGCGAACCGGAGCACGTCGCGGCCGCGGTCGAGGCCACCACCAGGTTCTACGCACCCGACCCGTCCTGACTTCCCCGCTGCGGTAGGTCGACCGGAGTCGAACTCCTCCTTCGACATCGTGCCCCTGTGAGCCCCGCGCACGCGGGGATGGACCGCTGCCCAGTCGCCGGAGCGACCTTCAGGTGTCGTGAGTACCGCCATGCAAAGGTCAAATGGCGGTACGGAATTCGCCTGCTTTCTTGGCCGAGCCTGTTCGCCAGGGTGTTCGTCTAAGCGTGCGAACAGGGTGAATGGCACTGACAGGGCAGGTCAGAGTGGGTGCAGGGTGTTCGTTCTGACGCCCCGACTTATAGCGTCTTGCTACTCATTCACCGGGGTGGGGGAGGGCCGGGGGCGAGAGGTTCTCACCGCTCGGGTGTCCAACCCGGTGGGTGCGGGTGGCTTCTTTGGAGGGTGAAGGGGACTTCATCCGAGGAAGGGGCGTACCCATGTGGGCGTGGGACGAGGACAACGGCTGGTGCCGGGGCGGGGAACGCTGGTGCACCGCGAAGGCGGGTCACGGCCAGGGCCGGTGCCGTCGGGTGAAGGAGCCCGTGGTGCCGGTGGCGGGCCAGCGGGAGCGTCAGATGTTGCTGACCGACCTGCGGGCGCTGGTGGCCTACCTGGAAGCCCACCCGCAGCTGCCGGTGGGGGAGATGACCCGCGTGGAGATCACCTACTTCCCCGAGGGGTGCGACGGCCACCAGCGGGACCAGGTCGTGCGCCTGGCCGAGGCGCTCGGGACGCGGTCGCGGTGGGAGGGGGAGCACTTCGCGTGCGGCAAGTGGTTCGGGCAGGCCGGATACCGCGTGGTGTCCATCCCCGAGCGTGCGAGGAAGGGCGAGCTGGCCGCGGTGGTCCCGTTGGGAGGTTCCGGGCGGGGCGTGAGCTGGCTCGGTCTCAGGTCGGCCCTGGCGCGTTCCGGGGCCGTTCGTCGTGTCCGGGGAATCGTCCGCAGGGTGCGTGAAACCGGTGGCGGAGTCGTACGCCGAGGCCGTGCGCCGGTTCCCCACCGGACACCTGTTGACCGCCATTCGGCCCTCTCCGGGCTCCGGGCACGCGGAGGCGGAGCCGACCGGCCGGGGTCACGGGGTACGGGACATCACGCGTTCGATCTGGGCGGGTGGTGGTTCTTCCGCAGTGCGTAGGGAACCGCGGGCGTCCGGGCCGGAAGCGAAGGGGCCGTTCGTCGTGTCCGGGGGATGTCCACAGGGTGCGTGGAACCGGCGGCGGAGTCGTATACCGACGCCGTGCGCCGGTTCCCCCCGCCGGACACCTGTTGACCGTCACCCGGCCCGCTCCGGACTCCGCGCCCGCGACGTCCCTAACACCGGGCGGACGCCGCGATCGACACCACATCATCGGCTGGTCCCGGACAGCCCGCGCCGGACGCAAAGGTACCGACACCGTCCTAGGCGTAATGACTTGAGATGTTGATCAAGGTCGCGAAACGATTTTGGGATGGCCCGTGGCAACCTGACAGACGAACAGTGGGTGCGGCTGGAACGACTGTTGCCGCCGATTCCGAAGATGGGACGGCCGCCACGGGACCGGCGGCACATCTTCGATGGGATCTGATGGCGCGCTCGCACTGGCTCGTCCTGGCGGACATACCTGAGCGGTACGGCCGGTGGGAGACCGCCTACACGCTCTTTCGTCGCTGGCAGATCGACGGCACCTGGGCTAGGGGCTTGAGGAAGTTGCAGGTCAAAGTCGATGCTGCCGGACACGTCGAGTGGGAGGTGTCGGTCGATTCCACGATCAGCCGAGCCCACCAGCACGCCGCCGGGGCTCGTAAAAGGGGGCTGCCAACCCAGGCCGGGCGAGTCCAGGCGGGCTGGCGGCCGAGCCGGACGATCACGTCCTGGCCGACCGCGCCTACTCCTCTCGGAAGATCCGCGAGTACCTGCGCCGCTGGCAGATCCCTCACACCATTCCGGAGAAGCGCGACCAGGTCGGCCACCGCCGAGGCCGAGGTTCGGCCGGCGGCCGCCCACCCGGCTTCGACCGTGAGAAATACAAGGCCGGACACGAAGTCGAGTGCCGGATCGGCCTCCTCAAGCAGGCACGAGGAGTCGCGACACGCTACGAGAAACTTGCCGTCCGCTACGAAACCACGATCCAACTCACCTTGATACGCCAGGCGCTGTGACCACATCTCAATCGCGCCCCAGGCGCCCTCCAGCGGCTGCACTACAGTTGGCCCACCATGACCGATCTTTTTGGAATCAACCATCTGACGCTGTCCACGACCGACCTCGACCGGCTCGTGGCGTACTACACGGAGTTGCTCGGAGCAGCGCTCGCATTCGAGCGCGCCGCAACCCCTTCTGATCCTCGGATCGCAGTCATCGACGTCGGCGGGGATGACCACCTGATGATCGTCGAAATCGCTACTGCCCCCACCACTGATCTCGACCCCCTCAGCAAGGCGGGATGGGGGCTGCGCGTGGGAACACACGCGCAGCTGTGTGAGGTCCGCGAACGAATCCTGGGCGCCGGGTGGCCGGTCGGACAGATCGAGACACTACCCACGCAGTGGACGATGACAGTTCGCGATCCCGATGGACGCCCTGTGGACGTTCGAGCCCATCGCACACGCACCGCATTGCAGCCACCAACCCCTGGCTAACGGCTATCCCAACTTTCAAAACACGCCCTAGCTGCTGGTGAGCGTGCGTGGTCCGGTCCCTGCCCACTTCCGTGCCGCAGCCATTGTGAGAGTGGCAAGCAGCACGCCGACAAAAGCACCCGTGGTGTTGACCAGGACATCCGCGACGTCGGCGCTTCTTCCCGCGGCCAGGGCCCACTGGACGCACTCGATGGTCACGGAAAGCCCAGAACCAAAGAACGTCCGAGCTGCCCAGGACGTGAAAGTGTGGAAGGCCAGAACCCCGATGGGAATGAAGAGGAGAAGGTTCATGACCTTTTCCTCGACGATCAGCCCGGAATACTCCCGGGGCTGGCCAGTGGTGGCGATGCCGTCCGCCATCTCCCGGAGGGCAACGGTTTCATCCGCTCCCGAGACCTCTCCGCCTGCTTGGTCTGTCACGGTGATAGTTCCGTCACTTTCCTCGTGGAGGAAAAAATCGTGAGGCTGGAACCGCAGTTCTGCTTGCCTTTCCTCTTCTGTGAGTTCATGCGGACTGTAGAAGGCGCTTTGCCCGTTGCTCAGGATCGAAGCATACGTCTCCTCCGGAATGGACTGCTGCTGAATCTCATGAAAAGAAGAAAGAGGATCCCATTCGACGTTGCGGTCGGCGGTGTTTATCTGGGTCCAGTGCAGGAGCGGCGCCGCGAGGACGAACAGGTACAAGCAGGTCGCCACTGCGGTCAGGGCGCGCACCTTCGAGCGCGCATCTCCTTTCCCCCGGGCGAGGGAGAGGGAGATGAGGAACGAGCAGATCGCGATGAGAAAGACCGAAACCGCGACGGTGGTCGGATTGACATGGAGGAGAACGGTCCACATTTCTTTCCTGCCGAGTCTTTCGTCGGTTGTGTGGGGGCAGCGAGTGAAGCTCAAACCCGGTGCGGGCCAGGAAGGACCATGAGCGCCGGTCCTCCGCGCAGACTCGGTCGATGCCTCGCCCCGCCGTGTCGGCGACCTCCGCCGGGTGGTCACCGGCCGTGTCGGCCGACTCCCGGGGCCTGACGGACGACCTCGGACAGCGCCGGAGGACCTCCGTCGCCCTTTGCCGGTGTACTCGGTCCGCCCCCTAGGAACCCCCGCCCGGGACGACGACCGGTGTCCAGGAGGGGTGGTCCGGTTCGTACTCGTCCTCGGTGGGCTAGTGCGCGTCAACGCGGGGTCGGTGACGGCGTCAGTGACCTCGGACCGCCTACGAAGCTACTCCCGGATCACCTAGCCCCTCGCAGCGGCTCCGGGCGAAGCGGGCCTCGACGAGGTGTCGGTCACCCGTCCCTTGAGTCCGACGCGACGTCACACTGTTGAGTGGGCGGCGCCAAGCACCACGAGCGGAAGGCCTCCCCGTGAACGAACCGGCTGAACGAACGCGCCTCGACGCCGCCGACTACGCCCGCGCCGAGCAGATGCTCGCACCGCACAGAGCCCGCCTCATACCGCAGGCCGCCGTCGCACCGCAGTGGTCGAGCGACGGCGCCCGGTTCTGGTACCGCTCGGGGACACGGCACATCGTGGTCGACCCGGCGGCGGGCACCAGACGCGACGCGTTCGACCACGAACGTCTGGCGGCGGCGCTGTCACAGGGCTCCGGACACGCGGTCGAGGCCGACGCCCTGCCGCTGGCGTCCCTCGACTTCGAGCCCCCGGGCGGCGGAGCCGACGCGATCCGCTTCTCGGCGTTCGGCACCCGGTGGGAGTGGTCGGACCGTGCCTCGTCCTGCACCCGGATCGACGACGACCACCCCGCGGGGCCGGGCGAGGTCGCCTCACCGGACGGGGCGTGGGTGGCGTTCCGCTGCGGGGGCGACGTGTGGGTGCGCAGCCGCGACGGCAGGCAGGAGTTCGCGCTCACCGAGGACGCGGAGCCGGACTGGGACTACGGCGGCCTGCCCGACGCCGCCACGAAGGTGTCGCTGCCCCTGCAGGGCCTGGATGCGCCGCTCGTGGCCGAGTGGTCGCCGGACTCCACCCGGCTGCTCACCCACCGGATCGATCAGCGGGGGCTGCCCGAACAGGTGCTGGTGGAGTCGTCCCCGCCCGGGGGCGGGCGGCCGGTGGCACACCGCATCCGCTACCCCATGCCCGACGACGAGGCCCAGGCGACGGTGTCATGGTGCGTGCTCGACGTCGGTACCCGGCAGGTCGTCGGCGAACAGGGCGACCCGGAGGTCCTCTCGGTCCACAACCTGACGCGACGGTGGTGGACGGGACAGCGGGGCAGCGCGATCCACGTCCTGCACCAGTCGAGGGACGGACGCACCCTGGAACTACGCCGTCTCGACCCGCTCACCGGGGCGCGGACGACGCTGGTCACCGAGACCGACCGCACCCGGGTCGACCCCTCGCCCTACCTCCACCTCCCTCCGGTGACACGTGTGCTGGACTCCGGGGAGATCCTGTGGTGGTCCCAGCGCGACGGTTGGGGCCACCTCTACCTCTACTCCGCCGACGGCGGCCGGGTCGAGCGGGTCACCGAGGGTCCGTGGCTGGTCCACCGGGTGCTGTGGGTCGACGAGGACCGCCGCCAGGTGTGGTTCGTCGCCTGCGGACTCCACGCCGACGACCCCTACGTGCGACAGATCTGCCGCGTGGGCCTCGACGGCAGCGGGTTCGAGCGGCTCACCGACGACGACCTCGACCACGACGCGGTCAGCCCTGCGCAGGGCGGCTACCTCCTCGACCGGGCCTCGGACGTGGCCACGCCGCCGCGGGCACGGGTGCTCGACGGCGACGGACTGCCCCTGGTCGAACTCGAAGCCCCGGACACCGCTCCGCTCCAAGCGGCGGGCTGGAGCCCGCCCGAGCGGTTCCGCGTCCTCGCCGCCGACGGGCGCACCCCGATCCACGGCGTGCTGTGGCGCCCGCACGGCTTCGACCCGGCCAGGCGCTACCCCGTCGTCGACCACTGCTACCCCGGACCCAACACGCACCGGGCGTCGCCGGCGTTCGGGAACCTGTTCACCGGGGAGCCCGAGGCACTGGCCGCGCTCGGGTTCGCCGTGGTCGCGATCGACGGCCGGGGCACCCCGCTGCGCGGCAAGGCGTTCCTGGACCACTCCTACACGGGGGACCTGGGCATGTCGGCGGCGCTGGCCGACCACGTCGCCGCCATCCGCGAACTGGGGCGCCGCCACCCCTGGTTGGACACCGGACGAGTGGCCATGACCGGCGATTCGGGGGGCGGTTTCGCCACGGCCCGTGCCCTGCTCACCCATCCGGAGTTCTACACCGTGGGCGTCGCGCGGACCGGAGCCCACGACTTCTCGGTCTACCTGCCGTTCTGGACCGAACAGTTCTGCGGCGAGCCCAGCGCGGAGAACCGCCGGGCCATGGTCAACACGCACCTGGCCGACAACCTGCGCGGCAAGCTCCTACTGATCGACGGCGAGCTCGACGACAACGTGCTGCACTACCAGAGCCTGCGCCTCGTCGACGCGCTCATCGACGCCGACGCCGATGTCGACATGCTCCTCGTGCCCGGCGTCGACCACAGCCTCATCGGCCGCTACCACTACATCACGCGGCGGACCTGGGACTACCTGGTGCGCCACCTGCACGGCACCGAGCCCCCGCGCTACCGCATCGCTCCGCTCCCGCCGATGCCGGAGTGGGCCGTCGTCCCGTCCTGAGGACACGGCGGTAGGGTCCCCCGAGTCGCAGCGGGTTCGGGACCGCTCCCGGGCAGCGGACCGCTGCCCGGAGGCGGGCCGGTCAGCGGCGCAGACCGGCCGGGGTCACGGGGTAGCGGACATCACGCGTTCGATCCGGGCGGGTGGTGGTTCCTCCGCGGTGCGCAGGGCACCGAGGGCGTCCGGGCCGGAACCGAAGCGGATCCAGGCCAGATCCCGCGCCCGGTGCCGGTCGATCGCGAGCAGGCTGCGCGCGCCCGGCGCGAACGCCTTCGGCCCGCGCCGGGTGGCCGCGCGCAGCCGCCGCCAGCGCCGCGAGTGCGTCCGGTGGCTGCGCGCGGTCACCCGCCGACCCCGGGCGGCCTGCCCGCTCCGGGCCTCCTGCGGGGTGGCGTCGATCATCAGCACGTGGACCTCGTACCGGCGCAGTCGGCAGAGCAGGGCGAGCAGCACGCGGACCGAGCGCCGGGTTCCGCACTCGTGCACCACCACGGGGCCGCCGCTCAGCGCCACGGCCACCCGGGCCAGGTGCAGTACGTGCACCACCCAGCGCCACAGCGGGTAGGGGACGCGACCGAGCAGCGCCCCGAGCCGGTAGCGCGACTGCAGCGAGTCGATCACCCGCACACCGTCCGCGGCGACCACGGTCCGGTCCTCGTCCCCGCGCAGACCGAACAGCCGCCGCAGCAGCGTGCTCTTGCCGGCGCCGGGCACTCCGGTGACCACCACCAGGGACCGCCGGGGGTAGACCGCCCCGCGCACCCTCGCGTCGTTCACCGAGGGCGCGTACCGCACCAGACCCTGGGACATCTTCGGTAGCTCCTCAAAAGCCGACCTGGGCGCCGGTGGGGTGCGGCTCCACAGCGGCCGCGTCACCGACGTCATGGCGCTGCTGTGCGTCTGCTGATCTGAGAGGTTGGTGCCGCGGAAGGCGGGAGGGCCGCCGATCGCGTTGTGGAACCGGTGGTGATTGTAGTGATGCCGCCACCTCGGAACGCCTCCGGTTCCCCTCGTCGGCCGGGTCGCCGCCGCGGGCCGGGCGGAAGTGGTCGTCCACGGTGTCGCACAGGTAGGAATCCCCCGTGCTCAGGTGTACCCCGTGGCGCGCGCGGGACGCCCGTCGGGACCCCTTCGCGGGCTCACCGGGTTGTGCCCGTCGGAGCCGCAGGGCCCCCGTCCGCGGGTCGGCCTCCCGATTCGATCAGCGGCGCGAGCCCGTCCAGCAGGTGTTTCATGCCGAGGCCGAAGATCGCGTGCACGTCGGTCGGCCCCGAGACGCTGAACGTCAGGGGGAACCTGCCCTGCTCGGCGATCCGCAGGAACTCCTCGCCCCTGGACCTCCACCAGTGTTCGGCGTCCATCCCGGCCTCGTACCCCTCCACCACCGCGCGCGTGCCCTGGAGGGCCATGCCGGAGGTGTAGGCGGACACGAAGGTGAGGATCGCCATGGCCTCGTCCGGTGAGCGCCCCTGGCCGGTGATCACCCGCATCATCCACTCGGCGTTCTGCACCAGCCCGGGCGACTGGACCGCTCCGGCGAGCGGGGTCAGCTGGACGGCCCAGGGGTGCTCCCGGTAGATGCCCCACTCCGTCAGCAGCGCCAGTTCGAGCGCCTCGCGCCAGTCTGCGGGCGGCGGATCGGGCAGGGCGTGCTCGGTGTAGACCTGGTCGATCATCGCCGTCACCAGCGCGTCCTTGTTCGCGACGTGGCGGTACAGGGCCATGGTGCTCACCCCCAGCTGGGTGGCGACCCTGCGCATGGACAGGCCGTCGATCCCCTCGGCGTCGGCGATGGTGATCGCGGCCCGGACGATGGCCTCCCGGGCGAGGCCGCCGGTCTCGGCGGCCGGACGGTGGCTTCCCGGGTCTTCCGTCCGCGCCGGACGCGGGCGTTCCCGCTGCTGCGGCTTCTGCGGCTCCGGTGCGGAGACCGGCGCGCCGCGCACGAGGGTCCCCACTCCGCGCACCGCCTCGACCAGACCCTCCTGGCGCAGGGCGGCCAGCGCCTTGGTGGCGGTGGCCATGGCCACCCCCCACTCGCGCATGATCTCCCGGGTGGAGGGCACCCGTTCGCCCGGTCGCAACTCCCCGGAGCCGATGCGCGCGCGGATGTCGGTGACGACCCGCGCGTAGGGCGGCAGTTCCTTTTTTCCGGTCGTGGACACCACGGACCCCTTCCGCTCCTGTCGCGCTACTCCGAGCGTACTAGTGCACGACGGGGTCCAGGCTGCCTCGTCGAAGGTGCTGGGGTGGCCCGGGGGAGCCCCTTTCGATCCCTGGTGCACTAGGCATGTGCACTAGTGCTGTTGGTCTTAAAGCTGCACTTTGAAGGGTTTGCGGCAAGGGGTGTGCTGTGTATACGTTGTACGCGCAGTGCGTCGCTCCGACGTGCGCCCCGGTGGGCGCCTCGGCGCGTACGCCGTCCATCGGAGCCCACGGCCCTTTCGGAGGCCACCATGTCCCACACGTCCACCCCAGAGCCCCGCACGGCTCCGGCCCCCGACCACCCGCTCCCGCTCGACCGCCGCTCCCTGGCCCCGGACCTGGCCCGCGGCGTCATGCTGCTGTTCATCGCGCTCGCCCACACGCACCTGTTCACCGTGTTCATCGGCGGCCCGCAGGGCGCTCCCAATCCCGCCGACCAGCTCACCACCGCCGCCACGGTCATGTTCGTCGACCTGCGCAGCTACCCCATGTTCGCGGCCCTGTTCGGGTACGGCCTGGCCCAGATCCACCGCCGCCGCGGCGAACAGGGGCAGGACTGGCCCCGGACACGCGGCCTGCTGTGCCGACGCGGCCTGTGGATGGTCGCCTTCGGGCTGGCGCACACGGTGCTGCTCTTCCCCGCGGACATCCTGGCCGTCTACGGCCTGGTGACGCTGGCCCTGGTGGGCGTCCTGCGGTTGCGCGACCGGACCCTGGTGGTCCTGGCGGCGGCCTGGCTGCCCGTGGCCGCGGCCGTGCACGCCCTGATCGCCGCCGAGGACACCGTGACGGGACAGGGCATGCCGCTGATGCCCGACGGGTTCGCGGACGAACTCCTCTTCCGGGTGACCCTGTTCTCGGTCCTGGCCGTGGTGATGTTCGCCAGCACGCTCGTCCCGTTCCTGATCGGTGTCCTGGCGGCCCGGCACCGGATCCTGGAGCGGCCCCACGAGCACCTGCGACTGCTGCGCGCGACCGCGTTCGCGGGTATCCCCCTGGCGGCGCTGGGCGGCCTCCCCCTGGCCCTGGACAAGGCGGAGGTGTGGACCGGAGCCACGACCGGGGACCTCGTCGCCGCCACGGCACTGCACCAGGTGAGCGGCTACGCGGGCGCGCTGGGCTACGCCGCGCTCATCGCCCTGGTCGCGGTCCGCCTCACGGGTCGGCAGGGGCCGGTGACCGATGCCCTGGCCGCGCTCGGACAGCGCTCCATGACCTTCTACCTGGCCCAGTCCGTGGCCTGGGCCGTGCTGTTCTCCTCCTACACGCTCGACCTGCACATGACGTCGCCCGCCGTCGGCGCGGGCGTCGCGGTGGCCGTGTGGCTGGCCACGGTGCTGCTCGCCGACCTCATGCGCCGCCGGGGCGTGCGCGGACCCGCCGAGGTGGCGCTGCGCCGCCTCACCTACGGGCCGTCGCGCTGAACCGTCCGGCCCTCCCGGACGGGGCCGGTCGGCGGATTCCTTCCTCCGACCGGCCCCCCAGCGGTGCTGACGACTCCGGAGGCGGCCGTCGTGTCAGGCCGACTTCCCGGCGACGCGGTGCAGGCGGATCGCGGAGACCAGGAAGAAGATCCCGCCCAGGGTGGCGTAACCGGCGAGGCTGGTCAGCGGGGCGTCCGGGGCTCCGCTCTGCATGAGGAACCCCGCACCGGCGAACGTGGAGATGCCGCCGCTGAGGATCATCGCCCACTGGCCGCCGAGCCTGTAGCGGATGAGGGCGACGATGAGCTGCACGGCCCCGGCGGTGATCGCCCACACGCCCCACACGGCCAGCACGGCCGAGGAACCGGAGGCGGCGGCGAGGCCCAGGCCGACGGCGGTGAGCAGGCTCAGCGCCATGTTGGCGTACAGCCCCGCGGTCGGCCGCGCCGCCGCGGACCTGCGGAAGTCGACCACGGCGGCGGCGAGGTCGAACAGCGGGTAGAGCACCAGCAGGGCGATGCTGACGGGCGTGAGCGAGGAGGCGGTCAGGGCGAGCAGAGCCGCCCAGACGACGGCGAACCCGAAGCGGACGTAGTACAGGTTCCGCAGTCCGCGGGCGATGCCGATCCTGTCGGTGCTGTCGGTGCTGTCGGTGTTGGCGCTGGTCGCGGTGGTCATGGGGTGCTCTTTCGCTGAGTGGCCCCGGTGGTCCGGGGCCGGTGTCCGGTCCGGGTGCGTCGCTCGTGTCCCCACCGTGCGCGGTCGCGGGGTCCGGCCATGGAGTGGCCGGTCTCGGGCGGGGCGCGCGGTCGGACACGGGAACGGCTCCCTAGGTAGAATGACTAGTAACTCTACTTAGTGGCGAGTGTAGGCGCGGGGACGCCGGTCCACAAGCCCGCGGAGGAGCTCATATGATTCCGCCCATGGCCAATCCCATGCGTGAACGCCTGTTGGAGGCGGCGACCGAGCTGTTCTACGCACACGGCCTGCGCGCGGTGAGCGTCGACAAGGTCATCGACGGCGCCGCCACGACGAAGGTGACGTTCTACCGCCACTTCAAGAGCAAGGACGACCTCATCGTCGCCTACCTCGAACGCCGCGCCGCGCTCGAACGCGAGGGGGTCGACGCGGCCATCGCACGCGGCGAAGGCGACGTGGACACGACGTTGGGGCTCATCGCGGAGCAGGTCGGGATCATGGCCTGCGCGCCCGGGTTCCGCGGCTGCCCGTTCATCAACGCCGCCGCCGAGTACCCGGACCCGGACAGCCCCGTGCGGCGGACGGTCGACGCGCACCGCCGCTGGTGCCGGGGGGCCTTCGAACGGCTCGCCGCGCCGCTGGGCCACAGGGAGGCGGGCGACGTCGCCGACGACCTGATGCTGCTCCGCGACGGCGCGATGGTCGCCGGATACCTCGACGAACCGGCGGCCGTGGCCGCCTCCTTCCTGCGCAGCGGCCGTGCGGTCACCGGTGTCGCCGCACCCGGCGGCGCGTCCGACGGCGAGTCCGGTTTCGCGGGGCCGGTCGTCTAGGCCGCAGTTCGCGGTCGGGCCGTGACGTCGAACGGCCGCGGGCGGAGCCGTCGAGCGTGCGCGTGGCCGCCCGCCCTGCCGAGGAGCCGCCCGCTCCGGTCCGGTCGCTCAAACGCCGGACGGCGCCGCGCGATCGGGGGCCGCACCGTCCCGGGCGGCCCGCCGGGCGGAGGCCACCGGTACGGGTTCCGCGGGCGCGCGTTCGACGGCGCGTGCCTCAGTCAGAACGCCCGGAACCGACCGGCTCCTCCTGCTGAACCTCGTTCACCGCCGAGCTGGGAACGCCGAAGATCCTGTCGAAGGCCCAGTTGTAAGCGAAGGTGTAGAACGGGATGTAGACGATGAAGACCAGGTCCAGCACGAACGCCTGCAACAGCGTGATCTCCAGCCACCACGCGATGAGCGGGATCAGGAAGCACACCAGGGTCAGCTGGAACCCCACCGCGTGCAGGACGCGCCGGCGCACGGTGCGCGTGCGGTCGCGCTGGCGCCGCTCCCACGCCTCGAACAGGTAGTTGAAGACCAGGTTCCACACCGTCGCCACGCAGGTGATCATGAGCGCCAAGGGCCCGGTGGTGGCCGGTGACTCGCCCGTCAACAGCGTCATCACCGCGGTGCCCACCGCGAGCCCCAGAATCTCGTATCCGCCCACGTAGACCAGCTTGCGCTTCACACCTTGCACAGCACACACACTCCCGTTCCGTCGGTCAACGGGGGAAGACGTTATATTCAGGGCTACTGAACAGAAAAGTCAGGTCCCTTCAGAAAAGCTGACAATTGTATGGCTCTCTCCAGTGACGGCATCGAGCTGTTCCTGGCCGTGGTCGACCACGGCTCCTTCTCCGGCGCGGCCCGCGCGCTGCGCCGGGTGCCCTCCGCCGTGAGCATGGGCATCGCCAACATCGAGGCCGAACTCGGCTACCCCCTGTTCGACCGGTCGCGCCGCGAGGCGGTGCCCACCCCGCGGGCCCTGGCACTGGTGCCCCACGCACGGTCCGTCGCCAGCAGGCTGCGGCTGTTGCAGGTCCACGCCGTGGAGCTGTCGCGGGACCTGGAGAGCACACTCACCGTCGCCGTGGCCGCCGGTGTGCCGGACCGGGACCTGCTGGACGCCCTGGCCCGGGTCGGTGCTCGCTACCCCCTGCTGCGGGTGAACCTGCTCCGGGCGCCCCAGGACGGGGTCCGGGAGATGCTGCACCGGGAGCGGGCCGACCTGGCGCTGCTGGCCGCGGCCCCGGACGTGGACCGGGAGGAGGTCTTCACCAACGTGACCGACGAGGTCTTCGTGGCGGTGGTCTCGGCCACCGCGGACACCCCCGGCCTGCCCGCCGACCTGCGGCGCCTGGAGGACCTCGGCGCCAGCCGCCAGATCGTGGTCGCCGGTCCCGACGACGCGGTCGCCGATCGTCGGCTCCTGGTATCCGACGCCCGGTGGCACGTGGACTCGGTGGAGGCCGCGCTGGGGCTCGTGGAACGCGGCGCGGGATGGGCCAACCTGCCCTTGGGGGAGGTGCGGGAGGCGGTCGCGGCCGGGAGGGTGAGGGTGCTGGAGTTCGTCAACCTCAAGAACGGGTTGGCGATGCCGGTGCACCTGATGTGGCTGCGCAGGAGGCCGCTGCGCCGGGCCGCGGGGGAGGTCGTCGCGCTGATGAGCCGCGACCACCGCTGACCGGCCGGAGCAGGACTCGGCATTGGGCGGCTGACCTCCGCGCCCGCCCCTGTGCCCAGTCGCCCGACCGCACGGCTCCTGCGGTGTCCCACCCGCCGTGAGCACGCCGGAACAGGATTCCTAGACTGCCCTGGCCGGATGTGGGCGGGACGCGGACGGGGTGGGGAATCGGTGGGCGGGCGACTCAGGGACGTACTCGGCTGGAGCGGCATCGCGGTGCTCGCCGGTGCCCTGGTCCTCACCGTTCCCAGGATCGTGGGTTTCTCCGGGCACGAGGTGGCCTACGGGCAGAGCCTGTCGCTCCCGGTGTGGGCGGCTCTGGTCCTCGCTTTCGGGGTGGGCGCGCTCTCGCTCGCCTCCTCCGCGTACGCCTCCGCCGACCCTCCCGAAAAGCCGGGTGTCACGGGCGTGCTGACGCGTGCCGCGGTCGTCCTCGCCGGACTGGCCTTGGTGTGGGCGGCCTTCCCCACCCGGCACCTGGTTCCGGCCGTCCGCAACGACGGCTACCGGATGTTCCCCGACGCGGTGACCGCGCTGTGGATCGGAGTCTGCCTCGTCGTCCTGGGCCTGGTGCTGCTCCTGGCGTTCTCGGGCCCCGTCCTGCCGTTGCGCCGCTGGAAGCGCCTGCTCACCGGCCTCGTGGCGGGTGCCCTGGCGGTGGTCCTGGTCTGGGTGCTGACCCCCGCTCTGACCCGAGCCCTCACGGTCGACCACACCGTGGCCGGGGCGGCCGGTGAACCCGCACCGGTTCCGGACACGGTGAGCCGGGTGGGGTGGAGTTGGCAGCCCGAGCATCCCGTGCTGGGCGTGGAACGCGGGCCGCGCGGACCGGTCGTGCGCTACGCCGACGGTTTCACGGCCCTGGACGGGGTCACCGGCGAGGAGCTGTGGACCTACCGGCTGCCCTACGCGCGGCAGGTGCGGACCGGGGTGTTCGCGGGGCAGGAGCGGTACGCCTACCTGCTGCATGTGGCCGAGGCCCAGCCCGAGCCCGAGACCCGGACGATGGTCGTGCTGGACGCCGGAACAGGCGAGGTGGTCCGCGACGCGCCCATGCCCGAGTTGGTACGGGAGGGTGGGGAGGACTCGCTGAACATTCTCCATCTCACTCCGGACGTGCGTGTCGCCCTCGTTCCCGGGCAGGGCGGTCCCGCGGTGGTCGCCCACGCCACGGACTCCACCGAACGCCTCTGGGAGTTCCCGCTGCGGGACGAACCCGAGGGCCGCATGTGCCGATGGGCCGACAACGGCGGGATCCGCGGACACGGTGACCGGGTGTTGGTGGCCCGTCTGTGCCTGGACCGGCCGGACGTGGTGGAGGAGTACCTCAACGCCACCCTCGCGGACATGGACGTGCCCGAGGACGCGGTGGAGAGCGTGATCGCACTCGACAGCGCCACTGGAGAGCAGGTGTGGCGCCACGACTGGGCCCCGCAGGACCTGCTCATCGCCGGTCCGCCCGGCGTGAGCGGGCCCCGGGAGGGGAGCGCGGGAGAACCCGTGGCCGTGACCCGCGGCGGAGTGTTCGCCCTGGCTGACGGCGCCCCCGTCCAAGCCCGCCCCCGAACCCCGGAAGGAGCCGACGACCGCCTGCTGGCGATCGACACCGAGGGCGCCGTGGTGGTGCGCGACCGGGAGGACGACGCACCCGCTCTGCTCCTGCGTACCGACGCCGACGGCGAGGTCGTCGAGCGCACACGGGTCGACCGGGACCCGGACCTGTGGTGGGACATGGGACGGGCGCAGGTGCTGGGTGCGGCGCTGGCCGTGCCCCACATCGATGGCGACGACGCCGGACACCAGGTCAGGGCTCTGTCCGTCCGGCCTCTGGAGGGCGGGGAGACACCCGAGGGCGCGTGGACGCGCGTCGGCTTCGACGGTGAGCGCGTGCCGGAACCCACCGAGTCCTGGCAGAGCGAGGTCGAACACCGCGTCCTGGTCGTCCCCGGCGCGGTGGTGTCCTACCTGGCCGACCCGAACGAGCCCGGGTTCGACCCCGCGCCCCTGCACGGTCTGGTGCCCTGACCTCCCAGGCTTTCCGTGCGCGGGCGGACCCGGCTGGACGGCCGGGGACGGGTCCAACCGGCGGTGCCTTTCCCCGCCGCCTGGTCGGGTCACGGGCTCCGTCGGCGCATGACATCCGTCGACCACGCGCTGCTCAACACGCTCACCTTCCTCTTCGCCATCGCCCTGCACACCGACATCGGCGCTTACATCGCCGACCGGTCGGCGGGCGCGGGGTCGCCCGTCCTGCTCGTGCCCACCGTCACCGTCGCCGTGATCGCGCTCGTGGTGTGCCTGCGTACGCGCCGGACGGGACCGGCCCTGACCCCCGAGCCCGCCCGGGCGCACCCGTAGGCGACCGGGCGCCGCGCGGGGTCGGCGCCCGGTCCCAGCGGCGGCGGCCCGCGTTCCCCGCGCCTACCGGCCGGTGCTCCCGGGCCGTCGCCTCGGCAGGGGCCACCGCTGGGCCGCCCCTTCCTGAACGGGCTCCGCGCCGACCGGCTCCGGGGCGTCGGCCTGTTGCGGCCACGGCTTCGTCCGCGTGCCCAGCCAGTGGGCGGCACCGGCCGGGCCGGAGTGGGTCAGGGCCGCGCGGATCGCCTCCAGGGAGCCGCCGGTGCGGCCGGAGCCGGAGAAGGCCGGGGTCGTGTGTCGCCGCTGGTCATCGTTCATGTGGACCATCGTCCGACCGGTATCCGGTATCGCATGGAATCGTCCGCCCGGGTCCAGCCGGACGCCCGGCCCGGGTGGGTCCCAACCGTGAGGCGAGGAGCGGCCGGTCAGTCCCCGAGGAGGCGTTCGACCAGGAACCGCCAGCCGTCGATCAGGGGGTTGGGCGCGTCCGGCTCCGGAGGGGCGGCGACCTCGTCCGTCGACATGTACAGCACCAGGGGCCCCTCCAGTGCGGCGGTCAGCTGTACGGAGAGGCCGTACAGCCGGTCCGCGGGCAGGCCGGCCAGGCCCAGGAGCATGCGGATGTGGGGCTGGGTCATACCGACCGCGCCCGCCGGTACCGGCAGGGAGCGGTCCACGGCGGCCCGGGCGGTCGCGTGGTGCTCCAGCAGGAAGGGGATGCGGGCGCACCCGTAGGCGATCAGGCGCTCGGCGGGGTCGGCGCCCGGTCCCAGCGGCGGCGGTCCGGACAGCACCTGTTCCTGGAAGCGGCGCTCGGCGTCTTCGAGCAGGGCCACGAAGATGCCCGCGCGACTGCCGAAGCGGCGGAAGACGGTGCCCTTGCCCAGTCCCGCGCGTTCGGCGAGGCCGTCCATGGTCACCTGCCGTGTTCCGTGTTCGGCGATCATCGCGCGGGCTGTCTCCAGCAGGCGTTCGCGGTTGCGCGCGGCGTCCGCGCGTTCGCCGCGCTCCTTCCCGAAGGGCACCAGGGGCGAAGTCACACGGACAATCTACCCCGGGAACACTAAGCGGGGTAAAGTCCGTTTATAGTGGTGCGTGGGTCACCCGGACAGCTGGACCGTCCGGCCGTGTGGCCGTGCTCCGCATACCGCGAACCCGAACACCCTTGGGGGAAGAGTCCGATGAACCTGTTCCGTCTGGACGCCAGCATCCTGCCGACCGTCTCCTGCAGCGCCGAGATCGCCGACCGGGTCGAGGCCGAATGGACCGCCGCCCACCCGCAGGGCGCCGTCAACCGCCGCCACCTGGGCACCGACCCGCTGCCCGCCGACGCCTGGGCGCTGGCCACCATCGGCTCCGGCACGGACGAGGCCGACCGCACCCCCGAACAGGTCCGGGCCCTGGCCCTGGCGGCCGAACTGGCCGCCGAACTCCAGGAGGCCGACGCGGTGGTCCTGGCCGTGCCGCTGTACAACTTCGGCGTCTCCCAGCACTTCAAGGCTTGGGCCGACCTGGTCATCGCGGGCGCGGGCCCCGCCAACCCGCTGCTGAAGGACACCCCCACCGTGCTGGCCACCACCCTGGGCGGCGGCTACGGCCCCGGCACCCCCCGCGAGGGTTGGGACCACTCCACCCCTTACCTGGAGCGCGTCGTCGGCGACATCTGGCAGGCCGACCTGACCGTCATCAAGCGCGAACTCACCCTGGCCGCGACCACGCCGGGCATGGAGCCCCTCAAGGACCTCGCCCAGCAGGAGCACGACCGGGCCCTGGCCAGCGCCGACGAGGTCGGCCGGGTGCTCGCCGCGCGCTGACGGCCCCCGGTCGTCACCGACTGCCCCAACACCGAGCCCGCCCGGGGCCGCCGACCACGTGATCCGTGTTCTCGGCGGCCCCGGGCGGCGTTCGTCCGGGTTCCTGAGGTGTGCTGGGACTCCCGTCGGCGCTAACCCCGGGGGCGGTCGGAACGGCGCAGTCCCAGGCGGCCGCGGGTGCAGACCGCGAGGAGCACCGCGAGCAGGGCGACCATGGCGACCTCGGGCGCGCTCGCCGGGTCGCCCACGGCCACGGCCTTGACGCCCGAGACGACGTTGATCGCGGCGTGGGTGATGATCGCGGCGAGCACGCCGCCGCGGGCGGAGTTGAAGACGTGGCCGAGGATCACCGTGAACCCGACGCAGAGCAGGGCGTAGGCGGGGAAGTACATCTGCGACTGGAGCGTGCCGGGCATGGCGAACAGGGGAGCGTGCCACATCGCCCAGACCGCGCCGAGCAGGACGTTCGCGGCCAGCGGGGAGAGCACGCCCTGGAGGCGGGGCAGCGCGAAGCCCCTCCACCCCAGTTCCTCGTTGCCGCCGCCGACCAGCGCGATGACCAGGAATTGGACGGGCAGGGTCGGCAGCGCCGCCAACAGCTGGGCCTCGTCCAGGGTCGACTGGCCCAGGTACACCTGGAGCGCCGCGGAGCCCGCGAGGGCCAGGACCATCAGCACGGTGATGACGTAGGGCATGACGCCGCCCCTGCGCCGGAGCGAGTGCCGCCGGAAGAGCGCGCCCACGCCCTTGCGGCCCTGCGTGGCCGCGGTGACGACGGCCGCGGCCACCATCGGCCCGAAGCTGCCGACGATCACGGCGGGCATCGGGTCGGCGCCGCCGAGCAGGCGGGTGCCGAGCCACCAGGCGGTCCAGGAGAAGGCGAAGGCGATCACGAGGAAGGCGGTGAGGCCGCGGGGGTCGGTGACCGTCGTACGGGACTGGTCGGGGGCCTCGGCGTGGAACTCGGAGGGGGCGAAGGTCTGGGGGCTCGTGAGGGAGCTGTCGGTAGCCATGCCGAGCAACATACACTGTTGGAGAGAAACCTACAACGTATGATTCCTAGTATGCTGTCGGACATGGCAACTCCAGGATCCGACCAGCAGTTCGACAGCGTCTTTCACCGCCCGCAGCGCCGTCGCCGGTCCCAGCCCGCCCTCAGCCGCGAACGCATCGTCGCCGCGACGATCGACCTGCTCGACCGCGAGGGGGCGTCCGCGCTGACCATGCGCAAGGTCGCCGCCGAGCTCGGGGTGCACGCCACCAGCCTGTACTGGTACGTGGAACGCCGGGAGGACCTGGTGGACCTGGCCGTGGACGAGGTCCTGGCCGGGGCCGCCTCCGTGCCGCCGCCCCCGGGCGCCCCCTGGGACGAGGCGCTCAAGGAGACCGCCCTGCGGTTCTACGCTGCCCTGACCGCGCACACCTGGGCCGCCGAGTTCGCGGGCTCCCGGCCGCTGATCGGCCCGAACGCCGTCGCCCTGTCGAGGCGCATCATCGAGGCGCTGGGGGAGTACGGAGGGGACGGGGAGGCGCAGGCGGTCGCCATCCGGGCGGTGTCGAACCAGATCCTCGGCGCGGCCACCTCCGCCGTCGCCATGCGCGCGATGAAGTCCGACCGCGAGCAGGAGCACGAGGAGGCCGTCGCCGCCGCGGTGTCGGAGGCGGACGCCCTGGCCGTGGAGAACACCTACTTCGACCAGACGATGGACCTGATCCTGGCGGGCATCAGGGCGCGGCGCGATGCTTAGGTGACCGCGAACGGTCGCCGGAGCGGGGACACCCCCCGCGTGCCGTCCGCTCGGTATCCGGCCGCGTTCCCCGGCAGCGGCACGGGGCGGTGCGCGGGGTTGCATCTTCCGTAGCGGCATGTGGTCTGGTGGACCCACGTCCCGCTCCCCTGAGGAAAGCCACCCTGCTCATGCCCCTGTCCTTCACACCGCCCCGCCAGGTCAAGATCGGTGACGCGGCGGCCTTCGTCGGCAGCACGCCACGGGCGATCCGCCACTACCACGAGATCGGCCTGCTCCCCGAGCCCGAGCGGGGCGCCGACGGCCGCCGCCGCTACGGGTACGAGGACATGATCCGCCTGCTGTGGATCCGCAGGATGGCCGACGCCGGGATCGCCCTGGACGACATCCGCGACTCCTTCACCACCGGTACGGCTTCCGCCGACGCCGACGCTGACGCCGTGGGCGCAGACGGTATCGCGGGCATCCTGGAGCGGTTGGAGGAGAGCCTGGCCGAGCAGGAGGCGGAACTGCGGCGGCAGCGGACCGCCGTGCAACGGATGCGCACCGAAGGCAGCCGGATGGGCCTGCTCTCCGACTTCGTCACCGAACGCCTCAAGAGCCTGCCCGAGGGCTCCCTGCACCAGGCGGACCTGGATGATCTGCTGGTCACCGAGCGGGTCTTCGGCCCGCTCGGCGCGGCCGTCCGGGCCGGCCGCTTCATCGCGCTGGCCACGCATCCCGCTCTGCGGGAGGAGTCCGACCGCCTCAATGACGCCGAGGAGGCACTCGACGACAGCGTCGCCGTCGATGATCCACGGGTGGCTCGGGTGGCCGCCGAACGGCACGCCTTCGAAGGCGCCCTGCACGCCGTCATCGAGGAGTCGGGCCTGGAGGAGGAGGACGACGCCCTCTTCGACGCCTGGGACGCTCTGCACCCCGCTCCCGCCGATGACGGGGCCGGTTCCGGCTCCTGCAGGCGGGAGCCGGGCTCCATGAGCGCGTTCGAAGCCTTCGGCAAGATGCCCTACGACTTCTCCCCGGCCCGGCAGCGCTGTATGGAACTGGCCGAGGAGCTGTCCGTCCGGGACTGGTCCGCCAACTGAGACACGGCCCGGACGCCGGTCCGGGGGTGCAGAGCCCGCCACCGGGCCCGGGACGGGGGCCACCACCGGTTCTGGGCCGCCCGCCGGGACCGGGGGAACGCGGCCCGCCCGGGCCCGACGGATCGCACGGCGTTCGCGCCGCCTCCGCCGGGCCGGGCGGGCCCACCGGCCGTCGGGCCGCTAAGCGCGGATGTTGATGTCCACGCAGGCGTAGAAGGCGTTACCGGTGTCGGCGACGTTCCACCTGGCCAGCAGCGTGTGCCG
The DNA here is from genome assembly GCF_056173305.1 of Nocardiopsis sp. iso_25. NCBI lineage: Bacteria > Bacillati > Actinomycetota > Actinomycetes > Streptosporangiales > Nocardiopsidaceae > Nocardiopsis > Nocardiopsis sp. iso_25. The sequence continues at coordinate 5,914,553 of NZ_CM149667.1, read as the reverse complement.
TCCGCTGTACCCCGACAGGTCCACGGTGTGGCTGAACGACCACGGCGGACGGGCGCCGTGGTCGTTGAACACGGCCACCCGGTGGTTGCCGATGAAGTACTCCCAGGTGGAGGTGGAGTGCGCGGCCGTGATGGTCCACTCGAACGTCTGGACGCGGCCGACGTCGGTCACCCGCCAGCCCCGGCTGTCGTCGTTCAGCTCGGCGAAGCGGCCGACGCCGCCGTTGCACTGCATGAGCCCCTTGGGGCCCTCGACGCTCTGCGGCTCCCACTGGATGCCGCCGCACTGGACGATGCCCGCGGCGCACTGGGCCTGGCGGCTCATCGGGTTGGAGATGTAGCCGTGGGCGCTGGCCGTGCCCGCGGGCATGAGGCCGAAGAAGAGGGTGGTGGCGGCGGCCAGCGCCGCCGCGGTGCGGAGCCGGTGCCGGTTGCGGGGGCGGGGGGTGTCGTACTTGCGGTTCAGCATGTGCGGGTCCTTCGTCATGGATCGCGTCCCGGCGCGCAGGGCCGGGACGGTAGCGGGAATCCGTCGGGGGAGGCCCGGGCCGGTACCTGCCCGGGGCGAAGGTGAGCGCTCGCGACTGCGGAGGGAGGGCCGCGGGCGTCGAGTCCCTGAGGACGCGGCGCCCGGTGTCCCTCTGGAACAGGGGTTTCCCGCTCGGGGAGGCCGGTAAGCGGGCCGTGACGAGGAGACGGGTCCCCGGGCCGGGGCGGGGCGCGGGGGCCGACCGGACCGGCCGCAGGACCGGTCGGGGCCGTTCGCCGTGCGGTACGGGAGGGGTCACCGGACACGGAGGGACGGGAGCTGGAAGGACCCGGCCCCGCCGCGCGTGTGGTCCGCACCGGCCGGAGGTGGACCAATCCCGGCGCGGCGGGGAGGCGGCATTAGACCTCACCTGGAGGCCACTGTTTCCTTCCCTCTCCTTCCTTTTCCCTTCCCGGAACCGAGTCCTCCCACGGTTTTCGGAACCGGGTTCGGCCCGGGCCCCGGTCCTGTCCACCGCCTCCGGCCTGCGCCCCGATCGCCGCCGACGCCCCCGGTCGGCCGTCCGCCCGCCGCCGCGACCGCGCACACCGCCGCGCCACGCCGCCGTTCATGGGGTTCCCGACCCCAGGCGGGCGATCCGTGAAGATGGCGCGGTGGACTTCCGAAACCGGTGATCCGGTGAGCCGCCTCCCCCCGGCGCCGTCCCCGGGGAGCCGCTTCCGGTACCGCACGAACGAGAGGTGAAACGGTGGCCACCGACGGAGGGCAGCACCGTCCGGACCGCGAACCGGAACCGGGAGTCGTACCGGACCCGGAGACCGGACCGGAGCCGGGAACCGGACCGCAGACCACCGAGGAGGCGGAGCACGGCCCGAGCCGCCTCAAACCGGTCGTGTTCTACGGCTCGTCCGTGCTGATCGTCGCGCTCTCGGTCTGGGCGATCGCCGCGCCCGCGCACGCCGGGAACACCATCGGCGCCGTCGTGACGTGGATCTCCGAGGTGTTCGGCTGGTACTACTTCCTCGCCACCACCCTCTACCTCGGGTTCGTGGTGGTCATCGCGCTCTCCCGCTACGGCAGGGTCAAGCTCGGCCCCCAGCACTCCAAGCCGGACTACGGGGTGTTCGCGTGGGCGGCCATGCTGTTCGCGGCGGGCATCGGCATCGACCTGCTGTTCTTCTCCGTCTCCGGGCCGGTCAGCCACTACCTGGCGCCGCCCGAGGGCGACGCGCAGACCGTCGAGGCTGCCCGCCAGGCCGTGGTGTGGACGCTCTTCCACTACGGCGTGACCGGGTGGGCGATGTACGCGCTGATGGGCATGGCCCTGGGCTACTTCTCCTTCCGCTACCACCTGCCCCTGGCCATCCGCTCGGCCCTGTACCCGCTGATCGGCAGGCGCATCCACGGCCCGGTCGGCGACGCGGTCGACCTGGCGGCCGTCATCGGCACCATCTTCGGCATCTCCGTGTCGCTCGGCATCGGCGTCGTACAGCTCAACTACGGGCTCAACTTCCTCTTCGGCATCCCCGAGGGCGTCGCGGCCCAGCTCGGCCTGATCATCATCGCCGTGCTCGTGGCCACGATGTCGGCGGTGGCGGGCGTGGACCGGGGCATCCGGCGGCTGTCCGAGATCAACGTCGTGCTCGCCGTCGTCCTGATGCTGTACGTGCTGGTCTTCGAGGACCCCCTCTACCTGCTCAACGCCCTCGTCCTCAACATCGGCGACTACCTCAGCCGCTTCCCCTCCATGACGCTGAACACCTTCGCCTACGACCCGCCGACCGACTGGCTCAACGCCTGGACGCTGTTCTTCTGGGCCTGGTGGATCGCCTGGGCGCCGTTCGTGGGGATGTTCCTGGCCCGGATCTCGCGCGGCCGCACCATCCGGCAGTTCGTGGCGGCGACGCTGGTGGTCCCGCTCCTGTTCACGCTGACCTTCCTGTCCTTCTTCGGCAACAGCGCGCTCAGCGTCGTGCGCGGGGGCGGAGCCGCGTTCGGCGAGGCCGCCATGAACCAGCCCGAACAGGGCTTCTACACGCTGCTCGCGCAGTACCCGGGCGTCCTGTTCAGCGCCGGGCTCGCCACGGTCGTCGGACTGCTCTTCTACGTCACCTCCGCCGACTCCGGCGCGCTGGTGATGGGCAACCTCAGCTCCCACCTGCCGACGCCGCTCACCGACGCCTCCCCGTGGCTGCGCGTCTTCTGGTCGGCGGCGACCGGCCTGCTCACCCTCGCCATGCTCCTGGTCGGCGGGGTGGACACGCTGACCAGCGCGACCATCATCATGGGCCTGCCGTTCTCGTTCGTGATGTTCGTGATCATGTGGGGCCTGTTCAAGGCGCTGCGGGTCGAGAAGTTCCGCAAGGACGCCTTCCGGACCACCCTGTCCTCGTCGCTGTCGGACCGGACCGCGGGCGACCGGCGCGGGCCCGAGCGCAACTGGCGGCAGCGGGTCAGGCGGGCGGTGAGCTTCCCGGGCAGGCGGGCGGCCGAGCGGTTCGTCCGGGACGTGTGCCGTCCGGCGTTCCGGGAGGTCGCCGAGGAGCTGCGCGAACAGGGCGCGGAGGCGTCGGTGAGCGAGGGGGTGGACGAGGCCGTCGGCATCGCCTACCTGGAGCTGCGGGCGCCGATGGGCGAGGAGGAGGAGTTCAGCTACCGGGTGTGGCCGATGGAGGTGCCCACCCCCGCGTTCGCCATGCGCTCGCTGGCCGAGCACGACACCTACGTGCGCTTCGAGGTCTACCTCACCGAGGGCAGCCAGGGCTACGACGTGATGGGCTACACCAAGGAGCAGCTCATCGGCAACATCCTCGACGAGTACGAGCGGCACCTGGAGTTCCTGCGGCTGCACCGGGAGGCGACCTCGGGCTCCGCGCTTCCCGACCACGGGCCGGGCACCGCCGACGTCCAGGACACCGAGGAGCGCTGAGGGCGTTCGCCGGCGGGTACCGGATCCGGTCCGGCCGGAAGCGTCGCCGGTGTGACACAGCTGGTGTGACACAGCCGGTGTGACACAGCCGGTGTGACGCGAGGGTTTCGACCTGCGGTGATCCTGTGCCTGTAGCGAGTCCGGGCGGTCGGACCCCGCCACAGGCGCGGGACCACGACGGACGGGGCGCGCCGCGCGGCTGAAGGCGGTGCCCGGGAGGCGTCCGAGGGACATCCGAAATGTCGGGCCGCACGCGTAGCCTCTTCGCGGATCCGCGGGCGGCGCCCCCGGCCGCCCTCCCCGAACCCCCTCACCGTAGGAGCTTTTATGCACGAGCACCCGACCGTCCGCGTCTTCCGCACCGAGCGGCAGCGGGCCGAGACGGGGGAGTGGTCGTCCGACCACCGGCTGGTGGTCGGTTTCGAACCCGGCGGGGCCGTGCCGCTGGCCCAGCTCGGCTGGCGCGACCTCGACGGCGCGGAGGCGGTGGCCGGGTTCGATCCCGGCATGACCACGTTCACCGGCACGCGGACCACCGCGGACGGCGCGTCCCACGCCTGGCGGGGACGGCTGGTGGAGCGGCTCACCGACCGCCCCGTCCACAGGTTCGCCGTCGAGGGCGCGGACGGGGAGGAGGAGCTGCGGCTGCTCATCGAGGACGGCGGCTCCCCGGCCGCGCGGATCACCTGGGCCGACCGCGAGGGCGGCGGCGGTGCGGTCGCCCTGCGCACCATCGACCTGGCGGAGGCCGGGAGCGGGCAGGAGGCCACCGGCGGGGTGCGCGAGGTGCGGGCGGGCAACGAGCACGCGCGTGCGGGCGAGGTCGCCGCCAACCTCCTCGACGACACCTCCTCCAAGTGGCTGAGCTGGCGCGACGCCGACTGGCTGGAGTTCACCATGGCCGAGCCCGTCAGCGTCCGGCACTACGTCCTGGTCTCGGCCAACGACTTCGCCGACCGCGACCCCCGGAACTGGACGCTCAAGGGTTCGGCGGACGGCCGGACCTGGGTCGTGCTCGACACCCGCTCCGACGAGTTCTTCCCCGGCCGCCACCACGCCCGCGACTTCCACGTCACCGACCCGGCGGCGGACACCCCCTACCGGCACCTGCGGCTGGAGATCACCGGCAACTGCGGCGGCTCCGAGATCCAGCTCAACCGGGTGCGCTTCTTCTCCGAGGGGCGCACCTACGAGGCGTTCGACGGACACCGCTACACGGCGGGCGGCGCGCCCTCCCCGTACGGGGGGATCGTGCGCGACCTGTCGGCCCGCGTCCCGGCCACCGCCGAGCAGTGGCGGGACTACCTGTCCGGGTACAGCGCGGACATGCTGCGGGTCCTGACCGAGGACGAACTCCCCGGGACCACCGCGCGGCAGCGCGCCGCCTCCTGGCTGGGGGGCGACGGCGCACCCGAGGAGCGGATCGCGGAGCTGGAGGAGCGGCTCGGCAGGCGGCTGCCGCCCGGATACCGCGCCTTCCTGGAGGCCTCCGACGGCTGGGGGCCCGCGAGCACGTTCGTGTACGGCCTGCGCTCCACCGCCACCGTCGGCTGGGCGGCCGACCTGGAGGACGAGTGCGGTGCGGACGAGTCCCCCGCGACGGGGGAGGACGGGCCCGTCGGACCGCTGCTGCTGGTCTCGGCCGAAGGGGACGCCCAGGACTGGGTGCTGGACGCGGGCGACGTCTCCCCCGACGGTGAGTGGGCCGCCTACACCTGGTCGAGCTGGTACCCCGGCCCGGGGGAGCGCCACCGCTCCTTCGCCGACCTCGTGGCCGCCGAACGCGCCTCGTTCGAGGAGCTGCTCGGTGCGGAGGGGCGCCCGGTACACCCGGAGGGAGCGCTCGAACTCCTGGCCCGGGGCCGCCGTGCCGCGTTGGAGGGCCGGGTGGAGGAGGCGCTGAACGCCCTGCGCCGGGCCAAGGAGAAGGGATCGGGCGCCGCCGCCTACCTCGAAGTCGTCCTCGCGGCCTTCCTCAACATGCGGGGGACGCACCACAGGCTGCGCGGCCTGCTGCACCGCCCCCACGTGGTCGCAGAGGTCGGCACCGGGCGCATCGAGGCCGAGGCGGTGCCGCTCTACCTGCACAGCGCCGGTCTGGACACCCCCGGAGGCGCGGCCTACGCCGAACGCGCCCTGGCCGGGGCCGTGCCCGGCCTCGACCTTCCCTCCGGCGAGGCCGAACGGCGGGAGTGGTTGGCCTCCCGCCGGCTGCCGGAGCCGCCCGCCTTCGAGCGCGCCCTCGACACGGCCCGCGAGCTGGCCGCCAGAGGCGCCGCCGACGAGGCCTGGGCCGCCATCGAGGGGGCCCTGCCCGGGTGGTACCCGCTGGAGCCGAACCGGATCGCCCCGGTGGTCCTGCTCACCGACCCCGCGCTCCGCGCGGTGGTCACCCCGGCCCGCGCCCGTGAGGCGGTGTTCACCCCGCGCGGCCTCCCGGCCGCAGCCGGGGAGGCGGTGCGCCGGACCGAGAGCGCAGACGGGCCCGCCGCGCCCGGGGACTCCGGCCGGGCCCCGGCCCGCCGCGACGCGCGCTGACCGATGCGTGCCCGCCCGTGCCGTTCCCGGGCGCGGGGGTCCTCCGGACGGTCCGCGTAGACCGATGCGTGCCCGCCCGCGCCGTTGGCAGGCGCGGAGGTCTTCCGGCTGGTTCCCGTAGACCGATGCGTGCCCGCCCGCGCCGTCCCGGGACAGGGGGAGCGGCGCGGGCGGGCGCGGATCAGCCCTGTTCCAGCTCGCGCAGGTACTCGGCGAACTTCTCCAGGCCGTCGATGTTGCGCGGACCGGAGATGCCCTCGTTGTAGTCCAGGACGAAGAAGTTCTCCTCGACCACCGCCGGGACCTCCGACATCGCGGGGAAGGAGCTGAGGAAGTCGATCTTCTCCTGCGCGGGCTGGTCGCCGTAGTCGAGGATGATGATGACCTCCGGCTCGGCCTCCACCACCGCCTCCCAGCCGACCTGGGTCCAGCGCTCGTCGAGGTCGGCGAAGATGTTCTCCCCGCCCGCGTGGCTGATGATGTCGTTGGGCGGGACCTGGCTGCCCGCGGTGAAGGGCTGGTCGGTGCCCGAGTCGTAGAGGAACACGGGGACCGGGTCGCCGGCGGGGGCCTGCTCCTCCACGGCGGTCACCCGCGCCCGGTAGTCGGTGACGAGCTCCTCGGCGCGGTCCTCGACCCCGAAGATCTTCCCCAGCCGCTCCAGGTCGGTGTACAGGCCCTCGAACGGGGCGGCCTCCTCGGGGTGCCCCGGGTAGTTGAAGCAGGACTCGGTGTGCATGAAGCTCTGGATGCCGAGCCCGTCCAGGATCTCGGGGGTGATGCCCCGCTCCTCGCTGAACCCGGAGTTCCACCCGGCGACGACGAGGTCGGCCCCGGCGTCCACGACCAGTTCCCGGTTGAGCAGGTCGTCGCTGAGGAACTCCACCTTGGCGTACTCCTCAGCCCAGGGCGACTCCTCCACCGGCGGGTTGGCGGGGGGCATCACGTACCCGTGCACGTGGTCGGTGAGTCCGAGGGCGAACAGCTTGTCGGCGCTCCCGGCCTCGTAGGCGACGGCCCGCTGCGGGGTGGTGTACTCCACCTCCTCGCCGCAGCGCTGCACGGTGACCGTGCCCGCGGCCGAGGCCTCCTGCCCTTCCTCGACCTGGGCTCCGCACCCGGCGACCAGGACGGCCACGGCGGTCAGGGGGAGCAGTGAGCGGTGGGACGCGCGGGTCCCGAGGGGTGTCCGGTGTGTCACTGGAGGCCTTTCTCGACGGCGGGGAGCAGCCGGTACAGCAGCTGGGGGTCCCCGGTCAGGGGATGGGGGACGACGGAGGCCTCGATACCGAAGACCTCCAGGAGCAGGGCGGGGGTCAGGACCCGGTCGGGAGTGCCCGCGGCCACCAATCGGCCCTCCTGGAGCACGCCGATCCGGTCGCAGGCCGCCGCAGCCAGGTTGAGGTCGTGCAGGACCACCAGGACGGTCAGCCCCGAGTCCCGCAGCAGGGACAGCAGCGCGATCTGGTGGCGGATGTCCAGGTGGTTGGTGGGCTCGTCCAGGACCAGCACGCTGGGCTCCTGGACCAGGGCGCGGGCCACCAGCACCCGCTGGCGCTCGCCCCCGGACAGCTCCATGACGCCCCTGTGGGCCAGGTGGGCCACCTCCAGGCGCTCCATGGCCCGGCGGCACAGCTCCCGCTCGCGCGCGTCGAGCGGCTGGTTGCCGCGCAGGTGCGGGGCGCGCCCCAGGGCGACGACCTCCTCCACCGTGAAGTCGAGGTCGGTGCCGCTCTCCTGGGTCAGGGCGGCCACCCGCTGCGCGTTCTGGCGCAGGCTCAGGGAGGACAGGTCCTCGTCCCCGACCCACACCGTCCCGCCGCTGGGGCGCAGCGCCCGGTAGACGCAGCGCAGGGCCGTGGACTTGCCCGAGCCGTTGGGGCCCACGAGCCCCACGACCTGCCCCTCGGGCACGTCCAGGGAGAGGTCCTGCACGATTTTTGCGCCGCCGAGTTCGACGGACAGCCCGTCCAGGCGCAGGTCCATCATCGTCCTCCGAACAGGTAGCCGCGGCGGCGCATCAGGCCGAGGAAGACCGGTACGCCGATCAGGGCGGTGATGACGCCCAGGGGGAGTTCGCGCGGGGCCACCACCACGCGGGAGAAGAGGTCCACCCAGACCATGAGGACCGCGCCCAGCAGCGGGGCGACGGTGAGCACGCGCCGGTGGTCGGCGCCCACCGCGATCCGCACGATGTGCGGGATGACCAGGCCGACGAAGCCGATCGCGCCGCTGACGGCGACCATGGCCCCGGTCATGACCGCAGTCACCGCGAACAGGACCTTGCGCTGCCGCGCCGCGTCCACGCCCAGGCTCGCCGAGGTCTCGTCGCCCAGGGCCAGCACGTCGAGCGGGCGCGCGAGGCCGCGCAGCACGAGGATGCCCAGGACCACCACGACGGCCACCACGGGCAGGGAGCTCCAGGTGGCCGCGCCGAAGCTCCCCATGGTCCAGAAGAGCACGGTGGCGGTGGCCTCGCTGCTCGGCGCCAGGTAGACGATCACGCTCATCACGGCCTGGAAGCCGAAGGAGAGCGCCACCCCGGTGAGCACCAGGCGCAGGGGGGTGACCCCCGTGGGGGAGCGGGCGACGAGGTGGACGAGCAGCGTCGCGCCCAGCGCGCCCAGGAAGGCTCCGGCGGAGACCGCGTGGATGCCGAGCGCGGACAGCGCGCCCAGCACGCTGACCAGCACCGCGCCGACGGAGGCGCCGGAGGAGACGCCCAGGATGTAGGGGTCGGCGAGGGCGTTGCGGACCATGGCCTGGACGGCCACGCCCACGACCCCCAGACCGGCCCCGACGACGGCGGCGAGCAGGACCCGGGGGGTGCGGATCTGCCAGATGATCTGGTAGCGGACCACCTCGTCGGCCTGGATCACGCCCCCGCTCAGGGCCGCCCACAGGTAGCGCACCGTCTCGGCCGGTGGGACCACCGCCGAGCCCAGGCCGATGGCCAGCACCGCGGAGACCGCGAGGAAGACGCCGAGGGCGACCGCGGCGGTGGCCGTGCCCGCCCGTGTGGCCAGCCATCTGACCCCGGCCGGGCCGGTCCGCCCCGACGCAACGCTCTCGGACGCCGTGCCGTCGGATACCGCGCCGTCGGGCGCCGGGCGCGTACCGCCGGGCGGGAGGGACACGTGCCGCACCTGGTTTCTCCTCCCGCTGGGTCAGCAAAAACGATAATGGTTTTCATATTAGGGCAAAGTCGGTTCCGTCGGAACGGCCGGGAGCGGATGTGTGGACAACGCGGCCGCTTTGGCCGGAACCGGTCTGGGTGTGCGCGCGGGGCCGACCGCCGGGACGGGTGCGCGCGGCGGACGGTTTTGCGGGGCCGTGGGGTCCCGGAGCGGATGGGGGCCGTCCCGCCGCCGGTGTGTTGGCAGGGGTGTGCGCGGTGGTCGCCTCCTGTGGGGTGGCGATTCTTTTCAGTGGGCTGGGCCGTTCCGCCGCCGGGTCCCGGTCGGAGCGGGCGGTGATGACCCCCGATCCGGGTTCAGCCGATAGCGCCTGACCAGAAGGCTGTGGACGGCAGAACCGATTCCGGTGCGCCGATGTGCCGGACTCTCCCGTAATGCCCCGGTGTGCTCCACGGTCCGCGGCGGGACGGGGCGCCCGGGGGTTATTCGCGTGCACTCTTCGGAAACGATCAATGACGCTCCGTAGTCAAATTCGAAGGGGGCTCGCGTGCGCGCCACCGTGGGCATCACCGCCGCCGTCCTGTCCGCCGCCGTGCTGGCGCCCGTCACCGCACTGGCGCCCGCCGCCGCGCACGCCGCCGAGGCGGTCCCGCTCGCCGTCGCCGTCGCCGGTCTGCCCGTCACCGACGAGAACCGGCAGGGATACGACCGCTCCCTGTTCCCGCACTGGGCCGACACCGACCGCGACGGTTGCAACACCCGCGCCGAGGTCCTGATCGAGGAGGCCGTCGTCATGCCCGAGGTCGGTGAGCGGTGCCGCCTGAGCGGCGGGCAGTGGGATTCCTACTACGACGGGCGCGCGCACACCGAGGCCCGCGCCCTGGACATCGACCACATGGTGCCCCTGGCCGAGGCCTGGGACTCGGGCGCCTCGGAGTGGACCACCGACCGCCGCCGCGACTACGCCAACGACATGGGCGAACCGGTCGCGCTGGTGGCGGTCACCGCGGCGCAGAACCGCTCCAAGGCCGACAAGGACCCCGCGCAGTGGCTGCCCGCCTCGGCGGAGGCGCACTGCCGCTACGTCACCGAGTGGACCACGGTCAAGGTCCGCTGGGCCCTGACGGTGGACCCGGCCGAGCACGAGGCGCTCGTCGCCCTCGCCGCGGAGTGCCCCGACGCGGTGGTCGAGACCGAGGCGGCCTGACCCGCCCGAGGAGACCTGACCTGCCCGGGGCAGCCCGACCCGCCAGGGGCGTGCGGTCCGTGCGGGGCGGGGGCGGCCCGCACGGGGCCCGGCGGAGCGCGCCCCGGCCGGGGCGCGCCCGGGAGACGGAAGCTGGCTGGCCAGGTGGCGCGTGGGAGCGCGTTCATCTCCGGGAGGCTTGGCTCAGCGTGATACACACGCTACCGAACGTGAAAAGGAAAGCCGCGTTCTCTACATCCCTCAGACCATGTGGAGGAAACACCGCATGACCCTGCCCTGTCACAACCCCGCAGTGGGCGCGCGAGCAGCCCCCGCCCCGGACCCGAGCCGGGCCCGCGACCTCCCCGGGGAGGCGCAGTGAGGCGCGAGGCAGTCGTCACCGGCATCGGCGTGGTGGCACCCGGAGCGATCGGCGCGGCCGCGTTCTGGGAGATGCTCACCGCGGGACGCACGGCCACCCGCCACGTCACCCTGTTCGACGCGTCCGACTTCCGCTCCCGGATCGCCGCCGAGGTCGACTTCGACCCCGCAGCGCACGGACTGGACGAGCGCCAGGCCGAGCGCATGGACAGGTACGTGCAGTTCGCCGCCGTCGCCACCGCCGAGGCGCTGGCCGACAGCGCCCCGTCCCTGTCCGAGGTCTCGCCCTGGCGCGTGGGCGTGAGCATGGGGACGGCGGTCGGCGGCACCACCCGCCTGGAGAGGGACTACGTCGAGATGAGCCGGGGTGGCGCCGACTGGGTCGTCGACCCCGAGGCCGCCTCGCCCCACCTGTACCGGGCGGTGACGCCCAGCGCCCTGTCCGGGGAGATCGCCGAACTGGTCGGCGCGCGCGGACCGGTGCGCACGGTCTCCACCGGCTGCACGTCCGGCCTGGACGCCGTCGGCTACGCGGCCCAGGCCATCGAGGACGACCTCGCCGACGTGGTCGTCGCGGGAGCGGCCGAGTCGCCGATCTCGCCCATCGCCATGGCCTGCTTCGACGCCATCAGGGCGACCTCCGACAGCAACGACGACCCCGCCCGCGCCTCCCGGCCCTTCGACCGCGAGCGCAACGGCTTCGTCATGGGCGAGGGCGCGGCCGTCCTCATCCTGGAGGAGGCCTCCATCGCCCGCCGCCGGGGCGCGCGGATCCGCTGCCGGGTGGCGGGCTTCGCCAACCACGGCAACGCCTTCCACATGACCGGCCTGCGCCGCGAGGGGCAGGAGATGGCGCGGGCCATCACCACCGCCCTGGACCAGGCTCGGCGCCCGGCCACCGACGTGGACTACGTCAACGCCCACGGATCGGGCACCGTGCAGAACGACCGCCACGAGACCGACGCCGTCAAGCGCTCCCTGGGCGAGCACGCGCGGCGGGTGACCATGTCCTCCATCAAGTCGATGGTGGGGCACTCGCTGGGCGCGATCGGCTCCATCGAACTGGCCGCCTGCGTGCTGGCCATGGACACCGGCGTCGTGCCGCCGACGGCCAACCTGAGCACGCCCGACCCCGAGTGCGACCTGGACTACGTGCCGGTGACCGCCCGAGAGCGGCGCACCGACGTCGTGCTCTCCGTGGGCAGCGGCTTCGGCGGCTTCCAGTCCGCGGTCGTCCTGGACCGGGGCAGTGAGGTGCGCGTATGAGCACGGTCATCACCGGACTCGGCACGGTCTCGCCCGCCGGGGTGGGCGTCCCGGAGTACTGGGAGGCGGTCCGGGAGGGGCGCTCGCTCCTCGCGCCGATCCCCGACTTCGACACCGACGGCTTCCACGTGCGCGTGGGCGGGAAGATCCCCGGCTTCGACCCGCACGACCACCTCGACGGCCGCTACGTCGTCCAGACCGACGCCTTCAGCTGGTTCGCGATGGTCGCGGCCGGCGAGGCCCTGCGCGACTCGGGGCTTGACCCCGCAGCCGACCCCTATGCGGTCGGCGTGCTGATCTGCAGCTGCACGGGCGGCGTCGAGTTCGGCCAGCGCGAGATCGAGGCCCTGTGGAGCAAGGGGCCCGACCACGTCGGCCCCTACCAGTCCATCGCCTGGTTCTACGCGGCGAGCACCGGACAGATCTCCATCAGCAACGGCCTCAAGGGCATGTGCGGGGTGCTGGTCACCGACGAGCCGGGCATGCTCGACGCCCTGGGCCAGAGCGAACGGGCCCTGCGGCGCGGGACCTCCGCGATGCTGGTCGGCGGCAGCGAGGCCCCGATCGGCTCTCCGTTCGCGCTGGCCTGCCACGCGGGCGCCCAGGTGCTCAGCCGAGGCGACGACCCCCGCACGGCCTACCTGCCCTTCACCGAGGGGGCGGCCGGACACGTCCCGGCCGAGGGCGCGGCCGTCGCCGTGGTGGAGGACGGGGCCGCCGCGCGGGCGCGCGGCGCCAGGATCCGGGCCGAGGTCGCGGGGCACGCGAGCACCTTCGGCGGGGTCGGATCGTTCGACCCGGGCGGAGCCGGACTCCTGCACGCGGCTCGGGAGGCGATGCGCCGGGCCGCCGTCGCCCCCGAGGACGTGGACGTGGTCTTCGCCGACGCGGTGGGCACGCCCAAGGCCGACGCCGACGAGGCCGCCGTGCTGCGCGAGCTGTTCCCCGGCGGGGTGGCCGTCACCGCGCCCAAGACCGGCTTCGGACGCGCCTACGCCGGGGCGGGCGCACTGGACGTGGCCGCCGCCGTCCTGAGCCTGGAACACCAGGTCGTGCCGCCCACACCCAATGTCCCCGACGCGCCCAGCGGCCTGGACCTGGTCGTGCGGGTGCCGCGCGCCGCGCGCCTGCGCACCGCGCTGGTCCTGTCGCGCGGCCTGGGCGGCGGCAACTCCGCAGTCGTCCTGACCCGCCCCGATCCGGCCTGACCCGATCCGGCCTGACCCGAACCGGCCCGACCCTGGCCGGACCGACGAACAGACCCGCACCCGGCACGCGGACCGACACACGACGCGGCACGCGCGCCGGGACCCGAACCGACACACGAGATTTCCGAGGAGACCCATGTCCGACAGACACATCGAGATGGAGGAGCTGGTGGAACTCATGTCCGCCTGCGCCGGTGTCCGGACCGACGCCGCCACCGCCTCCACCAGCACCTTCGACGAACTGGGGATCGACTCCCTGGGCGTCATGGGCATCGTCGCCGAGATCGAGCGCCGTGTCGGCCGCAAGCTCGGGGCGGACGCCGAGGCGGCGCCCTCCCCGGACTCCCTGGCCACCCTCGTCAACGGGGGCGTCGCCGCCCCCGCGAAAGGAATGTGATCCCGTGCCCGGCAGCATCGAGCACAGCGTCGTCATCGACGCGCCCTACGACTTCGTCTGGGACCTGACCAACGACGTCGCCTCCTGGCCCCAGATCTTCACCTGGCACTCCTCGGTGGAGGTCCTGGAGCAGGACGGCGACACCACGCGCTTCCGCGTCACCAAGAACCCCGACAAGCAGGGGCGCGTGTGGAGCTGGGTGTCCGAGCGCACCGTGGACCGCGAGGCGGGGGAGGCGTGGTCCCACCGCGTCCAGACCGAGGGCTTCGAGTACGTGCGGATCCACTGGAACTACGAGCAGGTGCCGGAGGGCGTGCGGCTGACCTGGAGCTACCAGTTCGCCATGAGGCCCGACGCGCCCTTCGACGACGAGCAGATGACCGTCAAGTACAACCAGAACGTCCCAACCGAGATGGAGCACATCAAGAAGAACGTCGAGGCGGCGGCGCGGGCGCAGATGGAGGAGGTTACCACCTGAGCGGCGCCCGCTGACCGGCGCCCGCCGGGACCGCGGCCGTCCCCGTGCTCCGCGCGGGGGCGGCCGCGGTCGCCTTTACCCGATAGGGGTAGGAGGTAAGCCGGGGGCGGTCGGGGGCCTTTGAAGGGCGGTCCTACCCTGGTGGAGACGGTCCGGACGGGATTCCGGGCACCGGACGGAACCCGCCGTGCGCGGTGGAGGACGAGGGGAGGAGGCGCTGGTGACGAGCACGCACGCCCGTGTTCCGCCGCTCCTTCCGCGTGGCGCGGCACCCACGGTGGGAGCCGTGGGCAGGGCCGCGCGCGGGCGCTCCGCGCACCCCGGCCTGGCCTGGGTGCGGATGCTGCTCCTGGTGTCCGTGCTGCTCGGTGTGGCGGGAATGCACACCCTGGGGCACGCGTCCACGCACACGGAGCACACCTCTCCCGTCTCCACCGCCTCGGTCGTCGCGCACGCCGACCCCGTTCCGGAGGCGCAGGCCGCCCCTGCGGCCCACGCCGCGTCCGCGGCCGGTGCGCACGCCGTTTTTGTTCCGGAGGCGCAGGCCGCCGCGGGCGGGTACCCCGTCCCGAACACGCATGACGCCGCGGGCGGGTACTCCGACCCGGACGCGCACGCCGCCTCCCCCGTCACCGACCCGACGACGATGTGCCTGGCGGTGGCCGCCCTGGTGGCCGCCCTCGTCGGGCTGGCCGCCGTGGTCTTCCTCCCCTGGCCGGGGCCGCTGCCGAGGCCGCCGTCCTCGCCGCTCCGGCGGGCGTTGCGCGTCGCGCCGCCCGGACCCCCGTGTCTGGCGAAGTTGCAGGTGCTGAGGGTGTAGATGCCCCTCCCGGGTGGTGCGGCGGCCCCACGCGCCCCGACACCCGGTCCCGAGCCCTGTTCACCTCGCCGTGGCGCGCCGCGCCATGCGCGAAGAAGCCATGAAGAAGGACCGAAGATGACCACGCAGTTCCGTACCCGCGCGTTCCTGGCGGCTCCGGCGGCACTGGCCGCCGCCCTGTTCCTCGCCTCCTGCGACGGCGGGGAGGCCTCCGATCCCGCGCCCGGGTCCGCCGAGCAGCCGACGGCCGAGCAGTCGGCGGCCGAGTTCAACGACGCCGACGTCATGTTCGCCCGGATGATGATCCCCCACCACGAGCAGGCCGTGGAGATGTCCCGGCTCGCCGAGGACCGGGCGGGTGAGGAGGTCGCGGCCCTCGCGGCCGAGATCGAGGCCGCCCAGGGGCCCGAGATCGAACAGCTCCGGGGGATGCTGGACGCCTGGGGGGTCGAGCCCGAGGGCGACGGGGAGCACCACGGCATGTCCGGGATGATGACCGAGGAGCAGATGGCGGAGCTGGAGCGGGCCGAGGGGGAGGCCTTCGACACGCTGTTCCTGGAGCTGATGATCGCCCACCACCGGGGCGCGGTCCAGATGGCCGAGGACCAGCTGGAGAACGGCGTCGACCCCGAGGCCGGTGAACTGGCCCGGGAGGTCGTCGACGCCCAGGAGGCCGAGATCGAGGAGATGGAGTCGATGCTCGGCCGAGGCGGCGGCTCCGGGGAGGACGGCGCCGGACAGGACGGTTCCGGACAGGGCACCGAGGGGGACCACGGCGGTCACTGACCCGGCCCGACCTGCGGCGGGCGCCGGGACCACCCGGCGCCCGCACCGGCCCTTCCCGGGGTTTGCCCCGCCACCCGCCGGTTAGGAGGAGTGCGGACCAGGGCCGGGGGCGCCCGCCCCCGGCGCCGCACGACGCCGAGGGGGAACGCCATGAGCGTGGCGAGCCGGATGCTGGAGACCTATCCCAAGGACCTGGGCGGGGTGGACCGCGAGAGGCTGCGGGCCTGCATCGAGGCGTGCTTCGAGTGCGCCCAAGCCTGCACCGCCTGCGCGGACGCCTGTCTGAGCGAGGACGGGGTCGCCGACCTCGTCAAGTGCGTCCGCACCGACCTGGACTGCGCCGACCAGTGCGAGACCACCGGCCGGGTGCTCTCGCGTCACACCGGTTACGACGCCAACCTGACCCGCGCGGTCCTGGAGGCCTGCGCGCAGGCCTGCAAGACGTGCGCCGACGAGTGCGAGGGGCACGCCTCCATGCACGACCACTGCCGCGTGTGCGCCGAGGCGTGCCGCCGGTGCGAGCGGGCGTGCCGCGAGCTGATCGACACGCTCTGAACCGTGCCTGAAAGGCGGTTCCGGCCCGTCCGGGCGGCGGGCCGGGCCACTCGTGGGGGCGCGCGTCGCGGCCTACGGGGCCCGGCGCGTGGCACGCGGATTCGCGGCACGGGCGCCGGAACCGCCCGGTTCAGGCGCCCGCGACCTCCGGCAGGACGGAGCCGAACAGCTCGACCACGCGGCGGGGGTCGGAGAATCCCTGGCCGTACACGTAGGCGACCGAGAACCCGGTCGCGGCCAGCTCCAGCAGCTGACGGACCAGCGCGTCCCGCGTGGTGTCGGGGGTGACGGAGAAGGTCGTGGTCCTCTCGATCCGGTCGTAGTCGCGGCCCAGGTCCTCGCAGTGCCGCCGGAGCACGTCCAGCTTGTGCGCCGCGTCGGGACCGCCGAAGATGTTGCACGCGTCCGCGTACTGGGCGACCAGGCGCAGCGTCTTGCGCTCCCCGCCGCCGCCGATCATCAGGTACGGGTGCGGTGCGGAGATGTTCTGCGGAGAGTTGAGGGTGCGCTCCAGCGTGTGGTGCCTGCCCCGGTAGGGTCCCTCGTCCCCGCCCCACATCTGGAGGCAGATCTGGACCGTCTCCTCCAGGCGCTCGAACCGCTCCGCCGTGGACGGGAACGGGATACCCAGGCCGTGCGCCTCGTCGGCGTACCAGGCGGCCCCGATGCCCAGCCCGGCGCGCCCGCCGGACAGCGTGTCCAGGGTGCTGATCTGCTTGGCCAGCACACCCGGTTCGCGGTACACGGCCCCCGTGACCAGGGTGTGCAGGAGGACCCGCTCGGTGTGCGCGGCCAGGAAGCCCAGAGCGGTGTACGCCTCCAGCATGGCGTTCTCCTGCGGGCCGATGTCCCCGCCCATCTGCCAGAAGTGGTCCATCACCGTGAGCCGTGAGATGCCCGCGGCCTCGGCGGCGCGGGCGGTGTCGGCGAGCGCGGGGCCGATGGCGGGCGTTCCGCCGTCCCAGGTGAAGTCGGCGACGTGCAGACCGAGTTCCATGTGTCCTCCTCGACGCGTGCCCGGAGGGTCCCGGACGGGGCCCAGTCTGCTGCCTGTGCACCGTGCGTGCCAGGGCGCGACACGGCCCGAGACCGGGCTCTCCCGGGAACGGCGCCCGGTCGGCGCCGAGCGCAGTGCCTGATGCGGGCGGGCGGTCTGCTGCTGGTGGCCGTCGGCACGGCGTTCCTCCAGATGGGCGGGCGGGAGGAGGGGGAGCGGGCCGCCGCGGGACCGACCCCCGGGCCCGGGGAGTGACCGGGTACGGCGCGCCCTAGGATGGCCCGCATGCCTCCTCTTCAGAACCCCGGAACACTCCGGTGAAGGTCTCCTCGGTCGTCTCCTTCGTCGCCTTCGTGGCCGTGTTCGTCCTCTCGCGCCAGGCCTCGCGCCGCTTCCTGGCCGAGACGGTCGAGCTCTCCGGCTTCGTGCTCGAAGCCGCCTCGTTCGCGGCCTCGCTGGCCTTGGCCGGGCTGGCCTCCGGCGCGGTCCTGTACACGGCGCGCCTCTTCCAGCGGGACTGACGCCCGATCGGTTCCGGGAGGGGACATCACGCGCCGAGTGCCCGCGGATAACGGGAAAGTCCCAGTACACGGCGGTGGCGGCCGTACGGGAGGGTCGGAACCTAGACTTTCCCACGTGGCAGCGGAGAGGGCGCACGGGGGAGTGCGCGGTGCGGCGGACGGCACCCGCGACGTGCACCGGGACGCACGCGGCGCGGCCGGGAACGCGCGCGGTGCGAACGGGGCCCTCCTCCACACGCCCGGAGACCGAAACCCCGCCGCCCCGTCCGACGCCCGCAACCGGCGGGAGCACCCGTGACCGGCCCCGACCGCGGACACCGCCGCGGCGACGCACCGGGGACCCCGGCCGGGTGGCAGGGCCCGCCCGGTGTCCGCCTCACCCGGAGGCTGCGCCTTGACCCCATCGGCCCCGAGCACGCCCGCGAGCTGTGGCGGCTGCACCGGGACCCCGGCGTCGCCCGCTGGTACGGCGGCAGGTGGACGCGGGGAGAGGCCTGGGAGAGCGCCCTGCACATGGAACGCGCCTGGGAGACCGACGGCGTCCACAAGTGGATCGCGCACGACCGGTGGACCGGCGAGCTGGTGGGGCGCGGCGGCCTGTCCCGCGCCGTGGTGGACTCCCTGTGGTGCCTGGAGGTCGGCTGGGCGATCCGCGAGTGCTTCTGGGGGCTCGGCTACGCCAGCGAGATCGGCCGCGCGGGGCTGGAGTTCGCCTTCCACGACCTCGGCGCGGACGAGGTGGTCTCCTTCACCGAGGTGCACAACCTCCGTTCCCGCGCGGTCATGGAACGGCTCGGGTTCGGCTACGCGCGCGAGATCCGCCACGGGGGAGAGCCCTTCGCGCTCTACCTGATCAGACGCCCCTGAGACCGCGCGGACGCCGGGCGCGGGGCGGCCGATCCGCGCCGGGAGCGGTCGGTCAGGGTGGAACGGGTCACACGGGGCACGGCGCGGTCGGGGCGGAGCGTGCCGGACGCCCGGTGGTGCGGGGATTTCGGCCCGCGCGGAGACGGTACGCCGCGCCGTAAAAACGTTGCCCGGGCCCGACCTGCGGCGTTAGCGTCCCTCCCATGAGAGCTTTGACTGAGCGGGACATCCGGACGTCGTTCGTGAACTGCTCGAAGGGGGAGGCACAGCGGCTCTCACTGCCGCGCGACCTGGACCGGCGCCCGTGGGAGGACCTGGACTTCCTCGGCTGGCGCGACCACACCGCGCACGAACGCGCCTACCTGGTCACCGAGCGCGGCGACCGGCTCGTGGGCGTGGCCTTCCGCCTGTCCAACGTCCGTGCCGGGCTGCGCCGGAGCATGTGCTCGGTGTGCCTGACCACCCACCCCGGGCGGGGCGTGGCCCTGCTGGCCGCGCCCAAGGCGAGGAGCGCCGGTAAGGACGGCAGCACGGTGGGCCTGTACATGTGCACCGACTTCGCCTGCTCGCTGTACATCCGCGGGAAGAAGGAGCCGGAGCAGGGAGGGCGCTTCGAGGAGTCCCTTACCGTGGACGAGCAGATCGCCCGCGCCTCGGCCAACCTGGGCGGCTTCCTGGACCGGCTGTCGGCCTGATCCGCGGGCGGGCCCCGGACACCACGGCGGCGGGCGTCACGCCCGCCGCCGTCCCGTGTGTCCGACGTGGCGCGGGCCGCCGCCGGGTGCGCTGCCGGGGGCCTGAGCGTCTCCGCTGTCCCGGCGGCCCCGACCGCCCCGTACGTTCCGGCCGCTTCCGGGCTTGGACAGGCGGGCCGTCCCGCCCGGCCGGACGCCCAGGGCGTTCCGGTGGTCCGGTCGACTCCTCCGGCTCCCCGCAGCCCGGCGGGCCTCCCCGCGGCCCGTCCGTTCCGGGTGCCCCGACCGCCCCTTCCGGCGCCGCTCAGTCCACCGGGTGCCGGGGCTCCACCACCGTCTCCGGCCCGGGATAGACGAGCCGCTCCTCCCCGTCCGGGAACCGCACCACGTACGGCGGCCCGTCGTCGGCGCCGCGTACCTCCACGATCTCCCCGACGTGCTGACCCTCGGTGCTCACGACCCCGTGCGTACGCACGTAGTCGCCGATGGACGCCCGCATGACCTCTCCCCCCGTTCGACCGGTTGGCCGTCACCCACGGGACCTACCCGAAACGCCGGTCCGGCGAAACGGCCCCGCCAGGCGCCGGGTAGGCACAAGTGCGTATCCGGTCCCCGACGAACCACAGATGTGGGCCCGGGGCCCGTCTTCCTAGCGTGGTGCACCACGAGAGCGGAAGAGAGGGGAAACCGTGCTCACGGTGCGCGAACTGACCAAACGCTACGGGGGCAGGACGGCGGTGGACGGACTCACCTTCACCGTCGAACCCGGGCGTGTGACGGGATTCCTGGGGCCCAACGGCGCGGGGAAGTCCACGACCATGCGGATGATGCTGGGCCTGGCCCGGCCCACGTCGGGGGAGGCCCTGGTCAACGGCCGGGAGTACGCGCGGCTGGACCGGCCGACGCGGCAGGTCGGCGCCCTGCTGTCGCCGGACGCCGCCCACCCCGGGCGCAGCGCCCGCGCCCACCTGGCCGCGAAGGCGGCGGGCGGCGGGATTCCGAGGAGCCGGGTGGACGAGGTGCTGGAGGAGGTCGGCCTGACCGGCGTCGCCCGCCAGCGGGTGCACGGGTACTCCCTGGGCATGCGCCAGCGGTTGGGCGTCGCGGACGCGCTGCTGGGGGACCCGGGGGTGCTCCTGTTCGACGAGCCGGTGAACGGGCTCGACCTGGACGGCGTGCGGTGGATGCGCGACCTGACGCGGCGGCTCGCCGACGAGGGGCGCACCGTGTTCGTCTCCAGCCACCTGATGAGCGAGATGGAGATGGTCGCCGACCACCTGGTCGTGGTGGGCCGGGGGCGGCTGATCGCGGACGCGCCGATCTCCGACGTGATCGCGGCCTGGTCGCGCACGCACGTGCTGGTGCGCAGCCCGGACGCCGCGAGGCTGCGGGAGGGGCTGGAGCGGCTGGGGCCGTCGGTGCGGATCGAGGCGGTGGAGGACACCCGGGACGACAGGGGTGTTCGGGGAGTCGGG
Organism: Nocardiopsis sp. iso_25; assembly: GCF_056173305.1. Taxonomy (NCBI): domain Bacteria; kingdom Bacillati; phylum Actinomycetota; class Actinomycetes; order Streptosporangiales; family Nocardiopsidaceae; genus Nocardiopsis; species Nocardiopsis sp. iso_25. The sequence continues at coordinate 5,893,828 of NZ_CM149667.1, read as the reverse complement.
GAGGCCCGTGATGTCCGTGATGGCGGTGGTGTCCGGGACGGCGGGGAACCCGGACACGGAGGAGATGTCCGGGACAGCGGTCACTCCGGTGCCGAGGGATCAGCACGGGGTGCCGGTGGCGGACGGGGCCGAGACGGCAGCTGGAACCGGGGCGACGGCCGGGACCGGGGTGACGGCCGGGATCGGAGCACCGGCCTGAGGGTGTTCGGGCTCGGTGTGGCGGAGGTCGGCGACCACGCGCACGCCATGGGCGCGCGGGTCCACGGGCTCCGGCTGGAGGAGGCCTCTCTGGAGGAGGCCTACCTGGAACTGACCGGGGACTCCGTCGAGTACGGCGTCCGCTCCAGGCCCGCCGCCTCCGGCCGGAACGCTTCGGGGAACGCGCCGGGGGACACGGGACCCGCCGCCGGGGACCCGGCGTCTTCCGGGAGCACCACTGGACCGGCCGGGCCACTGCGTCGCCTGGGACGCGGGAGGTCCCGGTGAACCGGTGGTGGGAGGAAGGGGAGCGGGCCCGGGGCGGAAACCGAAGCGGGCGGGACGACAGGGGTGGGGAGAACATGACGGGTGTGTCGAGGGTGTTCGGTGCCACGGGTGCGACGGGTGCGACGGGTGCGGCGAGTGCGGCGGGTGTGAAGGAGGGCTCCGGAACCCCCGCGAGCGCCGAGGGAACGCGGCGTGCGGCGGGGAAGGCGGCCGGGGCGGGGGCCGACCGCTCCGGGGGCCGCCCCCGGACGGACCTGTTCCGGGAGGTCGCCGCCGAGTGGATCAGGCAGTCGTCCCTGCGCTCCACGTGGTGGGCGTTCGGCGCCGCGCTGGCGGGCATGGCCGTGTTCGCCGCGATCATGGGCTACACCGAGTGGACCCGGATCATGGAGAACCCGGACGAGGCGGACGGCGCCGCGTTCATGCGGCTCACCTCGCAGGGGCACTTCTACCTGGTGCAGATCGCCGTGCTGGTGATGGCCGCGCTGACCGCGACCGGGGAGTTCGGCAACCGCAGCGTCACCAGCACGCTGCTGTGGCGACCCGCCCGGGGGACCGTGCTGGTCGCGCGCACGCTGGTGTCCGCCGCACTCGCCTTCGCGGCGGGCGTGCTCGCCACGGTGACGGCGGTCGCGGTGCTGAGCGTGTTCGTCGGCCGGTACGCCTCCGCCGACGTCGCCGGGACCCTGGCGACGTCGCTGAACGCGGGCGTGTGCATGGCGCTGTTCGCGGTGCTGTTCGTCGGGATCGGCACGGCGACGCGGAGCATGCTTGGCACGTTCATCATGGGGTTCCTGCTGCTCATGGGGCTGCCGATGGTCATGCAGCTCTCCCAGGTGCAGATGATCAGCGACTTCGCGGCGCTGATGCCGGGAACGGCCGGGATCGAGTTCTACGCGGGCGGTGACGTGGGCTTCTACACGGCCCCGCACGACGGGCCGGTGAACATCGCCGCGGTCGTGGGCTGGGCCCTGGCCGCGCAGATCGTGGCCCACACCGAGCTGCGCGTGCGCGACGTGTAAAGGACCGGAGGAGCCTGACGGGGCCCTACCGGTGGCCGGAGGCCCGGGACGCGCAAGGCGCGTTCCGGGCCTCCGCGGTGCCGGGTGCGGGCGCCTGACCCGAGCCCTCCCGGTGCCCGCCCGGGGACTAGTCCTCGCCGACGAACTCCATCGCGGGCAGGTCCGGCGACGGGCCGTCCAGGATCGGGTCCCGCCCACCGCGCAGGTGGGAGTCGAAGAAGGCCGTGACGTAGGCGCGCTGCGCCCGGACGGACTCCTCGGGGTCGACGGTGCCGATCGCCCCCTCCACCAGGTCGGGCCAGGCGCGGCTGCCCGGCTGGAGGGCCTCGTCGACGCCGGGCAGGACCCACTGGTGGTCGGTGTAGCTGAAGTGCTCACCCTCGGCCATGTACAGCTCCAGGACGTCCACCGAGGAGGCGTCCACGAAGGTCCGGAACCCGGCGCTGTACCCGCTGTGGTGCGGTTCGAGCCCGATCCCGGCCCTTCCCGCGGTCAGGAGCGCGAAGGGGCGGTCGGCGCCCCGCAGGTTGGTTTCCGACCACACCTCGTCGCCGACGTGGTAGCCGATGGTGCCGTCCAGGTCCAGCCCCGCGTCGACGCGGTCGTCCTCCAGCATCACCTCGGCGGCGGTGAGTCCTCCGGCGGAGTGGCCGAACATGCCCACCGAGTCCAGGTCCAGCGCCCCGCCCAGGCCCTCGGGGGGCTCCTGGCCGCCCGCGTCGGGGTTGTCGCCCTCCGCGAGCGCGGTCAGCCCGTCCAGGACCAGGCGGGTGTCCGCGCGCCGGACCGCGACGGCCTCATTGAGGGCCTCGGTGCTGAAGGAGGGGGCGCTCGTGCGCAGTACCCGGCCGTCGGGCATGTCCACGGCGAGCGTCTCGTAGGGGTGGTCCATGGCGGCCACCACGTACCCGTGGGAGGCGAGTTCCTCCAGGTGCAGGGCGTTGAGGAACCGGGACTGCTCCATCCCCGGGGAGTAGAGGACCACGGGGAACGGGCCGGTGTCGGCGGCCGGGACGCCCTGGAGGGCGTTGACCCGGAAGGCGTCGAAGTCGACGCTGTCGCGGTGGAGCCCTCCCTGCTCCAGTTCGCTCCTGAGCACCCCGGAGACGGAGGGCGTGACGTAGGGCGCGGGCTCGCCGGTGCCCGTGCCGTCCCCGGCAGAGGTGCCGCCCTCCCCGCCTGCACCGGTGCCTTCTCCGGCCGGGTACCAGACGCTGACCATGACGTCCCGTTCGGTGGCCTCCTCCACCCAGGGGTGGCCGCGGTCGGGGTCGACCAGGTGCAGCTCGGTCCGGCCGACGGCGTGCGGGCCGGTGGGTTCGGGCGGGGTGAGGACCACGCTCCCGGAGCCGGTGGCCGCGTTGAGGGCGGTGGGGATCGAGAACGCCGCGGCGAGGACGAGGGCGGCCGACCCGTAGGCGGTCGCGCGCCTGGCGCGGACGGAGTGGGTGGTGTTCATGCCAGCCATGCTCGGGGCCGGGGCGCCCGGCGCACATCGCCTGGACGGCAGCGGCCGGGTAGGCACAAAGGGGTAGGGCGGGCGGTGGGAGCGGCGCGTGGGGGCGTGGGGAACGGGGTGAGGGCATGCCGACGGAGAGAGCCCTGGGGACCCCCCGATTCCATCGAACCGCAGTGGCCACCCTCAACGCCAGCCCCGGTTCCCGCCTGTGGACAACCCGCGAACCCGCGCGCCCATGGATGCGCGCCCCGGGTCGGCCTGCGCCCGCGGACGGCTTCCACCGGTGGGCCCCTCGCCCAGTGCGCCGGGACCGCGCCGGGACCGGACCGGGACTGGACCACGGCCTCAGATCGGTCCGGCTCAGACCAGTCCGGCCTCGTAGGCCACCACGGCGGCCTGCACCCGGTTGCGCACGTCGAGCCGGGTGAGGATCGACCCCACGTGCACCTTCACCGTGCCCGGGGCGATGTCCAGGCGGCGGGCGATCTCGTCGTTGGAGCACCCCTGGCCGACCAGCGCCAGCACCCCGCGTTCGCGTCCGGTGAGCCGCCCGACCCGTTCCCGCGCCGCCGACGCGCGGGACAGCCGCCCCCCGGAGGAGTCCAGTTCGTCGATCACCCGGCGCGCCACCTCCGGCGACAGGTACGCCCCGCCCTCCGCGACCGCGCGCAGCCCCTCCACCAGCTGCCGGGGGTTCCCGCTCTTGAGCACGAACCCGCTGGCGCCCCCGGACAGCGCCCGTGCGATGTAGGCGTCCTCGGAGAACGTGGTGAGGATGACGACCGCCGTACCCGGGTGCTCCCGGGCGATGACCTCCGTCGCGGCCAGGCCGTCCGTGCCGGGCATCTGCACGTCCAGCAGCGCGATGTCGGGACGGTGCTCGGCGACCAGGGCCACGGCGGCGTCGCCGTCCCCGGCCTCGCCCACCACCTCGATCCCCGGCGCCGCCGACAGGATCGCGCGCAGTCCGGCGCGCATCATGGCCTCGTCGTCCGCGAGGACGACGCGAAGCGTCCCGGCGCCGTCTGTCGCGTTCACGCCGACACCCTACTGCGCCGTCCGGTCAGCGCGCCGCTCGGCCAGTGTGCCGCCCCGTCAGTGCGCCGCCCGGTCAGTCGGTCCGCTGGATCTTGTCCTTGGCGACCAGGACGCCGTCCTCGAAGCACAGCCGGTACACCGGCGGCAGCCCGTTCTCGTACCGGGACAGGTAGAAGAGGCACCGGGCACCGGGCGGCGCGGGCGGCTCGGAGGCCCGGGCCGACACCGAACCCTCGGGATAGGAGAACCGGGGGAGCACCCCCTCCACCCGCTCCCGGTCGTCCCCCACGGACAACCGCTCGTACCGCTCCGCTGGCAGGACGGTGTTGGTGCCCACCCAGGACAGCAGGCCGAGACCGACCGCCACCAGCCCCAGGCCCAGCGCGGCCGGAACGGCCACGGCGGCCACCAGCCGGCGCCGCGCGCGGGCGCGGGCCTCGCCGTGGGCGCGACGCGTCTCCGATTCCCCGGGCTCCTCCGCCCCGCCCTCGGCACCGGGGTCGGGCACGGTCGCCCGTACGGCGAACCCCGCGCCCTCCTCCCGGCCCGCGGCGAAGCTCCCGCCGAGCCCCTCCACCAGGGAGCGCAGCCCGGCCAGGCCGGACCCGTCCCCGCTCCGCGCGGGCAGCACCGTCCGCACGGCCTCCGGCGGTCCTGTGTCACTGACCGACACCCGGGTCCGGTCGTCCTCGCGGACCACCCGCACGGTCACCTCCGCCCCCGGCGCGTACTTGGCCGCGTTGGTCAGCGCCTCCTGGACCACTCGGTGCACGGCGCCGCCGCCCGGTGCGGACGGGTCCGGATCGGGGCCCTCCCGCAGCAGTCGGACCCGCATACCGGCGTCCGCGGCGCGCTGCACCAGGACCGCCGCCGACTCGCCCGCGTTCGGTGCGCCCGTGTCCGACCCGACCGCGCCCGGTCCGGCAGCGGCTTCGCCGCGGCCGTCGCCACCGTCGCCACCGCCGTCGTCCTCGCGCAGCACCCCGATGACCTCCCGCAGCCGCAGGTTGGCCTCGTGCGCCGCCGTGCGCAGCTCACCGGCTGCCCGTCCCTGCTCGGAGCCCTCCGGCGCGGTCATCTCCAGGGCCGCCGCGCGCACCGCGATCAGCGCGAGGTCGTGGCCGAGGGAGTCGTGCATCCGGGTCGCGATCCGGGCGCGCTCCCGCAGGCGGGCCCGGTCGGCCTCGGCCGCGCGGGTCCGCTCCATGCGCTCGGCGATCTCCCAGCCGCCCCGCCACACCCGGCGGCGCAGGCGCTGGTAGCGGCCGAACAGCCACGGGGCGAGCGTGCTCAGCGCGATGACGAGGACGGCGCCCAGCCAGTCCACGGAGTCGGACAGGAACGCGCGGACGCCCGCGCCGAACACCAGCCCCGCCGACAGGTGCAGGACGAGGGTGAACGAGCACGCCGCGACCACCATCACCACCACCGGGCGCACCCGTTCCGAGCGCAGGCCGGTGAGCAGCGCCAGCACAGCCACGGCCAGCCAGGGCGCGATCACGGTGGTCTCCACCACCAGGAACCCTGAGGCGGACGTCTGCAGGACCGCCCCGCTGAGCATGACGCCCAGGGAGGCGAACGGCAGGGGACGGGACAGGGCCGCCGCGACGGCCAGGGCGGCCAGCAGGAGGCACGTTTCGAGGACCGGCGCCCGGTCGCGGACCCCGGAGAGCTCGATCACGATCAGCGCGCCCAGAAGGGCCCACAGCACGGCCTCGACGGCCGGACGGGCCCACCCGCGCGGTTCTCTCCGGATCTCCCGCATGGCCACAGGCTAGTCAGCCCTTCCGTCAGCACCCCTGCCAGCACGCCCGTCGAGCGGTGTCTCCGGAGCCGCGCCGAACCTTCCCGCCGCGCGGAGGGAAGGGTCCGCTCACTCCCCCCGGAACGCGGGGGCCATCGCCGCCTCGAAACGGTCCACCCACTCTCCCGCGTCGCCCTCCACCCACGGGCAGTCGCTGACGAAGTCGTCCCACTCGTCTGAGTCGAGGCTGCCCTCCTCACGCAGGAAGCGCTCGTCCACGGTCTCGGCCCGCTCTCCCAGCTCGGGGCGCAGCACACTCACCAGCAGTTCGCGCGAGGGCCGCGCGCTCTCGGCCAGCAGGACCGCGTCGTAGAGGTCCTTGCCCTGCGGGTAGGTGTCCGTGTACAGCCACAGCACCTTCCAGGCCAGGGACAGCTCCGCCCCGGCCGCCAGCACGTCCGCCCCCGCCACCGACACCGCCACCGGCGGCTCGGGCAGCGCCTCGTTGAACACCACGTCGATCTGCACGGTGCCCGGGGGCAGGCCCCCGGCCCGCCACGGGACGACCACGCGGCGGCCCGGCGCCCGCTCGTAGGTCCAGATGCTCTCCAGCCGCACGCCCTCGGCGTCGAAGGAGATCCGCTGCGCGGACGCCCCGGTGACGGCCCCGACCACGTCCGCGAACATGCGGTCGGCCGGGTCGCCGAACGGGGCGGTCTCGGCCGGGACCACCACGAAGTCCAGGTCCCGGGGGCGCCGGGCGGCGTCGCCCGCCCACACCGGCATGAGCATGCTGCCGCGCAGCATGAGGCTGTCCCGCCACGGCGTGCCCGCGATCGCGCGCAGGGCCAGCTCCATCGCCCGCCGGTTGGCCTCCCACCAGCGGGAGCCGAGGCCGGGGTCGGTGAACACCGGCTCACCCGCCCGGTAGGCGTCGTCCAGGTGCTTGAGCGCGGGGTCGAACACCTTCCCCTGGCTCGCCTCCGGGCCGTCGGTGTTGGGCACGTAGGTGCCGGGCGGGCGCTGCCGGTAGCTGTCCGGCGCGTACTCGCCCGGCGGCACGTTGTCGGCGTCGCGGACCGGGGCGGCGTCCATCCACCCCGCGTCCACGGACAGGGCGGTGTCGTGGACGACGAACTCCCGCTCCACCGACAGGGCCCTGGGCTGCCAACCCTCCTTGTCCTCGAAGGTCACCCCGGCCCTCTCCAGGGCCTTCAACAGCGCGTGTTCGAACCGGGCGGCCTCCCTGTGGCCCACACGCGAGCACCGCTGGGTGACGAACCGCTCCTGGAAGCCGTCGTCGCGGACCCTGCGCGCGTTGCGCGACAGCCGGGCGCGGTGGGGTTCCACGATCGCGGACAGCGCCGCCGGGTCGGCCGACGCCGGGAGCAGGAGTTTGACGTGCGTCTCGAAATAGCACGACTCCGGCATCAGCTCGGCCTCCTCCCGGTCCCAGGGGACCCCGGCGGCCCGGCGGGACACCTCCATCTTGGTGCGGGTGACCGCGAACCCGGCCCCTGACAGCAGGGCCGCCCACCGCTCCGCCACGGCCAGCTCCCGCGCCAGGGCGCTCCCGTCGGAGTGGTAGGTGACCATCGGCTGTGACGGGGACTCGCCCCGGTCCAGCTCGATGTGGGTGAACTTGAGCCCGTGCTCGCGCGCCCACTCCGACGCCTCCGCGACGCGCCCGGGGGCGGTCGCGTCCAGGGTCAGGTGGGTCTCGAAGTCACCGGAGAACTCCATCGGGGGCCTTCTTCTGTCTCGGGGGCCTTGCGCCCCGGGGGTACCTCGCCCGTGGGACGTGCGGGACAGCGGTCCGGTTCGGTACCGCTGCGCCTCTCGGGTCCCAGGAGGAGCACGCATGTTTTCGCGGCGTAAGCGAAGGTGAGGAGGGTTCTTAGTTTTTGACAACTTTTGCACCAATCCGGACACGCCCCCCGCTACGGATCACCAGAGGCACCCGCCATCGGTAGACGCACCGACCGAACGGAAGGAACCCGTCATGTTCTCCCTCGCCCGCCGGACCGCAGCCCTGGCCGTCGCCTCCCTCGCCGGAGCCGCCCTCTTCCTGGGCTCGGCCGCCCCCGCCGCCGCTGCCGACGGCTCCGGGGGCCTCCTCGGTTCGCTGCTCGGAGACACCAGCCTGATCACCCTGTTCATCGGCAACTACCAGATCAACAACTAACCCGCGGCCGGGCCGCGGGACGGACGGTGCCCGCGGTCCCCGTGGCCGCTCGGGGCGCGTACGTGTGGTCTCCCACCAGCGAAAACGCACCAGCGCGGCTCCGCACTCGCGGCGCCCCTCCGGGACGCGGCCGCCCACCCGTGCGGACACGCATCCGCGCACACGGGCACCGACCGCACCCGCGCCCACAGCGCGCCGACCGCACCGTGCCCGCGGCACGGGCGGCACCGCGGTCGGCGCCCCTGGACACACCCCCGGAGTGTGAGCCCACTCGGTGTGATTCAGGTCATCCCGTCCAAACCTCGCATGAGCCACGAATGACACCCAGAACGTGTGACCGGCACACAGGACGTCAACGGGCCGGAATCCCGGGCGGCACAGCGCCCGAAACCGGTGCCACTCCGTAGCCGTCCCGCTGCTTCGCGCGCCGGACCCCACACCCGGCCGCGTCACGCAACACCCCGCACACGGTCGCGTCCGGACCCGCTTCCGCCGGTTCACAGCCGCAACCGGGCCGAGAGCGGACCGGACGCCCGCACCCGTGAGTGCCACGCACAGAAGCCGCCCTCGCGGCGCGAACGGAAGGTAGTCGATGCCGCATCATCAGCCGTCCGCCAGACTCCCCCTGACCGCCGCCCAGAAGGGGCTGTGGTACGCGCAGCAGCTCGACCCGGACAACCCGCTGTACAACATCGCCGAGTACGTCGAACTGCGCGGGGAGCTGGACACCGACCGCTTCGCGGACGCCGTGCGCGGCGCTGTCCTGGAGGCCGAGGCCCTGCACCTGGCCTTCGGCGAGGACGAGGACGGCCCCTGGCAGCGGGTCGAGTACCCCGAGGACTGGCGCCTGCGAGTGGTGGACCTGCGCGGCGAGGACGACCCCGACGCCGTCGCGCTCGCGTGGATGCGCGAGGACCTGGACAGGCCCCACATGGCGCGGGGCGAGCTCTTCGCCGAGGTGCTGTTCCGGCTCGCCGACGACCGCAACTACTGCTACCAGCGCGTCCACCACCTGCTGCTGGACGGCTACGGCGCGATGCTGGTCCTCGGCCGCATCACCGAGCACTACGACGCCATGACCGAGGGCCGCGACCCGGGCCCCTCCCCGTTCGGCTCGCTCCACGACCTGCTCGACGCCGAGGCGGAGTACGGGGACTCCGAGACCGCCCGCGCCGACCGGGAGTTCTGGGCCGGGCGGCTGGCCGAGGACGTCGAGCCCGCGGGACTGGCCGCCGCGCCCGAGCGCATGCCCCGCGCCCTGCACCGCTCCACCGTCCACATCCGCCGCGCCGACGCCGCCGGGGCGGTGGCCGCCGCCCGGTCCGCGCGCACCGGCCTGCACTCCGCCGTGCTCGCCGCCACGGCCGCCTACGTGCACCGCGCCACCGGCACCGACGAGGTCGTGCTGGGCCTGCCGGTGACCGCGCGCCGCAACGCGCTGGCCCGTTCGGTCCCCTCGATGCTGTCCAACATCGTGCCCCTACGCGTGCGGGTGCGCCCGGAGCAGTCCCTGGAGTCCCTGACCCGCGACGTGGCCCGGGAGGCCCGCCAGGTGCTGCGCCACCAGCGCACCCGCTACGAGGAGATGCGCCGCATCGCCCCCGGCGAGGGGCGGCTGACCGGCCCCTCGGTCAACATCATGCCGGTCGGGCGCGAACTCACCTTCGCCGGACTGCCCGCGACGGCGCACAACCTGGCCATCGGCCCGGTCGAGGACCTGTCCATCGTCGTCCACGGCATCACGGCCGAACGCGACATCCGCGTGGACTTCGACGGCAGCGCCGACCTCTACACCCCGGCCCGGCTGGAGGAGCACCAGCGGCGCTTCCTGCGGATGCTCAACGCCCTCGGCGAGGACCCCGCCACGGCCGTGGGCCGTGTCGACCTGCTGGAGGACGGCGAGCGTGCCGCCCTGCTCGCCGCCGGGACCGGGGCGGTCCGCGACCTGCCCCCGCACACGGTCCTCACCGAGTTCGGCGACCGCGTGCGCAAGGCGCCCGGCGACACCGCCGTGACCGCCCCGGACGGCCGCCTGACCTTCGCCGACCTCGACGCGCGCAGCGACCGCCTCGCCCGCCACCTGGCCGACCGGGGCGCCGGACGCGGCACCCTGGTGGCCGTGCGGCTGCCGCGCACGACCGACCTACCGGTCGCGCTGCTCGCCGTGCTCAAGTCGGGCGCGGCCTACCTGCCCCTGGACCCCTCCTACCCGGCCGCACGCCTGACTGCCATGGCCGCCGACGCCGACCCCGCCCTGACCGTCGCCGTCGGCTCCACCGCCCCCGAGACCGCCTCGGGCAAGGGCACCGTGCTGCTGGACGACCCCGCCACCCGCGCCGAGATCGACGGGCAGCCCGCCGGTCCGCCCGCCGCGGACGGCGTCGCGCCGCCCGGCCCCGACGACCTCGCCTACGTCATCTACACCTCCGGCTCCACCGGCCGCCCCAAGGGCGTGGCCGTCGAGCACCGGTCCCTGCTCAACCTGCTCCTGCACCACCGCGAGCACCTGTTCGGGCCCACGCACCGCCGCCTGGGCCGCCCGGCCCGCGCCGCCCACACCGCGGGACTGTCCTTCGACGCCTCCTGGGACCCCGTCCTGTGGATGCTCGACGGCCACCGGGTGCACCTGGTGCCCGACGAGGTCCGCCGCGACCCCGAGGCGCTGGTCGCGCACCTGCGCCGGGAGCGGATCGACGCCGTGGAGACCACGCCCTCCTTCGCCCGGGCGCTGCTGGCCGAGGGGCTGCTCGACGGAGGCCCCTCGGTCCTGGCCCTGGGCGGCGAGGCCGTCGACACCGGACTGTGGCGGACACTGGCCGACGCCCCCGTCCTGGCCCTCAACCTCTACGGGCCCACCGAGACCACGGTCGACAGCATGACCGCGACCGTCACCGCCGCCCACGGCCCCGACCTGGGCGCGCTGGTGGCCAACGGCCGCGGCTACGTCCTCGACGGCGGGCTCGCGCCCGCCCCGGACGGCGCCGTGGGCGAGCTCTACCTCGCGGGCGCCAACCTGGCGCGCGGCTACCTCAACCGCCCCGAACTCACCGCGGAGCGGTTCGTCGCCGACCCGTTCGCGGCCGACGGCGGCCGCATGTACCGCACCGGCGACCTCGTGCGGCGCGCGCCCGACGGCGCGCTGGAGTTCGTCGGCCGCGGCGACGACCAGGTCAAGATCCGCGGCTTCCGGATCGAACCCGGCGAGGTGGCCGCGGTCCTGGAGAGCCACCACGCGGTCGCGCGGGCGGCCGTCGTGGCCGTGTCCGAGGGCGACCGGGCGCGGCTGGTGGGCTACGTCGTGGGCGAACCCGGTCTGGACACCGGCCCGGTGCGCGAGTACGCCGCCGAGCGGCTGCCCGCCCACCAGGTCCCGTCCGCGCTCGTGCGCGTGGACACCCTCCCGCTGACCCCCAGCGGCAAGCTGGACCGCGCGGCGCTGCCCGCCCCCGAGCAGGCGGCCACCGCCGCCCGCCCGCCCGCCACCGAGCGCGAACGCGTCCTGTGCGCGCTGTTCGCCGAGGTCCTGGGCGTGGACGAGGTCGGCGCCGACGACGACTTCTTCGCCCTGGGCGGCCACTCGCTGACCGCCTCCCGGCTGGCCGCGCGCGTGCGCACCGAGCTGGAGGCCGGCGCGCTGTCGATCCGCGACCTGTTCGAGCACCCGACCCCCGCCGGCCTGGCCGCCGTCCTGCGCGAGGGCGACGGGGCGGCCCCGGCCCTGCGGCCGCGCCCCCGACCCGAGCGGCTGCCGCTGTCGCCCGCCCAGCGGCGGCTGTGGTTCGTCAACCGGATGGACCCGGCCGCGGGCTCCTACAACATCCCCGTCGCCCTGCGCGTGGGCGGCGACCTCGACCCGGACGCGCTCCTGCCCGCGGTGCGCGACGTCGTGGCCCGCCACGAGACCCTGCGCACGCTCTTCCCCGACGACGGGGACGGACCCCTCCAGCAGGTGCTGGCCCCGGACGAGGCGCGCACCGACCTCACCACGGTCCGCTGCACCGAGGAGTCCCTGCCGCGGCTGCTGGCCAACGAGTCCGTCCGCGGCTTCGACCTCACCCTGGACACGCCGCTGCGGGTCCGCCTGTTCACGCTCGACTCCGGCGACGCGGTGCTCCTGATGGTCGTGCACCACATCGCGGGCGACGGCTGGTCGCTCGCGCCGCTGGGCCGCGACCTGGCCGAGGCCTACGCCGCCCGGCACGCGGGGCGGACGCCCCGGTTCACGCCCCTGCCGGTGCACTACGCCGACTACACGCTCTGGCAGCACGAACTGCTCGGCGAGGAGTCCGACCCCGGCTCCACCGGCGCCCGGCAGCTCGCCTACTGGCGCGACGCCCTGGCGGACGCCCCCGAGGAGGCCCGCCTGCCCTTCGACCGGCCGCGGCCCGCCGAGCCCGAGCGCGGCGCCGGTTCCGTCCCGCTGGAGATCGGACCGGAGCTGCACCGCGCCCTGGCCGACCTCGCCCGCGCCCGCGGCGCCAGCCCCTTCATGGTCCTGCACGCCGGACTCGCCGCGCTGCTCACCCGGCTCGGCGCGGGGGAGGACGTGGTCGTGGGCACCCCCGTGGCCGGACGCGGCGACGGGGCGCTGGACGAACTCGTCGGGTTCTTCGTCAACACCCTGGCCCTGCGCGCCGACACCTCCGGCGACCCGACCTTCACCGACCTGGTGGACCGCGTGCGCGCCGCCGACCTGGCCGCCTTCGCCCACCAGGACGTGCCCTTCGAGCGCGTGGTCGAGGAGGTCAACCCCGCGCGCGCCACGGGCCGCCACCCGCTGTTCCAGACCATGTTCACCCTCCAGAACACCCCCGAGGCCGTCCTCGACCTGCCCGGCTGCACCGTGCGGACCGAGCCGGGCGCCGCACCGGGCGGCGCCAAGTTCGACCTCTCGCTCAGCCTGGGCGAGACGGCCGACGCCGGGATCGGCGGCACCCTGGAGTACAGCGCCGACCTGTTCGACCCCGCCACGGCGGAACTGGTCGCGGACCGCTACGTGCGGCTCCTGGCCGCCCTGGTCGCCGACCCCGGCGCCCCCGTCAGCGCCCCCGACCTGCGCACCGCCGACGAGCGGGCCGTGGAACGGGCCGAGGACGAGCGCGCCCGCGGGACCGTCCCCGGCCACACCCTCGTCGACCTGTTCCAGGAGCGGGTCCGCACCGCACCGGAGGCGACCGCGGTCGTCTCCGGGGACGAACGGGTCCGCTTCGCCGAACTCGACGCCCGGGCCCGGCGCATCGCCGGGGTCCTCGCCGGACGGGGGACCGGCCCCGGCGACGTCGTCGCCGTCGCGCTGCCCCGGTCCGCGCACACGGTCGCCGCCCTGCTCGGCGTCCTCTCCAGCGGCGCCGTCTACCTGCCCGTGGACACCTCCTATCCGCCCGAGCGCGTGGCCGCCCTGCTGGCCGACGCCCGCCCCTCCTGCGTGGTCACCACCCGGCAGGAGCCGGTCGCGCTGCCCGGGGACCTGCCCCGGGTGGCCGTGGACGACCCGTCCCTGTGCGCGCCCAGCGGGGTCCGCCCGCGCCCCCCGCGCCCCGACGACACCGCCTACCTCATCTACACCTCCGGCTCCACCGGCCTGCCCAAGGGCGTCGCCGTGGGACACCGGGCGCTGGCCAACCTGTTCCACTCCCACGCCGAGCGCGTGTTCGCACCGGCCGAGCGCGCCGACGGGCGCCCGCTCCGGGTGGCCCACACGGCCGGGGTGGCCTTCGACGCCTCCTGGGACCCGATCCTGTGGATGGTCGCCGGACACGAACTGCACGTGGTCGGCGAGGACGTGCGCCGCGACTCCGCGCTCCTGGCCCGGCGCCTGCGCGCCGACGGGATCGAGGCGGTCGAGGTCACGCCCAGCCACGCCCGCCAGCTCATGGACGCGGGCCTGCTCGCCGACGGCGGCGGCCCCCGGATCGTCGCCCTGGGCGGCGAGGCGGTGCCCCCGGCGCTGTGGCGGGAGCTGCGCGCCACCGAGGGCGTGACCGCCCTCAACCTCTACGGCCCCACCGAGTGCACCGTCGACAGCGTCATGGCCAGCTCCGCCACCGAGGCCGACCCCGTCATCGGCCGCCCGGTGGCCAACACCGGCGCGCGCGTGCTCGACGCGCGCCTGCGGCCCGTGCCGCCCGGCGTCGTCGGCGAGCTGTACCTGTACGGTGCCGGACTGGCGCAGGGGTACCGGGGCAGGGCCGCGCTCACGGCCGAGCGCTTCACGGCCGACCCCGAGGGCGCCGCCGGAGCGCGCATGTACCGCACCGGCGACCTGGTCACCCGCCGCGCCGACGGGGCGCTGCGCTACGTCGGCCGCGCCGACGACCAGGTCAAGATCCGCGGCTTCCGGATCGAACCGGGCGAGACCGAGGGCGTCCTGGCCGCCCACCCCGACGTCGCACAGGCCGCCGTGGTCGCCGCCGGGGCCGGGACCGAGCACGCCCGCCTGCTCGCCTACGCCGTGCCCCGCGAGGGCCGCCGCCTCGACCCCGGTGAGCTGCGCGCCCACCTGTCGGCGCGCCTGCCCGAGCACATGGTGCCCGCCACCGTGACGGAGCTGCCCGCGCTGCCGCTCACCCCGCACGGCAAGCTCGACCGGCGCGCGCTGCCCGACCCCGGCCCCGCTACGGTCCGGGGCCGCCGCCCGCGCACCGGCGACGAGAGCACCCTGTGCTCGCTGTTCGCCGAGACCCTCGGGGTGCCCGAGGTGGACATCGACGACGACTTCTTCGCCCTGGGCGGCCACTCCCTGCTCGCCACCCGCCTGGTGGCGCGCATCCGCTCCGTCCTGGGCGTGGAACTCCAGATCCGGGCCCTGTTCCAGGCGCCCACCGTGGCCAGGCTGGCCACCTTCCTGGACTCGGGCCGCCGCGCGCAGGCGCCGCTGCGCCCCGCCGTGCGCCCGGTCCGCGTCCCGCTCTCGCACGCCCAGCGCAGGCTGTGGTTCCTCAACCGCATGGACCCCGACGCCGCCGACTACAACATCACCATGGCGCTGCGGCTCACCGGCGACGTCGACACCGCCGCGCTGCGCGGCGCGCTCGCCGACCTCACCCGGCGCCACGAGAGCCTGCGCACCGTCTTCCCCGACGACGACGGCGTCCCCCACCAGCTGGTCCTGGACCCCGAGGGGGCCCCGACGCGGCTGGACGTGGTCCCCGTGGACGGGGAGGAGGACCTGCGCGAGCGCCTCGACACCCTGGCCTCCCAGGGATTCGACCTGCGGCGGGACCGCCCGCTGCGCGCGCACCTGCTGTCCCGGGGCGCCAACGACCACCTGCTCCTGGTGGTCGTGCACCACATCGCGGGCGACGCGTGGTCGACCGTCCCCCTGGCACGCGACCTGTCCACCGCCTACGCGGCCCGCACCGAGGGCGTCCCGCCGCGCTGGAACCCGCTGCCCGTCCAGTACGCCGACTTCACCCTGTGGCAGGAGGCGCTGCTGGGCTCGGAGGAGGACCCCGACAGCCTGGTCAGCCGCCAGCTCGACTACTGGACCGACCGCCTGGCCGACGCCCCGGGCGAGCTGCGGCTGCCCTCGGACCGGCCCCGGCCGCTGTCCTCGCGCCAGCCCTCGGGCTCGGTGCCCGTCCGCATCGACCGGACCCTGCACCGCAGGCTGCTCGCGCTGGCCCGCTCCTCCTCGGCCAGCCTGTTCATGGTGCTGCACGCCGGACTGGCGGCGCTCTACACCCGGCTGGGCGCGGGCGAGGACGTCGTCATCGGCAGCCCGGTGGCCGGGCGCACCGACGACGCGCTGGACGACCTGGTCGGGTTCTTCGTCAACACCCTGGTGCTGCGCACCGACACCTCGGGCAACCCGACCTTCGACGAACTGCTCCGCCGGGTGCGCGACGACGGCCTGGCCGCCTACGCCCACCAGGAGGTGCCCTTCGAGAGGGTCGTGGAACGCCTGCGCCCCGAGCGCGCCCTGGGCCGCCACCCCCTCTTCCAGACCATGCTGGCCCTGCAGAACACCCAGGACGCCACCGTCGAGCTGCCCGGCCTGCGCGTCGAGCCGCAGCCGGGCGTGGGCGGCGGCGAGGCCAAGTTCGACCTGCTGTTCACGCTGGGCGAGCGCACCGACCACCTCGGCGCGCCCGACGGCATCGAGGGCACCCTGGAGTACAGCGCCGCCATGTTCGACCCCGCCACCGCGCGGAGCCTGGTCGAACGCCTGGTCCTGCTCCTGGAGAAGGCCACCCAGGACCCCTCGACCGTGCTCGGCAGGCTGGAGGTGCTCACCCCCGCCGAGCGCGAGAGCCTGCTCGGCGGCGGCAGCGGCCGCCGACGCGCCCTCCCCGCCACCACCCTGGTCGACCTCTTCGACGACCGGGCCGCCGCCTCACCCGGCGACACCGCGCTCGTCCACGGCGGCGAACGGGTGAGCTTCGGAGCGCTGCGCCAGTGGGCCGACCTGCTGGCCCTGGCCCTGCGCGGACAGGGCATCGGCGCCGGGGACACCGTCGCCGTACTGCTGCCCCGGTCCGCGCGCACCGTCACCGTCCTGCTCGGCGTCCTCAAGAGCGGCGCGGCCTACCTGCCGATCGACACCGGCTACCCCGACGCCCGCGTCGCGCACATGCTCGACGACGCGCGGCCCACCCTGGTGGTCACCGTCTCCGACCTGCTCGACCGCGTGCCCGAGGGCCACCCGGCCCTGGTGCTCGACGGGCCGCTGCCCCGGGTCCCGCTGGTCGGCGAGCGCCGCACCCGGCCGGTCCGCCCGGTCGACGGCTCCGACGTCGCCTACGTCATCTACACCTCCGGCTCCACCGGACGCCCTAAGGGCGTGGAGGTCGAACACCGCTCGCTGGTCAACCTCTACGCCCAGCACCGGGAGGACCTCTTCGCCCCCGCGGCGCGCCAGCGCGGCGGCAGGCTGAGGGTGGCGCACACGGCCGGGGTGGCCTTCGACGCCTCCTGGGACCCCGTCCTGTGGCTCGTCGACGGGCACGAACTCCACATCGTCGACGACGAACTGCGCAAGGACCCCAGGACGATGGTCGCCCACCTGCGCGGGGAGGGCATCGACTCCATCGAGACCACCCCCACCTACGTCCGCCAGCTCATGGCCGAGGGACTGTTCGACGGCGACGGCGGCCCCGGGGTGGTGGCGCTGGGCGGCGAGGCCGTCGACGCCGACCTGTGGCGCGAACTGGGATCGCGGCCCTCGGTGCGCTCCTACAACTTCTACGGTCCCACCGAGTGCACCGTGGACAGCGTCATCGCCGCCGTCGGCGAGCAGCCCGGCCCGGTGATCGGCCGCCCGGTGGCCAACAGCCGGGTCTACGTCCTCGACGGCGGGCTCCAGCCCGTCCCGGCCGGGGCCGTCGGCGAACTGTACATCTCCGGCACCGGCGTGGCCCGCGGCTACCGCAGCCAGCCCGCCCTGACCGGGGCGCGCTTCATCGCCGACCCCTTCTCCGGGGGAGGCGACCGCATGTACCGCACCGGCGACCTCGCCCGCTGGGGCGCCGCAGGAGCGCTGGAGTTCCTCGGCCGCGTCGACGACCAGGTCAAGATCCGCGGCTTCCGGATCGAACCCGGGGAGGTCGCCCAGGTCATGGGAGAGCACCCCGACGTCGCCGAGTGCGCGGTCGTCGTACGCGAGGACCCCGCGACCGGGCGCCAACTGGTCGCCTACGTCGTGGGCCGCGACGGCACGGCGCCGCCCGTGGAACTGCTGCGCGGGCACGCCGCCGCGTCCCTGCCCGACTACATGGTCCCCACCGCCTTCGTGCCGATGACCGCGCTGCCCCTGACGCCCAACGGCAAGCTCGACCGCGCCGCGCTGCCCGAACCCGACTTCGGCGTCGACGAGGTGCGGGGCGTGCCGCGCGGACCCCACGAGGCCGAGGCGTGCGCCCTGTTCGCCGAGGCGCTGGGCCGCCCGACCGTCGGCGTCCACGACAACTTCTTCGAGCTGGGCGGGCACTCCATGCTCGCGCCCGGGCTCGTGGACCGCCTCAGCACCGCGCTGGGCGTCGAGGTCACCGTGCCGATGCTGTTCCGGTTCCCCACGGTGTCCCTGCTGCTGGCCGCCACCGAGGACGGCTCGCCCCGCGACAGCCTCGCCCGCCTGCTGGCCCTGCGGCCCGGCGGCTCGCGCCCGCCGCTGTTCTGCGTCCACCCCGCGGGCGGACTGGCCTGGGGGTACGCGGGCCTGCTGCGCCGACTGGACCCCGACCAGCCGGTCTACGGGCTCCAGTCGCCCGCCGTCGAGACCGACCACCCCGCCGGGGCGGCCACCGTCAGCGAGCTGGCCGACGACTACATCGCGCACATCCGCGCCGTCCAGCCGCACGGCCCCTACCACCTGCTCGGGTGGTCCTTCGGCGGCAACATCGCCCACGCGATCTCCTCCCGGCTCCGGGAGCAGGGGGAGCGGGTCGCCGTCCTGGCGATCATGGACGCCTTCCCCGTCGGACAGGAGCGCAACGCCGACTTCGCCGACGACGCGGCGATGTTCACCGCCTACCTCCACGCCCTGGGCTACGCGCCCGAGCCCGGTGAGGCCGACGGGCTGGACGCGGCGGGCGTCCTGGAGGTCCTGCGCCGCGAGCACAACCCGATGGGCGCCCTGGACGAGGACACCGTCAAGCGCCTGGCCGGGGACTTCCTGCACCACGCGGCCCTGCTGCGCGCGGCGGAGCCCGGACTCCACGACGGCGACGTGCTGTTCTTCACCGCCACCCGGGGGCGCGGCCCCGACTCGCCCGAGGCGCGGTCGTGGGCGCCGTACGTCACCGGGGGGATCGACGACCGGCCCGTCGACGCCGCGCACTCCCTCATGAACCGCGACGAGGCCCTCGCCGAGATCGGCCCCGCGCTCAGGGAGCGCCTGGACCGGGCGCTCCGGCTGCCCGGCGCCGACCGGCCCACACCTTCCACCATCTGAGAGAGGCACCGATGACCAACCCCTTCGACGCCCAGGACGGCCGCTTCCTCGTGCTCGTCAACGACGAGGGCCAGCACTCGCTGTGGCCGGAGTTCCTCGCGGTACCCGCGGGCTGGGCGGTCCTGCACGGACCCGACGAGCGCCAGGCCTGCCTGGAGTTCATCGAGGAGAACTGGACCGACATGAGACCCCGCCGCGTACGCGACCTGGACCGGGGCTGACACCGATCGACGCGGGCACCCGTCCCCGAACCGCGGGACGGGCCCGCCCACCACGAGGGAGTGACATGGGCAGCCATCGGCCGCCGCAGGGCCCCATGATCGAGGTCCGGGGACTGACGAAGGCCTTCGGGGCGCACCAGGCGCTCCGCGGCATCGACCTGGAGGTGCCGCGCGGCCACGTGCTGGGCCTGCTCGGGCCCAACGGAGCCGGGAAGACCACGACGGTCAGGGCCATCACCACCCTGACCCGGCCCGACTCCGGAACCATCCGGGTGGCCGGGCACGACGCCGTGCGCGATCCGGGCCGGGTGCGCGCCTCCATCGGCCTGTCCGGCCAGTACGCCGCCGTGGACGAGAAGCTCACCGGCCACGAGAACCTGTTCATGGTGGCCATGCTCTACGGCATGGGCCGCGCGGAGTCGCACCGCCGGGCCGACGCCCTGCTGCGCCGCTTCCGCCTGGACGACGTGGCCGACCGCCGCGCGGGCCAGTACTCCGGCGGGATGCGCCGCAGGCTCGACCTCGCCGGGGCCCTGGTGGCCGACCCGCCGGTGGTCGTGCTCGACGAGCCCACGACCGGGCTCGACCCGCGCGGGCGCATGGACACCTGGGCGGTGGTCTCGGAACTGGTCGGGCGGGGCACCAGCGTCCTGCTCACCACCCAGTACCTGGAGGAGGCCGACCAGCTCGCCGACAGCATCGTGGTCATCGACCAGGGCGGCGTCATCGCCCGGGGCACCGCGGACGAGCTCAAGACCCAGGTCGGGGGCGAGCGCCTGGACCTGGTCCTGGAACACGGCGCCGACCTGCCCGAGGCGCGCGGGGTGCTGGCCGCCGCGGGCTCGGGCGAACCCACCGTCGACCCGCAGGCGCGGCGGGCCTCGGTGGCCGTGGCCAACGGCCACAAGACCCTCGGCGACGTGCTGGCCGAACTCGACGCCCGCGGCGTCGGCGTGCTCGACGTGTCCCTGCGCCGCCCCACCCTGGACGACGTCTTCCTCGAACTGACCGGACGCCGCGCCGGGGGAGCCCCGGACGGGGACGGCGGCGGGGACCGCGGAGCCGGTGCCCCCCGACCCGAGGAGGTCCTCTCGTGAGCACCGTCCGCGACGGAGGCGTCGTCGCCTGGCGCAACCTGCTCAACGTCCGGCGCACGCCGGGGTCCCTGGTGACCGCGATCGTGCAACCGGTCATCTTCGTGCTGCTGCTCGCCTACGTGTTCGGCGGGAGCCTGGGCGGCGACTCCTACCGCGAGTTCCTCGTCGCGGGGATCTTCGTGCAGACCCTGACCTTCAGCGCCTCGCTCACCGCGATCGGCCTGGCCAACGACCTCCAGAAGGGCCTGATCGACCGCTACCGGTCGCTGCCCATGTCGCGCATGGCCGTCATCCTCGGCCGCACCACCTCCGACCTGGCCGTCAGCGCGCTGTCGGTCGCGGTCATCGTCGCGTGCGGCCTGGCGATCGGGTGGCGGATCAACGGGGGGCTGGCGGACGCGGTGGCGGGGTTCCTGCTGCTGTTCCTGTTCGCCTTCGCGGTGTCGTGGATCGGCGCGGTGATCGGCCTGACCGCGCGCAGCGTCGAGGTGGCCCAGAGCCTGGGGCTGATCTGGCTCTTCCCGGTCACCTTCGTCTCGGGCGCGTTCGTCTCGATCGCCGCCATGCCCGCGCCCCTGAGGACCGTGGCCGAGTGGAACCCGGTGACCGCCGTGGCCACCGCCGTGCGCGGGCTGTTCGACAACCCCGCACCGGAGGGCCTGGCCCCGCCCGCGGGCTGGCCCGCGGACAACGCCGCCCTGTACGCCGTGCTCAGCTCGGTGGCGATCATCGCGGTCTTCGCGCCGGTCGCGCTGGCGCAGTACCGGCGCATCAACCGCCGCTGAGTGCCGGTCCGGGGCCGGGAAAGGGGGTGCGCCTTCGCCGGCCGAGCCGGAGAGGGCGAAGGGGGTCGGGGGGGCGGTCTCCCGCGCCTCCCCCGGTGGGGGGCGGTGAGGCGGTGTCCCACGCGGGGAGCGGCGGGCTCGGGCTGGCGAGGGTCGGGTCCAGCCCGTGAAGCGGTGTTCCGCGCGCCCTCGGCGGGGCGGGGTCTGGGCTCAGCCGGTGGAAAGGCCCGGGCTCGACCGGTGGTGAGGGGCGGGCTCAGCCTGTGGTGCGCGGCCCCAGGCCCTCGAAGAGCACCCCGACCATCTCCGCGAGCTTGGCGTCGACCTCCTCGGGGGAGGACGTGGCCGTGAGCGCGACCAGGCCGTGCATCGCGGCGGACACGGTCATCGTGACGGCCTCCGGGGTGCCGCCCGCGATCTCCCCGGCGGCCTGGGCGTCGAGGATGGGGCGCATCACCCGTTCGAGCAGCCGCCCCACGGCGGCGTACAGCTGCTCGGAGACGTCGGGGTCGTGCTTGCGCGCGTACATCAGGTCGAGCAGCGCGGCGTGCTCCACCGCGAACCCCACGTAGGCCCTGGCCAGGGCGAGGACACGGGTCCGCGCGTCGCCCTCCTCGGGAGCCGCCGCCTCCAGGCGCTCGGTCAGACGCTCGAAACCGCTGAGCGCGAGCGCGTCCAGCAGCGCCTGCTTGTCCCGGAAATGGCGGCCCGGCGCTGCGTGGCTGACCCCCGCCGCGCGGGCGATCTCGCGCAGGGACAGCGCGGCCTGCCCACGTTCGGCCAGGGCAAGCTCGGCGTTGGCGAGCAGGACGGCGCGCAGGTCTCCGTGGTGGTAGGGGCGGTCAACCATGGAAACCAGGATAGACGGACGCCCCGGAGGCTCTCGCGGCTGCCGTGGACAGCTTGGGGGTGTCGGGGCACCGGGGACGGTCCGGGGGTGTCGGGGCACCGGGGACGGTCCGGGGGTGTCGGGGCACCGGGGACGGTCCGGGGCTGGGGTGATCGCCGTGGTCTCCGTGACCGCTGTGATCACCGCGGACATCCCGGGGGCGCGGTCTCCGTGACCGCCATGGACAGCCCGGGTGCGCTCGCCTACCGTGGCGCAATGGACACCACAGCGGTCAGCATCCCCGACCTGAGCGGCCGTACGGCGGTCGTCACCGGAGCCAACAGCGGCCTGGGCATCGAGACCACGCGCATCCTGGCCCGGGCGGGCGCGCGCGTCGTGATGGCAGTGCGCGACGTGGCCAAGGGGCGCGCCGAGGCCGCCGGAGTGCGGGGAGACACCGAGGTGCGCCATCTGGACCTGGCGGACCTGGCGTCCGTGCGCGCCTTCGCCGAGGTCTGGAGCGGAGACCTCCACCTGCTCATCAACAACGCGGGCGTCATGGCGGTCGCCAAGGGCGTGACCGAGGACGGGTTCGAGACGCAGTTCGGCGTCAACCACCTCGGCCACTTCGCCCTGACCAACCTGCTCCTGGAACACGTCACGGGACGGGTGGTCACCCTCTCCTCCGGAATGCACCGCATGGCCCGGGGCATCGACTTCGACGACGTCAACCTGGACCACGGCTACACGCCCTACCGGGCCTACAACCAGTCCAAGCTCGCCAACCTGCTGTTCACGCTGGAGCTCCAGCGCCGCCTGGAGGCGGTGGGCTCCCCGGTGCTCTCCACCGCCGCCCACCCCGGCTACGCGGCCACCAACCTCCAGAGCCACGGGGTCAACCCGGTCTCCAGGGCGGCCCTCATGCTCGGCAACAGGGTCCTCGCCCAGAGCGCCGCCAACGGCGCCCTCCCCACGATCTTCGCCGCCACCCAGGACGTGCCCGGCGCGGCCTTCGCCGGGCCCAAGGCCATGGGAGGCACGCGCGGCGCCCCCGCCCTGTCCAGCCGGAGCGAGGCCGCCTGGGACGGCCGCGCCGCCAAGCGCCTGTGGGCGCTGTCGGAGGAGATGACCGGGGTGACCTTCCCGCTGCGCTCCTCCGACCCGGTCTGACCGGCGGCGCGCACCGGGGGTCGGACCGGGTCGCGACGGAACGGGACTCGCCGGCCTCGGACCGGAACGGCACACCCGTCCCGCGGTGCGCGACGGCACTATCCGGCCTCGGACCGGAACGGCACACCCGTCCCGCGGTGCGCGACGGCACTATCCGGCCTCGGACCGGAACGGCACACCCGTCCCGCGGTGCGCGACGGTACCGTTGGCACCGTCCGTGCCGCGGTGCGCGACGGTACCGTTGGCACCGTTCGTCCCGCTGGCACCGTCCGTGCCGCCCCTCCCGCCCACCCGCGCCACACCGGCAGGGCGTGCGTTCAGCCCGGACCCGGTACCCGCCGACGAGCACTGTGAGTACGGGACCGGCGCGGGTGGAATCCCGTGGTCCACACCCGCGCCGGTTCCGGTCGATCGTCCCTAGGGGTTCAGGACCAGCTCGTCCGTGGCGGCCGCGCGCACGGCCTCCTCGGTGACCGCGAACGGCAGGGTCTCACCCCGGCTCCACGGCTCCAGCTGGTCGTCGTAGTTGGGGTGGAAGGCGTGGCCGGAGTTGCCGGTCAGGTGGATCCACGTCGACGCGTCGCGGTCGGCCAGGTCCACCACCATCCGCATGGACGGCACGGTCCTGATCCCGTACCCCTCGGCCGGGTTCCAGCCGGTGGCGTTGACGATGCTGGAGCCGCCCGCGCTCTCCACCGGGCCGCGGTTGAAAAGCCACTCGACCGGACCGATGCCCGACGTTCCGAACGACTCGTGGGTCGCGGTCAGGGTGTGCAGGTCGCCCCAGCGCCAGTCGGCGGGGTCCTCGCCCAGCAGCTCGGTCAGCTCCCGCGCGGCGGCGTCCATCGCCGCGGCCAGCACCTCCTCGCGCCCGCTGGCCTCGGTGCCCTGCCACCACGGCGACTCCGGGTCCTCCAGCAGCCGCCCCACCACGTACATCCCGCGCGAGTCGCCGTTCATGTCCTGCTCGCCCAGTTCGTCGAAGAGCAGGGGCAGCAGGTGGCGCCAGGTCGCGTTGTAGAACGCGGCCGCCGCGGAGTCGGTCTCGTTGCGGTGGTCCCAGTCGCGCAGCAGCTCCTGCGCCCGGGCGGCCGTCCCGTCCACGTCGGCCTCCAGCAGGTGGGGGACGATCCGCACGGCGCTGAGGTCCATCGAGTCGTTCTGGATCCGCGACATGTCCCCGGCCGTGACCGGCCCCTGCCCGATCGCCTCCTCCAGCAGGTCGTTGATCCGCTGGCTGCGGTAGCCGTAGTTCCAGTCCCCGGTCAGGTGGTGGTCGTAGTCCTCGTCCACGACCGACTGGTTCGCGGTGACGATGAAGCCCGACTCGGGGTTGTACACGCTCGGCAGCTCCTCGAAGGGGACGTACTCCTGCCAGTCGTAGTCGGAGTCCCAGCCGGGCGCCGGGTAGCGGCCGTCGCCCTCGCCGCGCACCGGCACCAGCCCGGGGGCCTGGTAGCCGATGTTGCCCTCGTTGTCGGCGTAGACGAGGTTCTGCGAGGGGACGTCGAACTGGCTGGCGGCCTCGCGGAAGTCGTCCCAGCCGCGGGCCCGGTTCATGCTGAAGATGGCGTCCGCGGTCGTGCCCGGCTGCAGGGCTGTCCAGCGCAGGGCGACGGCGTACTCGCCGCTGTCCGCGCCCTCCAGCTCCGGGTCCTCGGCCAGCTCGGCCAGGTGCGCGCCCGCGGCGGCGTCGGACAGCAGCGGCCCGTGGTGGGTGGAGCGCACGACGATGTCCACGTCCTCGCCGCCCGCGACCCGGACGGTCTCCTCACGCGTCTCCAGCGGCCGGGGCTCGCCGTCGACCACGTAGTCCCCGCCCTCGATCCGCTCCACGTACAGGTCCATGACGTCGGGGTCGAGGTTGGTGAACCCCCACGCGATCGACTCGTTCTGCCCGATGATCACACCGGGCAGACCGGAGAAGCTGAAACCGCTGACGTCGTAGGGGCACGCCTCGGTCAGCTCGGTGCAGTGCAGTCCGATCTGGTACCAGGTGGAGGGCATCGACGCGCCCAGGTGGGGGTCGTTGGCCAGGAGGGGCAGGCCGCTCTCGGTGTGCTCCCCGCCGACCACCCAGGAGTTGGAGCCGACTCCGGAGGCGTCGCGCGGGGCGAGCATCTGCGGGAGCGAGGCGGAGGCCTCGGCCACCCCGGTCAGCGCGGAGACGGCCTCCCCGGGCAGTTCGGGCGCGCGCCGCTCGTCACCGGCGTCGCCCTCACGCAGGTCGCCCGCTTCGTCCTCGTCGGGCCCCTCCCCCAGGTGCTCGTCGGTGTCGGTGATGGGCAGGTGCTCCTCGTGGGGGTAGGCCGGGTACAGCTCCTCGATCTGCTCGCGGGTCAGCCCGGCGTCGAGCAGTTGGGCGCGCCCGGTCTCCTGCACCATGTTGCCGCCCAGGTCCCAGGCCATGGCCTTGAGCCAGGCGAGGCTGTCGACCGGCGTCCACTCCTCGATCTCGTGGCCGCCGTTGAGCACGGAGAGCAGCCCGTACTCAAGGCTGGCCCCGGTGCCGTCGTTCCCGGCCAGCCAGGCGTTGACCCCGGCCGCGTAGGAGTCGAGGTGGGCCCGCGTCTCCGGGGCGAGCAGCTCGTACTCCTGCTCGGCCACGTGCCGCCAGCCCATGGTGCGCAGGTAGACGTCGGTGTCCACCTGTTCGGGGCCGAACAGCTCTGCGGTGCGCCCGGCCGTGACGTGGCGGCGGAAGTCCATCTCCCAGAAGCGGTCCTGGGCGTGCGTGAAGCCCTGCGCCATGAACAGGTCGTGGGTGTTGTCCGCGTAGACGTGGGGGACGCCGTGCTCGTCGCGCAGCACGGTGACGGAGGACTCCAGCCCCGGGAGCGGGAGCTCTCCGGAGGTTTCCGGGAACGACCTCCGGACAGTCCATATCCCCAGGAGCGCGCCGACCAGGGCCAGCACCACGACCGCGGCGAGGAAGCCCAGAAGTACGCGAACAAGGACACGCTTACGCATTACACCCATGGCGGAACCCTAGGGTGCCCGTGGTCACAGTCTCCAGAGCCGGAGGGACACGCGGACCCAATTGTTACCAACTGGTAGGTGTCGGGGAGTCGAACGGCGGCTGGCGCGAAGCGCCTGGTCAGAAGCGGACAGCCACCCGGTTGGATCCGTGCTGTCCGCAACCGGCCGGGTCTGCCATGCCTGCGTCACTCCGAGTAGCTTGCCACCTCAGCACTCTCAAGGCGTGCCGGCCCTCTGTGTTGGGTGACTCAGATGATTAAAAGCACTCATGCTGACCGAGAAGGCTATGCCTGCAATGGGTTCATGTTGAAGAAACAGATCCGACCGGCCATCCAGAAAAAGCGTCCTTGTCCCGGTAGACAAGGTGGATATTCACTGAGGCAAGAAGTTTTTGCAGGTCCAAGTGGGGTTTGTCGGGTAGCAAGATGGCGAGCGTGGGGGTTGGTGTGATGTGCCTCTGGTAGTCCATGAGTTGCCCGATGGCCATGCGCACAGCTTCGCGTGAGCTAGTTCCTTTAGCCTCATATAGGACATTGGAACTGTTGTCATAGAGGTCAGTGAGAAGGCTGGACGAGAGTCCTGAGACTCTGATTTGGTATCTTTTGACCTCGTGCTTGTGCTCTTCGAGCATGGTCTTGAAGGATTCACATAGCTCGGCCTCTTTGCGGTCGACTTTGGTCTGGGGGATGGCTGACCTGGAGATAAGTTTGCCGTTATGTCTCTCTGGCTCCACTATGATGCTCGTAGTGGTGGTAGATATATCAGCAGCTACTTGCCGGGTCACGGTGCTTTTCAGGGGCGGGATGATGTCTTCGGGGCGTGCCGATATGGCCTCAGCCGGGCGCAAGCGGAAGACGATGACTCGCCGGAAAATTCCCTGATCGTTGGGCGCTTCACGGAAGACGTAGGGGAGTTCTTTGTCTAGTTCGAACTTTCCAATATATCGTTGAATTTTCTCTTTCTTTCCAGGGGTGTTTCCGTCGGCTTTGAAGACGCGCAGTTCTCGTCCCTCGTCTATGTGTAGCAAAATGGCGCGGTTTCGCCAGCCGTAGGAGCCTTTGAACACCTGGTCATTTTTCCCGTCGCCTGTGTATTCGAAGAGGGGGCCGGTCTCGTCTTCGGTGGAAGTCCAGCCGTCGTAGTAACCGAACTCCTCCCCTGATGACGGATCAGTGTAAATCAGCACGTTTGGCGTGTCTTTGCAGGGGTGGATTCCCTGCCCTTGTCCGCCACCAAAGGCTGCCTTCATCTCCGCTCGTGTGGTCAGTTCGCCAGGTTTGATGTCTTTGCCAGCCATGGGCTTAATGTACAGCTTTGGCATGTTTGAGCTCTGCCCCTGGGCGAGACAAAGGGGAACCTGAGTCTGGCGATTCTGTGGAGGCGCCAGCGTTATTAGCGCAGTTCAGTGGGCATGTGGGGGCGGGCGGCGGCGTCCGCCCCCGCGCGTTCAGGAACCCAGGACCTCGGCCAGGCGCTCGGCCGCGAGCGGCACGCTGTAGTAGTCCATCCGGAACGAGGTCGCGCCCAGCGTGAGCACGCGGCCGTCCTCCCACGCCGGAAGGTTCTCCAGGATCGGGGCCGTTTCCAGGTGGTCCTCGGGCTCCTGGCCCTGGGTGTTGACGAACAGCAGCGTGCTGTCGCCGAAGTCCGATGCCCGCTCGGTGGCCACCTGCACGATGTCGCCGCGCCCGCTGCCGCCCTGGGCCGAGGGGGCGGCCAGGTCGTCGGGAAGCTCGTGCAGGGTCAGGCCCAGGTCGGTGGCCAGCCTTCCCTGGGCGGACTCCTCGGTGAATACGTTGAACCCGTTGGGCGTCCTGGTCAGGATCACCACGTCGTGCTCGGCCGACAGCCGCCCAGAGGCGACCTCCTCGGTGTCCACCTCCGAATCGGCCAGCGGCTGCACGCCGCGCTCGTCGGCGACGTCGGCCTACTGGGCGAAGGAACCGTCGTTGTTGGTCAGCGGGCTCAACGCGGTGGGGCCGGAGGAAGTCGGTCCGGTACGGCGGAACTGCACTCCCGGTCGCCTCCGCGCCAAGCCTTCGTCAACACTCCGTCCTGCTCGCGGTGACACGAGGCGGTGTCCTGGAAGCCGGGCGCCCCGTCTGGCAGCCTCGAACGCGCCGTCGATGCTCTGGGGGGAAACGCGATGGACATGCCCGTGGTGAACTCGTGCCAGGTGGACGCCTGCGCCTACAACACCGACCACTCCTGCCACGCACTGGCCATCACCGTGGGGAACTCCTCCCACGCCCAGTGCGACACCTTCTTCGGGGCCAATGACCGGGGCGGCGACCCCGTCGCCACGGGCCAGGTCGGCGCCTGCAAGATGTCGAACTGCGAACACAACGTCCAGCTGGAGTGCCAGGCCCCGGCCATCTCCGTCGGGTACGTGCACCAGCAGGCCGACTGCCTCACCTACGCGCCCGCCTGAGCGGCGCCGCGCACCGGCTCACTCCGCGGCCCCGGGCACCACGCCCGGGGCTCTTCCGCGTTCGGGCCCATCATTCGGGCCTACCGCTCGGGACCGTCCCCGCGGCCCTCAGACCTGCCGGCCCGCCTCCGCGGCCTCGCGGCGCAGCCGCTCCACGACCAGCGCCGCCGGATCGTCGCTGGCCGCCCGGAACCCCTCACCCGCCCACAGCGCCATCCCGCCGGGGTCCCCGGCCCGGGCGGCGGCCGCGCGCAGCGGTTTCGTCATGTGGTGGATCTCGGGGTAGGCGGAGGGCTGCCGCGGGTGCTCGGCGATGAACCTGTTGGCCAGGCCCCGCGCCGGACGCCCGGTGAAGGCCCACGTCACGGCCGTCCCGGTGTACGCGGGATCGGCCAGCGCGGCCTTGTGGACCGGGTTGGCGCCGCTCTCGGGACAGCGCAGGAACGCCGTGCCCAGCTGCACGCCCGCGGCACCCGCGTCCAGGGCCCCGGCCACGTCGGCCCCGGTCATGATCCCCCCGGCGGCGATAACCGGCACCTCCACCGCGCCGACCACGTCCGCCAGCAGCTCCCGCAGCGGCAGGCCGCCGTCCCCGTCCGGGACGAACGAGCCGCGGTGGCCCCCGGCCTCCGTGCCCTGCGCGCACACCCCGTCGGCCCCGCGCGCCACGGCCTCGCGCGCCTCCCCGGCCGTGGTCACGGTGACCACGGTGGCACTGCCCGCCGCGCGCAGCCGCTCCAGCACGGCGGCCTCCGGGCAGCCGAAGGTGAAGCTCACCACCGGCACGGCCGCCTCCGCCAGCAGGTCGATCTTGGCCGCCCACGCGTCGTCGTCGTGCACCGGGGCGCCGACCGGCGTCCCGTACCGCTCGGCCTCGGACTCCAGGTCCGACCGGTAGGACGCCGCCACGTCCGGGTCGGAGGGCGGGCCCGGCACGAACACGTTCACCCCGAACGCGCCGACCCCGGCGTCGCGCACCGCCCCGAGCTGGTCGGCGAGGACCTCGGGGGCCAGGTACCCGGCGGCGAGGAAACCCGTTCCGCCCGCTCCCGCCACGGCCGCCACCAGCGCGGGCGTGGCGGCCCCGCCCGCCATGGGCGCCTGTACGATCGGGCGCTCCCGCAGAAGCTCTGCCAGGCTCATGGTCCCTCTCCTCGTCCTCGGCCGGTCCGGCGAAGGCGCGGCGGCGTCCCCGGCCCCGGTGGCGTCCCCGGCCCCGGCGGCTCCGGGCGGGGTCCGGACACCCCGCGGCACCCGCGAGCGCACCGCTGCCCGGGCCGCGCCTCCCGTGTCCGGGAAATGCTACCGTCGCGCGTTTTCCGGAGTTCGACCGCACCCGCCCCGAAACGCGATATGGCGGTTCGCCCGGAGTTTTATGTGACATGGGACACGATGGTTATCCGGGGCGGGGGAAATGGGGGTTGGGTCCTCCCGTTTCCGTTCCGCCGGAAAAGGCCCGCGAACGGTGCCTCCGATATCCGTGCTTTCCGCCCGCGGCCCGTCCCTCCAGGCCGCTATCCGCCCGTCCCGTCCAGTTCCGGTGCGTCCGGGGAGCCCTCGCCCTCACCCTCGTCCGCGCCCCCGACGGACCGCGTCGACTCCGGGAACCTCTGCGACAGCAGAACGGTCGCCAGAGCCGCGGCCACCCCGAACCCGACCACCGCCGTCACCGTCCACTCCAGCCCGAACAGCTCCCACAGCCACCCGAACGCCAGCACGGTCAGCATCCTCACCGCGTTGCCCACCATCCCCAACATCGCGGCCATGGTGTTGCGGTTGGCGTCGGAGAACATCGTCTGCTGCCACACGTGCGACAGCACCACGGCCAGCCCCAACAGGAACTCCGCCGCCATCAGCCCCGCCACCAGCGGCACGACCCCGTGTACCGCCAGCACCAGGGGCAGGCCGGCGGAAGCCGCGAAGACGGGTCCCCACACGTGGGGCCGGTCGCGCCCCACGAACCGCGAACACGCCGACCCCGCCGCCATGGCCGCCATCATCAGCAGCAGCACCAGGCCGTTGAGCCGCACGTCCGCGCCGTGCTCGGCCGCGAGCATCGGCTGCCAGGCGAGCACGAGGGCGGCCAGTCCCGACACCGACGCCGCCGTCAGGGCCACCAACGGAACGAAACGCCTGCTCGCCACCAGTACGGCCGACTCCCGGACGATCGCGGTGAGCGAGCGCCCCGACTGGCCGGGGGAACGGGGGAAGCACACAGGGGCCAGCAACGCCAGTGACACCAGCACCGCGCCACTCACCAGCACCAGGGAGTCCGCGGGCAGCCAGGTCCCCGCCACCATCACCGAGGCCGCGCCCAGCACCGCGCCGCTGTTGCCCGCCACTTGGACGAAGCGCACCGTCCGCGCGATCCGGGCGGGGCGGTCGCGGTCGCCGATCCGGTTCACCACCAGCGCGACCAGCGTCCCCGACTGGAGGTGGAAGCCGACCGCCCACAGGTACATGGACGCGAGCGTCAGCGCGAGCCCGTCCGCGTACCCCATCAGCACGAAACCCGCGCCCCACACGGCGAGCCCCACCGCCAGCAGCCTGCGGTGGCCGTAGCGGTCGCCGAGCGCGCCGCTGGGTGCCTCCACCAGCAGGGCCACCAGGTTCGTGGAACCGAGCATCAGCCCCAGCAGCCACGGGTCCGCCCCGCGCCCCAGAAGGATCGTGACGAAAACCGCGCCGAAAAGGAAATCGGCCGAAGAGCCGAGGAGTGCGAACGAGGCGTAGCGCAGGAACAATGACGATTCGGCGGTTCTCTCCACGGGCATGGGCGTTTTCCTGATCGGGGAAGGTCGCGGCTCCGTGAGCCCCGTGATGACGGTGGCATTCGCGGTTCCGGAGGGAAATTCCGCCCAAGCTAGCACGCGCCTTCCGGAGCGGCCACGGCTTTTCCCGGACCCTGCGCGGCGCGGTCGCCGCGCGGTTCACCCGTATCCCGCGACGGCGCTCACCGGGCGACGACGTGACGGAGACGCGGCCGACCGGCCCCCTGAGCCCCGCGATAAAGCGGCGACCACCCGCCCCCCCCGAGCCCGGCGACGGGCGCGGCGACCGGTCCTCCATGCGAGGCGCCGAGCCTTCCGCGAAGACCGTCCGCACCCTCCGGGACCGGGGGCGAAAGCCCGTCTGAACTGCGGCGTTCCGGTGTGCATGACGGGGTGGAGGCGGGGTAGTCGCGGTGCCAAACGAGCAACAGGCCGACTCCGAGGAGGCTTGGCGATGCACTCACACGAGGGAAGAGACGGGCCCGGGGGCACGGGTGGCCGCCTGACCGACACCGCCCGAGGGGCGGCGGGAGAGGTCGCCTCCACCGCGGGGGACCAGGCGCGCTCCCTGGCCGGTGAGGCCCGTACCGAGGCCCGGCACGTCGCCGACGACGTCCAGAACCGCCTGCGCGAGGAAGCCCAGGAGCAGACCCGGCGCACGTCGCAGAACCTGCGCCAGTGGTCCGACGAACTGTCGTCCATGGCCGACAGCGGGGAGCAGGGCTCCCCGGTGAGCGGCGCCGTGCGCCAGATCGCCCACAGCGGCCGCGGAGCCGCCGACTTCCTGGACGAACGCGGCATGGAGGGCCTGGTGGAGGAGGCCAGGAGCTTCGCGCGGCGCAGGCCCGTCGCCTTCCTGGCCGGCGCCGCCATCGCCGGGTTCGCGCTCGGACGCGTCCTCAAGGCCTCGTCCGATATCTCCGCGGGCAGGGAAGGGGCCGCTGACAGCCGTCCCGAGGCGCTCCCCGCCGGTGAGCGGGTCCGTCCGCCCGCACCGCGTCTGAGCGAGACCGACCACGACGGGGGGACCGCGTCCTCCCGCCCGCCCGTCACCCCCCGGCCGGAGGACATCACTCCGCCGCCGGATCCGGGGTCGCGGGGAAGCACGTTCTGAGGGGGCTGACATGGCGACCATTCCCGGAGCGCGGCGGGAGACGGGCGAGGAGGAGCAGTCCTTCTCCGAACTCCTCGGCGCGGTGACCGGCGACCTGCAGAAGCTGTTCCGTCAGGAACTCGCGCTGGCCAAGGCCGAGATGCGCGAGGAGGCGGTCAAGACCGGCAAGGCCGCGGGCCTGCTGAGCGGCGCCGCGGTGGCCGGGTACCTGGCCCTGCTGCTGCTCAGCCTCGCGGTCATGTTCGGACTGGCGGAGCTCATCGGCCTGGGCTGGGCCGCGCTGGTCGTCGCGGTGGTGTGGGCGGTCGTCGGCGGCGTCCTGGCCGTCGTGGGCCGCAACCGCATGCGCGAGGTCTCTCCGAAACCGGAACGCACCATCGAGACCCTCAAGGAGGACGCGCAATGGGCGAAACACCCGACCAGATAAGACAGGACATCGAGCGGACCCGCTCCGAGCTGACCCACGACACCGACCGGCTGGTGGACCACGCCAACCCGCGCAACGTCGTGCACCGGCGCACCCGCAGGGTCCGGCACGGGACGCGGGACCTGAAGGACCGGATCATGGGTTCGACCCCTTCGACCGGTGAGGCGGCCGAGGGGATCCGGCACACCACCGACCAGGCGGTCGGCATGGCCAGGTCGCTGCCGGAGCGGGCCGTGCACCAGACCCGGGGCAACCCCATCGCCGCGGGGCTGATCGCCTTCGGGGCCGGCCTCCTGGCCGCGTCCGTCCTCTCCGAGAGCCGTGCGGAGCAGCGTGCGGCCCGGCGGGTGGGCGAGCACGCCGACGCGGTCGAACCGGCGCGCCAGGCGGTCGCGGAGTCGGCCGCCCACGTGAAGGAGCAGGCGGTGGAGTCCGCGCGGACCGCGGGGGAGCACCTCAAGGGCAGCGCCTCGGAGGCCGCGCAGACCACCGGCGAGCACGCCCGCGACGAGGCGAAGGCCGCCAGGGACGAGATGCGCGGTTCCTGAGTCCCGCCCCGGCCCGGGGGAACGCCTCCGGGCCGGGCACCCGTGGGCGGGCACCCGTGGGCGGGCGACCGGAAAGGCGCCGATGCGCGTCGGGCGAGGGTCCGAAGAGGCCCTTCGCCCCGCCTCGTCCGGGCCCCGGCCCGGGACCGGTGAGGGAAGGAGCGGGAAGATGGTGGGACGCAACTCCTCGGACGCCTACGACGGACGTTCCTCCCCGGAGGAGGCCGAGAAACCGACCGACATGTCGGCGTCGTCGTGGTGGGCGTCGCTGCGCCGGACCGTCGGCGAGTTCAAGGAGGACGCGCTGGCCGACCTCGCCGCCGGGCTCACCTACTACGCGATCCTGTCGCTCTTCCCGGCGCTGCTCGTGCTGGTGTCGCTGCTCGGCCTCGCCGGGCCGTCCGCGACGCAGACCCTGACCGACAACATCTCCGCCACCCTGCCCGCCGACGCCGCGCGGCTGGTGACGACGGCCATCGAGAACCTCCAGGGCAACCAGACGGCCGCGGGCGTGTTCGGCCTGGTCAGCCTCGCGATCGCCCTGTGGTCGGCCTCCGGCTACATCGCGGCCTTCATGCGCGCCTCCAACGTCGTCTACGACGTGCCCGAGGGGCGCCCCATCTGGAAGACGCTGCCGATCCGCGTCGGCGTCACCCTGCTCATGGTCGTCCTGCTGTCCCTGACGGTGGTCGGCGTCGCCCTCACCGGCAGCGCCGCGTCCTGGGTCGGGCAGCTGTTGGGCCTGGGCTCGACCGTGGTGACGGTGTGGAACATCGCGAAGTGGCCGGTGCTGCTGCTCATCGTGGTGTTCATGATCGCGCTCCTGTACTGGGCCTCGCCCAACGCCAGGCGCGGGTTCCGCTGGGTCAGCCCGGGCAGCGTGCTGGCGGTCGTGATCTGGCTGCTCGCCTCGGCCGCCTTCGCCTTCTACGTGGCCAACTTCGCGTCCTACGGCAGGACCTACGGGACCATGGCGACGGTGGTCGTCTTCCTGGTGTGGCTGTGGATCACCAACATCGCGATCCTGCTCGGCGAGGAGTTCAACGCCGAGATCGAACGCGGACGCGCCGTCTCCGGCGGCCGGCCGGTGGACGAGGAGCCCTACGTGGACATGCGCGACGTGCCCAAGAAGAAGCACCGCGCCCACCACCAGCAGGAGTGAGGGGCAGGGCCGCGACCACGGGCGCCCCGTGCGGTCGCACCCGCGACGAATGCGGCCCGCTCCTCAGCCCAGGGCGTCGGCGAGGGCTGCGGCCAGGACCGGCACGCTCGGATGCCGGTCCCCGCGCGGCCACACCAGGCCGAGGGACGACTCCGGCAGGCCGTTGACCGGGACGAGGACGAGCCCGTCCCGGTCGGCGTGGTCGGCGACGTCCCCGCTCAGCAGCATGGCCCCCCTCCCGGCCGCGACCTGCGAGAACCCCTCCCGCAGGGTGTCCACACCGGTCTCGTGGCGGATGGTCCTGCCCAGGGGTGTGACGGTGGGTGCGTGGACGCGCAGCCAGTGGTCGGGGGTCCGCCTGACCGGGATGAGCGAGACCCGGGCCATGTCCTCGATCCCGACGCCCGCACGCGCGGCGAGGGGGTGGTCGGCGGGCAGCGCGAGCCGCTGCGGCTGCCGGGAGAAGACCGCGCCCACGACCAGGTCGAGTTCGCGCACCGGCAGCAGGACGACGGCGGCGTCCACCTCGCCCTCGCGCAGCGGACCGAACGGGTCCGAGTGCGCCGTCTCCACGATCCGCACCCGCGTGCCGGGCTCGCGCTCCTCGAAGGCGCGCACCGCCTCGGCCACCGGGCCGTGCACCTTGCCCCGGAACCCGAGGCGGACCGTGGACGGACCGCCGTGGGCGCGGTCGCGCGCGCCGTCCACCACCGCAGCCAGGTTCTGGTAGGCGGGCCGCAGGGCGTGGAGGAACTCCTCGCCGAACGGGGTGAGGCACGGGCGCGGGCCCGCGCGGTCCAGGAGAGGGGCGCCGATCCGCTCCTCCAGGGCGCGCAGCAGCCGGTCCACGGTCTCCACGGGGACGCCCAGCCGCACCGCGGCGTGCCCGGGGTGCGGTTCCTCGGCAAGGACGAGGAAGCACTCCAGCTCCCGGATATCGATACCCCGCAACCGGTCCGTCCCCCTCGTCCTCGCCCGCATGGCGCGTGCCGCCCACGACACGCGTCGGGTCGGCGAGCACCCCTCATGGAAGCACGGAACGCGTAACGCCCGGTCGACCGGCTCCGGCGCGGCCGAAGACGCGGCGAAGGGTCGGCCCCGCCGGGTCCGCTCCGCGCGGGTCCCCGCGCGGACGGCGACACCCCTCGGGGCGGGGCTCGGCGACCGACGCCCGGACCAGGGCGGCCGGACCGCCGCCTCCTCCCGACGGGCCGGGCACGGCCACCGGCTACGCTCGGCGTGACAGCGACTTCTTCGCAGATCTCAATCAGAGGCCGGGGAGTTCCGGACAACGGGGCGGCCACTCCTCCCGAGCCGCTAAGGGCAGACACACCATCAGCCACACCCCACCGTCCTGGGCATCCAGAACGAATCATCCTGAACAGCCACAACCTTAGGGAACCACCATGTCAGCGACCGCCGTCGTCACCGGGGCCAGCAGCGGGATCGGGGCCGCCACCGCGCGCGGCCTCGCCGAGCAGGGCTACGACGTGGTCCTGGTCGCCCGCCGCGCCGATCGGATCGAGGCGCTGGCGAAGGAACTGGCCGGGGAGGGCCGCAGCGCCCGCGCCCACGTCCTCGACGTCACCGACAGGGCCGCCGTCGACGCCTTCGCCGACTCCCTGACCTCGTGCGAGGTCCTGGTCAACAACGCGGGCGGCGCGATCGGCACCGAGACCGTGGCCGAGGGCGACCCCGCCGACTGGCGCGCCATGTACGAGGTCAACGTCATCGGCGTGCTCAACATGACCCAGGCCCTGCTGCCCAAGCTGATCGCCAGCGGGGACGGCACCGTGCTGGTCGTCTCCTCCACGGCGGGCCACACCGCCTACGAAGGCGGCGGCGGGTACGTGGCCGCCAAGCACGGAGCGCACAGCCTGGCCGCCACGCTGCGCCTGGAGCTGTGCGGCGAACCTGTGCGCGTGCTGGAGATCGCGCCGGGCATGGTCAGGACCGAGGAGTTCGCCCTCAACCGCATGCGCGGGGACTCCGGGGCCGCCGACGCCGTCTACGCCGGTGTGCCCGACCCGCTGAGCGCCGAGGACGTCGCCGACACCATCGTGTGGGCGGTCACGCGGCCCCCGCACGTGAACATCGACCTGCTGGTGGTGCGCCCGCGCGCGCAGGCCGCCCAGCACAAGGTCCACCGTGTCCAGCGGGGGGAGTCCTGACGGGCCGACCGGAACCGTCGCCGGTGTGACACGAGGGGTCCGGGCCCTGTCCCGGCGGGGACCGGGCGCCGCCCGGTTCCGCGGCGCTCAGACCTGCGCGCCGCCGGGCGCGCACTCGGCGCAGTCGCAGTAGTTCGTCGTGGACATGGAGCGGCACCGGGTGCAGACCTGCCGCTTCGCCCCGGGGGGATCGTGCTTCCAGTCGTGCTGCCCCCGCCTGCAGATCCCCGAGGGGCCGATGACGGTGTCGTCACGTGAGGTGTCCATGGCAGCAAGGTAGCCCCGGCCGACCCCGAGGACCGGGGGCGGGTGGTCCCGTGCCGTGTCCGGGCCGACACTGAGGGCCGGGGCCGGATGGTCCCGTGCCGTGCCCGGACTGACCTGGAGGACCGGGGCCGGGCGGCCCCGCGCCCCGGAGGGGCCGCCCCCGAGGGGGACGGCCCGTGTCCGGGCGGGGCCGCGCGGAACCCGCGGGTCAGGCGTCGGTCAGGCGTCCAGTTCCCGGGACAGCATCTCGACCAGCTCGTCCAGGACCTTGTCCGCGTTCTCCTGCTCCTCGCAGGACAGGGTGACCGTCTCGCCGTGCTTGACGCCCAGCGCCATCACGGCGAGCACGCTGCGGGCGTCCACGGGGTCCTGGCCCTCGCGGGCGATCTTGACGGGCAGGCCGGTGCCGTTGACGGCCTGGACGAACAGGCTGGCGGGGCGGGCGTGCAGGCCGAGCTGGGAGGCGATGGCCACGGTGCGCTGGGGCATGGAAGTCCTCGGAGAAGTCGTCGGGAGATCGTCGGGTGGGCGGGGAGGCCCGGGTCAGAGCGTGTCGACCGGCCACTGCGGGTCGGGGTCGGCCACCGCGGTGATCGCGTCGGTGGCCACGTCGTCGGGGGAGGGGACGGTGGTTCCGGGCAGGGAGACCGCGGCCGTCCCCCACGCCACGGCGTGCCGCAGCCGGTCCTCGGGGGAGCCGTCCGCGCCCAGGAACCCGGCCAGGGCGCAGTCGCCCGCGCCCACCGTGCTGCGCGCGCGGACCGCGGGCCCGTGCGCCCACCAGGTGTGCTCGGGATCCACGAGTATCGCACCGTGGCCCCCCAGTGTCACCAGGGCGGAGCCGTTGCCCCACCCCAGGACCTCGCGGGCGGCCTCGGTGACCGCGCCCACGGTGGGAAGCTCCCGGCCGATCAGCTCGGCCAGTTCCTCGTGGTTGGGCTTGAGCAGGGACACCGACCCCGCGCGGGCCGCGGCCTCCAGGGGCTTGCCGGAGGTGTCCAGGGCCAGCGGGACCCCGTAGGAGGCGGCCAGTTCGGCGACGCGCACGTACAGGTCGTCGGGGGAGCCGGAGGGGAGGCTGCCGCTGGCCACCACCCACGCGGGGCCCCGGTCCAGCTCGGCCTCCAGGGCGGCCAGCAGGGCGTCGGTCTCCTCGGGGGAGAGCACGGGCCCGGGTGCGTTGAGCTTGGTGGTGGTGCCGTCGTCCTCGGTGACGGCGATGTTGCCCCGCGTCTCGCCCTCGATGGGGACGGCGACGCAGGGCAGGTCCCCGAGCAGGGCGGTCAGTTCGGCGCCTCCGCCGCCGCCCACGGGCAGTACCGCCCGTGTGGGCACGCCCGCACGGCGCAGCGCGCGGGAGACGTTGACGCCCTTGCCGCCCGCCTGCGCGCGGGTGGAGCCCACGCGCAGGACCTCACCGCGGGTCAGGTGACTGACCTCCAGGGTGTGGTCCACGCTCGGGTTGGGGGTGAGGGTCAGGATCATGGGTGCTCTTTTCGAGGTGGCTGCGCCCGGCCCGGTCCGGATGTGGGACTACCTTTGATTATGTGTGTTTGCCTGTGTGTGTCAATGCTGTTGTGCCCTGGTTTCCGGTTTTGGCCACTGTCGGTCACGGGGCCGTGGGGGTCGCGTCACCGGTGTCCCGGTGTGCGGGCGCAGTCGGGTGGAGGCGAAACGCTCCTGGTGACTTCGGCGGATCGTAGGGGCTTCGCGACGAGCGGTGTTGCTGGGATATTGGTTCAAGGTACCTCTTGTGTGTCCCAGGCAACACCATTAAACTCACAGAAAACCACACCGAAACACAGGTGATCCAACATGTACGCGGAAGAGCGCCAGAAGGCGATCCTCGAACGCGCCCGGCGGGACGGCCGGGTCGACGTGACAGGGCTCGCCGCGGAGTTCGACGTCACGTACGAGACCATCCGACGCGACCTCACGGCACTCGAACGCCACGGGGTCCTGCGCAGGGTCCACGGTGGCGCGATCCCCGTCGAGCGGCTGGGCTTCGAACCCGCCCTCAACGTGCGCGACTCCGTCATGACACAGGAGAAGGAGCGCATCGCCAAGGCGGCTCTCGCCGAGCTCCCCGAGGAGGGCGCGATCCTGCTCGACGCCGGGTCCACCACCGGACGCCTAGCCGAGCAGCTGCCCGCCGACCGCGAACTCACCGTCGTCACCAACTCCCTGTCCATCGCCCTCACGCTCGCCCCGCGTACACACATCAACCTCATGCTGCTCGGCGGGCGCCTGCGCACCCGCACCCAGGCCACCGTCGACGCCTGGGCGCTGCGCTCCCTCGCCGAGTCCTACGTCGACGTCGCCTTCGTGGCGGCGAACGGGATCTCCACCGAACGCGGGCTCACCACACCCGATCCCGCGGAGGCCGAGGTCAAGCGGACCATGATCGCCTCGGCCCGCCGCTGCGTCCTGCTCGCCGACCACACCAAGGTCGGCAACGACCACTTCGCCCGCTTCGCCGCGGTCGAGGACCTCGACCTGGTCATCACCGACACCGGTCTCGCCAGCGGTCTCGCCGACGAACTGGAGGCCGCCGGACCCCGAGTCCAGGTGGTCTGACCACGGCGGGACACCGAGCGGGGCGGTTCCACCGTCCGGAACCGCCCCGCCCCGGATCGCCCCGCGCCCACCCACACCGACACCGACACCCACTTTCCCTCCCCACCTCATCGGCGGGCTCCCCGCCCGTCGAACCTCCCAGGAGGTCCCCCATGACCACACAGCAGAGCACGGACAGACTCACCGCGGTGCGCTCCGGAGTACAGCGCTTCGGAGGGTTCCTGTCGAGCATGGTGATGCCCAACATCGGCGCGTTCATCGCCTGGGGCCTGGTCACCGCCCTGTTCATTCCCGACGGGTGGTGGCCCAACGAGCAGATGGCCGGGCTCGTCGACCCGATGATCAAGTACCTGCTGCCGCTGCTGATCGCCTACACCGGCGGCGCGCTGGTGCACGACAGGCGAGGCGGCGTCGTCGGCGCGGCCGCGACCATGGGCGTGATCGTCTCCGCGGACATCCCGATGTTCCTGGGCGCCATGTTCATGGGTCCGTTCGCGGCCTACCTCATGAAGCAGTTCGACCGGGTCGTCCAGCCGCGCATCAAGGCCGGCTTCGAGATGCTGGTCAACAACTTCAGCGCCGGCATCCTCGCCGCGATCCTGGCGGCCGTGGGCGTCTACGCGGTCGGCCCGGTCGTCGAGGGCATCGCCACCGGCCTCGGCAAGGGCGTGCAGTTCCTCATCGACCTGAGCCTGCTGCCGCTGGTCTCGGTCATCGTCGAGCCCGCCAAGGTGCTGTTCCTCAACAACGCCATCAACCACGGCGTCTTCACCCCGCTGGGCACGGCCCGCGCGGTCGCCGACGGCAAGGCCATCGAGTTCCTCATCGAGTCGAACCCCGGACCGGGCCTGGGCATCCTGCTCGCCCTGATGTTCTTCGGCTCCAAGGTCAGCCGCGCCACCGCGCCCGGCGCGGCCGTCATCCACTTCTTCGGCGGGATCCACGAGATCTACTTCCCGTACATCCTCGCCCAGCCGAAGCTGATCCTCGCCGCGATCGGCGGCGGCATGTCCGGTGTCGCGACCTTCATGATCATGGACGCCGGCCTCGTCTCCGCCGCCTCCCCCGGCAGCATCATCGCGATCATGGCGGTCACCCCGCAGGGAGGCCACCTGCCGGTCCTCGCCGGGGTCGTCGCCGCCACCATCGTCTCCTTCGTCATCGCCTCGCTCCTGCTCGGCTTCGGCCGGTCCGAGCGCAAGGCCGAGCGCGAGGAGAAGGCCCAGCAGGAAGCCGCTCAGAACCAGGAGAACAGCTGATGAGCACTATCGAGGGCTCCGACATCAAGAAGGTCGTCGTCGCCTGCGACGCGGGCATGGGCAGCAGCGTCCTGCTCACCTCGCAGCTGAGCAAGACCCTGTCCCCGTACGGCGTGTCCGTGGAGCACTCCCCGGTGGACCGGATCCCCGAGGGCGCCGACGTGGTCCTGTGCCACACCGGGCTCGTCGACCGCGCCCGGACCCGGGTGCCCGGCACCGTCGTGATCAGCTTCCAGATGTTCCTGGGAGACCCGGCGTTCACCCGCCTGGAGCAGGCTGTGAAGAACGGGAGCACCCTTGCCGAGTGATCTGGCGCTGACCGAGGACGCCGTCCGGCTGGGCCGCGAGGCCGCCGACCGGGCCGACGCCATCGACCAGTGCGGCGCTCTGCTCGTCGAACTGGGCGCCGTCGAACCCGGCTACGTGCCCGCCATGCACGAGCGGGAGGCCTCCATCCCCACCTTCGTCGGCGAGGGCGTGGCCATCCCGCACGGCACGGACGCCTCTCGGGCCCTGGTCAAGCGCACCGCGCTGGCCGTGGTCCAGTTCCCCGGCGGGGTCGACTGGGGCGGTCCCACCGTCCACGTGGCCATCGGCATCGCCGCCTCCGGGGACGAGCACCTGGGCGTGCTGTCCTCGCTGGCGGGGATCCTCACCGACCCGGAGAAGGCGGCGCGCCTGCGCTCCGCCGACACCACGTCCGACGTCCTCGAACTGCTCGGCCCCCTACAGGACGGCTGAGCCCAACCGAACCACCCGCCGGTCCCCTGACCCAGGGCCGGCGGGCCCAGCAGAAAGGCCCGAACATGCTCGTCGCCCGCTTCTACGCCCCCGGTGACATCCGACTGGAGCAGGCTCCCGAGCCGACCGCCGGACCCGGACAGCTCAAGATCGCCGTCGTCAACTGCTCCACGTGCGGCACGGACGTGAAGATCTCCCGGCACGGCCACCACCACATCCGTCCGCCCCGCGTGATCGGCCACGAGATCGCCGGGCGGATCGTCGAGGTGGGCGAGGGCGTCACCGGCTGGGCCGAGGGCGACCGCGTCCAGGTCATCGCCGCCATCCCCTGCGGCACCTGCGTGGAGTGCTCCGACGGCCGGTTCACCGTGTGCTCGCGCCAGGAGTCCATGGGTTACCACTACGACGGCGGCTTCGCCGAGTACATGATCATCCCCGAGTCCGTCCTGGCCGTGGACGGGGTCAACCGCGTCCCCGACAACATCGACCTGGCCGAGGCCTCCGTCGCCGAGCCGCTGGCGTGCGTGCTCAACGGCCAGGAGATCGCCGGGGTCGGCGAGGGCGACACGGTCGTGGTCATGGGCGCCGGCCCGATCGGCTGCCTGCACGTCCGGCTGGCCCGCGCGCGCGGCGCCGCGAAGGTCTACCTGGTGGACATCAACCGGGGTCGCCTGGACATGTCCGCCGACATCGTCCAGCCCGACGCCTCGGTCTGCGGCGCCGAGACCGACGCCGTGGAGGAGGTGCTCCGCCTGACCGACGGCCGGGGCGCCGACGTCGTCATCACCGCCGCCGCCTCCGGACGCGCCCAGGAGGACGCGCTGCGCATGGTCTCGCGCAGCGGCCGGGTCAGCTTCTTCGGCGGCCTGCCCAAGGACGCGCCGATCATCCAGCTGGACTCCAACGCCGTGCACTACCGGGAGATCTCGATCTTCGGCGCCAACGGCTCCAGCCCCGAGCACAACCGCCGCGCCCTGGAGCT
Source organism: Nocardiopsis sp. iso_25 (assembly GCF_056173305.1). Lineage (NCBI taxonomy): Bacteria > Bacillati > Actinomycetota > Actinomycetes > Streptosporangiales > Nocardiopsidaceae > Nocardiopsis > Nocardiopsis sp. iso_25. The sequence continues at coordinate 5,851,472 of NZ_CM149667.1, read as the reverse complement.
GATCTCCTCCGGCGCCGTGCCGGTGGCCGACCTGATCACCGAGCGGATGTCCCTGTCCGACGTGCACAAGGCCATCGAGACGGTGGCCTCGGGCACCGCGATCAAGGTGACCATCCAGCCGTAGCGCCCGGCCGTAGCGCACGTGCGCGAAGGCGGTACCGTCGCCGCCCCGGTGCGGCGGCGGTACCCGCCCGCCCGGGGCCGGCGGCTTCCCGCGACGTGCGGGCGCGGACGCGCCCCCGTCCTCCCGGGTTGTCCACAGGGGCTACCGCCGCCCGCCCCCCTACGGTTTCCTGGACACACAAGACTTCTGCCGGACACGCGAACCGCCCGTCACCTCCACCGCCCCGCACAGCCGACATCCCGCCGCGACCCGCGACCCGCGGCCCGCGCACCGTCGGCACGGCGGCGCCCGCGCTCCCCGCGCCCGGGGACCGGGGCGCTCCGGCGGGGCGCCGACCCTGACGGGCGCCGTCCACACCACCCCCGGCCCTTCCCGACGTACGGAGCGACCATGGCGAAGACCGAACCCCTCCCCGCCGCAGCCGGTGACACCCGGCTGACGGGTATCCCCGCCAGCCCGGGGGCCGCAGTCGGCCCGGTGGCGCGGATGGCCCCACCGCCTTCCCTGCCCGACCAGCGGCCCACCGTCGTGGACGCGGGGGAGGAGGCCGCACGGGCGCGTCAGGCCCTGGAACAGGTGGCCGTCCTGCTCGAAGGCCGGGCCGCCGACCTCCAGGGCGACGCGGCGGCCGTGCTGAGCGCCCAGGCGCTCATGGCCCGCGACCCCGAGCTCGCGCGCCGCGCCGCCGAGCGCACCGAGGCCGGTGACCCCGCGGCCTGGGCCGTCCACGCTGCCTGCGGCGCCTACCAGGAGCTGCTCCTGGCGGCGGGCGGCTACCTCGCCGAACGCGCCGCCGACCTCGCCGATATCCGGGACCGCGCCACCGCCGTGCTGCTGGGGCTGCCGATGCCCGGGCTGCCCGACCCCGGCGTTCCGCACGTGCTGGTCGCCGACGACCTCGCGCCCGCCGACACCGTCCAGCTCGACGTCGAGCGCGTGCTCGCCATCGTCACGCGTTACGGCGGACCCACCAGCCACACGGTCATCCTGGCCCGGTCGCTCGGCATCCCGGCCGTGGTCGGCTGCGTGGGGGCCGCCGAACTGCGCGACGCGACGCCGGTGGCGGTGGACGGCGACGCCGGAACGGTCGAGGTCGAGCCCGACGAGGAGCTCGCCGAGCGGATGCGCGAGCGCACCGAGCGGCGGCGCGCGCTGCTGGCCCGGGCCACCGGTCCGGGCCGGACCGCCGACGACGTCCCGGTCTCGCTGCTGCTCAACGTCGGGGAGGGCGACCCGCAGAAGGCCGGTGCCCACGACAGCGAGGGCGTGGGACTGCTGCGCACCGAGTTCCTCTTCCTGGAGCGCTCCGACCCGCCCACCGTCGAGGAGCAGACCGCCTCCTACACGGCCCTGTTCGAGGCGTTCGCCGGGCGCACGGTCACGGTGCGGACCCTGGACGCCGGGTCGGACAAGCCCCTGGCCTTCGCGTCCACCGGCCACGAGGACAACCCCGCGCTGGGCGTACGGGGTTTCCGCACCTCGCGGGTGCACCCCCACCTGATCACCGACCAGCTCACGGCCATCGCCGCCGCCACCCGGGAGACCTCCGCGAAGGTCCGGGTCATGGCGCCGATGGTGTCCACGCCCGACGAGGCGGAGGAGTTCGTCTCCCTCGCCCGCGAGGCCGGGCTCGACCAGGTCGGCGTGATGATCGAGGTGCCCGGCGCGGCGCTGCTCGCCGACCGGCTGCTGTCCCGCGTGGACTTCGTCTCGATCGGCACCAACGACCTGGCGCAGTACACCATGGCCACCGACCGCACCCTCGGCGCGCTGCCCGACCTGCTCGACCCCTGGCAGCCCGCGCTGCTCCAGCTGGTGGGCACCGTCGGCGGCGCGGGGGAGCGCTCGGGACGCCCGGTGGGCGTGTGCGGCGAGGCCGCCGCCGACCCGCTGCTGGCCCTGGTGCTGGTGGGACTGGGCGCGACCAGCCTGTCGATGTCCGCGCCCGCGCTGCCCGCCGTGCGCCACGCGCTGGCCCTGCACACCCACAGCGACTGCCGCAGACTGGCCGACCTCGCGGTCGCCGCCTCCAGCGCCGAACAGGCGCGCGAGGCGGTCAGGGCCGCCGCCCACCCGGAGGCCGCCGACCGCTGACGCCCATCCGGGCAGGACGTGCGCCCTCCCCTCCCCGCATCCGGGACAGGGGAGGGCGCACCGCCGGAGGCGAACCCGTCCTCAGCCCTCGGGAGTCGGCGCGGGCGGTCCCGGACACGTCCGCGTGGTGGTCCGCCCGGTGTCGAAGAAGTCGACGGCCGCCGCGGCGCAGTCCAGGCCGGAGAGGGTTCCGTGCCCGTCGTCCTCCACACTCATGACCTCTCCGCCGACGACTCGCCTCATGTCCAGCGCCCAGTCGTGCGGGGTGATCATCTCGTTGACGTGGCCCACCAGTTGCAGGGGGCTGTCCCCTCGCTTCAGGTCGGGAGCCGCACCCCCCTCGGGCCACCCGACACAGGAGTGCTCGTAGAAGCCCAGGGTGCCCATGACGGGGTACCGTTCGGCCCGCTCCAACCGGTTCTGCCACACCTGGTCGAAGTCGCGCGGGCTGTCGGAGTCGTTGCAGAGCAGCGACACCTGCGCGAAGGAGTCGAAGACGGGTTCGGAGTCCCAACCGGCGCCGGAGACGGGTCCGCGGGCGACCTCCGCCCCAGGCACTCCTCCGTCGAGGAGCGTGACGAGGGAGCGGGCGTTGGCGGGCCATTCGCGTTCGGGGGTGGCCAGCAGCGCGGTTACGGCGTCGCCGTCGACGACCGTCCCGTCGGGGCCGGTGCGGGGCTCCTCGGCCAGCTCCTCCCGCAGCCCGTACACCTCCTCCCGGATGCGGTCGGCGTCCGTGCCGAGCCCGTAGTGGTCGTCGTGCCCGGCCATCCAGTCGGCGAAGCGGTGGAACGCGGCCTGGGCGCCCATGGCCTGCCCCTCGTCCAACACGGTGACACTGGCCTCGGGCGACATCACCGAGTCCAGGAGCATCGCCTCGACCCGGTCGTCGTACATGGACCTGTAGGCGGCGCCGAGCAGGGTCCCCCAGGACACCCCGTAGAAGCCGATCGTGTCCGCTCCCAGCGCCTCGCGGATCAGATCCATGTCGCGGGCCACGTTCTCCGCGGTCAGCGAGTCCACGAACTCGGGGTCCCGGGCGTGGCATTCGCGGTTGATCCGGCTCTGCTCCTCGGCGACGTGCCGTGCGCTCTCCTCGTCGCTCAGGCCGGGGTCGGGGGCGGTCCCCTCCAGACCGCACTCCACGGCGTCGCTGTAGCCCACCCCGCGCGGATCGAAGCCCACGAGGTCGTGGTTCAGTCCCAGGTCCGCGGCCTCGCTGTCGAGGATGCTCCCGGGCGTGGTCACGCCCGGATGGCCCGGGCCGCCGGGGTTGAACAGGATGGGATAGGTGTTCTCCCCGGTGGCGGGCACACGGGTCACCGCTATGTCGATCGTGCGCCCGTCGGGGTCCTCGTAGTCCAGGGGCACCGGAACGGTGGCGCACAGGGTGCGGTCGTCGCTCTCGTCCCACCCCCGGGCGAGGTCGGAGCACGGTCGCCACTCCGGTTCCGGGCCCGGGGCGGCCGATGCGGGGGCGGCCGCGGCGGTCAGCAGCAGTCCGGAGGCCGCGGCCAGCGCGGCGCTTCGGGCGAGGGGCACGGGGATTCTCCCATCGGAAGGCTCTGTACGGGTCCACCGTCCGTGGTCGGACGGTGGAAGCCCTCCGCACGCTACTGACGACCGCTCCGCGCGCGCCTCCCCCGAAAGGACGACCCGCCGGGCCTGCCAAAGTGGGAGCGGATCGGGTCCGACAGGTTCTGCCTGCCCCACGCACCGGCCTTCGTCGGAGGCCGCCCGGTCCGGTACCGATGCGCACCCGGTACGCGGGGACGGCGAGGGACCTCGGGGCCCTCAGGCCCCCTGCGTGCCGATCCGGACGAACTCGTCCTGGCTGATGAGCAGGTCGTGGTCGGTGTCGACGTCGAGGGCGAAGGCGTGCAGCGCGCTCATGCGGTCGAGTCCCAGATCCCGCTCGGCGTAGGCCAGCCACTCGTGGATGTTGATGGAGCCGTCCTTGTCCGTGTCGAGCCGGGTGAACAGGTCGCGTGCTTCCTGCTCGGTCGTGGCGCTGGGCAGAAACTTCTCGGGCATGGTGGTGCGCTCTTCCTCGTTCGCGGGGTCGGCCGAGGCGGAACCGTCGGCGGTACGTGTGCCCATCGTCCCACCGGAAGGGCCGCTGCGCCGCCGGAGTCCTCGGGTGCGGTCTCCGCGGTGGCGCGGCTGCGGCGTCCCCGTGCAGGAGCGGACAGCCGGACCGGAGAACGCGCTCCGGGCCAGCGGCGGCCGGGAGGCGGGAACGTAGACTCAAGCACATGTTCGGCAGAGTCCGGCGTTGGACGCGGCGGCACGAGACCCTCGTCGACGCGATCCAGGCGGCCCCGCTCCTGCTGCTGTGCCTCATGGCGAGCCTCAACCACGCCGACCCGGACTCCTACGGCGGCGTCCCCCTGCCCTACCTCGCCGTCACGCTCGCGCTCGTACTGCCGCTGGCGCTGCGTCGCGGGTACCCGCTGGCCGTGTTCGCGCTCCTCGCCCTGGTGGGGCTCCTGCAACTGGCCCTCGGCTTCGGTCTGATCCTGGCCGACTTCGCCGTCCTCGTCGCCATGTACACCGTGGCCGCGCACTGCCGGTTCGGGTGGGCGCTGGCCGCGCTGGCCGCCGCCGAGGTCGGCCTGGTGCTGATGCTCGCGAGCCTGCCCCACGCCGACTGGGGCGACTGGAACGTGTTCGTCGTCTACACGTTCCTCATCATGCTCCTGTGGGTCAGCGGCCTCTACACGAGCGTCCGCCGCGGCTACCTCGTCGGTTTGGAGGAGCGCGCCGAGTGGCTCGAACGCGAGCGCGACGCCCGCGCCCGGGCCGCGATCGCCGAGGAGCGGGCGCGCATCGCCCGCGAACTGCACGACGTGGTGGCCCACAACGTGAGTGTGATGGTGGTGCAGGCCGACGGCGCCGCGTTCGCCATCGACTCCGACCCGGCGCGGGCCAAGGGTGCGCTGGAGACCATCTCGGAGACCGGCCGGACGGCCCTGACCGAGATGCGCGGCATGCTCGGGGTGCTCCGCGAGGACGAGACCGAAGAGGAGTACGCGCCGCGGCCCGGCGTCGAGCGGCTGGAACAGCTGTTCGCGCGGGTGCGCGGCGCCGGACTGCCGGTGGAGTGCACCGTGGAGGGCCCGATACGCCCACTGACGACGGGGGTGGACCTCGCCGTCTACCGGGTGGTGCAGGAGGCGCTGACCAACACGCTCAAGCACGCCGGGCCCGCGGCCAGCCGCGTCCGGGTGCGGCTGCGCTACGGGGACGACACCCTGGAGGTGCGGGTCCTCGACGACGGGCGCGGCGCGTCCGCGCCGGAGGACGCGCGCCCCGGGCAGGGGCACGGCCTGATCGGCATGCGCGAGAGGGTGGCGGTGTACGGCGGCTCCGTACGGGCGGGACCGTGCTCCGGCGGAGGCTACGAGGTGGTGGCGTCGCTGCCGTTGCGGCCGGCCACCACGTGAGCGATTCGAGAGAGGGAACGCACCTGTGGGCACACCGGACACCGGTGGGACGGGCATCGACACGGGAACCGGCACGGGAGGCGTCGGGAGGACGGACGCCGTACGCGTCGTGCTCGTCGACGACCAGGAACTGGTCCGCACGGGCTTTCGCATGGTCCTCGACGCGCAGCCCGACATCGAGGTGGTGGGCGAGGCTGGTGACGGCGACACCGCGCTGGAACTGCTGCGGACCCTGGCCGCCGACGTCGTCCTCATGGACGTCCGGATGCCGCGCATGGACGGCGTGGAGGCGACGCGCCGCCTCTGCGCCGTGGACAGCGGCCCGCGGGTGCTGATCCTGACCACCTTCGACCTCGACGAGTACGCCTACGCGGCGTTGAAGGCCGGGGCGAGCGGCTTCCTGCTCAAGGACGCCCGGCCCCCGGAACTGCTGTCGGCGATCCGCTCCGTCCACTCCGGCGAGGCCGTGGTTGCTCCCAGCACGACGCGGCGGCTGCTCGACCGCTTCGTCGGCCACCTGCGCGCCGCCGACGAGGCCCCGCCCGCCCCCGAGTCCCTCGACGTGCTGACCCCGCGCGAGCGCGAGGTGCTCGCGGTGGTGGCCCGCGGGATGTCCAACACCGAGATCGCCGAGCTGCTGCACGTGTCCGAGGCCACGGTCAAGACCCACGTGGGGCGGATACTGACCAAGCTCGACCTGCGCGACCGGGTACAGGCGGTGGTGCTCGCCTACGAGACCGGCCTGGTCGGCGTCCGCGGGTCCTGAGACGCTCCGGGTCCTCGCGCGACCGGGAACCGCTGACCGCGAACCCGGCGGGAGACCGGGACGCGGGGCCGACCGCACCGCCGTTCGGCGGGCCGCGCCTACCCCATGGGTCGCACACCGGTGCCCGGGTCATCCCGCAGGGGGACGCGCAAGGTCATCCTCCGGCCAGACGACCCGCGGCGCCCCGGCGGACACGATGGATCCGTGCCTCCAATGATCACCACCCACGGCCTGAGCAAGAAGTACGGCGACCGCGCGGTCGTCGAGGACCTGGACCTGCACGTACCGGAAGGGTGCGTGTACGGCTTCCTCGGCCCCAACGGCTCAGGGAAGTCGACCACGATGAAGATGCTCCTGTCGCTGGTACGCCCCACCAGCGGCGAGATCCACGTCATGGGCCGCCCCATGCGGCGTTCCACCCGCCGAGAACTCCTGGGCGGCATCGGTTCCCTCATCGAGTCCCCGCCCGCGTACGCGCACCTCACCGGCGGGGAGAACATGCGCCTGGTCCGGCGGCTGCTGGACCTGGACAAGGGCCAGGTGGCCCGGGCGGTGCGCACCGTACGCCTCCAGGACCACCTCGACAAGCTCGTCCGCGACTACTCGCTGGGCATGAAGCAGCGGCTGGGCATCGCGATGGCGCTGGCCCGCGAACCCCGGCTGCTGATCCTCGACGAGCCCACCAACGGCCTCGACCCCGCCGGTATCGACGAGATCCGACGCCTGCTCACCCGGCTGGCCGAACAGGGAACCACCGTGATGGTCTCCAGCCACCTGCTGGGCGAGATCGACCGGACCGCCTCCGTGCTCGGCATCCTCAGCAACGGCCGCATGCTCTTCCAGGGCACCCGGGACCAGCTGCTCGCGCGCTCCACCCCCGACGTGCTCATCGAGACGACCGAACCCGAACGAACGAGCACCCTCACCGCCCGGTGGGGCGCGGTCCGCGACGGCGGCGCCGTGCGCCTGCCCGGACTCGACCAGGAGGCCACGGCCCGCGTGGTGGCCCACCTCGTCGGCGAACACGTGCCCGTCCACGGCGTGCGCCGCGACGCCCAGTCCCTGGAGGACGTGTTCATGGACCTCACCGGGGGGCAGGGCCTGTGATCGCTCTCGCCGTGGCCAACGAGTTCGCCAAGATGCGCCGCCTGCGTGTGGCGCCCGTCGCGGGTGCCATGGTGGTCGGAGTGGTCGCGCTGTCCTGCTTCGCCGCGTTGGGCGACCCGGGGTTCCTGGAGTCGGTGGACGACCCCTCCGAGCACCCCTGGCGGTTGCTGCTCGCGGGCATGGCGCTGGCCGTGCCGCTGACCTCGCCCATCCTGCTGGCGGTGCTGGCCAGCCGACAGGTGGACATCGAACACCAGGGGAACGGCTGGCTGCTCTCCCAGACCTCGGGACTGACCCCCGGACACCTGTGCCGGGCCAAGTTCGCGGCCACCGGCGCGGTCGTGGTGGCGGCCACCCTGGCCCAGAGCGGCCTGGTGGCGGCGGTCGGCCTGGCGCTGGGCATCACGGTGGCCTTCCCGGCCGGGCAGTGGCTCGGCTACACCGCGGCGGCCGTGGTCCTGAACCTGGTGCTCCTCGCGTTCCACCTCCTGCTGTCGGCGCGCGTGGGCAACCAGCTCGTGGGCATGGGCGTCGGGGTCCTGGGCGTGTTCGTGGCCCTGACCAGCACGGGGACGCCCGCGTGGCTGACTCACCTCCTCCCTCCGTGGGGGTACTACGCGCTGGTCACGCCCGTCGACGCCCGCGGGTCCGGCATGGTCTCGCTGGACCCCTCGCACCTGAGCGTGGTCGCCCTCGGGGTCGCGGGCGGCGTCCTGTTCCTGCTCGTCACCCGCCTGTTCGACCGTCAGGAGGCCTGAGCCATGGGTTCGGTCCGAGCCGAGTTCCTCAAGCTGAAGCGTTCCCTGAGCTGGGTCGTGGTGGTGCTCCTGCCGCTGCTGGCCGTGCTCACCGGGGCGGTCAACACGGTCGTCTCCGGTCAGCCGGTCGAAGAGGACTGGCACACCCTGTGGTTGCGGGTGGTGGTCTTCTACGGCCTGTTCCCCCTGGCCGTCGGCGTGGCCGTGCTGGCCTCGCTGGTGTGGCGGGTCGAGCACCAGGGCGGCAACTGGAACGCACTGATGGGCCGGAAGGTGTCCAGCCTCCACGTGGTCCTCGGCAAGACGGCCGTGCTCGCCGTGCTCGCGGCGGTGATGCAGGCGGTGCTGGTGGCGGGTGTCATCGTCGTCGGCAAGCTGGCGTTCGCGCTGCCCGGAACGCTGCCGTCCCGGTACCTCCTGGTCAGCGCCGTCATCGTGCTGGCGTGTGTGCCCGTGGCGGCGCTCCAGTCCGGGTTGTCGATGCTCATGAGGTCCTTCGCCGCTCCCGTGGCCGTGGCGCTGCTGGGGGCGACATCGGGGGTGCTGCTGCTGGTGACCCGGCTCGAACCCGTGGCGGTGACGCTCCCGTACGGGCTGCTCAGCCGGGCGACCCAACTGGGCACCGGGATGTTCGCGGACACCGGGAACGTCACCACCGGCCTCGTGTCCGTCGTCGTGGCGGTCGCGCTCGGTCTCACGGCGGTGCTGATCGTCGGGGCCGCCACCGTTCTGGACCGTCGCGATATCCGCTGACGGCGCGCGTCCGTGAACCCGGCTCCCGCGCCTTGCTGCTCCGCGCGCCAGTAGCGGGCGGATGACGTGCCGAGGCGGAGCCGTCCGGGGCGCGGGCGTCAGGAGGTCTGGCGCCGTGCGCGCCACTCCGGGGCGAGCACCGACCAGACCTCCATGTCGTGGCGCTCGCCCCGGTAGACGTAGCTCTCCCGCAGTACGCCGTCCCGCGTCATGCCGAGCCGCCGGGCCACGGCGATGCTGGCCTCGTTCGCGGAGGAGGCGTGCCACTCCACGCGGTGGACGCCCCGCTTCTCGACGGCCCAGTCGATGATCTGTTGGGCGGCCCTGGTCACCAGCCCGCGTCCGGCGGCCGACGGTTCCAGCCAGCAGCCCGCCTCGGCGGTGCCGTGCTTGAGGTCCATCGTGCGGAAGAGGACCCCGCCGAGCAGTTGATCACCCGACCAGATGCCGTAGATGCCTCCGGTGTCGGTGGCGGCCTTCTCCGCGTAAGAGCGCAGGTAGGTCCGACTCGACTCCAGGTCCACGATGACGTCCGGGAGCGCGATGTAGCGTCCGATGAACTCGCGCCCCCGGTCGATGTTGGCCAGGAACTCCTCGGCGTGCCGTGGTTCGAGCGGGCGCAGTTCCGCGCCGTCCACGTCCAGGGGTAACTCGAACATCGCCAACCTCCGTGACTGATCCGTGCGCATGGTGGACGGGATCATCCCATGGCGGTGTCTTCGGACTCCGCCGCGGGTCGCGGTCGTGGGGTTGGACTGGACTGGGCTTGGGCGCTTACCGGTTGGGGGCTTTGAGGGTGTTGAGGAGGCTGGTCCACTCGGGGGTGGTGAAGGTGAGGTGGCCGAGTTCGCGGTTCTGGGTGTCGCGGACCCGGGTCTCGGTCGAGCTTTCGGCTATTTCCACGCAGTCGTTGTTCACTCCGCTGCTGTGACTGCTCTTGTGCCAGTCAGAGACCTCGACGCACTCGCCACCACCCCCACCGGAGTAGCTGGACTTGCGCCAGTTGGAGATCTCCACACAGTTGCCGCCGCTGCCACCGGAGTAACTGGATTTACGCCACCTCATGCGCTGCCCCTTCGCGTTGTCCCGGGTACCCCGGCAGTTTCGAGGTACCCGGGGCGGCTACGGCCGAAGCGTCTTGAGGGTGTTGAGGAGGCTTGCCCATTCGGGGGTGGTGAAGGCGAGGTGGCCGTGTTCGCGGTTCTGGGTGTCGCGGACCAGCACGCTCTGCCCTTCCGCGACCTCTACACAGTCGCCGCCGTTGGTGCTGTAGCTGCTCTTGTGCCAGGGGTGGTGGTGCGGCGCGGTCATTCCCGTGCCTCCTCTTCTCCGAGGTGGGCCTACTGTCCGTCGTTCAGGAGCCCACGTATGAAGAGGATCGACTCATCGGGTTTGAGTGCCTTGCCCAGCAGGCTCCCGAACATCAGGGTATACCGGCGGACTTCTTCGGGGTCCTCAGGAACCAGCCCGCTACCGGCCTGCTCCAGGTAGACCACGTCCGGATCTGCCTGCTCGGGGAACTCCAGGAGGTTGAATTGGCCATCCATCCCAGCATGGGCTCCGTGCGAGAACGGGACGACCCGGATGGTCACATTCGGTCGCTCGGAAAGCTCCACAAGGTGCTGGAGTTGCCCCTGCATGGTTGTGGGGCCTCCGACCTGGCGCCTTAGCACAGCTTCGTCCAGCACAGCGACCACATGCAGAGGGTCGTCCGTGCGGATGATCAGCTCCTGACGGGACATGCGCACCAGGACTTTCTCGTCAGCCAGGTCAGGGGCCGATGTGATGGCGGTCTGCTCGGTCACCGCGCGGGCATAGGCCTCGGTCTGGAGGATGCCCGGCACCACGATGGTCTGGAACGTGCGGACCACGGAGGCCGCAGCTTCCAGCCCGATGTAGCTGTCGAAGCCTGGCTTGAGAGCCTGCCGATGGCGATGCCACCAGCCGCGCTTACGGGCGTGCTTGGCCATCTCGATGAGTTCTTCGCGTTCTGCCCCATGCACGCCGTACACATCGAGCAGAATGGCCACGTCTCCAGGCTTTGGCCTGGTCATGCCTGTCTCGTATCTCCACAAGGTGCTGTCGGTGATGCCTACGCGGTCGGCAACCTCAGCGCGGGAGAGTCCCGAGTCGTTCCTGAGCCGAGACAGCTCCGCCATCAGGCGTCGATGACGCGCTGTGGGGCTCGGGCGTGCGGCCATGCTGCACCTCCTGGTTCTACGTGAACCGTAACACATTGCATGATTCATTGATCATTTTCTGCATACTGGACTACTTCTTTCTGAACTATTGCAGTTTTAGTTTTAGCGGTCCATCCTGGTGAAGGTTCAGCCGATCAGGTCGCGGCTTCGGTGCTGAGCTGGCGCGTGTCGAAGCCGCCTGCGCGTAACTCGGTTCACTTCTGGCGCTTGGAGGAGCAGGATGAACAGCTTTGGTGTACCGCGACCGAGGCGGGCAGCAGAGGGCGGCAGGAGCGGGCTGCCGCGTCGGGGGAGGGGCGGTACCGGGGTGCGCACGGCGTTCTTCGGGTCGGAGGTGAACCAGGCGGCGCAGATCCGTAGCTGGTGCCAGCGGGGCGCGCGGGTTCAGGTCCACCGGACCTTCTCCCTGGTTCTCGTGGTCAGCGAACTGGTTACCAACGCCTGGATGCACACCTCCTCCGGTGCCCCCGGCGGGCGGGTGAAGATCCAGATGCGGCACCTGCCGAAGCACGTCATCCACCTGGCGGTCACCGACGACGGGCCGCGCCCGGGCCAGCCCGCGTGCCTTCCCTGTCTGTCACCGCGCAGCGACGACCTTCGCGTCGGCGGACGCGGCCTGCACCTCGTGGACCGCCTGTCCGTGGAGTGGGGCTGGAGCGGAGAGCCCGGCATGCCCCTGACGGTGTGGGCGCACGTCGACCCCTACGCACCCGTCCCAGAACCCGACGACGCCGTCGCGGCCTGAGAGAACACTGCCGCCGGAGCGGGAAGCGCAGCCCCTGCCGGGGCCGATGACACCCGCGCGAACGCAGCAGAAAACAAGGTGCCCCGAACCGGTGTTACGAGCACCGGGCCGGGGCGTGATCACCACCTGTCATCACCAGGAGGAGACCGTGAAAGACCCTATCGGCAGGCACCGCAGGCATCACCGTTCATGGGCCGAACAGATGTGGACGCTGTGCGCCGCCGCGCTCGCGTGGACGCTGGGACACCTGCTCGGCACGCGACGTCCGGCCGGGGCCATCGAGAGCGCACCGCCGCGCCCCGAGCTTCCGCCCGCCCTCGCGCCACGCCAGCGACCCGCCCCTGAATCGCGGCCCACATCCTCATCGCGGCCTGCCTTCGCGCCGAGGTCCGCGTCCGTGCCGCGACCTGCTTCCGCACCGAGGACCGCGTTCGCACCACGCCAGCGACCTGTTCCCGAGTCGCGGCCCGCACCCGAAAAGCGGCGCCCCACCCTGAACTCCGACCGCACGGCGGGCTCACTGGTCCGTCCCTACATGCCTCCGCTGCCACGGGTTCCGGTCGGTGACCTGCTGGCCGCACCGTCTTCCGTCACGCCCACAGCTCCCGCCACGGCAGCGGCCTGCCGCACGGCCAGTTCCCCTCCGGGTGAGTTCGACGAACTCCGGGACCTGGTGCGCGTCTGGTGCGCCCTGTCCGACTGAGGTTCCTCAGGTGAACCGAGGGGGAGAGCCCGCGAGGCTGCGTATCCGCTCAGCCCCGGGGGCTCTCCCAATGGCCGCCGACCACCTCGGGCACCAGGTCGAACCGGTCGAGGAACGCCTGGACCAACTCCTCCACATCGCTGGAGCCGGACACGCACCACGCCTGGTGGCCGCTGTTGAGCACGGACAGGAAAACCGAGGCCAGAACCCCCGGGCGCGGGTCGGTGACCGGATCGACGCCGGTGCGCTCGCCCAGCGCCCGGGCCAACCGCTCCTGCCTGCGGTGGCAGTAGCGCATGTTGACCTCGATCAGCTCGGGGCTCTCGGACACCAGTCCCATGGCGCTGCCCCGGAGGTGGAGCATCTCGCGTTCGAGGTAGGCCCAGTGGTCGAGCATCGCGTTGCGCAGCGCGGCGAACGGCGACTCCTCGGCGGGACGGGCCAGCAGGGCGGCGAACAGCTGCTCGTCGAGGTCCTCGACCGCCTCCAGGACCACGTCCTCCTTGGAGCCGAAGTAGCGGAAGAACGTGCGCTGGGAGACCCCGACACAGGAGGCGATCTCCTCTGTCGTCGTCCCCTGGTAACCGTTCTCGTGGAACAGGCGCAGCGCCGACTCCATGAGGGACTCGCGCATCCGGGCCTTCTTGCGCTCGCGCAGCCCGAGCTGCTCTCCCGGTTCGGCGCTCGTCGTGCTCATGGACGTGCCCTCCCGCGTGTCGGCTCTGGCCGCTGATTCCGGCTCTGTCGACCGAGGATACCGTGTGAAACAGATTACGTCAGCGACTGACAAAACACACTTGCTGCAAAGAGTCAGCGACAGACATAATCGTGCGGACGACGGCACCGGCACGCAGGGGGAACCATGACCGCACAGACCGTCCCGAAGGCCGCTCCGGAGACGGAGCAGACGGAGCGCAAGCCGCGCTGGACGCAGAGCCCCTGGGCGACCCTGGTCGCCATCGCCTTCGGCGTGATGATGGTGGCGCTGGACGGCACCATCGTGGCCGTCGCCAACCCCGCGATCGGCACGAGCCTGGGCGCCTCGCTGGCCGAACTCCAGTGGGTGACCCACGGCTATCTGCTCGGCCTGGCGGTCTTCCTGATCACGGCGGGCAAGATCGGCGACCGCTTCGGCTACCGCAACACCTACCTCGTGGGCGCGGTCGGCTTCGTGCTCAGCTCGGTGGCGATCGCGCTGTCGGCCGGTGTCATCATGCTCGTCGCCTTCCGGGTGCTGCAAGGGATTTTCGGGGCGCTGCTCCTGCCCTCGGCGATGGGCCTGCTGCGCGCCAGCTTCCCGCCCAGCAAGCTCGGCCGGGCCTTCGGCGTCTTCGGCAGCCTCATCGGCGCCGCCACGGCGGGCGGTCCCATCCTGGGCGGCGTCCTGGTCGGCTCCCTCGGCTGGGAGGCCGTCTTCTACATCAACGTCCCGGTGGGCGCGGTCGCCCTCGGACTCGGCCTGTGGCTGCTGGCCGCCAACAAGCCGACCGACGCCGGAAGCCGGATGGACGTGCCCGGCATCGTGTTGCTGAGCATCGCTATCTTCGCCCTGGTGTGGGCGCTGGTGGAGGCGCCCAGTGTGGGCTGGGGCCACCCCGTCACCCTGGGCTCGCTCGCCGTCACGGCGGTCTTCACCGCGGCCTTCCTGGCGTGGGAGCGCCGCGCGAAGCAGCCCCTGCTCCCGCTCGGCCTGTTCGCCAACCCCTCGGTCTCCATCGGCGCCGTCCTGACGGTCGCGATGGCGCTGAGCCTGATGGGGTCGCTGTTCTTCATCACCTTCTACCTCCAGGGCGTGCGGGGCATGAGCCCCGCCCAGACCGGCCTCCAGCTCATCTCCATGACCGCGCTGATGGCGGTCACCTCGCCGATCGCGGGCCGGATCCTGGACCGGGTCGGCGCCCGGCCGCCCACGACGGCGGGCCTGCTGCTGGCGTCGGCGGGCATGTTCATGCTGTCGCTGTTGAAGGTCGACACGGGCGTGCTCTACATCTCGGCCGCGTTCGTCCTGCTCGGCATGGGCCTGAGCCTGATCATGACCGGCGCCACGGCGGCGATCATCGGCAACGCCCCCGTGCGCTACGCCGGTGTCGCCTCGGCGGTGCAGCAGGCCGCCATGCAGCTGGGCGGCTCGCTGGGCACGGCGGTCCTGGGCGCGGTCATGTCCGCGACCATCGTCGCCACCCTGCCCGGCCACTTCGCCGCCGCGGGGCTGGCCGAACCCGCCGCCGGGGAGCTGGCGGGCATGCAGAGCGTCGTGGCCCAGGGCGGCGCGGTGCTGCCCGAGGGGGCGACCCCGGAGGTCGTGGCGGCGGTGACCGGGGCCAGCAACCTGGCCTTCATGGAGGGTCTGCAACTCGCCTTCACCATCGCGGCGGCGGTGATGCTGGTCGCCGCGGTGCTGTCGCTGTTCATGCGCTCGGGCCGGATGACCGACGGCCCGGCCGTCCACATCTAGCCGGGGGTGAGGTCCGGTCCCGGCCTGCCGGGGCGCCGGGCCGGACCAGGTCCGCGGCGCCGCCTTCGACCTGCGCGTTCCCGGGCGGCAGACTCTGCGGTGCGGCGGTCTCCGCCGCACCGCTATCCATGCGACCCGACAGGGGGCGTCTCTTGACCGACCGCACCGGCCAGCACCGGGCCTACCTGGACGAGCTGTTCGGACTCACCGGCCGCCGTGCCCTCGTGACGGGAGGGAACTCGGGCATCGGCCGTGGTGTCGCCGAGGCCCTCGGACGCGCCGGGGCGAGCGTGCACCTGGTGGCCCGCGACGCCGGACGCCTGGCCCAGACGGCGGAGGAATTCGCCGCCCAGGGGATCGAGGTCGGCACCACCCCGATCGACCTGGCCGACCGCGACGCGCTCGGGGAGTTCTGCGCGAGCGAGCCGGTGACGGGGGCGGACATCCTGGTGAACGCGGCAGGGGTCAACCACCGGCCTCCGCTCGGGGAGACGACGGAGGAGGTCTGGACCGAGACGCTGGCGGTCAACCTCGCCGCGCCGTACCTGCTGGGCCAGGCGTGCGGGCCGCGGATGGCCGAGCGGGGCTGGGGCCGGATCCTCAACATCGGTTCCCAGCAGACGTGGAGCGCGTTCGGCAACTCGGGGGTGTACGGCGTCAGCAAGGCCGCCGTCGGCGGGCTCTCACGTTCTCAGGCCGAGGCGTGGTCGCCCCACGGCGTCACCGCCAACACCGTCATCCCCGGATTCGTGGTCACGCCGATGACGCTGCCCACCGTCGCGGTGCCCGGTCGGGAGGAGCAACTCGCGGCACGCACCATGGTCGGACGCAACGGCCTTCCCCGCGACTTCGCGGGACTGGCGGTCTTCCTCGCCTCGGACGCCTCCGCCTTCGTCACCGGGCAGATGCTGGCCGTCGACGGCGGGCTCAGCGTGCACTGACCCGCGGCGCGGGCGTGGGCGGACCCGGTCCGGATCGCGGCCGTGCCGGTGTCGTCCCGAACCCCGGGCACGCCGGGGTGGGCTTGTGGAGACGTCAGACCGGATCGCGGGAACGCCGATGCCGCACAGGTGCGCGGGCGCGCCCGCGCTGCCGGAGGCCGTGGGCCCCCTGTATCCAGGAAACCGCGAAAGACGAGGCGGCACCACCCCCTGTGGACAAGGGTGGTGCCGCCTCCGCCTGAGGTTCCGGTCCTACACCGCCGTGGGATTCAGGGATGACAAGGATGCCTGTGTCGTCGGCCTCCGGTGTCAGGGCGGACCGGGGTTGAAGACGGCGTGTGTGCCCACCCGGCGCCAGACCACGTGCGGCTTGCCGGGGAAGCGCTCGTCGCCGTACTCCCATGTGGCGCGCCCGTCGGGTGCCCAGGTCATCTCGTAGACCCCGGGGGCTCCCTGCACGCCCTTGACCCGCAGGCCCGGTCGGAATTCCCCCTTCTGCACGTCGGGTGCGAACTCGGTGGTGACCACCTTCCGGAAACGCTCCGCCTGTTGCCGCGTCAGTTTCCTGAAGTCGGCCCGGAACCGGGGGGTGGTGGCGAACGTGGCCAGTGTCCTCAGCGCTCCTCGTCTTCCAGAGCGTCGAACATCGACTCCGCGTCCTCGAACTCCTCGGTCAGGCCCGCGGCGATCTGCTCGCTGGCCTCGCGCTCACCCTGCTGCCAGTCGCGGTCCCAGAACCACGTCTGGTCGGCGGGCACCGAGGTCATGCCCCTGAGCGTGACCTGACCGTTCTCCGCGATGGCGAACTCGACCTCGTCGCCCTCACGGATGTGCAGGGCCTCGGCGATCTCGCGGGGCAGGGTCACCTGGTTCTTGCGACGCATCACCGCACGTCGACGTCTCGCCTTCGTCTCGCTCATGGGTGGGGTCCTTCCGGCTGGTGGGCCTGCCCCGGAGCTTCCCTTCCCCGGGCAGGGCGATCGTGCTCCCGGGCTTCCCGCACCGGAGTCACGGTTCCAGGATGACTCCAACAGTCGGACAGTTCAACTTTCCTACCAGGGATTTGCCGTCGGACAGCTCGGCGGAAAGACGAAGAGGCGGCACCACCCCCTGTGGACAAGGGTGGTGCCGCCTCTGTCGTGCTGCCTCTACTGTTCCGGTTCCACGGCCGTGCCGCCTCCGCTGTGCAGGGCGCCGCCGACCGTGACCGACCGACCTGGCTGTCCGAAACCCCTCCGGGCCCGGACCGGCTGCTCAGGTCGTGTAGTCGGCGTTGATCCGGATGTACCCCTCGGTCAGGTCGCAGCCGTAGACCGTGAAGGCGCCGTCCGCGATGCCCAAGCCGACGCCGATCACCACCTCGTCGCCCTTCATGTGCTGGGCGGCGCGCTCCAGCACCTCGTCCGTGGCCTCCGCCGGGTAGGTCTCCACGTCGCCGAAGGAGATACGCACGTTGTCGGGGAGGATGTCGGTCTCCTCCTCGCACTTGCCGACCGCCATCGTCACCCGGCCCCAGTTGGGGTCCGCGCCGTGCACGGCGGTCTTCACCAGCGGGGAGTTCACCACGGCCTTGGCCACCCGCTTGGCCTGGGCGTCGTCGCGCGCGCCGGTCACGCGCACCTCGATCAGCTTGCTGGCGCCCTCGCCGTCGGAGGCGATCATCCGCACCAGCTTCAGGGCCACCTCGTACAGCGCCGCCTCGAACTCCGCCGCGTCCACCGGCCCGGCCAGGCCGTTGGCGAACACCGCCGCCGAGTCGCTGGTGGAGGTGTCGGTGTCGATGCTCAGCGCGTTGAACGTGCGGTCCACCACCCGGCGGAACACCTCGTCCAGCACCGGCTGCTCCAGCTCGGCGTCGGTGAAGAACCAGGCCAGCATGGTCGCCATGTTCGGCTCGATCATGCCCACGCCCTTGGCGATGCCCGTCAGCGTCGCCCCGCCCACCGTCGCCGTGGCGGTCTTGGGCCGGGTGTCGGTGGTCATCATCGCCGCGGCCGAGCGGTCCAGGTCGGCCGGGGGGAACTCCGCGGGCAGCGCGTCCAGGTAGGCGCGGACCTTCTCGATCGGGTACGGGCGGCCGATCACCCCGGTGGAGGCGACCAGCACCTCCTCGGGCGGCACCCCCGCCGCCCGCGCCACGCGCTCCTGGAGTTCGCGGGCGTGGCTGTCACCGACCCTGCCCGTGGCCACGTTGGCGTTGCGGGCGATCACCGCTACCCCCCGCGCGCTGCCGTCGGCCGCCGAGCGGCGGCTCAGCAGCACGCTGGGTCCGGCGAACCGCGACCGGGTGAACACGGCGGACACGCGGGCGGGGACCTCCGACACCACCGCGAAGAAGTCGTCGTTGGGGTCCTTGATCCCGATGTTTCCGGCCACGCCGCGGAAACCTGCGGGCACGGGGGTCTGGCTGCTCATCGTCCTCCTCGGGGCTTCTCCGGCGCCAGACTACTCCGCCGCGTGCCGCGGCCCTCATTACGGCTGCGACCTGCGGGGGTTTCGTCCTGTGCACCTCCCGAACCCGTGTGACAACAACCTGATAACGGGGTATCGCCGGAAGACGAGACCACCCGGGGGGAGGCGTGTTGTGCGTGATGGTGACTGGCTCACGGAGACAGGGGCGCGGATTCGGGGCGTTCTGAAGGTGATGGTGGACGCCGGGTGGCTGCCCGGCGGGGCCGCCGTGATCGGCACCGGCGGCATGTGGGAGTTCGTCGCCGTCGGCCGCATCGACGGCGAGCACGACACCGCCCCGGACGTGGCCTACGACGTCGCGAGCCTGACGAAGGTCATGGCGACCTGGCCGCTGGTCGGCCAGGCGGTCGCCGAGGGGATCATGGACCTGGACGCCCCGATGTCGGAGTACCTGGACGTGGACCACCTGCCCGGTGCGGAGGTCACCACGCGGCAGATCCTCACCCACACCGGCCGCCTCAACCCGGTGACCTGGCTCGAGAGGTACGTGGGCACCGACCAGGACCTCGCGGAGGCGATCCTCGCCGACCCGCTGGAGGAACCCGGCTACGCCTACGTCGACCGCGGCTTCATCCTGCTCGGCATGCTCCTGGAACGCCTCTACGGCACGGGCCTGGACCGGCTGGCCCGCGACCTGTGGGAGCAGATGGGCATGCGCTCCACCACCTTCGGCCCTCTGACGCGTTCGCCCGGCGTGGCGCCCACCGAACGCCGCATCCCCGGAGCCGCGCCCACCTGGGGGGTGGTGCACGACGAGGCGGCCGCGCTGATGGGCGGCGTGGCGGGGCACGCCGGGGTGTTCAGCACCGCCATCGACCTCGGCGCGTTCACCCGCGAGATCCTGCGGATGCACGACGGGGGACAGGGGCCGGTGCCCTCCTCCTACGTGCGCGCGAGCTGGCAGCCGCACGTGGACGCGGGGGCCAGGCTGTGGCGCGGCCTGGGCTGGCTGGTCACCCCGGAGGGGGTGGTCTACCACAACGGTTTCACCGGGACGAGCCTGTTCATGCACCCGCAGAGCGGCCGGTACGTCGGCATGCTCACCAACGCCGTGCACTACGGGCGCGACCGGACCGGGCTGGTGGACCTGCGGTCGGCCGCGCGGTCGGCGCTCACGCCGCAGGCGCACGAGTCCTCGTCCTGAGGCGGGCGGCGACTGCTGACGCGGGCGTTGGGAGCGCACCCACGCGGTGGACCGGGGCCGGGGCAGGGGGCGGCTGCGTCAGTAGGGAAACCCCACATGCCGCACCGCCCACGTTTTCGGACGACGCGTGCGCGCGTCACGTCCCGGCGGGGTCCTGCCCGAAGGCGTCACGCCCCGGAGGAGTCACGCCTCCGAGGCGCCGCGGATCGCTTCGGCGAGCCCGCCCAGGAGGTCGGCCAGCCCCGCGGGGCCGGGGACGACCAGGTCGGCGGCCTCGGCCACGGCGGTGACCTCGTCCGAGGACGAGCACACCTTCAGGCCCTCGACGCCCTGGGACCGCAGCCCCGCCACGGCGTCGAACGCGGGCAGGTCGCCGAGGTCGTCACCGGCGTAGAGCACCGCTCGCGGGCCCGTCTCGGCGACGAGCGCGGTGAGCGCCGCGCCCTTGTCCACACCCTGTGGACGGAGCTCGACCACCATCCGGCCCGGCTCCACCTGGAGGTCCGACCGCCGCGCCAGTTCGCTCAGGGAGGGCGTGAGCAGGGCGAGCGCGCCGTCCGGGTCGGCGGTGCGCCTGGTGTGCACCGCCAGCGAGCGCCCCTTGTCCTCGATCCAGGTGCCCTCCGGGGCGCCCAGGTCGTCGAGCAGGCCGGGCAGCTCCTCGCGCACCACCGCCACGCCGGGCGGCGCGGGCGCCGCGGCCACGCGCCCGCCCTCCCAGCGCTCGGCGCCGTAGTGGCCCAGCACGGTGATGCCGGGCACCCGGTCCAGGCCGCCCAGCCGCACCACCGTCTCGGCGGGGCGGCCGGTGACCACGGCGACCGAGCCCAGGAGCCCGGCCAGGTCGGCGAGCACGTCCACGATCCCCGGGTAGGGGGCGGACGTGCGCGGGTCGGCCACGATGGGCGCGAGCGTGCCGTCGAAGTCGAAGGCGGCCAGCGCCCGCTCGGGTGCGGCGAGGAAGGCGTCGAGCGCGGTGCGTCCGGCGTCCGTGCTGGGTTGGGGCAGGGACATGGAGGGCCTTTCCGGTGGGGCCGCGGATGCGGGCCGGGCGGGACCGCCAGACTACCGACGCGCTCCCGCGCCGACGGGACTCCACCGCGTGTGTGACGATTGTTTCAGCGGATGTCCGTGCGGTGTTGTGCGTTCGGTCGGCCTCGTGGGACGGCGCTGCCGCTCTCCGTCGCGGGGGTGGCCCGGACGGAGGGCGCCGGCGGGACGGCGGGTGTCGTCACCGGGGCGCGGGGTGGGTACGAACGACCCAAAGGAGAAGAGGGATACGGGAAACGTCAGAGCTGGATGCCCAGCTGGCGTGCGTTGCGTTGACGGCGGCGGTCGGCGCGCAGCCGACGCAGCCGCTTGACGGTCATCGGGTCGAAGGCGAGGGCCTCCGGCCGTTCCACCAGCCCGTTCAGCAGCTGGTAGTAGCGGGTCGCGGAGAACCCGAACTCGTCACGGATCGCCTGTTCCTTGGAGCCCTCGAACTTCCACCACTGGCGTTCGAAGGCGAGGATGCGCTGCTCGCGCTCGGCGAGGGCCGACTGACCGTCTTCGGTCGGACCGATATTCGGCATGGGACACCCCCTGGACGGGAAATTGGTTTGTCCGGATCGGCCCGACTCATGCTAGCGACTCGACATGCCGGATGAGGAGCCGAAACCGCAGGACTGGCACCAGGGATACAGTTACGTTTTCTACCCCTCAGGCCACTTGTCCACGCCTGAATCCTGTGCTCGTGACAGAATTGCCGGGGTCCGGGGAGGGCCGCGTGGAACGTCGACCGCATCGTTCGAGGGAGCCTGACGTGCTCGGGGGCAACAGCCGCAACAGGATACACACACGCCGCGCCCGTGGCGGGGCCAGCGCGGTCTTCGCGGCCGCCACCGCCGCCGTCCTCGGTCTGACCTCGGCTCCGGCCGCGGCGGACCTGATCCCCGACTACCGGCCCGAGCAGTGGGGACTCCAGGCCGTGGGGGCGCCGCAGCTGTGGGAGGAGAACCAGGGCCAGGGCGCCACGGTCGCGCTTCCGGGCGTCTCCGTCGACGAGGGGCACCCGGACCTGGTCGACAACGTCCAGCTGGACACGCGGTTCGGTGAGAACGACGGCGACGTCGAGCAGGGCAACGCCGCGGCCGGGCTGGTCGCGGCCCACGGGTACGGCAGGGACGCCGACGGCGGCGTCCTGGGCGTGGCGCCCGAGGCCACCATGCTCGTGCTGCCCACGCAGGACCGGCTCGACGAGGCCGTGCGGTTCGCCTCCCAGGAGGGCGCCCAGGTCATCCTGCTGCCCGAGCCCGCCGGACCCGACCTCGCCGAGGCCACCCAGGAGGCCTCCGACAACGGCGCGCTGGTCGTCGGCCCGGCGGGGGAGGACGAGGACCCCAACGTGCTCACCGTCGCGGGGACCGACCAGGACGGAGCCCTCATCGAGGGCGCGCCCGGGGCCGGGAAGATCGCGCTGACCGCACCCGGCGCCGACCTGGTCACGTCGGGACCGGAGCCGGGCCAGACCGAGGTGACCGGGGCCCCCTACGCCGCGGCGATGGTCGCCGGGGCCGCCGCCCTGATGCGCGCGGAGCACCCGCAGCTGCGGCCCGACCAGGTCCGCGACGCCCTGGTGGACGGCTCCCAGCCCGGCCCCGACGGCCTGCCCGCGCTGCACCTGCCCAGCGCGGAGCAGCAGGCGTCCGGCGTCGCCCAGGACATCCCGCTCATCGACGAGGACCTGGCCGGGCAGGGCGAGCAGTCGGGGCTGGTGCCCGCGTGGGCGTGGTTCGTCACCGTCGGCGCCGTCGTGGTCCTGGGCCTGCTCGTCCTGGTGGTGTGGGTGCGCCGCTCCAACACCGACCCCTACGGAGTGAAGGCCGAGCGCCGCGAGCAGGACGAGCTGATCGCCGCCGAGCGCGCCGCGGAGGCCGCGCCCGCCAGCCGCCGACGCAAGGGCGGACGCCGCCGCAAGACGCGCGGCAACTGAGCCGCGACTGAGCGACCGGAGCCGTCCGTGTCCACCCCTCGGGGGAGGGCACGGGCGGCTCTGCCGTTCCGGGGCTTCCCCGGCTTTCGCGCGCCCCTCCCGGAGGCTCCCGGCCCGTTCCCGCGCCCGCGTTCCGCGGCCCCCGTGGCCGTTGCCCCGCCTCCCGCGCTCCTGCTCGAAGTCTCGGCCCCGGACGTCTCCGGCCCGTTCCCGCGCCCCCGCCGGGACGCCCCGGTTCCGGACGCCCCTGTCGCACCCCGGCTCCGGTTCCGGACGCGCCGTAACCGGCGGGCGCACGGCACCGCCGGTGTGGGGCCGCTCACACCCCCCGCGCCGAGGGCGGGGCCGTTAAGCACTGGCGTCCGGCTCCGCCCGGCGGATAGCGTCCTCACCGCCGGGCACCCCGCCCCGGGGCTCCCACGACAGGGCGGAGAAGCACATGACGCGCATGGCCGACGGCAGCGCTGGCGACGCCGACTACGGTGTCATCGCCCGCACCTACACCGACCACCGCCGTCCCGACCCGCGGATCGCGGCCGCCGTGCACCGCGCGCTCGGCGACGCGCGCACGGTCCTCAACATCGGCGCGGGCGCGGGTTCCTACGAGCCCCTGGACCGCGAGGTCACCCCCGTGGAACCCTCCGCCAGCATGCGGGCCAAACGCCCGGACGCCCTGCCCGCGGCGGTCGACGCCGTCGCCGAGAGCCTCCCCTTCCCCGACGGGGCCTTCGACGCCGCCATGACCACGTTCAGCGTCCACCAGTGGCGCGACCTGGAGGCCGGGCTGGCCGAGGCCCGGCGGGTCACCACGGGCCCCGTGGCCGTGCTCACCTGCGACCCGGACCTGGTCCGCGACTTCTGGCTCCACGAGTACGCGCCCGAGGTCCTGGACACCGAGGCCCGCCGCTACCCGGCGATCGCCGACCTGGCCGCGGGGCTGGGCGGTTCCACCAGCGTCGTGCCCGTCCCCGTGCCCCTGGACTGCTCCGACGGGTTCAACGAGGCCTACTACGGGCGGCCGGAGGGTCTGCTGGAGGTGGGCGCGCGCCTGTCCTGCTCGGCGTGGAGCTTCGTGGACGAGGCGGTGCACGAGCGCTTCACCGCCCACCTGTCCCGGGACCTGGCCGACGGGACCTGGGACCGCCGGTTCGGACACCTGAGGGGAGTGCCCGAACTGGAGGGTTCGCTGGTGCTGGTGGTGTCGCTCCCCGACTAGGCGCGGGTCCGCACGGCTCCGCCCGCCGGTCGGGGCCCGGCGGGCGCGCCGGGCGGTCCTCCCGGCCGGAACCGGACACCGGACACGGTGCGTGGTCGCCGCACGTCACGGACCCCCGACGGGCTGTGACGTCACGTCTGCGCGTGCATATGTAAGCAACGCCGGACGGGCTTGACGCGGACACCCGGGGCGGCAAGGCTTTGGAGAATGTCACCCCTCGAAGCGTCTCCTCTGCCCTCACGGGGCGAGCCGCGGGCCGTGATCGCGCCCGAGTTCCGCAACCTCGTCAACGGGCGCGTCCGCCTCTCCGAGTACGACCCCAAATGGCCCTACCTGTTCCGGCGCGAGGACGGGAGGATCCGCGCCGCCCTCGGCGGCCGCGTGCTGCTCTTCGAGCACGTCGGCTCCACCGCGGTGCCCGGCCTCGCCGCCAAACCCTGCGTGGACCTGCTGCTCCTCGTCGCCGACTCCTCGGACGAGGCCGCCTACCTGCCCGACCTCGAAGCCGCCGGGTACTCCCTGGTGATCAGGGAGCCCGACTGGTACGAGCACCGGGTGTTCAAGGGCTCCGAGGTCAACCTCAACCTGCACGTGTTCAGCCGGGGGTGCGAGGAGGCCGAGCGCATGCGCCGCTTCCGCGACCACCTCATCGCCGACGCCGAAGCGCGCGAGCGCTACACCGCGGTCAAGCGCGAGCTGGTGGGGCGGACCTGGGACCGCATCCAGGACTACGCCGACGCCAAGAGCGGCATCGTCCGGCAGCTCCTCGCCGAGGCGGACGCCGGGAGGGGCGCCGCCGACTGACCGGTTCCGGCCGACCGGGCCGCGGCCGAGGGCGTGTACCGTCTCCCGACGGCGGACACGCCCCCGCCCTGCGGGCTCAGCCCAGCGAGCGCAGCTGGTCCTGGAACCACCGGCGCGGCGGCAGCGCCACCGCCGCCTCGGCCAGTCGCTCCCTGCGCCTGCGCCGCTCCTCAGCGGGCATCGACAGCGCCTCGTGCAGCGCCTCCGCCGTCTCCACGGTGTCGTAGGGGTTGACCAGCAGCGCGTGCCCGCCCAGCTCGTCGGCCGCCCCCGCCTCGTGCGACAGCACCAGCACCGAGTCCCGCTCCGACAGGACCGGGCCCTCCTTGGCGACCAGGTTCATGCCGTCCCGGATCGGGTTGACCAGCAGCACGTCGGCCATCTGGAACGAGGCCAGCGAACGCGGGTAGTCGTCGTTGACCTCCAGGATCAGCGGCGTCCACTCCGGGGTCGCGAACTCCTCGTTGATCTCCTTGGCGGTCCGCAGCACCGCGTCGGTGTACTCCCGGTACTCCGGCACGTCGCCCCGGCTCGGGTAGGCGAACGCCAGGTGGGTCACCCGCCCCCGCCACTCCGGGCGGGCGGTCAGCAGCTCGCGGTAGGCCTCCAGGCCCCGCACGATGTTCTTGGACAGCTCGGTGCGGTCCACCCGCACGATCAGCCTCGTGTCGCCGACCGCGTCCCTCAGGGTGCTCCGGCGCGAGGCCACGGCCGGGTCGGCGGCGCTCTGGCGCAGCCCCTCCTCGTCCGCGCCCAGGGCGTGCACGCCCACCCCGACCACCCGGCCGCCGTGCTCCACGGTGCGCCGCTCGAAGTCGACCTTCGCGCGCAGGATCTCCTCGCAGCAGCGCAGGAAGGCCTCCGCCCAGCGCGGGCTCAGGAAGCCCAGCCGGTCCGCGCCCAGCATGCCCTCCAGCAGCTCGCGCGCGACCTGCCCGGGCAGCATCCGGAAGTACTCCGGGGGAGCCCACGGGGTGTGCGAGAAGTGGGCGATGCGCAGGTCGGGGCGGCGCGCGCGCAGGATCCGCGGCACCAGCGCCAGGTGGTAGTCCTGCACGGCGACGCGGGCGCCCTCGGCGGCGCCCGCCACCAGGGCCTCGGCGAACGCGTTGTTGTAGGCGGTGTAGTCCTCCCACGTCCGCCGGAAGTGCGAGCCGAAGGACGGCTTGTTGGGGGTGTCGTACAGCATGTGCTGCACGAACCACAGGGTCGAGTTGGCCACTCCGGTGTAGGCGCCGTCGAAGGTCTGCCGGGGGATGTCCAGCATGTGGACCCGCATGCCGTCCAGGTCGTGGGCCTGGTCCAGCCGGGCCTGCGGCGCCTCCGCGGCGGCCCGCCGGTCGGCGTCGGACAGGGCGGCGCACACCCAGATGCTGTCGATCTCGGTGGCGACCGAGATCATTCCCGACACCAGTCCGCCCCCGCCGCGCCGGTGCTCCAGCGAGCCGTCGTCGGCGGTCGAGAAGGACACGGGTCCTCTGTTGGAGGCGATGAGGATCTGTGCCTTGTCCACGTGGTGGTCCTCTCGGAGAAAAAGCGGTCGGGGCGGGGCGGTGGTGAAAGGGGGTCGCACCTTATGTCTCGCCTGTCGACAGCCGCCCCAAACCCCGCGCGGGTCAGCGGGGGTGCGCGTCACACGGCCGCCGCGCCGGGGGCGCGCCCCACCGGCCCGGACCAGCGCCGTCTCACCATGTGAGCCGTTTCGTGTTACCCGGGTCACCAGGCGTGGAAAACCGGTCGGCACCTCCGTTACAGTTGCGGTGCGGATCCGACAGGACCAGCACAAAACTTCATATTGCTCATCCAGAGGGGTGGAGGGACCGGCCCTGCGAAGCCCCGGCAACCATTCCAGCACGTGACACCCGCGAACCCGCGGGACGGCTGGGACAGGTGCCAACTCCGGCCTGGGGACAAGGTGTCCGCCAGGAAAGATGAGGGGAGACGCCTCGCCATGGCGATTGCCGCCACCGAACCCACCGCCGCCCGCTCCTTCGGCCCCGGCACCGCGCTCTCCTGTCGCGAGTGCGGCGAGCGCTACGAACTCACCCCCCGGTTCGCCTGCGAGTTCTGCTTCGGCCCCCTTGAGGTCGCCTACGACTTCGGGACCGTCACCCGCGCCGACATCGAGAGCGGCCCCAAGAGCATCTGGCGCTACCGCTCCCTCCTGCCCGTCCCGGCCAACGTCGCCGAGCTGCCCAACATGGCCCCCGGCCTGACCCCGCTGGTGCGCGCCGACCGCCTCGCCGCCGAGCTGGGCCTGGACTCCCTGCACGTCAAGGACGACTCCGGCAACCCCACGCACTCCTTCAAGGACCGCGTGGTCGCCATCGCCGTCGAGGCCGCCCGCACCTTCGGGTTCACCACCCTGTCCTGCTCCTCCACCGGAAACCTGGCCGGAGCCGTCGGCGCGGCCGCCGCGCGCGCCGGGTTCGAGTCCTGCGTGTTCATCCCCGCCGGGCTGGAGGAGGCCAAGGTCGTCATGGCCGCCGTCTACGGCGGCAAGGTCGTGGCCATCGACGGCAACTACGACGACGTCAACCGCTTCTGTTCCGAGCTCATCGGCGACCCGGTGGGCGAGGGCTGGGGCTTCGTCAACGTCAACCTGCGCCCCTACTACGGCGAGGGCTCCAAGACGCTGGCCTACGAGATCGCCGAACAGCTCGGCTGGCGCCTGCCCGAGCAGATCGTCGTCCCGATCGCCTCCGGCTCCCAGCTCACCAAGATCGACAAGGGCTTCCAGGAACTGGTCAAGCTCGGCCTGGTCGAGGACCGCCCGTACCGGATCTTCGGCGCCCAGGCCACGGGCTGCTCCCCGGTCGCGCAGGCCTGGGACAAGGGCATCGACGTCATCCAGCCGGTCAAGCCCGACACCATCGCCAAGTCGCTGGCCATCGGCAACCCGGCCGACGGGCCCTACGTGCTGGACATCGCCAAGCGCACGGGCGGATCGGTGGAGCACGTGGGCGACGACGAGATCGTCGACTCCATCAAGCTCCTCGCCCGCACCGAGGGCATCTTCGCCGAGACCGCGGGCGGCGTCACCACCGGCGTGCTGCGCAAGCTCGTCCGCGAGGGCAGGCTCGACCCCAAGGCCGAGACGGTCGTGCTCAACACCGGCGACGGGCTCAAGACCCTGAACGCCGTCGACGCCGGGGTGAGCGCCACGATCAAGCCGTCGCTGAGCGCCTTCACCGACGCCGGTCTGGCCTAGCCAGCGTCCTTCGGGGCCTCCGCTTCGCTTCGGCCCGTGTTCGGGCGCCCGGAGAACGGGAATCGGGTTGAAGGAGCGCAGTGGTGTCTCCGGCGGAGCCCCTCAGGCAACAGGATTCGGGTCCTGCTGCCCCGACCACCCGTCATCTCCCACGAGAAGGAAGTCCGCCATGAGCGCCAGCGTCCGCGTGCCCACCATCCTGCGCACCTACACCAACGACGCCTCCGAGGTCACCGCCGAGGGCGCCACCCTGGCCGAGGTCATCGACGACCTGGAGGCCAACTACCCCGGCATCCGCGCCCGCATCCTGGACGACGGCGGCAAGGTGCGCCGCTTCGTCAACGTCTACATCGGCGACGAGGACGTGCGCTTCGAGAAGGGCCTCCAGACCGAGGTCGCCGACGGCGCCCAGGTCTCCATCATCCCGGCGGTCGCCGGGGGCTGCTGAGCCCCGCCGTGAGGGGCGGCCGCGGCGCGACAGGGCGCCGGGCCGCCCCTTCGCCGTCCTCCGCGACCCGCGTGGCAGGGCGCTCCGGAAAACCCGGTGCGCCCGTGACCGCCGCTCCCTAGCCTGGGCGTATGGGCATCGAGATCCGGCTGTTCCGGGAGTCCGACAGGGAAGCGGTCATCGCTCTGGCACTGCGCGCGTGGGAACCGGTGCACGCCTCGCTGCGCCGGGTCCTGGGCGAGGAGGTCTACCCGGCCCTGGTCCCGGACTGGCGGCGCAGCCAGTACGACGAGGTGGCCGGGAGCGTCGACTCCGGGGACCAGCGCGTGTGGGTCGCCGAGGCCGACGGAGCGGTCGCGGGCTTCGCCACCGCCAGGATGCTGCCCGAGGACGACATGGGGGAGATCCACCTGCTCGCCGTCGACCCCGACCACCAGGGGCGGGGCGTGGGGACGGCGCTGACCGGGGCCGCCACCGACTGGATCCGCGAGCAGGGCGCGATGGTGGCCATGGTCGAGACGGGCGGCGACGACGGGCACGCCCCGGCCCGCGCCACCTACGAGCGCGCCGGCTACACCGCGCTGCCCGTCGTGCGGTACTTCCGCAAGCTGTGATGCCGAGCGGCCCGTCCCGGCCCGCCGCACCGCCCCGTTCCTGCTCGTAGGCTGGAGGGGATTCCGGTCGAACGAGGGTGGAGATGTCGGCGACGCGGCTGTTGGTCCTGGGTGTGGTGCGCATGGAGGGGCAGGCCCACGGGTACCGGGTGGGCCGTCAGCTCCTGGACTGGGGCACGGAGCACTGGGCCAACATCAAGTGGGGCTCCATCTACCACGCCCTGCGCAAGCTCTCCCAAGAGGGCAGGCTGCGCGAGTTCGTCGCCGAGGGGGACGAGGTGGTCGACCGCGTCTCCTACGCGATCACCGAGGAGGGCGAGGCCGAACTCCACCGCCTCATCCGCCGGGGGCTGTCCCACAGGGGGGACCCCGCGATGCTCTTCGCGGCGGTCACCCTCATGCCCGCCCTGCCGCGCGCGGAGGTCGTCGCGCTGCTGGAACAGCGCCTGGAGCTGCTGGAGAGGACCGACGAGGATCTGCGGCCCTCCGAGGGCTGGGGCGAGCCCGCGCACGTGCGCGAACTCTTCGTCCTGTGGCGGGGCACGATCGGGGCCGAGGCCCGCTGGACGCGTGAACTCGCCGCCTCCCTGCGGGCCGGGGAGTACACCATGGCCGACGACGGCCCCGATGCTTTCGGGCTGCCCCCAAGGCCTGGGGCCTTCGGCCCGCCCCCGGCGTCGGGGACGGTCGCCCGCGACCGCTGACCCGGCGGCCCGTCCGCTCCCGTCGGCTCCGCAGCCTCGGCTCTCCCCGCCCGTGCGGGCCTCTGTCGCCGGGGCCGCCTTACCGGGGGCGCGGGCCAGGTTCTTATTAAACTTTGAATATCTCGTCCGGTGGTGCACACTCTCTCTCGTACTCAAGTTTTAATAAGGAGAGGGATGATCCACACACGTGGGCTGACCCGGGACTTCCGGGTCGGCAAGGAGGTCGTCCAGGCCGTCCGCGGCGTCGACATCGACGTCGCCGAGGGCGAGCTGGTCGCCCTGCTCGGACCGAACGGCGCGGGGAAGTCGACCACGCTGCGCATGCTCACCACCCTGCTCGAACCCACCTCGGGCACCGCCGTGGTGGCGGGGCACGACGTCCGCACCGCGCCCGCCGAGGTGCGCCGCAGGATCGGCTTCGTCGGCCAGGGGCACGGCGCCGGAGAGGACCAGCGGGCCAGGGAGGAGCTGTACACGCAGGGGCTGCTGTACGGGCTCGACCGGCGCACCGCGCGCCGCCGCGCCGACGGGCTCCTGGACCAGTTGGAGCTGGGCGCCGCCGCCGACCGGGAGGTCACCAAGCTCTCCGGCGGACAGCGCAGGCGCCTCGACATCGCCATGGGGCTCATCCACGAGCCGGGGCTGCTGTTCCTGGACGAGCCCTCCACCGGGCTCGACCCGCACAGCCGCGCCAACCTGTGGGAGCACATCACCCGGCTGCGCGACCGGACGGGGACCACGGTCGTGCTCACCACCCACTACCTCGACGAGGCCGACGACATGGCCGAGCGGGTCCTGGTGATCGACCACGGTCGGGTCATCGCCGACGGCACCGCCGACGAGCTCAAGGGCAAGGTCTCCGGTGACCTGGTCACCCTCACCGTGCCGGACGCCGAACTGGCGCGCACCGCCGCCGAGGTCGCCGAACGGGTGCCCTCCGCCGGGACCGCGGAGGTGCTCGCGGAAGCGGGGCGCGACGCCGAGGTGCGCCTGCGCGTGGAACGCGGGGACACCGTGCTGCCCGAGCTGCTGCGCGGGCTGGACGCGGCAGGTGTCCCGCTGCTCTCCGTCCGGGTGCAGCGGCCCACCCTGGACGACGTGTTCCTGACCCTGACCGGACGCAGCCTGAGGGAGGAGGGCGCATGAGTTCCCACGAGGTGACCGCGACCCCGGCGGAGGAGGCCGGGACGCGGACGGCCGGGGCGACCGCGGTGCGGGAGCCGGGCCCGGTGCGCGACACCGTGACCGTCTTCGCCCGCCAGATGCGTCCGTTCCTGCACCGGCCGCTGATGCTGTTCTTCGGCATGCTGCAACCGGTGCTGTACCTGGTGCTGTTCGCGCCGCTGCTGACGGGGCTGGCCGGTGCCGAGGGGCAGGACCCGTGGCAGTGGTTCGTCCCCGGCCTGCTGGTGATGCTCGGCCTGTTCACGGCCGGGTTCGCCGGTTTCGGGCTGCTGCCGGAGATGTCCTCCGGAGCGCACGAGCGGCTGCTGGCCACCCCGGTGAGCCGGGTGTCGCTGCTGCTGGGGCGGGTCCTGCGCGACGTGGTGATGATGCTGGCGCAGATGGTGCTCATCCTCGTGCTGGTGGTGCCGCTCGGGTTCCAGGCGTCGTTGGCGGGCGCCGTCGTGGGGCTGCTCCTGCTCGCCGTCCTGGGCGCCGGGCTGGCCACGCTGTCCTACCTGGCGGCCCTGGCGGTCAAGCAGACCTACGTGTTCGCGCCCATCGTGCAGACGCTGATCATGCCGCTGATGCTGCTGTCCGGCGTGCTGCTGCCGATGGAGCTGGCGCCGCCGTGGCTGTACGCGCTCTCGCGGGCCAACCCGGTGGCCTACGTGGTGGACGCCGAACGCGCCCTGTTCGCCGGGCAGTGGGACGCCTCGGTCGCCGTCGGCTGGGCCGTGGCGGTGGTGCTGGCGGTCGCCGCGCTGGCCGGGGGGTCGCGGGCGATGCGCCGCCTCAGCTCCTGACCCGGGCGCCGCTGCCGCGGGTCGGGCCGAGGTCCGGCCGGAGCCGGGGGCGAAGCCCGGCCGGGGGCAGTGGAACAGGGCCGGAGCCGCGCGCCGGGAGAGGTCGGAACCGGTGCGCGGCTCCGTCCGCTCAGCGCGGAAAACCCGCATGTCATGCGGTGTTTGTGCAGGTAGATGGGGAAATGCCGGGACGGGAAATCGTGACCACATCGTTTGCACTCGCCGGGGGCGAGTGCTAAAAAGGGAACTGGTTAGCACTCGCCTTCACTGAGTGCTAACCGGATCGAGGCTGCGAGATCGCGGCTCCCGGCAGCAGGGTTGCCGGGAGGTTCCGCGGTCGTCCGTCGCGGGCGCATGCCTCGTCCCATCGCGTATCAGCCCGGTCACGGGAGGACAAGAACTCAATGGCAGCCAAACTGATCGCGTTCGACGAGGAGGCCCGTCGCGGCCTCGAGCGCGGCATGAACCAGCTCGCTGACGCCGTCAAGGTCACGCTCGGCCCCAAGGGCCGCAACGTCGTCCTGGAGAAGAAGTGGGGCGCCCCCACGATCACCAACGACGGTGTCTCCATCGCCAAGGAGATCGAGCTCGAGGACCCGTGGGAGAAGATCGGGGCCGAGCTGGTCAAGGAGGTCGCCAAGAAGACCGACGACGTCGCGGGTGACGGCACCACCACCGCCACCGTGCTCGCCCAGGCGCTCGTTCGCGAGGGCCTGCGCAACGTCGCCGCCGGCGCCAACCCGATCAGCCTCAAGCGCGGCATCGAGTCCGCCGTCGCGCGCATCAACGAGGAGCTCGGCAACCTCTCCAAGGACATCGAGACCAAGGAGCAGATCGCCTCCACCGCCTCGATCTCCGCCGGCGACCCCCAGATCGGCGAGACCATCGCCGAGGCCATGGACAAGGTCGGCAAGGAAGGCGTCATCACGGTCGAGGAGGGCCAGACCTTCGGGCTGGAGCTCGAGCTCGCCGAGGGCATGCGCTTCGACAAGGGCTACATCTCGCCCTACTTCGCCACCGACCTGGAGCGCATGGAGACGGTCCTCGAGGACCCCTACATCCTCATCGTCAACTCCAAGATCTCGAACAACAACGAGTTCCTGCCGGTCGTCGAGAAGGTCCTCCAGGCCGGCCGCCCGCTGGTCGTCATCGCCGAGGACCTGGAGGGCGGCGCCCTCCAGACGCTGGTCGTCAACAAGATCCGCGGCACCTTCAAGTCCGTCGCCGTCAAGGCCCCGGGCTTCGGTGACCGCCGCAAGGCCCAGCTCGGCGACATCGCCGTGCTGACCGGCGGCCAGGTCATCACCGAGGAGGTCGGCCTCAAGCTGGAGAGCACCGAGCTCGACATGCTCGGCCGCGCCCGCAAGATCGTCGTCACCAAGGACGAGACCACCATCGTGGACGGCGCCGGTGACGCCACCGCGATCGCCGGTCGCGTGAACGAGATCCGCAACGAGATCGAGCGCACCGACTCCGACTACGACCGCGAGAAGCTCCAGGAGCGTCTCGCCCGCCTGGCCGGCGGCGTGGCCGTCATCAAGGCCGGTGCCGCCACCGAGGTGGAGCTCAAGGAGCGCAAGCACCGCATCGAGGACGCCGTCCGCAACGCCAAGGCCGCGGTCGAGGAGGGCATCCTGCCCGGCGGCGGTGTCGCCCTGCTCCAGGCCAGCGTCCCGGCCTTCGAGAAGCTGGAGCTGGAGGGCGACGAGGCCATCGGCGCCGACATCGTGCGCCGCGCCATCGCCGAGCCGCTCAAGCAGATCGCGATCAACGCCGGCCTCGAGGGCGGCGTCGTGGCGGAGAAGGTCAAGAACCTGGAGCCCGGGTTCGGCCTGAACGCCGCCACCGGCGAGTACACCGACCTGTTCAAGGACGGCGTCATCGACCCGACCAAGGTCACCCGCTCGGCTCTGCAGAACGCGGCTTCCATCGCCGGTCTGTTCCTGACCACCGAGGCCGTCATCGCCGAGAAGCCGGAGAAGGCCGCCGCTCCCGCCGGCGACCCGACCGGTGGCATGGGCGGCATGGACTTCTAACAGGTCCGTGAGACCTCGGGCCCCCGGGCCCGCAGGTGTCTGAGGTCCGGATACGCGACCTCGCCCGCGACGACCGGGCGGCCCCTTCGGGGGTCGCCCGGTTTCGCCTTTTCCGGGCGAAACAGGCGCGGGCGGCACTGTCGTTCGCGGAAAGCCGGGGCTATTCTGCGAAGTGTCGGGCGGACGGGAACACGGAGCGTTACAGTTCCTGTTCGGAGGTGCAAAGCGAAATGAGTCTGGCTATGACGGAAGCCGACCCGGTGGTGGGCTTGTCTCGATGGGACTACTTGCTGAACACCTGGCAAGAGTTGGACGTGCCCGACGGTTGGCGGGCCGAGATCATCGATGACAACGGAGTCGTACTCGTGGCCCCCCCGTCTATGCCCCACAACATCATCGCGTCCTGGGTGCACCGGGCACTGCTTCTGGCCCTCCCCGACGGCTGGCACATCTTCCAGACGCTGGGGCTCCAGTTGCCGATGGTCGAGAGGCTGTACATGCCGGACCTGGTCGTCATGCCGGTGTCGGCCGCAAAGCAGGCGCGGATCCCCTGTCCAGCGGACGAGGCGGAGCTGGTGGTCGAGATCGTGTCCAAGAGCAGCAGGGACACCGACCGCAAGAAGAAGCTGTGGGGCTACGCGCACGGCCCGGTTCCGCTCTACCTGCTGATCGACGCCTGGGACGAGACAGGGCCGTCGGTCACCCTCTACGAACAGCCGAGCGACGGCCGCTACAACCACGCCACCACCGTGAACTTCGGGGCCGGGATTCGGTTGCCGAAGCCTTTCGACATCGAACTCGACACGTCCGAGTTTCCCGGCCCCGACCAGTGGCCGTCCTGAGGACGTGGGCGGCGGCCTGAGGGTTTTTCAGCCCGCGCCGTGCCAGGCCCGCCACAGGTCGGCGTAGGAGCCGCCGCGGGCCAGCAGCTCGTCGTGGCTGCCCAGCTCGCTGATCCGGCCGTCCTCCACCACCGCGATCCGGTCGGCGTCGTGCGCGGTGTGCAGCCGGTGCGCGATGGCCACCACCGTGCGCCCCGACAGCACCCCCGCCAGCGAGCGTTCCAGGTGGCGGGCCGAACGCGGGTCCATCAGGGACGTGGCCTCGTCCAGCACCAGCACGTCCGGGTCGGCCAGCACCACGCGGGCCAGGGCCAGCTGCTGCACGTGCGCCGGGTCCATGGAGGCGTCGCCCGACCCCACCCGCGTGCCCAGCCCCTCCGGCAGTGCGCGCACCCACGGCTCGGCGTCCACGGCGGCCAGCGCCTCCCACAGACGCTCCTCGTCCACCTCGGCCGCGCCCTCGGGCCGGTCCAGCGCCAGCGCCAGGTTCTCGGCGATCGTCCCCCGGAACATGTGGCTCTCCTGGCTCAGCAGGATCGCCCGCGCGCGCCGTTCCTCGGGGGGCAGGTCCGACACCGGCGCCCCGCTCACGCGGACGCCGCCCGAGGTGGGCGGGTGCACGCCCGCGATGAGCTTGCCCAGGGTCGACTTGCCCGCGCCGCTCGGGCCCACCACGGCCAGGCGTTCGCCGGGCGCCAGCACCAGGTCGACGCCGTGCAGGACCTCGGTGTCGGTGTAGCCGAAGCGCACGTCCTCCACCCGCACCTCACCGGGCCGGGCGGTCCCGGCAGCGTCCGCGGCGGAGTGCGCCTGCCCGTCCGGTTCCCCGGCCAGCTCCACGCCCAGCAGCCTGCGCATGCTCGTGAAGCCCATCATCAGGCTGTCCACCTGGTCCAGCAGCTGGTCCAGGGGCCGCCCCATCTGCCTGCTGAGGAAGACCGCGGTGGCGATCCCGCCCAGGCTCAGCGCGCCGTCCGCGTACAGCAGACCCCCCACCAGGAAGGTCAGCGCGATCGGGAACATGTACCCGAACTCCAGCGGCGGGTACCAGACGCAGCGCAGCCACAGCGTGTACCGCTCCGCCGCGTAGGCCCGGCCCACCTTCCGCTCGTTGAGCGCGATCCGCCGGGCCTGCCGTCCCAGCGACTCGATGGTGTGCGCGCCCTCCACGGTGTCGGTCACGCTCTGGGTCAGTTCCGAGTAGGTGCCCAGCTCGCGCACGTACCCGTCCGGGGCCCTGCGCGCGTACCAGCGCGTGGACACCCACAGCACGGGCACCGACGGCAGCCACGCCAGCAGCAGGAGCGGGTGCAGGACGGCGAGCGCCGTGGTGACGACCACCAGGGTCACCGTGCTCACCGCCATCACCGGCACCGAGACGCGCACGGTGTGGCTCAGGTGGCCGATGTCGCGGCCCGTGCGCGCCACCAGGTCGCCCGTGCCCGCCCGCTCCACCACGCCCATCGGGAGCCGGAGCACCGCGCGCACGAACTCCTCGCGCAGTTCGGCCAGCACGCTCTCGCCGAACCGGATCGAGGCCGCCACGGACGCCAGGGTGAACCCGGCGTGCAGCACCAGCGCCACGACGATGAGTCCGGCGAGCACGTCGACGCGCGAGGCCGCCTGCTCCGACGTCCCGGACGGCGCCCCCTCCGCGCGCACGGTGTCGATGATCAGGCCCAGGATCCAGGGCGAGGCCAGCGCCATGAGCGCGGCCGTCCCGTACAGGAGCACGACGACGGCGAGCAGCCGTCCGTGCTCGCGCCCGGCCCGGCGCAGCCGCCCCCACACGGCCTCGACCGGTGCGATCGGCAGCCCCGCCGCGTGGTGCTCCGCGGGATCGGCGGGCGTGGCGGGATCGGTCGGCGCTCCGGGCACGTGGGCCGCCCCGGCCGCCCCGGACACCCGGGGCGTGTCGCGCACTCCGGACGCCTCGGACGCCCGCGGCGGGCCGAGTGTGTCGGCGTTGTCGGCGGCCCGGGTCATGGCTTCCCCTCCGTGGGAACGGCGCGCAGGACGGTGGCGGCGTAGCCCGGGCAGTCGGCGAGGAGGGCGCGGTGGGTCCCTTCGGCCGTGAGGCGGCCTTCCTCGACGAACTGCACGCGGTCGGTGTGGTCGAGCAGCAGGGGACTGGTGGTGACCAGACCGGTCGTGCTCCCCGCCCGCTCGGCGGGCAGCCCGGCGGCGATCGCGGCCTCGGAGTGGGCGTCCACGGCGGAGGCGGGCTCCACCAGGACCAGGATCTCCGGCTCCAGGGCCAGGGCGCGGGCCAGGCGCAGGCGCTGCTGCTGGCCGCCGGAGTACTCGCGGCCGCGTTCGGTGAGCAGTGCGTCCAGCCCGGCGGCGGACTGGCGCACCACGTCGTCGGCGTGCGCGGTGCGCACGACCTCGGCCAGGCGTTCGTCGGAGATCCCCCGCTCCGGGGACAGTTCGCCGCGCAGGGTTCCGGAGAACAGGTGCGCGTCGTTGGTGGCCACCAGGACGCGGCGGCGCACCAGTGACCGGGGCAGGTCGCGCAGGCGCACGGTCCGGCCGGTGTCCGTCTCGATCAGCGCGGCGTGCGCGCCCTCCTCGTCCCGGTAGCGCCCCAGGCGTTCGGCGATGGCGGTGGCGTCGGAGGGGTCGGCGCAGACCACGCCGGTGGTGCGGTGCGCGGCGAGGGTCACCCCGCTGCCCGGGTCGTGCAGGTCGCAGGGGCCGCTCGGTTCCGGCTCGGGGCGCTCGGGGTCGGGGTGGTCGTGCTCCAGGTTCAGCACGCGCACCACGCGCCCCGCGGCCACCCGGGCCGAGACGTACATGGACAGGGAGCGCATCAGGTGGCGCACCGCCGCGGAGAGCGTGCCGGTGTAGCCGTAGAACGCGACGAGCTGGCCGACGCTGATCTCCCCGGTCAGGCCCAGGCGCGCGCCGTACCAGACGATGCCGACCAGGAGCAGGCCCGGGAGGAGTTCGCGCACGGCGTTGAGGGCGGCGTCCACCCAGCCCACGCGCATGGCGGCGGAGCGGACCCGCTGGGAGGCGGCCCGGTAGCGGTGGTCCACGGTGCGCTCGCCGCCCACGCCCCGGAGCACGCGCAGGCCCGCGACCAGGTCGGTGGCCAGGGTGGTGAGTTCGGCCTGCCGGTCGCGCTGGTGCTCCTGGCGGCGGGAGAACAGGTTCAGCAGCGGGACCATCCCCGCCATGATGAGCGGGACCGACACCAGGACGATGGCGCCGAAGGTGACGTGCGAGGTGAGCATGAAGGCGCTGACCGCGGCCACCGTCACGAAGGCGGCCAGGAGCTGGCCCACCGTCTCGTAGAAGTCGCCGACGCGGTTGATGTCCTCGGTGCCCACGGCCACCACCTCGCCGGAGGGCAGCCGCCGGGTGAGGGTGGGGCCCATGCGCACGGAGTGGTTGGTGACCACCTGGATCGTGCGGTAGGCGGACGCGTACCAGTTGAAGCACTCGGCCCGGTGGGAAATGGGGACGAGTGCGACGGCGGTCGCGATGAGCGCGCTGAGGACGCCGAACCATCCCATAAGGGCGCCCAGGTCGCCGCGGGTGATTCCGGAGTCGAGGGCGGCGCCGAGCGCGGCGGAGATGAACACGCCGGTGAGCATGAAGGCGCCCGTGGTGGTCCCGGCCCACAGCAGTGGGCGGCGCTCCTTCCGGGCGAGCCACCACAGGAACCGATCGGCCGAACGGCGTTCGGGAACGCCGGCGGGCTGGGGAAGTGTCCGCACAGTATCCGGACTGTAACCAGGGGGGAGGGGCGCGGGCCACTCATTTTCCCGCGGCGGGGAGGGGCCGGGCGCGGGTCAGTCGACGGTGCCCTCGGCGTGGAGGAGTTCGATGAGGCGGCGCACCGCCGGGGCGCAGCGCCGGCGGTCGGCGAAGCCGATCCACGCGAGTTCGGCGATCTCGTTGTCCGCCGAGATCTCGCCGTCGTACTCGGCGGTGTGGCACGACAGGCGGACGCGGGTGCCCGGGCCCTGGCCGTGGGCGGCCTCGTCGATCACCGCGATCCGGCGGACCGTGTCCGGCCGCAGCACCACGCTGACCTCCTCCAGCGCCTCGCGGGCCACCGCGGCCTCGTCGCTCTCCCCGGGCTCGCGCTTGCCGCCGGGCAGGTAGAACAGGTCCACCCCGTCGGTGCGCGCGCACAGCAGGCGCCCCTCGCGGACGTGGACCCAGGCCAGGGCGTCGATGACGACGGGGGAGGAGGGCGGGGTAGGTGACATGTGACCACCCTATGTCAGGGCGTGGTTGTCACCTTTGGGAAACACAGTTGTTACCCCCCTGGGGGCGAGGGGCCCCGCCGGGTACTGTGACTTTTTGGGAGCGCTCCCATGCGCGCAGTAACGGGGAAGCAGGGAAACCGGGGAACACCACACCGAAGGAAGGCTCATGTCCCGCACACGCATAGCCGTCGGAGCAGCAGTGAGCTCCGTCTCGGCCCTGGCCCTGGGAGCGGCGCTGCTCGCCACGGCGCCCGCCTCGGCCGCCGGGTCCGAGTTCTACGTCAACCCCGACACGTCGGCGGCCGTATGGGTCGAGGAGAACCCGAACGACCCCCGGGCCGACGTCATCCGCGACCGCATCGCCTCGGTCGCCCAGGCCACCTGGTTCACCCAGTACAACCCCGACGAGGTCCGCGGCGACGTGGACGCTGTGGTCAGCGCCGCCGACGCCCAGGGGCAGACCCCCATCCTGGTGGTCTACAACATCCCCGGCCGCGACTGCGGCAACCACAGCGGCGGCGGGGCGCCCAGCCACGACGCCTACCGCGCCTGGGTCGACGAGGTCGCCGCGGGTCTGGAGGGCCGGTCCGCCACCATCGTCCTGGAGCCCGACGCCCTGCCGCTGGTGAGCGCTTGCAGCGACCCGTCCCAGCTCCTGGACTCCATGGCCTACGCGGGCAAGGCGCTCATGGGGGGCTCCTCCGAGGCCAGGGTCTACTTCGACATCGGCAACTCGGCCTGGCTCGGCCCCCAGGAGGCCGCCGACCTGCTCAACGGCGCGGACGTCGCGAACAGCGCGCACGGCGTCGCCACCAACACCTCCAACTACAACTGGACCCACGACGAGGTCGCCTTCGCCGAGGCCGTCATCGCGGCGACGGGCGTGTCCGGGCTCGGCGCCGTGATCGACACCAGCCGCAACGGCAACGGCCCCGCGCCCCAGAACGAGTGGTGCGACCCGCCGGGGCGGATGATCGGCCGCCCCAGCACCACCGACACCGGCAACCCGCTGATCGACGCCTTCATCTGGACCAAGCTGCCCGGTGAGGCCGACGGCTGCATCGCCCCCGCGGGGCAGTTCGTGCCCCAGGCCGCCTACGACATGGCGGTGAACGCCCCCGACCACCCCACCGACCCGGGCGAGCCGACCGACCCCGAGGAGCCCACCGACCCGCCCGCGGGCGAGGGCTGCACGGCCGACTACCGGGTCGTCAGCGAGTGGGGCAACGGGTTCCAGGCGGCGGTGACGGTCACCGCCGAGGACTCCCTCAGCGGCTGGACCGTGACGTGGACCTACGCCGACGGGCAGCGGTTCACCCAGGGCTGGAACGCCGAGTTCTCCAGCAGCGGGTCGCGGGTCACCGCCTCCGACATCGGCTGGAACGGCACGCTCGGCGCCGGCGGCAGCACCGAGTTCGGGTTCACCGGGACCCACGGCGGTAGCAACAGCACGCCCGAGGTGACGTGCTCCGCGGCCTGACCGCGCTGACGGGGCGGGACGCGGCGCGTCCCGCCCCGTCCTCCTGGCCGCCTCCGGCCAACCGCGCCGAACCCCGTACCCCGGGGCCGGGGAAGCACTAGCATCCCCGGTGGGTGAAGGGCGGACACGGATGACGATTCCACAGGTGGGCGAGCGGACCCTGGTGGAGGACAGCGCCTGCGGCGGGTTCCCCGCGCAGGAGGCCGGTCCCCGGCAGGCCCGCGAACGGGCCTACAACCTCTACAGCGCGGCCGTCGGCGCCTGCCTGAGCAGGACCGGGCTCCGGGAGCGCGCAGCCGAACTCCTCGCGCGGGAGGCCCGGCTGCCCTTCCTCGACGACGGGGAGGTCGCCCGGATCAACCGCGAGCTCCCGCAAACCGTCGCCGAACTGCGGGCCGAGCCGGTCCGCGTCCGCGACGGCGCGACCCCCGGGGAGCCGGGCCCCGTCCTGGCCGGGGCCGACCTGGAGGCCCTGTTCGACCTCGCGCTCCGCGACCGGCTCACCGGACCGGCCCGCGAGCGGCCCCGGCTCCTGCTCCTGGGCGGCCAGCCCGGCTCGGGCAAGTCCACCCTCCAGCGCCTGGTCCTGCCGTTCCTGCCCGAGGGCACCGTCAGCTACGACGGCGACGACCTGCTGCGCCTGGCGCCCGACTACGAGTGGGCGATGGCCGCCGACGACCGCGCCGCCTCCTCGTCCCTGGCCCGGCAGGTCGGCGGCCTGCACGGGCTGGCCATGGCGCACCTGCGCGCGGGCCGTGTGGACGTCGTGTGCAGCCACCCCCTCGGCCGCGCCGACTGGGCCGCGTCCTGGGTGGAGGGGTTCCGCGAAGCCGGTTACCGGGTCGAGGTCGCCCTCGTGGCCACCCACAGCTCCAACAGCCGCTTCGCGATCGCCGACCGGTACGCCCGGGCCCGCGCTGACCAGGGTTTCGGCAGGTGGATGCCCGAACTCCACCATGACCGTTTCTATCTGGGCCTTCCCAACACGGTGGAGTTCCTGGAGACCCACCGGCTGGCGGACTCGCTCTACGTCCTCTCCCGCGACGGCGACGTGCTCTACGCCAACCACCGGGATGAGGACGACTGGCGGACCGAACCGTTCGGGCGCGTCGCACTGGAGGCCGAACGCGGGCGCCGGGAGCTGTGGCGCGCGTCCGGGCGCGCCCCGCGCAGCGCCGTCTGAGGGGCCCGGCGGGCTGCCGTCCGGGCGCGCCCGGCGGGTCCTCAGCCCCGGGCCGCCAGCCTCCGCACGGCCTCCCGGTCCTCCTCGCCGAACCGCTCCTCCAGCTCCTCGGGCGCGGCGTCCAGGTCGATCCGCGACACGGGCGCCCCGCGCGCGGACTCGATCGCGCCGAGGCGGCGCAGCGCGCGGTCGCCCGCGTAGCGGACCAGTTCGCCCGGCGGCAGTTCGTGGCGGCGGGTCGCCGGGTCGCCCGGGGGCTCCTCGCCGTGTTCCACCGTGGACGTCACGTGCGGCAGCAGATCGTCCAGCCGCTCGCGCACCACGTCCCAGTTGGCGTCGTCGGCCGCGACGTGGCGGCGGCACGTGAAGGTGCCCCACGCCATGTGGCGCCGCTCGTCGTCGCCGATCCCGCGCACGATCCGGCGCATCCCAGGGAAGACGTCGTGCACCGTGCACAGGTGGTTCCAGGCGTAGTACCCGGTCAGCGCCAGCGAGCCCTCGATGACGTGGTTGTAGGTCACCGAGGCGCGCACCTGGTTGCGCGGGCTCGGGTCCTCCAGCAGCGCCTCCAGGGATCCGGGCAGCTCCTCGTAGAACAGCGTCCGGTAGCCCGGGTTGTCGTCCACGTACCCGTGCAGGTCCTCGTGGACCCCGAGCGCGTCCAGCCACAGCCGGAACGCCTGGACGTGCCTGGCCTCCTCGAACGCGAACTGGGTCAGGTACATCTCGTCGCCCAGCCGCCCCTCCGCGGCCATGGCCCGCAGGAAGGGCTGGATGTCCTCCGTGACCGCCTCCTCGCCCGCCACGAAGAACGCGCACAGCCGCAGGATCCGCTCCCGGGCCCCCTCGCCCAGCCCCTCCCAGTCCTCGGCGTCCCGGCTCAGGTCGATGTCGGCCGGGTTCCAGAACCGGGCGTTGCCCTTGGCGAACAGCTTGAGCGGGAGGGAGTCCCAGTTCAGGCCGCCGCCCCGGAGCGAGTGGAAGCCGCTGCGGCGCCCCGCGGGAGCGGACGGGGGCGGTGCGGGGGTCGGGGAGACGGGCACGGGGAGGACCTCCTGGCCGCTGGGGGGAACTGCTGTGCCCTCATGATTGGACACGGGAGGCGTTCGTGTAAAGAGCGATCGGGGTGTGCGGCGCCAGAACCGAATCCGACTCTGCGGATGTGCGACCGCGGCCGTTGACGGCGCGCCCCCGCCGAAACGGTACGGTCGGGGAGTACCGACCGCACCGAACGATCGGGGAACGACGTGTTCTGTGGTGATCCCGGCACATCCGGCTACACCGCGTGCGCCGCCCAGACCCAGCTCTTCGCGTTGGCCTCCGCCATCCCCGCCCTGCTCGGCATGGCGCTCCTCGTGGCGGCCTTCACCGCCCCCTCCGTGCGGGGCGACCGGCTCCTGCGCACCCGCACCCTGAGCTACTCCCTGGTGGCCTGGGGGATCGCCGCGGGCACCTACGTCATGGGCGGTCTGCCGTCCTTCTGAGCCGACGGGGCCCCGCGGGCGGCCCCAGGGCGCACGCGCCCCGCCGGGCCGCGCCCGGGACCGCCCGCCCCGGTCAGATCTCCTCGCCCGACAGCAGGTCGCCCGCGTCGGTGATCCGGTAGGCGTACCCCTGCTCGGCCAGGAAGCGCTGCCGGTGCGCGGCGTAGTCCTGGTCCAGGGTGTCGCGCGCCACCACCGCGTAGAAGCGGGCGGCGCGGCCGTCGGACTTGGGGCGCAGCACCCGGCCGAGCCGCTGGGCCTCCTCCTGCCGCGAGCCGAAGGACCCCGACACCTGCACCGCGACACCGGCCTCGGGCAGGTCGATGGAGAAGTTCGCGACCTTCGACACCACCAGCGTCCGCAGGTCCCCGGAGCGGAAGGCGTCGAAGAGGCGCTCGCGCTCCTTGTTGCGGGTCTCGCCCTTGATCACCGGCGCGCCCAGCGACGCGCCGAGCTCGTCCAACTGGTCGATGTAGGAGCCGATGACCAGCACCTGCTCCTCGGGGTGGCGCTCCACGATCTCCCGGACCACGGAGTTCTTGGTCTCGGAGGAGGCGCAGAACCGGTAGCGGTCCTCGGGCTCGGCGGTCGCGTACGCCAGCCGCTCGGCCTCCGACAGGTCCACCCGGACCTCGACGCAGTCCGCGGGGGCGATCCACCCCTGGTTCTCCATGTCCTTCCACGGCGCGTCGTAGCGCTTGGGGCCGATCAGCGAGAACACGTCGCCCTCGCGGCCGTCCTCGCGCACCAGGGTCGCGGTCAGGCCCAGCCGGCGCCGGGCCTGGAGGTCGGCGGTCATCCGGAAGATCGGTGCGGGCAGCAGGTGCACCTCGTCGTAGACGACCAGGCCCCAGTCGCGGGCGTCGAACAGCTCCAGGTGCGTGTACACGCCCTTGCGCCTGGCCGCCATGACCTGGTAGGTGGCGATGGTGACGGGGCGGATCTCCTTGCGGGTGCCCGAGTACTCGCCGATCTCGTCCTCGGTCAGCGAGGTGCGCCGCAGCAGCTCGGTCTTCCACTGGTGCACCGACACCGTGTTCGTCACCAGGATGAGCGTGGTCGCCCCGGTCATGGCCATCGCCGCAGCG
Organism: Nocardiopsis sp. iso_25; assembly: GCF_056173305.1. Taxonomy (NCBI): domain Bacteria; kingdom Bacillati; phylum Actinomycetota; class Actinomycetes; order Streptosporangiales; family Nocardiopsidaceae; genus Nocardiopsis; species Nocardiopsis sp. iso_25. Next base: position 5,807,486 of record NZ_CM149667.1, on the reverse strand, counting down.
CCGACCACGGTCTTGCCCGCGCCGCACGGCAGGACCACCACGCCGGACCCGCCCGCGTGGAAGCTCTCCGCGGCCTCCTTCTGGTAGCCGCGCAGCTCCCAGCCGTCCTGGGCGAGGTCGATCCGGTGCGCCTCGCCGTCCACGTACCCGGCCAGGTCCTCGGCGGGCCACCCGATCTTGAGCAGCGCCTGCTTGAGGTTGCCGCGCTCGCTCGGGTGCACGGCGACCGAGTCCTCGCCCAGCCGCTCGCCCAGCATTCCCTTGAGCTTCTTGGCGCGGACGACCTCCTCCAGCACGGCGCGGTCGGAGGACTCCAGGACCAGTCCGTGCCGCGGGTCGCCCACGATCCGCAGCCGCCCGTAGCGGTCCATCGTCTCGGCGATGTCCACCAGAAGCGAGTGCGGCACCGGGAACTTGGAGAACCGGATCAGCGCGTCCACGACCTGCTCGGCGTCGTGTCCGGCGGCACGGGAGTTCCACAGGGCCAGCGGTGTGATCCGGTAGGTGTGCACGTGCTCGGGCGCGCGTTCGAGTTCGGCGAAGGGGGCGATGGCCCGGCGGCACTCGCCGGCCAGCTCGTGGTCGACCTCCAGCAGGAGCGTCTTGTCGGACTGGACGATCAGGCAGGACAACACGGACCTTCAATCTCGCGGAGCGGGGGCGGCCACAGGTGCAACGCATCCGGGCCTCCGATCATGCCCGGGGCCCGCGCCCCCGTCCTCCCGGGCCGTCCGGGCCGGGACGGCGGTCACGGGCCGGGCGAACAGCGGGGAGAGGGGGAGGGGGTCGGCCTGGCTCCGGTCAGGAGGCGAACAGGAGCATCACCATGGCCAGGACGACGACCGGGACGAGGAACAGGACGAACAGCGCGAAGAAGGCGAAGTTGCAGGTCCAGGTGTACCGGATGTACCGCTCCACCCGTTCGGGGTCGGGGAGCCTGCGCAGCGTCGCGATGCCGAACCAGACCCCGGGCACGTTCACCGCCAGCAGGAAGAACCAGAAGCCCAGGTACATCATCAGGATCGACGCCGCCGCGCTGAGGACGGCCACCACCAGCGCGGCCACGGCTCCGCCCACGCGGGCGGGAGGGGCCGCCGGAGGAACCGTCCCGGGGGGAACCATTCCGGAGGGCGCCGCCGGAGGCGAGGCGCTTCCCAGCAGGGAACCCGTGGCGTGTCCGCCCGGACCGGACGGCCCCGGTGCGCCCGGAGCACCGACCGGTCCCGCCGGCCCCGGCGAACCCGGTCCCCCGGGCAGCCGGAACGGCGCCGAGGACGCCGGGCGCCCCGGGCCGCCCCCGTGCGCGGACCCCGGTGTGTAGCCGTGCTTCCTCTCCCAGAAGGCCTTCGGGCCGCCTCCGCCGTTCATCACCGTTCGTCCCCCTCCCCCTGCCTGCCGGACCCGCCTCGTGCCGCTCCCGGCGCCGTCGCCGCCGGTCGCCCACGTTCCGTGCAGACGCGGTGCCCGGTGGCCCCGTCCGCCAAACACGGCTCAGTAGTTGGTGACCGGGACGATCCCCTGGATCCAGGAGCCCGCCTGGGTGAACATCACCAGCGTCAGCACCAGCATCACGAAGAGCATCACCCCGGCCGCGCCCAGGCAGTACCAGGAGTAGCGCGTGAGCGTCTCGGCCTGGACCGCGCGCCCCCGGTCGCGGGCGTGGGCGGCCCGCACCGCGAAGACGATCCCGGCGATGCCGAACAGCCAGTTCATGCAGCACAGGAAGGTCAGGGCGTGCAGGATCAGCGCCATCGTCGAACTGCTGGCCCCGATCGCCGTCCGGCGTGCGTCGGGTCCGTCGCGCTCGTCGTCGCGGTCCTCGCGGTCGTCGCGGCGGTCGCTCCCGACCCCGCGCCCCCCGCCGCGCTCGGGGGTGCGGGCCCTGCGGCGCTCGCGGTCGTCGTCGCGTCCGTGCTCACGGGGGGACGATGCCCCGGGGGGCAGCGATGCGTTGCTCATGGGGGTTCTCTCGCTGTCGGTGGGTCGACCAACTCGGTTCCAGACTAGCCCTCCGCCTCCGGGCCGATCATGAGGAACCCGGGTGCGCCCCCGACGCCGTCGCCGTCCGGGGCGACGGCGTCGGGACGGCGCGGTCCGCCCGCGCGGGGGCCTCCCGCCGCCGTGTCCCGTCCTTGGGTCGGCCGACTGGTGCGGGGCCTCCCGCCGTGTTCCGTCCCCGGACAGGCGGGCCGGCGCGGCTCCGCCCGCCCCTACCGCCCCGCTTCCTCCCGCGGTTCCGGGTCCAGCTCGGCCACGGCGGTCACCCGGTGCACGGCGAAGCGGTGCACCGCCGCCCGGGTGGCGTCGTAGGCGGTCAGGAAGCCCCCGTCCACACCCGACGGCTCCACGATCCGGCTCACCTGTCGGCCGTCGGTGTCGGTGTAGCCGATCCACACCCTCCGGCCGTCCCTGGCGGCTCCCGCGAGCACCTCCAGCACCGCCGCCGACCGCGACCCCGGCGGGCCGTTCTCGGGCAGCGGCACCGGTGTGCGCGCCGCCGTGGCGGCCTCGTCCCCGGCACGCACCGCCCGCACGGCCGCGGCCGCCAGCTCGCGCGACGTCACCGACCCGTCCGTGACGGGGGGCGCCGTGTCCGCCGCGTCGGCCCGGCGCACCTCGGGGCGGCTCAGCCGCATCGCCCCGTCACCGCCCTCGGGCACCGGGTGGTACCCCAGCTGCCGCAGCCGCTCCACCAGCGCCGCGCGGGTGGACCGGCTCGCCACCACGGTCGGCGCCAGCCTCAGCAGCCCCAGGTCGTCGGCCCGCCGGTCGCTGACCAGCTCCTCCAGCAGCGCGGGCTCGTCGCAGCGCAGGTAGCTCGACGCCGAACCGGCGCGCAGCCGTCCGTGCCGCCGGCCCACGTCCGACACCAGGTACCGCAGGGCCTGGGGGAGCGGGGTGCGCGAGTGGCGTTCGAGCAGGGCGGTGATGTCGGCGACGCCCCGCCCGGCGTCCAGCGCCCGCCGCACCGACCCCTCCGTGAACCGGTACACCGTGGCCCCGCCGGTGGACTCCACGTCGGCGACCAGGGCCAGCTCACGGGCCAGTTCGGCCACCAGGGGTCCCGGCGCGACGGCCGTCAGGTCGCCCTGCACCAGCACGTAGTCCAGCGGCTTGGGCAGCTCCCCGCCAAGGACGCGCGCCGCCTCCTCCTCGTCGCCGTCCAGCAGCGGCCGGACGTGGTCGGCCAGAGCGCCGCGCCCGGTCAGGCCGAGCGCGGCCGCCTCGGCCGCCGCCGCCCGCACCAGCTCGGCGTAGACCGGAGACTGGCGGCGCGGGCGCCGCCAGGACAGGCGCGCCGACAGCGAGTCCGGCAGCGGGGCCAGACCCGGTTCCGCGGTGCCCAGCTCCGTGAGCAGGTCGCGGCGGGCCTGCGGCGCGGCCGGACGGACCAGGCCCGGGCCGAGCGCGTTGCGCATCCGCCCGCCCGAGTCGCGCGACCCGCTCAGCGACGCCACGCGGTCCGACTCCAGCCAGGCGGAGGCCAGCCGCAGCCACCGGTGCGCGGGCGCGCGCTCCCGCCACAGGTCGTACTCGCGGGTGGGCAGCCACTCGCCCTCGACCCGGTCGTCGGCGCCCAGCAGCCCGGCGGCGTGCGCGACCTCCACGAACAGGGCGGCGGTGGGCTCGTCGGTGTCCATCGTCTGGGCGGCGCGGCGCAGGTCGCGCACGCCCAGACCGCCGTTGCGCAGCACCGCGGCCGGGTCCTCCGACCAGTGCTCCAGGAGTTCCTCGACGGCCCGCAGCACCGTGAAGGCCTGCCCGGCGGCCGCCCGTGCCACGGCTTCGGCCGAGTGCGCGGTCCCCTCGAAGGGCGGCGGCGCGGTGGTGACCTCGCGGAACAGCCGCCCCGAACGCAGGTGCAGCCCCACCTCGCGCGGCAGGGTGAGGGTGTCGTCGCCGCTCGGCAGCAGGAGGGCTCGGGCGATCAGTTCCTCGACCGGGGAGGCGGCGGTGGCCAGGGTGACCTCGCGGCGGGCGTCGGAGACGGTCCCGTGCGGCGGCCCCCACGCCATGCTGTCCAGCAGCCGCCGGGCCTGGTCGCCGACCGGGCCGGGCGGGTCGGACAGCACGGCGGCCACCGCCTCGACGGGGGCGTCCCCGCCGCCGTCCGGCGCGAGGTCGTCGGCGAGCCTCCTGACGGCGCCGTGCGGCAGCGCGGCGAGCAGCACGCGCGAGGGCGGGCCGAGCTGGGCGGGCCGGGGGAGCAGGTCGCGCAGCACCTGGACGGGGCGCAGCCGCCCCCGGTCGGGCCAGACCAGGGCCAGGCGCAGCAGGGTGTCCAGGGCCTCGCCGACCGGACCGTCCACCGTGTCGTGCTCCGGAGCACCGGCGCGGGCGTCGGCGGGACCGCCGCCCGGGCTCGCGGCGGGGCCCGCGCCGTCGGCCGCCTTCGCGGCCCGTCCGCCGACAGTGACGCCGTCCGCGGGGTCCGCCGTCCCGTCCGCCCGGTCGGCCCCGCGGCCGCCCACCGGTCCGAGCGCGTCGGCCAGTTCGGCGGCGGACACCCCCACCGGCTCGGACAACCGGTCGTCACCGAGCGCCACCACCGACTCCAGCACCTGGAGCGTGAACCGGTCCAGCCGTTCCAGGACCCGCAGAACGGTGTTGCGGGTGGTGGCCCGTGAGGCGAGCGCGCCGATGTCGGCGGGGACGGGCTGGGCCAGGTCCGGGCGGGCGCGCAGCAGGGCGACGAGTGCGTCGTCCGACCGGCCGCGCAGCCAGGAGGTGAACGTGGGGGGACGGCCCGACGCGGGGGCCGTGCGGTTCCCCGTGCCCGGTCCGCGCCCGTCGGGCGGTGCGTTGTCGCTCATCGGTTCAACGCTAAGCGATCAGGGCCCCGGTGTTCGCGTCCTTCCCCTGTGGCTTCCGCGACTGCCTCCGTCACACCGTCGTAGACCGTATCCGAGGGAAATCCGGTGACCGAAACTGGGAAGTAGGGCTTAAAAGCCAGGTCGACCTGAGCCAGTATGGGGACATGACCCAGCGCTCGGAACAACTGGTACTGGACTATCTGTCCGAGGTCGGCCTGGAGCTGTACGGTCGCATGACCGCGCAGGAACGCACCGCCTACCTCGCCGGAGTGCGCTCGCGCATCGATGCGCGCCGCGCCGCCGCGGGAGACGACGCGGACACCGTCCGGGGCATCCTCAGGGGTCTGGGCACGCCCCGGGACCTGGTGGCACGCGATCTCGACGGCCGCGACCTCGACGTCGAGGACGACGAGCTGATCCCCTCCAGGCCGCGCCACGCCGACCGGCCGCCGCCGCCCTGGCGGGGCGGCCCCGACCGCGGGCTCAGGTCCCTGCTGGAGGGGCCCGGCCAGACGGAGATGCGCGTCCGGGGCCGCCGCGCGGACCGCGGCGACCGGCCCGGACCCGGCGGCCGGGCCGACCGGTCCGGGCCGGTGGCGGTGCTGCGCCGCCACCCGCCCGAGGCCGCGGCCCTGCTCCTGCTGCTGCTGGCCGCGCCCTGGTGGTGGGACCTGGCCTTCCTGTGGGTCCTGGGGGCGGCCCTGATCCTGCTCAGCCAGGTGTGGCCCGCCCGGGACAAGTGGATCGGCGTGGGACTGCCGCTGTTCTCCTGCGCGCTCGGCATGGCCCTGTGGAGCGGCGAGGCCGAGTTCGTCGACGAGTACGTCCAGGAGTCCCTGACCTCCACCGGGGTCATCGGCCTCGGCGTGGCGTCCCTGGTGTGCGCGGTCTACCTCTACTCCCGGCTCCCGCGCCCGACGCCGTCCGCGCGGGACGCGGCGCCGCGCTGAGCACGTGCGCGCGGCCGTGCGCCGTGTCGGGGCGCGTTCGGTGTTCTCCCAGTTCAACGGCCTGCTCCCGCTGGTCATTGCTTGGCAAACGCTGGGGAATAACCTTTTCCGGTCGGCCCGTTACCGCGCGTCCGAACACACGGATTCGGGTAGTCATGTCGGTACACCGCCTCTTTCGCTGCAGGCGGTCGCGTCAGTACCGGCGACCCGGCCTCCAGCCCGGTCGCCACAGCAGCCGGGGCGGCCCGTGTCTCCGCCGAGTCCCGTCCCACACTCCGCACCCAGCGGTGAGGGGCCGCCGTCGGCGCCGCGAGGCCCGGATGATCCGCATCCGGGCCTCCTCGACGTGTCCGGGCCCGCCCCGCGTCCGGGAGGCCCCGCCCCGCCGGACGCGTGGGAACCGGCGGCCGTTTATGCCCTCGCGCCGGTGAGTCCCCGGGCATTACTTTGGAGGCACCCGTGGAAGAACCAGGGGTGTCCCGGCAACGTGCGGACGGCGCGGACCCCACCGCGCCCGCCCGCGACCCGTTCCCGGCACGCCCGCCAGCGAAAGCATGAGGTCCCCAGGTGCCCACCGGCAAGGTCAAGTGGTACGACGGCGACAAGGGATTCGGTTTCCTCACCCGCGACGACGGCGGTGAGGTCTTCGTGCACTCCTCCTCGCTCCCTCCGGGAACCACGTCGCTGCGACCCGGCCAGAAGGTCGAGTTCGGCGTGGCCGAGGGCCGCAGGGGCGCCCAGGCACTCCAGGTCAAGCTCCTGGAGGACCAGCACTCGGTCGCCCGGGCGCGGCGCAAGAAGCCGGACGAGATGGTGGTGATCACCGAGGACCTCATCAAGCTGCTGGAGGGTCTGTCCAACGGCTACCGCCGGGGACGCCACCCCGAACGCCGCGAGGCGGCCAGGATCGCCTCCGTGCTGCGCGTGGTCGCCGACGACCTGGAGGCCTGAGCGGCCGCCGCGCCCCCGGGCGCGGGGACGGGGCGCCCGGGGGCGGGGCCGCGGAACCCGTCCCCTCCGGGACCCGGGCCCGCTCCGGTCCGCCCCGGCCCGGTCCGGCGCCTCCGGTGCCCGGGTGGTCACGGGCCCGAGACGGGTTCCGGAGGATGTATCGGGCGAACCTTGACCCTCGTTATGGTCAAATCGGTGCTCGCGATCAGTGAGAATGGGGGCGTGAGCCCTACTCGACGTTCTCCTGTACCGGACAAGGCATGTATCGAGGCGGTGGAGCTGGCTCGCTCGGTGGCCGCCGAGGTCGGGCGACCCGAGTGGGTGGGTGAGCACCTCGCCCCCCAGGTCGAGGACACCCGCCTGGTCACTCACCTCTTCACCTGCCTGGACCCCGCCTACCCGGGGTGGAACTACGCCGTCACCGTGGTCCGCGCCTCGCGCGCCAAACAGGTCACGGTGAACGAGGTCGTTCTGCTGCCCGGTGAAGACGCCCTGGCCCCGCCCGAGTGGGTGCCCTGGAAGGAACGGCTGCGCCCCGGCGACCTCGGCGTGGGCGACCTGCTGCCCGCCGAGGACGACGACGAACGGCTCGTCCCCGGCTACGCCCAGGTGCCCGACAGCGAGCTGGACGCCGAGGGCGAGGACCGGCAGGCGATCTGGGAGCTGGGCCTGGGCCGACGCCAGGTGCTCTCGGAGTTCGGACGCGAGCAGGCCGCCGAGCGCTGGTACAACGGCGAGGGCGGCCCGCGCAGCCCGATCGCGACTGCCGCGCCCGCGCGCTGCCTGACCTGCGGTTTCATGACCCCGCTCGCCGGTGAGCTGCGCCAGATGTTCGGTGTGTGCACCAACGAGTACGCCCCCGACGACGGCCGCGTGGTCTCGATGGACCACGGCTGCGGAGCCCACTCCGAGGTGCGCCGCCCCGAGACGCGCAACGATCCGGTCAAGCCCGTCGTGGACGAGATGGGCTACGACCACATCGTCTTCGACGACACCGCCGAGCTGGAACTGGTCTCCTCCGATTCTTGACGCGGACGCGCGCCGACGCTGTTTGACGCGGACGCGCGCCGACGCTGTTTGACGCGGGCGTACGCCGACGCTGCCTGACGCGGGCGTACGCCGACGCTGCCTGACGCGGGCGCACGCCGACACCGTTCGACGTCGGCGTGCGCCTGTGCCGTCCGGCACCGGTGTACGCCGCTGTGTCCGGGGCCGCCGCGCCCCGGAGCCGTCCGGACCGGAACCCGCCTCCTCCTGCCGCCGTGCCGCCGCGCCGCACGGTCCGGCCCCGGCCCTCCGCCCCGGTGGGCTAGGGTCGGTTTACCGCATCCGATCCCGCCCCGGGTGCACCGTGCCGGGCGTGCCCGCAGCGCAGGAGGAAACCGCCATGGCCGAGCCGCTGACCGCTTCGGTGGCCGATCCCTACAACACCGCCGAGCTGCGCCGACGCGTCCTCGCCGCGTGGGCCGACGCTCCCGCGCGCTTCCGTGAGGACGCCAACGCGGAGGAGGACTTCGCGCTCGGCGGCTACCGCGACCGGGTCGTGGTCGAACTGGCCCAGAACGCCGCCGACGCAGCCCGCCGCGCGGGCGTCCCGGGACGACTGCGCCTGGCGCTGACCGGCCAACGCCTGACCGCCGCCAACACCGGCGCCCACCTGACCGCCGAGGGCGTGGAGTCGCTGGCCACGCTGCGCGCCTCCACCAAGCGCGGCGATCAGGGCTCGGCCGGACGCTTCGGCGTGGGCTTCTCCGCGGTGGCGGCGCTCAGCGACGACGTCACCGTCGACTCCGGCGGCTCGGCCGTCCGCTTCAGCGCCGAGGCCGCCCGCGCCGCCGTCACGGACCTGCTGGGCGGCGAAGGCGCCCACGGCGGCCTCGCACAGGAGGTGGAGCACCGTTCCGGACACGTGCCCATGCTGCGCCTGCCCTTCCCCGCCGAGGCCGCCCGCCGTGGGACCTCCGAGGTTCCCGGGACGGGAGAGAACTCCGGGGGCTACGACACCGTCGTCACCCTCGTGCTGCGCGACGACCGCGCGCGTGACCGGGTGCGCGAACTCCTGGACCGGACCGGCGAGGCGCTCCTGCTCGCCCTGCCCGGCCTGGTCGAGGTGCGCGTGGACGTCGAGGGTGCCGAACGCGTCCTCACCCGCGAGGAGGCCGCCGGAACGGCAGACCTGGTCACCGCGCACCTGGACGGCGACGGCACCCGGACCACCCTCTGGCGGACCCTCGAACGCTCGGGCTCCTTCGACCCCGCCCTGCTCGCCGACCGGCCCACCGAGGAACGCGACCGCACGTCGTGGTCGCTGACCTGGGCGGTCCCCGTGGACGAGGACGGCGCGGTCGCCGCCCTGCCCGCCGACGTCGAACCCGTGGTCCACGCGCCCACGCCCACCGACACCGGACTCGACCTGCCCGCCGTCCTCATCGGCACCTTCCCGCTGGGCAGCGACCGGCGCGCGGTCCAGCCCGGGGCCGCCACCGACCTGCTGCTCATGGAGGCCGCCGAGGCCTACTGCGCCCTGCTGCGGCGCTTCGACCCCCGGGCGTCGCTCGACCTGGTGCCCGGAACCCGTGTGGGCGGCGGCGCCGTCGACGCCGTCTTCCGCGCCCGCGTGGCCGAGCCCCTCCAGGACACCCCGTTCCTGGTGACGGCGGCCGGTGCGCCCGTCGCCCCGCGCGACGCGGTACTCCTCGACACCGGGGGACCGGGCGGGACCGACGGCCCGGCCGCCGACCTCGTCCGCGTCCTGTCCGAGCTCGTCCCCCCGCTGCTGCCCGGGGGCTGGAGCCCGCGCCACCCGGCGCTGGCCGCCCTGCGCGTGCACCGCCTCGGGCTGGCCGACGTCGCCGACCTGCTCGCCGACACCGACCGGCCCCCGCACTGGTGGGCCGCGCTCTACGCCGCCCTGGACCGGGCGGGCAGGGGCGGCGCCGACCTGGGCGAACTCGGCGCCCTGCCCGTCCCGCTGGCCGACGGCAGGCTCGTGCGCGGCCCCCGTTCGCTGCTGGTGCCCTCCGAGGACTGGGCGGGGGCCGACGGCGCGCGCGGTGACGAGCGTGACGGCTGGGGCAGCCGGGACGACCGGAGCGGCCAGGACACCTGGGACGGACAAGGAGACGGGGGCGACCGGGGCGAGCGCGGTCCCCTGGACGCCCTGGCCGCCCTGGGCGTGCGCGTCGTGCACCCCGGGGCCGTCCACCCCCTCCTCAACCGCCTGGGCGCGGTGGAGGCCAGTGCCGCGACCGTGCTGCGCGACGGACGCACCGAGGCCGCCGTCCGCGCCTCCCTGGACGCCGACGACCCCGAACCCGTGGCCGAGGCCGTGCTCGGCCTGGTCGCCGCCTCGGGGATCAGCTCCGCCGACGTGCCCTGGCTCTCCGAGCTGGCCCTGCGCGACGACGAGGACGGCTACTCGGTCGCCGCCGAGCTCCTCGTGCCCGGAGCGCCCCTGGCCGACCTCCTCGTGGACGACGCCCCCTTCGGCACCGTGCACCCGGACCTGGTGGAACGCCACGGGACCGGGGTCCTGCGCGCGGTCGGCGCGCTGTGGGAGCTGACCGCGGTCCGCGCCGAGGAGGTCGCGCTGGGCGAGGACCTGGCCTCCGTCTTCGACGGCGCGGCGGGGGAGGAGGGCCCGGACGGCCTGGAGGACTGGGCCGACGAGGTCCTCGAACGCGTGGGCGACCCGGAGCTGCCGCCGGTCGTCCCCGAGCTGGTGTGCGTCGCCGACCTGGACTACGTGGCCGACGAGCAGTGGCCCCGCGCCCTGGCCATGCTCGCCGAGGGGCCGCTGCGCGAGGCGGTGACCGCCCCCGCCCGCGTGCTGCTGCCCGACGGCCGCGTGACGGACGTGCCCTCCTACACCGCCTGGTGGCTGCGCACGCGGGCCCTGCTGGGCGGGAGCGCGCCCGCGGGGCTGCGGCTCGGGGACGCCGACCCCGCCCTGGTGGGCCTGTACGACGAGGTGAGCGCCGACGTCGACCCGGAGTTCGCCCGCGCGCTGGGCGTGCGCACCACCCTGGAGGACGTGCTGGCGGACCCGGACGGCGCGGACGACCTGCTCGCCCGGCTGGCCGACCCCCAGCGGCACGTGGACCGCGCGTCGCTGCGCAGGGTGTGGGCCGCCCTGGCCGGGGTGGACGCCGACCTGGTCACCCCGCCCTCCCGCGTGCGGGCCGTGCGGGGCGGGTCGACCGTGGTGGCCGACGCCGAGGACGCGGTCGTGGTGGACTCCCCGGACCTGCTGCCGCTGCTGGAGGAGCAGGAGCGGGCCCTAGTGCTCGCCCCGGCCGAGGCGGCCGAGGCCGTGGCGGACGTGCTCGACCTGGACCTGGCCAGCGAGGCGGTGACGGGAAGGGTCGGGTCCGCGGGGCAGATGCGCCAGGTGCCGGACGAGGCGGACCTCTTCCTCGACCCGGCGGGGGAGCCCGACCGCACCTACCTGCACCACCAGACGCTCACGGTGGACGGTGTGGAGGTGGAGTGGTACGTCGCGGACGGCTCGGCGCACGCCTCGACCACGGACGGTCTGGCCCGGGCGCTGTGCTGGCGCGCGGGGCAGTGGTCCAGGAGGCACGTGCTGGCCGACGCGCTGCGCGAGCCGGGGGCGGCGGCGCGGCTGCTGGCCGAGGCCGACCTGGACGACTGAGGCCCTCTCCGGCGACCGCGGGAGCGCCCGGAGGCCGCGACCGGTCTCCGGTCCCGGCCCGACGACGGAGGACGCGCCCCCGGTTCCGGGGGCGCGGGGCCCCTCGGCCGCACCCGGCGGGTGCGGCGGACGGTGTTCAGGCCGGGGCGCCCGCCAGGTCCGCGTCCCCGTCCCGGGCGTCCTCCCAGGCGAGCACCTCCACCTCGTCGCCCACGGCCAGCGTTCCGGTGCGGGTGACGGCGAACTTGGCGCCGAAGGCCACACCGCCGTGGGCCCGGCGGTAGTCCGCCAGGGTGCGCAGCGGCTCGGGCCCCGCCTTGGCGCCCCGGGCCTGGTCGACCGTCGTGGCCACGCAGCGGACGCACACCTTGGCGAAGCCCAGCTCCGCGGTGCCCAGGCGCAGGGCGCGGACGCGGTCCTCGGTGTGCGGCTCGGCCCAGCCCGACACCACGACGTTGGGCCGGAAGCGGTTCATCGGCACGGGTTCGGCGCCCCGGGCGAGGATGCGCTCGCTGAGCAGGTCGAGGGAGGCCAGCGACGCCATCAGCACCGCGGTGCTGTCCGCGAACGCGCTGGTGCCCGGGGTCAGCCCGCCCACACGGCGGTCGTGGTCGTCGGGCACCCGCACCAGGCGGCTGGGCGCGCCGAGCACCTCCGACAGCCACTCCGCGGCCTCGCGGCCCTGGTCCACGCCGACGAACGGCTGCCGGTGCACGGTCACGTCCAGGCGCGGGCCCCCGGGGTCGACCTCGACCTCCAGGGGCGCGAACCCGTCCGCCCCCGGGCCGGTGCCCCATCCCAGGTCCAGGCGCGCGCCGTCCGCGCTGATCCCCGCGCGGACGAGCGCCATGCGGGGGTCGTTGCGCTGGCTGCGGAAGCCCCCGGCGTCGTCGACCACCATGAACGTGCGATCGTGCCTGATACCGGCGGACGTCATCTCGGCGGTCCGCACGGACGTGCCCGCGCATCCCTTGACCGGGTAGTGGACGAGTTCCTCGATTCGGACCATGGGAGAACGCTAGCGCATTGAAATATCAATACTGGCTTATATACGTAATTACTTATATGGTGAGGTCATGCACGCCTTCGACGTCCTCGGGGACCCCGTCCGACGCCGCCTGCTGGAGCTGCTCAACGAGGGTGAGCACTCCTCCGGCGAGCTGACCGAGGTCGTACGGGCCGAGTTCGGCATCTCACAGCCCGCCGTCTCCCAGCACCTGCGCGTGCTCCGGGAGAACGGCTTCGCCACCGTGCGCAGGGAGGGCACCCGCAGGCTCTACACCGTCGACCCCTCGCCGCTGCGCGACGTGGACGCCTGGCTGCGGCGCTTCGCCGCCCGCTGGGAGCCGCACCTGATGGCACTGGAGACCGAGCTGGCCCGGGGAAGGCGCCAACGCCGAGGGCCCGCCGACGAGGGGCGGGACCGCTAGCAAGGGGAGCACACCATGGACGTTCGCAAGCAGATCGACGCGGTCGGCCGCACGGTCGAACTCGACGGCACCGGAGGCGACGCCGCCGTCACGCTGACCCGGGACTACGACGCGCCGATCGGGGACCTGTGGGACGCCTGCACCAACATCGAGCGCATCCCCCGGTGGTTCATGCCGGTCACGGGCGACCTGCGCGATGGCGGCACCTACCAGCTTGAGGGCAACGCCGGGGGCCGGGTGCTCTCGTGCGACCCGCCGAACTCCTTCCGCCTGACGTGGGAGTACGGCGGGGAGAGTAGCGACGTGGAGGTCAGGCTGACCGCGCTGTCGGACGGGCGGACCCGTTTCGCGCTGACCCACTTCGCGCCGATCAACGACTTCTGGGCCCAGTACGGCCCCGGCGCCACCGGTATCGGCTGGGAGATGGGGCTCCTCGGCCTGGGCCCGTACCTGGTCTCGGGGGCCGACGTGACTTCGGAGACGGAGGGCTGGGACAGGACGGAGGAGGCCCGCCGGTTCATGGAGCTGAGCGGACGCCTGTGGGGCGAGGCGCACGCCGCCGCGGGCGCCGACCCGGAGGAGGCCCGGGCCTCGGCGGAGCGGACCGTGGCCTTCTTCACGGCCGAGCCCGGGGCCTGAGCCCGCCGGGGCGCCCGGAGCTTGGGCCCGCCGGGACCGTCGCCGCCTGAGCCCGCCGGGGCCGCCCGCCCGGGCGGCCCCGGTCAGCGGGCCACCCGGAAGAACCCCTCCGCGATGAGGGTGCGCAGCGCGTCGGGAGTGCGCTCGCGCACCAGCGCGGGGTCCTCGCCGATCAGCTCGGCGATGACGTCCAGCAGCGGGCCCACCGGCATGGTGCCGTCGCACACCCCCGCCAGGGCGGCCTCCACCGTCCCCACGCGGGCCACGCGCCGCAGGCCGTCGCGCTGGCGCAGCAGGATCTTCTCCGGGTCCGGCGCGCCGGGGCGGCCCACCCTCTCCTCCACCACGCCCGGCGCGAGCGCCACGTGCGCGGACAGCAGCGCGGCGTCGGTCAGGCGCAGCGCGGTCATCGCCCCGTCCACCACGTCGGGCAGGTAGGGGCCCACGGGCCGCTCGATCTCGTGCCGCAGCTCCTCCACGCGCACGGTCGCGTCCTGGGCGACGTCGTTGCGCAGGCAGATCCACCCGAACCCGATGCCCTTGATGCCCTCGCGCTCGAAGTAGTCGAGCCAGGCGTCGTAGCGGCGGGTGTACTCGGGGGTGCCGTGCTCGCAGGAGTCGCGCAGCCACAGCTCCACGTACTCGGCGGGGTCCTGCACGTCGCGCTGGACCACCCAGCCCGAGCACCCGGTCCCGGTCACCCAGCCGCCGACCCGGTCCTCCCAGTCGTCGCCGTCGCGGTGCACCCAGTTCGCCAGGATCTGGCACCAGCCGCCCTCGGTCAGGTGCGCCGGGGCCTGCCGGACCAGCTCGGCGCACACGGTGTCGCCGGGCAGGTCCGACTCGCGGTAGGTGTACCGGGAGGAGTCGGGGGTGATCACGAACGGCGGGTTGGACACGATCAGGTCGAAGCGCTCACCCCGGACCGGCTCGTACAGCGAACCCTGCTCCAGGCGGGCGTCGGTGACCCCGGACAGGGCCAGGCTGATCCCGGCCAGGCGCACGGCGCGCGGGTTGAGGTCGGTGCCCACCACCTCGCGCGCCCGCGAGGCCAGGTGCAGGGCCTGCACCCCGCAGCCGGTGCCCACGTCCAGGGCGCGCTCCACCGGTCCGTCCACGATCAGCTGGGACAGGGTCGAGGAGGCGCCGCCCGCGCCCACCACGTGGTCGGGGGAGGGGACCGCTCCGCTGCCGGGGCGCACCTTGGGGTCGGAGACCACGAACCCGGGCCTGCCGTCCTCCAGCTCCCAGGGGCCCAGGTGCACCAGGGCGCGCACGACGGGCCCGCTACCGCCCTCCTCCACGGTGACCAGCCCGGCCTCGGCCAGCTCGTCCACGGGCAGGATCGAACGCGCGGCGCGCGCGGGGATGGACGACCGCAGCCACCACAGGCGCAGCAGCAGCCCGAGCCGTTCGTCGCCGCCGGTGGCACGCAGGGCGGGCACCAGCTCCTCGCGGGCCAGTGCGCGCGCGGCGGCGTCGCCGAGGCGGTCGCGGACGCCGGACACGGTGTAGTCGGCGTCGATGAGGATGCCGCGGAGTCGCTCGGCCAGACCGCGCGGAAATCTCGTCTCAGACACCCGCCCATTATCGGGCAGAACCGCGGTGCCCCGCCGGGGGTGCCCGGGGCTGGTCAGGAGTGGTCGGCCCGGCGGTCGGCGGCGTCGGAGCGCCTGCGCAGCAGATGGGGTATGTACAGGAACCCGAACACGCCCAGCACGATGCCGGTCACGCAGACGCCGATCCACCAGCGCTCGGACGCGGGCAGCCCGTCGCCCATGGCGATGAGGACCACGAGCGCCACCGTCCACGCCAGGGTGCCGATCGCGGCGGGCACGCGGTAGTCGCTCTCGTGGACGTCCGGGTCGGGCTGACGAGGTTTGCGCACGGTTCCAGGCTATCCGCTCACCGCGGGGCGGGGTCTGCACGCACGGGGAAGGCGGTGCGCACGGGGGAGGCGGCGCGCACACCGGCGAGGGGGCGGGCGCGCCCCGGTCGGCCCCGCCGCGCGGGGACGGATTCGTCACACCCGAAAAGCCGATCCTCCGGCCCTATGGTCTTTCCTACGAAAAACCAGGGAAACGCGTGGTCGGTGTTGTGTGAACATGCAACTAATCTGACGCAGAATCCTTCTTGTCCAGTAAGTACGACCAGGTCAGGCTGACGACGTGAAAACTCCAAGTCCATCCCCCAGCGGCACCGGCAAGACGTCGTCGGGCCGCCTCGACCGCTACTTCCGCGTCTCCGAGCGCGGGTCCACCTTCGGCACCGAGGTGCGGGGCGGTCTGGCGACCTTCTTCGCCATGGCCTACATCGTCGTCCTCAACCCGCTGATCATCGGTACGGCCGAGGACGTCAACGGAGAGACCCTGGGCATCCCCCAGGTGGCCGCCGTCACCGCCCTGGTCGCCGCGATCTCCTGCGTGCTCATGGGCGTGGTCAGCCGCTACCCCTTCGCGATCGCGGCGGGCATGGGGCTCAACGCCGTCGTCGCCTACGGCATCGCGCCGGTCATGCCCTGGTCCGACGTCTTCCTGCTGATCATCATCGAGGGCGTGCTGCTGCTGATCCTGGTGCTCACCGGGTTCCGCACCGCGGTCTTCGCCGCCATCCCGCCCGGCCTCAAGGTCGCCATCGCCGTCGGAGTGGGCCTCTTCCTGGCCCTGGTCGGCCTGGTCAACGCCGGTTTCGTGCAGGCCGGTGAGGGCACCCCCGTCCAGCTCGGCAACGGCGGCCTCCAGGGCTGGCCGATCCTGATCTTCGTCATCGGCCTGCTGATCACCGTCGCGCTGTACGTGCGCAAGGTGCCGGGCTCGATGCTCATCGGCATCATCGTCTCCACGGCCGTCGCCCTCCTCGTGGAGTCGCTGTTCGGCGGCGGCGACAACCGCCTCGGCTGGAGCCTGACGGTCCCGACCCTGTCCACCGGCGGGGGAGTGGTGGCGGTCCCCGACTTCTCACTCGTCGGCATGTTCGCCGACGGCGGTCTCGACGTGTTCTCCCGCTGGGCCGACATCGGCATCGCCACCGTGGTCATGCTGATCTTCACGCTGCTGCTCGCCGACTTCTTCGACACCATGGGCACCATGGTCGGCGTCGCCCACCAGGGCGACCTGGCCGACGAGGACGGCAACATCCGGGGCTCCCGCGAGGTGCTGGCCGCCGACTCCATCGGCACGGTCCTGGGCGGTCTGGGCTCGGCCTCGGTCGCCACCATCTACGCCGAGTCGGCCGCGGGCGTCGGCGAGGGCGCCCGCACCGGCATCGCGCCGATCGTCACCGGCGTCCTGATGATGCTGGCCACCCTGTTCACCCCGCTGGTGAACCTGGTGCCCTTCGAGGCCGCCACGCCGGTGCTGGTGATCGTGGGGTTCATGATGATGGTCCAGGTCGTCAACATCGACTTCACGGACCCGGCGCTGGGCCTGGGGTCCTTCATGGCGATCATCATGATGCCCTTCACCTACTCGATCGCCAACGGCATCGGGTTCGGCCTGCTGACCTACGCCTTCGTCAGCCTGGTCACGGGCAAGGGGCGCCGGGTCCACCCGCTGCTGTGGCTGATCTCGCTGGTCTTCCTGGTCCACTTCGCCGAGGCGCCGATCAACGCCCTGATCAGCTGAGGCACGGCTTTCCGGCCGTCCGGGAATTCCGGCGGCGGTGGACGGTGTTGACTCCAGTGATGAGTCAACACCGTTTACTTATTTGCCCGCTTTGTCCACCCGGCCGGGATCGAAGCCGACCGCCGATGGCCGCATCAGTCCCTCCCCACGCGCTCGCGGGGAGGGACTGATGCGGCGTATCGCCATGTTCCGGTCCCTGGCCAACCGCAACTACCGGCTGTACGCCCTGGGCCAGCTGCTGTCCAACCCCGGCACGTGGATGCAGCGCATCGCGCAGGACTGGCTGGTCCTCCAGCTCAGCGGGGGCAGCGGCATCGCGCTCGGCATGACCACCGCCCTCCAGTTCCTGCCGCTGCTCCTCTTCGGGCTGTGGGGCGGGGCACTGGTCGACCGGCTGGACAAGCGCAGGCTGCTGGTGTGCACCCAGGCCGCCATGGGCGTGCTCGCGGTCGGCCTCGGAATCCTGGCCACCGCGGGGGCCGCCCAGGTCTGGCACGTGTACCTGTTCGCCTTCGGGCTCGGCCTGATCACCGTGCTCGACAACCCCGGGCGGCAGGCCTTCGTCCCGGAGATGGTCGACCGGGAGCACCTGTCCAACGCCATCGCGCTCAACAGCGCCAGCTTCCAGCTCGGCCGGGTGACCGGTCCGGCCGTCGCCGGTCTGCTCATCGCCGTCATCGGCAGCGGACCGGTCTTCCTCATCAACGGCGCGTCGTTCGGGTTCACCATCCTCGCGCTGACGATGATCCGCACCTCCGAGCTCAACCCCACCGAGCGGGTGGCCCGGGGCAAGGGGCAGATCCGGGAGGGGCTGCGCTACATCGGCGGCAGGCGCGACCTGGTCCTGCTGCTGGTGCTGGCCGCCGCCACGCAGTTCTTCGGCGCCAACAGCCAGAACCAGATCGCGCTGATGGTCAACAACGTGTTCGAGGCCGGGGCCGACGCGTTCGGCGTGGCCGCGGCCTTCCTGGCCGTCGGCGCCCTCGCCGGGGCCCTGCTGGCCGCCCGCCGCGACCGGCCCCGGCTGCGGCTGGTGCTGATCGGGTCGCTGGCCTTCGGCGCGCTCCAGGTCGTCGCGGGGCTCATGCCCGGCTACGTGCCGTTCGTCCTGGTGCTGGTGCCCATGGGCGTGGCCTTCATGACGTACGTGACCACGCTCAACGCCACCTTCCAGCTCAGCGTGGACCCGCGGATGCGCGGGCGCGTCATGAGCATGTTCCTGCTGGTGTTCATGGGTGTGGCGCCCATCGGCGCGCCCGTGGTGGGCCTGCTCGCCGACGCCTTCGGCCCGGAGACGAGCCTGGTCATCGGCGGCGCGGTGACCCTCGTGGTCGTCACGGTCATCTCCGCCCTGCTCTTCCGGGCCAAGGGCGTGCGCCCGCGCGACGTGCTCCCGGGGCGGCGTCCCTCCGCGGACGCGGAGGCCGCCGAGGAGGGGACCGCGGAGAACGCGAGCGAGCGCGAGGAGGCTCCGGAGGCGGAGCGCGAGCGGGTGGACGCCGAGCGCCTCCCGGACGGCTCCACCCGGGTCCGCCTCGTCCCGGACGAGGACGGGACCCGGCCGGACACGGTCACCCGCGCCTGAGACTCCCGGTCGTGCCCCGCCGTCCTCGGGGCACGACCGGGACGGCCGTCCCTGCTCTTCGGAGCCCGTGTCACCGCCGCCGGACCGGCGGGCCCGGCGCGGCTCCGGCCGACCCTCGTGGAACGGGCCCGCAGACCCCCGGCGGACCGTGGCCCCCGGGCAGAATGGGGGCCATGAGACTGTTCGCGGCACTGGACCCGCCCCCCGACACGGCGCACGCGCTGCGCCGGGCCGTCGACCGGGGCCGCGGCCACACCCCCGGCCTGCGCTGGGCCGATCCCGGCGAGTGGCACCTCACCCTGGTCTTCCTCGGCGAGGTGGACGAGGCCCTCCTGCCCGCGCTCGACGACGCCCTCGGCCGGGAGGCCCGCGCGCACCGGCCCTTCCGCATCACCGCCGAGGGCTGGGGCTCCTTCCCCGGCGACCTCCGCCGCGCCTCCGTGCTCTGGGCCGGGCTCGGCGGCGACACCGCGTCCCTGCGCGCCCTCGCCGACGGACTGCGCGCCGCCGCCGCGGGGGTCGGCGTGCCCGTCGAACACCGGGCCTACGTGCCGCACATCACGGTGGCCCGCAGCCGTCCCGCGCGCGACCTCACCGGAACCGCCGACGCGCTGGGCGCACTGCCCGGCCGCAGGTGGCGGGTCCGCGAGGCGCACCTGGTGGAGAGCAGGCCGGAGCGGGAGGACCGCTACCGAACTGTCCGGACCTGGGAGTTAGGCTGGGAGGCGGACCCCACCCGACCTCCTGAGCGGAGCGCGTCATGAGCATGCTCACCAACAACCGCAAGCAGCGCTGGCTGCTGCCCGTGGTTCTGGGAGGCATCATGCTCCTCGTGCTCCTGGGCGCCCTCGTCGGCTGACCGCCCGGTCACGCGGAGGCGGCGGCCAGGCTCACCGCGCGCGTGATCAGGTCCGCGTTGTCGTGCGCCTCCCCGCCGCCGGGCAGCCGCATGGTGTCCTCCAGCCCCATCCGGATGTCGTAGCCCGAGGCCACCGCCGACTCCAGGATCGGCCAGGCCGTCGCGTCGGCCCCGTGCAGCAGGCGCGGCTGGTTCGCCCCCGCCCGGTCCAGCAGGGAGCAGATCGCCTCGGCGTTGCGCCGGGCGTCCTCCACCGCGACCTGCGTGGGCTCCACCAGGACCGCCGCCACCCGAAGCTTCGTGGCGACGAGGATGCGCGCGGCCTCCACCGTCCACACCCCGGCCTCCACCCCGATCCTGCGGTCCTCCAGCAGGTGCGCCAGATCCACCGAGCCCGCCTCGTGCAGGTTCACGGTGACCGAGTCCGGCAGCGCCGACGAGGCCCAGCGCTGCACCAGGTCGTAGCGCCGCCACGGATCGGACTCCGCCGACAGCGACGTGGTCAGCGACACCGGCACCCGCGGCCCGTCGGCGCGCAGCCGCTCCATGAGCGGGCCCACCACCTGGGGCGCCAGCGACTCGGCCCCGGTGGGGTCGCGCGGATGCAGGTGCAGCTCGGTCGCGCCCGCCGCCACCACCGCGTGCGCGTCCGCCACCACCTGGTCGACGGACACGGGCAGGGCGGGGTGCGCTCCGGGGCGGCGGTCCCCGTTGAGACAGGCGACGATCCTCATGGGTGCCCTCCTAACGGCGCTCCGTAAGCCCAATGTGCCCGTTACCGCACGGGTACAAGCCATCCGTGGCGTTCCCTGGCAGGATGTCGGTCATGAGAACTCCGCTCGTTCTTGCCGCCGCAGCCCTCTTCGCGACCCTCCCGGCCGCCCCTGCCCTGGCCTTCCCCGAGGACCCGAGCGACCCCGGCACCGGTGGTGTCGACTACCCCCGCGGAGGCGAGGGGCCCGAGGGCTCCGAGATCGCCTTCGAGTTCCAGGACCCGAAGATCTCCGAATCCAGCGGAATCGCCCCCTCCCTGCTGCACGAAGGCGTGTGGTGGACCCACAACGACAGCGGTGAGCACCTGAACGAGGTGTACGCGGTCGACGAGGAGGGCCGCACGCTCGCCACGGTCACGCTGAACCTGGACCGCCGCGACTGGGAGGCGATCACGGTCGCCGAGGCTCCAGACGGGACGCCGTCGGTCCTGGTGGCCGACATCGGCGACAACTTCAACGGGGGCTGGCCCGACGTCAGCGTCCACCGCTTCCCCGAACCCGAGGTACTCGCCGACACGGCGGTCGACCCGCAGGTGTTCACCTTCACCTACGAGGACGGGGGACGCGACGCCGAGTCGCTGATGGTCGACCCCCGCGACGGCCGGATGTACGTGGTCTCCAAGGAGTTCTCCGGCGGCCTGTACGCGGCGCCGGAGGACCTCGAACCCGGGGCCGGGCACGTCCTGGAGCGGATCGACTCCGCGCCCCTGTTCGCCACCGACGCCGCCTTCAGCCCGGACGGCAGCCGCTACGTGGTCCGCACCTACTGGGGGGCCACGGTCTACGACGCCACCGAGGGGGTGCCCGGATCCTCCCTGGGCGCCTTCGACCTGCCCGAGTCCGACCAGGGCGAGGCCGTCGCCTTCACCCCCGACGGCACCGCCCTCATGGCCGGGACCGAGGGGCCCGGGGCACCGGTCTGGCGGATTCCCCTGGAGGACCGCTACCTCGCCGAGGAGCCCCCGGTGCGGGAGGTCGCCGCGCAGGAGTCGCCCGGGGGGGAGGGCGGGACCGTCGAGCCCGAGACGCGCGGGGCGCTGCCCTTCATCGTGGGCGGCGGCGCGGTCGCCGCACTGGTCATCGTCGCGATCGTCTTGCTGGCCCGACGGGGCTGACCCCTACCCCCTACCCCTCGGGCTGCGGGTCCAGGAAGTGCTCGCGCGCCAGGAAGGCGTGCCGGGAGAAGTCGGTGAACACGCCGTCCACCCCGGCCTCGAAGAAGGCCTCGTACTCGGCGGCGAAGGACCCGTAGTCGCCCGGCCCGCCTTCCGACCTCAACTCCGCGGGGAGGAAGTGGTTCTCGCTGCGGAACGTGTACGGGTGCACCAGGAGCCCGGCCGCGTGCGCGTTCTCCACCAGGTCGGTCGGCTCCCCGGGCACCCCGTCCTCGACGGGCACGACCAGGCTCTTGGCCGGGCCGATGGCGTGCGCGAACGTCGCCACCTCGGCCAGGCCGTCCGGCGTCGTGTGGTGCAGCCAGTGCTCCTCGGCGCCCATGAGGTAGACCAGCGGGAGCTCCGTCACGGCCAGCTTGCGCAGGCTCTCGGCCTCGAAGGACTGGAGGAACACCGGCACCAGCGGCTCCGGGCCCGTCAGCCCCGCCCCGCGCAGGGCCTCGATCAGCACCGGCTCCAGCTCCAGGCCCTGCGCCTCGTGGTAGGCGGGGTGCTTGGTCTCGGGGTAGATCCCGATCGGGCGGCCCAGCTCCTTGGTCAGCGCCAGCGCCAGCTCGATAACTTCTTCCAGGGTCGGGATCCCGTAGGTCCCGTCCATCACGGCGTTGTCCGCGCGCACGTCCTTGAGGCGCTCCACCGCGCGCAGGGTCCGGATCTCCTCCAGCGTGAAGTCCTGGGCGAAGAACCCGGTCACCTCGCGCCCGTCGACGGTGCGCGTGGTGCGCCGGTCGGCGAACTCGGGGTGCTCGGCCACGTCCGTGGTCCCGCCGATCTCCTGCTCGTGGCGGCAGACCAGCCTCCCGTCCCTGGTCGAGACCAGGTCCATCTCGATGAAGTCGCCGCCGTGCCGGGCCCCCAGCTCGTAGGAGGCCAGCGTGTGCTCGGGGCGGTGCCCCGACGCACCGCGGTGCGAGATGATCTTGATGGGGGGTTCCTTCTTGTTCCTGCGCACAGCCGAACCGTCCTGAGAAGCGAGATGCCGGGAAAAGGGGGAGGCCGACCCGACGCGGGTCGGCCCCCATTGTGCAACGCGGGGCGAACGGTTCAGGACAGCTCGGTGAGCACGTGGTCCACGCACTCGGTGAGCGCGCGCACGTCGTCCGGGTCGATCGCCGGGAACATGGCCACGCGCAGCTGGTTGCGGCCCAGCTTGCGGTAGGGCTCGGTGTCGACCACGCCGTTGGCGCGCAGGACCCTGGCCACCGCGGCGGCGTCCACGTCGTCGCTGAAGTCGATGGTGCCGACCACCTGCGAGCGCTTGGCCGGGTCGGTGACGAACGGCGTCGCGACCGGCGACTTCTCCGCCCAGTCGTAGAGGACCGAGGAGGACTCGGCGGTGCGCGCCACGGTCCACTCCAGACCGCCCTGGCCGTTCATCCACTCCAGCTGCTCGGCGAGCAGCAGCAGCGTGGCCACGGCCGGGGTGTTGTAGGTCTGGTCCTTGCGGGAGTTGTCGACCGCCGTGGGCAGCGAGAAGAACTCCGGCACGTAGCGGCCGCTCGCCGCGATCTCCTCCACGCGGGCCAGGGCCCGGGGCGACATGACGGCCAGCCACAGCCCGCCGTCGGCGGCGAAGCTCTTCTGCGGCGCGAAGTAGTAGACGTCGGTCTCGGCGATGTCGACCGGTAGGCCGCCCGCGCCGCTGGTGGCGTCCACCAGGACGAGCGCGTCCTCGTCGGCGCCCGCCACGCGCCTGATGGGCGCGGCCACACCGGTGGACGTCTCGTTGTGGGTCAGCGCGTACACGTCCACGCCGGCCTCGGCCACGGGCTCGCCGTGGCTGCCCGGGTCGGTGCTGATGACGGTGGGCTCCTGGAGCCAGGGCGCGCCCTTGGCGACCTTCGCGAACTTGCTGGAGAACTCTCCGAAGGACAGGTGCTGGGACTTCTCGCGCAGCAGGCCGTGCGCGGCGATGTCCCAGAAGGCGGTGGTGCCGCCGTTGCCCAGGACCACCTCGTAGCCGTCGGGGAGGGAGAACAGCTCACTCACCCCGGCGCGCACCCGGGAGACCAGGGACTTGACCGGCTTCTGCCGGTGGGAGGTGCCCATGTAGCGGGAGCCGGAGGCGGCCAGGGCCTCGATCTGGGCGGGGCGGACTTTGGACGGGCCACTGCCGAAACGGCCGTCGGAGGGCAGCAGGTTCGCGGGGATCTGAATCTCGTCGGTCACGCCCACCAGCGTAGTGGCGGCTGAGGCGGCGGGGCCGGTCAGGGCCGCTCTTGGGACGCCCGAAATGACGCGGGGGAGCGGACGCTATGTCACGTTCCCAAAGGTTCTGGCCGGTATAGGACAGTGGCATTTCGGTTAACACGGGTGCACTTTCCGCTAGGAGTGCGGTCTTATAGGAGGAGTTTCGGGGGGAACGCCAGCACACAGCGCGCGACGCGGAGGGGTGCCCACACGTGGCCGACAGCAGGACCGTCCCCGAGACCGACCACCTCAATGAGAGCAGCGCTTTCCTGCGGGTCTTCGACGCCCTGCGCCTGCGCCCGACGCGGAGCGATGCCCGCCTCATGGGCAGGATGGAGCGGCGGGCCGCACGCAGGCTCCGGGTCGGCAACCGCGGCGGCGTCCAGCGCGGCGACGTGGCCGAACCACCGCCCGTACTCGACTTGGAGCTGGAGGAGGGCGCCGACCGCGAGAAGCTGCTGAATGTGCTCACCGAGCGCTGCGGCGGCGAGCCGGTCTGGCGGTTGCCCCCGCACACCCCCGACAGGCCCGAGGGGCGATCCCGGGCGCACGAGGCCCACGCCACCACCGAGGAGCTCTACGACCTGATGTCGGGCCTCCTGGCCAAGGCCGACGCCCCGCGTACCGCAGGGGAGGACGGACGTGTGCCCCCTCCCTGGCCCCGCTTCGCGCGGCTGCGTTCCCTGTTGTGGCTGCGCCTGTGCCGGTTCGGCCCCATCGGTTCCGCGGTCTCCGAGGAGGAGGTCGGCCAGGACGGGGCCGACCTCGGCACCAGCCTCAGGGCGCAAGTCCACGTCGGTGCCGAGCTGAGGCGGGCCAAACTCGCATACGGCGGGGTAGCGACACGGGAGGCCGACCGAGTGACGGAGGGTCGCTACACGCGCTCCGGCCTGCGCGGTTTCCAGGACCGAGTCTTCACCGGGATCGTGCGGCTGGTCGCCGGTCTCCCGGAGCGGGTGTCCTTCAAGAAGGCCAACGACCAGGTGGCCGCCCCCGTGGACTTCAGCGTCAAGCTCTTCAGCGCCCTCCTGTCCGTGACCGCTCTCTGGGGTACCGCCGCCGCCTTCAACGCGGTGCTCCAAGTCGTCAACAACCTGGTCATCGTGGGTATCGGCCTCGTGTTGGCCGTGGTCTACGCCTGTCTCTTCCGCTTCGTCGCCCTGCCCTGGCGCCCCTATCGCTGGCTCAACCACCACCGGTACGTGCTGGAGGACGCCCGGCCCAGGAGCGGCAAGGCGCAGGCGGAGGAGGCCCAGCCCAGAAGTGGTAGGGCGCAGGCGGACCTGGCCAACCACCGCGAACGCGGCGTCCACGTCCTCAACCTTCTCAACCGCCGACGCCTCACCGGACGCCTCGTCCGCGGCCCCGGCGCCGATGGAGAACGCGGGGTGGCCGACGGGGGCGGGCGCGGCTTCGAACACCCCGACACCATGCCCGTGTACCACGGAAGACGGGTGCCCGGTGCCGAGCTCCCCACGGTCGTGTCCCCGACTGAGCGTCCCGAACGCGAGGACGACGACGCCGAACATCCGCGCGTGGAGCGCCCGCCCGGCATCCACCGGCTCGTGGTCAACGCCTTCCTCGACGACCTCGCGCAGACCCACGGCGGTTCACCGGGACGCCGCCGGTTCTCTCCGCGCCGCCGACGCCACCAGCGCCCCGTGCTCCTCGTGGACCAGGACCGGCTCGACCGGGTCGGCCGCTACCTGGTCCGCCTCATCGAGGACGAGCGGCTGCGCCGAGGCTTCCCGGACCCCCTACTCATCGTCCAGGTGCGCGCCCGCGGCACCCGGCCGCTGGTCAACGACAGGGTGGACACCTCCCGCTACCCCAGGCTGCCCGAGGCCGGGAACGGCAGCCGCCCCGAGGACGCGGTGTCGCAGTGGCTGCGCGAGCGCCACGCCGCCGGGGTGCTGGGCCGCTCCCGGCTGCTCACCCAGCGGGCCCCGGCCGCGCCTTCTGCCTGGGAGGACAACCCGAGCAAACCGAAGCCGGTGACCGTGCGTACGGCCGCGTCGATCACCAGGATCACCGTGGTGGCGACCGCCGGGCTCACCGTCGCCGCCGTCCTGGCGGTTTGGCTGGGCGGCCCGGCCATGGCTGAGGGTTACAACTCGTGCGGGTCGGGCTGGGTCGTGACGCCTCCGGGCGTCGAACGGCACGGCGAGGACTGCGTCGGGGTGACCTTCGGGGCGTTCGTCTTCCACGAGCGCCTGCGCGAGGTCACCGAGCGCATCCACGAACAGAACGAGCAGGTCGACGAGGACGATGGGAACCACGTCACCCTCGCCTACGTCGCCCAGCTCAGCGCGACCGGGAACAGCGACCTGTCCCTGTCGGGGGTCCAGGGCGAGCTGCTGGGCCTGGCCCACCAGCAGGCGGAGCACAATGCCTCGGGTGACGGCTCCCTGCCCCGTATCAAGATCCTCATCACCAACACCGGCGAGAACTGGCGGTACGCGCGCGAAACCGCCGAGATGATCGTCGAACGAGCCCAGGACGAAGGGCGGGGTATGGACCGGCCCGTGGCCGCCCTCGGATTCGGCGACAGCGTCCAGCCCAACACCGAGGCCGTCCGCGTCCTCAGCGGCGCCCGGATCCCCATGATCAGCACCACCGCCACCTTCGACGACGTGGCCATGGAGACCTCCGGCAAGTACAGCCAGTACTTCTTCCCCGTGGCACCCTCCAACACCCGTATGGCCGAACAGGCCGCCCTGTGGGCCTACCGCGGCGTGCCGTGGACGGGAAACGAACTGGTCGAGGGGCAGGAACCCCCGTCGTTGGGACCCGCCCGCACCGCCGTGGCCATCGCCAACAACCAGCAGGGGGAGAGCTACGGCCCCCATCTGGCGGTGCGGTTCATGTCAGCCTTCCGCGCACTGGGCGGTCAGCCTTGGGAGGGCGACGGGGAACCGCGCCCCATCACCCTCGCGAACGGCGGCACCGGGACCTTCCCCGGCGTGCTGCCCTACCAGGACGGCGGCCTCAGCCAGGCGGACCAGCTGGCGAGGGTGTGCGCCGAGGACCCGCCCGACGTCATCTACTTCGCGGGCCGCTCCACCGACTTCATGGACTTCCACAACCAGCTCCAGGAGGAGGGGATGTGCGTGGAGGCCGGGGCCGACATCATCGGTGGAGACGACATCGCCAAGTTCGTCACCGACCACGCCGAGACGCTCGGCCACGCCTCCGGGTACCCCGTCTTCTACACCCCACTCGCGGCCAGCGGCGCCTGGAGCCAGTACACGCGGAGCAGCGAGCGCGCCTTCTACGCCGAGGCCGACCTCCTCATCCAGGAGCTCTACGGCGGCGAGGAGGGGGACGAGGAGACCGAGGAGGAGCGGGAGCAGGGGACCGAGGCCGAAGCCGTGGCGGCCGACGGCGGCATGCCCTCGATCGCCCACGCGGCCGTCGCCCACGACGCGTTCAGAGTCTTCTCGCGGGCGCTGCGCGGCATCCCCCGCTCCCTACCCGAGGACACCGGTACCCAGACGGCCTCTGCCGCGCCCACCGAGCGGCCCTCGCCGTTCCTGGGCACCGATGCCGGGTACGAGCAGGAGCAGCAGGGGCTCGTGGAGAACATCCAGGGCACGCACAACCTGTCCGCCGTCTCCGGCTACCTCGGCTTCGGGGAGCCCTCCGAGGGCAACTGGTACCGCGACCGCATGGTCCAGCTCGTCGTGGTCGGCCCGCTCGGCTCGGACGGCGAGCGCCAGCACGTGATCGCCGCCTGCGGCCAGGTCAGCACGGGCACGGTCGACCCCGGACCGGCGTGCGCCTGACGCGCGGGTCCGGGTGGCGCGCGCGGCACACGACGCGAGAGGATGCCCCGTGTGGACCACCAAGACCCCGCCGAACTGCGCAAACCGTACCTGGGTGCGCCCCTGGGGCGCTCCGGGCTCGCCGACCACCCCATGACGCAGTTCCACCTGTGGTTCGACGAGGCCTACGACTCCGGGCTGGCCGAACCCAACGCCATGGTCCTGGCGTCCGTCGAGCCCTCGGGCATGCCCCGCGCCCGCACCGTGCTGATGAAGGGCTACGACAGCACGGGACTGCGCTTCTTCACCAACTACACCTCGCGCAAGGGGCTGGCCCTGGAGGCCGACCCGCGCGCCAGCGCGGTCTTCCCCTGGCACGCCGTCCGGCGCCAGGTCCTGCTGGCCGGACGGGTGGAGCGGCTCAGCGACGAGGAGAACGACCGCTACTTCGCCTCGCGCCCGCGCGGCTCCCAGCTGGGCGCCTGGGCCAGCGAGCGCCAGTCGCGGCCGGTGGCGGACCGGGCCGAGCTCGACCGGCTCTACCGGGAGTTCGACACGGTCTGGGCCGCCGAGGAGGAGATCCCCCGGCCCGCCTACTGGGGCGGCTTCCGGCTCGTGCCGAGCGAGGTGGAGTTCTGGCAGGGCGGCGCCGACCGCATGCACGACCGGTTCCGCTACCTGCGCGAGCCGGACGGCTCCTGGAGCGTCGAGCGCCTGGCCCCCTGACCGGGCCGTCGGGTGACGCGCTCGCGCCGCGCCGCTCCCGGGAGTGATCTTGGCCGCTTCGTACGCGAGTTCGGGAGGCCGTTCCCGCAGGTGAGCGACGACCCGGCACCCCTCCGGCGTACGCGGTGGGCTGGAAGGCCCCCGTCGGCGTGACCAAGTGCCCTTGCGGCGCGGGGCAGAACGTATCCGCATCGTGAGACCGGGCAGAAATCCGGGCGCCCCGCGCCGCGATATGCTTGCGTGTATCGGTGGTCGCTCCCGCGGTCCTGCGGACGCCCCGGTCCCCACCCGGCCCCTGGGAATCACGTCGCCCCGGCCTGTGTTGTGAGAGACCCGCCGTGCCCGTCGTGACCGCGCGCCGGGCACAGAGCCTTGGGAGGGGAGACTTGACCGCACACGGGCTGATCGACACCACGGAGATGTACCTCCGTACGGTCTTCGAGCTCGAAGAGGAGGGCATCGTCCCGCTTCGGGCCCGTATCGCCGAACGCCTGCACCAGAGCGGCCCCACGGTGAGCCAGACCGTGGCCCGCATGGAGCGCGACGGCCTGCTGCGGGTGGAGAACGACAGGCACCTGGTCATGACCGCCGAGGGGCGCCGTCTGGCCACCCACGTCATGCGCAAGCACCGGCTCGCCGAGCGCCTGCTCGTGGACGTCATCGGACTCCCCTGGGAGGACGTGCACATCGAGGCCTGCCGCTGGGAGCACGTCATCTCCGAGGCCGTGGAGGAGCGTCTGGTCACGCTGCTCAACGCCCCCTCGGTCTGCCCGCACGGCAACCCGATCCCGGGCCTGGACGAGCTGGGCCTGGAGGACTACTCCCCCGAGCCCTTCACCGACGACTCCATCGTCCCGATGATCGACGTCGCCGGGAACAGCGAGACGACGGTCACCGTGCGGCGTATCAGCGAGCAGATCCAGTCGGACGCCGACATCATGCTCACCTTGCGCCGATCCGGGGTACAACCGGGACAGGAAGTGGTCTTGCGAGCCTCTGACGACGGGGTCCGCGTGATCGACGGTGAGACCGGGGAAACCGAGCTCTCGGCGCTCGTCGCCGGGCACATCTTCGTCGCCAAGCCGTGAACCGTACGGACGCGTTGATTGGTTGCTCATCAGGATTGTCACATTGCGCTGCGGGAACGTTGACGGTGTTGCTACGCTCGCCCCAAGGTGCGGTCGTTCGGGGTACCCGGAGCGGGCATGTATGCAGCTCATGACGGCGAGGTGGCGGCTAGATGACACGGTGGGGTGAGCCCTTCCCCAAGGGCGACGCGCTCGCCGCGGCCGCCGTGGCGGACCAGGCACAGATCGCCATCGTCGTCATCGACCGCGCGAGCCTCCTGCGCTACTGGAACCCCTTCGCGCGCGAGCTGTTCGGGTTCGTGGGCGGTCGCGACTACGTCGGCCTCTCCCTGCTCGACATCGGCATCCACGAGTCCGACCGCGAGCACGCCTCCCAGCTGGCCCGGCGCGTCCTGCGCGGGGAGCCGTGGGAGGGCACCTTCGCCGTGCTCCGGGGCGACTCGACCTGGATCCACGTGCGCGCCCAGGCCGTGCCCATGCGCGACGAGTCCGGCGAGATCGACGGCATCACCCTGATCGCCAGGGAGGCGCTGCGCAGCGGACGGGTGGAGGAGCAGTACGGCCTGCTGGAGCGCATCGGCAGCCGCCTGACCAGCTCGCTGGAGTTCGACTCCACGGTCAGGGGGGTCGCGGGCATCCTCGTGCCGCAGTTCGCCGACCACTGCTTCATCGACCTCTACGACCGCGACCGCCTGGTCAGACAGGTGTCGGTGCACGCCGAGGGGTGGACGCCCCCGCCGCGCACCTGGTTCGAGGTCGGCGACGAGGTCCGCTACCCCGAACGCCACTTCGTCACCCAGGCCCTGCGCCGCCTGGAGACGGTGGTCAGCAGCGAGTACCTGTTCGAGAACTCGCCCAGCACGCGCTCCGACCAGGTCTCGCGCCAGGTCGGCGTCACCTCCGCCATCGCCGCCCCGCTGCGGGCCCGCGGCGAGGTGCTGGGCGTGCTCACCCTGGCGCTGTCCGGGCTCTCACCGCGGCAGAAGAGCACCTACGGGGGCTTCGACCGCGACCTCGTCGGCGCCATCGCCTCCCGGGTGGCCCTGGCCATCGACAACGCCCGCCTGTTCGAGCAGGAGCGCAGCACCGCGCTGGCCTTCCAGCGCAGCCTGCTGCCCAGCAGCCTGCCCCGGCTGGACGGGCTGACCGCGGCCCACCGCTACCTGCCCGCGGGGCCGCTGCGCTCCGACGGGTACGGGGTCCAGACCCAGATCGGCGGAGACTTCTACGACGCCATCCCGCTCTCCGCCGGACGCGTGGGACTGGTCATCGGCGACGTCGAGGGCCGCGGCCCGCACGCCGCCGCCGTCATGGGCCAGCTGCGCGCCGCGCTGCGCGCCTTCGCCCAGGCCGACCGCGAGCCCGCCGACATCCTGCGCGAACTCGACGAGTGGGTCCGCCAGCTGGGCCAGGAGGACGAGGAGGGCGGCACCTGGATTCCCAGCGTCAGCTGCCTGTACATGGTCTACGACGCCTGGTCGCGCGAACTGTCCTACGCCAACGCCGGGCACGCGCCCCCGCTGCTGGTCACCTCCGAGTCGGTGGAGAAGATCGACCTGGAGGTCACCGACCGCATGCTGGGCGTGCGGGCCAAGGGCGGATCGGGCGAGGACGTGGTCTACCACCAGGCCAACCTGCGCCTGCCCATCGGCGCCACCCTGGTCCTGTACACCGACGGGCTCGTGGACCGGCGTCCGGCCGGGGGCAGTGCGGACCCCGAGAGCGCCTTCGAGCTGCTGTCGGAGCGGGTGGCCGAGGTCGCCGACAAGGACGTGGACCAGATCGCCGAGGCGGCCGCGCACAGTGTTCCGGGCGAACACCACGACGACACCGCGCTGCTGGTCGTGCGCACCCACTCCGAGGAGCTGGCGCTGCGCGAGGGCTGGTTCCCCTCGGAGGCCTCCACCGTGGGCGAGGCCCGCCACATGGCGGCCCACACCTTCAGCGAGTGGGGGGTGGACCGCGACCAGGCCGAGCTGGCCTGCCTGCTGGTCTCGGAGATCGTCACCAACGTCGTCATCCACGCCACCCCGCACCCGGTGCACCGCGAGTTCACCGGCGGAGGGGTGCTGGACTCCGAGACCCCGCTCGACGCGGTGGCCGACGAGTTCGACGAGGACTGGAGCGACCTGCTGGAGGCGGTGGCCGAGGAGGCCGACGAACCCGCCGAGGAGGCGGGGGAGAAGGAGTTCCTGCTGCGGCTGCGGCGGGGCGCGAACACGGTGTGGGTGGAGGTCTTCGACAACGACCTGCGCCTGCCCCGCATCCGCAGCGCCGCCGCCGACGACGAGGGCGGCCGCGGCCTGTACCTGGTCGAGCAGCTGGCCACCCGGTGGGGGGCGCGACCGACCCCGGACGGCAAGGCGGTCTGGTTCGAGATGCCCATGCACTCCGAGGAGACCGGGGAGCGGGAGAAGTCCGAGGACGGGGAGAAGGCCGGGCAGGACTAGTGTCCCGACGCCGCCTCAGGGCCCGGCGCAGTCGTGGAACCGCCGCGACGCGCCGGGCCCGTCCCTTCGGCGGGGATCATGCCCGGGGTCTGTCCGCGGCCCCAGCTTGTGGCGGTTGGTCCGGACGCCCACGGGGTTCTGGAGGTGGCGGAGGCGGGTCTCCGTGGGGGAACTGCGCGCAGCGTCCGTTGAGGGTGGTGGCGGGCGACGGGTGGGACGAAGCGGAGCGGAGGCCCCGAAAAGCACCGTCTAGCGCCAGGACCAGGCCCACAGCAGCAGGCACAGGAAGACGAAGAAGACCACGATCCCGCTGGTGGTCCACGGGATGTGGACCCGGGGCCGGAGTTTGCGCACCCCGATCACGAGCAGCAAGACCAGCAGGCCCATGACGATGAGGCCGTCCCAAGCACCGCTCATTCCAGCTCCGACCCTTCTGGGGAGGGGGTTGTGCGGTCACAGTCCCAGGCCGCGCCCCACGATCTCCTTCATGATCTCGGTGGTGCCACCGTAGATCGTCTGGATGCGGGTGTCCTGCCAGGCCCGTGCCACCGGGTATTCCATCATGTACCCGTACCCGCCGTGAAGCTGGAGGCACCGGTCCATCACCTTGTTGCACAGTTCGGTGGTCCACCACTTGGCCATGGCGGCGTCCTCCACGGTCAGTTCACCACGGTTGAGCAGGCCGATGCCGCGGTCCACGTAGGTGCGGGCGATGTCCACCTCGGTGGCCAACTCGGCCAGGACGAAACGGGTGTTCTGGAAGCGCCCAATCGGACGGCCGAAGGCGGTCCGCTCCCGGCAGTAGGCGATGGTGTGCTGGAGCACCGCGTCGGCGGAGGCCACCGCGCAGGTGGCGATGGACAGCCGCTCCTGGGGCAGGTTCTCCATCAGGTGGACGAACCCGCCGCCCTCCCGGCCGATGAGGTTGGCCGCCGGGACGCGCACGTCGTCGAAGAACAGTTCGGCGGTGTCCTGCGCCTTCATGCCGATCTTGTCGAGGTTGCGGCCCCGGCCGAACCCGGGGGCGCCGCGCTCCACCGCGATCAGCGAGAAGCCCTGCGCGCCCGCGTCGGGGTCGGTCCGGGCGACCACGATCACCAGGTCGGCGTTGACGCCGTTGGTGATGAAGGTCTTGGAACCGTTGACGACGTACTCGTCGCCGTCGCGCACCGCCGAGGTGGCGATGCCCTGGAGGTCGCTGCCCGCGCCGGGCTCGGTCATGGCGATGGCGGTGATCAGCTCGCCGCTGGCGAACCCCGGCAGCCAGCGCCTCTTCTGCTCGTCGTCGGTCAGGTCGACCATGTACGGGGCCATGACGTCGTTCTGGAGGGTGACGCCCAGGCCGCTGGCGCGGGCCCGGCAGATCTCCTCGTTGACGATGGTGTTGTAGCGGAAGTCCCGCAGCCCGGTGCCGCCGTACTCCTCGGGCACGCCGTGGCCGAGCAGGCCGACCTCGCCCGCCCTGGTCCACACCCCGCGGGGCACGATCCCGTCCTTCTCCCACTCCGGATGGTGCGGTGTGACCTCGCGCTTGAGGAACTCGGCCACCGATGCGCGGAAGAGGTCGTGGTCGGCGTCGAAGAGATCCCGCTTCATGCTCTGCTCCGGGGTGTCGGGGATTCCTGCGTGACGCCACAGTAACCGAATCGAATTCGGTTTTGAAGGGGACAGTCCAAGCCCCGGCAAAGTTCCCGTGCCCGTCAGCGCCCGTGCGGCGGTTCCCGCCGGACGGGGGGCCGCGGCTTCCTAGGGTGGCGGCAGCGGAGCCGGTAGCCGAGGGGCGGGACCGCGTGCGGCCCGGCCGGGGGAGGGGAGGGCCATGGTCCAGTACGAGGCCAGGCATCGGGCGCGCAGGGAGCACCGGGGCGGCAGGATCGCGGTGATCATGAGCGCGCTGATGCTCACCGTGCTGCTGGCGGCCCTGGACCAGACGATCGTGTCCACCGCACTGCCCACGATCGTGTCCGAACTCGGCGGGCTCAACCACCTGTCCTGGGTGATCACCGCCTACCTGCTCGCGGTCACGGCCGTCACGCCGCTGTGGGGCAAACTCGGCGACCAGTTCGGCCGCAAGCAGTTCTTCCTCACCTGCATCGCCGTCTTCCTGGTCGGCTCGGCCCTGTGCGGGATCGCCCAGAGCATGCTCCAGCTCATCCTCTTCCGCGCGGTCCAGGGCATCGGCGGCGGAGGGCTCATGGTGCTGGCCTCCGCCATCATCGGCGACGTCGTCTCGCCCCGCGAGCGCGGCAAGTACCAGGGGCTGTTCGGCGCGGTGTTCGGCATCTCCAGCGTGGCCGGTCCGCTGCTCGGCGGACTGTTCGTGGACCACCTGTCCTGGCGGTGGGTGTTCTACGTCAACCTGCCGCTGGGGGTGCTGGCCTTCATCACGGTGCTCGTGGTGCTGCCGCGCCGCCAGCCGACCGGCCGCCAGAGCATCGACTACTTCGGGATCGTGCTGCTGGCCGCCACCGCGATCTGCCTGACGCTGGTCGCCTCCTGGGGCGGCAGCCTCTACCCGTGGACGTCGCCGCAGGTACTCGGGCTCGGCGCCGCCGCCGTGGTGCTCGGTGTGGGCTGGTGGCTGTCCGCGCGGCGGGCGCCGGACCCGGTCATGCCGCTCAGCCTGTTCCGCGACCCGACCATCGTGGTGGCCATGGCGATCGGCTTCTGCGTGGGCTTCGCGATGATGGGGTCGATGGCGTTCCTGCCGCTGTTCCTCCAGGTCGTGCACGGCCTGTCGCCCACGGCCTCGGGGCTGCACCTGCTGCCGATGGTGCTGGGTCTGTTCCTGACCTCGATCACCAGCGGTCGCCTGGTCACCCGCACCGGCCGCTACAAGGTCTACCCGGTGGTGGGGATGGCGGTGACCTCCCTCGGCCTGTTCCTGCTCTCGCGGCTGGGGCCGGAGAGCTCGATGGTGCAGATGGGGCTCTACTTCTTCGTCCTCGGCGTGGGCCTGGGCCTGGTGATGCAGGTGGTGGTCGTGGTGGTGCAGAACGCCGCCAGCTACGCGAACCTGGGCGTGGCCACCTCGGCGGCGACGTTCTTCCGGTCCATCGGGGGGTCGTTCGGCACGGCGGTGTTCGGCGCCGTCTTCTCCGGGCAGCTGGCGGCCAACCTGGCCGAGCGGGCCGCGCAGATCCAGCTGCCGCCCGGGGTGGACCCCGCGGCGCTGGAGAGCGACCCGCGCAGCCTGGACCAGCTGCCCCCGCAGGCGCAGGCGTCCTTCCTCCAGGCCTACGCGGACGCGGTGGACACCGTCTTCCTGTGCGCGGTCCCGGTGGCCCTGGCCGGGTTCGTGCTGGCGCTGTTCCTGCGGCAGATCCCGCTGCGCACCACCATCGACTCCCCGGACCTGGACGAGTCCATCCCTCCCGTGGCCGCCGCGAGCCGCAGCGCCATCGCGCACGTGGAGAAGGAGGTGTTCCGGGCCTGCGGCCGGGAGGGCGCCGACCAGATGTACGCGCGCCTGCGCGAGGCGGCGGGCCTGGAGGTCTCGCCGCGCGCGTGCTGGGTGCTCAGCCACCTGGGCGTGACCGGGCCGCTCTCGCCCGGGGAGCTGGTGGAGATGTCCGGGCTGCCAGCCGACTACTGGGAGCCGGTCCACCGGGAGCTGGTCGAGGCGGGCTACCTGGCGGGGGAGGGCGAGCCCTGGGAGCTGAGCCGACGCGGCGCGTCCGCCGCCCGCGGGGTCTTCGAGGCCCAGCGCACCGCGCTGCGCTCGCTGCTGGCCGACTACGGCCCCGAGGAGCACCCCGAGGTGGTGGCCGCCCTGGAGCGGATCACCACCGACGTCCTGGGGGACGAGGGGGACGCCGGGCACCTGGAGCGGGGCGCGCACCGGGCCTGAGTGCTGGAGGGGGCCGGAGCGGACCGTACCGTTCGGCCGGACCGCTCCCCACGATCGGAACGGTCCGTCTCCTGGACTGGAGGCCGGTCCACCTCCCGGGCGGGAGGGGCGTCAGCCTGTCGTTCCTTTCCGCTGTGCCCGGTCCGCCACTCCCCCTCAGCTCACACTGCCGCGTCGTCCAGCGCGACGGACCGGGCGGCGTCCCGCTGCTCATCGAGTCCGGCGAGGCGCTGCTGGTAGGCGCCGCGAAGCGCGGCCTCCGCGTCCGCGCCCAGCGGCAGCCGCAGCGGTGCGGGTTCGGTCTGGGCACAGGCGATCATCGCGTCGGCGATCTTCGCCGGATCGTTCGGGTGGGTGATCGCACCGCCGGCGATGGCACGGCGCACCTCGCCCACCGGCCCCAGATCGTAGACGTCCAAGGTGGAACCGTCGTCACGGCTGGGGGTGAACTGAGTCGGTGCCGCGCCCGGCTGCACGATGGTCATGCCGATGCCGAGGGCTGCGAGCTCGGGGGTGACGGATTCGCAGAAACCCTCCACCCCCCATTTGGCGGCGTGGTACGCGGCGAACCCCGGGACCGCGGCCTGACCGCCCGCGGACGACACCTGGAGGATGCGTCCGTGCCCTTGACTCCGGAGGAGGGGGATGAACGCCCGGATCACGTCGATCGAGCCCAGGAGATTGGTGTCGATCGATCGGCGGATCTGCTCCCTGCTCAGCTCCTCGGCCGCACCGAAGGTGCCGTATCCGGCATTGCTGACCAGTACGTCGATGACGCCGAAGTGCTCGAAGGCCGCGCTGACGACGTGTTCGACGGCGACCGGGTCGGTGACGTCGAGCTCGGACACCCACAGCCGGTCGCCCGCCGAAGCGCGCAGGCCGTCGAGCAGACGGGGGTTGCGCAGCGTCGCGGCGACGCTGTCGCCGCGGGCCAGCAGGCGCTCCGTCATGATGCGCCCGAACCCGGTGGACGTGCCGGTGATGAACCACGTGGTCATAGATGTTCCTCGGATCGGTGGCTGTTCGGTACGAGACGCTATGACCTCGAGTCGACTGGAGGTCAAGCTGTAGATTCGGCGGATGACCACTACGAAACTCTTGGGTATCGGCGCGGTGAGCGAGCGGACCGGGGTGTCCGTCTCGACGTTGCGCTTCTACGAGCAGGAGAAGCTGTTCTTGCGCCCGGTCACACGGGACGGTGCGGGACGGCGGCTGTTCGCCTCGGACGAGGTGGACTGGATCACCGTCTGCAAGAAGCTGCGCTCGTCCGGCATGCCGCTGCCGCGCATCCGCGACTACGTCGACCTCGTCCGGCAGGGACCGCGCACACGGCCGCAGAGGCTGGAGATCCTGAGGGAGCACCAGCGGGCCGTCGCGTCCCGGGTGGCCGAACTCCAGGAGGCGTTCGACATCATCGACAACAAGGTGCGTTTCTACGCCGAGCACTCGGCCGAGGCCGTGGGCGACGACCTGTGGCTCGACATGCCCGACTGCTCCGCCGTGTCGGGAGCGCGGGTGCCGGAGTAGCGCTCCCCGGTGCGGTGGGACGGCCTCGGGCGACAGCGCATGACGGAGCGCACCTGGGGTGGGACCCCCCTATTTCCAGGAAACCACCGCGACACCGGCTCGGGACACCCCTGATCACCGTCTGTGGACAACCGGTGCGAACTCCGGTCCCCGGGGGCGGGGGCTTGCCGGATCCGAGAAACCGAATACAGTTCGGTTCATAACCGTCATCCAGGCCCTTGGAGGACCCCGTGGCCGAGGCATACATCGTCGGCGCAGTACGCACCCCCGTCGGCACCAGGAAGGGCGCCCTGGCCGCCGTGCACCCGGCGGACCTGGGCGCGCACGTGCTCAGGGAACTCGTCTCCCGGACCGGGGTGGACCCGGCCGCGGTCGAGGACGTCATCATGGGCTGCGTCAGCCAGGTCGGGCCGCAGGCGCTCGACCTGGCCCGCACCGCCTGGCTCTCCGCGGGCCTCCCGGAGTCCGTCCCCGGCGTCACCATCGACCGCCAGTGCGGCTCCTCCCAGCAGGCCGTCCACTTCGCCGCCCAGGGCGTCATGTCCGGCACCCAGGACCTCGTCGTGGCCTCGGGCGTGGAGAACATGGGCATGGTGCCCATGGGGGCCAACGTCCAGTACGCCCTCGACAACGGGCTCGGCCTGTACGGCGACGGATGGGTCGAGCGCTACGGCCACCAGGAGATCTCCCAGTTCCGCGGCGCTCAGCTCATGTGTGAGAAGTGGGGCTTCGAGCGCGAGCAGCTGGAGGAGTTCGCGCTGGAGAGCCACCGGCGCGCGGCCCGGGCGCTGGAGGCGGGCCACTTCGACGAGCAGATCGCCCCCCTGGCCGGGGTGGAGCGCGACGAGGGCGTGCGCCCCGACACCACCCTGGAGAAGATGGCGGGCCTGAAGCCGCTGCGCGAGGGCTGGGCGCTCACCGCCGCCGTGGCCAGCCAGATCTCCGTCGGCGCGGGCGCGGTCCTGATCGCCTCCGAGCGTGCGGTCGAGCGGCACGGCCTGACCCCGCTGGCCCGGATCGTGCAGCTCTCGCTGGTGGGCGACGACCCCGTGTACATGCTCACCGCGCCCATTCCGGCGACCCGCGTCGCCCTGGAGAAGGCGGGCCTGGGCATCGACGACATCGACGTCACCGAGATCAACGAGGCCTTCGCGCCGGTGCCGATGTCCTGGATCCAGGAGCTGGGCGCGGACCCGGCCAAGGTCAACCCCAACGGCGGCGCCATCGCCCTCGGCCACCCGCTGGGCGCCACCGGCACCGTGCTCATGGCCAAGCTGGTCGGCGAGCTGCACCGCACCGGCGGCCGCTACGGCCTCCAGACCATGTGCGAGGGCGGCGGCCAGGCCAACGTCACCATCATCGAGCGGGTCTGAACTTTCCCGGCTCGGAAGCCTGTGTGCTCGCATGCGAGCACACAGGCTCCTTTCCATGGAGCAGGTCACGCGGAGGGCGGAGAACGCGCTGGTCCAGCGTGTGAGGCGCATGGCAGAACGTCGTGGCGTCAGTATGAACGAGTACATGACACATGTGCTGAGCACCGCGGCCGACCCCGAACCCGTGACCGAAGAGGCGCGGGTGATTCGCGCGAAGCTCGCCCAGGCGGGGCTCCTCGATTCCTCGGGGACGCCTCGGACACGTCCCAGCAGAGAAGCGTTCGACAGGGCACGTCGCGCATCCGGTCGCGGCAGCTCCCCAGCGGAGACCGCGTCGGAGGAGCGGGATCGAAAGCCCTGGGGTAATACCAACGAGGTATTACCCTGGTCTCATGAGAATCACCGAAAAGGGTCAGGTCACCATCCCCGTCGAGGTGCGCAGGAGCCTGGGACTCAAACCAGGGGACGAGGTCGAGTTCGTCCTGGACGGTACGGGCGCCCGAGTCGTCCGTTCAGCGTCCACGCGTTCTCGAGGGCGACGTCTCGTCGACCGCCTCCGAGGCAAGGGTGACGTCGCGCTGTCCACCGATCAGATCATGGCCCTGACCAGGGGAGACGATGATGACGAGGGATGAGGCCGAAGTGTCGTGCGTGGCTCCTTCCCACGAGGAGCCGACGGTCACCCTCGTCGACGCCAACGTGCTGCTGGACGTCTTCACCGAGGACCCGGTCTGGGCGGAATGGTCGACCAGGGCGCTGGAGGAGGCGGCGGATCAGGGCCCTTTGGTGATCAATCCCCTTATCTACGCTGAGGTGTCCGTACGTTTCAGCCGGATCGAGGAACTCGATCAGGAACTCACCGACGACTTCGTCCGTGCACCCCTGCCCTGGGAGGCGACCTTCCTGGCGGGGAAGGCCCATCTCCAGTACCGCAAACAGGGCGGGAACAAGACCACACCGCTGCACGACTTCTACATCGGTGCTCACGCCGCTGTCAGCGGCTTCCAACTCCTGAGTCGGGACGCCCGCAGGTTCCGGACCTACTTCCCCACGGTCAAGCTCGTTTCACCGAACTAGATTCCAGCGCCGGGCCGCCGACGCCGTTGGACAGGCCCAGCCAGGCGGCCATCTCGGTCAGCTGCTCGACCAGTTCGGGCAGCGTCTCGGCGGGCGCGTCGTCCTCCAGTGTGATCCGCTGCGCCAGCAGGGTCCCCGAGGCGCGGTCCGCCTTGAGGTCCACCCGCGCCACCAGGTCCTCGC
Organism: Nocardiopsis sp. iso_25; assembly: GCF_056173305.1. Taxonomy (NCBI): domain Bacteria; kingdom Bacillati; phylum Actinomycetota; class Actinomycetes; order Streptosporangiales; family Nocardiopsidaceae; genus Nocardiopsis; species Nocardiopsis sp. iso_25. Next base: position 5,767,805 of record NZ_CM149667.1, on the reverse strand, counting down.
CCAGCAGGAACGGCAGCACGTAGTAGCCGTGCACCCGCTTGGCGGCGGGCACGTAGATCTCCAGCCGGTACCGGAACCCGAACAGCTCCTCCGCCCGGTCGCGCGTCCACACCAGCGAGTCGAACGGGCTCAGCAGCGCCCGCGCCCGCACGCTGCGCGGCACCCGGGCGTCCCGGTGCAGGTAGGCCGTGCGGTCCCAGCCCCGCACCCGCACCGGCACCAGCTCGCCCGCCTCCACCAGGTCGGAGACGGCCGCCCGGGACTCGGTGGACTTGAGCCGGAAGTAGTCGCGCAGGCACGCCTCGGTGGCCACCCCGTGCGCGCGGGCGGCGATCGACACCAGCTCCCGGTGCGCCTCCTCCGGGGTGGTCTCCGGCGCCGCGTACACCTCCGGCGGCAGCACCCGCTCGGGCAGGTCGTAGAGCCGCTCGAACTGCGCGTTGCGCCCGTTGGAGGTCAGGTCGCCGACCCAGAACAGGTACTCCAGGCACCTCTTGACCTCGGACCAGTTCCACCCCCAGTGGTCCTTGGCGCGCGGCACGTCGTGCGCCAGCCCCGCCTCCACCTGCCGGGCGCTGGCCGGGCCGATCCGCACCACCTCCTCCAGCACCGCCTTGACCAGCTCGGGCTTCTCCTCCCGGATGCGGTCCATCCACCCCACGCGCTCCTGGGCGCGGTTGCGCTCCATCCGGTGGCGCATGAGCTGGCGGGTGGAGGGCGGCACCAGGCTGGCCTCGTGCGCCCAGCACTCCACCAGCCGCGCGGCCCCCGAACCGGTCGCGGAGGTGGTCGCCCGGTCCAGCAGGGCGGTGTCGTAGGCGCCCATGCGCGCGAAGACCGGCAGGTACTGGCTGCGGGCCAGCACGTTCACGCTGTCGATCTGGAGGATGCCCACCCGGCGCACCACCCGCGCCAGGTGGGCCAGGGTCGGCTTCCCGGCGGGCCGGGGGTCGCTGAACCCCTGTGCGGTGAGCGCGATCCTGCGCGCCTGGGAGAGGGAGAGTTCCGCGTCGCGGCGGGGGTGCGGTTCTGCCATTGCGCCACCGTAACCCCGACCGACGACAGTCCGCCCTCCCGGGCCGCGGGGCCCGTGCGCCGGACCGGCGGGGAGCGCCGAAAAACCTTTGACCCAATGCGAACCTCCGGGGGTGGAAAGCCGTCCAACAGAACGCGACAAGAACCACCGGGCACGTGCCGGGAGTCGCGCACGCCCCGGTGCGGAGGACGGCCGCACCGGGGCCACGACCGTCCCCGTGCCCCGCGCCCCCGAGGAGCGGGGCACGAACGGTCGCCTCCTCGCATTGTCCCCGTCGGGGACCCCGCGTTCCCGTTGTCCACAGGGCTGTTATCCCCTTCCCGGTCGCGGGCCCGCCCGCGCGGCGGGATGTCCCCCCGATGCGACAGCATGTCCGCCATGGACAGTTTCGAGGAGTACCGCGACTCGGCCCGCCGGAACGGCGTACCCGACCACGCCGTCGACACGGCCCTGCGCCTGGCCCGCCCCCAGATCGGGCTGGGTCCCGCGGACGGGGGCGGCGGGGTCCTCGCCGGGCGGTACGGCGGCCGTCCCGTCCTGCCCCCGGACGTCGACTGGAGCGGCTTCCCGGACCTCATCGCCTCCGTGGACTGCGCGGCCCTGCCCCGGGACGTGCTCGACCTCCCGCTGCCGCAGGACGGCCATCTGCTGTTCTTCGCCAACCGGCGCGACCCGGAGGGGTCCGCGGGCGACGGCGCCGTGGTCCACGTCCCCGCGGGGGCGGCCGCGACCGAACGCACCCCCGAGGAGGGCACACCCCACACGGACCCGTACCCCCTCTACGCCCGGTCGGCCTGGAGCATGCCGACGGGTGTCGACGGCGCCGTCGTCGCGGACGGGGACACCGAGCGGGTCTACCGGGAGCACCGGTTGGAGCAGTACGACCGTGCGGAGCACGTGCGCCGGTCCGACCTGATCCTGGGCGGGTACGCCTACTCGCCGCAGGACCCGCCCTTCGTCCAGACCCCGGCCGACTACGAGCGGGACGGAGGGGAGCGCGTGCTGCTGGCCCAGGCCCGCTACGAGATGTTCGGCGCCCCCGGCTGGACCGGGTACGCGGTGTGGGTCATGTACCGCCACGACCTGGAGGCGATGGACTTCACGAAGGCGGTGGGCGGGGTGCTGGGCTCCCACCCCTGACGGTCGCGCGGCCGCCGCGGCGGCGCGGTCCGCTCCGCGCGGTCCCGGCGGGCCCGCGCTCGCGGTCGCGGACACGCGGGGCCGCCTCCCCGGCGAGGCCGGTCCCGTCGCCGCCATGGCCTAGCCTTCTGCTGTGCGTATCGCGACATGGAATGTGAACAGTGCCCGGGCCAGGGCCGAGCGGATCGGCGCCTGGCTGGACCGGAGCGACGTCGACGTCCTCGCCATCCAGGAGACCAAGGCCCGGGACGACCAGTTCCCCGCCTCGGTCCTCACCGACCGCGGCTACGAGGTGGCCCACCACGGCCTGTCCCAGTGGAACGGGGTCGCGATCGCCTCCCGCGTCGGCCTGGAGGACGTGCGGATCGGCTTCCCCGGCCAGCCCGGCTACGGCGACCCCGAGGAGGCCGAGGCCCGCGCCATCGGCGCCACCTGCGGGGGCGTGCAGGTGTGGAGCCTGTACGTGCCCAACGGGCGCGAGGTCGACCACCCCCACTACGCCTACAAGCTCCGCTGGCTGGAGGCGCTGCGCGAGGCGGGCGCCGCCAGCCTGGCCGCCGACCCCGACGCCCAGATCGCCTACGTCGGCGACTTCAACATCGCCCCGCGCGACGAGGACGTGTGGGACATGGCCGCCTTCGAGGGCAGCACCCACGTCACCGAGCCCGAGCGGGTGGCTTTCGACAAGCTGGTCGGCGCCGGGTTCGACGAGGTCGTGCGCGCCCACACCCCCGGCCCCGGCGTGTACACCTACTGGGACTACAAGGGCCTGGCCTTCCCCAAGCGCAGGGGCATGCGCATCGACTTCGTGCTCGCCTCCCCGGCGCTGCGCGACCGCGTCAGCGGCGCGAGCATCGACCGCGAGGAGCGCAAGGGCAAGGGCGCCTCCGACCACGCCCCGGTCATCGTGGGCCTGGACGGCGACGGCGGCGGGGCCGTGGCCAGGGAGGCGGCCAAGTGAGCGCCGCGGCGCCGCGCGTGGCGGTCTTCGGCAGCGTCAACATGGACCTGGTCGCCTACGTCGAACAGGTTCCCGCCAGCGGGGAGACCGTCACGGGCACGGCCTTTCGCCAGGTGCCCGGCGGCAAGGGCGCCAACCAGGCCGTGGCCGCGGCCAGGGCCGGGGCCGACGTGGCCTTCCTCGGCGCGGTGGGCGAGGACTCCTTCGGGGAGGACCTGCGCGCCAACCTCGTCGGCAGCGGCATCGACGTGTCCGGGCTGCGCACGGTGCCCGGGGCGTCGGGGGTGGCGCACATCGTCGTGGACGGCGGGGGCGGCAACTCGATCATCGTCGTGCCCGGGGCCAACGGCGAGGTCACCGGCGTGGCCGCGGGCGACTCCGGGATCATCGGGGGAAGCGCCGCCCTGCTGCTCCAGCTCGAACTGCCCATGGAGGCGGTGGTCTCGGCCGCGCGCGCCGGCCGCGAGCTGGGCGTCCCGGTCTACCTGACCCCGGCTCCCGCGCGCGAGCTGCCCGCCGAACTCCTGGAGTCGGTGGACGTCCTGGTGCCCAACCAGCACGAGGCGGCCGCGATCACCGGCCGCGCCGAGCCGCGCGAGGCTCTGGCCGCGCTGCTGGAGCTGGTTCCGGAGGTGCTGCTGACCCTGGGCGAGGACGGATCGCTCCACGGCCGCAGAGGGGAAGAGCCGCTGCACGTTCCCGCGCGCCGGGTGGAGGCGGTGGACACCACGGCGGCCGGGGACGTCTTCTGCGGGTCGTTCGCGGTCGCCCGCGCTGAGGGCCGCACGCCGGAGGAGGCCATGCGGTTCGCCGCCGCGGCGGCCGCGCTCTCGGTCCAGCGGCACGGCGCCAGTTCGTCGATGGCCTCCCGGGACGAGGTCGAGGCGCTGCTGGGCGGCTGAGTCCGCCGCCGCCCCTCCCCGGCTTGCGCGGGGTCCCGGCCGGTCGGGCACGCGCTCCTCAGGGCGCGTGCCCGATCTGCCGGAGGAAGGGGGCGGGGTCCTGGTTCTGGAGGCGCACCTCCAGCACGATGTCCACGGTGTCGCCGACCATACGGCCTCCCCAGGGCACCGGCCCGCCGTCGCCCACGCCGAAGTCCGAGAGGCGGATCCGGGTGGTGGCGGAGAAGAAGTGGCCGTGGGTGTCCTCGGGGGAGGCGTAGTCCGGGGCCTCGCCCACCCACTGGGCGTCCAGCACGGTGGGCACGGTCGTGCCGTGGATGGTCAGGTCGCCGTGCAGGCGGAAGGCGTTGGGGTTGCGCCCGCCCGCTTCCAGCCCGGTGGAGACGAAGCGCAGCTCGGGGTGGTGGTCCACGTCCAGGAAGTCGGGGGAGCGCAGGTGGGCGTCGCGCGCGCCCACGCCGGTGTTGACGCTGGCGGCGTCGAGGACGACCTCCACCGCGGACCGTTCGGGCTCCTCGGCGACGGCGACGCGGCCCCAGGCCTGGCCGAACGTGCCCTGGACCCGGCCGAAGCGCAGGTAGTGGGCGACGAAGATCAGGCTGGAGTGCAGCGGGTCGAGGTACCAGGTGCCGGGTCCGGGACCGACCTCCGCGGGGGCGGTTGTCATTACCGATTTCTCCCTTTTGTCTTATCTGAGGCTTTTGTCCACATACTTTAGATCTGACGCCCGGACGGGGAACGGAGTTCCGGCCCGGTGGGGGGCGAGATCTTCGACTCGGTGGCCGCGCACGCGCTGAAACCGCCTCTGACGAGCCGGTTCGCCGCGTGTGAGATCCCCCGGGCGGTTCCCGGCGACCGGAACCGGTCAGCCGCGCGACGGCGGACTGACACGGCACGCGAAGGGCCGCGCACCCACGGCCGCCGGCGCACCCACGGCCGCCGACGCGCACGCGACAGGGCCGGAGCGCACACGAAGGAGGCCGGGGCGGCACCGCCCCGGCCTCCTTCCCGCACGCGCGCCCGGCGGGCCCGCGTACGCTCCGCTACATGTGCTCGGGAGCCTCCACGCCCAGCAGGTCCAGACCCTGGACCAGGACCCGGAACGCCACCGCGACCAGCGCCAGGCGCGACTCGCGCTCGGCCTCGTCGGAGGCGGTCAGCACCGGGCAGTGCTCGTAGAAGGCCGTCAGGGACTGCGCCAGCTCGAACAGGTACGTGGACAGCCGGTGCGGCTGGAGCAGGTCGCCGACCTGCGCCACCACCGCGCCGAACTCCAGCAGCTTGAGGGCCAGGTCGCGCTCGGCGCCCTCGGAGACGCTGATGTCCCCCCTGGCCTGCGACAGCTCCAGGCCGCCCTTGCGGAAGATCGACCGGATCCGGGCCTGGGCGTACTGGAGGTAGGGGCCGGTGTTGCCGGTCAGGGCCAGCATCCGGTCGAAGTCGAAGGTGTACTCGGTGTCGTGCGCGACCGACAGGTCGGCGTACTTGACCGCGCCGATGCCCACCTGACGGGCGATCTCGGCCTGGCCCTCGGCGTCCAGGTCGGGGCGGTTCTGCGCGACCACCGCGGCGGCGCGCTCGATCGCCTCGTCCAGCAGCGCCATGAGGCGCACCGGGGCGCCGCTGCGGGTGCGCAGGATCTTGCCGTCGCTGCCCAGCACGTTGCCGATCTGCACGTGGACGGTCTCCACGCCCTCGGGCAGCCACCCGGCCTCGCGGGCGGCGGCCCACACCATCTTGAAGTGCATGGCCTGCGGGGCGCCGACCACGTACAGGATGCGGTCGGCCTTGAGGTCGTCCACACGGTGGCGGACGGTGGCCAGGTCGGTGGTGGCGTAGCCGTAGCCGCCGTCGCTCTTGCGCACGATCAGCGGGACGGGCTTGTCCTCGCGGCCGGTGAAGCCCTCCAGGAACACGCACAGGGCGCCGTCGCTGATCTCGGCGATGCCCTTGGCCTCCAGCTCCTCGCACACGTCGGCGAGCGCGGAGTTGTAGCTGCTCTCCCCGGCCAGGTCCTCGTCGGTGAGGGTCACGCCGAGCTTGGCGTACACCTTGTTGAAGTAGGCCTTGGACAGGCCGACGAGCTTGCGCCACAGGCGCAGCGTCTCCTCGTCGCCGCTCTGGAGGGAGACCACGCGGCGGCGGGCGCGCGCGGCGAAGTCGTCGGGGCCGGGGCCCGAGGAGTCGAACTTGGTCCGGGCCGCCTGGTAGAAGGCGTTGGGGTCGGTGGTGACCAGGTCCGCCTCGGGGGAGTCCTCGCCCACCTCCAGCAGGTGCTCGATGAGCATGCCGAAGGGGGTGCCCCAGTCGCCGATGTGGTTCTGGCGGATGACGTTGTGGCCCAGGAACTCCAGGGTGCGCGCGAGCGCGTCGCCGACCACGGTGGTGCGCAGGTGCCCGACGTGCATCTCCTTGGCCACGTTGGGCGCGGAGTAGTCCAGCGGGATGTTCTGGCGCTCCTGCTCGGGCACGCCCAGGCGCGGGTCGTCCAGGAGCCGGCGGGTCTGCTCGGCGATCCAGTCCTCGCGCAGCGTCAGGTTGATGAAGCCCGGCCCGCTGACCTCGACGTCGCGGCAGACGTCGGCCACGTCCAGGTGCTCCATGATCGCCGCGGACACCTCACGCGGCTTTCGGCCCAGTCGCTTGGCGAGCGCGAGCGCGGCGTTCGCCTGGTAGTCGGCGAACTGGGACGGGCGGATGACGGGGTCGGTGTCGGCGAACTCGGGGCCGAAGGCGGCGCCGAGGGCGGACTGGACCCGTCGCGAGAGTACTTCCTGCGGGTCGGCCATGCCCCAAGCGTACCGACCGGAGCCGCCCCTCCCGGCCCGTCAGCGATCCTCGGTCTGCTCCGCGCCCCGCTGCCCCGGCGCCTCGGACTGGGCCAGGCGGTGCAGCCAGTTCGGCGGGCGGCTGTGCACCCGGCGGCGGATCTGCTCCCCGATGCGGCCGCCCGCCAGGTCGTTGGCCAGCTGGCAGGCCCGGGCCACGCCCTTGGCCCGGCTGTCTCCGTGCGCGATCACCACGGTCCCGTTCAGGCCCAGCAGCGCGGCGCCGCCGTAGGTCTCGCTGTCCAGCCGCTCGCGCAGGCCCCGCAGCGCCTTGCGCTGCAACAGCGCGCCCGCCTTGGCCGCGGTCGAGGAGGTCAGCGCAGCCTGCACGGCCTCCATCGCGAACGCGGCCGTGCCCTCCACCGACTTCAGCGCCACGTTGCCGGTGTGGCCGTCGGTCACCACCACGTCCACCTTGCGCGCGAGCAGGTCGTGGCCCTCGATGTTGCCCCGGAAGTCCATCGCCGGGGGCCCCTCCGCGGTGGCCGCCAGCAGCTCCGTCGCCCGGCGCACGAGCTTGTTGCCCTTGCCCGGCTCCGAGCCGATGGTGAGCACGCCCACCCTGGGCCTGCGCACCCCGAACGCGGTCTGGGCGTACGCGCAGCCCAGGTGCGCGAACTGCACCAGCATCTCGGGCTTGGCGTCGGCGTTGGCCCCGGCGTCCACCATGATCGTGGGCGTCTCGCCGGTGGGAAGGGTCACAGCCAGCGCCGGGCGCAGCACTCCGGGCTGGGTGCGCAGCCGCACGGTGGAGGTCGCCACGATCCCGCCGGTGGAACCGGCCGAGACCAGGGCGTCGGCGTCGCCCCGGCGGATCAGGCGGCAGGAGACGGCCGCGCTGGAGCGGGGCCGCCGCCAGCTGGCCAGGGCGCCCTCGTGCATGGCCAGGTTGTCCTCGGCGTGCACGACGGGGATGTCGCGCAGCGCGCCCTCCTCGGCGAGCAGCGCGGCGATCTCGCTGCGCCGTCCCACGAGCAGGACGCGCAGGCCGAGTTCGCGGACGGCGAGCACGGCTCCCCGCACGATCTCGACGGGCGCGTTGTCGCCGCCCATCGCGTCCACGGCGATGATCGGCGGGGACGAGCGCCGCGCGACGGACGCCTCCGCGTCGGGTGTACCAGTCAACTGTTCCCTCACGGGTGTGGTGGGCGGACGCGGAGACACGGTATCGGGTCGCGCGGTGGCGGCACCGTCGGGCACTTTCGTCTGCTCATGCGAGGATACTTCCCGTATGTCCAGGTCAGGACTGGACTTCCTGCATGATGGATAAAAGTCCCTAAACGGGGTATATCCGCTCGCTGCCCCGGGGAGTAATCACCCTCCGGCGGCACGCGACAACCACATCGAACACCTCCCGGTGGTCCGCCGGTGCGCACGCGCGCCGGAACCACCGGATCAGGGCTGCCCGCACCAACCCGGCGGGCGCCCTGCTCACCCGCAGAAAGGAGAGGCGTGAGCGTTACGCCAGACGTGGCAACGTCCCCGTCCGCCGGACGTCGGTTTCGTGCCTACACGACGAAACACCTCGACGAGCTCACCGCGCGAGCCGGGCTCGCCGCCGACGAGCGGCTCGCCGTGCAGGCGGTGGCCACCGTGCTGCCGTTCCGGGTCAACAGCTACGTCGTCGACGAGCTGATCGACTGGGACGCGGCTCCCGACGATCCGATCTACCGCCTGGTCTTCCCACAGGCGGACATGCTGCCCCAGGACGACGTGTCCCGGATCGCCGACCTGCTGCGCTCTGGCGCCCAGCGCAAGGAGCTGAACGAGGCCGCCAACCAGATCCGCGCCCGCCTGAACCCGCACCCCGCGGGCCAGATGGACCTCAACGTGCCCAAGCTGGCCAACGAGGAGCCCATCCCCGGCGTCCAGCACAAGTACAAGGAGACCGTGCTCTTCTTCCCCAAGCAGGGGCAGACCTGTCACGCGTACTGCACGTACTGCTTCCGCTGGGCCCAGTTCGTCGGCGACGCCGACCTGAAGTTCGCCTCCAGCGAGATCGACCAGCTCGTCGACTACGTCCGCTCGCACCCCGAGGTCACCAGCGTCCTGTTCACCGGCGGCGACCCGATGATCATGGGCGAGGGGGTCATCTCCAAGTACATCGAGCCGCTGCTGGAGATCGAGCACCTGGAGGCCATCCGCATCGGCACGAAGGCGCTGGCCTACTGGCCGCAGCGCTTCGTCACCGACCCGGACGCCGACGACACCCTGCGCCTGTTCGAGAAGGTCGTCGCCTCGGGCAAGAACCTCGCGTTCATGGCCCACTTCTCCCACCCCAACGAGATGCGGCCCGAGCTGGTCCAGGAGGCGGTGCGCCGCATCCGCGCGACCGGCGCCGTCATCCGCACGCAGGCGCCGCTGATCCGCACGATCAACGACGACTCCGCCGTGTGGGAGAGCATGTGGCGCACCCACCTGCGGCACGGCATGGTCCCGTACTACATGTTCGTCGAGCGTGACACGGGTCCGCAGGACTACTTCGCGGTGCCGCTGGCGGAGGCCTACGAGATCTTCCGCGGCGCCTACAAGAAGGTCTCGGGGCTGGCCCGCACGGTGCGCGGCCCGTCGATGTCGGCGACCCCGGGCAAGGTGTGCGTGGACGGCGTCACCGAGGTGGCGGGCCAGAAGGTCTTCGTCCTGCACTTCATCCAGGCGCGCGACCCCGAGCTGGTCGGCAGACCCTTCTTCGCCGAGTACGACGAGAAGGCCGCGTGGCTGTTCGACCTCAAGCCCGCCCTGGGCGCCACCCATCTGCCGTGGGAGCAGCCCCCGGTCGGCGCGTCCGGCGGCCTGGTCGACCCCACCCGCCTGTAGCACGGCCCGGCGCCGCGCGCGCCCCGGCCCCGAGGCCGGGGGAGGAGCGGACGGCGGTCCCGTCCCAGGGGAATTGGAGCGTCCCTGGGGCGGGCCCCGTCCGCCGCGCGCGGCCCCGGACACAAGACGGAGCCCGGCACCGCGGTGGTGCCGGGCTCCGCTCGCGTCCGCGCCGTGGACGGAGTGCGGGCCGCCGGACGGGTTCGGGTGGTCACGGCGGCCCTCGACGCGGACCCTTTCCGGGATGGTCTGAGGGGCGGGGGAGTCGGGTCAGCTCAGGAGGGCGTCGAAGTCGCCGGTCTTGGCGCCGCGCACGAAGGCCTCGATCTCGGCGGGGGTGTAGACGAGGGCCGGTCCCTGGGGGTCGCGCGAGTTGCGCACGGCGATGTCCCCGTCCGGTAGCGCGGCGACCTCGACACAGTTCCCGTCCGGGTTGCTCCAGCTGCTCTTGGTCCAGACGACCTTCGGCAGACTGCCGGCGGGAACGCCGTTGTAGATCGGATGCATCTCAACCTCCTGGAACGTGGGGGACGCGTGAGCGGGGTGTGTCCACACGCGGCGGTCCAGTCCACCGCGCCCGTTGTGTCGAACCCCCGGCCCCCACCGGGAAGACGACCCCGGGCATGGGTGGCCCTGTCCCCCGTTGGGCTGTTTCATCCCGGGTGCGAGCCAAAGCGTAGCTTATGCACGTGCATTCGTACTTACGGCGGTAAGTACTTATGCAAGCGCGCCGGGTGGTTCGGAGGCGGAACCGCACGTCACACCCGACGCGTCGGGTTCGGAAGGGGTTCGGCCCCTGCGGATCGTTGTCCGGTCGTGGCCGAAGGCGGCCATCGGGGGGCCGATTTCATGTGCGCAAAGCGAACGCCCGGGCGCGGAGAGCGACCAGGCGTGGTGCGGCGGTGGGGGAGGCGGTCGGCGGGGCGGCGTGGCTCCCGGGGCGGGGGACCGTCGGGGTGCTCGGAGTGGTCGGAGGAAGGGCGTCCCGAGGCGGGTACCCCGGTCAGGGGCTCGGGAACCGGCGGGCGGGGGCGGGGATCAGGAGTAGCGCTCCAGGAAGCCGCGGAGGATCTCCTCCGTGGCGGAGGGCGGCGGCGCCTGGGTGGCGAGGTGGTCCATCGTCTGCGCGTAGCGGTGGGTGTCGTCGTACTTGTCGAAGTACAGGGCGCTGCTCAGCTGCTCCAGGTAGACCACGTCGGGCAGCTGGGGGGTGGGGAAGCGCAGGATGCTGAAGGGGCCGCCCGCGGCGGGGTGGCCGCCCATGGCGAAGGTGGCGATCTGGAGGGTGATGTTGGGACGGCGGGCCATCTCGACCAGGTGCTCGATCTGTCCGCGCATCACCCGGGTGTCGCCGTAGGGGCGGTGCAGCACGGCCTCGTCGATGACCGCCCACAGTCTGGGCGCGTCCGGTTCGACGAATCTGCGCTGGCGGCGCATGCGCATCTGCACGCGACTGTCCACGTCCTCGTCCGAGGTGGCGGTCCGGGACAGGCGGATGACCGAGCGCGCGTAGTCCTCGCTCTGGAGCAGGCCCGGGACGAACTGCACCTCGAAGGTGCGGATGACCGACGCGGCCTCCTCCAGGCCGACGTAGACGCCGAACCAGTTCGGCAGCACGTCGCCGTACTTGTGCCACCAGCCCTGGGCGTTGGCGCTGGAGACCAGTCCGAGGAGGGCCTCGCGCTGGTCCGCCCGGTCCACGCCGTAGAGCTTGAGCAGGTCGTCCACGTCGCGGCGCTTGAAGCTGACCTGGCCCAGCTCCATGCGGCTGATCTTGGCGTGGGAGGCACGGATGGCGTATCCGGCGTCGTGCCGCGAAATCCCCTTCTCCTGCCGCAGCCGCCTCAGCTGCGTTCCCAGGAGAATGCGCAGCACGGTGGGGCCACCGCTGGAATTGGCCAGGAAATCCTGGGTGACCTGTAGTTTCGGTGCTTCTTCGGCGACCACATCGCCTCCTGGGCAACGGCTGTAACGGCTTTGGTGCGGGCGACCGCTCAGTATACCCACGGGGTTCGGTTACGGACAGAGGCGGTCGGGGATTGGGTTGGGGCCTATGGGCCCCTTGCGGGTCTGGTGTAAACACGGATGCCCGTCTGTGAATTCTGCGCAGGGGATCTACCAATAAGGGCACTTCGTCCTATACCCTGGGCCGGACGTTGAGCTGCACGTGCATCTGTGTCTTACAGATGTAAGCCACGATGGCCCCGAGGACGGGTCAACCGACAGCGCACTCGTGAGGACCGTGATGAACGCAGAGCTGGTGTCCTCGGAGACCGACTCCGAGCCCTCCTGGAGCCGCCCCTCTCTCGCGGAGGCCTCCCAAGCACTCCTGGGCGGCTGGTGGGACGACCCACTGGGCCGCCTCTCGGTCGGGGAGCGCGCGCGGACCAGGGACGCCGCGGCGGGCGCGTTCGCGGCCTCGCCGGAGTCGGTGCGCCGGGCACGCGAGTTCGCCTCCGGGGTCCTGGAGGAGTGGGGCTTCCGCGAGGAGCTGGAGGACGTCCGGCTCATCGTCTCCGAACTCGTGGGCAACGCCTGCCGCCACGCCCTCCCCGAGGGCGGCGCCCCCCGCGGCCGCGTCGTGGTCCAGCTCCGCCGCCTCGACGGCGGGCGGGGCGGAGCGGTGTGCATGGTCGCCGATTCCAGCGAGAAAGCCCCGGTCAGAGTGGACGCCCACCATTTCGCAGAGTCGGGCCGGGGGCTCGGCCTCGTCTCCGCTTTCAGCCGGGAATGGGGCTGGGAACCGGTGCGCGGCCGCGGAAAAATCGTGTGGGCGATATGCGGTGGTGAGGGCTGACGCACGCCTTCGAGGCGATGTCGGAAAAGGCCTCCGGGGCTGTGGACGGCACCGGACGGGCCGCCCGGGAAGAGTAGGCTGTCAACGCATGTCGGCATTTGGCCGACCGCGTCCTGAGCAGAGTTCCCTACACCCGATCCCCGGAGCGAGGCGTGACCGTGCTGGACACGGAACAGGACCAGTTCGTCTGTGACGGGATCACCGTCGTCGAGCTGGGCGGCGAGATCGACATCGCCACCGCCGAGGAGGCGTTCACCCGGATCACGGCCGCCGCCGCCGACGGCTGCGTCGCGGTGGACCTGTCCGAGGTGGAGTTCATCGACGCCTCGGGCGTCAACACCCTCGTGCGCGCCCTGCGCTTCGCCGCGGGGGCCCGGCACCACCTCCTCCTGGCCTGCCCCCCGCGCCAGCTGACCCGCATCCTCGACGTCCTGGGTCTGGGCGCGGTCCTGCCGACCCATCCCGACGTCCCCGCCGCACGCGCCGCCCACGACGGGTCGGGGCACGGAGCTCCGCGCTGATGGGAGCGTTCCCACGGGGGAGCGGAACCGGCCGCGCCGCCGACCCGGACGCGCGCCGCCCCCCGGACACCCCGGCCCCCGGAAACGGCAGGGGGCGCGCCCGGCGCCGCGCGCCGGACACGCCCCCTCCCCGCGGTCCCGCTGCTACTCGACCGTCACGCTCTTGGCCAGGTTGCGCGGCTGGTCCACGTCGTTGCCCTTGGCCAGGGCCAGCTCACAGGCGAACACCTGCATGGGGATCGTGGACACGAGCGGCTGGAGCAGGGTCGGCACGGCCGGGATGGGGATGAGCACGTCCGCGTACGGGCGGACCACCTCGTCGCCCTCCTCGGCGATGACGATGGTGCGGGCGCCGCGGGCGCGCACCTCCTGGATGTTGGACACGATCTTGTCGTGCAGCACGCTGCGGCCCTCGGGGGAGGGCACCACCACGACGACCGGCACACCGTCCTCGATCAGCGCGATCGACCCGTGCTTGAGCTCACCGGCGGCGAACGCCTCGGCGTGCATGTACGCCAGCTCCTTGAGCTTGAGCGCGCCCTCCATCGCCACGGGGTAGCCCACGTGGCGGCCCAGGAACAGCACCGTGTCCGCGTCGGCCAGCGACCGGGCCAGCTCGCGGACCGGCTCGGCCGTCTCCAGGACCCGCTCGATCTGCTCGGGCATGGTGGCCAGCTGGGCGATCACGGCGTTGATCTCGTCGCCGAACTTCAGCCCGCGCACCTGCGCCAGGTACAGGCCGATCAGGTAGCAGGCGGCCAGCTGGGTGAGGAAGGTCTTGGTGGCGGCGACGCCGACCTCCGGACCCGCGTGCGTGTACAGCACGCCGTCGGACTCGCGCGGGATGGTGGACCCGTTGACGTTGCAGATGGCCAGCACCCGGGCGCGCTGCTCGCGGGCGTAGCGGACCGCCATCAGGGTGTCCATGCTCTCGCCGGACTGGGAGATGGCGATGACCAGGGTCTGCTGGTCCAGGATCGGGTCCCGGTAGCGGAACTCGCTGGCCACCTCGACCTCGCACGGGATGCGGCACCAGTGCTCGATGGCGTACTTGGCGATCAGGCCCGCGTGGTAGGAGGTGCCGCAGGCGATGATGACGATCTTCTCGACCGAGCGCAGGTCCTCGGGGGACAGGCGCATCTCGTCCAGGGTGAGCTGGCCGTCCACCGTCACGCGGCCCAGGAGGGTGTCGGCCACCGCGCGCGGCTGCTCGACGATCTCCTTGAGCATGAAGTAGTCGTAGCCGCCCTTCTCGGCGGCGGAGGCGTCCCAGTCCACGTGGTACTCGCGCACGTCGACGGGGTTGCCTTCGTAGTCGGTCACCGTGATCGAGTCCGCGCGCAGCTCCACGACCTGGTCCTGGCCCAGCTCGACCGCCTCGCGGGTGTGGGCGATGAACGCCGCCACGTCGCTGGCCAGGAAGTTCTCGCCCTCACCGCGGCCGACGACCAGCGGGGAGTTGCGGCGGGCCGCCACGACCAGGTCGGGGTCGTCCACGGAGACGGCCACGAGGGTGAACGCGCCCTCCAGCCGCTTGCACACCGCGCGCATGGCGGCGGGCAGCTCGCCGGTCCGGGCCAGCTCGGTGTTGAGCAGGTGGGCGGCGACCTCGGTGTCGGTCTCGGAGAGGAACTTGCAGCCCTTCTCCTCCAGCTCCAGGCGCAGCGCGGCGAAGTTCTCGATGATGCCGTTGTGGACGACGGCGACGCGGTTGTCGTTGTCCACGTGGGGGTGGGCGTTCACGTCGTTGGGCGCACCGTGTGTGGCCCAGCGCGTGTGCCCGATCCCGGCGCCGTCGCCGCTGACGGGCCGCTCCTCCAGCGCCCGGCGCAGGTTCGCGAGCTTGCCCGCGCGCTTCTCGGTGCGCAGAGCACCGTCGCCCAGCACAGCCACACCCGCGGAGTCATATCCGCGGTACTCCAACCTTGCGAGGCCGTCCACGACGACTTCAAGCGCCGGTTGCGGCCCGACGTAGCCAACGATTCCGCACATGGCCGCCAGCGTAAGCGAAGAAGCCGGTCGAATCGACCAACCAGGCATCCATACCACTGGTCGTTTTCCCAGGTAGCGGTATAGACCATTTGGTGCATGGGGAGTAGACCGCGCAGGTCGGGGGCATGGGGAGGCAACGAGTGGAACCGATTCCACCCCCCGGGAAGGGGCGGCAAAATTTTGGGGGTGCGTGTCGTGAACATGTGGTTTACGGCACGTTTCGGGGTCCATTGAGGGACTTGTGGGGACCGGCCGCCCGTCGCGGTCGACCCCCTGCTCTAGGGTGGTCATTCGTGTCTCACACGACGAAGAACGGCTTCTCCACGCCGTACGTGGAGATGGACCGGGAGGCCTGGGCCGCGCTCCGGGCCTCCACACCCCTGTCCCTGACCGAGGCGGACCTCGCCCAGCTCCGCGGCACCACCGACCCCACCTCCCTGGAGGACGTGCGGGACGTCTACCTGCCGCTGTCGCGACTGCTCAACCTCTACGTGGGCGCGACCCAGCAGCGGCACTCCGCCGTGCGCGCCTTCCTCGGCGAGTCCGACCGCCCGTCGCCGTTCATCATCGGCGTCGCGGGCAGCGTCGCGGTCGGCAAGTCCACCACCGCGCGCCTCCTGCGCTCCCTGCTGGCCCAGTGGCCCAACCACCCGGACGTGGAACTGGTCAGCACCGACAACTTCCTGCACGCCAACGCGGTGCTGGAGTCGCGCGGCCTGATGCGCCGCAAGGGCTTCCCCGAGAGCTACGACCGCCGCGCCCTGGTGCGCTTCGTGTCCGAGATGAAGGCGGGGGCCGACCGGATCGACATCCCCGTCTACTCCCACCTGAACTACGACATCGTGCCGGACGAGCGCCAGACCGTGCACCGCCCCGACATCCTCATCGTCGAGGGCATCAACGTCCTCCAGCCCCCCGCCGCGGGGCGCCTGGCCGTGGCCGACTTCTTCGACTTCTCCATCTACGTGGACGCCAAGGTCGAGAACATCCGCGGCTGGTACCTCGACCGCTTCCGCGAGCTGCGCCGCACCGCGTTCTCCGACCCGCGCTCCTACTTCCACCACATGGCCACCGCCATCGGTGAGGAGGAGGCGCTGGAGTTCGCCGCCAACACCTGGCGCACCATCAACGAGGTCAACCTCGTGGAGAACATCCGCCCCACCCGGGGACGGGCCACCCTGATCCTGTACAAGGGCGACGACCACCGCGTGCGGCGGGTGCGGCTGCGCAAGACCTGACCGGCCGAACGCCCGGACCGGGTCCCGCCCCCGGCACGGAGCCCGAGGGCGGGGCCCGCCTCAGCTATCCCGCCGTCGTGGCCGTGTCGACCAGAACGCCGACCGCCACGAGCAGGACCAGCACGCCGAGGATCACGAGCCCGAGCAGGTAGGGGTGCCGCTCGACCCACGTCACCAAGCCGGGACGGAACCTCTGGAGCTCCTTGGGGGTCACAGGGCCCTCGGGGCCGCTGGACGGCAGTCCGAGCGCGTCGACCAGCCGGTCCATGTCCGCGCGCCTGTAGAGGTTGCCGTAGACCGTGACGAGCACACCGCCGTGCGCGTCGAGGAGGAACAGGGTGTCGACGGGACCCCCGCGCGGCTGGACGACGGTCGCCCGGATCGTCCACACGGCACGCGCCCGTGACCGCCGCCGTCGGAAGAGCGCCCCCTTGAGGACGATCTCGCGCGGGGTCAGGACGATCCTTGCGCGGTACACGTGCGCGGTCAGGAACGCGATCAGCACGCCCCACACCGCCGCCGACACCAGGGCCGCCTCCGCGCCGATACGCCACCCGACACCGGCGGTCACGGCCACGGCGACCACCGCCCCGACGGCCAGCCGGGTCCACCCCGTCCGCAGGTCGGGTCGTAGTACGAGGTCGCCCTGGACTCGGTGCATGTGAGTACCTTCCTTCCCGGTTCTTCGGACGGTCCCGTGCCCGCGTTGGTTCCCGACACCTCCGGGCGGTCGCGCACCGGCGGCACAGCCGGGGACCCGGGTTCGGACCGGTTTGGCGGGGGAGCACCCGGGGGGTAAGGTGGTGCCTCTTTTCGGCCGCGCCCCCTGAACGGGTGCTGTGCGCTCTCACGGATCGGAACGAACCGGGCCCTCGCGGCGACCGGGGCGGGACCCGCGCACGCGCGAAGCCGCCTCCCTGTCCCGCCGATCCTTCCGAGGTCGCCGCATGTCCACGACCGATTCCTCCGCCGTGCCCGTGAGCCCCGAACTCCGGGCCGAGCGCGACCGCCTCGCCGCCGCCCGCGCCGCCCTGGACCGGATGCGCGAGGAGGTCGAGGGCAGCGAACTCGTCCTGGGCGACGTCGTCAACGACAAGGTCACCAACGCCGCCCTGCGCCGCGGCCGCGAACGCCGCCTCGCGGCCCTGGCCGACGTCCCCGGGGCCCCGCTGTTCTTCGGCCGCCTCGACTTCGAACCGGGCACCGTCTTCCTGGACGACGACGTGTCCGACGGCGCCGGGCCCGACCGGATCCACATCGGCCGCCGCCACGTCCACGACGGCGACGGGCGCCCGATGGTCCTGGACTGGCGCGCCCCCATCTGCGTCGCCTACTACCGGGCCTCGCCCGGCGACCGGATGGACGTGCGCCTGCGCCGCCGCTACGGCTTCACCACGATCGACCACGGCCGCGACGCCGACCCAGAGGTGGTGCTCACCGCCTTCGAGGACGAGCCGCTCACCACCGCCCCGACCGGGACCGGCCGGCCCGGCAGCGCCCTGCTGGACGCGGAGATCGAACGCCCCCGCACCGGGCCCATGCGCGACATCGTCGCCACCATCCAGCCCGAGCAGGACGGCCTGGTCCGCGCCCCGCTCACCACCACCCTGTGCGTGCAGGGCGCGCCCGGCACCGGCAAGACCGCCGTGGGCCTGCACCGCATCGCCTTCCTCCTCTACACCGAGCGCGAACGCCTCTCCCGCTCCGGCGTGGCGATCGTCGGTCCCAACCGCTCCTTCCTCTCCTACATCCGCGACGTCCTGCCCGCCCTGGGCGAGGTGGACGTCCAGCAGACCACCGTCACCGAGATGCTCACCGCCGGGCTGCCCGAGCGGTCCCGCCCCGCCGCCGGGTGGGTGCGCCGCACCGAGGAGCCCCGCGCCGCCCGGATCAAGGGCCGGGCCCGCATGGCCGAGGTGGTCCGCCGCGACCTGTGGTCGCACCTGCGCGCGCCCGAGGAGGCGGTCATGGTCCGCCGCGGGTCGCGCCGCTGGCGCCTGTACCCCGAGGACCTGCGCCCCCTCCTGGACGAGCTGGCCGAACGCGGCGTCGCCTACGGCTCCGGGCGCGAACTCCTCTCCCACCGCATCGCCCACGCCGTGCTCTCCCTCATGGAGGCCCAGGGCGAGGTCTGCGACGACCGCACCCACGCCCAGGTGCGCCGCGACCCCGCCGTGAAGTCGGCCGTCACCGCCATGTGGCCCAAGGCCGACCCGCTCAAGCTGGTGCTCGGCCTGCTCACCGACCCCGAACGCCTGGCCCGCGCCGCCGAGGGGCTGCTCACCGCCGAGGAGCAGGCCGCCGTCCTGTTGCCGGGGAGGCCCCGCGGCCCCAAGGCGGCGCTGTGGTCGGAGGAGGACCTGGCCCTGGTGGACGAGGCCGCCGCACTCATCGAGCGCCCCGTCGGGCTCGGCCACATCGTGGTGGACGAGGCCCAGGACCTGAGCCCCGTGCAGTGCCGGGCGATCGGCCGCCGCTGCGTGTCCGGCTCCCTTACCGTGCTCGGCGACATCGCCCAGGGCACCAGCCCCTCGGCGGCCGTCAACTGGTCCACGCTCCTGGAGCACCTGGGCAAACCCACCGGCCACCTGAGCGTCCTGGACCGCGGCTACCGCGTCCCCGCCCAGATCATCGACTTCGCCGCCCGCCTGCTGCCCGCGATCGCGCCCGGACTCGGCGCGCCCGTCGCCGTGCGCCGCGCGCCCGGGGCGCTGCGGATCACCCCCGCCGAGGGCGGCCTGGCCGCGTCGGTCGCCGACGCCTGCCGCACCGCGCTCAGGGGCGAGGGTTCGGTCGGCCTCATCGCCGCCGACGCCGACCTGCCCGCCCTGCGCGAGGCCGTCGAAGCCGAGGGGCTGGCCGCGCCGCTACTGGGGGAGGCGGGCGCCGGGCCGGACGCGGGCCGCCTGGTCGCGGTCCCCGCGAGCCTGGCCAAGGGCCTGGAGTTCGACGCCGTGGTGGTCGCCGAGCCCGCCGCCATCGCCGAGGCCGAGGAACGCGGCGTCAACCGGCTCTACGTGGTGCTCACCCGCGCGGTGAGCACCCTGCACGTGGTGCACGCGCGCCCCCTGCCGGAGGCCCTGCGCGACACCGGGGAGTGACGGCGGGCGGGAGCGCGCCGGGCGCCGCTCCCGCCCCCGTTCCTCAGTGCTCGACGCGGGCGCGCCGGGGCGTCCAGGACCGCTTCCACAGGCTGGGCAGCAGACCCGCGGTGAGCAGCCACAGGGCCACCGCCACCAGGTGGATCCGTTGCAGGGCGCTGAACACGACCCCCGGGTCGCCGTCGCCCCCGCCCGCGTAGACCCGTACCGCCGCGACCAGGACGGCGACGGCGGTGACCAGCTGGAGCGCCGCCACGACGGCCACCAGCGGCCACTTTCCGTCGCCCATCCTGCGCCGGTCCACCGCCAGCACGATCGCGCCCGCCAGCGCGGCCAGGAGCGCGACCGCCGCGACCACGGCCTGGGCCGCCGTGGCCCCCTCCAGCCCCTCCGCCAGCGACTCCGCCGCGCACGGGACGTCCGTGGACACCACGCACGGCCCGGGGAAGAACGTGGCGATCAGCGACGCCGCGCCGAACACGAGCATGCACCACCACGACACCGCCAGCAGGTGCCCCGTCCGCTCCCGCGCGCCCAGCCCGAGCCCGATCCCGGCGGCGATCATCACCAGGATCGCCGCGATGCGGTGCGCACTCTCCAGGAACCTGGCGAAATCGGAATTCTGGACGGCCAGGGCCCCCTGGGCCGCAGTGCTGTCGGGCAGCACGACCTCCGCGACCCACAGGCTGTACACGAGCGCGGCCACCACGGCCGCGACCCTTCCGTCCCTGTAGTCCCAGTGCATCTGTGTGGAGTGCGACATCGTGCCCCCTGCCTTCCACGGGTTCCCGCGCCCCGCCCGAACCCCCCGAAGGGCGTGCGGTCGAACCCACCCCTGTGTCGCAACCCCCTACCCGGGGTGCCCCGTCTCACCCAACTCGCGTCGGCACCGTTATCCACGGGTGTGTGTTCACACGGCATCATCGGGGGACACCGGCGGAATACGCGGGGCAGGGACGGCCGACGAGAAGGGCGCACGCATGGACGGCGCATCCACGACGCGATGGGTGATCGTGGGGGTCGACGGCACGGAATCCAGCCGCCACGCGCTGGAGTGGTCGGCGCACCAGGCGATGCTGCGCGGCCTCGGGGTCCGGATCGTCGCGGCCGCGGGGCCGCTGGCCTCGGTCGGCGTGTTCGCGGGGCACGGGCACGCGGACCCCGACGTCGCCCCGGACGTGTTCCCCGACGAGGCCGACGCCCAGGGGGCGGAGTCCCTGCTGGAGTACGCCGGGGACTGGGTGGCGCGGCTCTTCCCCGAGCTGCGGGTGGAGAAGCGCCTGTCCTACGCCCGACCGGTGGAGGCCCTGCTCGCGGAGGCCTCCGCGGAGGGCGCCGTAGCCGTGGTGGTCGGCTCGCGCGGGCTGAGCGGGATCGTGGCCGCGTTCGTCGGCTCCGTGGGCATCGAGCTGGCCGCCCGCGCGCCCGTCCCGGTGATCGTGCTGCCCCGGGAGCACGCCTCCGCGCACGGTGTGCGCGGCCGGGTGATCGTGGGCATCGACGGGTCCGAGCCGAGCAGGCGCGCGGTGGACTTCGCCTTCGCGCAGGCCGACTTCGCCGACACCGAACTGGTGGCGGTGAGCGCCTGGCAGCCGCTGGTGGCCTTCGCCGCCGCGACCGGGCCCATCCCGCCCGAGCTGTTCGACGACGCGACCGCCGCCGAGGCCGCCCGGCAGGCCCTGGAGGAGGAGCTGGCCGGGCCCCGCACGCGCCACACCGGCGTGACGGTGCGCACCCGGGTCGTGCGCGCCCACCCCGTGATCGCCCTGCTGGAGGAGGCCACCCCCGCCGACCTCATCGTGGTCGGCTCGCGCGGACGCGGGGGCTTTCGCGGGCTGCTGCTCGGTTCGGTGAGCCACTCCGTCCTGCACGGGGCCAGGGGGCCCGTCGCCATCCTGCGCTGATCCGGACCGGCCCGTCCTGCGCTGTCCCGCTCCGGCCCGTCCCGGGTTGATTCGGACCGGCTCGCCCTGAGCTGATCCAGGCAGGTTCGTTCCGCGCCGATCCGACCCGTCGCCGTCCTGCCGCCGTCGCGGGCCGGCTCCGCTTCCACTGCTCCCACCTGCGAAGACGCGCCTTCGTGTCAGTGGTGCGGCGGCAGAGGTCTAGTGCCCGTCCGGAGCCCGCGACCGGATGCCGGACACGTAGTGTGACGAACAGCACGGTGTGTCGGTCGTGGCACCCGGTTCCCCTTCCGACAGGGGAACCCGCTCCCAACAGCACCGGAACGGCCTCCGACCGGTCCCCGTTCGTGCGCGTACGTACCCGGTGGTAGACCACGCGGAACCCTTGCTGCGCAGGGGAATCCGTTCTTCCGGCATGAGTTCTATAGACCATTGGCCTAAACCAATTGGTCACTGCGGGGGATCGTCGTTCATGATGCGAGAGATCTCGACCTTGAGAAGGAGCCGCTGTGACTGCCGTGGATACCGACGTGGACGCGCCGACCGAACACGAGGAGCTCGTCTCCTGGGTGCGGGAGGTCGCCGAGCTCACGCAGCCGGACGAGATCGTGTGGTGCGACGGTTCCGAGGAGGAGTGGACCCGCCTGACCGACCAGCTGGTCGAGCAGGGCACCTTCGTCCGCCTCAACCCGGACAAGCGCCCCAACAGCTTCTACTGCAAGTCCGACCCGAGCGACGTCGCCCGGGTCGAGGACCGCACCTTCATCTGCTCCGAGCGCGAGAGCGACGCGGGCCCCACCAACAACTGGATCGCCCCCGACGAGATGCGCGCCACCTTCGGCGAGGTCTTCCGGGGCGCCATGCGCGGGCGCACCATGTACGTCGTGCCCTTCTGCATGGGACCGCTGGGCGGCGACATCTCCCAGCTCGGGGTCGAGATCACCGACTCCCCGTACGTCGTGGTGTCCATGCGCATCATGGCCCGCATGGGCAGCGCCGCCCTGCGCCTGATCGAGGAGCGCGGCGAGTTCGTCAGGGCCGTCCACTCCGTGGGCGCCCCGCTGGAGCCCGGTCAGCAGGACGTCGCCTGGCCCTGCAACTCCACCAAGTACATCTCGCACTTCCCCGAGACCCGTGAGATCTGGTCCTACGGCTCGGGCTACGGCGGCAACGCCCTGCTCGGCAAGAAGTGCTACGCGCTGCGCATCGCCTCGGTGATGGCCCGTGATGAGGGCTGGCTCGCCGAGCACATGCTCATCCTCAAGGTCACCCCGCCCGAGGGCCGGTCGCACTACGTCGCCGCCGCCTTCCCGAGCGCCTGCGGCAAGACCAACCTGGCCATGCTCCAGCCGACCATCCCGGGCTGGAAGGTCGAGACGGTGGGCGACGACATCGCCTGGATGCGCTTCGACCAGCAGGGTCAGCTGCGCGCCATCAACCCCGAGGCCGGGTTCTTCGGCGTCGCGCCCGGCACCGGCGAGAAGACCAACGCCAACGCCGTGGAGACCCTCTGGGGCAACAGCATCTTCACCAACGTCGCGCTGACCGAGGACGGCGACGTGTGGTGGGAGGGCCTCACCGAGGAGCCGCCCGCGGGCCTCACCGACTGGAAGGGCCGCCCCTGGACGCCGGAGTCGGGTGAGCCCGCCGCCCACCCGAACTCCCGCTTCACCACCCCGGCCGGGCAGGCGCCGACCATCGCCGACGAGTGGGAGGACCCGGCGGGCGTGCCGATCTCGGCCATCCTGTTCGGCGGCCGACGCGCCACCGCCGTGCCGCTGGTCACCGAGTCCTTCAGCTGGCAGCACGGCGTCTACCTGGGCGCCAACGTCTCCTCGGAGAAGACCGCCGCCGCCGAGGGCTCGGTGGGCGAGCTGCGCCGCGACCCCTTCGCCATGCTGCCGTTCTGCGGCTACAACATGGGCGACTACTTCGCCCACTGGGTGAAGCTGGGCCAGGCGGCCGACCAGGCCGAGCTGCCCCGGATCTTCTACGTCAACTGGTTCAAGAAGGACGCCGAGGGCCGCATCGTCTGGCCCGGGTTCGGTGAGAACAGCCGCGTCATCAAGTGGATCGTCGAGCGGCTGGAGGGCGAGGCCGAGGCCGTCGAGACCCCGATCGGCCGCCTGCCCGTGGCCGGCGGCATCGACACCGAGGGGCTGGACGTCTCCGACGAGGACATGGCCTTCGTGCTCGACGTCGACACCGAGGTCTGGAAGCAGGAGGCCGCGCTGGTGCCGGAGTTCTTCAAGACCTTCGGCGACCACCTGCCCGGCGAGCTGTGGGACGAGTACCACGCCCTGCTGGACCGCCTGGAGAACCGGTAACGACCACGACGGGGGCCTGACGGCCCCCTGACCCCGGGTCCCCTTCCGCGCACGGGGCCCGTGGGGGAGGGGCGCGGGCACGACGGTGCCCGCGCCCCTTCCTCGTGCGGTCACCATGTGCCGCGCGGCATCGGCGGTGCCGGGGAACGCGATCGTTGCCCTATGGCAATTGTTGTCGTCGGGGCCGATTCCGGCCACCGAGCCCATCGGGTCGCGGGGACGCCGTCCGGCGCACGCAACGCCGTGTTTCCTTGGGCGTTCGCCCTCACCTGCGCGAACGCGGTCACTCTCCGTTGCGCCCGTGGTCAAACTTCCCGAAGGTCCCTCTCACCCAGGGTCACACTCTTCACCCTGGGCTCATGGTGCTCTCACGTCGGCGTTCCGTAACGTACCGGGTGCCTGAGCCACCCGGAGACGGACCCTCAGACCAGGGCCGTCATGTCCGGGTGTTCCCCGTGCACATCCCGACCCCTGGGAGCGATCCCCCTCGTGAGAAAGCACATCCCCTGGTCCCTGACGGCCGCGACGGCCGCCTCCACCCTCGTGCTGGGGCTGCTGTCCGCGCCCCCGACGCTCGCTGACACCGACCCTCACTCACCCGCCGACCGCACCGTCCCCGTTCCCGACACCTGGGAGCCGGGCGAGGCCAACACCGAACCCGTGGGCGGAGAACCACCCAACGAGCCTTGGTCCCCGCCCGGGGCCGAGAGCGCACCCGAGGCCCAGAACCGTTCGGAAGAACCCGAAACCCGGGTCGGCACCTGTGCGGACGGCGTCAACCGCGGTATCCAGTCCTGGTACCCGCTGGAACGCCACCAGATCAGCGATCGCATGGAACTGGCGGTCAACACCCAGGGCGGCAACCTCGTCGTGCGCCACCGGGACCTGACCGTGGCCGGAACGGGGCTGGACCTGTCGGTGTCCAGCTTCTACAACTCCGCGCCCTCCTACGACGGCTGGACCCTCTCCCACGGCCAGGACGTGGGGCTGAGCATCTTCAGCAACAGCATCATCTTCCAGGGCCCCTCCGGCTACTGCGAAAGCTTCGACATCGCCGAGGACGGCTCCTTCACCCCGCCTGCGGGACTCAACGCCGAACTGGAGGAGTTGGACAACGGCCACTACGCGCTGACCTTCCACCGCGGCGAGTACGAGGACCAGGTGTGGACCTTCAACGCCAACGGGTGGCTGTACTCCCAGGCCGACCGCAACGGCCACACCCACCGGATGCGCTACGACACCGGGGGAGACCTGGCCTCGATCGTGGACACCCAGGACCGGGTCACCACCTTCGAGTGGGACCCCGACGCCTGGGAGCAGCCGACCCGGATCAGCGACCCGGTCGGTGAGACCGCCACGGCCTTCACTTGGAACGGCGACGGCGGCATGGTCGCGCTGACCGACCGCGCGGGCCAGGACATCGAGTTCGGCTACAACGGCGACGGCCTGCTGACCTCGATCACCGACGCCACCGGCGCGGTGTGGGAGATCGCCTACAACGCCGACGACCAGGTCTCCAGCCTGACCGTGCCCGACGGCACCGAGGACGGAGCCACCACCACCTACTCCTACGCCGACGGTGCCTGGTCCAACACCCAGACCACGGTCACCGATCCGGGCGGCGGTGAGTCCACCCTGGAGTTCGACGACCAGGGAAGGCAGACCTCCGCGACTGACCAGGTCGGCAACACCCGCTCCCAGACCTGGACGGCGAACTCGGACGTGGCCACCACCACCGACGCCCTACAAGCCTCGGTGACCTACGACTATGACGAGTTCAACAACCTCATCGGCACCGAACTGCCCACGGGGGCGGCCACCTCGGTCGGGTTCGCGGACACGGCCAACCCGGCCAAGCCCACCAGCGTGACCACCCCGGACGGGGACACGCTGGAGATGTCCTACGACGACGCGGGCAACCTCACCTCCGCCGTCCAGGAGGAGATGGACATCGAGGTGGCCGACATCTGGTACCACTCCAACGGTTTGGTGGAGCAGGTCACCGACGCCAACGGCAACGTGACCAGCTACTCCTATGACCGCGCCGGGAACATGACGGCGATGGACGAGCCGGGGCCGATGGGCACCACCCAATACGGCTACGACGCGCTGTCGCGGGTCACCTCGGTCACCGACGGCAACGGTGTGACCTTGGAGTACGGCTACGACCGGCTGGACCGGATCGTGTCCATCTCCCAGGGCGGCGACCTGCTCCAGGCCATCGCCTACGACGGCAACGGCCGCCAGATCACGACGCACACCGACCAGGCCAGCGTGGAGCACTCCTACAACGGCCGCGGCGACCTGCTCGAAACCGTGCGCACCGACTCGGCCGGAAGCGAGAGGACCACCTACGCCTACGACGCCGCGGGCAACGTCACCGAGATGGTCGAACACGGTAAGACCACGACTTATGGCTACGACGCCGCCTTCCGGCTGACCTCGCTGGTCGACCACACCGGGGCCGAGACCACCTTCACCAACGACGAGAACAACCGCCGCACCAGCATCACCCACCCCGACGGGGCCGTGGAGGAGCGTACCTACGACGACTCCGGGCGCCTGACCGGCATCACCACCACCGGAGCCGCCGACCAGGCCTTGGTAGAGGCCTCCTACTCCTACGACAACGACGGCGCCGACAGCGACCAGCTCCAGTCGCGCACCATCCAAGGGGACACAGAGACCTTCACCTACGACGGTCTGGACCGCCTCACCAGCGACGGCACCACCGACTACACCTACGACGACGCCGGCAACCTGCTCACCGCCGGGGACGAGGAGTTCGCCTACAACGACGCCGACCAGCCCACCAGCGCTCGCGGGGCCGAGGTGGGCCACGACGAGGCCGGGAACATGACCTCCCGGGGTGAGTACGTCTACGAGTACTCGGTGACCAACCAGACGCTGCGCTCCAACGACGGTGAGGGCCAGCTGGCCTCGTGGCTGAGCTACGACACCACCGACCAGACCCAGATGCGCGGCGTCACCGACGTGCACGAGGGAACCCGGGTGGAACGGCAACTGTCCAACACCGCGCTCGGGGTCACCAACATCGCCTCCGAGGGCGAGCGCACCAGCTTCGTGCGCGACCCCGAGGGCCGTCTGGTCTCCATGGTGGCCTGGGACGGTGACGAGCGGTTCCACTACACCCTCGACCAGCAGAACACCGTGCTGGCTCTCACCTCTGAGGGTTCGCAGGCCCAGTCCCCGGACGTGGTCTACGACTACAGCCCCTACGGCGAGCGCACCTCTGAGAGCCTGGAGGGGACCGAGGCGGCGGCGTTGAGCCCGTTCGGGTTCACCGGCGCCTACCAGTTCCAGGATGGGACGGTGCATCTGAACCACCGCTTCCACAGCACGTTCACGCTGGGCTTCACCCAGCCGGACCCGTCCCGGCAGGAGATGAACAACTACGCCTACGCGGCCTGTGACCCCATCAACTTGACGGATCCGACCGGTCTCCTTTCTTGTACTGAACAGGCCATAGCCGGGCTTGCTGTTGGAGGCTTGTTCCTTCTCAGTACTTTCTTCATTGCGAGCACAGGCGGGGCAGCACTATTCTTCATCACTGGGGCAGCCACACTGTGGGGGTCAAGCTTCTATCAGCGAGGTGGATGCCCTCCCGCTGGCCAGCTGCTGTGAAATCGTAAACCAACAAGAAAAGATGGAGAAGCCGAAAAATATTGAAGAGAAAAAAGGGACTGCAACCACTAGAGGCGCTTGTACTTTCCGTGGTGGCACTTTCAGGAGCCTCAGTCAGCTTCCTGTATAGTGCGTGGATTCCTGCAGCAATATTGCTCTGCATCTCCATCGCGTGCATCGTCGTTCTTTTCCTCTCTATCGCCCAGAAGAATACGTCAGAAAAGGACAAATAATAAAATATCGTAAGTGAGATATTTTATCGCTGGCTGCGAGGGCCTGCCTGGAGACCAAAAGTTCCAGTCAGGCCCTCGGCACTGTTTCCGCCCGCACTCGAACACGACGAGAGATCTCGGTAAAGTGTATTTTCCCTTCAGTTCTCCGGGGAGACGTCCGCGTAAAATCCCGGAGGGTGCAACGGTGGTGTCATGACGAGCAAGTTCGGAGTCGGGTAACGCACTTCTGAGAGCCTGGAGGGAACCGAGGCGGCGGCGTTGAGCCCGTTCGGGTTCACCGGCGCCTACCAGTTCCAGGACGGCACGGTGCATCTGAACCACCGCTTCCACAGCACGTTCACGCTGGGATTCACCCAGCCGGACCCCTCCCGGCAGGAGTTGAACAACTACGCCTATGGCATGGGCGATCCGGTCAACAACACCGACCTAACTGGCCTCTACACGATGTCGAACTTCAGGGAAGACGTTACTTTCCTTGTCATGATGGGTGGTGCTGGTGCAGGAGTTGGAAGTGGAATTGGGGCTCTGGCGGCTGGCGTTGGTGCGCCCCCTGGGGCGCTGATGGGTGGCTTCGCGGGCGTGGCTCTCGGAGGAGTTATTATTTTCCTAGACAGAGCTCCGGGGCTTCCGTAGCAGAGTGCTTGGCGGCGCCACTTTAGGCGCCGCCAAGCTTTTACATGAAAAGTCTCTATCGTGGTGGTGCTCTATATTGCCTAAAAACCCCGGGAAGTTCGTCGCCGTGCTCCTGGTTGCATTTTCCCTGATCGGGGGAGCTTTTTTCGTTTTCCAATATCTAGGCGATCGAAATATTGATCAAGTTTATGTTGTAGCATTTATTGCGGTTGTGGTTGTCGGGGTTGTCTGTGTGCATAGGTTGGGGCGTCGCCAGTAGAATCATTGAAGCTGTGAGTATATTTCCATCTATTCTTGAAGTCGGTTTTCTGGTTTTTTCGTTCCAGGGAAAGCTTGCTTCCGGAGAGGTGCTCTTCGAGTAACTCGGGGTGACACTGTGTCCAGCGATCCTGCCAGCGCTCGCACAGCCAACATCGCTTCGGGGGGTAAGCGCACCAGCTTCGTGCGCGACCCCGACGGGCGGTTGGTGTCCATGGTGGCTTGGGACGGTGATGAGCGGTTCCACTACACCCTCGATCAGCAGAACACCGTGCTGGCTCTGACGGCCGAGGGGTCGGAGGCCGAGTCCCCGGACGTGGTCTATGACTACAGTCCCTACGGCGAGCGCACCTCTGAGAGCCTGGAGGGGACCGAGGTGGCGGCGTTGAGCCCGTTCGGGTTCACCGGCGCCTACCAGTTCCAGGATGGGACGGTGCATCTGAACCACCGCTTCCACAGCACGTTCACGTTGGGCTTCACCCAGCCGGACCCGTCCCGGCAGGAGATGAACAACTACGCCTACGCGGCCTGCGACCCGATCAACAACGCTGACCCCAGCGGACTTAGTTTTTGCAGCACGATGTGGGCAGTGGGAGTTACTGCAGGAGCGGTCGCGGCGGTCGCTTTCGCTCCTGTGACCGGTGCGTTGCTGGTGGGAGCTGGTATGTCAGCCGTTACAGCCGGAACGCTTACTGCTGGCGTTGGTATGACCGCGACGTCAGTCGCTTCGGCAGCTGCCATCCCTTCGTTCCTGTGCGGGGCTCATGCCTTTTACAAGGACCTCTAGAGAAAGCAGGTGATCTCCCTTTTTTGAGCTTCTTGCGTCAATCATAATCTGTGCCGTTCTAATTTACATGGTGGCCAGAGTGAAAACTTCAAGGCCGATTAGGAACGTTGATTCCTTGGCTGCTTTGATTCTTCTGATGATAGCAGGCTTCCTGCTTTTCTGGGCCCAGTAGGAGTTTGCTGGACTCTGCGGAACTAATCTAGATTACTGGTTGTGGATGGGGTGCCTCGGCTTTTGGTCGTCGTAATTATTCAGCGATCACTTGACCGGGGGCCCATCTTCCAGTTGTGCTAAATAATGGCACTGATTTCACGCACGATCCGGCACATCTGCATCGAGCCTCTCGGCGATGCGCGTCCGGCAACATTCCAGGACGGCACGGTGCACCTGAACCACCGCTTCCACAGCACGTTCACGATCGGCTTCACCCAGCCGGACCCCTCCCGGCAGCAACTGAGTGACGGCGCTTGGGCTTGCGGATCGACGACCAAGGAAGGGAGCAGGGCACATGGAGGGAAGCTTTCCGAAGGACCCGACCAAGAAGGAGCTTCGCACCCTCATCGGGTTCAGGCTTGTTGGCATAGCCTTTTTCCTCGGCATGGCGGTATGGCGCGCATGGGAGGGTGACTACTTCTGGGCCGCTCTGAGCGTGCTCCTCACGGCCATTCTCTTTGCGGTCTATGTGGCACCCCGCATGCTGCAACTGCGCCGCAAGAAGAAGGAGTGACCTCCGAGGAAGGGGGTGCGGACACGACGGTGCCCGCGCCCCCTTTCCTGTGCGTCACCAGACGCCGCGCAGGCTCCGGGGCGGCTCGGCGTCGAAGGCGGCCCAGACGTGGGTGCCGAGGCCGTAGCGGCGCGGAAAGGCGAAGCTGGCCCACGTGCGGGAGAGTTGACGCACCAGCAGCAGACCGCGCTGGCCCTCCGCCGCCTCCCACTCCTCGTCGGTGCGCTCGGCGGGAATGCGGGGCAGGGTGGGGCCGCCCGCGTCGCTGACGGTCAGGCGCAGCGTGCGTTCGTCGGGCATGGACAGGGTGCGGGTGACCCCCTCCTCCGAACGGGCGTACTTGCAGGAGTTGGCGACGAGTTCGCTGGCCACGAGCTGGACGGTCGCGATCAGGTCGGGGTCGAACCCGGCCAGGTCGCGGGCGAGTTCGGAGCGGACCCGGGCGAGTTCGGACAGGTCGCAGGCGTAGTCGAGGTGTCCCCAGAAGGCGAACGGGCCGGGGACCGGTGCCGGGTCGTGCGCAGACATGCCGGTCATACCGTCACCCCGTCCGCGTACCGGGCCCGAGCGGGCGCGGCGGCGAGGAGGTCGCCGACGGGAACGGGCATGGGAGCCGGGGTCGGTGCCGGGGCCCGTGTCGGGGACGGAACCGGAAGCGGGGCCTGGGCAGGGACGTGAACGGAGCCGTGCGACCACGCGCGCAGTCGAATGACGGCCTCGGCCTGGACGCGGGAGAGGTCGTGCTCGCACTCGCGTTCGCGGGCGGTGTAGTAGGGCCTGACCAGGGCGATGTCGTCGGCCGGGAAGGTCTCCGGGGCGGGTGCCAGGCGGGGAGGGGGCACCGGGCGCGGAGCGGGGCGCGGGGCCCCGCGCTGTGGAGTCGTGGGCCTGCTGGACCGCGCGGAAGCGGGGGCGGGGGCCGGGGCGTAGCGGCGGACCCGGGTGGAACGGCGGCGGACGGCGGCCGAGTGGCGTCCGCGCGCGGGAATGAAGAGGGATGTCACCAGAGCCAGGGCACGGGTGAGAAGGGCA
Organism: Nocardiopsis sp. iso_25; assembly: GCF_056173305.1. NCBI lineage: Bacteria > Bacillati > Actinomycetota > Actinomycetes > Streptosporangiales > Nocardiopsidaceae > Nocardiopsis > Nocardiopsis sp. iso_25. The sequence continues at coordinate 5,736,926 of NZ_CM149667.1, read as the reverse complement.
GCGCTAAACTGGCGCATGCTGGCAGGTTCCTTGTCTTAAGAGTTTGCTGTGCTGGCCGTGACCCCGGGCGGTATTTGACCGTCGCGGGGTCTTTCGTGTTCAGTTGTGTGTTCGGAGAAAGGTTAGGGGGTTGGTGGAGGGGTGGAGAACGCTACGGGGGAGTAGAGTTCGGAAAATGTGCGCGGGGGGTGCGTATGCGCTGGTCAGGGTCTTGGGTGGAGAGGGAAAAATCTGGCTGGCCAGGTTTTTCCATTGTCCGGAATGATTGGTTTTGAGGATTTTTTCCTGGGGTCTTTTGGGTAGGAAAAAGCCCCCGGCCGGAGCGGGCGCGGGGGCTGGAGACGGTTAGAGGCGGCTACAGGCCGGAACGCAGGCCGCTGAGCAGCGCCACCCACTGGTCCCCGGGGACGGAGAGGTGTCCGAGTTCGCGGTGGACGGTGTCGCGGACGTCAGCGCCGGAGGCGTGTTCGCGGACCTCGACGCATTGGCTCCCGGTGTTGCTGTAGCTGCTCTTGTGCCACTTCTGCACGGCTTCTCCTCGGCTGGGATCAGACGGCGGAGGTCTTCACTCCACGCAGGAACGATGCCCAGGAGTCGGCCGAGTACTCGATGTGTCCGGCCTCGCGGTGGACGGTGTCGCGGACGTCGGCGCCCGAGGCGTGTTCGCGGACCTCGACGCACTGGCTCCCACTGTCGCTGTAGCTGCTCTTGTGCCACTCGTTGCTCATGATGCTTCCAATTCCTTCAACAGCTGCCGGGACTCTCTAGCGGGCAGCGCGGATGCCAGTCCCTTTCTTACCAGTGACTCCATGCGCGGATGGCTGTCGGAGTCCAGGATGACGTTTCCAGCGATGTAGTCACTGGAGACGGCGACTCCCCCGTCAAACAGTCGGAAGAGTTGGACGGGCGCCGTCACTCCCAGCATGAAGACTCCGGGTGGCAGTAAGTGAACCTCTACCTTGCCCTCGTCCATGAGTCGTAGCAGGTGTGCCGCCTGTTCCCGTCGTACCTGGTCGGGGGTGCAGGCCAGTGCGCTGTGCGGGAACACAGCAGTCACCACCGGGTCGTGGTGATGTTCGCGCAACACTTTGAGCCGACTGCATCGACCGTTGGTCCAGTGGTCGACATCGGCGTCCGAGGCCAAGGGCTGACCGTCCTTGAACACCAGTCGCGCGTAGGACTCGCACTGGAGCAGCCCAGGCACGAGTGCTGGTAACAAGTAGTCGATGGCCACGGCCTGCTCCTGCAACCGGGCCACGTTGAGCTGCCACACCGGCAGTTCCGTCCCCGAGGTCTTCTTCCGCCACGCCTTGAGGAGCCTGCCGTCCGCCTTGAGCATCCGGTCCAGGGCCTCGGCGGTTTCCACGCTGGGCGTGAACTTCCCCGCCTCCCACCGGGACACGGACGCGGGCGAGGTGCCTATGTCGAAGGCCAACTGTTTCTGCGTTCTCCCTGAGAAATCGCGAAACGTTGTGAGCAGGGAGGAGAAGTGATCTTGCGTCACCCTGCACAACTTACAGAGCGGTTGCGCTTCCTGTCATCCGTTCTCCCAAAAACGACAGACGCTGGAGATATCCCGGCCCCTGTGGCGAGGGTGGACGCAGGTCACGAAGCCGCAGGTAATTGCGGCCTGTTCGTGGCTATGTTCCGGAGGATGGTGATTTCAGTTGGGATCAGTGACAAGCATGCAATCGCGTCGAGGCGGTTCGGGTTCGGGTTCCGGTTTCCAGGACGGCGGCGCCGGGCATTTCCCCCTGCCCCGCCGGGGAGTGGAGCCCCGCGACAGGGCGCCCCTGGTGCTGGACCAGCGATGGAGCAGCCTCGGCACCGCGCTCATCATCGCGGGGCGTCCCGACCAGGCCGCCCTGGTGCGCCACAGGGTCTCGGCCCTCTCCGCCCTGCCGCCGCCGGCGAGGGAAGCGGCCCAGGAACTGGCCGGCGAGGTGTTCAACAACGCGATCACGCACACGCGCAGCGGCCTGTCCGGGGGCGAGGTGATCGTGAGCGTGCACCGGCTCCCCGGCCGCGTGCAGGTCAAGATCACCGACCAGGGGCCGATCGGCGAGGACACCGTCACCACACCGTGCGTGCGGCCCCCCGACCCGCTGCGCGTGGGCGGGCTGGGGATGCGCCTGGTCGCCGCGCAGGCCAGCCGGTGGGGCACGCTCCACGAGGGCGGCCGGACCACCGTCTGGTTCGAGATCGACCGGGTTCGGAACGACTCCGACCGCCGCACCGGCCGGGACCCCTCTCGTCCTGACGGGTGACGGACCGGCCCCGTAAGGTGGACGTTGGCGGGTGCTCAAGCGACTGAGTCCGAGCGGAGCGTCGGTGCGTCCCAGCGGAGTCGCCGAAGGGTCAGGGGCGGTGAGCTGATGTCTTCGAACGTTGCGCGAGAGTCCACAGCAGACGAAGAGCCGCTGTTCCCCATGCCTCCGCTGACGGAACAGGCACTGCGTGTCGCGGTCTCACGGCTGGATCTGGCCGCCTCCGTACGGTTCGACTCCGAGTTCCACCAGGTCTGGCAGGAGGCGGTCCAGACCGACAGCACGGTACCGATGCACACCTTCCTCTTCAGATGGGGTGTCTTCGTCGAGCTCCGGCGCTACCCTCGGCGTGCCGAACGCCTCCTGGAGCTGGAGCGAGCGGTCAGTGAAGCCGACAACGCCGATGAGGCCCGGATCGCAGCAGGGGAGATCTCGCAGATGCTCGGTGAAGCCACTCGGCGGGTCAGTCAGTGACCGAGTGGACCTGGGAGTACCTTCCAGACGCGGAACAGGTGGCCGGAGGGCTGGAACGCGTTGACCGAGCCGCCGTCGAACATCTCGCTCAGCGGTTGGCGGACGCCGCCTCGGCGAAGTAGCTGGACGATCCCCCGGTTGAGGACTCCGGGGTGTCGAGGGTGCTCGACCATGCCGAGGGGCGATTGATGGTCTGGTGCCAGGAACACCGGCGGCTCCGTCTCGTCTTCATTCTCCGTGTGCAGTTCTGGCCTGTCGGAGACTCCTGACCGTCCGTGTCGGGTGGAGTCGTCGGTGGTTCGCTTCCGGAGGACGGGCAGGGCGCGGGTCGGCGGGGGTTCCCGGGGAACAGGCATCGCCCGCCTCCCGGGGTTTCAAAATCCGGGCCCGAACCTTGTACCGATTCGCCGGTGACGGCCCCTCCGGCGCACCGGTACGTTCCTCCTGCCAGCACCCACGCGCGGAAGGAACCCAGGTGAACCTCCTCATCACCGGCATCACCACCCAGTCCTCGATCGCCTACGCGATCGCCGAGGAGGCGATGGAGCAGGGCCACCAGGTGATCCTGACCAACCCGCCGGGCAGGCAGCTGTCCATCCTGGAGCGGGTGGCCAAACGCCTCCCCGCCGAACCCGTGGACATCCTGCCCATGGACGTCACCGACCCCGAACAGGTCACCGAGACGGCGGGCAGGGTCGCCGCCCACTGGGACCACGTGGACGGGCTGCTGCACTCCATCGCCTACGCCCCGGGCGACGCGCTGGGCGGCAACTTCCTCAACACCTCCTGGGAGGACGTGGCCACCGCGATCCACGTCTCGGGGTACTCCCTGAAGGCGCTCGCCGTGGGGTTCCGGGAGCTCATGGCCGCCGCTCCGCACGGCGCCGGGGTCGTCTCCCTAACCTTCGACGCCTCCCGGGCCTGGCCGGTCTACGACTGGATGGGGTCGGCCAAGGCCGTGCTGGAGAACTCCACGAAGTACCTGGCCCGCGACCTCGGCGGTGACGGCATCCGGGTGAACGCCATCAGCGCGGGGCCGGTCAAGTCCCTCGCGGGCGGCTCGATCCCCGGGTTCGACCAGATCGCGGACGGCTGGGCCGCGTCCGCGCCGCTGGGCTGGGACACCAAGGACGCCTCCGTGGTCGCCGGTCCCGCGCTGTTCCTGATGTCCCCGGCCGCGCGCGCCGTCACCGGCACGACGCTGCACGTGGACGGCGGGTACCACGCGATGGGCGCGCCGCTGTAACCCGGAGAGCCGACCGGGAGGGGGAAGGCGTTCGCGCTGGTCACCACGCCGGGGGACATTTGCGGACGTTCTGTCTTTCCGCTGAGAGGGCCGTCCCGCGCGTGCTACGGATGGACCCGTCCGCTGCCGGTCCCTCCTCCTTCTTCCCTGGGAATCCCCATGATGACAATGCTGCTCGTCCTCGCCGTCCTGGCCGCCATGGTCGGCGGCGCGGTCCTCGCCGTAGGCAGGTTCCGCGTCGACGACGAATCCTCGGGGGGCGCCGTCAGCGTGGTCGTCGCCCCCTGTGTGCTCGCCCTCTACCTCGCGGCGGCGGCGATGGGTGTGGTGATCGGCTGGGAGAACTTCACCGGTGCCGGGGACGGGCTGACCGAGGAGACGGGCGCGGCCGACGCCCTGTACTGGAGCACCACCACCCTCCCCGCCGACGAGGCGGAGACGGTGCGCCAGCAGCTGCGCGCCTACATGACCGCGGTCGCGGACAGCGACTGGCCGATGATGCGCGCCGAGGGCGAGCTGAGCGAGGAGGGCGACGAGGCCCTGGCCGACCTGGCCGCGTCGGTGCGGGCGCTGTCGGTGTCCGACACCGGCGACGGCCTGGACCGCCTGACCGCCCGTCAGGAACTCGCGGAGCTCAGCGACGCGCGCATCGAACGCGCCGACGCGGCCGGGGACGGCATCCCGTCCGTCCTCAACGGCATCGCGGCCCTGTCCGCCATCGCGGTGGCGGTGCTGCCCTTCGCCATGATCCGGCGGGGCTCGACCGTGGCCTACTTCTGGGCGTCGGCCAACCTGGTGTTCGTGTTCGCCACGATCCTGCTGCTGTTCTACCTGGGCAACCCCTACAACGGGGCCCTGGCGCACGACGCGGGCGCGATCCAGGACGCGCTGGCCGGGTTCGAGCGGATCGACGCCTCACTCAGCCCCCAGTAGGGGAAAGCGGGCCGACGGGCCCCGGACGCGTCCTCGGGGGCCGCGTCCGGGGCCCGTCTCCTGTTTCGGGGCGCGGTCCCGGAGCCGGTCAGCCCGAGGAGCGCGTGGCGGCGCGGCCCGCGCCCGCGGCGACCACGGCGATGACGACCATGAGCACCACCATGGTGCGCATGGGGGTGAAGGCTCCGGCGGCCTGCGGCGCGGAGTGCGGGGAGAGGTCGGCCAGCACCTGCTCCTGGACGGCCCGCTCCACCGGGGGCGGGGCCGAGGGGGACGCCGATGGCTCTTCGGGCTGGTCCGCGCGCTCCTGGGCGGGCTCCGCCGGGTCGGCCTCCGGTCCGGGCGGCGAGGTCCCGGGCTCCTCCGCGGCCGGGGGAGCGGGCTCGCCGGGTGCGGGCGGTGCGGGCTCCCCGGGCTCCGGCTCCCCGGGCTCCGGCTCGCCGGGCGCCGGGGGAGCGGGCGGTTCGGGTTCGGGGTAGCCGGGCTCCTCGGGGGGCGGCTCCGGCTGCCCGGGGCGCGGCGAGCACGGCGGCGCCTCGCCCGCGCGCACCACGACCCGCACACCGTTCGCGCACACCAGGACGTAGGACCCGGGGGAGACGTCCACCAGCGCGTCCGAGGTCTCCACGCGGACCCCGCCGGGGCCCACCTCCACGCGGGAGTTCCCGTCGTCCACGCTGATGCCGGTGCCGTCCGCGTTCACCTCCGGGACGGTGTCCGCCGCGCCGACCAGGGAGGCCGTCTCCAGCGTCCGGGAGTGCGGGTCGTCCGGGGCGAGCGAGGGCGGGGCGCCGCAGGCGAGCAGGAGCGCGCCCGCCGCCAGCAGCGCGGGCAGAGCACGGCGTGAGGGGGGCATGGGACTCCTCGTGTCGCTGTCGGCACTACGGGTGATCGTACGCGGTCAGTCCGGACCCTACACCCGAGAACGCGCCCTCCGCGGCCCGCCCGACACGGAGGTCCCGCCGCCGGTCCCGCCGCCGGAGCCGACACCGGAGTCGGCAGCGGGGGGCACGGCCGTGCGGGTCAGGGGGAGTGCAGGCGCAGCACGGCGTGCTCGGCCCAGTCCGGCGGCCTGGTCAGCCGGGAGACGAGCACCATCGTCCCGAAGGCCAGCGGGATGGTCCATGCCGCGGGCTGTGCCAGCAGCACCGACAGCCACCCGACCGGGGGCGGCAGCAGGATCGACCACCCCACCGCGCCGGTCGCCGTCACGGCCCCCACGACCAGCCCGGACGCGGCCCCGGCCAGCGTCAGCCGCCGCCACCAGATGCCCAGCACCAGCAGCGGGCAGAACGTCGAGGCGGCCACCGTGAACGCCCACACCACCAGCACGTTGATGTCGATCAACTGCGCCGGCAGCGCCAGCAGCACCGCCACGCACGCGCCCACGGCCACCGCCAGGCGCAGCCGCGGCACGCTGCCCTGGAACAGGTCGTGCGACAGCCCGCCCGCCAGGGCCAGCAGCAGTCCGGAGGAGGTGGACAGGAACGCGCCGAACGCCCCCGCCGCCACCAGTGCCGTCAGCACCGTCCCCACCGAGCCCGGCACCGCCTGGGCGGGCAGCACCACCGCGACCGTGTCGGTGCCCTGGAGCAGCACCAGGTGCGGGGTGAGCACCCGCCCGAGCAGCCCGTACACCGTCGGGAACAGGTAGAACAGCCCCAGCAGGGCGATCACGCCCACCGCCACCCGGCGCGCGGTCCGCGCCGTGGGGCTGGTGTGGAAGCGCATGATGACGTGCGGCAGCCCCATGCAGCCCAGCGTGATCGCCAGCAGCGTGGACCACGTCTCGAACAGCGGGTACCCGCCCATGTCCAGCAGCGGCGAACTCCACCGCTCGCTGCCCAGATCCGGCAGCCCCGCCGGGTGCGGGATGGGCGCGCCCTCGGGGAACACGTACTCGGTGCCCGCCTCCACGCTGTGCTCCCCGGCCGCGAACTCCACCCGTTCGCCCCCGGGGGTGGTCACCGTCACCGGCTCGTCCAGGCCGAACCGGGTTCCCACGGTGAACTCCACCGGGGTCGTCTCGGGGAAGTGCGTGCCCCACTCGGGGTTGAGCGCCTCGGCCCGGGTCTGCGGACCGGCGTGCACCACCAGGTAGACCGCCGGGATGGCGATGAAGGCCAGCTTGACCACGTAGTGGAAGGCCTGCACGTAGGTCGCCGACCGCATCCCCCCGGCCGCGATCGAAGCGCTCACCACCAGCCCGGCGAGGAGCACCCCGACCCAGTACGGCGTGCCGCTGACCAGGGCCAGCACCACACCGGCGCCCTTGAACTGGGGCACCAGGTACAGCAGCATGATCACCAGCACCACGCAGCCGCACAGCTTGCGCAGGCGCGGCGCGCCCAGGCGGTACTCGGCGAAGTCGGGCACGGTGAACGCCCCCGACCGGCGCATCGGTCCGGCCACCAGCGCCACCACCGCCACGTAGCCCGCGGCGAACCCCACCGCGTACCACATGGTGCCCAGGCCGTTCTTGAGCAGCAGTCCCGCCAGCCCCAGCACCGAGGCGGCCGACAGGTACTCCCCGGCGATCGCCATCGCGTTCCAGTTGGGGGAGATCCGCCGCGAGGCCACCAGGAAGTCGGAGGTCGAGCGGGCCGCCCGCACCCCGTAGACGCCGATGACCAGACTGGTGAGCAGGACCAGCCCGATCGCCAGGACCGCGATCACCACGTGCGCCCCGCGTCTCCGCCGCCTTCGGGCCCCGGCCTCCGCGCGGGTCCGGCGCCCCGGTCGAACTCCCCGCTGCCGAGTTCCCCGGGACCCGGCTTCTCACGGTCGTGCTCCCCGTGCCCGGGCTCTCCGGTGCCCCTCTCCTCGCGGTCGTGCCCTCCGCGCCCGTGGTCCGGGCCGTGCTTCCCGTGACCGGACCGCCTGCGGCCGTACTCCCCGTGCTCGCGCCGCACGGGGCCGGGCTCCCCGCCGCCGGGTCCCGCGTGCTCCGGCGCCCCGGCGCTCTCGGCCCGGTCCTCGACCCGCTCGGCCGAGCGCACGTGCCACAGCGCCAGCCCGAACAGCATCGGGTAGATCGCCACCGTCAGCAGCAGCCACGACAGCGGGACCCCGCCCAGGCGGACCTCCCCCAGGGCGGGGAAGAGCGCGAACGCGCCGCTCATCCCGAACAGCAGTACCGACAGCACCGCCACGGTGCGCACGGCGGTCCGCCGCTGGGCCCGGAACAGCGCGCGCGCCGCCTCGGTGTCCACCGGCTCCGGGATCGGCAGCAGGTGCTGCGCGGGCCGGTTGCCCCGGGCCAGCGCGATCCGGGTCTGCGGGCTGGTCAGCTTCTCGCGGCGCGGGCTCACGGCGCCTGCTCCCCCTCACCGTCCCGCGGCCGGGAGGCGGGGCCGCCCTGGGCGTTGGCGGACCGGCCGAGCTGGTCGCGCCGGGCCGCCTCCAGCAACTGGGCGCGCAGGTGGCGGCCGTGGCGTCGGCTCACCGGCACGTCCCCGGCCGGGGTGCCCGCCACCAGGCCGGACGAGGAGGTCACCCGCAGGTCGCGCACCCACGGGATGGCGATCAGGAACCCCCGGTGGACCCGGACGAACCCGGCCGAGGCCCACACCTCCTCCAGGTAGGACAGCGACAGGCGGATGAGGTGGCCGCCGTCGGCGGTGTGCAGGCGCACGTAGTCGCCCTGGGCCTCCACGAACTGCACGTCGTCGCGCTTGACGAACACCGTGCGCCTGCCGGTGTCGATCTGCACCACGTGCAGGTCCTCGGCGGGCGGGGACCCGCCCCCGGGCCTGCGCAGCTGGGCGATGCGGCCCACCGCCTCGGCCAGGCGCTCGGGCCGGATCGGCTTGAGCAGGTAGTCGACGGCGCCGATGCCGAAGGCCTCCACGGCGTGGGCCTCGGAGGCGGTCACGAACACGATGGACGGGGGCTCGGACAGCACGCTCAGCACCCGGGCCACGTCCATGCCGTCCAGGCCGGGCATGAGGATGTCCAGGAACGCGGCGTCGATGGTGGTGGTGCCCAGCAGCCGCACGGCGGTGGCGCCGTTGTCGGCCACCAGGACCTCCGCCACCTCGGGCATGTCGCCGAGCAGGGACGCCATCTCCTGGCGGGTGGAGGCCTCGTCCTCGACCACCAGCACCCGCAGTTCGGGCTTCAACGCGCCACCACCCCCCTGGTGAACCTGGGCACGCGCACGGTCACCTTCGTCCCCTCCCCCAGTGCGGTCTCGATCACCAGACCGTACTCGGGTCCGTAGACGGCGCGCAGCCGCTGGTCCACGTTGGCCAGGCCGACGCTGCGCGACTCCGGGCCGGTGCCCGCCAGCAGGGAGCGGGCCAGGTCGGGGTGCATGCCCACTCCGTCGTCCTCGATCTCGATGACGCACAGCGGGCCCTCGCCGAAACCGGAGACGCTGATGTGGCCGCGGCCCTCCTTGCGCTCCAGCCCGTGCCGGATGGCGTTCTCCACGATCGGCTGCACGACCAGGAACGGTATGGCCACCGGAAGCACCTCGGGGGCTATCCGCACGGTGATGTCCAGGCGGTCGTGGAAGCGGGCCCGCTGGAGTTCGAGGTAGGTCTGGGTGGCCTCCAGCTCCTCCGAGAGGGTCGCGTAGTCGCCCTTCTCCGAGAAGCCGTAGCGCAGGTAGTCGGCGAAGTCCGACAGCAGGTGGCGGGCCCGGTCGGGGTCGGTGCGCACCAGGGCGGCGATGACCGCCAGGGCGTTGTGCACGAAGTGGGGGGAGATCTGCGCCCGCAGGGTGCGCAGGTCGGCGGCGGCGATCCGCGCGCGGGCCCGGCGCAGCGCCGCGTGGTCCAGGCAGTCCGAGACCAGCGCGGCGGCGGCCTCCACGTCGGCCTCCACGGGATGGCCCGAGGCCACCAGGGCGCCGGAGATCTCGTCGGCCACGGTCAGGGGGACCGCGCACGCCGACGTGCCGTCGGGCAGGCGGACCCGGGCGTTGCTCCCGTACTCGAAGACCTGGGAGAGCAGGCCCTCGACCTCGGAGGGCGCGGGGCTGGTTCCGTGCGCGGCGACCGGACCGTCCAGGTCGGCCAGGACGACGCCGTCCACGGCCAGGAGCTGGCGCAGCCGCCTGGCGGCCGAGGGGACCCTCCGACCGTGCAGCCCGTCCCGGAGGTCGACGCCGAGGGCGTGGACCTGACGCATCAGCTCGACGCTCGCCCGCTGCTCCGAGGACGCTGGGCGACGTCGGGAGGGGGACACCCGCGACAGCCACCGGTATGACACGGAACGACCCTATCCCAGCGGACTGTGTCGGTGCTCACGTGGCCGGGGTCACCTTTCGAATCGTGACGCAAATGCGCGCTCGCGCCGAGGACAAGGAGTCGGGCCCGCCACCGGGAGCGGTGGCGGGCCCGGAGGCACCACCTCTAGTGGTTGGCCGCCTTCTCCGCGCCCGCGCCGGTCAGGGCGCGGACCTGGAGCTGGGCGAACTTGTCGAAGTCGCGCTCCTTGGACGACAGGGTTCCCACGATCGCGCACAGCAGGCTGATCGGCACCGACACCAGGGCCGGGTTGGGCAGCGGGAACCAGGCGAAGTCCGCGGTCGGGATGAGCGCGGTCTCGCTGCCGGAGACCACGGGCGAGAAGAACACCAGGCCCACGGCGCTGATCAGGCCGCCGTAGATGCCCGCGAGGGCGCCCCGGGTGTTGAACCTCTTCCAGAACAGGCTGAGCAGCAGGGTCGGCAGGTTCGCCGAGGCCGCCATCGCGAACGCCAGCGAGACCAGGAAGGCCACGTTGAGGTTCTGAGCGAACACCGCCAGCAGGATCGCGACCACGCCGACGCCGAGGGCGGACAGGCGGGCGACCCGGACCTCCTCGGTGCCCGTGGCCTTGCCCTTGCGCAGGACCGAGTTGTAGAAGTCGTGCGCGATGGAGGACGAGGAGGCGATGACCAGGCCCGCCACCGTGGACAGGATGGCCGCGAAGGCCGCCGAGGCGATGATCGCCAGCAGGACCGCGCCCGCCATCTCGCCGCCGATGCGCTCGCCGACCACCTGGGCCAGCTGCGGGGCCGCGGTGTTGCCCGCGGCGTCCTGCGCCGTGATGGCCTCGTGGCCGACGATGGCCGCCGCGCCGAAGCCCAGCACCAGGGTCATCAGGTAGAAGGTGCCGATGAGGCCGATGCCCCAGTTGACCGACTTGCGGGCGCTCTGGGAGTCGGGGACGGTGTAGAAGCGGATGAGGATGTGCGGCAGACCGGCCGTGCCCAGCACCAGGGCCAGACCCAGGCTGATCAGGTCCAGCTTGTTCCACAGCGTCTGGAGCGGATCGCCCGCGACCTCCACCCCGTAGCGCAGGCCGGGCTCCAGGAAGCCCTCCTGGCCGCTGGCCGCGGCGGCGTCGCTCATCAGCGCGCCGAGGTTGAACCCGTACAGGGACAGGGTCAGCACGGTGAGCAGGGCGGCGCCCAGCATGAGGATGAGGGCCTTGATGATCTGCACCCAGGTGGTGCCCTTCATGCCGCCGAAGGTCACGTAGATGGTCATCAGCAGGCCGATGACCACGATGCCGACGATCTTGGCGGTGGCGGCGTCCATGCCCATGAAGGTCTGCCCGGGCTGGATGCCCAGCAGCAGGGCGATGAGCGCGCCCGCGCCGACCATCTGCGCCAGCAGGTAGAAGATCGACACCACGATCGTGGAGACCGACGCGGCCGTGCGCACCGGGCGCTGCCGCATCCGGTAGGACAGCACGTCACCCATGGTGTAGCGGCCGGAGTTGCGCAGCAGCTCCGCGACCAGCAGGAGGGCGACGAGCCAGGCGACGAGGAACCCGATGGAGTAGAGGAAGCCGTCGTAGCCGAACAGCGCGATCATGCCCGCGATGCCCAGGAAGGACGCGGCGGACATGTAGTCGCTGCCGATCGCCAGGCCGTTCTGGAGCGGGGAGAAGCCGCGTCCGCCCGAGTGGAAGTCGGTGGCGGAGCGCGTGCTGCGGCCGGCCCAGACGGTGATGCCGAGCGTGGCCGCGATCATGAGGACGAAGAGGACGATGGTGATGATGCGGCTGCTGTCGCTGACCGTCTCGACAGCTTCCTGGGCGAGGTTCATCGGCCGCCCTCCTTGTTCGCCGCGTTGTAGTGGAGCTCGTCGCGCAGCTCGACCGCCTGGGCGTCGAGCCTGCGGCGCGCGTAGTTCGTGTACAGGACGGCGATCCCGAAGGTCGACACGAACTGGAGGACACCGAAGACCAGGGCGACGTTGACGCTGCCGAAGAGCACCACGCCCATGAGGTCGCGGCCGAACGCGGACATGAGCACGTAGAGCAGGTACCACGCCATGAAGGCGAGGCTCATCGGGAAGACGAACCTGTACAGCCGCCGCTTGAGCTCGGTGAAGCGCGGGTCGCCGTGCATGGTGACGTAGGCCTCGGTCGGGATCGCGTCGCCGTTTCCGTCGCCGTCGGGCGGCGGGGCCGGGTCCTTCGTTGGCCGGTCTGTTGACATGCTCTACCTCCGGGGGGATTTCCGTGCGTCCGGCGGCGACGGCGCCGCTCTGGTGTGATCTGCGTTACGGGGAACTGTAAGGAGCGGCACTACCGCGAAGGAGGGGGCTCGTGCGCACGCGCGCCGAACGCGGGGGAGGAGCGTCGAACGGTCGCCCAGCGCGCGGTGAGCGGTCGTCCGGCGCGCCGAACGGTCGCCGAGCGGCTCCGGTCCAGACCACGGGCCCCGCGGCGCACGCGCGCGCGGAGCCCGTTCCGCGGGGGTTCCGGTGCCCGGGGGAGGGGTCCGGGGGCCGCTCCCGGTGGTGAGACACGCCTCCACCCCACCCGGAACGCCCGTCCGGCCCGGAGCGTTGTAGCTTGTGCACCATCACCGCCGTCGCGGACATCCGCGTCGGCGCGTTCCGCGATACCCCGGACGAGGTGCGCCGTACCCGGTGACGACAAGACGGCGCGTTGGACAACGCACGTCACACGTCACGGAGGTAGGCATCATGGCCTGGATCGTTCTGGTGATCTCGGGGTTCCTGGAGACCGCGTGGGCCCTCTCGCTCAGCGCCTCGAAGGGCTTCACCCGACTGTGGCCGTCGGTGACCTTCGGGGTCACCCTGTTCCTGAGCATGGCCGGTCTGGCCTACGCGCTGCGCACCATCCCCGTCGGGACCGGCTACGCGGTGTGGGTGGCCATCGGAGCCGTCGGCACCGCGCTGGTGGGCATGTTCTTCCTCGGCGAGGGCTTCACCTGGGCCAAGCTGATGTGCCTGGTGCTCATCGTCTCGGGCGTGGTGGGGCTCAAGCTCCTGCACTAGGAGCCGCGTCCCCGGACGGGCGGTCTCCTCGTCCTTCCGGGACCGTGTACACGACGGCGGGGGCCGGCCCCCGCCGTCGTCACGGGAGCGTCACCGCGCGGCTCAGGGCGACGGGGACCGAGAGGTGCCGCGGCGGGTGCCGCCCCGCCGCCGGTCGAGGTGGACGGCGTGCTCCAGATAGCGTTCGACCAGGGACGCCGCCACCGGGTTGTGACCCCGGACGCGGAGCAGCCAGTGCGGCGCGATCCTCTCGTGGAGCCACAGGAAGCCGATCGTGAACCCCAGGCTCAGCATCGCCTGGAGGGCCAGGAAGGACAGGAGCGGCTCCCCCAGCACGGTGTCGTCGCCCAGCGCCCACGCCACGGCGTAGGAGTCGATCAGCCGGGAGACGGGGAACCCCACCAGCCAGTACAGCGCCATGGGCGCCACCGCGCCGACCTGGAAGACACCGCGCGCCAGCAGCACGCAGTACCCGGCGCCGAACAGGGCCAGGGGCACTCCCAGTCCGGCCGCGAGGGCGAGGGTGACCCCCGGGGGCAGTCCGGCCATCACCGCGACGGCCGTGGCGAACAGACCGGCCACCACGCCGATCAGCGCGCCCGGCAGCGTGATCTCCACGTGGTCGAGCAGGGGCCTCCCCGCAGGGAGGGCTTCCCGGGCGCCCATCAGTCGATCACGACCCCGAAGGCGAACAGCGAGTAGAACAGGGCGCCGAGGTAGAACACCGCCGCGAAGGCGATGACGGCGTTGGAGAGGATGCCCGGCCGGATCGGCTTGGGCAGGGTGAGGTTGTTGACCAGCAGCAGCACCACGCAGTAGGCGCCCATCGCGAACGCCGACAGGAAGGCCAGCACGTCCAGGATCGCCGCCGGGCCGTCGGCGGGGCCGAAGAGCAGGATCACGATGCCGAAGGCGATCAGGCCCCACAGGAAGAGGGCGTACAGCCTCGACATGCCGACCTTCTTGGCGCCCGGCACGAAGTTGAAGGTCATGTCGGCCTGGCCGCGCGAGAAGGAGTCGAACAGCCCCAGCGTGGCGTTGAGGCCGATGAGCGCGATGAAGCAGAAGAACACCGTGCCCAGGACCGGGCTGCCGGCCGCCGAGAAGGAGGCCGCCATGGCGTCCAGGGCGGCGTCGCGGTCGCCGTCGCGCAGCAGGTCGGTCACGTTCGGGTCGAAGCGGGCCGAGGCCTGGGCCAGCACGGTGAAGGAGATCGTCACCAGCATCGTGATGCCCCAGAACAGGACCATCGCGTCGAAGGTGACCCAGCGCCGCCAGCCCTTCCACTTCTCCATCTCCGCGGCGTCGGAGGTGTCGAACATGAAGCCGCGCGTGGGCATGGCCTCCTGCTCGTCCGCGTGCCGCAGCCCCCGGATCTGGGGGATGTGCGAGCCCATTCCGGCGCCCTTGTCGCGCAGGTGCAGGGTGTACCACATCTGCTGCATGCCCGAGGGCCCGGCGAAGGCGATGGAGCCCACGATCACGGGGAACCACAGGGCCGTGGTGGCCTCCTCCGGCAGGTAGCCGAACGCGAACATCCCGGTGAGGGTGGAGGTGAGGTCGGACAGGTCGCCCACGATGGCCGCGATCACGGCGCTGCCGACCACCAGCATGCCGATGCAGATCGACAGCACGTTCTCCAGCAGGTTGTAGATGACCTTGGCCAGTGTGAACACCACACCGACGAGGAGCATCCCGGCCACCGCCGTGACCTGCCAGGGGATGCCGGTCACCCGTTCGAAGGCCGAGGCGCCCGCCGAGAGGTGGCCCGGCCAGATGTAGACCAGCATCGCCGTGATGAAGAAGAACCACATGAGCGGTTTGAACACGCGCGCGGCGCCGTAGAAGATGCTCTCCCCGGTGGCCATCGCGTACCGCGACATCTCCAGCATGACCACGGCCTGGAGGGTGACGCCGACCAGGAACAGCCAGCGGATCTCGGGGCCGAACACGAGGACCAGCCTCGGCCACATGTAGGACTCGCCCATGCCCACGCCGAGGGCGACGAGGAACACGGTGGGGCCCAGGATGTGGATCGAGGGCGGCGCCTTGGGCAGGGGGCGGATCGGCATCGGCTCCAGCCGGCCCGCCTTCCACACGCGCTCCTCGGGCGGAGCGCCGCCGGGGGCGGACGGACCGGAGGCGGCCTCGGCCCCGGGGGGAGCGGCCTGCCTCTGGGCGGGTACGAAGGGTGGCTGTGCGTCGGTCGGGGACTGGCGGACCGGTTCGGGCGTGCCGCCGGTCTCGGGGCGTGAGGAATCCATTGCTGGGAACTCCCTGTGGGCTGTGCGGATGCGAGCTGCTTGCTGGCATGGCGCCCCCGGGTGGTGCGGACTCCTCTCTGCCGGACGCACGGGCGAGGTCACCGCGACGCAGGGGCTGCGTCGCGCGGTGGGGGACCCGGCGGCCGTGTGGCGGCGGCTCCGTGGCCGCCGGGTTCAGGGGTGGTGCGCGTTGCTGCGGGGCCCGGTCGGGGCCGGAGCACCGACCGGGCACTGGGTCAGAGTAGTCCCGCGGCGCGGGCCCAGCGATACTTCGCGCCGAGAATCTGCACGGGCTTCTCGGTGGTGTACGGGAAGGCCACGACGCCGTGCTCGAACAGGTACCGCGAGGCCTCCTCGACCTCGGTGTCACCCGAGAGCGAGGCGACCACGGGCTTGTCGATCCCCTTGGCCCTGGCCTCGGCCACCACGTCGGCGACCACCTTCGCGAAGACCATCGGCGGCGTGATGATGGTGTGCCAGTAGCCCAGGATGAGCGCGTGCACCCGCTCGTCCTCCAGGCCCAGGCGGATCGTGGCCTCGTAGGTGGAGGGCGGCTCGCCGCCGGTGATGTCCACCGGGTTCCCGGCGGCGCCGAAGGGCGGGATGAAGGCCCGGAACGAGGCGTCCAGGTCCGGCGGGATCTCGTAGAGGCTCATCCCGTTGTCCACCACCGCGTCGGAGAGCAGCACGCCCGATCCGCCCGCGCCGGTGATGATGACGACGTTCTCGCCCTTGGGGGTGGGCAGGACCGGCAGCGCGCGGCCGAACTCCAGCAGCTCGTTGAGCCCGGGGGCCCGGACCACGCCCGCCTGGCGCAGGATGTCGTCGTAGACCTTGTCGTCGCCCGCCAGCGCGCCGGTGTGCGACCCGGCCGCGCGCGCCCCGGCGTCGGTGCGCCCGGCCTTGAGCACGATGACGGGCTTGTGCGGCACGACCTCGCGGGCGGCCTCGACGAAGGCGCGGCCGTCCTTGAGGTCCTCCAGGTGCATGGCGACGGCGTTGGTGTTCTCGTCCTGGCCGAAGAAGGTGAGCAGGTCGTCCTCGTCGATGTCGGCCTTGTTGCCGACGCCGACGATGGCCGAGACGCCGGTGCTCGTGCTGCGGCTGTAGCCGAGGATGGCCATGCCGATCCCGCCCGACTGCGAGGTCAGGGCGGTGCCGCCGCTGACGTCGTAGGGGGTGCAGAACGTCGCCGACAGCTTCTCGGGCGTGTAGTAGTAGCCGTAGATGTTGGGCCCGAGCAGGCGCACGCCGTGCCTGCGGGCGACGGCGAGCACCTCGTCCTGGAGCTCCTGCTCGCCGGTCTCGGCGAACCCGGAGGGGATGAGGACCGCCGCGGCGGCCCCCTTGGCGCCGACGTCCTCCAGCGCGCCCGCCACGAACTTGGCGGGGATCGCGAAGACCGCCACGTCGACCTCGCCGGGGATGTCCAGGACGCTCTTGTAGGCCGCGCGGCCGTACACCTCGGAGGACTTGGGGTTGACCGGGTACACCTCGCCCGCGTACCCGCCGTCGACGATGTTCTTGATGACGGAGTGGCCGATCTTGCCGGGCTCGTTGGAGGCGCCGACGATCGCGATCGACCGCGGCTTGAAGACCCGGTTCATCGCGGCGAGGATCTCGTCCCTTTCGAACCGCGCGGGCGGCTCGGGCGGCGCGAAGTCCAGGACGAAGCGCAGGTCGGCGGCCACGGCGGAGGCCGGTCCGGCGAAGACCGGGTTGAGGTCGGCCTCGGCGATCTCGGGGAAGTCGGTGACCAGGTCCGACAGCCTGCTCACCACGTCGGCCAGCCGCTCCCGGTCCACGCCGGGGCGGCCGCGCACGCCGCGCAGGACCTCGGCCGCACGGATGTCGTCGATCTGGGTCAGCGCCTCCCCGCGGGAGACCGGGGCCATCCGGAAGGTGACGTCGCGCAGCACCTCGACCAGGACGCCGCCCAGCCCGAAGACCACGATCTTGCCGAAGGTGGGGTCGGTGGTCGCGCCGACGAGGACCTCGACCTCCGGTCCGCCGCCGACCTGCTGCTGGATCTGGACCCCGTCGATGCGCGCCCCCGGGGTGTGGGCCAGGGCGTTGGCGGTGATGCGTTGGTAGGCCCCGGCGACCGCTTCGGCGCTGTCCAGGCCGACCTCGACGCCGCCCGCGTCGGTCTTGTGCAGGATGTCGGGGGAGACGATCTTGGCCACGACCGGCAGGCCGAGTTCTCCGGCGAGTTCGGCGGCCTCCTCGGCGGAGTGCGCCAGGGCCTCGCCGGGGACGGGGATGCCGTAGGCGTCGGCGAGGACGCGGCCCTCGGGGGCGGTCAGGGCGCTCCGGCCCTCGGCCCTGGCGCGGTCGAGCACCTCGCGGACCGCGGCGCGGTCGTGGTCGGGGCGGTCGGGGGTGTAGGCGGCCATGTGTTCAGATCACTCCGTTCGATGCGAGTTCGGCCAGGTCCTCGTCGGACAGCCCCAGTTCGCCGCCGTAGACCTCGGCGTTGTGCTCGCCGAGCAGCGGGGAGCGGACGACGTCCACCGGTGAGTCCGAGAGCCGGATCGGCGAGGAGACCGTGTCGTAGGAGCCCCGCTCGGGGTGCTCGACGGTGGTGACGACCCCGTTGGCCCGCAGGGTGGGGTCGTCGATGATCTCGCGGGTGGACATGATCGGCCCGCAGGGGATGTTGTGCGCGTTCAGCGCGGCCAGCACGTCCCACTTGGGGATCT
This sequence comes from Nocardiopsis sp. iso_25, assembly GCF_056173305.1. Lineage (NCBI taxonomy): Bacteria > Bacillati > Actinomycetota > Actinomycetes > Streptosporangiales > Nocardiopsidaceae > Nocardiopsis > Nocardiopsis sp. iso_25. Next base: position 5,718,791 of record NZ_CM149667.1, on the reverse strand, counting down.
GGCTGGCCCACTCCTCGATGAGGGCGAACATCTTGTCGAGCTTGTCCAGCCGGGCCTCGGGGGTGGCCCACTCGGGGTCCTCGGCCAGCTCGGGGCGGCCGATGAGCCGCGTGATGGGCTCCCAGCCGGTGGGCTGGACGATGACGTACACGTAGTCGTTGGGGCCGCCGGGGGAGGTGCGCACGGCCCAGCCGGGCTGGCCGCCGCCGGAGGCGTTGCCGGAGCGGGGGACCTCGTCGCCGAAGTCGTCGTTGGGGTACTCCGCCAGCGGTCCGTGCGCCAGGCGCTGCTGGTCGCGCAGCTTGACCCGGCACAGGTTGAGCACCGCGTCCTGCATGGCGACCTGGACACGCTGGCCCCGGCCGGTGTTGGTGCGCTGGTACAGCGCGGCGAGGATACCGGCTACTGTATGCATCCCCGTACCCGAGTCACCGATCTGGGCGCCCGTCGCCAGCGGCGGACCCTCCTCGAACCCGGTGGTGCTCATGGAGCCGCCCATCGCCTGGGCGATCACCTCGTAGGCCTTGAAGTCGGCGTAGGCGCCGGGGCCGAACCCCTTGATGGAGGCGTAGACCAGCCGCGGATTGGCCTCGGCGAGCACCTCCCAGGTGAAGCCCATGCGGTCCAGCGCGCCGGGGGCGAAGTTCTCCACCAGCACGTCGCTGCGGCGCACCAGGTCCAGGAAGATCTCCTTGCCCTTGGGGCTCTTGGTGTTGAGGGTGACGCTGCGCTTGTTGGAGTTGAGCATCGTGAAGTAGAGGCTGTCCACACCGGGCTTGTCCCGGAGCTGGCGCCGGGTGATGTCACCCGTGACCGCCTCCACCTTGACCACGTCGGCGCCCATCCAGGCGAGTATCTGCGTCGCCGACGGGCCCGACTGGACGTGGGTCATGTCCAGGACGCGGACCCCGTCGAGTGCCTTGCCCATGACTCTCTCCTTCCTGGTCAGGGCTACTTGTACATGGTCTGGTTCATCGTCCCCGGGGCGTAGACCTCGGGGTCGATCCAGACGTTGATGAGCGAGGGCTTGCCGGACTCGCGGGCGCGGCGCAGCGCGGGGGCGATGTCGGCCGGGTCCCGGACCTCCTCGCCGTGGCCGCCCAGCATCCGGGCGAACTCGGCGTAGTTGACGTCGCCCAGGGTGTTGCCGATCTCGCCCCGGTCCGCGCCGTACTTGGCGATCTGGCCGTAGCGGATCTGGTTCATCGAGGAGTTGTTGCCCACGATGCCGACGAAGGGCAGATCGAACCGGACCAGGGTCTCGAAGTCCCAGCCGGTCAGGCTGAACGCGCCGTCGCCGAAGAGGGCCACCACCTCCTTGTCCGGCCGGGCGTACTTGGCCGCCATCACGAACGGGACGCCCACGCCCAGCGTGCCGAGGGGCCCGGGGTCCATCCAGTGGCCCGGCGACTTGGGCTGGACCACCTGGCCGGAGAAGGTGACGATGTCGCCGCCGTCGCCGACGTAGATGGAGTCCTCGGTGAGGAACTGGTTGATCTCGCTGACCAGCCGGTAGGGGTGGATGGGCGTGGAGTCGGAGGTGAGCAGGTGTGCGCGCTTGTCCAGCGCGGCCTGCTCCTGGGTGCGCAGCTCCTCCAGCCAGGTCTTGCGGCTCTGGGCGCCGTTGTCCCCGTAGGCCGAGGTCGCCTGGAGCACCGAGGACAGGATCACGTCGGCGTCCCCGACCAGCCCCAGGTCCACGTCGCGGTTCTTGCCGACGGTGGCGTAGTTGAGGTCGATCTGCACCACCGTGGCGGTGGGCGAGAGGCGCTTGCCGTAGCCCATCCGGAAGTCGAAGGGGGTGCCGACGATGATGATCAGGTCGGAGTTGGTGAAGGCGTAGCGCCGGGAGAGCTGGAAGTGGTGCGGGTCGCCGGGCGGCAGGGTGCCCCGGCCCGCGCCGTTCATGTAGGCGGGGATGTTGAGCGCGCGCACCAGGTCGGTGGCGGACTGGGTGGCCCGGGTGGTCCACACCTGGTTGCCGAGCAGGATGCTGGGCTTCTCGGAGCGCACGATCAGGTCGGCCAGCCGCTCGATCGCGGCGGGGTCGCCCGCCTGCCGGGTGGAGGCGCGGTAGCGGCCCTTGGCGGGGATACGCGCTCGCTCCACGGGCACCTCGGCGTCCAGGACGTCGCGGGGGATCTCCAGGAAGGCCGGGCCGGGGGCGCCGCTGTTGGCCTCGCGGAAGGCCATCGAGACCAGGTCGGCGACCCGCTCGGTGTGCGGCACGGTGGCGGCGAACTTGGAGATCGGGTTGATCATGTCCACGTGCGGCAGGTCCTGGAGCGAGCCCATCTTGTGCTGGCTCAGGGCGCCCTGGCCACCGATGACCAGCATCGGGCTCTCCGCGCGGTAGGCGTTGGCGATGCCGGTGACCGCGTCGGTGGTCCCCGGTCCGGCGGTCACGACGGCGCACCCGGGCTTGCCGGTGACGCGGGCGTAGCCGTCGGCGGCGTGCGCGGCGACCTGCTCGTGCCGTACGTCGACCACGTCGATGCCCTCGTCGGCGCATCCGTCGTAGATGTCGATGATGTGTCCGCCGCAGAGCGTGAAGATCACGTCGATCCCCTCGGCCTTGAGGGCCTTGGCGACCAGGTGGCCGCCGGAGATCGTGGTCTTCTCGCTGCTGGTGGACTCGCTGGTTGCCTTGTCGGCCATCGGTACGCCGACCCCTTTCGTGCGGGTGTGCGGTGTGCGGGACGTGTCCTGCGGTGGCTTGTGCGGTGCGACCGTCTTCTGTAGGCGGAATACTGTATACCGTGTGCATCACATTGGAGCACGGTGCCGCGTCGGTGTCCAGACCCCGTGTGGGGCGGGTGTGGTCCGGACCGGGAGCGGACGCCTGAGCAGGGCCGCCAGGACGGCCGCCGCGCCGCAGAGCGCCCCGGACGCGGCCAGGCCCGCGGGCCACGCGGAGGCCGGCGCCAGGGCCAGGAACAGCGCGGCCCCGCCGACCCCGAGCAGGCCGCCGACCGCCTTGGAGCTGTAGACCAGGCCGTGGATGTCGGCGGTCCAGCGCGGCCCGAAGTGCCCCTCGGTGATCGCCCGGGTCAGCGGGTAGCACGAGCCGGTGCACGCGCCCGCCGCCAGCGCGAGCAGCACGAGTGCGGTGCTCTGCCCGGTCGGGACGGCGACGGCCAGGCCCGCCTGGGCGAGCGCCCCAGCGCACAGCAGCGCGGTGAGCGTGCGCCTGCGGCCGGTCCGCTCGGCCGCGGTACCCGCGGCCAGCCGTCCCAGGCCGCTGCCCGCCGCGAAGGCCGTCACCGCCAGGGCGACCGCCGCGCCCGGGTGGCCGCCGTCCGCCAGGAGGACGGGCAGCACGGCGAGGGTGGACAGCGCGCTCGCCCCGGACAGCGCGACCACCGCGTGCAGGAGCGGCAGGGAGCGGCCGGAGGACCACGCCTGGGCCGGGGTGAGGTCGCGGGCCCACGGCGGGTCGGCGCCCGCCAGCAGCGCGCTCGCGCGCGGGTCGGAGCCGGGCGGCCACCACCTGGGCGGGGCCGGGCGCTGCCCCGCGCCGCCCACCAGCCCCAGGACCGCGACCAGCAGGGCGAGCGCCCCGCAGACGACGGGCAGGGCGGCAGGGGAGGCGCCGAGCGCGACGGCGGGCAGGAGGGGCGTCCAGCCCAGGGCGAAGGCGCCGCCCACGGCGCCCGAGCGCACGGTGCGCCGGTCCGGGAACCAGCCGTCCACCAGGTGCGCGCAGGAGTGGTAGACCAGCCCCGCGCCCAGACCGCCCAGGAGGCCGTAGCCCAGGACGGCGGCGGGCAGCGACGGGAAGGCGCCGAGCGAGACCAGGGCGGCGGCGCACAGCAGCGCACCCGCCTGGACGGCCGGTCCGGCCCGCACGGCTCCCCGGGCCCGGAGCCGGTGCAGCGCCGGCGCGCAGGCGCCCTGCACCAGGGTCCAGACCAGGAAGGGGGCCAGCGCCTGGGCGGGCGACCAGCCGTGCGCGGCCACCAGCGAGGGGACCGCGGCGCCGTAGCCGAACTGGAGTCCGCCGACCGCCGCCGCGGCGGTCAGCGCGCGGAGCAGGATCGCGCGGCGGGACCGGCCGGTGAGCGCGCGGGCCGAGGGGCCCACCGCGTAGCTCCTGCCGCGCCAGTCGCGCACCTCCTCGGGGGAGGGGGCGGCGGAGGAGGGGGTGGAGGGGGACGGGCCGGGGAGCGGACGGCGGCTGCGCATGACGACACCTCCTTGTATGCAGTATGCAAAGGGCACGTCGATCTGGAAAGGGGTGACCGGGGACACATTTCTGCCCGAAGGGCTATTGCATACTGCATACAGTATGGCGTAACACTGGAGGTGACCGAGAACCACGCACGTGAGGAGGCCCGGTGGATCTGTACGAGTACGAGGCCAAACAGCTCTTCGGGGAGTACGGCGTCCCCCTCGTCGAGGGCGAGATCGCGGACACCCCCGAACAGGCCCTGCTGGCGGCCGGACGGATCGGCCACCGGGTGGTGGTCAAGGCGCAGGTCAAGGCCGGTGGTCGCGGCAAGGCCGGCGGCGTCAAGGTCGCCGAGGGCCCCGAGGACGCCCGGGCCAGGGCCGAGCAGATCCTCGGCATGGACATCAAGGGCCACACCGTCCGCCGCGTCCTCGTCGAGGAGGCCTCCGACATCGCGGAGGAGTACTACTTCTCCTTCCTGCTGGACCGCGCGAACCGCACCTTCCTGTCCATCTGCTCCGCCGAGGGCGGCATGGACATCGAGGAGGTCGCCCGGACCCGGCCCGAGGCGGTCGTGCGCACCCCGGTCGGCCCCGGGGGCGTGGACCACGGGGCCGCCCTCGCGATCTGCCGCGCGGCCGGGCTGCCCGAGGAGGTGCGCGACTGCGCGGCCCAGGTGGTCACCCGGCTCTGGCAGGTCGCCGTCGGGGAGGACGCCACCCTCGTCGAGGTCAACCCCCTGGTCCGCACGGCCGACGGGCGGATCATCGCCCTGGACGGCAAGGTCACCCTGGACGGCAACGCCGCCTTCCGCCACCCCGAGCGGACCCCGTTCGCCGACGGCGCCGACACCGACGAGCGCGAGCGCACGGCCAGGGCCAGGGGCCTGAACTACGTCAGGCTCGACGGCGAGGTCGGCGTCATCGGCAACGGCGCGGGCCTGGTCATGTCCACCCTGGACGTGGTCGCCCACGCGGGCGGGGCGCACGGCGGCGTCAAGCCCGCCAACTTCCTGGACATCGGCGGCGGCGCCTCGGCCGAGGTCATGGCCGACGGCCTGGAGGTCATCCTGGGCGACCCCTCGGTCAGGAGCGTCCTGGTCAACGTCTTCGGCGGCATCACCGCCTGCGACGCGGTGGCCGAAGGCATCGTCCGGGCCCTGGACATGCTGGAGGGCCGCAGCGGCGACGAGGGCTTCGACCAGCTCGGCAAGCCGCTGGTCGTGCGCCTGGACGGCAACAACGCCGAGCTGGGCCGCGAGATCCTCACCAGACGCGCCCACCCGGCCGTGCAGCAGGCGGACACCATGGACGGCGCCGCCGCCCGGGCCGCCGAGCTCGCGGCCGCCAACTGACAGCGGCCGCACACCCCCGACGGGAGCGACGAACACACATGGCCATCTTCGTGAACAGCGACAGCAGAGTCCTGGTGCAGGGCATGACGGGCTCTGAGGGCACCAAGCACACCCGGCGCATGCTCGCCTCGGGCACCACCGTCGTGGGCGGGGTCAACCCCCGCAAGGCCGGTCAGAAGGTCGACTTCGACGGCACCGAGGTGCCCGTCTTCGGCTCGGTGGCCGAGGGCATGGCCGCCACCGGCGCCGACGTCACCGTCATCTTCGTGCCGCCCAAGTTCTCCCGGGACGCGGTCTTCGAGGCCGTCGACGCCGGGATCGGGCTGGCCGTGGTCATCACCGAGGGCATCCCGGTGCACGACACGGCCGCGTTCTGGGCCCACGCCCAGGCCAAGGGCAACAAGACCCGCATCATCGGCCCCAACTGCCCCGGGCTGATCACGCCGGGCCAGTCGAATGCGGGCATCATTCCGGCCGACATCACCAAGCCGGGCCGGATCGGGCTGGTGTCCAAGTCCGGGACGCTGACGTACCAGATGATGTACGAGCTGCGTGACATCGGTTTCTCCTCGGCGGTGGGCATCGGCGGGGACCCGATCATCGGGACCACGCACATCGACGCCCTGGCGGCGTTCGAGGCCGACGCGGACACCGACGTGATCGTGATGATCGGTGAGATCGGCGGGGACGCCGAGGAGCGTGCGGCGGAGTTCATCCGCGACAACGTGACCAAGCCGGTGGTGGGTTACGTGGCGGGCTTCACCGCTCCGGAGGGCAAGACGATGGGCCACGCGGGCGCGATCGTGTCGGGTTCCTCGGGCACGGCCGCGGCCAAGAAGGAAGCGCTGGAGGCCGTCGGCGTCAAGGTCGGCACCACCCCCAGCGAAGCGGCCCGGATGGTGCGCGCCGTCCTGGGCGGGACCCCCCTCGGAGAGGAGGCGGGCGCCCTCCCCGAGGCGGCGCCCACGGCGCGATGACGGCGACGCTCAAGCCCGGCACCGACTGGGCGATCCTGTACACCCGCTGCCGCGAGGCGGCCCCCGAGGCCTTCGGCCCCGACCGGACGCACAACCACTGGGGCGGCCGGTGGCGCGCCGACGGCGAGCCCCGGACCGCGTACTCGCCCGTGGACGGCTCGGAGATCGCGGGCCCGCCCATGCTCGACGGCGCCACCGCCGCCCGCGCGGTCGCCGGGGCGGCCGGGGACCACCGCCGCTGGAGCGCACTGCCCCTGGCCGAGCGCCGCGAGCGGGTGCGCGCCGCGGTCCGCTCCTGGGAGCGGCACCGCGACACCCTCGCCCTGGCCCTGGTCTGGGAGATCGGCAAGCCCTGGCGGCTGGCCCGCCAGGACGTGGACCGGGCGATCTCGGGGGTCGAGTGGTACCTGGACGGCGTCGAACCGATGCTGGAGGGCCGCCTGCCACTGGACGGCCCGGTCAGCAACATCGCGAGCTGGAACTACCCGATGAGCGTGCTGGCGCACGCGATGTGCGTCCAGGCGCTGGCGGGCAACGGCGTGATCGCCAAGACCCCCACCGACGGCGGACTGGTCTGCCTGACCCTGGCCGTGGCCCTGGCGGTCCGCGAGGACCTGCCGTTCACCCTGGTCAGCGGAGGCGGTAGCGACCTCTCCCCGGCGCTGGTGCGCGGGCCCGAGATCGGCTGCGTGTCCTTCGTCGGCGGCCGGGACACCGGCGGCCGGGTGGCGGCCGACCTCGCCGACCTGGGGCGGCCGCACGTCCTGGAGCAGGAGGGGCTCAACTGCTGAGGCGTGTGGGAGTTCGGGGACTGGGAGACCCTCTCCGGGCAGATCCGCAAAACCTTCGACTACGCCAAGCAGCGCTGCACCGCCTACCCCCGGTTCGTCGTGCAGCGCTCCCGCTTCGACGCCTTCCTCGACGCCTACCTCACGGCGGTCCGGTCCGTGCGCTTCGGCCACCCCCTGGCCGTGGAAGCCCCGGGGGACGACCTGCCCGAGCTGGACTTCGGCCCGGTGATCAACGCGGCCAAGGCCAAGGAGCTGACCGACCGGGTGGCCGAGGCCGTCGCGGGCGGGGCCGTGCCGCTCTACCGGGGCGGGCTGGAGGACGCCCTCCTGCTGCCGGACCAGAACACGGACGCCTACGTGGCCCCCGTGGCCCTCCTGGAGCCGCCGCGCTCCTCGCCGCTCTTCCACGCCGAGCCCTTCGGCCCGGTCGACTCGATCGTGCTGGTGGACACCGAGGCCGAGCTGCTGGCCGCCATGAACGCCAGCAACGGCGCCCTGGTCGCCACGGTCTCGTGCGACGACACCGACACGGCCGCGCGCCTGGCCGCCGGGGTGCGGGCCTTCAAGGTCGGCGTCAACCGGCCGCGCTCGCGCGGGGACCGCGAGGAGCTGTTCGGCGGCTGGGGCGACTCCTGGCGGGGTGCCTTCGTCGGCGGCGAGCTGCTGGTCCACGCGGTCACGAGGGGACCGGCGGCCGAGCGCCCGCCCGGCAACTTCCCGCACTACACCCTGCGCCCCGAGGGACGCGTCTAGGGAGAAGCGCGGTCTTCCGGGTGACCGGCGGCTCCCCGGAAGACCGTCCTCCTCAGACAGCGATCAGGCGGTGTCACCGTGTCCCCCGGACAACTCCGTCCTGGCCCAGGCGCGCTCCTGCCCGGTGAAGGCGCCGTGCTCCTCCTGGTAGTCAGCGAGATCCCGGGCGATCAGGTCGCCGCGCAACCGGTGCTCGACCTCTTCGGCGGTGTGGGCGTGGAGCGCTCGCCCTACGGTGACGGCGTGCGCTGCGCCGACGACGTCCTCGGGAGACGAGGGGCCCGTCCGAACCGAGGAGGCGCTGCCCACGGGAAGCCTGTCTTCAGCCATGCGGCAAGTGTGCCGAAGCTGAGGGGAACGAGGAGTCGGCTCCGCGTCGTGAAGGCGCGCCGGAGTGTCGGGAGCGGTCGGTGCAGGGGGCTGGAGCGCACCGGCCGCTCCCGCGTCTACCGACCCGGACCGCGGACGCCTCCCGTGGCCGCCGAAGGCGCGGCGTGCGCCTTCTCCAGGAGGATCCGGTGCCGTCCGGCGTAGACGTTCATGGAGGTTCCCCGGAGGAAGCCGACCAGGGTGATGCCCGCCTCCGCGGCGAGGTCGACGGCCAGGGACGAGGGCGCGGAGACGGCGGCCATCATCGGGATGCCGGCCATCCACGCCTTCTGGACCAGCTCGAAGGAGGCCCGCCCGGAGACCATCAGCACCGTCTCGCGCAGCGGGAGCCGGTCCGAGCGCAGCGCCCAGCCGACCAGCTTGTCCACCGCGTTGTGGCGGCCCACGTCCTCGCGCAGGGCCAGCAGCTCGCCGTCGGCGGTGAACAGGCCGGCGGCGTGCAGGGCGCCGGTGCGCTCGAACACCCGCTGAGCCTCGCGCAGCCGGTCGGGCAGCGAGGTCAGGGTCTCGACCCCGACGCGCAGCCCGTCCGCCTCCACCTGCCACACGGCCTGGGTGCGCACGGCGTCCAGGCTCGCCTTGCCGCACAGGCCGCACGAGGAGGAGGTGTAGAAGTTGCGTTCCAGGGAGGTGTCGGGGCGGGGGACGCCCGGGGCCAGGGACACGTCGAGCACGTTGTAGGTGTTCGAGCCGTCCTCGGTGGCCCCGGCGCAGTAGCGGATGGCGGTGACCTCCTCGCCCCGGGAGACCACGCCCTCGCTCACCAGGAACCCCGCGGCCAGGTCGAAGTCGTTACCGGGGGTGCGCATGGTGACGCTCAGCGGATCCCCGTCCAGCCTGATCTCCAGGGGCTCCTCGACGACCAGCGTGTCCACGCGCTCGGTCGCGGACCCGTCCCTGATCCGGAGCACCTTCTCCCGGGCCGTGACCCGTCCCATCCGTCCCACCGCCTTCTGGTGTGCCTGTGTCCCGGTTCTATCTGATTTCGCCCGGTTTCTCATCCCCTGAGGTGGGCCCGCCCCCGCGCGGGGGATCAGCCGCCGCCGCGCCGCTGCACGTGCTGGAAGCCGAACCGGCCCTTGATGCACAGGTTCCCGTGCGTCACCGGGTTGTCGTGCGGCGAGGTGACCTTGACGATCTCGTTCTCCTGCACGTGCAGCGTAACGTTGCAGCCCACACCGCAGTAGGTGCACACCGTGGTGGTCTCGGTCTGCGCCTCCTCGTTCCAGGTACCCGCCTCGCGCATGTCGAACTCGGTGCGGAAGGACAGGGCGCCGGTGGGGCACACCTCGATGCAGTTCCCGCAGTACACGCAGGCCGAGTCGGGCAGCGTGACGTCGTGCTCGGTGGAGATGCGCGCGTCGAAGCCGCGCCCGGCCACCCCGATGGCGAAGGTGTTCTGCCACTGGTCGCCGCAGGCGTCCACGCACTTGTAGCACATGATGCACTTGGAGTAGTCGCGCACGTACAGGTCGTTGTCCACCTTGGCGGGCTGCTCGACCGTCTCCGCGACCGCGCCGTCGCCCGGCTCGTGGTCGCCCGCGTGGCGGGCGTCGCGCACGCCCAGCGCCGCGGCCCCGGCGCGCGGGCCGAACCGCCCGGGCTCGGCCTCGTAGCGCTCCATCCACCCGGCCGCCTTGGGCGTGGTGGACAGGTCCACGGAGGAGCCGAGCAGTTCCAGGACCATCTTGCGGCTGTGCCGCACCCGCTCGGAGTCCGTGGCCACGCTCATGCCGGGCTCCAGCTTGCGCGAGCAGGCGGGGGCGAGCGTGCGCGCGCCCTCCACCTCCACCACGCACACCCGGCAGGCGTTGCGGGGGGTGAGGGTGTCGCCGTAGCACAGGGTGGGGATCTCGGTCCCCTCCCCGGCGCAGGCCTCCAGGATGGTGGTGCCCTCGGGAACGCGCACGGTGCGCCCGTCGATGGTCGCGTCGATCAGCCGCTTGGGCGGGGCCAGGAGTACGGGGACGGTCATCGGGCCTCCTCGGTAGCCGCCCGGGTGCCCGGGCCGGTGCTCTGGTGGGTGTCGTCGGTCGCGTCGAACAGGCCGAGCCGGTCGATCGCCGACTCCACGGCGTTCCACGCGGTCTGTCCCAGGCCGCAGATCGAGGCGTCGCGCATCGCCAGGCCGACCTCGCGCAGCAGGGGCACCTCGGCGGCGGCGTCGCCCCCGGACCTGATCCGCAGCAGCGACTCCTCCTGGCGCACGGTGCCCACTCGGCAGGGCACGCACTGGCCGCAGGACTCGTCGCGGAAGAAGGCCGCCACCCGGACCAGCGTCGCGACCAGATCGGCGGTGTCGTCCAGGACCAGCACCACCCCCGAGCCCAGGGACGTGCCCGCCGCGCGGGCCCCCTCGAAGGTCAGCGGGATGTCCAGCTCGTCCCCGCGCACGAAGGTCCCGGCCGCGCCGCCGAGCAGGACCGCCTGGATGGTGCGCCCCTCGGGCATCCCCCCGGCCGCCTCGATCAGGTCGCGCAGGGTGGCGCCGAAGGGCAGCTCGTACAGCCCCGGGCGGCGCACGCCGCCCGACAGGCAGAACAGCTTGGGGCCGGTGGACTGGCCGGTGCCCACGGCCGCGTAGGCCGGGCCGCCCATCAGCAGGACGGGCAGCACGTTGACCAGCGTCTCGACGTTGTTCACGGCGGTGGGCTTGCCGAACAGCCCCTTCTCCACGGGGAAGGGCGGCTTGCTGCGCGGTTCGCCGCGCTGCCCCTCGATGGAACCGAAGATCGCGGTCTCCTCGCCGCAGATGTAGGCGCCCGCGCCGCGCCGGATCTCGATGTCGAAGGCGAAGCCCGAGCCCAGGACGTCCGGGCCCAGCAGGCCCCGCCCGCGGGCCAGGGCGACGGCGTTCTCCAGGTGGCGCAGCGCCCGGGGGTACTCGCCACGGATGTAGAGGTAGCCGGTCCGCGCGCCCACGGCGTACCCCGCGATGGTCATCGCCTCGATGACGGAGAACGGGTCGCCCTCCATCAGGACCCGGTCCTTGAAGGTGCCGGGTTCGCTCTCGTCGGCGTTGCACACCAGGTAGTGCGGGCCGTCCGGCTGCTGGGCGGTGGCCTGCCACTTGCGCCCGGTCGGGAAGGCGGCCCCGCCCCGGCCGACGAGGCCGGAGTCGGAGACTTCCCGGATGACACCGGCGGGGCCCAGGCGCAGCGCCCGGCGCAGCGCGGCGTACCCGCCCGCGGCGCGGTAGTCGTCCAGGCTGAGGGGGTCGACGGTGCCGATCCGGCGCAGCAGCACGTGGTCGGGCGAGCCCGCGTCGGGCACGGCCGCGGCGGGGTCGGGTTCGGACTCGGTCCCGGGCAGCGGGTCCGCGCCGAAGGTGGTGGCGGGCCGGTGGCCGTCGGCCTCCGGCGCCCCGGTCCCGGACAGGGCCCCGGCGGCCATCGCGTCCAGCGCCTCGGGTGTGGCGGGGGCGGCGACGGCGTACCGGGCGGGGGCGCCCGCCTCCAGGGCCAGGGCGGCGGGCGCGCGCTCGCACATGCCCAGGCACGGGCTCTCGTGCCAGGCCGCCTCCCCGTCGTGGCCGCCGGGCGGGCCGAGGCGTTCGGTCAGCCGGGCGCGCATCCCGTCCGAGCCGGCCGCCGCGCATGCGATGTCGGTGCACAGGTGCACGACCCGGCGGGGCCTGCGGTGCAGGGCGAACATCGCGTAGAAGGAGGCGACGGCGTAGGCCTCCGCCGGGGGGACGGTCAGCCTGCGGCAGATGTGGTCGAGGGCGGGGCGGCTGATCCAGCCCACACGGTCGTTCACCGCGTGCAGGGCCGGGAGGAGAAGGTCGCGCCGGTCGCGGGCGGAGTGGCCGCCCCGCGCGTAGCGCAGGTCGGTGTCCTGGCGGGTGCCGCCGTCCCAGCCGGACTCGGGCGGCCCGAGCACGCTCTCGACGGCCTCGCGTTCGGCGGTGGTGGGCGTCTCGTCCAGGAATCGCAGGTCCACGCCGTGGTCACCTCATATCGAGTGTAATCCAGATCACAGGATTCTGTATACAGAGAACAGTATGATGGCGGTGTTCGGGTTGACAACCCCTGTAAGCGGTAAGATCGCGTAAGGATGCGTCCGAGTGTTCGGACCGCGATCGCAGGGCGCTGACCTGGCATGACGGGCCGTGCCGCCGCCGCAGGGGGCTGGGGCGACGGCACGGCCCTCCCTTTCTCCCTCAGCTCGCTGCGGCGGCCTGACGGGCGGACCGCTCCACCCGTTCGATCCGCACGGCGGCGGCCTTGTACTCCGCGGTCCCCGCGACGGGGTCCGTGGCGTCGATGGTCAGCAGCTGGGTGTCCACCTGGTCGGGGAAGTGGAAGGTCATGAACACCAGGCCGGGCCGCATGGCCTCGGTGACCGAGACCGGCACCAGCACCGAGCCCCGCCGGGAGGTCACCCGGACCGTCTCCCCGTCGCCGACACCGAGCTTGGCCGCGTCCTCGGGGGACAGGTCCAGCAGCTCGCCCCGGCGCAGTGGTGAGGAGAACCCGCTGGTCTGCACCCCGGTGTTGTAGTCGTCCAGCCGTCGGCCGGTGGTCAGCCGGAAGGGGAAGTCCTCGTCCAGCAGGTCCACCGGCGGCGAGTGGCCCACGATCCCGAACGGCGCGGGTTCGCCGCGCTCGGCCGGGTCCTCCGACCACAGCCGGGCGTGCAGGTAGCTCGGCTCCACGGCGTCCTCGGAGTAGCACGGCCACTGGATGCCGTGCAGCTCGGCCAGGCGCGCGTAGCTCATGCCCCGGTGCATGGGGGAGAGCGAGCGGACCTCGTCCCAGATCTCCTCGGCCGAGGGCCGAGCCCAGTCGTGGCCCAGCCGGGTGGCCAGGTCGCACATGATCTCGATGTCGTCGCGGGCGCCCTCCGGCGGGTCCAGCGCCCTGCGCACCAGCTGCACGCGGCGCTCGCTGTTGGTGAAGGTGCCGTCGGACTCGCACCAGGACGCGCTGGCCGGGAGCACGACGTCGGCCAGTTCGGCGGTGCGGGTCAGGAAGATGTCCTGCACGACCAGGTGGTCCAGGCCGCGCAGACGGCGGGTGGTCTTGTGCGTCTCGGGCTCGGACTGGACGGGGTTCTCCCCGATCACGTAGAGCGTCCTGAGCTCGCGCTCGTCCATCGCCTCGAACATCTGGGTCAGGTTCAGGCCCTTGGCGGGCTGGATCCCGCGTCCCCAGGCGGCCTCGAAGGGCTCGCGCACCCGGGCGTCCAGGATGTCCTGGAACCCGACCAGCCGGTCGGGGATGGCGCCCATGTCGCCGCCGCCCTGCACGTTGTTCTGGCCGCGCAGCGGGTTGAGCCCGGACCCGTACCGCCCCACGTGCCCGGTGAGCAGGGACAAGTTGATCAGCGAACGGACGTTGTCGGTGGCGTTGTGGTGCTCGGTGATGCCCAGCGTCCAGCACATCTGGGCGCGCTCGGCGCGGGCGTAGGCGTGAGCCAGCTCGCGGATGGCCTCGGCGGGTACGCCGGTCTCGGCTTCGGCGGCGGCCAGCGTCCACGGCTCGACCAGCGCCCGGTACTCCTCCAGGCCGGTGGTGGCGCGCTGGACGAAGGTGTCGTTGGCCAGCCCCGCGTGCAGGATCTCGCGGCCGATGGCGTGTGCCAGCGGGATGTCGGTGCCCACGTTCAGGCCCAGCCAGCGGTCGGCCCACTCCGCGGTCGGGGTGCGCCGGGGGTCCACGACGAACAGGCGCGCCCCGCGCCGCACGGCCTTGAGCACGTGCTGGAAGAAGATCGGGTGGGCGAAGCGCGGGTTGCCGCCCCAGATCACGATGAGGTCGGTGTCCTCGACCTCGGTGTAGGAGGAGGTGCCCCCGCCCGAGCCGAAGGCCGCGGCCAGCCCCGCGACGCTGGGCGCGTGGCAGGTGCGGTTGCACGAGTCGACGTTGTTGGTGCCGACGACGACGCGGGTGAACTTCTGCGCCATGAAGTTCATCTCGTTGGTGGCGCGGGCGCAGGAGAGCATGCCGAAGGAGTTGGGTCCGTGCTCGGCCACCCCGCGCCGGAACCCGGCGGCCGCGCGGTCCAGTGCCTCCTCCCAGGAGGCCGGGCGCAGCTCGCCGCCGTCGCGGACGAGGGGCTGGGTGAGTCGGGTGAGGGGTGCTGAGGGTGCGTCGGATCGCATGTGGCCTCGCTTGGTGTTCGTGGCCGGATTCGTCCGGGCCGCCGGGCGGCGACATTGTGCGGATACTGCATACAGTATTGAGACGGTGTGAACAAGGGTCAAGGGTGCGGTTCGGGCGCCCACGGGGTTCTGCGGGCGGCGGCTGCCTAGGCGGCGACGGAGGGGGTCACGGGCGCGGGGGCGGGCGCGTCGAGCATCCGCGCGTTGAGGAGTCCCGCGACGGCGTCCACCGCCCGGAGAGCGGGGGCGGGGGCGCCGGTCAGGTCGGCCAGTTCCACCACGGCGGACAGGATGACGTCCAGTTCCATGGGGCGGCCGCGCTCCAGGTCGTGCAGGGTCGAGGTGCGGTGGTCGCCGGTGCGCTCGGCCCCGGCCATGCGCCGGTCGATGGAGACGGCGGGGCGCACGCCCAGCCGCGCGGCCACGTCCAGGGTCTCGGCCATCATGGTCCGGGCCAGGTCCCTGGTCGGGCGGTTGCGGCAGATCTGCGCCATGGTGGAGCGGCTCAGCGCGCTCAGCGGGTTGAAGACGATGTTGCCCATCAGCTTCACCCAGATGTCCTCGCGCAGGTCCCGTTCGATCGGGCACTTGAGCCCGCCCGCCTCCATCGCGGCCTGGAGGTCGCGGCAGCGCCGGGAGGAGGAGCGGTCCGGCTCGCCGATGGAGAACCGGGTTCCCTCGATGTGCCGGATCACGCCGGGCCCGGCGATCTCGGTGGCCGCGTAGACCACGCAGCCCACGGCGCGCTCGACCGGGATCGTCCGGCTGACCGCGCCGCCGGGGTCCACGCTCTCGATCCGGTGCCCGGCCAGGGGCCCCTCGATCCCGTGGAAGTACCACCAGGGGATGCCGTTCTGGGCGGCGACGACCATGGTGGAGGGGCCCATCAGGGGGCGCAGCAGCGGGCCGCAGGCCGCGTAGTGCTGGGCCTTCAGACCGAGGAAGACGGCGTCCACGGGCCCGACCTCGGTGGGGTCGTCGGTGGCGTGGGGGCGCGCGTCGAAGTCCCCGCGCGGGCTGAGGACCCGGACTCCCCGCTCGCGCAGGGCCCGCAGGTGCTCGCCGCGCGCGATGAGGTGCACGTCGGCCCCGCCCCTGTGCAGCGCGGCTCCCGCGTAGGCGCCGATCGCTCCGGCGCCGAGTACGGCGATTCGCATGAGGACTCCTTTCTATAAAATACTGTATACAGTATGCTTCGGGATAGCGTTCTTCACCCGACGACAGGGAGAGAAGGAATGCCCGACCCGGTTGCCCCGGAAACTTCTCCGCTTCTTCACGGAAAAAGCCGCCCGCGCGCACCGCTGCCCTGGACCAAGGCGCGGGAGCTGGCGTGGGTGACCGGCGCCGAGGGTGGACAGCCCATGGCCGAGGAGCCGCTCGACGGCGCCCTCGGTGCCACCCTCGGCGCCGACCTCGTCTCGGCGGTCGACGTCCCGGTGCTGGACAGCGCCGCCATGGACGGGTACGCGGTGGCCGGTGAGGGCCCCTGGACCGTTCTCGGCCGCTCGCTCGCCGGGCGGCGGAGCCCCCTCGTCCGGCTGGACCCGGGGGAGGCGGTGGAGGTCGCCACGGGCGCCGTCGTGCCGGAGGGCACCACCGCAGTCCTCCCCTGGGAGCGGGCGACGGTGTCCTCCGGGCGCGTGCGCGGGGCTGCCGAGACCGGAAGGCACATCCGCCGCAAGGGCGAGACCACCCCCGCCGGGGCGCTGGCCGCGCGCCGCGGCAGCCCCGTCACCCCCGCCCTCCTGGGCCTGGCCGCGAGCCTGGGCCTGGACACGCTGCCCGTGGTCCGCCCCTCGGTGCGCGTCCTGGTCACCGGGGACGAAGTCGTGCGCGAGGGGAGACCGCGCCCGGGCGCCGTGCGCGACGCGATCGGCCCGCTGCTCCCCGGCCTGGTCGCCTGGGCCGGAGGGCTCTGCCTGCCCGCTCTGGCGGTCGCCGACCGGGGCCGGGACACGGCCCGCGCCCTGGAGGCGTCCGGGCCCTCCGATGTCGTCGCGGTCTGCGGCTCCTCCTCGGCCGGGCCCGCCGACCACCTGCGCCCGGTGCTCGCCGCGCTCGGCGCGCGGACGGTCGTCGACGGGGTGGCCTGCCGCCCGGGGCACCCGCAGGTGCTGGCCATGCTGCCCTCGGGAACCGTGGTCGTGGGCCTGCCGGGCAACCCCGGAGCCGCGCTGGCCGCCGCGCTCACCCTGCTCGTCCCGGTGCTCGCCGGGCGCGCGGACCGGCGCGACCCCGCCCACCTGGGCCGACGGGTCCGGCTCATCGGACCGACACAGCCCCATCCGGCCGACACCCGCCTGATGCCGGTGCGCGTCAGCCGCGACCTGGCGGTGGAACTGCCCGGCACCGGTTCGGCCGACCTGCGCGCCGCCGCCGTCGCCGACGCCCTCGCGGTCGTGCCGCCCGGCCGCCGGACCGGGCGCGTCGAACTCGTGGAGCTGCCGTGAGGACGCACGCGACCGCCGCCTTTTGTACACTGTCTACAAAGCCCACGCATCCGGATGGAGCCGCCCTATGTCCCCACAGGGGTTGAACGCCGTCGCGGGACGGGTCCAGCGCCCCGTGCCGCTGCGTGAAGCCGTGTACGAGGCCATCCTCGACCTGATCACCAACCGGTCGCTCTCACCCGGCCAGCACCTGGTCGAGACCGAGCTGGCCCAAACCCTCGGCGTCTCGCGCCAGCCGGTCCGCGAGGCCATGCAGCGGCTCAGCAACGAGGGGTGGGTGGACCTGCGGCCCGGGTACGGCGCGTTCGTGCACACGCCCACCGAGAGCGAGGCCGACCAGCTCCTGGCCGTGCGCGCCCTGCTGGAGACGGAGTCGGCCCGCCTGGCCGCGCAGAACGCCTCGGCCGAGCAGGTCGGGACGCTGCGCGACCTGGTCGCCGCCGGGCGCGCGGCCACCGACCGCGCCGACACCGACGCGGTCGTCCAGGCCAACGCCGACTTCCACCGCACCGTCACCGAGGCCTCGGGCAACCGGGTGCTCGCCGAGCTGGCCGCGCAGGTGGACCGGCGGGTGCGCTGGTACTACGCCCCGGTCGCCCGCGTCCGCGGCGCCGCCTCCTGGGACGAGCACTCCGCCCTCGTCGACGTCATCGAGGGCCGGGACGCGGACGCGGCGCTGCGGCTGATGAGCGAGCACACCGAGCGCACCCGCCGCACCTACCACGAGCAGGTGGACGGCGTGGAGGCCTGAGCCGCCCCGCGCCCGTCCCGCCGCCCGCGACGGTTCAGGGGGCCGCGACCCGGTACGCGCCGCCGTCGTCGTCGCGGGTCAGGTAGCCCCCGTCCACGAGGTGGCGGCGCATGGCCGAGTGGTCGTCGCAGCAGGACCGCAGGGCGGCGTTGACCTGCTTCTCGGTGTAGGTCGCCCCGGGGGCGAAGAACCGTTCGGTGATACGCGCGAACACCCGCGCGCGCAGCTCGCGCTTCGCGGGCAGCGCGCTCAGCCGTCCGTCGTGGAACAGCGAGTCCACCGGGTCCCGGCGCACCGGCCGGTGCTCCTCCAGGGCGGCGGAGAACACCTCCGGCACGCACACCACCTGGTCGCCGTCCTCGCGCACCAGCCCCGCGTCCACGAGCCGGGCCAGGTTCCGGCGCCCCCGCGACCCCCGCGCGCGGACCTCCCCGGCGGGCAGCCCGCCCGCTCCCGCGCCGACCACCCGGGCGTAGAGCTCCAGGCGGTCGGGGTCGGCCAGGGACGAGACGATCTGGGTGGGGTGCGGCAACGGCGGGCCCTCCTCCGGGTGCGTGTGGGGCGACCCTAGGAGACGGGCCCGGCGGCGGTCCAGGCGTTTTTCAGCGCTCGGCCAGGAGCTGCTCGACCACCCGGCCCACACCGTCCTCGTTGGCGGGCGGGGCCACCCGCAGCCCCAGCGCCGGGTCGAGCATGTCCGGGTGCCCGCTGGCCATGGCGTAGCCCCCGCCCGCCCAGGACAGCGCGGCCAGGTCGTTGGGCATGTCGCCGAAGGCCACCACCTCCTCGGCGGCCACCCCCCACCGCTCGCAGACCATCGCGAGGGTGCTGCCCTTGTTCACGCCCGGCGCGCTCAGCTCCAGCAGGCTGTAGCTGCCCGAGTAGGTCACCTCCGCCAGCGACCCGACCGCCGCCGCGGCCGTCCGGTGCAGCTCCTCCACCGGCAGGTCGCGGGAGCGCACGAGCAGCTTGGTGATCGGGGTGGCCCGCCTGAGCAGGGTCTCGGTGTCATCCAGCACCTCGCGCACCCACTCGCCGGACAGCCACGGCTCCAGGTGGTAGTCGGCGTCGTGGAAGAAGTCGGTGCCGGTCTCGATGCCGTAGCCGATCCCGGGCAGCTCCGCGTTGATCTTCTCGACCACCGAACGCGCGGTCTCCGGGGAGATCGCGCGCACCAGCGGTTCGTCGCCCGGCACGTGGGCCAGCGAGCCGTTGCCGCAGAGCACGGCGGCGCAGGGGAGCTGCTCGGCGATGTGCTGCGTGGTCCGCGGCGGACGGGCCGTGGAGACCACCACCTTGACGCCCGCCTCCGCGGCGGCGGCCAGCGCCCGCCGGTTGCGTTCGGAGACCAGGCCTCCCGCGTCCAGGAGTGTGCCGTCGAGATCGGTCGCGATAACCCGGGGAAAGACCATGGTGGGCATTATGTCTGTTCCCGGTGACGTTGCGAAGCGGTTTTGACCCGTCTCACACGAGCGGGAGCGGGGAGCCGAAGGCCGCCGGGACACGTTCCACCACCCCGCCCCGGAACACGTCGTACAGGTCCAGGGACTCCAGGTGGACGTAGCCGATGTGGCAGTCGCAGCTGGTCAGCGGGCACGCGCGGCGGCCGAGCCCGGCCGCGAACGAGCCGTCGTAGAGGTTGCCCATCGGCGTGTCCACGAAGTGGCACCGGCGCACGTCGCCGTCGCCGTCCACGGACAGCACAGTGTCACCGGTACGGCAGGGCAGGCCCCGGCTGGGGTGGGGGTTGCGGCTGTAGTGGAAGTGGGGGTCCAGGGCCTGCCACTGCTCGGCCTCGGCGTCGGTGTAGACGCGCCCCTCGGCGGCGTTCACCCACAGGTACACCCGCTCGGGCAGCTCGGCGCGCATCCGCCGGGCCGCCGCCAGGTGCTCCGGCTGGCCGACCACGCCGACGCTGAACCGCACCCCCATCCCGTCCAGCTCGCGCGCCTTGGCCAGGAAGCGCTCATGGGTCACCTGGCCGGGGTGGTAGGTGGTCCACAGCGCGGCGGTGGCGGGGTCGCAGTCGGCCAGCCAGCCCAGGCGGCCGCTCAGGTTGGTCTGGATGGCCACCCGCTCCACGTGCGGCAGGTGGCTGAGCCGGGTGATCGCGGTCCGGTACCAGGACCGCACCAGCCCCTCGCCCCACGGGGTGAACAGCACCGAGACCCGGGTGCCGGGGTGCTCCGACTCCAGCGCGCCCACCCAGCCGGTGAAGCGCTCCAGCGCGGCGCGGTCGGCGCGCAGCGTCTCGGGGTTGTCGCGCCGCTTGGCGAAGGGGCAGTACGGGCAGTCGTAGTCGCAGCTGGCCAGCGGGCCGCGGTAGAGCAGGGTCAGGTGAGGCGGGAGCGCACGGGCCCGGACCGGGGAGGAGGGGGTCACCGCGCTCACCGGGCCTCGTAGTCGGCCATCAGGGCCGCGACCCCGGCGGAGAAGAACATCGGCCCCACCGCGTCGGAGTGCGCGAGCCCCTCGGGGGTCAGCCGCAGCAGGTCCGGCGCGCCGTCGCGCTCCAGCCAGCCGCGCCCGTCAAGCACCGCCAGGGTCGAGGCGAAGTCCACCTCGGGGCGGGAGCCGAACCGGTCGGCGTAGGCGGCGGTGTCCATCCCCTCCGCGAGCAGGAGCGACTGGAGCAGATGGCGTCGGCGCCGCTCGCCTTCGTCCATGTGGAACCCCACCTCGGCCCGTCCGAAGTCCGCCTGGTCGCGGCCCGTGTAGTCGGCGATGATCGACCGCACCTGCCCCACGCCCACCGCGTAGTCGAAGGAGTAGTGCGCGGCGGAGGTGTAGGACCGGGCCCCGCAGCCCAGCCCCACCATGCCGTCGGTCTGGCAGGAGTGGTCCGGGGCCTGCGTCCGAGGGGCGTCCGCCCGCCGGAACATGCGCATGGACACCTGCTCGTAGCCGCGTTCGCGCAGGTGGTCGCGGCCCTGCCGGTACAGGCCCAGCCGGTGGTCGTCCCACGCGCGGGCGCGGCGGCCCAGCCCGGTGAGCGGGCGCACGTACAGCGGGTACAGGTAGACCTCCTCGGGCTCCCACTCCAGCGCCGTGTCCAGGGAGTAGGCCCAGGTGCGGGCGTCCTGGCGGTCGATGCCGTAGATGAGGTCGAGGTTGAGGTCGGCCGAGGCGTGCTCGCGGATCGCGGCCAGCGCACGGTCCACCTCGGCGCGCTTCTGCGGACGCCCGGCCGCGTGCGCCTCGGAGTCCAGGAAGCTCTGCACGCCCATGCTGATCCGGGTGGCGCCGCGCGCGTCGAGCACCGCCAGCCGGTCGGGCGTGGCCGTGGCCGGGGAGGTCTCCACCGACACCGGGATCGCGGACAGGTCCACCCCGAACGCGCGCTCGGTGAGGTCGTAGACCCGGGTGAGCTCCTCGGCGGTCAGGTAGGTGGGGGTGCCGCCGCCCAGGGCCGCCCGGGCGAAGGCGGCGCCCTCCGGCAGCGCGCCGGCCACCGCCTCCGCCTGCCGCTCCAGCGCGTCCAGGTAGGCGGTGACCTGCTCGGCCGGGGGGGTGGAGCGGGTGAACAGGTTGCAGAACCCGCAGCGCATCTCGCAGAACGGGATGTGCGCGTACAGCGACAGCGCGCCGACGTCCTCGCCGCGCCACAGGTCGGCGAGGGCGGGGCGCTCGGTGAAGGGCCGGTAGGCGCTCTTGTGCGGGTAGGCGTAGACGTAGGACTGGTAGGGGGAGTCGGCGCGCACCGGTTCGGGGCGCGGGGTCAGGGCGGTGGTCACGCGGTCGCCTCCTGTGCGTCGGCGGGAGCGGTGCGTCCCTGCGGCAGGAACGCGTGGGCGTAGGGGACCGTCCACACGGTCTCGTGGCCGATCCGGTGGCCGGTGTAGCCGTCCTCCCCGTAGGCGGTGCCGTGGTCGGAGCACACGATCGTGAAGCAGGGGCGGCGGGCCGACATCGCGGCCAGCAGCGGCGGCAGGTGCCGGTCCACGTACTCCAGGGCCGCGGCGTGGCTCTCCCTGGTGTCGCCGTCCTCCCGGACGGCCCCGGGCAGGTGGAACCAGTTGGGCTGGTGCAGCGCCGAAACGTTGAGCAGCAGGAACAGCGGCTGGTCCGCGGGGCGCTCCCCGGCGATCCGGGCCGCGCACGCCACCTGGTTCTCGAAGGAGCGGGGGTCGGTCACGCCGAAGGACTCCTCCCAGTGGCTCTCGGCGAACATGTCCGGGATGACCGAGCCCACCGCCGACCGCCGGTTGAAGAAGCCCGTGCCCCCCACGCAGGCCGTGTGGTACCCGGCGCGGGCCAGTCCCGAGGCCAGGTCGGGCGCCTCGAAGGTCCAGGTGCCGGGCGCGGTGGACACGCTGCCGGGGAACGCGGCGGCGAACAGGCGCGTGTGCGGCCCGGGGGAGGCGGGGGTGGGCAGGAACCCGGCGAGCATCGCCAGGTGGGAGGCGTAGGTGAAGCTCGCGGGCGCGTGCCTGCGCTCCCACCGCCCGCCCGGCAGCAGCCGGGCCAGGTTCGGGGTGCGGCCCGCCTCGGCCAGCTCGTCGGCCACGTCGTGGCGCAGGGTGTCCAGGGTGAGCAGCAGGATGTCGTGCGTGCCCACCACGGCGTTCATGTCGGGTGCGGTGCTGTTCATGCGCTCTCGGGTTCGGGGACGGGGAAACGGCCGGTGGCCAGGGCGTGCAACTGCTCGGCGTAGGTGTCGCGGCCCTCGTGCAGGACACCGGGGAGCAGGTCGCCGAAGGCGTTGACCTCGCACACGGCGAACTCCCGCCACCCCGGGGAGGCGAGCAGGTCCACCCCGGCGTGCAGGGTGCGCGGGAAGCACGCGGCGGCGGCCTCGGCGGTGGCCATGGCCCGCGCCCAGGCGCGGGGGCCCACCGACTCCCGCAGGGCCGCCAGGTCGCCCCGGGCGTTGCCCAGGTGCAGGTTGGTCATGGGCGAGGACGAGGAGCGCACCACGACGTGGGCGGCCCGGCCCGCGACCACCACCACGCGCAGGTCCACGGCCTTGCCAGCGAACCCCGCCTTGGGCACCCACCGCTCCACGTGCAGGTGGTCGGGGGCCAGGGCGTCCACCACCGCCGCGACGTCCTCCTCGCGGGTGTAGGTGCGCAGCCGCAGGCTGTTGTACAGCTCCACGGAGCCGTCGGCGCCCCGGACCAGGTCGGCCGAGGTGACCGCGCGGACCCGTCCGCCCGAGGCGGTGGCCAGCGCCACCACGCCGGAGGCCGAGGAGCCGTGCGCGGGCTTGACGAACACCCTCGGCCAGCGGTGGGCCTCCATCGCCGCGCGCAGCGACGCGTAGCCGGTGACCGGTCCGGGCAGGGCTGGCGGCACCGGCACCCCGGCCGCCGCCAGGCGGGCATGGCAGCGCCGCTTGTCGCACATGTCCACCAGGTCGGCGGGCTCCTGGAGCAGGGCCGCGCCCGGAGTGGCGCGCACCGCCTCGGCGAGCCGGTCCAGCGCGGCACGGAACCCGGCGTGCTGGTCGGCGGTGCCCTCGGCCCGGTACAGGTCGGGGACGCCCTCCCAGCCCCGCAGCAGGCGCTCGGTCTCGGCGTCGCCGCCCGGGGAGTCCACCCGGACCAGGGCGCCCTCCGGCAGCTCCACCGGCCCGGCGGCCAGCGCGCGCCACGGCACGACGACCGGTCCGGGCAGGCCGAGGGCCCCGGCCGCGGCGTCGAACAGCTCCAGGCGCCGGTGGCCGGGGACCCCCACCACGACCAGGGGGCGTCCGGGGGTCACTCCGCGACCGCGGGGAAGTAGAACACCTTGTCTCCGAAGGTGTACGGCTTCCGCTGCCCGGACAGGTCGACCTCCACGCCGGGCAGGGCGGCGCGGATCCGCGCCTGCACGTCCTCGGACAGGTAGTGGTAGTGCAGGTCCAGGCGGCGCAGCCCGGCGAACGCGGACGCGGACTCGATCAGGGCCTGCCCGCCCTCGTCGGTCAGGCTGCCCAGGGACAGGTCCAGGACGTCCAGGGAGGCCAGGACGGGGGCCTGGGCCAGGACGGGGATCCAGTCATTGACGTCCTCGGCGTTGCGCAGGCCCAGGTAGCGCAGCTCGGGGAAGGCCTCGCCGGAGAGCACCCGCGCCAGGTCGTCCGGTGTGGTGTCGCCCCGGTGGCTCTCCACGCCCAGCCACAGTTCGAGGTTCTCCAGCGCGGGCAGCGGCGAGGCGGTGACCTCGCGCGAGACCCGGCCGGGCAGGCCGCCGGTCTGGAGGACCAGGGTCCGCAGTTCGGTGTGCTCGGCCAGGGCCAGCTCCAGCTTGCCGTCGCCCAGGTAGGGGTCGCCGGTGCCGCGCACGGTCAGTTCCTCCAACAGGGGGAACGCCGCCACCAGGGGTGCCAGGTCGCTCTGGTGGATCCAGGAGATCTCGTACTCCTCCTGGACGATCTCGCCGAAGAACAGCGCACGCAGCCCGGGGAACGCGTCGGCGGCCGCGACGAGCGCGTCGCGCGGGACGGTCGAGGGCGGCTCGTCCTCGAAGTCGCCCCAGCCGCCGACGACCAGGGCCCGGACCCGGCCGGTGTCCACGGCCGCGAGGAACCGGGCGAAGTACTCCCCGAAGTCCTCGGCCGGGTAGACCGACGAGACGCGCAGCCGCCACGCCACCGAGCCGGGGTCGGCGACCGCCGCGGCCAGCGCCTCGGGGGGCTGGTGCGGGTCCTCGGCGTAGGGGCCGTCCTCGGCCCCGATCGCGGGGAAGTCGACCACGGGCAGGCCCGCGAACTCGGTGATGTGGTGGTGGTTCAGCATCAGGGGGCTCCTACCTCGGGGTTTCGGGCAGGAACATATCTAGCAGCCCGAAGTGACACGTTGGACGGCGCGGGCACTACTCGCTGACGGCCGTGTAGAAGCCGGCCGCGTCGTAGTCGAAGTCCTCGTCCTCCCAGTCACTGCCGACCTCGCGTCCGGACAGGTCCACGTCCACACCGGCCCCGGTGAAGACGGACCGGACGCGCTCCTGCATGTCCTCGGACAGGTAGTGGTGGTGCAGGTCGAGCCGCTTCAGGTGCGTGAAGGCGGGCGCGGCCCCGACTAGGGACCGAGCGCCCTTGTCGGTGAGGGTCCCCAGGGACAGGTCCAGGGTGTGCAGGCGGGCGGTGACGGGTGCCCCGGCGAGGACCGGAACCCAGTCGTCGGTGTGCTCGGCGTTGCGCAGGCCCAGCGAGCGCAGCGCGGGGAAGGCCTCGCCGGACAGGACCGGGGCGAGGTCCTCCGGGGTGGTGTCGCCGCCGTACTCCTCCACTCCCAGCCACAGTTCCAGGTGCTCCAGGTTCGGCAGCCCGGACGAGACGATCTCGCGGGCGAGCCTCGCGGGCAGTCCTCCGCCCTGGAGGGTGAGGCGGCGCAGCGAGTCGTGCCGGTGTACGTGCAGGCTCAGGTCGCCCGTGCCGCGCACCGCGAACTCGGTCAGCCGGGGGAGGGCGTCCAGGACCGGGGCCATGTCGCCCAGTTCGATCCACGAGACCTCGACCTGTTCGAAGGTCACGTCGCAGTAGAAGAGGGAGCGCAGCCCGGTCAGGTCCGGCGCCACCTCCAGGAGGGCGCGCTTGAGGGGGTCGGGGCACTGCACGGAGAAGGTCTCCCGCATGTCCCCGAGCACGACGGCGGCGACCCGGTCCTGGTCCACCTGCGCGACGAACCGCCGGTAGTCGTCCAGGGGCTCCTCGTTGTCGCTGAGGCGCCAGGCCACCGAGCCGGGGTCGGCCAGGGCCGCGGCCAGTGCCGGGGGCGGGTAGGGGCCGGGGCCGGTGAAGCTCCCGCCCCGCCACTTCTCCCTCTCGCGCTCCTCCTCGGTCTCCCGGGTCCACCCCTCTGAGGAGCGGTACCCCACGACGGGTAGTCCGGCGAACTCGGTCAGGTGGGCGTCGAAGGCCACGGGGTCTCCCAGGGGTGCGGCGGAGGGTGCGCGTCCATGCCTACCAGCGGGCTCCGACATCGCGGGTCGCCCGCGTCCGGGCAGGCGGCCCGGGGGCTCCCCGGCGTTTCCCGGGGCTACTCCGACACGGCCGTGTAGTAGTAGAGCTCGGTCCCCTCGTCGTAGGTGTCGACCTCCGGCTCCTGCCCGTCCGACAGGTCGGTCTCCACCCCGGCCCGGGTGAAGGCGGCGCGGACCTCCTCCTCCGCCTCCTCGGACAGGTAGTGGTGGTGCAGGTCCAGACGCCTGAGGCCGCGGAAGACCGGTGATTCCAGCAGGGCCGGGACGTCCTCGCCGCGCAGGGTGCCCAGGGACAGGTCCAGGGTGTGCAGGCGGGTGGTGACCGGTGCGTCGGCGAGGGCGCGCACCCACGCGCCGGTGTGCTCGGCGTTGCGCAGGCCGAGCGAGCGCAGCCGGGGGAAGGCCTCGCCGGACAGGACGGGGGCGAGGTCCTCCGGCACGGTGTCGCCGCCGTAGCCGTCCACGCCCAGCCACAGCTCCAGGTGCTCCAGGGCGGGGAGCCGTGCGGCGGCGACCTCGCGGGCGAGCCGTCCGGGCAGCCCTCCGCCCTGGAGGACGAGGCTGCGCAGCCCGTCGTGCTCCAGCGTCTCCAGGCTCAGCTCGGTGGTGCCGCGTGCGGCGAACCCGGTCAGCCCGGGGAGGGCGTTCACCAGCGGGGACAGGTCCCCGTGCCGGATCCACGACGCCTCGCACTCCATGAAGGAGAGGTCCGCGTAGAAGAGGTCGCGCAGGCCGGGCAGGCGCGGAGCGAGCCGCACCAGGGCGTCGCGGACGGCGTCGGAGGACTCCGCCTCGAAGCCCTCCACCAGGTTGCCGACCACGAGGGCGCGGACCGCGTCCGGGGCGCCGACGAACTCCAGGAAGCTCTCCAGGTGCCCCCTGGGCTCCTCCGGGATGTCGTCTCCGTACTGGTCCAACCGCCAGGCCACCGACCCGGGGTCGGCCAGGCCGTCCAGCAGCGGGGACCGGGCGCCGGGTGGGGCGGCCTCCCCGCGCCGTTCCATGCGTCGGGCCTCCGGGTAGCTCGCGACGGGCAGTCCGGCGAACTCGGTCAGGTGGTCGTGGAAGGTCAAGGGGACTCCCGCAGGTTCGGAGGGTGTGTGCGGCCATGCATAGCAGCACACTCCGACACCGAGGTCTCCACCAGCACCGCCCTCATGGTGGGGCACTCCAGGATGTCCGGGGACTCGCAGGAGAGCGTGTGCGCCACCATGTCGCGGACCGCCCGCAACCGGGCCATGCGCTCGTCCAGCCGCGCCAGGTGCTCGGCCAGACGGTCGCGCCGCGCCGCCCCGTCCTCGGCGCCGAACAGCTCCCGGATCTGCTCCAGGCTGAACCCGGCCTCCTGGGCGCGCAGCACCAGCGCCACCCGCAGGCGCTGTTCGGGCGTGTACCGGCGCTGGCCCCCCGCACGGCGGGTCGGTTCCAGGACGCCGACCGACTCCCAGTGCCGCAGCACGTGGGTGGCCAGTCCGAAGGGCCCGGCCAGTTCGCCGATGGACAGCTCCGACTCGCTTGACTTCATGTGGACATTAACTTCCACACTGGTGCTCCGGTCAAGGGACCGACCTGAGGGAGGACACCGTGGACGAGCGGACCGAGCGGGTGCGCGGCGAGTGGGACAGGATGTCGCGGGGCTACGACCGCGGTGCGGGGGTGCAGCGGGCCGTGCTCGGCCGCACCCGCGCCCGGCTGTGCGCCGAGGCGCGCGGCCGGGTCCTGGAGGTCGCCGTGGGCACCGGCCAGAACCTGCCCCACTACCGGGACGGGGCCGAGATCACCGGCGTGGACCTGAGCCCCGGCATGCTGTCCAGGGCGCGCGAGCGGGCCGCCGGGCTGGACGGGCGCTTCACCCTGCGCGAGGGCGACGCGCGGGACCTGCCCTTCGGAGACGGGGAGTTCGACACCGTCCTGTGCGCGCTCGCCCTGTGCACGATCCCCGACCAGTACCGCGCCCTGTCCGAGATGCACCGCGTCCTGCGGCCGGGCGGGCTCCTGCTGCTGGTCGACCACGTCGAGTACACCCGCTGGCCCCTGCGCGCCCGGGAGGCCCGAAAGGACCGGCCCCGGCGGCTGCCCCGGCACGTGGCCGCCGACGCGGGGTTCGTGATCGACCGCCACGACCGGACCGCGCTGGGGTTCGTGGAGCGCGTGGTCGCCCACCGCGTCGCCTGAACGGCGGACGGGCGGGGCGCGGAATCCGGCCCTCCTCCTCGGAGGCGCGGGGACGACCGAAAACCGGGCGCACGCGGCTCTCCGGGGCCGACGCGGCGCTGCGGCGGGACTTCCCGCGGGCGCGGTGTGACAGTGGTCCCATGGCTACGCACAGCGAACTGCGAGACTTCTGGGAACGCCGTCTCGAAGGCGACTGGACCGAGAGCGGCGTCGGCTACCGGGCCCTGGGCCGCCCCTTCAACACGTGGATGTACAAGGTGCGCGAGGAGGTGTTCCTGCGCGAGGCCGCCCGGCTGACCCCCGGCCGGTCCGGCGCCAGCGTCCTCGACGTGGGCAGCGGCACCGGCTTCTACGTGCGCCTGTGGGAGCGGATGGGCGTCGGCGACGTCACCGGGTGCGACATGACCGACGCCGCCGTGCAGCGCCTGCGCGGCAGGTTCCCCGAGTACGGGTTCGTCCGCCAGGACGCCGCCGACCTCGACGCCTTCGACGACGACTCCTTCGACGCGCTGTCCTGCATGGACGTGCTCTTCCACATCACCGACGACGAGCGCTACACCCGGGCCGTCGGCGAGTTCTCCCGGGTGCTGCGCCCCGGCGGACTCCTCGTCATCTCCGAGAACTGCCTGCGCCGCCCCGAGCAGCGCGGCGAGCACCAGGTCAACCGCACCCTGGAGTGGATCACGGACACCGCGGACCGGGCCGGGTTCGACCTGGTCCGCCGGGTGCCCATGCTCATGCTGATGAACGCCCAGGTGGACGCCCCCGCGCCCTGGCGCAAGGCGTGGGGCGGGGCCCTGCGCGCGGCCACCCTCACCGCGCCGACCGGGTGGCTCGCGGGCGCGGCGCTCTACCCGCTGGAGCGGCGCCTGGTCCGGGGCCGCAGTGAGAGCCCGACCACGGAGCTGGTGGCGTTCCGCCGCCGGGAACTGGGGTAGGAGGAGAGTCCTGTGTCACGGGGGACACGGGGCGGACGCGCCGCCGTCCGCCGGTGCCCCGGGATACGGTTGACGTCCACTTTGTACCAGGGGCGTCCGCGGTCGGGCCCGGCACCGCGGAGGTCCCTGCCCGGGAGGCGACTGTGCGACGCTCCACCATCACCTCGGTGGCCAAGTGGGGGCTCGTCGGGCTGGTGACCACCCAGGTCGCCGTGGCCGCGACCCTCATGGGGGTCAACCACTGGCGCCGGAAGGTGCGGCCGCGCCGGGCCTTCTTCCCCCGCACGGCGCCCGCCGAGCTGCCCGTGGGCGACACCGGGACCACGGCGACCGTGTACACCTACGGCGAGGACCTGTTCGAGGACATGATCGCGGCGATCCGGGGGGCCCGGCGCCGCGTCCTGTTCGAGTCCTACATCATCAAGGACGACCGGGTCGGCCAGCGGTTCAAGCGCGCGCTCATCGAGGCGGCCGACCGGGGCGTCGAGGTGTACGTCGTCTACGACGGCTTCGCGAACCTGGTGGTGCCCCGGTCCTTCTTCCGCTTCCCGTCCAACGTCCACGTGCTGGAGTACCCGCTCCTGCGCCCCGGCCTGCTGCTGCTGAACATCCGCAAGTCCGGCCGCGACCACCGCAAGATCCTCAC
Organism: Nocardiopsis sp. iso_25; assembly: GCF_056173305.1. Taxonomy (NCBI): domain Bacteria; kingdom Bacillati; phylum Actinomycetota; class Actinomycetes; order Streptosporangiales; family Nocardiopsidaceae; genus Nocardiopsis; species Nocardiopsis sp. iso_25. The sequence goes on along the minus strand of NZ_CM149667.1, from coordinate 5,689,384 downwards.
CGTCGACGGCGAGGTGGGCTTCGTCGGCGGGTACAACGTGGGCTCGCTCTACGCCACCGACTGGCGCGACACCCACATGCGCGTGACCGGCCCGGCGGTGTGGGAGCTGGAGAACGCCTTCAGCGACTTCTGGAACATGAACCGGCGGCCCCTCCAGCCCGAGCTGGAGAACTTCGGCGACCCCGACTGGGACGCGCACTTCCGCGTGCACCGCAACGTGCCCGAGATGCTCATCTACCCCATCCGGGCGATGTTCCTGGAGGCCATCGACCGGGCCAAGGAGCGGGCGCTGTTCACCCAGGCCTACTTCATGCCCGACCGGGAGTTCCAGAACGCCCTGGTCGACGCGGTCGAGCGCGGCGTGGACGTCAACGTCCTCGTGCCGGAGGAGTCCAACCACGTCGTCGCGGACTGGATCTCCCGTAGCCAGTACTCGGTGCTGCTGCGCGGCGGCGTGCGCCTGTGGCTGTACCGCGACGCCATGGTGCACGCCAAGACGGCGACGGTGGACGGCCGCTGGTCCACGATCGGCACCGCCAACGTGGACCGGCTGAGCCTGACGGGCAACTACGAGATCAACGTGGAGATCTTCGACGAGGGCGTGGCCGCGCACCTGGAGGAGGTCTTCGCCAACGACCTCGCCAACGCCCGCGAGCTGACCGAGTACCAGTGGCGTGACCGCCCCTGGTACGCCAAGTTCGGCGAGGCCGTGCTGGCGCCTTGGCGGCCCTTCCTCTGAGCCGCGGGGGCGGGCGCCGCCTCCCCTGCCCGCTCAGGAGCGGCGGCGCTTGGGCGGCGGCCCGAGCCGGTTGGGGAAGAACGGGTCCGGGTCCGTTTTGCGGGGCCGGGGCCCGCCCCAGTGCTGGGGGCCCGGGTGCGGGGTGCGGTGGAGCGCCCCGGCGATGGCGGCGGGCGAGCCGCCCCGCTGCCTGGCGGGTGTTCTGTCCGGCTCCTCCGCCTGCCCGTCCCGGAAGTGCTCCGTGTGCGCCATCCGTGTGACCTCCCCCGTCCGGTACCTGCTCCCGCTCCATGATCGGACGAGCCGCCCCCGGTGTCATGGCGACACGTGGGGGAAGCGGCACCGTTGACCGGGGAGAACGCGGAAACGCGGGGCCCGGTCACGGGTCGTCCGGCTCCGGGCCGGGCCGGACGCCCGCCGGCGCGCCGTGTCGCCGGCCGACCGCCGTCCGCCGGGATCGCGCGCCCGTCACCCGTCCGCGGCGGCGTGCCGCTCACCGGCGCGCCGTATGCCGCGGCGGACGAGGCCGCGCACGCCCGGGAGCAGGACGGCCCGGATCGCCAGGTCGTTCATCCACACGTGCGCGCGGCTGGAGGGGGCGTACTGGCGCGTCCCCCGCCGGGCGAGCGCCTGCCGCCTGAGGGTCTCGGGGCGCAGGCCCGCCTCCCACCGCGCCAGGGCGCCGGTGACGTCGCCGCCGTGCCGTTCCAAGGCGTCGCCGAGTCGGTCGGCTCCGCTGAGCGCGAGGGCCGCGCCGTACCCGGCGAACAGGGAGGGGCACCAGGCCGCGTCGCCCAGCAGCACGACCCGGCCGCGGCTCCACCGGTCCGCGCGGACCTGGCTGACGGAGTCGAAGTAGGTGCCGGACGGGTCGGCGCGCAGTCGGCGGAGCACGTCGGGCACGCCCCCGCCGAGGTCTCCGAACGCCGCGGTGAGCGCCTGGACCGGTCCCCGGGCCAGTTCGGCGTCCGGATCCGCGCAGCGGTAGGCGAAGAAGGCCGAGGACCGGCCCGGACCGAGGTTGACGACCGCCGCCGTGCGCCCGGGCCCGATGAACGTGGTGCCGGTCCCCTCGGGCACGTCCTCGGGGAGCCGGTCGAGCGGGAGCGCGCCCACGACGTGGTCCAGGTCGACGCGGAAGTCCTCCTCCGGGCCGAACACGGCGGCGCGGACGCCGGAGTGCAGCCCGTCGGCGCCGACGAGCAGGTCGGCGCGCTCGGTGGTGCCGTCGCTGAGCCCGACCCGGACGCCGTCGGCGTCCTGGGCGACGTCCACGGCGGTGGTGCCGAAACGGAAGGCCGCGGTCCCGCGCACGGCCTCGTACAGTGCCGCTTCCAGGTTCTCCCGGAACACGGTGAGCGCCCGGTCGCCGAGGGCGGCCCTGGCGATCTCGGGAGGGACGGCGAACTTGCGCCGGCCGTCGGCCCTCACCAGGACCGTGGAGAACAGGCCGAGGTCGCTGTCGGAGAGCACGGGGACGAGGCCGAGGTGTTCGGCGGCGTCGTAGCCCCACCCGACCAGGTTCACCATGTAGCCGCCCCTGCGGCGGGCCGGGGCGCGCTCGACCACGAGCGTCTCCCAGCCGGCCCGGTGGAGCCGCAGGGCGGTGGCGAGCCCGGCGATGCCCGCGCCGACGATCACCGCCCGCCCCGGGGGCGGGCCGCCGTCTCCGCCACCGACACGCTGGGAAGAGTCCCCGCCGTTCGTCACCGCGACCTCCGGACCACGTTGGTATGAGCAAACGTTCATACAAGTATGAGCATGTGTTCATAATGAGCGCAAGCCGGTTGCCCGCCGCACGGAGGCCGACCGCGACGGGGCCGTCGGAGGACCTAGAATTCCTGGCATGCCACGTGGTGTCGCCATTCCCGAACTCAGGCAGCGGCTCTTCTCCGCGGTCGAGCGGGTGATCGTGCGGGAGGGGCCGGGCGGACTCAGCGGCCGGGCCGTCACACGCGAGGCCGGTGTCGCCACCGGGCTGCTGTACGCCCACTTCGCGGACACCGACGACTTCCTGGCCGCCTACGCCGTCGACCGGGGCTTCCAGGTCGGCGCCGGGGCCGCGTCCCTGCCGGGACGCGCCGGTACGGGCACGGTCGCGGACAACCTGGCCGAGGCCGTGCTGGCGACCCCGCCGACGGTCCTCCTGGCGCTGGCCAGGCTCATGGTCTCCCGGCCGGAGCTGGCCGGACGCGTGCGCGAGGTCCTCGGCGACCGCACGGCCGGTCTGGAGGCGGTCGAGGCCGCGGTCGCGGACTACCTCGGCGCGGAGCGGCGCCTGGGGCGCCTCCGCGGGAGCGCCGACCCCGGGGCCCTGGCGCTGGCCGTGGTCGGCGCGGTCCACCACCTGGTGCTCACCGGCGCGGAGGAGTCCGTGGTCCCCGACAGGATCCGGCGGACGGTGGCCGCGCTGGTCGCGGGTTCCACGGAGGCGGCCGACCGCCGGTAGCCGCCCGTGGGGGCCGTGACGGGCCCCGGAACGCGCCGTACGGACCCTGGGAGAACCAACTGCAACCCCCGAGGCGCGGCCTCGCGTTGTAAGGGCTCGCTCCGCCCACCTCGCCGATCTGCTCGGCCCCAGCCACAGGGGGCGCCTCGGGGGGTCTTCCCCCGGAAAGCATCGCGGGCTGCTGCGAGCCGGTCGAAGACCGGCGGGCAGCAGCCCGCGCTATGCGGCCCCGGCAGGATTCGAACCTGCGGCACCCGCTTTAGGAGAGCGGTGCTCTATCCCCTGAGCTACGGAGCCATGGGTCCGGCGCGGGTATGTCTTACCCCGTCACCGGACCAAGCCTAACCCAGGATGGACGTGGATAGGGTGTCGGTCCGCCTCCGGCGAGGGCGGTTGGGGGACTCTGCGTGCATGGCGGAGTACGCTGACCTACGATTGGTTGTCCTGGTGCGGTGTGACGTTGTTCATGACGCATGTCGTGTTATGGCCGCATATGTACCGTCGATAACGACGGGTGAGCGGGCTCGGCGTTGACCGGCCCGGCGGTGACCAGGTGTTTCACCGAAGCCCGGAGCAGAGGGCGGCGGGGCGGGGTGGGGCCCGTCCGCGACCCGCTCCGTCCGGTGGACCGATCTCGCGTGGCCGCATGTGGACATGTAGTACGTTGCCTTGCGGTCACGGGTAGGTGTTCGAGGAAAAGCAGCCGGAGGATCATTCGTGCCGTTCACTTCTGATGCGGCGCGGCGCAGGTCCCGCGTACCGGGTGGCGGCGGGGCGCTCACCGCCTTCGCCCTGTCCTACCGGGTCCGCTTCGCACAGGCGCTGACGCTCACGCTCGTCACCGCGCTCCTCGTGGCGCCGGTGCCCGTCGGCGTGCTGGAGCCCGCCGAGGCGAGCCTGGAGGAGTTCCGAGAGAGGGCCGAGACCGCCTCCCAGGAGCTTGAGGAGGCCAACCAGGACCTCGTCGACCGCCAGGAGGCGTTGGAGGACGCCCAGACGGAGCTGGTCCAGACGATCTACGACCTCCAGCAGACCGAACTCGAACTCAACGAGATGCGCGAGCCGCTGGCCCAGCTGGCCAGCACGCTGTACAAGCAGCCCGACGGCGGCATGCTCGCCGTCCTGGCCTCGGGGTCGCTCACCGAGGACCTGCAGACCCAGTCCTACGCGGCGAAGATCTCCGAGGACAACCAGGCGCTCATCCAGGACGCCACCGACCTGCGCGAGGAGCAGGTCGAGCTGGCGAGCCAGGCGCAGGAGCTGCAGACCACCACCCAGCTCGAACAGGTCGAGCTGGCCGCGGACATCGAGGCCCTGCGCGAGCGGTCCGAGCAGACCACGAACGAGCTGGTGCAGGAGCTGGAGGACCGCGGCATCGACCCGGAGGCCTACATGGCCGCCGGGGACTGCGACCCGGACGCGGCCGCCAACGCCCAGGGTGCGGCCAACGGCCTGCTCCCGGCCAACTCCCTGTGCGACCTCTACGACGACAAGAAGCTGCGTGCCGACGCGGCCGTGGACTTCCTCCAGCTCAACGCCAGGTACGTGGACGAGTACGGCGAGAACATCTGCATCACCAGCGCCTACCGCGACCTGCCCAACCAGCACCGGGTCTACGGACAGGTCGCGCCGGGCTTCGCGGCCGTCCCCGGCACGAGCAACCACGGCCTGGGGCAGGCGATCGACCTCGGCTGCGGCATCCAGAACTACCGTTCCGACCGCTGGCTCTGGATGGAGGCCAACGGCGCCGAATTCGGCTGGCACCACCCGGCCTGGGCCAAGTCCAGCCCCTTCGAGCCCTGGCACTGGGAGTACACCGGCTGACCCGCGGCGTCTTTCAGGGGGCGGTCCCGCACGGGGCCGCCCCCGGCGCGTCCCACCGCCTCAGGCGGCGGTCTCGGGCACCACCTCGCTGGTGCAGTGGGCGCAGCGGGACGCCTTCTTGCTGATCTCGCTGAAGCAGTGCGGGCACTCGCGGGTGGTGGCCTCCTCGGCCTTGACGAAGCGCTCCACCACCTTGGCCACGGGCAGGACCACGAAGAAGTACAGGATCGCTGCGGTGATCAGGAACGAGATCAGCGCGTCGACGAACGCCCCGTACAGGAACCGGCTCCCGTTGATCTCGAAGTAGAGGTCGCCGAAGGTGGGAACCCCGCCGAAGATGCCGATCAGCGGGGTGATGAACCCCTCGGTGAACGCGGTGATGAGGTTGGCGAAGACCGCGCCGATCACGACCGCGACCGCCAGCTGCACCAGGTTGCCCTGGAGCAGGAACTTCTTGAAGCCTTGCATGGATACAAGCCCTACATACTCGTGGTGTCCGTACGGGCGCCGGAGCGGGATCCCCTGGTGGGAGCCCGCGGCGCCCGGCCAGCTTTGCCCACTGGAGGTCGCCGGTCAACCGCGGATGGTGATGGACAGCCGCGAGCCGGCCGCGTGGCCCGCCAGGCTCCTGGCCTCGACGGGCGTGGCGGCGACGACGATCAGCGCGCCGCCCTCCCCGCCGCCCGAGGACTCCTCCTTCGGCAGTGCCAGGACGGGGCGGTCGCTGACCACCTCCACGGCGGGGCCCGCCCGGGCCGGCGCGAGGTCGTCGGCTCCTCCGGCGGCGAGGACGTCCACCCGGCTGCCGGGGGAGAGCAGGCCCACCGCGCCGGGGTCGGCCACCCGCACCGGGACGGCGACCAGGCCGGGGCCGTAGGCCCGCGCGGGAGGGTCGGCGAGTCGGGCGTCGGTGATCACCTCCCCCCGGCGCACCGGGGCGTTGAGGCGCAGCCCGGCGGTCGCGGTGTCGGCCGCGAGCGCGCCGCCCGGCACGGACCCGGCGGGCAGGTCCCGGGCGGTGAGGTCGCCCTCGGCGAGGGGGTCCGCGGCGCCGAGGTCGCGGGAGGCGACCAGGACACGGGTGACGGGCACGGGCGGAGGGCGTACGGCCAGGACGGCGCTCAGGAGCGCGGCGGCGGCCAGGAGGGCGGCGACGGCGCGCCGGTGCCGGTCCAGGAGCCGGATGAGCGCGCGACGGTGCCGGTAGGGGAGGGGTGCGGAGTTGGTCATACCCCCAACGCTAGGCCGCGGAGGGGCCGTTCGGAGGTTGTCCACAGGCCCGATCGCGCGGGCCGCGCACCGGGTCGGACCGCTGGGGGGTTCGGAGGGGGAGGCGCGGGGCCGTCAGCGCCTCGTCGCGTCCGCCGGGGCCGGACGTGCCGCGCGCCGCCGAGGGGTCGGCGGCGCGGTGGCGGTCAACGGCTCGGCGGGTCAGCTCGTCGCGGCGGTGGCGCTGGTGCTGGCGGCCTTGCCCGTGGTGCTGCTGCCGGTGTCCGAGGAGGAGCTCTTGGTGTCCGAGGAGGCGGAGGACGCGGAGGAGGAGTCGGTGGAGCCCGAGTTCCCGCTGTCCTTGCTCTCGGAGGAGCCCGAGCCGGTCAGCACGGAGCTGTTGGAGGACTTGCCGCTGTCGGTGCGGTAGAAGCCGGAGCCCTTGAAGACGATGCCCACGGCGGAGTACACCTTGCGCAGGCGGCCCTCGCACTCGGGGCAGACGGTCAGCGCGTCGTCGCTGAAGCTCTGCACGACCTCCATCTGGGCGCCGCACTCGGTGCACGCGTACTGGTACGTAGGCACTGTTCGGGTCCTCCTTGCTGGCACTCTCGCCCGTTGACTGCTAAATAGTACGCGCTCGCCGACCGGAGCCGTGACAGGGCCTCGCCCGCAGGGACAGGCGCGGGGGCGCGAACGGCCGGGCGCCGGGCGCCGCCGGAGCGCGACCGCCAGCGACAACGCCCCCGGCGCCCGGGTTAATCCCGCCCGCGTCCTCCGTCCCCGCGGCCCGGCCGCTTCCGCTCAGCCCCTCCGGCTCAGCCGCTCCCGCTCGGCCGGTCCGCCCGGCCACACGCCCGCGCCGAGGACCCGCACCCCGCCGGACGGGGTGACCACGGCGTCCACCGGCCGGTCGTGCGGCTCGGCGGGCAGAGACTCCACGAACTCCTCGTCGTGGACCAGGGCGATCGCCGGTGCGTGCGGGCCCTTGCGGGCCAGCGCGCGGTCGTAGCACCCTGCGCCGCGCCCCAGGCGCGTCCCCCGCCGGTCCACGGCCACGGCCGGGCAGACCACGGCGTCGGCCCGGGCCAGCGCGTCGGGCCCGTAGCGGCGGCCCACGGGCTCCAGCAGCCCGTGCCCGGCCGGGGCCAGGGAGTCCGGCCCGTCGAAGGCGGCCCAGTCCAGCTCGCCGCCGGGCAGGAACACGGGCAGCAGCACGTAGGCGCCGCGCTTCCACAGCGCCGCCACCAGCTTGCGTGTGTCGGGCTCGCCGCCCACGGAGTAGTAGCAGGCGACCGTCCCGCCCATGGCCAGCCACGGGACGTCCAGCAGCGCGTCGCGGACCGCCGACCCGGCCCGGGCGCGCTCCTCGGGACCCCGGGCGCGCCGCCGCTCCAGGAAACCCCTCCGCAGATCGGCCTTGGCCCCACGCAGTTCGCTCTCGCCCATGGCCCCAGTGTGGCACCGCCCCGAACCGGCCGGTTGCCCCGCGCGGTGAACACGCGGTGGCGGGCCGCCCTCCGCGGTCCGAAACGATCCGTACTTCTTGGCGCCCTCCTGTGTGTGGAGGCGCGGAGACGGCCGACCGCTGGCCTAAAGTGCCGACATGAACGACTCCACCGACCAGAAGCGACCCTCCGGTTCCGTGTCCGTCACGAAGGCGGTCGTACCCGCCGCGGGCCTGGGCACGCGCTTCCTGCCCGCGACCAAGGCCACGCCCAAGGAGATGCTGCCGATCGTGGACAAGCCCGCGATCCAGTACGTCGTGGAGGAGGCGGTGGCCGCCTCCCTCCAGGACGTCCTGATGATCACGGGTCGCAGCAAGCGCTCCATCGAGGACCACTTCGACCGGGCCTACGAGCTGGAGGAGGCGCTGGAGGCCAAGGGTGACGACGCCCGGCTCCGCTCGGTGCGTGAGTCCAGCGACCTCGCCCAGGTGCACTACGTCCGCCAGGGCGAGCCGCGCGGTCTGGGCCACGCGGTGCTGTGCGCGGAGGCGCACGTGGGCGACAACCCCTTCGCCGTCCTGCTGGGCGACGACCTCATCGAGTCCGCAGACCTGCTGCGCCGCATGATCGAGGTGCGCGAGCGCCACGGCGGCAGCGTCGTCGCCCTCATGGAGGTGGAGCCCGAGCAGGTGTCCCTGTACGGGTGCGCGGGCATCGAGCCCACCGACGAGGACGACGTCGTCACCGTCACCGACCTGGTCGAGAAGCCCGCCCCCGAGCAGGCGCCGAGCCGCTGGGCGATCATCGGCCGCTACGTCTGCGACCCGGCGGTCTTCCCCGTCCTGCACGAGACCCCGCCCGGCCGGGGCGGCGAGATCCAGTTGACCGACGCCCTGCGCGAGCTGGCCCGGCGCAAGCCCGAGGACGGCGGCACGGTGCACGGCGTCCTCTTCCGAGGCCGCCGCTACGACACCGGCAACAAGGCCGACTACATCCGCACGGTCGTGGACTTCGCCTGCCGCCGCCCCGACCTCGCCGACGAACTGCTGCCCTGGCTGCGCGACTTCGTCGACCGCGCGCAGGCCCAGCGCCCCTGACCGGGGACCCGGGGCGCCCCGACCGGGGCCCGGCGCGCCGCATATGGGGCCGGACGCGGCAAGAATGGGGCGTGAGCCGTCTCCTGAGGGAGGGGAGGCGGGGCCACCACAGGAACCGCGAACCGGGAGGAACCCCGTGAAGAGCGTCGAACAGCACGTCGCCGACGTCCTGGCACTGATCCCCGAGCCCGTGCCGACCGAGCTGGACCTGCTCCAGGCACACGGCGCCGTGCTGGCCGAGGCCGTCACCTCGCCCGTGTCGCTGCCGGGCTTCGACAACTCGTCCATGGACGGGTACGCGGTGCGCGCCGCGGACCTGGAGTCGGCCTCGCCGGACAACCCCGTAAGGCTGCCGGTCGTGGCCGACATCCCGGCGGGGGACCCCTCCCCGACGGCTGTCCTGCCCGGCAGGTCCGCCCGGATCATGACCGGCGCGCCCATGCCCTCGGGGGCGGACGCGGTGGTCCCGGTCGAGTGGACCGACGGCGGCACGGCCAGCGTGACCTTCGACCGGCCGGTGAAGGAGGGCAACGCCGTGCGCCGCGCGGGGGACGACGTCACCGCGGGCGCCACCGTGCTGCGGCCCGGCGTGCGCGTCGGCCCGGGGGAGATGGGCGTCCTGGCGGCCGTCGGGCGCCGCTCGGTGCCGGTCTACGCCCGCCCCCGCGTGATGGTGCTCTCCACCGGTGAGGAGCTGGTCGAGCCAGGGCGCCCGCTCGGCCCCGGCCAGATCTGGGAGTCCAACAGCTTCATGATCGCCGCCGCCGCGCGCGACGCCGGGTGCGAGGTGCACCGCCACGGGTTCGTGGGCGACCACCCCCAGACGGTGCGCGACACGTTGGACGACCTGCTGGTGCGCGCCGACGTCGTGGTGACCACGGGCGGCGTGAGCATGGGCGCCCACGACGTGGTCAAGGAGGTGCTCACCCGCGAGGGCACCGTGGAGTTCGTCCAGGTGGCGATGCAGCCGGGCAAGCCCCAGGGCTTCGGCGTCATCGGCCCGGACCGGACCCCCATCATCACGCTGCCCGGCAACCCGGTGAGCGCCTTCGTGTCCTTCCAGGTCTTTGTCCGTCCCGCGCTGCGCCGCCTGCGCGGGCTCGACCCCCGGCCGCTGCCGAGCATGCGCGCCCTGCTCACCTCGCCGGTCACCTCCCCGCCCGGGCGACGCTCCTTCCTGCGCGCGGTGCTGGAGGAGTCCCCCTACGGCCGCGACGCCGAGTCCACGGTGTCCCCGGCGTCGCACCAGGGCTCGCACCAGCTGTCCGCCCTGGCCGGGGCCAACGCGCTCGTGGTGGTGCCCGAGGAGGTGACCGAACTGGCCGCGGGCAGCCGCGTCGAGGTGGTGCGCCTGCCCGAACCGGCCTGAGCCGCGCCCGCCCGGGTCCGCGGACCCGGGGACCGGGGGCCCCGGGAGTGCCGTACGGTCGTGGTGGCGCGCTCCGGCGCGCCCGGACGGGGCCGACCGGCCGCGTCCCGCGTTCCGAGCGGAGGAGTTGGCGGGCCCATGACCGACACCCCACGGCGGGAGGGGGCCGACCACCCCTCCGGGTTCACCCACCTGGACGGGTCCGGCGCCGCCCGCATGGTCGACGTCTCGCAGAAGACGGTGAGCGCGCGCACCGCCACCGCGTCGGGGCGGGTGCTGCTCGGCCCCGGGGCCGTCGCCGCCCTGCGCGGGGGAGAGGTGCCCAAGGGCGACGCCCTGGCCGTCGCCCGGATCGCCGGGATCCAGGCGGCCAAGCGCACCCCCGACCTGGTGCCCCTGTGCCACCCCATCGCCGTGCACGGGGTGGACGTGGACCTCACCGTCGTGGACGCGGGCGTGGACATCCGTGCCACGGTCCGCACCGCCGACCGCACCGGCGTGGAGATGGAGGCGCTCACCTGCGTCATGGCCGCGGCCCTCGGACTGGTGGACATGGTCAAGGCGATCGACCCGGCGGCCGAGGTCACCGGGGTGCGCGTCGAGGAGAAGACCGGCGGCAGGAAGGGCCACTGGAGGCGCGGTGACTGACGCCGGGGCCCTCACCCCCCGCGTGGCGGTCGTCACTGCGTCCAACCGGGCGGCGGCGGGAGTGTACCCGGACCGCTCCGGGCCGGTCGTGGCCGAGGGGCTGCGCGGGATCGGCTGCGCGGTCGTGGGACCGTGGGTGGTCCCCGACGGCGAACCCGTGGCCCGGGCCATCGGCCGCGCTTTGGACGAGCGGCTCGACGCCGTCGTCACCACCGGGGGGACCGGGCTGACCCCGCACGACCACACGCCCGAGGTGACGCGCGCGCTGCTGTCCTACGAGATCCCCGGGATCGCCGAGGCGCTGCGGGCCGCGGGCCGGGACAAGGGCGTGCCCACGGCGATCCTGTCGCGCGGCCTGGCCGGGGTCGCCGAGCGCGCGGGGCACCGGATGCTCGTGGTCAACCTGCCCGGCTCCCGGGGCGGTGCCGCCGACGGGATGGAGGTGCTGGCGCCGGTGCTGCGGCACGCGGTGGACCAGCTGCGCGGAGGCGACCACGCCCGCTCCGAATGACACCGGACAATGACCGGAATCACATCCCGGGCATTCCGACCGTTGAGAATTCCTTGGGGCAGGGCCGGTTTTCGGTACGGGAGTATTGGAGTTAAGAATCATCCGATTCTTGCCCGCTGGGGCGACCGCAGCCATGCCGCGCCCCCGGGAGTGGAATACTGGAGCCCGTCACCGGCGACGGGAACCCGACGCCTCCGCGTCCGGTGTCGCAGCGCTGGGCTACGGTGCCGAGGGCATCGAAGGGACGGTCGTGAATCGCAGACATGGGTGGCCCGTCACCCTCCAGGAGGGTCCGGTCGTACTCCGGCCACTGCGGCTCCGCGACGCCGCGGCGCTCCGGGACACGCGTTCGCGCAACGAGGAGTGGCTGCGCCCCTGGGAGCCCACCTATCCGGAGATGCCGCTGCGCACCACCGGGCTCACCCCCTACGTCTCGATGCTCCAGTCCATCCGCCACGAGGCCAGGCAGGGCCTGTCCATGCCCTGGGCGGTCCTGTACGACGACAGGTTCGTCGGCCAGATCACGGTGGGTGCCATCGTGTGGGGCTCGGCCAGGTCGGCGCAGGTCGGTTACTGGATCGACAGCGCCCACGCCGGGCTCGGCATCACCCCGACCGCGGTCGCGCTGGCCGTGGACCACTCCTTCTTCCGCGTCGGGCTGCACCGGATCGAGGCCAACGTCCGGCCCGAGAACCGGGCGAGCAGACGCGTGGTCGCCAAACTGGGCTTTCGCGACGAGGGCGTGCGCAGGAGACAGCTGCACATCGACGGGGCCTGGCGCGACCACATCTGCTACGCGATCACCGCGGAGGAGGTCCCCCGGGGGCTGATGTACCGGTGGCGCCACGGGTCCTCTTCCGGGCCCTCCGGGGAACCCGGTTCCGGCCCCGGTTCCGCTTTGGGGCCACAGGACCCGAACGGCGGCCGGGATCCGCGCGATCCGGCGAGTCCGTACCCGGAGCCGAACTGAACGTGCCAACATCACAGAAGCATCCGGAACTTAAACCTGACTTTAGTGACATTGACTCATTACTTTGCGTTGAATTGGGACTGCACTCCGCAGTCGTTGGCTGACCTGTGCTTTCACCCCCGGGGTCAGGGCGTCCGAAACTGAGAGTCCACAATCTTGCGACACTCCGGTCAGAATGTGGCGCATTTATGGACACGGGGTCGTACCGTGCGGAACATAGACGCATTGACGATGCGGGCAACGCGTGGATATGGCGCACCGGAAACTTCCCGGGTCCGGGGAGGGACGGGGGCGGCCTTCCCCGGCGGGACGTCTCCGTCCCCCGGGACACCACGCGGCGCGGTGTCGACGAGGTGTCGATCAACGTCCAGTGGCCGTCATCGTGAGGAGGGGTGATGAGCAGCTCTCCTCTGTACCTGGCCATCGTGGTGGTGTGGCTCATAGTCCTGGTGCCGATGCTGCTGCGGAAGGACCCCGACACCTTCCACGAGGACCCGCGGGAGGACGACGAACCCGCGGAGACCGAGGCCCGGGAGGACGCCGAGGGGCGTGCGGAGGACCCGGACGCCACCGAGACCCAGGTCCTGCGCCGTGACGATTACGACACCGCCCCGGCGGACGCCCCCGCGCACGGCGGGGACGCGCCGCGTCCGGGGCGCTACCGCGCCGAGTCCGGGCCGCGCGCCCGCGTCATCGCCCGCCGCCGCCGTCGCACCACGACGCTGACCCTGGTGAACGCCGCCACCCTCGTGGCCGTGGCCCTCGGGCTGGGGCCCTGGTGGGTGGCGGCCCCGCCGGTGCTGCTGTTCGCCGGACACCTTGTCCTGCTCCGGGAGGCCGCCAAGGCCGACGCCGAGCGCAGGGAGGCGGCCCGGCGGGCCCGCCGCCGGGAGGTCCTGCGCGCCCGCCGGGACGAGGCGGAGCGGCGGCGCGAGGCCGAGCGGGAGGCCGAGGTGATCGCGCTCAAGGAGCGGCGCAGCCAGGTCTACGACCAGTACGCGGACGCCCGGCTGCGGGCGGCCGGGGACTGACCGGGCCCGGGTCCGGACCGGCAGCGGTCCGGGCCCGGGGCCGGAGCAGCTCCGGGCCAGGAGCGGCTCCGGGTCCGATCCGGGAGAAGCCGGTTCGGACCACTCCGGGTTTCCTGCTAATGTGGATCACGTCTTCGGGGCTATGGCGCAGTCCGGTAGCGCACCTCGTTCGCATCGAGGGGGTCTGGGGTTCAAATCCCCATAGCTCCACCGCAGACAGCAAGGCCCCTCCCGGGTTCGGGAGGGGCCTTCGCCGTGTTCAGGGGGCGGTCCTGGAAGATTTCCGGGAGGTCTCCGGTGCGGAGGGGCCCGCACGGCGCCCCGGCGCACACGGCCGGGCGGGGTCCGGTCCGGAGGCGGTGCTGCTGTTCCCTGCGGCGGGAGGTCGTTTCCGGACCGGAGCCCCGAGTGTCACCGGCGAAGCGGCTATCCCCTGTCGCGGGGCGGCCGGTACCCCTCCAGCGTACTCCCCGCCCGCGCTGCGGGGCAGGCCTCCGTGATCTTTACAGTGGCAACCCGCCGTCGTAGGGTGCGGGGTCATGGCAGACGGATACCACCACGGGAACCTCAGGGCCGCCGTCCTGGAGAAGGCGGCCGAGGTCATCGCCAGGGAGGGGCCCTACTCCTTCAGCCTGCGCTCGCTGGCGCTCGAACTCGGGGTCAGCCACACCGCCCCCCGGCACCACTTCGGCAGCCGCGAGGGCGTGCTCAACGCCCTGGCCGCCGAGGGCTTCCGCGAACTGGCCGCGCGGCTGCGGGCCAACCGCGAGTCCGGCGGGGGCTTCCTGGAGGCGGGCGTGGAGTACGTGCGCTTCGCGACCGGCCACCCGGCGCACTTCGACGTGATGTTCGCCCCCAGCCTGCTGAGCGACGACGACGCGGAGCTGAACGCCGCGCGCACGGCGGCCTTCGACGAGCTCCGCGCCGGTGTGGAGTCCCTGGCCGAGGAGGGCCGGGAGGTCGAGGACTCGGCCGCCGCCATGGTCGCGGGCTGGTCGGTCGTGCACGGCATCGCCACGCTCTCCCTCACGGGGAACCTGGAGGGCTCGGGGTTCGGGGACCTGTTCCGCGACGCCGACCTGCTCACCGTCACCCGCCGCAGCGCCGGACTGCTCTTCGGCCCGTCCGCCGCGGGCCGGGACCCCTCCGCGGGGGAGTAGAGCCGCCCGGGGCTGTTGCCGACCGGCCGCAGGGCTCCCGACCGGCCGCAGGGCGCGAGCCGAACCGCGCCGGGGCTCCCGGGCGCCCCTGTGCGGTCCGCCGTGCGCAGGACGCGCCCACGCGGGCGCTCTCGGTGCTCTTGGGGCTCGTAGTGCTTCTGATGCCGGACGGGCCCCAGCGTCCGGCTGGCGGCCGTACGGCGGTCGCGGGCCGGAGGCGGCGCGGCCCGGCGGGAGGCCTCAGCGCCCGGAGACGTACTCGGCCCGGACGGCGTAGATGGCGGCCTCGGTGCGCGAGTGCACCTGGAGCTTCTCCAGGATCTTGCGGACGTGGTTCTTGACGGTGTTCTCGGTGATGAACAGCCGCTCCCCGATCTCCCGGTTGTTCAGGGAGCGGGCCAGCAGCTTGAGCACCTCGGTCTCGCGCCGGGTCAGCTCGGGGATGGTCGTGCGGCTGGGCGGGGCGCTCTCCTGCTTGGCCAGCTCGGCGAACTCCCCGATGAGCTTGGTCGCCATCGCCGGGTTGATGAACGAGTCGCCCTTGACGATGGCGCGTACCGCCTCGGCGAGTTCGGTCACCGAGATGGCCTTGAGCAGGTAGCCCGTCGCCCCGGCCTTGAGCGCGTCGAACAGGTCGCTCTCGTCATCGCTCATCGTCAGCATGATGAACCTGGTGTGCGGCACCGCCTCACGGATGCGCGAGCAGGCGTCGATGCCGCTGGTGTGCGGCATCATCACGTCCATGATGACCACGTCCGGACGCAGCTCGGCGGCCAGGCGGACGGCTTCCTCCCCGTCGTTGGCCTCGTCGACCACGTCGATGTCGGGCTCCTCGTCCAGGACCGACACCAGGCCCCGGCGGAACAGCGCGTGGTCGTCCACGACCATGGCGCGGATCGGGGCGGCCGGAGAGGCGGGCTCCCCAGGATAGGGGGCCTGCGCGGGGAAGAGAGAGTGTGCGCTCATGGGTCGCCTACCCGTCCCGTCCCTGGCCGAGTGACGGGCTCTCGCGCACCGGGGACCCGGGTCTGTCCGGGCGGACGCGGTGCGGGCATGTCCGACCGCCGGCCAGGAGAAGGGCCGGCCGGGGGAGAGAGACGCGCATGGAGACCTCCTGCTGGGGCTGCTCATTGTCTCATGTGCGTTCGGTGAGCGGAGTGGTAACGGACGAACTCACCGCCCGCTACCCCGGGCGCGTCCGGGGGAAACGGTGCGAACGGCACCGGGGAACGGCCGCGGAAGGGCGACGCCGCCATGGTCGGGGAAGGGGGAAGTGGGATATGCGGTTTTGTGCATGACCGAAACACCTGTTCTGCGGGCCCCCTCTCCGGGGGCGCGCCCGGGCGGCTGGGCCGAGGGCGCCATGACGCAGAGTCACGTTCCGACAGAACGGATGTGATGGTGCAAAGTTGGGCATAGCTCTGCTTTCCGACATTAAGTTCAACAGGTTCTCCCTGGTAACAGCCCGTGTTGATCTCCGGGGCCGCCCCCAAACGCGCCGCCGGATATCCCGATTTCCCGTCCCGGGGAAATGGGAACGCCGTCGCTCTCCGTTATATTCATGGTGTGGATTTGACCTGGCGGATGTCTTGTTTTGGCAGGCCGCCAAGCTGCCAGGTGTTCTGGCTACGGTAATGGAAACCCTTCTGAACTGGGGAAACGAGTCAGGATTCGTTTATTTGGTCCATGCTTCGGCGGGCCTCGGTGGTGCCCGTGCCATAAAATGATGAACATTCGTCCACGGGTCTTGCGGACCGAGAGTGCTCTACGCCATCGTTGTCCTGGGATGGGCTGGAAGCCAATACGAAAGGTAGATGCCATGACCACGCACGTGATTACCGCCCGTGACAGCGGGTGGTCCTGGCTGTAACCAGCCCGCCGAAAGGGTTCCGCCGAACCCCGGCACAGGGACCCGACCGGACCCCCGAGGACCGGTCGGGTCCTTCTTCGTCCCCGCCCCCGCCTTTCCGGCACGCACCGCCGCCGGAAGGCCCGAGGGCGGGGATTTGACCGAGCGCGGCACCGGGTAGGGATCCGGACACCGAACCCCGGCCCCGGCAGGGGCCCACCGCGCGACCGTGAAGGGGCGGACCGTGTCCGACTCCCCGAAGTACCCCGGCGGATACCACCCCGAGGAGTTCCCGCCGCAGGACCCCCCGACCACGCCGCAGGACTCCGTGTCCCCGACGCGGGAGCACCGGCCGCCGCCGGAGACCGCACCGGTGGGGGGATACGAGCCCCCGCCCCCCGAACCCCCGCCTCCCGGGCCGCGCGAGACCACGGTCGAACCGGTGGAGGAGGAGCCCGTGGTCGCGGCGGAGCGCTTCCGGCGCACCACACCGGCCCGGCGCAAGGTCATCCCCGCCCGCAGGACGGGCGGGCACTGGCGGCTGCTCGCGGGAACGACGACCTACGTGATGGTGGTCGGCGGGATGGCGGACTACGTCGATCCGCAGACCCGCGCGCTCGCCCACCTGGTGTTCTGGCTGCTCATCGGGTGCGCGTTCCTGATCACGCTCAACCGCGAGCGCCGCCACGACTGGGAGCCGGGCCCGCGCTGGCCCTGGCTGGCCGGGGCCTTCGGCGGGGCGCTGGCGGTGGAGGTCCTGGTGCTGGCCTTCGGGTCCCCGGCGATCATCGTGGGCTCGGTGATCCTGCTGGGCCTGGCCCTGTTCGTGCTCATGCTCGTGGGGTGAGACCGACGAGCGGGGAGGGGACGCTCCGGCCGGGGGCCCGCGTCAGGTGGCCTCGTCGTCGAAGGGGGGGCGCTTGCCGTTCAGCCGGGCCACGGGCTTGTCCTCCTGCTCCTCTTCCTCCCAGAAGTGCTTCTGCACGAAGCGCCGGGGGTTGAGGTCCTGCACGTCGAAGTCCTTGAACTCCGGGCCCAGCCCCTCGCGGATGTCGTTGGAGGCGGAGTTGGCCATCGTCCGCAGCTGGCGCAGCACCCTGCCCACCTGCTGCGCCGCCTTGGGCAGCTGGTCCGGGCCGAAGATCAGCAGCGCGAGCAGGAGGAGGACGACGAACTCTCCTCCGCTGATGTTGAACATGCGCGACCTCAGTCCTTCGGTGTACCGACCGGCTTCAAGCAGGTTAACCGGTATCGGGAGGCTTGGGTAACCTCGCCCCGGTCGTCCGCAAAGGGGTGGACACGGGCCAGCCCCCCGCTCGTCGAGCGGAGGGCTGGGCGCGGGCGCTCCACCCGGTCCCGGCTGCTCGGGTGCGCCGTCAAGTAAGGGAACGCGGACGCGGACGGTGCCGTCGGGCGACCGGGAACTCCGTCGACCGCGTGGAAAGGACGACCCTAGACCGCTTTGACGTCAGCGGCCTGCGGGCCCTTGGGGCCCTGGATGATGTCGAAGGTGACCTTCTGGTCCTCTTCCAGGTTCCGGAAGCCGGTGCCCGAGATCGCCGAGTAGTGGACGAAAACGTCGGGCTGACCGCCCTCGACGGCGATGAACCCGAAACCCTTCTCAGAGTTGAACCACTTCACGGTGCCCTGAGCCATGTGCACTCCCTTGGGGACTACTGCGGGGCCGCACCCTGCTGGCCCCGGGCCGCCGGGCGCCTGACCGACGAGTGAATCCCGCACCGGCGAGCGCCCACGTGAAGTTCCGCGAGGCGCCCCGGGCATCCATGGAAACTACAACAGCAACCAGTTGCTGACAGTACCAGGGAGGGTGCTGCCCTGCCGAGGCCTTCCACGCGGGAATCGCGCTCTTTCCCTGTCCTGTTTCGGCAACTCGCAACTGTTGATTTCCGTTCGCCGGACCACTAATGGGGCGCGGCGAACACGGATGCGCCGGGACGCCGTTCTCTAACCGCCGTTGCCGTAGATCCACACGTCGAACCACATGCGTTCACGCCACATACCCTCGTCGATCGGATACGCCGACAACACCGGGTAGAAGTAGGCGAAATTGGCCACGATCAACAGCAGGACCACGCCGTAGACGATGCCGCCCACCGCGCGCGTGTAGGGGGCGAAGCGCGGACTGTCCTCCCCTGCCCCCATCGCCAGGCCCAGCGCCAGCACGATCGCCAGGACCAGGAAGGGCAGCAGAGGGGCGGCGTAGAACAGGAACATGGGCCGGTCCGGGTAGGCGAACCACGGCAGCCACCCCGCGGCCACGGCCAGCAGCACCGCCCCGGCGCGCCAGTCGCGGAAGGTCACCCACCAGCCGAGCATCACCGTCAGTGCGAGCAGGCTGGACCACCAGATGACCGGCGTGCCGATGGAGACCACCGAGGTGACGCAGTCGCCCGTGGCGCACGAGGCGACCTCGCCGTTGTAGTGGAACATCACCGGGGTGCGCATGACCAGCCACTCCCACGGCGCGGAGATGTAGGCGTGGTCGCTGGTCAGGTCGGTGTGGAAGGTCATCATCCGCTGGTGGTAGTCCACCAGGCTCCACAGCGCCTCCACCGGCTCCCTCAGGAGGCCGGGCACCCACTCGGGCAGCATGCCGTCCGCGAAGTCGCGGTTGTAGCCGCCGCGGGTGAACAGCCACCCCGACCACGAGACCAGGTAGACGATCCCCGCGACCACCACGGTCTGCACGAACGCCGGGATCGCGTCGATGCCCAGCCACCGCCAGAAGAAGCCGCGCTGGCCGACGCTGCTGCGGGCCCCGTAGTCCCACGCCACCGTGAGCAGGCCGAACGCCGCGACGAAGAACAGGGCCGACCACTTGGTGCCCACCGCCAGACCGAAGCACAGTCCGGCCGCCAGCCGCCACCAGCGCATCCCCAGCCAGCCCACCGACACCAGGTCCCCGCCCGCCTCCGCCAGGCGGGCCATCCGCTCCCGGGTGCTGTCCCGGTCGATCACCAGGCACGCGAACCCGGCCAGGATCCACAGGGTGAGAAAGATGTCCACCATGGCGATGCGGCTCAGCGTGAAGTGCAGGCCGTCCAGCGCCATGATCAGGCCCGCCGTGCAGCCCAGCAGCACCGAGCGGGTCATCCGCGTGGCCAGCCGCACCAGGATGAGGACCGAGAGCACCCCGGCCACGGCGGAGGCGAACCGCCAGGCCTCGGGGGTCATGGTCGTGCCGAACGGCAGGAGCGACCACAGCCAGTCGCCCAGGGCGATCATCCACTTGCCCACCGGCGGGTGCACGATGAAGTCGCCCGTGCCGGTGAAGATGTCCTGGTACCCCTGCGCGAGCAGGTCGTCGGCCTCGACGGGCTCCTCGACGGTCTCGTGCTCGTAGCCGAAGTTCCAGAGCCCGTAGGCGTCCTTGGCGTAGTAGGTCTCGTCGAAGTAGATCCGGTCCGGCTGGCCGAGGTTGAAGAACCTCAGCGCCCCGGCGAACAGCGCGACGGCGAAGGCGCCCAGCCAACCCAGCCAGCGGGGCGCGGGGTTGACGGGCAGGAAGCGGGCGCGGATCCGCGCCGACCGCGGCGAGGGCGAGGGCTCTGCCTCGGAGAAAGGTGCGGTGGTGGTCATCGGGTGTACGGGGTGGATACTCCCGCCCTCAGGCGGTGGAGGGAGCCCCTGCCTCCTTCTGGGTGGTGTAGCCGTAACCGTCCGCTCGCTGGAACAGACAGAGGTTCTTCCATGAGGTCTTGATCGGCCCATGCGAGGTTTGCAGGGTGTGGCTCCCGCTGCTGCGCACCGCCACCCGGCCTGTGTGCGTCCCCGCGTTCATACCCGATGGCACGGCCGCTCGGGCCGGATCCCCGGTCTGGAAACCGAAGAACCGTTTGCGGCGGGGCAGACGCAACCGGGGGAAACCGTGCCTGTCCGCCCGGGTACGGGCGCAGGAGCCGCGCCCCGTGGCCCTGACGACCAGGATCGTTGGAACAGCCGTGGTGATGGCTTCGACCCTGCCCACGGCCAGGGCGTCCAGGCTGTGGGACTCGGGCAGGCGGTTGCGGGTGCGGTTCCACTTCGTCCGGCCTCCCGAGCCCACACGGGTGGGCAGGCACCCGTCCAGGGACCGCCACAGCGCCCACCGGGACGGACGACCCACCCAGGCCGGAGTGGTGTCCACTCGGTGCCGGAGCGAGGGAGGCAGCCACCCGCGTGGACGGGTGCGGTTGTCGAACCGGGCCGTCCGGTAACGCAGGTTACGAGAACGGCGTCCCTTTCTGTAGGCGGCGCGTTGGCGCATCCTCCTGGCGATCTGACCGCCTCGGTGGTCCAGCCGTACCGCGTGGCGGCCTCGGCGTTCTCCATCCCGGTCGGTGAACACGGCGATGCCGGTGCGCCTGCTGCCTGGGTCAACGCCTGTCTCGACCCCGTCGACCTCGGACCCGGTGGTGGTGCGATCCTTCAACCGGATGACGAAGGGGGTGTGTCGGGCCACGGTCGCCCGGCCCCGGGCCAGGAATCGGCGGGCCCGCGCGGGGTGGGTGGGTTGTAGCGGTGTGCCGTGGCGGTCCAGCACGAACACGTACGGGTGCCCCTTGCGGGGCGTGCTCTTCGGTGAACGGCCCTCACGGGCCTGCTCCCCGGCCCCTGAGGGCACGGGGGTGACGCCACCAGCGGTAGGTGAACCACCGGTGGTCTCCCCTCGCACATGTTCCACACCGGGTGCCACGCGCACGTGGCTTCCGCGCCCCGTTTCGTTCCCGTTCCTTGGAATGTCTGCTGACGCGGATTCCAGAGCAGGCCGCTGAGGAAGCACGGCCTGGTGGGTCTTCTCACCTGTGTGAAACGTAGCCAACTGGTCACCTCCCTGGTGTTGGCTGGTGCTGGTAACGCCAGGCCCTCGACCCGGGGGTCGAAAGCCCCGTCTTCGAGCGGGGAACGCGTTACCTCGGCTCGTAGGTTGGGGTCGGAGATGGTTGTCCTTTGCGGACGGACCACGAAACCAGGTTTCGGATGGCGTGATGAGCCAACCGTAGCGCGACAGGACGGGGATCACAGTGGTTGAGGGTGGAGCTGGGACGAGCGGAGGGACGGGAACCCTGACGCTCGCCGGTGTGCCCATCGGGAACGTGGAGGACGCGCCGCCCAGGCTGCTGCGCGCACTGGAGGGCGCCCGCGTCATCGCGGCAGAGGACACCCGAAGGCTACGCCAGTTCGCCTCCCGCGCGGACGTGCGCCTGGGCGGGGAGGCGGGCGCCCGCGTCGTGTCCTATTACGACGCCAACGAGAGCCGCCGCACCGACGAGCTGCTCGGCGACCTGCGCGCGGGGAGCGACGTCCTCGTCGTCACCGACGCCGGGATGCCGGGGGTGTCCGACCCCGGCTACCGGCTGGCCGCCGCCTGCGCGGGGGAGGGCATCCCGGTGACCGCCATCCCGGGGCCGTCCGCGGTCACCACGGCGCTCGTGGTCTCGGGCCTGCCCACCGACCGCTTCTGCTTCGAGGGCTTCCCGCCGCGCAAGGGCCTGTCGGGCTACCTGGCCGACCTGGCGGCCGAGCGCCGCACGATGGTGTTCTTCGAGAGCCCCCACCGCGTCGCCGCCACCCTGGAGGCGATGGCCGCGGCCTTCGGCGCCGACCGGCGCGCCGCCGTGTGCCGGGAGCTGACCAAGACCTACGAGGAGGTGCGCCGGGGCGGCCTCGGGGAGCTGGCCGCCTGGGCCGCCGAGGGGGTGCGGGGCGAGATCTCCCTCGTGGTGGAGGGCGCCCGCCGCGATCCGGGGACGGTCGGGGACGCCGACCTGGTCGCCGCGGCCTCCGGCCTGGAGGAGGAGGGCGTGCGCCGCAAGGAGGCGATCACCCGTGTGGCCAGGGAGTTCGGCGTCCCCAAGCGCCGGGTCTACGACCTGGTGCACGGGATCGTGTCCGCCGACTGACCGAAAACGGCGGGCCCGCGGCGGAACCTTTCCGGTTCTGGAGCGTCTGACCGGGTGAAACAGCCAGACCGTCGATGGGGAACACGTTCATGCGAAGCAACCTCTTCCAGCAGGCCCAGGAGACCAGCCAGCCGGGTATGCACCTGCAGAACCACAAGATGCTCCGGGTGGGCCTCAACGGCGAGTTCTTCGCCCGCCAGGGCGCCATGGTCGCCTACCAGGGCCAGGTCGACTTCTCCTACGAGGGGTCCGGCAGCGTCAGCAAGTTCTTCAAGAAGGCCTTCACCGGCGAGGGACTGCCGCTGATGAAGGTGTCCGGGCGCGGCGACGTGTTCCTGGCCCGCGACGCCTGGGACGTGCACCTGGTGGACCTGGAGGACGACCACCTCACGGTCAACGGCGACAACGTGCTCGCCTTCGAGGCCGGGCTGAGCTGGGACATCCGCCGCGTGGAGGGCGCGGGCATGGCCGCCGGGGGGCTCTTCAACACGGTCTTCAGCGGCCGGGGCAGGGTGGCCATCGCCTGCCACGGCGCCCCGGTGCTGATCAACGTCGACCAGCCGACCTTCGTGGACACCGACTCCGCGGTCGCCTGGTCCAGCTCGCTGAGCACGGGCGTGCGCCGCACGGCCAAGGCGGGCGCGCTCATCGGCCGCGGCAGCGGCGAGGCGCTCCAGCTCTCCTTCGAGGGTCAGGGCTTCGTCCTGGTGCAGGCCTCCGAGGGCGCGCCGGTCGCGGCCCAGACGGCCTGACCCGACAGGCGAAGGGCCCCGGGACACGTCCCGGGGCCCTTCGCCTGTCGGCCCGCCGCGCCACCCGTGGGCGGCGCGGCGGGCCGTGTTTTTTTGGACCTCCGCTCCGCTTTGTCCCACCCGTCGCCCGCCACCACCCTCAACGGACGCCTGCGGCGCGGTCCTTCTTGTGTTCGGGCGCCCGGAGAACGGGAACCTTCGGTGTCTTCGGCGGGTTCGCTCGTTCCTCACGAACCCGCCTCCGCCACCTCCAGAACCCCGTGGGCGCCCGAACCAACCCCCACAAGCTGAGGCCCGGCCAAAGAACAGACCCTAGACGACGGCTCCGTCGTCGGCCTCGCGGGCGGCCTTGGCGGCCACCTTCTGCTTGGCCTTGCGCTCCTTGACCACGTGGGGCGGGTCGGTCTTGTCCCACCTCTGGAGCCAGATGGCCAGCGGGACGGCGACGAAGATCGTCGAGAGGACGCCCGTCGTCAGACCCACCAGCATGGCGATCGAGAAGTCCTGGAGCGAGGACCCGCCGAGGAAGGTCAGGAAGCCCAGGATGATCAGCGCGCCGATCGAGGTGTTCACGGTACGCGGCAGGGTGTTGAGCACCGCGCGGTTGGCGATCTCGGAGAACTTCGACTTCTCGTCGCGTGCCCACTCGTCGCGCACCCGGTCGAACACCACCACCGTGTCGTTGACGGAGAAGCCGATGACGCTCAGGAGCGCGGCGAGGAACACGCCGTCGATCGGCTTGCCCAGCCAGATGAACAGCCCGATCACCAGGACCAGGTTGAAGGCCAGCGACAGCATGGTGGACACGCCGAACGACCAGCGGAAGCGCCAGGCCAGGTAGACCATCTGGAGCGCGAGGGCCGCGCCCAGGGCGATCAGCGCCCGGTTGCGCAGCTCGTCGCCCATGCTCGGGCCGATCAGCTCGTCGCTGACCAGCTCCACGCCGCCGGTCTGCTCGCTCAGGGCGTCCGCGATCCGGGCCGCGTCGTCGTCGGAGATGCTGCCGGTGCGCACCGAGATGTCGCCGTCACCGGACTCCTGGACCACGGCCGTGTCCGAGCCGGGGAAGTTCAGCGCGGAGATGACGGAGCGGGCCTCGTCGACCGAGACGCCCTCCCCGCTGCTGACCTCGTACTCCAGCACGCGGCCGCCGGTGAACTCCACACCGAGGTTGGTGTCGCGGATCAGCGGGGCGGCGATCGCGGCCGCCACGATCAGACCCGCAACGATCAGGCCCTTGGTGCGGTGGCCCATGAGGTCGGGGTCCTTGGCGACCAGCCAGGTGCGGACGCCGCCGATGCGGTTCAGGCCGCTGACGGCCGGGTGCTTGCGCACGACCGCGCGGCGCACCGCCCACTCGACGAACACGCGCGCGATGACCAGCGCGGAGAACATCGAGACGAGGGTACCGATGCTCAGGGTCACACCGAAGCCCTGCACGGTGCCCGAGGCGAAGAAGAACAGCAGGGCGGCGGCGATGAGCGTGGTGATGTTGGTGTCGAGGACGGCGCTCCACGCCTTGCGGGAGCCCACGACGAACGCCTTCTCCAGGCTCGGCGGCACCGCCCGGCGCCGCTTGCGGGCGAGCACCCCGGACTCGGCCTTGGCGGCCTCGTCCTCGGTGGCGTCCCGCAGCCCGGCCGACTTGTTGGCCTCGTACACCTTCGCCTGGCGCTGGTGCTCCTCGCGTGTGCGTTCGAAGATCAGCACGTTGGCGTCGATGGCCATACCGATCGCCAGCACGAAGCCCGCCAGACCCGGCAGTGTCAGTGTGGCGTTGATGGCGACCAGGGCGCCGTAGGCGATGAGCGTGTAGAAGCCCAGGGCCAGGGCGGCCAGGAAGCCGACCAGCCGGTAGACCAGCGTGATGTAGAGCGTGGTGAAGGCCAGGCCCAGGATCGCGGCGACGGCGCTGGCCTGGATGGCCTCGGCGCCCAGGGTCGGGCCGACCGTCTGGCGCTGGACCTCGGTGACCGGCAGCGGCAGCGAGCCGCCCTCGATCAGCACGGCCAGGTCGTTGGAGGTCTCACTGGTGAAGTCGGGGCTGGTGATGGTGGTGGTGTTGCCGGGCATGCCCACGTCGCAGGCGAACTCCGGGTTCACCTCCGGGGCGGAGATGATCTGCCCGTCCAGCACGATGGCCACGCGGCGGCGCGGGTCGCCCTGGTCGTAGCAGGCGGCGTCGGCGGTCAGCGCGGTCCACTGGTCGGCGCCCTCGCCGCGGAAGTTGACGTTGACCGTCCACTGCGCGCGGTTGACGCTGTCCAGCGCGGCCTCGGCGCTGGCCACCTGGTCGCCCTTGATGGCGGTCTCGCCGAGCTGGAGCTGGGTGCCGTCGGAGTCGGGGAGCGTCATCACGACGTCCTCGGGGTTCTCCGCGCTGGGACCGGCGGGGGGCTGCTGGCCGCCCATGCCCCCCATGCCGCCCTGCTGCGCCATGAGCTCTTCGAGCTGCTCCTGGGTCATCTCCCCGCCGCCGCCCTCGGCGGCCTCGTCACCGCCCTCGGCCGCGGCGTCGGACGGGGCGCGCGCCTCGTCCGCGGTGGCCTGCGGGGCGTTGGCGGAGTCGCCCGGGGCGGGCGCCTGCACGCCCTGGCCGCCGGCCTGGCCCACGCCCAGCACCGGGTGGAAGGACAGCTGGGCGGTCTGGCCGATGATCTGCGCGGCCTCCGCCGGGTCCTGCACACCGGGCAGCTCGACGATGATCCGGTTCTCGCCCGAGCGCGACATGGTCGCCTCGGACACGCCCAGGCGGTCGATGCGCTGGCGCAGCACCTCGACGACCTGGTCGGTGTTCTCGGAGTTGGCGGGTGTGCCCTCGGGGCCGTCCTGGGTCTCCAGGACGATCTGCGTGCCGCCGCTGAGGTCGAGCCCCAGACGCGGCGGGATGAACCACGCCGCGCCGAACGCGACGAGGATGACGAGAAGGGAGATGAGGGCGCGTGTCCAACGCGCGCCCGCTCCCGTTTGACTGGACAAGGACCTGGTACCTCTTCACTGCGAATACGGGTGATCCCGACGCACGCCGGAGACAGGGGGGTACGCGCGGGGATGGTCAGATGGCGGTGTTCGCGGTGGGAGGGGGAGCCCGTGTCGGCGGCAGCTCCCCGGGGGCGTCCAGGTCCGGGACGGGAACGGGCGCGGGGGGAGAGAGCGGCCACCAGGGCTGGTCCCACACCGCCAGGCGCAGTGCGCTGCTGGGCACGGTGTCGGGCAGGTCTCGCAGCACCGACCGGTGGTCGCACGTGGAGGCGGGCGGCCCGACGGTGACCATCGGGTTCTCGGCCAGGTCCGCGCGTTCGCGCGGGGTCACCCGCTCCTGGTCCGCCGCCGCGGCCGCGGCGCCCTCGGGGGCGCTGAGCAGGCCGTGCGGCGGCAGGGGCGGTCCGGCCGGCTGCCCGCCGCCGGAGGCGACGGGGAAGGACAGGATGACGAGCAGGACCACGCTGGTCAGCAGCGCGGTCGTGTGCCGGGCAGGACGGGGTAGGGCACCGGTAACCATGGTGACCACCGCCTCGGGGAAGGACCGGGAGGGAAGTGCTGCCCGACCGTGCGTCCCGGTGGTGCACGGCTCGTCCAGCAGAGCATACGGGTAGCGGCAAGCCCCGGGGAATGTCCCTTCGGCCCCTGTCGCACAGCCGGGCCGCCCGTGCCCCGGACCGTGCTGCGGGCCGCGCGCGGGAAACCGGGTCCGGCCCGGTGCGCGCCGCCCGGTGCGCTCGCCCGGGGGCCGCGCGCGGGGGAAAGGAGTGCACGGCAGGCCGCCGCCGCCTTTAGGCTTGGGTCATGTCGTCGAATCGTCACATCCTGACCGCGGTCGCCTGGCCCTATGCCAACGGACCGCGCCACATCGGTCACGTGTCCGGCTTCGGAGTCCCCTCCGACGTCTTCTCCCGCTTCCAGCGAATGTCGGGCAACCACGTGCTGATGGTCAGCGGGACCGACGAGCACGGCACCCCGGTGCAGGTCCTGGCCGACCAGGAGGGTGTGACCCCCCGCGAGCTGGCCGACCGCTACAACCGGATCATCGCCGAGGACCTGGTGGGCCTGGGCCTGTCCTACGACCTGTTTACCCGCACCACCACCGGCAACCACTACGCCGTCGCGCAGCAGCTGTTCACCGCGCTGCACGAGAACGGGTACGTGTTCGCCCACACCACCAAGGGCGCGGTGTCGCCGTCCACCGGCCGTACGCTGCCCGACCGCTACATCGAGGGCATCTGTCCCATCTGCGGTTACGACGGTGCGCGCGGCGACCAGTGCGACAACTGCGGCAACCAGCTCGACCCGATCGACCTCATCTCGCCGCGTTCGCGGATCAACGGCGAGAAGCCGGAGTTCGTGGACACCGAGCACTTCATGCTCGACCTGCCCGCCTTCGCCGACGCCCTGACCACCTGGCTCAAGGGCAAGGAGGGGCAGTGGCGGCCCAACGTCCTCAAGTTCTCCCTGAACCTGGTGGAGGACCTCCAGCCGCGCGCGGTCACCCGCGACCTCAACTGGGGAGTGCCCGTCCCGCTGGAGGGCTGGAGCGACAACGCCAACAAGCGCCTGTACGTGTGGTTCGACGCGGTCATCGGCTACCTGTCGGCGTCGGTGGAGTGGGCCCGGCGCATCGGCGAGCCCGAGGCCTGGCGCCGCTGGTGGCAGGGCGACGAGGCCCGGTCCTACTACTTCATGGGCAAGGACAACATCGTCTTCCACTCGGTGGTCTGGCCCGCGATCCTGCTGGGCCACAACGGCGAGGGCGACCGGGGCGGCGAGCCCGGCCCGCTGGGCGGGCTGAACGTGCCCACCGAGGTGGTCTCCAGCGAGTTCCTCACCATGGAGGGGCGCAAGTTCTCCTCCTCGCGGCGCGTGGTGATCTACGTGCGCGACTTCCTGGAGCGCTACTCCGCCGACGCGCTGCGCTACTACATCATGGCCGCCGGTCCCGAGACGCAGGACACCGACTTCACCTGGGCCGAGTTCGTGCGCCGCAACAACGACGAGCTGGTGGCGGCCTGGGGCAACCTGGTCAACCGCTCCATCTCGATGGCGGCCAAGAACCTGGGCGAGATCCCGGCGGCCGGTGAGCTGACCGACGAGGACCGCCGGGTGTTGGAGGACTCGCGGGCCGCGTTCGCCCGGGTGGGCGAGCGGCTGGAGCGGTCCCAGTTCAAGGCGGGCCTGCAGGAGGCCATGCGCACCGTGGCCGAGGCCAACAAGTACATCTCCGACCAGGCTCCGTGGGCGCTGAAGAAGACCGACCCCGAGCGGATGGCCACCGTGCTGCACGTGGCCCTCCAACTGGTCCAGGACGCCAACACGCTGCTCACCCCGTACCTGCCCGAGTCGGCGAACAAGGTGTACGCGATGCTCGGCGGCACCGGCACCTGGACGGGCATGCCCCGCATCGACGCCGGACGGGACACGATCGGCGGCTCGGAGGAGGAGGTGGAGTACCCGGTCATCACCGGGGACTACGCCGACAACGAGGCGCGCTGGGAGTCGCGGCCGATCGCGGTGGGCACCGCGCTCGGCCGCCCGGAGCCGCTGTTCGCCAAGCTCGACCAGTCGGTCGTGGACGAGGAGCTGGCCCGTCTGGAGGGCGCCGCCGGGTAGGCTCCGGCCGGGGCTGAGGGAAGGACGACCGCACCGGCGGGCACCGCCCGTCGGCGCTTCTTCGTGGAGGAACGTGAGCATGGGAAAGCGCAGCGGCAGAGCGGTCAGGGAGCGCAACGACCAGACGCCCCCTCCGGTACCCGAGCCCCTGCGCGTACCGGTGGCCGACAGCCACACCCACATGGACATGCAGACCCCGGAGGTCGAGGAGATCATCGCCGCCGCCGAGGGCGTCGGGGTGACCCCGCTCGTCCAGGTGGGCGTGGACCTGGCCTCCTCGCGGTGGGCGGCCGAGGTGGCCGCCGCGCACCCGGGCAAGGTGTGGGCGGCGGTGGCCCTGCACCCCAACGAGGCGCCGCGCATCGTGCACGGTGACGGCGCCCCGGGCGTGGAGGTGGACGACACCGACTGGGCGGGCAGGCTACGCGAGCCCGGCGGGACGGCGGAGCTGGAGGCGCAGCTGGCCGCCATCGACGATCTGGCCGCGCTGCCCCACGTGGTGGCGGTCGGCGAGACCGGCATGGACACCTTCCGCACCGGCCCGGAGGGCGCGCGGGCCCAGGAGGAGTCCTTCCGCCGCCACATCGACATCGCCAGGCGCCACGGCAAGGCCGTGATGATCCACGACCGCGACGCCCACGAGGACGTGCTGCGGATCCTGGATGAGGAGGGCGCGCCGGACAGGGTGGTCTTCCACTGCTTCTCCGGCGACGCGGCCATGGCCAAGGTGTGCGCCGAGCACGGGTACTTCATGAGCTTCGCGGGCAACGTCACCTTCGCCAGCGCCGAGTCCCTGCGCGAGGCCGCCGCCGCGGCGCCGCCGGAGCTGATGCTGGTGGAGACCGACGCGCCCTTCCTCACCCCCAAGCCCTACCGGGGCCGCCCCAACGCCCCTTACCTGATCCCGCACACGCTGCGGACGCTGGCGGGGGTCAAGGGCATGGACGAGGACGAACTCGCCGGGATCATCGCGGGCAACGCGGGGCGCGCCTTCGGGTTCTGACCCGGGGCACGCGGCCGCGCGTCCTCGCCGCCGGACCGCGGCGGACCCGAACGGCGGTGGGGTCCCCGCGTTCCGGGGAGAACGCGCCGACCCCGCCCCGATGACAGCGCGCCGCCCACACCGGAGGCGGCGCGCCAGCCGTCCCGCTCAACCGCCGCGCTTGCGCGGGAAGGCTGCGCGCGAAGCGCGTCCGTCTTTCCGGGCGGGGAACGGGCGGGGAACGGCGCGGCTCAGCGGCGCCTGGTCCACACGTCGTCGGAGGGCGCGGTCTGCGCGGCGGTGGCGTGCCGCGGAACGTACTCCGCGGCGGGCTCCTCCGGTCCGCTCCCGGAGGCGGGCGCGTCGGGGGCGGGCGCGCGCCGGGAGTAGTCCGGGCGCTCCTCCTCCACCCCCAGCAGGAGGAAGAGGCTGCAGATCAGCATGAAGACGAACAGGCCCGCGAGCAGGGGCAGCACCAGGTCCGGCCCGCTGGAACCGTCCGGGGGGCTGTGCCGGGAGAAGCGCGGTTCCGTGAAGTGGACGCCCACCATGCCGGTGTAGTGCATGGTGGTCACCGCGGCGGCCATGGCCACGGAGGCGGCGGTGATGGCGGGGAGACCGCGCAGCCGGGAGGCGAACCACAGGGAGGCGGTGGCGGCCACCAGGGCGATCACGCAGGCCAGGGCGACGTAGAGCGGGTCGTGGTGGATCTCCCCGTGCACGTTCATCGAGGACATGCCGAGGTAGTGCATCGCGATGATGCCGGTCCCGGCGATGAGACCGCCCAGCAGGAGCCAGGGGGCCGTCCTCCTGCGGATGGTCAGGGTGAGCGCCACGGCCATCACCGCGATGGCGATGACGCCGCTGACCACGGTGAGCGCGGCGTCGTAGCGGATGGCCGTGCCGGGTGGGGAGAAGCCCATCATGGCGATGAAGTGCATCGACCACACGGCCACCCCGCCCAGGGCGAGGGAGGCCAGGGTCAGCCACTGCCACCGGACGAGTCCGCTCGTCCGGCGCGCGCGTGAGGCGAAGGACAGCCCGAGGAACGACCCGATCACCGAGACCGCGAAGGCGATGGAGGGGGTCAGCCAGTCCTGGGCGAGGTGGTCGAGCACGGCGCACTACTTTCCATGACCTTGGTCCCGTTTCGGTCGGGTTCCATGGATAGTAGGTAGGCCTGAGACTGATGCGCCAGGGGTGTTCCCGAACGTGTGTGGCCTGATGTGGCCAGCGGCAACTCAGGGGAACACGGGCGCGACCCTCAGTTCCGCCGGGTCCACACGTCGGCGGCGGCTCCGCCCTGGCCCTGCGGCCCTCAGGCGCGCAGGCCCGCGAAGGCGATCCTCGCCAGGGTGTCGGCGATCTCGTCGGAGTCCAGCCCGCGGTCCGGCTTGTACCACTCCGAGATCGAGTTGACCATGCCGAACAGCAGGCGCGCCGCGACCGCGGGGTCCACGTCCGGGCGGATGTCGCCGTCGGCCGCGCCCTCGCGCACCAGGTCGGCGATCAGGTGGTCGAACGCCCGGCGCCGCTCCAGCGCGCGCTTCTCCACCTCGGTGTTGCCGCGCACCCGCAGCAGCAGGGTCACGTGGGGCAGCTCGTCCACCAGCACCCGGACGCTGCCGCGCAGCACGTGCTCCAGGCGGTCGATGGCCGGGCCGGTGGTCGAGGCCTCCTCGCGGGTGACCGCGAACAGGGCGTCCATGGCCAGATCCAGGGAGCGGCGCAGCAGCTCGGTCTTGCCGGTGACGTGGTGGTAGATGGCCGACTTGGTCACGCCCAGGGCGCGCGCCAGGTCCTCCATGCTCGTGCCGTCGTACCCGCGTTCGTTGAACACGCGTGCGGCCACGCGCAGGACGGAGTCGGCGTCGTGGCCGGGGCGGCCGGAGCGTCGCCGCCCCGCTGCCGCGCGGCGGGAGGGCGCTGGTTCGACAGGGGAAGATCTGGACACGGTTGTCGAATCTACCTGGTGGGAGCTGCTCCGTGGGCGGGGACGGCCGCGGGCGCGTCCTCCGTCGCCGGACCCCACGAGGATTTCCTAACGAACGGTCGGTTGGTAACACATCCTATCCCGGAGCCGGGGCGCCCCCGGACCGCGCCCGCCTCCAGGTCGCGCGGAGTGCTCGGGGAAATACTTCTCGTCACGGCTGGAGAAGGCCGGGCGAACCGCGGGAAAACGTCCGTGTTCGGCGTTATGCGAGTTCAGCGGCACGGAAAGGGATTCCTTCGCGTCCGTTCCGGGTGTGCGCCTCCGTGAAGGGCGTTAGGGGCGCGTTAAAAACCCTTGATCTGGTTCATGGGGCAAGAGTAATTTGGCCCTCGTTTGGCGGCAAAAGTCCATATTTGTCGACGTCGAGAATGAGACCACACATGGCCATCACCCGTCGTAACGCCCTGCGCGTTTCCCTCACCGGAGGGGTCGGGGCCGCGGTCGCCACCGCCGCCTCCGCCCCAGCCTGGTCGGCTCCCATGCCCGCGCCCCAGCCGGGGGACGCCGCGGAGGCGCTGCGCCTCCTCAAGCGGGGCAACAGGCGCTGGCGCCGGTACGACTCCCGCCACCCCAACGAGGGCCCCGCCCGCAGGGAGGAGATGGCGCGCGGTCAGAGCCCCTTCGCCGTGGTCCTGGCCTGCGGGGACTCCCGTGTGGCACCCGAGCTGGTCTTCGACCGCGGGCTCGGCGACCTGTTCACCGTCCGCTCCGCGGGCCAGGTCCTGGACGAGTCCGTCCTGGGCAGCATCAGCTACGCCGCCGCGCACCTGGCGGTCCCGCTCATCGTCGTCCTGGGGCACTCCTCGTGCGGCGCGGTCACCGCGGCCGTGGAGGCCCACGAGACCGGAGAGGTCCCGCACGGCCACGTCGGCTACCTGGTGGAGGGGATCCTGCCGGTGGTCGAGGCCACCCCCGACGACGGTGGCGACTTCGTGGACGCCTGCGTCCGGGCCAACGCCGAGTACATCGCCGACCAGCTCCGGGTGGACGCCGACCTGCGCGAGCTGGTCGAGTCCGGCCTCCTGGACGTGGTCCCCGCCCGCTACGACCTGGAGACCTCCGAGGTCGTCTGGCTCTGACCCGGCTCCGTCCCCCGCCCGCACGATCACGGACCCGTGCCCCCGGTCGGTCCCGCCCACCCTCCCGCGTCCTCCCACCCCCTCCTCCCCGCCCCTCCCCGGGCGGCCGTGCTGCCCGCCCCCGCGCCGACGCAACCCGGGCCCGAGGTCCCGAAACCCCCGAAAGGTAGAAAAGGTGACCGCGCGCGATACCGGGGCCGTTCTCCTTTCTCTGCGGGGCGAAACACGCGCCGGTGCCTCCTCGTCCTCCTTTCGGCTTTCCGCCACCCCCTCCGGGCAGGCATAACATAATAAATCACTGAAAAGGCTGCGGAGCGAACGCATGACGCCTATTCTCGTGATGTCCGCAAAGGACAGTTAGCCTGATTCGTCGCGGGCCGACGCAAGATCCGGCCCCAGCCTTCGCAAAGGACCGACGTGCGCTTCGACCAGCAGTTGCGGGAGATGCTCCAGACGCCGGGGGTGCGCAGTGCCTGCCTCGTCGACTGGCGGCGCGGGCGCGTCCTCGCCCACGTCGGCGCCGACGATCCGGCCGCGGACGCGGCGGCGATCCTCAGGGCCGTCAGGGAGGGCCCCCTGTGCGCCGACCAGCGGGTGGAGGACGTCGTCGTCACCGACACCGACCACCACGTGCTGTTCGCCGTCCTGGACGGCTCCGACCTGTGCGTACGGGTCCGGATGGGCCGCACGGAGGGCAGCCTCGGCTTCACCCTGCGGCGGCTCCGCGACCTGGTGCGCACGGCGAGGGTGCCGCCTCCCCGCGACGACACCGACCGCCCGCCCCGGCGGGACCTGCCCCGCCCCGCCGCGCCGGCGGTCGCGTCCGTCGACCGCAAGGTGCTGGAACGCGTGCTCACCGCGCTGCGGACGCTGTCCGTCGAGCGTTCCCGGCCGGTGGCCGCGTGACCGGTGGGCAGCCCCGCCGAGGCGCCTCCGGCCTGCGCCGCTGGATCGCCGACCGCAGGGCGCCGCGCCGACCCCCGTCAAGGAGAGAGAAGGACATGCCGAACATCGAAGCCGGGCTCAAGGAGATGATGGAGATCGAGGGGGCTGTGGGCGCCGCCGTCGTCGACTACAGCAGCGGGATGGCGCTGGGCACCCTCGCCTCCACCAACACCCTCGACCTCACCGTCGCCGCCGCCGGGAACACCGAGGTGGTCCGCGCGAAGATGCGCACCATGGACCAACTGGGGCTCAACGACGTGATCGAGGACATCCTCATCACCCTGTCCGGGCAGTACCACATCATCCGGCCCCTCAGCAGCCGAAAGGGGCAGGGGCTCTTCCTCTACCTGGCCCTGGACCGCTCCCGGGGCAACCTCGCCCTGGCCAGGCACCGCCTCAAGGGCATCGAGGCGGACCTGGAGGTCTGACCGGAGGGGCCGCACCGGCGCCCCCGCCCGCCCGGAGGATTCCCAGCCGGGGAGGCGATGGGGCAGAATGCCGGTGTCCGCCCCCCGGCACCCTAGGGAGACAGCACATGTTCCGGGTCGTTATCAGCCGTCTCACCGACGACGGAATGCGTGTCACCCCAGAGCAGAAGGACACCGCCATGTCCGTCCAGGAGGCGGTGTCCTTCATCCGCAAGCACCTGCCCGGGGTGGACACCGCGGCCTTCGGCGACAGCGCGGTGCAGGGCTCCGTCAACCGGGTCAACGACTTCCGCTGCGACGTCTCGACCGCCGACGGGGGGCACTACCGGGTGGTCATCGCCCCGATGATCTGACCCCGCCTCCCGGTCGAGGGGGATCCCCGGTACGCGCCGCCCCGCCGCCGCGCCTGAAGCCGGGTCAGTCCGACCCGAAGGCGGAGTCGAACGACGCCTCCGGCGGGTCGTAGGCGTGGGAGCGCACGAACTCCACCGCCTCGGCCGCCCCGACCAGCCGGTCCATGCCCGCGTCCTCCCACTCCACCGAGATCGGCCCCTGGTAGCCGATCGCGTTCAGCGTGCGGAAGCAGTCCTCCCAGGGCACGTCGCCGTGCCCGGTCGAGACGAAGTCCCAGCCCCGGCGCGGATCACCCCACGGCAGGTGGGAGCCCAACCGCCCGTTGCGGCCGTTGCCCACCCGCTTGCGGGCGTCCTTGCAGTCCACGTGGTAGATCCGGTCCCGGAAGTCCCACAGGAACCCGACCGGGTCGATGTCCTGCCACACCATGTGGCTGGGGTCCCAGTTCAGACCGAAGGCCGGGCGGTGCCCCACCGCCTCCAGCGCCTTCTGCGTGGACCAGTAGTCGTAGGCGATCTCGGAGGGGTGCACCTCGTGCGCGAAGCGCACCCCCACCTCGTCGAACACGTCCAGGATCGGGTTCCACCGGTCGGCGAAGTCGCGGTACCCGGCCTCGATGACGTCCTCGCCCACCGGCGGGAACATCGCCACGTACTTCCAGACCGCCGAGCCCGTGAAGCCCACCACCGTGGACACGCCGAGCCTGGCGGCGGCGCGGGCGGTGGCCTTCATCTCCTCGGCGGCCCGCTGACGCACGCCCTCGGGCTCGCCGTCGCCCCACACCCGCGCGGGCAGGATGTCGCGGTGGCGGTGGTCGATCGGGTCGTCGCAGACGGCCTGGCCCAGCAGGTGGTTGGAGATCGCCCACAGGCCCAGCCCGTGGCGTTTGAGCGTGTCCAGCCGGTCGCGCACGTAGTCGTCGTCCACGGCGGCCCGGGTGACGTCGAGGTGGTCGCCCCAGCAGGCGACCTCCAGGCCGTCGTAGCCCCACGAGGCGGCCAGGGAGCACACCTCCTCGAAGGGCAGGTCGGCCCACTGCCCGGTGAACAGGGTGACTGGTCGCGGCATGTTCGTCTCCTCCTGGAGTAGGGGGTTTCGTGGTCAGTGGTCGTGTCCGTCGCCGGGGCCCTCCCCGGCGCCCTCCGGCCCCGCGTCCTCCTCGGCGCCGTCGGGTGCGAGGGCCCCGCTGTCGGGGGCGGCGGGCAGGTACAGGTGGACGTGGCCGTGCCCTGCGTCCACGCTCACCGCGTCCAGGTGCGTGGCCGCCACCGACCACGACACGACCGCCTCGTCGCGCAGTTCCATCGCGATGTGCAGGACGTCCATGCGCAGGTCCTCGTCCTCGACCAGGGCGGCCTTGGCGTAGGTGTCGACCGACATGGACAGCAGCCGGACGGAGGACACCAGGCCCGCGT
Source organism: Nocardiopsis sp. iso_25 (assembly GCF_056173305.1). NCBI lineage: Bacteria > Bacillati > Actinomycetota > Actinomycetes > Streptosporangiales > Nocardiopsidaceae > Nocardiopsis > Nocardiopsis sp. iso_25. The sequence continues at coordinate 5,653,625 of NZ_CM149667.1, read as the reverse complement.
GCGCGGTCCGTTGGGCGCCTCCGGACTCGGGAACCTCGCCGAAGTGCACCGAGGCGGCCTGCACCTCGGTGCGCCAGGAGTTGACCACCGAGGCCTCGGTCAACTCCAGGGGCGGGTGTGATCCGTCGGTGGGCAGGAACTCCTCCATGTCCTCCACCACGGGGACGAGTCCCTCGTGGGCCGTGCGGGTGTGGGTGAGCAGCGAGCCGACCTGTTCGGCGTCGGGGCGGTCCGCGGAGGCCTGCGGCGCGGCGGAGGCGCCGTTCGCGCCGTCACCGCCGAGGAACACGGCGGAGGCGACGGCGGCACCGGCCACCGTGAACGACACCCCGGTCAGCCACCAGGTGGCGGGGGTGTCCGCCACCGGGTCCGGGAACTCGGTTCCGGCGGGGGAGGGGGTCTTGTGAGCGGGCATGGTGACGTCTCCTCGTGGGGATGGAGCCGCCCTACCTCAGTCAGCGCTTTCCGGCGAGCGCGGCACCGAGCGGGGGTGGTGGACGTTTCCTCCTGGCCCGGGGGCACCGGCGGCCGCGGTGCGGACACGGCGGTCGGCTCCCGTCCCCCGTGGGGCCCGGGCGCGCCCGCAGGCGCGGACCGCGGACCCCGAGGAGCGCTGCCTACCTGCACGGCGGCTCCTCTCGTCGGCTCAGGGCGCGAAGGAAGGCCAGGCCGTCGACGGCGATCGCGTCCTGGGTCGCCGCCAACGGTCGCCAGACGGAGGCCGCCGTGGCGATGCTGGCATTGTCCGCCGTGAACGACTCGATCACCAGGGGGCCTGTGTACCCCACATCGTCGAGCGCGCCGAGGATCGCGCTCCAGTCCAGGTGGTCGGCCCCGGGGGCGCCGCGGTCGTTCGCGCACACCTGCACGTGCGCCACCCGCCCACCCGTCGCCCGACCACCACCCCTCAAGGCCGCCTCCGGCGCGGTGTCTTTTTGTTCCGTCGCCCGACCACCACCCCTCAAGGCCGCCTCCGGCGCGGTGTCTTTTTGTTCCGTCGCCCGACCGCCACCCCTCAAGGCCGCCTCCGGCGCAGTTCCCATCCCTGCGCGCCGCACGGCCGCCGCCACGTCCCGCTCCTCGATGTTCATGTGGTAGACGTCCAGGGCCAGCCCGCAGTGCTCCGCGGGCAGGTCGGCCAGCATCTCCAGCCCCTGGTCCACCGTGTTGAGCACGCTCGTCTCGTAACGGTTGAGCGGCTCCACCGCCAGCCGGACCCCCGCGGCCGAGCAGTGCCCGACCACGGGGGCCAGCGCCTCGGTCAGCTCCGCGCCGATCCCCGCCCGCTCACGCGGGGACATCCGCCACGTGCGGCCGACCGAGGAGTAGGCCGGACCGGCGGCGACGGGGGAGCCCACCGCCGCGGCCGCGTCCACGACCCGCCTGAGGTAGTCCTGCGTGGCCGAGCGGGTGGCCGCGTCGGTCGCGACCAGTTCCCGGCCCGGCCCCATGACCAGCACGACGCTGGCCGCCAGGCCCAGCCCGTCCAGCAGGGCCCGGGCGCGCCGGGGGTCCCAGTCGCCCGCGTTCTCCACGGGGAGTTCGATCACGTCGAACCCCCACTCCGCCACGCGGGGCGCGATCCGCTCCAGCGCGGCGTCGGTCAGCGGCGACGTCCACACCCAGGTGTTGACCCCCAGCGCCCTCATCTACCGGTCCGTCCAGGCCTCGGGGAAGCCGGGCAGGTCCTCGCCGCCGAACTTCGCGTAGTGCAGGGACGGCATCTCCGCGTTGCGCTCCAGGTACTCGTCCAGCTCGTCCTGGCGGATCGGAGCCTGGGGCAGGATCCACTCCGAGGGCACCTCCTCGCCGGCGAGGATCATGCCGGCGGCCAGGACCGGGGTCCGCCACTGGAAGTTGGAGTAGACGGGCGCGATCGCGGTGAGGTCCTCCTCCTGCCACTTGCGCATGAAGCTCAGCTCGTCCTCCCCGGAGATCACCGGGTAGGGCTGGCCCGCGTCCTCGAAGGCCTCCAGGGCGGCCACGGCGCCGTCCCCGGCGTCCATCCAGATGCCGTCGACCTCGCCGCGCTGGAGGTGCTGGGAGACCAGGTCCTTGATCATGGCGCCGTCGCCCTCGGTGAACTCGTGGCCGAGCACCTCCAGCTCGCTGTCGGCGAAGATCTCCTGCGCCGCCGCCCAGCGGTGTTCGAGCACGTCCACGCCGGGCAGGATGCGCAGCGCAAGCACGGTCGAGCCGGGCTCCAGCTCCTCGACCAGGAACTCGGCCGCGTCCGCGCCGTAGGCGTAGCCGCCGATGGGGTGGATGAACGTGACCATGCAGTCGCTGTTCACGCCGCGGTCGAAGACCACGACCGGGACGCCGCTCTCACAGGCGGTCTCCACCGCCGGGGTCAGGGTCGCGGTGGTGGAGGGGGAGATGATGATGACGTCGCAGTCCCCGGAGTCCACGAAGGCCTGGATGTCGGAGATCTGCTGGTTGTCGTCGTCAGCGGCGTCCGACACCCGGAACTCGCCGATGCGCCCCTCCTCCTGGAGAGCCTCCACCTGCTGCTCCATGGTGATGAAGCCGGTGACGCGCCAGGGGTTGGACACCGAGGCGTTGGAGAGGCACAGCGTCGCGTCCTCGGGCGCGTCGTGCGCGAACTCCGAGGTGTCGATCCACTCGGGCTCGATCGCCTGGAGCCAGGGCTCGTCCTCGGGGCCCTCCGGGGTGATCTCGCGCTGTGCGAGCTGCGCCTCGAACTCGGCCTCGTCGAACCACTCACCGTCGGGGGTGAGTTCGGCGCCCGCCTCCTCGGGGGCGTCGGTGGGGGCGTCCGTCGTACACGCCGTGAGCGTCAGGGTCAGGCCGGCGGCGCCGGCGAGCAGCACGCGGGGGACGCGCATGGTTACCTCCTGGAAGTGCCGAGCGGCCGCTCGGTCGGATGGTCCGGTCGCCGTCGCAGGCGCTCCGGCAGTCGAAGGTCGCCCCGGCGGGCGGCGTAGGCCACCGCGGCGATGATGATGAGCCCCTGCACCGTGGGCTGGAGCGTCGAGGGCAGGTACAGCTGGTTGAACAGCGTGAACAGGGCCTCCACGGTCAGGGCGCCCAGGACGGCGGCGACCACGGTGCCGCGCCCGCCGCCCAGCACCACCCCGCCCAGGACCACGGCGGTGATCGCGGTGAACTCCAGCCCGTCGCCGACCTGCGCGGTGACCCCGGCGTAGCCGCCGATGAGGACGGCGGCGACGGTGGCCATGAGGGAGGAGCCGACGAACGCCATCGTGCGCACCCGCCACACCCGCACCCCCGAGAAAGCGGCGGCGACGTCGTTGTCGCCCGTCGCCACGAGGGAGCGGCCGTAGGGCGAGCGCATGAGCACCACCGCGCCCGCCGCCAGCGCCAGGGCGATGAGCAGCGCCCACGGGATCTCGCCGAGGACGGGCACGCCCTCGATCCCCTGACGCCCGAACACGCGGAAGGACTCCGTCAGCGCTCCGGTGGGCGCCCCGCCGGTCCAGTAGCGCACCGCGCCGAACAGGATGAGCATCGTGCCGAGCGTGGTGATGATCGACGGCACCCGCAGCAGCGTGGTCACCAGACCGTTCACCAGGCCCACGACCAGGCCGAAGGCCAGCATGAGGCCGATCACCGGCCAGGTCATCGCCTCGTCGCCGTCGATGAGGCGGGCCGCGATCACCACCTGCGCGCCCACCAGGGACCCGACCGACAGGTCGAACTCCCCGGAGACGATCACCAGGTACTGGCCGATGGCCAGGATCACCAGCGGCGCGGCCTTCTTGGCGAAGGCCATCAGCGGCGGCCCCTCGAAGAAGGAGGGGTTCTGGGTGGCGATCACCACGAAGATCAGCGCCAGCAGCAGCGCGACGGTCGCCGTGCCGCCCCGGCCCAGCGCGGCCAGCGCCGCCAGAGGGCCCGGACCGCGCGACTCGGACCCGCGCGCGTCCTGGGTGGGGGTCGGGGTCATCGGCGGCCTCCGAGGGGTTGCGGTGCGGACCCCGTCCCGGGGTCCGGATCGGGGGCGGTCCCGGTGCCCGGGTCGGGCCGCGGCACGGGGGAGGACGGCGGAGCGCCGCCGGAGGGGAAACGCGTCCGCACGGCGGAGCGCCCGCCGCGGGCGTAGACGGCCACGGCCGCGATGACGATGACGCCGCGCAGCACGTCCTTGACGAACGGGTCGACCGCCAGCACGTTGAACACGGTGTCGAGCGTGGCGAGGATGAGCACCCCCGCCACGGTCCCGGCCACGCCGCCGCGCCCGCCGAGCAGGTAGGTCCCGCCCAGCACCACGGCCGCGATGGCCTCCAGTTCGTAGCCCCCGGAGTAGACGGTGGCGCTGCCGGTGCCGAACCGGGCGGCCAGCAGCAGACCGGCCACACCGGCGGTGACCGAGCACAGCACGTGCGCGGTGACCGTGGGCACCCCGGAGCGGACCCCGGAGAGCCGGGCCACGTCGGCGTCGCCGCCGACGGCGTAGATGTGGTAGCCCATCCGGGTGCGGCTCAGGAACAGCACCGCCGCCACCGCCACGCCCAGCATGACCAGGGTGGAGACGGGCAGCACGCCGATCCGGGTGTAGCCGAAGGCCTGGAAGGCGGGGGGCACCGCCCCGGCCGGGCCCTGGAAGTTCGTGTCCAGGTAGCCCTTGATCACCAGCCCCATGCCCAGGGTGGCGATGAAGGGGTTGACCCGCAGCCCCGTGACCACCAGCCCGTTGACCAGGCCGATCAGCGCGGCCAGAGCGAGGGCGGCGGCCACGCCGAGCACGATCCGGGAGGGGTCGCCCGCCATGGTGGTGGCCGCGACCACGGTGGACAGGGCGGCCACGTAGCCGACCGACAGGTCCAGGGAGCGGCACAGGATGACGAGGGTCATCCCGATGGCCAGGAAGCCCAGCAGGCTGCTGCGGGTGAGCAGGTCGACGGTGTTGGCGGTGGTGAACAGGTTGCCGCCCCGGGCGGCCACGAAGGCCGCGCTGACCGCGAGCAGCAGCACCAGGGCCAGGTAGACCAGCCCGGTGGTGCCCGTACGGGCGCGCAGGCTCCGGAAGGGGGAGGTCGGTGGGCGTGTCACGGGGCGGCCTCCTCGTGCCGTGCGGGGGAGCCGCCGTTGCCGGTTCCGGGGGACGGGGCGCCGGGGGAGGCGTGGTCGGCCGACGCGCGGGTGCGGTGGGCGCCCGTTCCGCCCTCCTCGGGGACCGGTGCGGCGGCCCCGCCCGGGTGCGGCGACCCGGTGGCCATCGCCATGACCGCCTCCTCAGCGGCCCCGCCGGGCAGCTCGCCCGCCACCCGGCCGTCCCTCAGGACGACCAGCCGGTCGGACATGCCGATCAGCTCGGGCAGCTCGGAGGAGATGAGCACGATCGCCACACCGGCCGCGGCCAGCTCGCGCATGAGCCGGTAGACGGCCTGCTTGGCGCCCACGTCGATGCCGCGCGTGGGCTCGTCGAGCACCATCACGCCGGGTTCGGCGGCCAGCCACTTGGCCAGCACGACCTTCTGCTGGTTGCCGCCGGACAGGTACCGGACCTCCTGGTCCTGGCCGCCGCGCGCCACCAGCTCCAGGGAGGAGAGGATGCCGGGCAGCCGCCGGGCCCCGCGCGCCGAGCCCAGGGGCCAGACCGCGTCCAGGACCAGGCGTCCGTTGGCCGCCACCGACTGGTTCAGCGCCAGTCCCTGCGCCTTGCGGTCCTCCGTGACCAGCACCAGGCCCGCGCGCACCGCCGTGCGCGGCGAGCGGGGGTCCACCCGCCGCCCGTCCACGCGGACCTCGCCCCGGGTGAAGCGATCGACGCCGAAGAGGGCGTGGGCCACCTCGGTGCGCCCGCTGCCCTGGAGCCCGCCCAGGCCCAGGATCTCGCCGCCGCGCACCTCGAATCCGATCCCGTCCAGCTGGGTGTTACCGCCTCCGGTGACCGACAGCCGCACCCGTCCCACGTGCTCGCCGTTCGGCTCCAGGGGCTCGGGGAAGACCGCCGAGACCGGGCGCCCGACCATCTTGCGGACCAGCTCGGCCGGACCGATCTCACCGGCGGGGACGGTGTCCACGAGGTGGCCGTCCTTGAGCACGGTGATGGTGTCGGCCAGGTCGAAGATCTCCCGCATGCGGTGCGACACGTACAGCACCGCCACGCCGCGTTCGCGCAGGCGGCCGATGATCCGGTAGAGGACCTCCACCTCGTGGTCGGCCAGCGCGGCGGTCGGCTCGTCCATGGAGATGATGCGCGCGTCGTGCGAGAGCGCCTTGACGATCTCCACGATCTGCTGCCCGGCCACCGACAGCGACCGCACCCGGGCCCGGGGGTCGATGCCCTCCAGACCGAGTTCGGCGAGCAGTTCGGCGGTGGCCCGCTCCATGGCCCGGCCGTCCACCAGGCCGCGGCGGCGGATCTCGCGGCCGAGGAAGACGTTCTCGGCGACGGTGCGGTCGGGCAGGAGGTTGAACTCCTGGAAGACCGTGGTCACGCCCGCGCGTTGGGCCTGGACGGGGTGCTCGAAGGAGACGGCGCCGCCCTCCAGCTCGACCGTGCCCCCGTCCGCCCGGTGCACACCGGCCAGCACCTTCATCAGGGTGGACTTGCCCGCCCCGTTCTCACCGACCAGGGCGTGCAGCTCGCCGGGGTGGAGTTCCAGGTCGATCCCGTGCAGGACGCGCACGCCCAGGAAGGACTTGGTGATGCCGCTCATGCGGAGCAGGGGCGGGCCGCTCATGCCCCGTCCACCTCCGGCACGTCGACCCAGCGGCGCTCCCGAGCGGAGGTCAGGACGGCCTCGGCCAGCACGGCGGCGCGCAGGCCGTCGGCGAACACCGGCAGGCCCTCGGGGGCCCGCCCGGCGATGGCGGCCCCGGTGTCGGCCACGAGCGCGTTGAAGCAGTCCTGGTAGCCCTGCGGGTGGCCGACGGGGGTCGTGGACAGGCGCGCGGCGTCGGCGCTCAGCTCCGGGTCGTCGCGGCTGATGGTGCAGGTGCGGCCCCGGCCGCCCGCCCAGAGGGTCTCGGGCCGCTCCTGGTCGAACAGCAGGGTGCCCTCGGTGCCGGAGACCTCCAGCACGAGCCGGTTCTTGCGGCCGGGGGAGACCTGGCTGATGACGGCGCTGCCGACCACGCCCCCCGCGGTGGAGAACTGGAAGGCCACCAGGTCCTCGGTGGCCACCGACCGCCCGGCGCGGGTGTCGTTGACCCGTGAGGTCTGGGCGCTGACCGAGGTGATGCGGTCGCCGGTGACGAACTCCAGCATGTCGCACCAGTGCGAGCCGATGTCCCCGAACGCGCGGGTGGGGCCGCCCAGTTCGGGGTCCACCCGCCAGTTGTCCTCGTCGGGGTACAGGAGCCAGTCCTGGAGGTAGCCGCCGTGGGCGAGGCTGACGCGGCCGATGGAGCCCGAGGCCACGCGGGCGCGCGCCTCGCGGGCCATGGGGTGGAAGCGGTAGGCGAAGGGGACGACGGCGATCCGGTCGGCCTCCTCCGCGGCCCGGACCAGCTCGCGGGCGGTGTCGGCGTCGGTGGCCAGGGGTTTCTCGCACACGACGTGCTTGCCCGCGGCCAGGGCGGCCAGGCTCAGCGGCGCGTGCAGGTGGTTGGGCGTGCACACGTGGACCACGTCCACGTCGTCGCTGCGGATGAGTTCGAGGGCGTCGGCGTGGGCCCGGGCGACGCCGTGCGCGGTGCGGAACTGCTCGGCCTTGCCGTGGGAGGAGCCCGCGACCCCGACGACCTCGCCTCCCGCGGCGCGGACTGCGTGGGAATGGACCCGTCCCATGAAGCCGGTGCCGATCACCGCGGCGCGGTAGGCGTTGGGGGCGGCCGACCCCGGGTCGGCCGCCTCACCCAGGCTTGTGACCTTACTCACTGACATGCACCGAACGGTACGCCGGACTTCTGTCGATCGTCAAGCAAAAGTCGTAGGATCTATCTGCAATAGACGGATGACGGACAGTCAATAGATCCTGTGCTTCACTGTTCGCATGACGGAAGACGCGCTGACCCACACGGAGGGACGACCCGGTACGGCCGTCGCTCCGACCGCCGCACCCGGTGCGGGCACCCTGCTCCGACTCCTGCGCGACGGCCGACCGCGCACCCGCTCGGAGCTGGCCTCGGTCACCGGTCTGGCCCGCTCGACCGTCACCCAGCGCGTGGACGCCCTGCTCGCCAGCGGGCTCATCGGACCCGCCGGCGAGGCCGTCTCCACCGGGGGCAGGCCGCCCACGACCTTCTCGTTCCAGCCGGACGCCCGCGTGGTCCTGGCCGCCGACCTGGGAGCCACCCACGCCCGCCTCGCCCTCACCGACATGTCGGGGACCGTGCTCGCCGAGGAGCGCGCGGACCTGGACATCGCCCTGGGCCCCGAGCACGTCCTGGACTGGGTCGTGGAGCGGGGCCGGAGGCTGCTGGAGGGCGCAGAGCGGCGCGTGGACGAACTGCTCGGCCTGGGCATCGGCCTGCCCGGCCCCGTCCAGCACACCACCGGGCGCGCGGTGAACCCGCCGATCATGCCGGGGTGGGACAACTTCGACGTGCCCGGCTACGTCCACGACCGGCTCGACGTGCCGGTCCTGGTGGACAACGACGTCAACATCATGGCGATCGGGGAGCACCACACGGCCTGGCCCGAGGCCAGCCACCTGATGTTCGTCAAGGTCGCCACGGGCATCGGCTGCGGCATCGTCAGCGAGGGCAGCGTCTACCGGGGCGCGCAGGGCGCGGCCGGGGACATGGGGCACATCCACGTCCCCAGCGGCGACGAGCGGCCCTGCCGCTGCGGCAACACCGGCTGCCTGGAGGCCGTGGCCAGCGGCGCCGCCCTGGCCGCCGCGCTCACCGCCGAGGGGGTGCCCGCGAGCGGCGCCCGCGCCGTGGTCGAACTGTCCCGCAACGGGTCGGTGCCCGCCCTGCGCGCGCTGCGCCAGGCGGGCCGCGACATCGGCGAGGTGCTCGCCGCGTCGGTCAACATGTTCAACCCGTCGGTCATCGTCATCGGCGGCGCGCTCGCCCTGGCCGGGGACCACCTGCTCGCCGGGGTACGGGAGATCATCTACCAGCGGTCGCTGCCGCTGGCCACCGAGCACCTGAGCATCGTCTCGTCCGTGGCGGGCGAGAGCGCGGGCGTGGTCGGCGCGGCGGTCATGGTGATCGAGCACTGCCTGAGCCCCGAGCACGCCGACGCGCTGATCAACGGCTGAGCCGGGCGGGCGCGGGCCCGGCGTCGGGAACGTCCCGGGGCGGCCACCGCGCCGGAACCGCCTCGGAACGCGGGACGCGGGGCGCTGGAGTACGGGCGCTGCGTCAGGTCGCGGACGCTCATCCGGGCCTTGTGCTCCGTCAGCGTGCGGACGCGCGTTCGGGGTCGAGGTGCTCCATCAGCTCGCGGTAGCGGCTCCAGGCGTCTGGTTCCACCCCGTCCCCGATCCGGTACCAGACCAGCGGGGCCATGGGCGGGCCGAAGGCGACGCCCGGCACCGGAGCGGCCAGCGCCCGTTCCCGTCCCGCCTCCAGGACCCCCTCCGGCCCCACGGCCAGCCCGACCGGGACGGACACGCCCGCCCACCGGGGCGCGTACGTCAGGTCGGCGCGTCCGAGGGCGCGGTGCACGGTCATGCTGCGCAGGCCGTCCCGCTCGGTCAGCTCGCGCACCAGGGGGTCGAGTGCGTCCAGGTCGGGCCTCTCACCCGGCCGGTACCCCACCGAGAACAGGATCCGCTCGCGTACCCCCGACGGCGTGCGCGACACCCGCAGGCTCCCGGCCAGGGGGCGCGCCCCCTCCTCCCGGACGCCTCCGGGCTGTCCAGCGAAGGCCAGCAGGGTCTCACCCGGGGAACGGCGCCGCGCCATGGCCGTGACCCGCTCGGTGTCCCACGCCCTGGTCAGGGGCTCGGAGACGCCCCACACCGCGGGCGGGCCCGCGGCCAGGTGCTCGGCGAGCAGTTCCACGGTGGTGCCCAGGAGCAGGCCGTCGCCGACCGGGTGGTCGACCCTCAGGTCCACGTGCAGGTGAGTACCCGGTTCCTCGTCCGCCGACGCCCGGAAGGCCTGGTTGGGGCCGTCCTCCGCGTTCACGCCGGGGTTGGGCACGAAGCCGGTCTCCGCGTCCCACAGCAGCGGCAGACCGTTGAAGCCGTCGTAGTAGCGCCCGTCCGGGGCGCGGACGACCCACATGGCGCGGGGTCTGCTCAGGAACCAGCGCAGCGCGTGGGTGATGACGCTCGTGGACGGGGTGACCACCTGTAGGCCCCGCCCCCGGCGGCCGTGCTCGGCCAGCGCGTCCACGAACCAGCTGGACAGGGGGACCACCGGCCGGTCCTGGACCAGGACGGCGTTCGCCCCGGTCACGGTGCTCACCGCCGGGTGCTCGGTCGCTCCCAACAGGTGCGCGTCGTCCCGGGGCAGCCGCCGCTCCGGTTCCCACACCGCGCCGCCGTGCCGTTCGACCAGGCAGTGGGCGAACCGGCGTGCCGTCGCGGCCGTGTCGGTGTCCGTTAGTTCCGTTCCGCGGACCTCGACCCACAGCGGCTGCGCGGGCAGGTCGTCGGTGATCCCGTCGCCCAGGAGGCGGTCGGCCTCCGCCGACACCGTGAGCCGCTGCGCCGCCTGCATGGCGATCACGAGGCGGTCGGAGTCGTCGCGCAGCTGCACCACGGTGCCCTCGGCCACGAGCCGGACCCGCAGCTTGGGACCGGCGGCGACCAGCGCGTCCAGGAGGGAGCGGCGGCTGGGGCTCTCGGCGAGGAGGGCGACGACGTCGTGGCTCAACGGGGTTCCTTCGCGGGGGCGGGGGCGGGGGTCGGTGCGGTGGGGCGGGGCCGGGGCCTGGTCGCTCAGATGGGGAACTCCCCGTGCCAGCTGCGCTGGAGGATGTGCTTGGGCAGGTAGTCCGAGCTGAGGTCGGGGTCGAAGTCCGGGACGAGCTGGTTCATGTCGTAGGCCAGGCAGGCGATGCCGAGCAGAAACAGCGGGACCGCGCCCATGACGTCCTTGGTGCGTTCCTCGTCGGCGGTGTAGTAGTCGTGGAAGAGCTGGATTCCCTGCGCCATGGCTTCGTCGAACTTGGCGGTGTCGTGTTCGGCGAGCCGGTACAGGGCGTTCATCGGTGGGAAGACGAACGTGTTCAGGTTCTCGGCGCTGCTGATCTCGGCGTGGTCGGGGTCGGAGAGCCGCATGGCCTCGTAGAGGTTGTCGCCGAGTTCGGGCCGGTTGAGGATGAAGTCCTGGAGGGCGGCGACCCAGGGGTAGATGTAGTCGTCGTAGCCGCCGCCGTCCCGTTCTCCGGCTTCCTTGAGGAAGGAGACGGGGATCTGGCACAGGGAGCGGACGCGGGCCTCGTCGCGGCAGGTGATGGCGAGGAAGAACGCGTCGATCCAGGTTCCGGCACCACTGGTGTGGCGAGGGGGGATGGCGTCCAGGGTGCGGATCTTGTGGTTGATGAGGCGTTCGACCGTGGTGTCCGGGGGCGCGGTGGACATGGCGAAGACGGCTTCTGAGACCTGCATCCAGGTGGTCCAGGCCTCCCAGGTGACCAGTTCGGAGGCGTCCGGATCCATGGCGAGGGTGACCCTGGCACCGAGCGCCAAGCTGTCCAGAGACATGCCTGCGGTGAACGGCGCCTTCACCATGCCAGCGATCTCTGTTTCACGCTTCTTTTCGATCTTTGCCAGGTAACGCTTGTATCCGGGCATGCTTGCGTCATGTCGACGAGGAGGTGATGTCATTATTCCTTGTCTTCCTCGATTTTTGATTCTTCACCTTCGGAGATGTCGAACAGGCCGAAGGTGACGCCACCGTGCTCTCCTGAATCCGTAGTGATTCCCTTGATCTCAGTATAGTATAGTTTCCCGTCTCGCAGGGCTTGTTTCATCTGATCTGCGAGGTCTTCTTCGTTGATAACCCCCTTTTCTTTGAGCTCTTTTTCATCTCTAGTGTCCTCTAGTCCGCGATATTCCATATCAGCGAATGTTGCCCTGAGGTACTCATATACTCCTTGTGAGATGCGTCTCTCGTTTGCGCCGGAGCCAACTTTTCTGTCCCCCAGCCTGGTCTTCTCATCACCCTTTGCCTCGACAATGACGAAGCCGCCGTCGCTGGTTCGGTAGATCTGGTCAAATTGGTAATTTCCGCTGCCGGGGGCCGTGTCAACTTTGTCTAGGAGGTTTCCTCCCTCAACCCTGGGCAGAGTCATTTTGCCGTGAACTACTTTCTTGCCTCCATGCCTTTTGATGGTGTCATAGATCCTTTTTCCATTGAAGATCTCCTTGATGTAAGACTTGGCGGTCTCCTCTCCGTAGGTTTCGCTTGCCCTTCCCATCTCGTCATGTGCGGTCGACTTCTTTGCTTTCGCCTCCGTGACATGAGGATGGTTTGTGTCTTTCTTGTGGGCCTTTTCCTCTTTTTCGAAATCTTGCGTGCGCTTTTTCAGGTCTGTGATTTTCTGAAGCCGCTCCCGTGCCAGGTGATCGAGGTTGCCGTTTTCCGCATGGTTTTCGCGTCGCGGGAAAACGAAACGTTTCTCGGGGAACAGGTAGTCGGGCGGTGCTGCGGGGGGAAGTTTGTCTTTGGCGACCCATCGCCGCAGTGATTCAGACCATTGGATCTGGGGAACGCCCCACTTGCCGATCGTTGCTTTCTCGCTCCACCGGTGATTATTCTTCTCGTTGTAGTAGATCCGGAAGAGGCCTTTTTCCCGGTTGATGAGATCTATGAAGTCCTGCACGAACTGCTTGCCGGAGGACCACACCCGGCCCTTGAGGTACTTCTGAGCGGCGGCGAACCTCTCCTGGTTGGACATCCTGCTGTTGGTCACCGGGTTCTGGGGGCCTGTGCCGCCGGACCCGCTCCGGCCGCTCTGACTTCCGGAGCCACCGGTACCTCCGCTCGGGCCGCCGGAGGACCCAGGGACGCCAGCACGCGTCGGCGTGACCACGGCCGGGACGGCATCGACGGCGTCGGTCCGGTCGGATCCGTCGCGGCCGGAGGGGCCGTCGCCCCGAAGAGGCGTGTCGACGCCGGAGCCGCCGTCGCCGCCCGACACGGAGTCGGCCCTGTCGACGGCGACCGGACGACGGGTCTCCATGTCGGAGCCGCGGTCGTGCCGGAACCCGGAGTCGGAGCCGCTCCGCGCGTCGGGTACGCCGATCCGTGAGGCGTCGACCCGGTGGCCGCTGCTGTCCCCCAGGTCCACGTGCTGGACCTGGCTGTGCGGAATCGGCTTCTGCGCGCTCGCGGTGTCGGTGTGGGGACGCGGTGCCGTCGTCGCGTACTCCCTGTCGGCCTCGGGCTCGTCACGGCCGCCGTGTCCGTCCCGTCCGTCGCCGGGGCCTCCCTCCCAGCGCACGTGGGGGTAGTCGCTCGCCACCGCACGCATGTCGGAGAACGCGGCGTTCGCGCGGCCGTCCAGCCCGTACCTCTCCGCGACCTGGGAGTCCTTCAGGGGAGAGGAGTCCGGGTCCACGGTGGCGCGGTCACCCTCGTACAGGGCGGTCTCGGCGCGTTGGTTGACCCGGAAGTCCGCGTGGTCCTCAGCCGTGAACATGCTGTTGACCTGTCGCAGCAGCCTGTCGCTCTCTCTGAGCTGCTCGGCGGTCGGGTCCTGGGAACCGCTCTCGGTCGGCGAGGGCCGGTGGGAGGTGTCCGAGGTGTCCTGAAGCGCTGGTTCGGGAGAGCTGACGCGGTCGTTCCCGTCGCCCTCCTCAAGGAGGCCCTGTTCATCGTCCGCCCTGGCACGGTCGGTTTCGGGTTCGGACCCGGCGGTTCTCTCGTTCCTCTCGTCCGCCTCGCTCTCCCGGTCCGCGACCGGTTGTGCGGCGGGCCTCCTCGGCTGGGAGGGGTCACCGTCGCCCTGGACGGGCGCGGACCGCGACGGAGGGGAGCCGTCCGCGTGCGAGCCGTCGGCGGGGTCGTTCGTGATCGTCTGCAAGCGGTTGAGGGATCCCCTCAGGTCACCCAGCTGCTGTGGACTGAGTCCGTCGGGGTCGAAGGCACCGGTGTCGATCCGCACGACGGGGGCACCGCTGCCGCCGAAGGTGGGGATATTGGCGGGCAGGTCCACGTCGACGTCCGTCGAGCCGCCGGATCCGCCGTCACCGCCGCGACCGCCCATGCCGTCCACGATGGCCATGCCGCGCCAGGCCATCAGCGGGACGCCGACCGCCGCTCCCACACCGGTGGCCGACAGCGCGGCGCCGAGGGCGGTGACGCCGATGTTGAGCACGGCGGTGCCGATCACGTAGCCGGGCCGCTCGCCCCACTCCTCCCAGGGCACCACCGAGTGGGCCAGGTCCTTCCACGCCGAGCCGACGGTGTCCCAGCCCGACCAGCCGTAGCTGTCGGACTCGGCGTCGTACATGCCCACCAGCGAGGCCACGGACTGGATGTTGCTCTCGTGGTACTCGTACAGGGCGTCGCCCCAGGACATGTTGAACCAGCCCTCGGAGCTGTGCATGCCCAGCATCGCGCCGGTTCCCTCGACCGCCCCGACCCCGAAGTCCCAGACCGCGTCCCAGCCGTCGACCAGCCAGCTCTCGTCGGTGACGGCCCCGCCCATGTCCCACTCGGTGGCCAGGTCCGACAGGTCCTCCTCGTAGCCGTGGTAGAACACGTCGGGATCGAGGGCGCCGTCCCCGGAGGGCGTCCTCTCGAACGGGGTGCGGTCCGGGACGAACCGGTTGATGGCGTTGGCGCAGGCGAGTTCGGCGTCCGCGTAGTCCTCGATGATGCGGGTTCCCTCGTCGATGAGGCGCTTGTTCTCCGCCACGTCGGGGTTCTCGCCGATCCCGAAGAAACCTGCCACGCCCTCGGCCTTGCGCCAGTCCTCGCCCTTCGCGTCGATGCGGGCCCGGAACTCGAAGGCCTCGGCGCTCAGACCGGACCAGCGGGACTTGATGTCGCGCAGGTCGGCGGCGAAGGCCTCCAGCGCGCTCGCGGCGTGGCCGAGGTCGGTCGAGACCGTGTCTCCGTCAGCGGCCACCGGTTCGAGCACGGAGTAGAGGTGTTCGGCCTCGGGGGCCTTGTAGTGGGAACTCAGTCCGCTCCAGGTGGACGTGATGTCGTTCCCGGTGTCGCCGACCGACTCGCCCGCGCCGCGCAGGTCGGAGGCCAGGGTCTCGATGTAGTCGGGGGAGGGGGTGGGGACGGGGAAGGTCGCGGGGCTGACCTTGTCCTCACCGTCGGTGAGCATTCCGGTCTGCTCACCGACGGACAGCGGCGCGCTCGGGGGAGTGTCGGGAGGAAGCACGTGGCAGGACTCCGGGGGAGAGGCGGCAGGGGGAGGCTGAGGTGAGGGGCGGTCGGGTCAGACGAGTTCGGCGTTCCCGCCCGGGGCGGGCGGAGGGGGCGGGTCGGGGACCACACCGGCGTTGCGCTGCGCCTCCAGCGCCATCTCCTCGTTGCCCGTGACGTAGGCGGTGGTCGCCTCGCTGGTCTGCGTGACGGCGTTGCCGGTCAGGGAGAGCATGTCGCCCATGAGTCCGAAGTAGTGCTCGGCGAACTCGCCCAGGGCGACGCCGATGGGTGCGCTGTTGATGTGGGTGCTGAGGGTGGTGACGCGTTCCTCGATCGTGGTCATGTCGCCGAACAGGCCCTCGGACCCGCCCTCCTCGCCGAGGTGGGAGAGGGTGTTGACGAGCACGGTGCCGATCTCCGGGGGATTGATGTCCCAGGCGGTCACGGGGATTCCTCCTGCCGCTGTTCACGGGGTTTCTCGGGGGTGGGACGGGAGCGGAACGCCTCGGGGCGGAAGGACCCGGGCCTGGCGTCGGGGCCGGAGCCGACGAGGGGCTCGGACCCGGCCCGGGCCGCCTCGACGGTGTGGAGCATGCGGTTCAGGGCCGAGCGGACCCGGGTGAGGTCGGTGCGGGCGCGCAGGCGCATGTACTCCGAGGACCGCTGGATCCTGAGCCCGGGGTGCGGTGACGGTCGCTCCGCCCGGTCGGGAACCTCCTCCGGAACCGGCGTTCGCGGCGGGGGTGCCTCCCCGTCCTGGTCAAGGTGCACGATGTCGAACTTCACCGGTCGTTCTCTCCTCCCCTGCCCTCTCCGCCGCCCCGCTCGGAGGCACTCACCATGCGGTGTGTACCGACGTGCGGAATGTAGGCAATGGTTCCATTGTGGGGCGTTCCACCGACATCCGCCGGGGCGGGTGCGGACGCCGTCGGGCCGGGGATCGCCACCCGCCACGGAGGTGAGACCAGGTCGGGAGCAGTGCGGGTGGAGAGCGGACGTTCCCGAACCATCCGGATACGTGCGGTGTGCCATCCGGACCTGGCCGGATGCGGCCAGATCCGACGCACCCGATCCCTGCCCCGCTCCCGGCCGGGGACCACGGCCGTCCCACGCGGCAGGCGGTGCGCGGTGCGCGGCGGGCGGCGTACGGGCCCCGGGCCCAGTGTCGGGAACATCCCGGGGCGGCCACCGCGCCGGAACCGCGGACGCTACACGGGTGCCGCGGAAGGGAAGAAGCCCCCGAAAGGAAGAACGCGGGTCCGGTGCGTCCGAACACCCATCGGTTCGGCCGTGCGGCGGTCGGAAAAACGATTCCCGGGTGGAAACACCGGAACCCCTGGTGCCCCTTGTCATCCTTTTGCGGAAAAGGAGATCCGGCCGGTCCTGGAGGGCGGGGACGCGGCCGGATCTCCGCTTCGCGGCCCCGGAGGACGGCCGACGCGGGGCGGCTCGCCGCGGTCGTGCCGCGTACGGGCACCGACCGCTGGCCGACAGCGTCCTCCGGGGCCTTGGGGGAGTGGGGGAGAGCTGGGAAGCGGCAGAAGGGGCGGGGTTTTCGGGCTTCGAGGCGCGCGGGCGGGCGCGGCGCCTCCGGAGGGCGGTTTCGGCGGTTCCCCTTTTCTTTTTCCCCGCCTTTCCTGTGCTTTGTTTTTTCCCGCGCTTGCGCGCCTCGAAACGCCCGCCGCAGTTTTCGCCGGTGGTTTCTTCGTGCGCCCCTGGTTCGCCCCGATGGGAATTGTTTTTCTTCTTTGCCAGAAAAGGGGAGGATGGCGAGTTATGCGGATCGGGTGACGTTTTCGGGTCGTCTGCGGTCATGTGCCCCGCTTGGCGGTGCTTCGTCGCGTCGGCTCCCGCCCCCTGCCGGGCGAGTCTCCACCCTCTACGGGGCGAGCCTCGCACCCCCCGCCGGACGGGCTTTCCGCCCCTGACGGGCACGCCTCCCGCCCGGGCCCCGGGCACGCGGAAGGGGGCGGAGCCGCTCGGCTCCGCCCCCTCGTGCGCCTCGGGTCAGGGGGCGCCGCTCTGGTTCCCGGGTTCACGGGTCACCCGGTCCGGTCGCTCGCCGGGGCCGTACGGCGGGCCGCCCCGACGGTGCGTCGGCCGCCCGGCGTACCGGTCACCCGGCGTGCTGGTCTCCCGGAGCCTGGCGGCCGTGCCGGTCCCGCCCGGCCTCCTCCGCCTCCGCGTCCATCTCCTGGGCGCGGACCTGCTTCCTGCGGTACTCGCCCTGCTTCACGTCGGGCAGGATGCCCTCGTGCCGCAAGGCGGGCTCCTCGCCCTGCACGGGCTCCCTGGGATCCACGGCCTGCGTCTCGTCCCTGGGTTCCGGCTCGGGTTCTCCGACCGGCCTCACGGTCGCCTCGTGCGTCGTGTACGCCGTCCGGGCGTCGCCCGGGGTCCGGCCGCTCAGCGTGGAGGCGCGCCCCACGCTCCGCAGCAGGGTGATGATCGCGATGCCCGTGACCAGGTTGATCACGGACGTGCTGACCTGGCTCGACGTGTCCACGGGCTCGCTGAACGGGGCGACGGCCGCGATCGCCGTGACCAGCCCCAGGATCCACCCGAAGAACTTCATCGCCCGCGGGGCGCTGAGCAGCAGCATGTGCATCAGCCCCGTGGCCAGCAGCGCCGCCACGGCGGCCATCAGCGCGTAGACCACCGTGCTCGCGTCGCCCAGTGCCCCCGCGTCCTCCGGTGCGAGCACCGGAACCCCGAACACCCCACGGAACACCAGGGCGCCCGCGAAGATCACCAGCGCCGCCACCACGGCGGTGGCCATCCCTCCGTACCACAGCCTCGTGGTGTTGACGGGTCGTTCGCTACCTATCTCGGTCATGCCAGTACCCCCAGATACTGTGCCTCTGGGCCGATCCCCTACCCCGCATGCACCCATGTACTACGGGTGACCGAGAAAACCCGCATCGTGCCTGGTCACGCGGGACGCCCTGGGGCGCCGCGAAAAACGGTCACGCCCTCCCCGGCGTGTCGGGCCCCTCCCCGGGCGCGTTCCGGCGTTGCTCCGCTCCGGTCCCGCGTACGTGGAACACTGGAGTACATGTCTCACTTCGCGCACGCCCGCGTCGACCTCGACGCGATCTCCCACAACGCGCGGGTGCTCCGCGAGTCCGCAGGGGGCACCCCGCTCATGGGTGTGGTCAAGGCCGACGGCTACGGGCACGGCATGCTCCCGGCAGCGCGCGCCCTGATTGCGGGCGGCGCGACCTGGCTGGGCACGGCCTTCATCGGCGAGGCCCTCCGACTGCGCCGCGCCGGACTGACCCTGCCCGTCCTGGCCTGGATCATCCCGCCCGGCGAGCCGGTCGCGGAGGCCGTCGAGGCCGACGTCGACCTCGGGGTGAGCGACCGCGCGGTACTGGACACCGTGATCGCCGAGGCCCGCCGCCTCGGCCGCACCGCCCGTGTGCAGCTCAAGGCCGACACCGGCCTCAACCGCGGCGGCGCGGGCCCCGCCGACTGGGGCGCCCTGACCGAGGCCGCCGCCCGCGCCGAGGACGAGGGGCACCTGCGCGTCACCGGCGTGTGGTCGCACTTCGCCTGCGCCGACGAGCCGGGCCACCCCTCCGTCGCGCGCCAGCTCTCCCGCTTCCACGAGGCCCTGGAGACCGCGGACAAGGCCGGCCTGACCCCCGAGGTCCGGCACATCGCCAACTCGGCCGCGCTGCTCACCCTCCCCGAGGCCCGCTTCGACCTCGTCCGGGGCGGGATCGCCAGCTACGGCCTGTCCCCGATCCCCGGACTCACGGGGACCGGGCTGCGGCCCGCGATGACGCTGCGCTCCCGGCTCGCCCTCACCAAGCGCGTCCCCGAGGGCAGCGGCGTCTCCTACGGCCACCGTTACGTGACCGACAGGGAGACCACCCTGGCCCTGGTGCCGCTGGGCTACGCCGACGGGGTCCCCCGCGCCGCCACCAACCGGGGGCCCGTCCTCCTGGGCGGACGCCGCCGCGCCATCGCGGGAACAGTCTGCATGGACCAGTTCGTTGTGGATGTCGGCGACGACGCCGTGGAGGCCGGCGAGTACGCGGTGCTCTTCGGCGACCCCGGGGACCACCCGGACACCCCGACCGCCGAGGACTGGGCCCGGATCCTGGACACCATCCCGTACGAGATCGTCACCCGGGTGGGGCCCCGGGTCCCGCGCGAGTACGTCGGCGGGAAGGCCTGAGCGGAGGCGGGAGCCTGACCGGTCATCGCGATCCGGTCACAGACCTCCTCCATCCGGCCTAACCTGGGTGGAAGGGGGCGCGCTCCATCCGGCCCCGCCCGCACACGCCCTGACCCGGCGCGCCGCGATCCACCATCCACCCAGACCACGAGCAGCGAATCTGATGACAGACGCGACAGCAACCACTCCAGGTGCGGCCACCGTCCGCGAGGTCACCGCGGCCACCGACGACGCCATGCGCACCCTCGGCCGCGACCTCGCCGCCCTCGCCCGACCCGGCGACGTGCTGATCCTGTCCGGGCCGCTCGGCGCGGGGAAGACCACCCTCACCCAGGGCCTGGGCGAGGGCTTGGGCGTGCGCGGATCGGTCACCTCCCCGACCTTCGTCATCTCCCGGATCCACCCCTCCCTGACCGGAGGCCCCGACCTCGTCCACGTAGACGCCTACCGGCTCGGCGGGCCCGGCGAGATCGACGACATCGACCTGGACATGACCCTGCCCGACTCCGTCACCGTGGTGGAGTGGGGCGAGGGCGTGGCAGAGGGGCTCTCCGACGACCGGTTGGAGATCCGCATCGAACGCCACCCCGACGACACCCGCTCCGTCCACCTGCGCGCGGTCGGCGCCCGGTGGACCGGCGCCGACCTGCCCGGCACCGCCGCCGGGCCCCGATAGGCGGTCACCCGTGCTCCTCCTGGCCTTCGACACCGCCACCCCGGCGGTCACCGCCGCCATCGGCGAGACCGGCGCCGACGGTTCCTTCACGCTGCGCGCCAGCGCCGGTTCCGTGGACGCCCGCCGCCACGGCGAACTGCTCGGCCCCACGATCGCCCGGCTCACCGAGGAGGCCGGGATCGTCCTGGCCGACCTCGACCACATCGCCGTCGGCATCGGCCCCGGGCCCTACACCGGCCTGCGGGTCGGGCTGGCCACCGCGCACGCCCTGTCCGACGCCCTCGGCGTCCCCTGCCACGGCCTCACCACCCTGGACGCGCTGGCCTTCGCCACCGGCCGGACCGAACCCTTCGTCGCGATGACCGACGCCCGCCGCAAGGAGGTGTTCTGGGCCCGCTACGACGACCGGCTCACCCGCGTGGGCGAGGTGCGCGTCGACCGCCCCGCCGAGGTGGACACCGGCGGGCTCGCGCTGGTCGGCGACGGCGCCCGCATGTACGCCGACGTGCTCGGCGCCGGTTCGGCCGCACCGGACCCGCTGCACCCGGACGCCGCAGCCATGGCGGAGCTGGCCCTGCTGCGCCTGGGCCGCGGTGAGGAGCTGCCCGCGCCCAACCCCCTCTACCTGCGCCGCCCGGACGCGGTGGAGCCCGGTGCCCCGAAGAAGGTGCGCCAGTGGGTGAAGTGACCCCGCCGCCGGGCCTGACCGGCGTGAGCCTGCGCGCGATGACCCCCGACGACGTCGCGGCCGTCATGGACCTCGAACACGCCCTGTTCCCCCTCGACGCCTGGAGCGAGGGCATGCTCAGGGACGAGCTGGCCGAGCCCACGCGCCACTACCTGGTCGCGGTGTCCGGGGACGCCGTCGTCGGCTACGCGGGGCTGCGCGCCGTCCCGCCCGAGGGCGACGTGCAGACCATGGCCGTCTCCGAGCAGGTCTGGGGCCGGGGCGTGGGCAGCGCGCTGCTCACCGAACTCCTCACCGAGGCGGCGCGGCGCGGCGTCACCCACGTGTTCCTGGAGGTGCGCTCGGACAACCCGCGCGCGCAGAGGCTCTACGGCCGGTTCGGCTTCGTGCAGATCGGTGTGCGGCGCGGCTACTACAACGGGGCGGACGCGCTCGTCATGCGGCGCGTCGCCGAGGAGGGGAACCATGAGTGACCTGCCGCTGGTCATGGGGATCGAGACGTCCTGCGACGAGACCGGCGTGGCCCTGGTGCGCGGCTGCGAGCTGCTCGGCGACGCCGTGGCCTCCAGCGTGGACCAGCACGTCCGGTTCGGCGGCGTGGTGCCCGAGGTGGCCAGCCGCGCGCACCTGGAGGCGATGACCCCGACCGTGCACCGGGCGCTGGACCAGGCCGGGGCCAAGCTGTCGGACGTGGACGCCGTCGCCGTCACCGCGGGCCCGGGCCTGGCGGGCGCCCTGCTCGTGGGCGTGTCCGCCGCCAAGGCGTACGCGATGGCCCTGGGCAAGCCGCTCTACGGCGTGAACCACCTGGTGGGCCACGTGGCCGTGGACCAGTTGGAGCACGGCCCGCTGCCCAAGCCCTCGATCGCCCTTCTGGTGTCGGGCGGCCACACCTCGCTGCTGCTGGTCAACGACCTGGCCACCGAGGTGGTCTCGCTCGGCGACACCGTGGACGACGCCGCCGGCGAGGCCTACGACAAGGTGGCCCGCCTGCTCGACCTGCCCTACCCGGGCGGTCCGCCCATCGACAAGGCGGCGCAGCGGGGCGACCCCAAGGCGATCCGCTTCCCGCGCGGCAAGTGGGGAGACGGCACCTACGACTTCTCGTTCTCGGGCCTGAAGACCGCCGTGGCCCGCCACGTGGAGGACACCGACCGCCGGGGCGAGCCCCTGGTGGTCGCCGACATCGCTGCCGCCTTCCAGGAGTCGGTGGTGGACGTGCTCACCCGCAAGGCGGTGGACGCCTGCGTGGAGCACGGCGTGAGCACGCTGGTCATCAGCGGTGGCGTGGCGGCGAACTCGGCGCTGCGAGCGCTGGCCGAGCAGCGCTGCCGGGAGGCGGGCGTCGAACTGCGCGTCCCGCGCCCGCGCCTGTGCACCGACAACGGCGCGATGATCGCCGCCCTGGGCGCCGAGGTCGTGGCGGCGGGCCTGCCCGCGTCCGCGCTGGACCTGGCCACGGACACCTCCCTGCCGGTCAGCTCCCCGCTGGCGGTGTAGCCCGACACGCGACCGCCCCGGCCCGCAGACGCTTCCTGCGGGCCGGGCCGGGGCGGTCACGTCGTCGTCCCTCACCCGGCCAGCGCCAGGCCCGCGCTGATGGCGGCGGCGATCAGGAACGCGATGGACCCCATGAGGGTCTCCATCACGGTCCAGCTCTTGAGGGTGGTCTTGATGTCGATGTCGAGGTAGCGGTTCATCAGCCAGAAGCCGGAGTCGTTGACGTGCGAGAGCACCGTCCCTCCCGCCGCGATCGCGATGACCACGAGCGCGATCTCGGGCTGCGACATCCCGGCATCCGCGATGAGCGGTGCCACGATCGGGGCGGTGGTGACGATCGCGACCGTCTTCGACCCCAGGGCCACGCGCGTGATCGTGGCGATGATGAACGCCAGGACGATGGCGGGCAGGGCCGTGGCGGGCAGGGGATGCCCAGGAGCAGCGCGGTCAGCCCCATGGCGAGCGGTGCGCGGCCCTCACCGAAGAGGGTGAGCAGGCGCTGTGACAGGAGCTGCGCGGCGCCCGTCTCCTGCATCATGCGGCCCAGCATCGCGCCGAGGGCGACGATGATGGCGATGCCGCCGAGGGTGTCGCTCATTCCGGCTTCGAGCAGTCCCGGAATGCTGCTGAGGGGCAGGCCCGCGACGAACGCCACGGCCGCGCTCACCAGGGGCAGCGCGATGAAGGCGTGCAGTTTGGCCCACAGGACCAGCACGAACAGCAGGACCACGCCGAGGGCGACGGTGAGGATGAGGGCCCACGGCGGGAGGGACCAGGCCGCGGCGGGGGCTTTCGCCCGCGGAGAGGAACGCCCCGGGGCCGAGGGGTGGGTGGTGGAGAGCATGGCAGGCCTTGTTTCGAAGGGGGCGGGCGCTCCGCCGCGGCGGGTGCGGACGCGGGGAAGGGCAGGGGCGCAGACGGCGGGAACCCCTGTGGCGGAAGGGTTTCGCCACGTGTTCCGGGGCGCGCGGGACGGTGTCCGGGCGAACGGCGTTCTACACTGAGGACCCCGAGGCGGACGTCCTCGCTCGCCCCCGGCGGGCCGTCCGCGGCCGGGGGGGCCGACCCGGCCCGCACGCAGCAGGAAGGAGGCGGTCGAGTGTCGGCCGCGGAAGGTCACGGCGGTGTCCGAGAGGTCAAGTCGGCGGCGCGCACCGTCGAACTCCTGGAGATCCTGGCGCGCTACCGGGACCCGATCACCCTGCGCACCCTCTCGGAGGAGATGGGTATCCCCCGCAGCAGCCTGTACGCGCTGGTGCAGACGCTCGTGAACCGGGGCTGGGTGCGTTCCGACCCCACCGGGACCCTCTACGCGCTGGGCATCCGCGCGCTCTTCACCGGGACCGGCTACATCGACTCCGACGCCCGCGTGGCCCAGGCGCGCGGCCACCTGGACTCCCTCGCCGAGAAGTTGGGCGAGACCGTCCACTTGGCCCGCCTCGACGGCGGCGACGTCGTCTACCTGGCCACCCAGGAGTCACGGCACTACCTGCGCCCCTTCAGCCGGGTGGGCCGACGGCTGCCCGCGCACAGCACCGCCCTGGGCAAGGCCCTGCTCGCCGAGCGCGAGGACGGGCAGGTGCGCGACCTGCTGCCCGCGAAGCTGGAGGCGCTCACCGACGAGACGATCACCGACGTGGACGCGCTCCTGGATGATCTGGCGCGCATCCGCGAGCGCGGCTACTCCACCGATGACGGTGAGAACGTCGTGGGCCTGCGGTGCGTGGCGGTGTCCCTGCGCTACGACAACCCGGCCGTGGACGCCCTGAGCTGCTCGGTCCCGACGCCCCGGTACACCGATGAGGTGGCCGCGGCCGTGCTGGAGGCCCTGATGGAGGCGCGGGCGATCCTGGAGCGCTACTGGCCCCCGACCCTGGGGTGAGGTGTGGGGGGTGGGAAGCCGCGGCTTCCCACCCCCCACACGTGGTCGTGGTGCCCGGCCTCAGCCGAAGAGTTCCTCGGGGCTGTTGACCTTGGCGGCCTTGCTGGCCCAGCCTTCGAGGGTGGCGAGGTCGTCACAGGATTCGATCCGTTGGCGGACCTCGTCGGAGACCTCGAAGCCCCGGGAGGAGAGGAAGAGGATCACACTGCGCGCGACGCCCTCCTCACGGCCTTCCTCACGGCCTTCCTCACGACCTTCCTCGCGGCCGATGCCGACGTACTCGCGGGCGAAGTCGCTCTGCCAGTTGTAGGTTCCCACGGACATCAGGTCCTCCAGGTATTTCCGGGCCTCGTCGGAGCGCCCGGCCAGTACGTAGTCATAGTAGAACGCGCGGTGGTCGGAGGACACGGCGTTCAGCGCCTCCATCACCGCGTCCAGCGTGCGCAGATCGTGGTCACCGTGCGCCTTGGCCGACAGCACCGCCAGTTCGGGCATACTCCGCGCCTGCTCCGGGTCAGCGACCACCGGAGTGTTGGACGGTCCCACCACGAGAGGCGTGAGGTGGTCGCCCGGGTGCCCGGTGTGGATCGGACCGGTGTAGTACCGGGCGAGTGCGTCGGTGGGGCACAGCGCCAATAGCACTGTCGGGCACTTGACCTGGGCCCGGACAGTGGCGTGATAGACCGGCCAGGTCCAGAACTTGTCCTGTTCCTGCTTGTGCTGGCGCTCCACGACCACGGCCAGGACCTTCTCGGTGCCGTTGCGCAGCACCACGGCGCCGTCGCTGGTGTAGACGCGCGGTTTGCTGTCGGTGCACTCGGAGGAGGTCATCGAGGCCTCGGTGTACTCGGGCAGTTCGAAGCCCACCGCGTCACGGAGCAGGGGGATGACCACCTCCGGTGCGTTCCGAATGATCTTCAGGGGTATCTCGTGTTCTTCGCTGGGCACGGCGTTCCTTGTTGTTGTCGTAGGGGCGGGGAAGGGGTCACGCGGGTGCGGCCTGGCGCTGCTGGTCGTGCCAGGTGCGGACGAGGAAGGCGAGTTCGGCCCACTCGGCGGAGCGGGTGGGTCGGGCTGGCCGGGTGCGGGCGGGTTCGGTGGGCCGGACGACGCCGAAGCGGGGCGCGGGTTCGCCGAGCAGGTCGCCGCCAGGGTCGTCCCGCCACTGCTGGACCAGGGCGGCGGCGCGTTCCTGGACGAGGGCGAACGCGCGTTGGACCTCGTCCGTCTCGGAAGCGGGTTCGGCGCTGCGGGGCGCTGGGATCCGGACCGTGGATACGCGTGCGCTCAGAAGTTCGTGGGCGGCGAAGTAGGGCCTGACCAGGGCGATGTCCTCGGCCGGGACGGTCTGGCCGGGCGGTGCCAGGCGGGGAGGCGGAAGCGGGGCCGGGAGAGGCGCGGGAGCGTGGCGGTGGACGCGGGTGGAGCGGCGACGGCGGCGACCGGCCACGGTGGAGTGGCGTCCGCAGGGGGCGGAGAGGAAGGCGATCAGCGGGCCGAGGGCACGCCGGATAAGGGACACGCTAAAATCGCGCATGTCGGCAAGTCCTTGTGGTTGAAGAAGTCAATGTTGCTGGCCAAGGCCCCGGGCGGTTAGTGACCGTCGCGGGGTCATTCGTGCTTTCAGTTGTGTGTTCGGGAAAAGGGTAAGGCATCGCGGGAGTGCTTGGCGAAACTACGGCGAAGTAATGTTCGAGGAACCCGAAAGTTGGCCGTCGGTGCAGCTCAGAAGCCTTGCGAGGACTTTGCTCGCCAAAAAGAAAAAAGGTTCTATCCGGGCATGGGGCACAAAAAGGCCCCCGTCCCGGAAACGCGGGACAGGGGCCGGTGTGATGCGGTCAGCGGTCGCCCTTGACGGAGGCGAGGAAGCCGGACCAGGCGGGGCTTCCGAAGGCGAGGTGGCCGTGGTCGCGGTGCTGAGTGTCGCGGACCAGGGTGTGCTCGGAGCCCTCGGCGACCTCCACACAGTTCTGGTGCGAGCCACCGCTGTAGCTGCTCTTGTGCCACTGAGGTGATCCCAGCGAGTTTGGAGATGGGGCTCTTCCCTGGGGGAACGGCAGTGTTGTGGGATTGCAGTCATCAAATGGAAACAGTCTTTATGAGCATTCTGCCGATTCCCTGATGGGAGGGGGCCAAGATGGAGACTATTATTTTTCTGATGAATATTTTATGAGGATCTCTCCTGAAGGTGAAGGCATGTCCATGGAATCGTATGAACTTGATTCTGGAGAGCTGCCATGGGAGGAAAATGTTAGTTCTCTCTGTGCAACCGGCCGGTTTGATGCCTCTGTTGGAGTGGACGTGATGCCTGTCCCTGTAGGATTTATTGCTTCTTTGAACTGCCTTGCAGAAGATGGTGGAGTACGGCAGGCTCTGGTGCATCTAGGGGAAGACAAAGGAGGTGAATACTGGAGAGAGGAGTGGGATGCGGAGGCGTCCGAAAACATAGACATGTTCTACCTGTCGGGTGCGACGGTTCCCGGTGCAACGGATGATCTGCTGGGTCAGGCGCTGGCTTCCCAAAACGGTGATATCGAGTACACATTTGTTGCGGATGGCGCCAGAATGGCTGCGGGTGCAGATTATGTAGTTCCGTCGGTTTTTGATTACCAGCCTCTGCGCGAGGTGTTCCCGGTTCCTCTTGAAGACGACGAGGTCCGCCCCGACTTGGTTGTCTTCGTTATGCCTGCGGAGATCGATCTCCAAGTGGCTGTTCAGGGCGCTTGGCAACTCGTTCAGGACCCATCGGTCGACGTGGGAATGGAAGACTTCTCTATCTTGGAATTCCGTGAGCAAGGCGAGTCGGTGCATGCGACCAGCTGCAGAAACTGGGAGGAGCAAAGTCCTCCGTCTGCTGTAAGGACCTTGGTTAACGAGATGCTCAGTTCTTTGAGAGAAGAGTAACGACCTTCAGAGGACATCGATGACTCGCCGCTGATCGACGGTGAGATTGAGGTCGGTGTAGAGCCCCAACACCGTTATTTTAGGTTGTTGTCGCTGGGGGAACTGCAAGCTGGTGTGGGTAAGCGATCGAGGCCGACTGTTGGGATTGGGAAAATTTCCGACAGAAAGGTCGGCTGAAGGTGCGCTCGAAACTGGCTGGAGCGAAATCGCTGTTTCTGGCGTTCGGAATTTCGATCGCCACGTCGTCTACCGCAGACAGGCACTTCAGGAACGATGACAAATCGGCTTTACAACTGGAGTACTAGGGTGTCTTCGCGGGGAAATCTGGTTGATGATGAACAGGAAAGCCTTCTGGTCAGTGGTTACGGCCGCTCCCGCGCTCCTTCTGGTGGTGAGCGGGTTCGTCCTGTTGTCTGACCAGGACACCGGACAGAGTTCGTCCCGGCGGTTAGCCGAATACGAGGTCGCCCACGAGGTGACCGGACGCCAACCCGAACAGCTTTTCGTGCCGACCACTGTCTCCGAGGCCGCGTGGACCTGGGAAGGACCGGAGGACAGCGCGCTCCTGGAGATCCTCCCCATGCCTACGGGCGCGGTGCTGCACATGCAGGACGGGGCCGTGGAACTGGACACCCGTACCGGAGAGGAGGTGTGGAGCTACCGGCTTCTGGAAGCCGAGGCCGAGCTCGCCGTCTCGCCGGACGGATCCCTGGTCGCGGTGAGCGCGGGTGGTTCCCTCACGCTCCTGGACTCGGGAACCGGCGAGGAGGTGCGCTTCGTCGAGCACGGTGAGACCGAGGCGGGGTACCTGTCCCTCGGGGGCGGGCCTGGTGGCCGACGAAGGGCTTGTCACGGCTGGGAGCAGCGGCTCAGAAGGCGTCGTGGTCTCCTTCGACCCGTGGGAAGAGGAACCGGGTTGGCGTAACGATGACCTGGAGTGTGTGGGCGGTTCGGGTAATCCGCACGTTGAGGAGGGTTTCTCACTTCGAGCGGTGTCGTCGTGGTGTACCGGTGCGGTGCTGGCGAGCCCGTGCTGGCCAGTCTCGACACGGCCACGGCCACGGGCGCGGTCCGGTGGAGTCTGGTGCAGGGGCAGGACTTCGACGGCGACTACGAGTACCACGACGCTCCCGAAGAGGTGACCTTCGCGCCGGTGGGCGATGTGGCCGTGCTCCAGAACATGGCATCACTCCGTGGCACCGTCGTCATCGGAACCGAGGGCGGTGGGGTCCTCTCCGACTCACTCCCCAGCTAGAACGAGGACTACGTCCTGCGCATCCTTCCCAACGGGTACCTGGCGGTACGCACCGAGGACCTCGGAGACGGCGAGTGGGAGGTCCGTTTCGAGATGCGGAGTTTCTCGGGTGAGGTGCGGAAGACTGTTGTCACCGACGACGAGAGCCTGAGCAGTACCCTCTCCGGCCAGCTCGCCCTGGAGGACTCCCTGCTCAAGCTGAGGTGGTCCGAGCAGGAAGGCAATATGGAGGTCGCTGTTTTCGACTGGGATTCCGAGAGCCAGGAAACAGCGATGACGCTGCCTGTCGAGGTCGACCTCAGCGAAGTACTCAGCATCTCGCGTAGTGAACAGCTCGTGGGCCCGGGGACCTTCCAGGAAGTCCCGGAAGCCGTACTCCTGCGCGAGTACCCCAGCTCGGGAACGGCCCGCGTGGTCGGCCTGATCTGAACAGAAGGAGAGAGAAGAGCTTCTCGGCTTCCCTCCAGCGATCAGAGTCCGGCCGGGGCGGCGGCGCGCGGCCGCCGCCCCGACGGGTTCCCCTCCCGGGATCAGGCCTCGGAGCCGAACAGGTCCAGGAACTCGCAGGCGAAGGCCGCCGCGTGGGCAGCGGCGACCGGCTGCCAGAAGTCGTCGGAACCGGGGGTCTTGTCGCTGAGCATGTCCGAGATCCCGCGAATCACCAGGGCGTGGGTGCCGAAGGACAGGTAGGCGCCGTGCAGGAACCCGTAGCCCTCCATCTCCACCGCCAGCGCGTCCCCGCAGTAGCGCCGCAGCCGCTCGGCGGTGCGTGAGCGCTCGTGCCCCACGACCGTGCTGCCCGCCGCGATCGGCTTGACGAAGGCCCGCGGCGCGTCCACCCGCGGCGCGGCCAGCGACCGCCGCTGCCACCCGCCGTCCGTGACCACGTTCCTGGCCCTCTGCACGGCGTCGTTCGAGGGCGCCGCCGTCTTGGCCCGGGGCCGGAAGTCCTCCTCATCGTCCTTGCCCGTCTCGTAGTCGTAGATCGCGTCGGCGACCACGACGTCGCCGAGGCGCACGTCCTCCTTGAGCCCTCCGGCGACACCGACGAACAGGATCACCCCGGGGTCGAAGGTCGTGAGCGCCCGCTCCACGTGGACCCCAGCGCCCACGTTGCCCGGCCCGACCTGGGCCAGAGCGACCCGGCGGGTTCTACGGAAGCCGTTCAGGGTGCCGGTGCGAAACAGCGTTCCGCGTGCGTTCACCTCGCCGGAAGCGTCGGACAGGTGCCTGGCCACGGCGGTGTACTCGCTGGCGAGCGCGGTGATCACCACCGCGTCCGCCGTAGGGCCGGACCGGTTCCCGTCGCGGCCAGCGGTGCGCTGGTGCGAAGGAGCCCGGTCGGGGTGCGCTGGGTTGACGACGGTGTGCGAGCTGAAGTCACCGCCGGATATGGTCTGCTCTCCTCCGGAGAAGTGGGCTCCGTAGTGGTTGTCGTTCATCGCGCTGTCTCCACCTGTCTTCCTCGACCGGTCCACGGGGATCCGGTCCGTGGGCTAGTCGGTCTGGTCGGTCTTGCCGGGCGTTTGTGCGCCGTCGTCCGACGGGGGCTCGTTGATGGTGTTGTGCGAGCTGAAGTCACCGCCGGTGATGGTCTGCTTCCCTCCGGAGAAGTGGGCTCCGTAGTGGTTGAAGGTCTGGATGATGCGGGCGACCTGTTCGGTGTCGTATCCCGCCTCCCGCAGCACGTCGCGGACACAGACCAGCACCTTCTCCGGGATGGCCCGGGTGACGCGGCGGACGTCGTGGGACTGGAAGAGCTGCTGGAGGCCGTCCGTGGCCGCCCGCTCCCGGACGCCCATCCGTGGGGCGTAGTCGAAGAACTCCCCGTGCTCGCGGGCCCAGGCGTGCAGCCGGTCGTTTTTCCTCAGCGCGTTCCGCGACCCGACCCAGGCCAGGGCCTCGACGGGGTTGGTCCTCAGGTCGTCCACGACGCCGAGCAGGGACTGCCACGCCAGCTGGACCCACTCCTCGGCGTCGGCGCCCGTCGGGAGCGGCCCCGCGGGCATCCCGTACTCGGGGGAGATCGGGGGCATGACCAGGGTCTCCCCCTCCACGTGCAGCAGGCCTCCCTGAGTGGACAGGCGCAAGAAGACCGTGACCACCACCTGGCTCTCCCACATGCTGATCCCGACTTCCAGGAAGTGCCGGGCGCGCTCGTGGAAGACCTCCACGAAGCCCCGGACCCACTCCTTGCGCAGCCGCCACCGGTTCTGCTCGATCAGCCGTGGGGCCAGGGCCACCACGTCGTCCTGGCGGATGCCGGGAAGGAAGACGCAGTCGGCCACCTCGACCTCGCGCCGGGTGCTGCTGTGCACCCCCTCGGTTCCGGTGAGCGCGGGAAGCTCCGCGCGCAGCCTGGCATAGAGGCGCTCGACCAGGTCGGCCCCGGCGAGGGCGGGCGCAGACTCGGAGTCCTCGGTCCCGTGGACGGCGGTGGAGGGCGTGGACGGGGCGGCGGCCGGGACCCGCGCGGGTTCGCTCCGGCCGCGGTCGGGGAGGAGCTTGAGGGTCACGGGCCAGGAGTCGTAGCGCGCCCCGGCCCCGACGAAGGGCTTGAAGTCGCTGTAGAAGGCCACCGGAACGGTCCCGACGCCGCTGCCCTTCCAGGCCTGCTCCGCCCGGGCCCTGACGGCGTCCAGGGCGCTGTTGGTCCGCGCCCGGACCCAGCAGCCGAGGCCCACCGCGACGCCGACCAGGAGCAGCAGCCCCAGCCAGGCGGGGAGCAGGCTGGAGCCCTCGGGGAGTTCGGACGAGGCACCGGAACTTCCGGGGAACCCGGTCGAGGGGTCGGAGGCGTCGAACTCTCCCCCTCCGCCGACGCCCATGAACAGGGACGCGGCACCCACGCTCAGCAGCAGGTAGACGACGACCGCGCCGACCAGCCAGACGAGGCAGCCGCCGCGCGGCCTCTCGGCGCCCCGTGCAGCGCGGTAACGGCTCACGGCGCCGACGACGGCGGTCAGCACGAGGGCGCTGAAGCCCACCGCCGGGCTGAGGAGGCAGAGCACCAGGCAGGCTCCGAGGAACCAGGCGCCCGCGGTGGCCCGGACGCTCCTCGCCCGGACGCACTCCTGTGTGACCCGCGCGGCGTCCATGCCGGGTTCGCGGGCCAGGGTGCGGTGGGGGTTCTCCACGCGTTCGCGCAGGACGTCGGCGCGGAAGGCGGGGTCGGTCCAGGCCGCACAGCTCAGGCGTGAGGTGGAGTCGTACTCGGGCGCGCCCGCGGCCGCATCGACGCTCGCCGCGTCCACGCGCTGGGCCGGGCCTCGTACGTTGTTCTGTGATGGTGTCTCGGTCACGACAGGCTCCTTGGGGACACCGCGCGCAGGGGCGGCGTCCTCTGACGAGTGGTCGGGGGATGTCGGGCGGCGGGTGGCACCGCTGCCGCCCGGGGCTCTTCCCGGTCGCGGGCTGAGGCCGGAGGCCGTCAGGAGTCCAGGGAGGGCGTGTCGCCGGGAACCCGTGCGGATTCCCAGGCGGTGTCGAAGATCCGTAGGGCGAAGTCGTACAGCTCGCCCGATCGGTGCGCGACGATACACGGCGAGTGACGCCCGTGTTCGGCGCTTCGGTACAGCGTGATGAAGGCGATGTTGTCGGTGGCGACGACCCGGTAGAGGTTCGGCAGGTCGTAGAAGCGGATCTCGGTGTTCGCCCCCTCCCTCGACGCCTGGGCCAGGTAGTGGAAGTTGGCGAGCACCTGTTCGGAGAGCAGCCCGGGGCTGAACCCGGGGTCCACGGAGATCAGCTCCCTCTCCCGGCGTTCCAGCCAGTTCCCCCCGGGGCCGGGGGAGTGGGGGTCGGGCAGGAGAACCCGTACGGAGCCCGGCGGCCGTCCTCCGCCGCTCCACAACGGCGTGAAGCCGTCCCGGGTGAGTTCGTTCCCCCGCCCGACCATGACGCGCAGCCACCGTGCCCGGCCGATCTCCTCGGACAGTTCGGGCTTCGCGTCGTCCTGGTGCCGGTAGACCCGCAGAGTCCCGAGCCCGCTGAGGCGGGAGGCCGCCGACAGGAGCCACCGGCGGACCCGTCGGGACAGCAGCCATCCCAGCCCGACGGTGGCGGCGGTGGCCGCCAGGGAACTGGCGACTCCGAGCGTGAACTCCGTCAAGGCGTGCTCCTCGCGTGTGTTCCGGCGGGTCCGCGGCGTCCCGGGGGGCTTTTTCTGGTCAACTTGACCATAAGCGAGGCGATGCTTTTGGTCAAGTGGACCTTTAGTAGGATTGGTGGGATGAGTTCCAGTGCGGCGCCCGCCACTCCCAGGTTCCCGGTCTCCGTGACCGTCGACCTCGTCATATTCACCGTGCGCGACGACGCCCTGCACGTACTGCTCGTGGAACGGGGCAAGGAACCCTTCCTCGGTCGCGGCGCGCTGCCCGGCGGATACGTCCGCCCGGAGGAGGGCCTGGACGAGGCGGCCCTGCGTGAACTGGACGAGGAGACGGGGCTGGACGGGCGCAAACTGCACCTGACGCAGTTGCGGGCCTACGGCGATCCCGGCCGTGACCCCAGGGGGCGGGTCGTCACCGTGGCCTACCTGGCGCTGGGGCCGGACCTGCCCACCCCCGTCGCGGGGACCGATGCCGCCGACGCCGTCTGGACGCCGGTCGAGGAGGCGCTCGGCCCGGGTTTCGGCCTGTCCTTCGATCACGGCCGGATCCTGGCCGACGCGGTCGAGGAGGCGCGGTCCCGGCTGGAGTACACGACCGTGGCCGCGGGTTTCTGCCGGGAGCCCTTCACCATCAGCGACCTGCGCAGGGTGTACGAGGTGATCTGGGGCATCTCCTTGGACCCCAGCAACTTCCGCCGCAAGGTCACCAGGACGGCGGGCTTCGTCGAGCCCACGGGGGAGCGGCGCACGGCGGAGGCGGGCCGTCCGGCGGCCCTGTACCGGTTCGGCGGCGCCCGTGAGCTGTACCCGCCGCTCCTGCGGTCCGGTGACGTGGCGGGGGCGGGGGAGCGCGCCTGAACCGGGGACGGCAACGGGAAGTGCGCCGGAATGCGGGGACGACGGCATCGCAGAGCGGGGCCGAGCCGGGGAGCGCGCCGGAGCGGGAGCGCCGGGGGCGGGGCGCGAGCCCGTGAACGGCGCGGCGGCCTTGCCTCCGTGTTGACGCGCGGCCGGGCTTCCTCCCCGGCGAGCGGGGTAGTCGGGCCGTATGGACGCGACTCCTCAGCACCACGGCTCACCGGCAGCCCTGCCCACTGTCGCCAGCCTGTCCGAGCTGGCCGACCTCGTCCGCGGCCACGACCGCCTCTACCTGCGCTACTCGGACGGCCCCGAGTGGGACCGCCACGTCGTGAGCAAGGACTACGAGAGCGAACTCGAACTCCCCGGTCTCTCGGTCACCGTCCTCACCCCCGAGTCCTGGTGGACCCGGCCCCTGGAGGACTGGCTCTCCCGCCAGGTGCGCAAGTACGCCTCACTGGTCGAGGACGACCCGGACCGGGTGGGGTGGGTCCTCCGGGGCGACACCGTCGCCCACGGCCCCGACCACGAACCGCTCCTGGGCGGGGTGCGGCCGGTCGCCTACCTCTCCGAGGCCGTGATGGAGGAGGCGCAGCGCAGGTACCGGGAGCGCTTCGAGGCGGGCAGGAAGCCGACCGACCCGTAGCGGCCGGTCCGCTCCCCGCGCGTTTCGGCCCCCGGGGGTGGAACCGGATTCGGTCTCCGTGGTTGGCTTCGGGGTATGTTCGCTATCACCGCAGCACGCTTCGCGCCCGACGACCCCGTCTCCGCCCTGGAGGCGGGCGAACGCCCCGACCCCGAACCCCGTGAGGGGTGGACGACCGTCGACGTCAGGGCCGCGTCCCTCAACCACCACGATCTGTGGAGTCTGCGCGGCGTCGGGCTCAGCGAGGAGCGCCTGCCCATGATCCTCGGCTGCGACGCGGCCGGGGTGGACGAGGACGGCAACGAGGTCATCGTGCACGGCGTCGTCGGCGACCCGGCCGCCGGGGGAGGGAACGAGACGCGCGACCCCCGCCGGTCGCTGCTCTCGGAGATCCACGACGGCACCTTCGCCGAAAAGGTCCTGGTGCCCCGCGCCAACCTGGTGCCCAAGCCGGAGGAGCTGTCCTTCGAGGAGGCCGCCTGCCTGCCCACCGCGTGGCTGACCGCCTACAGCATGCTCTTCGGCAAGGCCGACCTGCGGCCGGGCTCCACGGTGCTCGTCCAGGGCGCCGGGGGAGGCGTGGCCGGGGCGCTCATCCGGCTGGCGTCGCAGGTGGGCCACCGGGTCTACGCCACCAGCCGCAGCGAGGAGAAGCGGACCAGGGCCCTCTCCCTGGGCGCGCACGCGGCGCTGCCCACCGGCGAGCGCCTGCCGGAGAAGGTCGA
Organism: Nocardiopsis sp. iso_25; assembly: GCF_056173305.1. Classification (NCBI taxonomy): domain Bacteria; kingdom Bacillati; phylum Actinomycetota; class Actinomycetes; order Streptosporangiales; family Nocardiopsidaceae; genus Nocardiopsis; species Nocardiopsis sp. iso_25. The sequence continues at coordinate 5,619,020 of NZ_CM149667.1, read as the reverse complement.
CGCCGTCTTCGACTCTGTCGGCCAGGCCACGTGGGCGCACTCGCTGCGCTCCCTGAAGCCGGGCGGTGCCGTCATCACCTGCGGCGCGACCAGCGGCGACGCGCCTCCGGCCGAACTCAACCGGGTGTTCTTCCTCCAGCTGCGGGTCCTGGGCTCCACCATGGGCACCCGTGAGGAGCTGGCCGCCCTGGCCCGGATGTGCGTGCGCACCGGCATCCGGCCCGAGATCGACCGGGTGCTGCCCCTGGCACGGGCCGAGGAGGGCTTCCGGGCGATTGCCGAGGGCGAGCAGTTCGGCAAGATCGTCTTCACGGTCTGAGCGGGCCCGGCGGGGAGGCCGGGGGCGCGGCGCGCGGGTTCTGAACCGGGGTGACCTCGTGCCGGTGCCGGTGCCGGTGCCGGTGCCGGTGCCGGTGCCGGCGCCCGTGCCCGTAACCGGTGCCCGGAGTCCGCTCCGGGCGAGGCACCCCGGCGCACCGGCGCGGTTTCCGTACACGGCGGGGCCGGGGCACCCGAGGTGCCCCGGCCCCTTCGCCGTCCGCCGGTCCGCGTCCGACCCGCGTCCGTCCCGCGGTCGCCGGGCGACCATCGGGCGGACCGTCTACGCGGACCCCGCGCTACCGGCTACTCGTCGTCCTCGTCATCGTCGCGGCGGCGCTTCTTCTTGCCGTCCCGGCCCGGGCGCAGCAGCGCCTCGGCCAGGGCGAGCACCGTCTCCTCCAGGGAGGCGAACCGCTTCGTGATGTCGTCGTGCGAGTTCTCGACCGCCTCGGTGACGGTCTCCTCCAGCTCGTGCCGGTCCGGGCGCTGCTTCAGCTCGCGCAGCACCGGCGCCACGGCCGAGGTGACGTGCTCGTCGATCTCGTCCAGCTTGCCGGTGTGGTCCAGCTGCGGCCGCTCCACCAGCTCGGTCAGGCGGCGGTGCAGCTCGCTGACCTCCATGGTCTGCGGCAGCTGGTTGAGCCGCTGGTTGAGCGCCTCCAACCGGTCGTCGAGGGCCTCCATGCGGCCGTCCACGCCCTCGAAGTGCCCGCTGACGCCCTCGAACTGGCCCTCGACACCGTTGACCCGGCCGTCCAGGCCGTCCAGGCGGCCGTTGACGCCGTCCATGCGGCCGTCGATGCGGTCGAGCTTGCCCTCGACCCCCTCGAAGCTTCCCTCGAAGTGCCCCTCGAAGGTGTCGAAGCGGTCGGTGAGGCGGCCCAGCTCGTGGTCCACCTTGCCGGTGATCTGCGCCAGGTGGTTGTCGACCTTGCCGGTCAGGGCCTCGCGCTGGCGCTCCAGACGCTCGTCCAGAGCCGTCCGGTGCGCCTCCACCCGCTCGGTGAGCGACTCGGTCAGCGTCCGCGAACGCTCCTCGGACTCGGTGGCGAGCCGGTCGCCGCTCTCCTGGACGAACGTCCGCAGCTCGGCGAAGTCGGAGGTGACGCGCTCGGCGTCCTCGGCGATGCGGGCGCCCAGGGCGTCGGTGCGCTCGGTCACCGCCTCGCGCAGGCGCTCGGAGGCGGCCTCCGCCTGCTCCCGGGTCTCGGTGCGGCCCAGCTCCATCTGCTCGTTGAGCTCGGACAGGCGCTGGCGCAGGTGGGTGCGCAGCTCGGTGAGCGAGGACTCGTGGTCCTCGCGGAGCTTGGCGAGCGCGCCGGTGACGTCGGCGACCGCGGCGGTGGTCTCGGCGTTGTTCTCCTCGGCCTGGGTGCTGAGGTAGCCGACGCTCTCGGTCAGCTTGGCGGCGAGGGCCTCGTGGCGCTCGGTGGAGGAGGTGGACAGGGCGCCCAGCTCCTCGGCCAGGGCGGCGGTGCGCTCGCCCAGCTCGCCGGTGTTCTCCTGGAGGCGCGACAGCAGCGTCTCGTGCTGTTCGGCGGTCCGCTCCTCCATCGAGGTGCGCAGGCGCTCGGTGCGCTCCTCCACGAGTGTGCGCAGCTCGCCGTTGGCCTGCTCGGCCTTGGCGGCGGCCTCCTCGGCCTTGGCCGCGACGGTCTCGCCCAGGCGGGCGTCGGCGGCGGCCAGGGCCTCACGGCTCTCACTGACGGCGGTGGTGAGGCTCTCACGGCTCTCGTTGACGGTGGCGGTGAGGCTCTCGCGGCTCGCGGCCACGGCCTCGGCCAGCTCGGTGCGGCCCTCGGCCAGGGCCTCGGAGATCTCGGTCCGCCCGCCGACCAGCGCCTCGGCCAGTTCGGTGCGGCTCTCGCCGACCGCGGCGGTGAGGGCCTCGTGGCGGCTCTCCGACGACTCCGAGAGCGCGGACAGCGACGCCTGCACGGCCTCGGTCCTGGCGGTCAGGGAGGCCAGCGCGGTGTCGAGGGCGTCCAGGCGGGAGCCGAACGTCTCGCTCAGCCCGTCCAGGCGGGCGCCGAGGGTCTCGCCGAGTCCGTTCAGGCGGGTGTCGAGGCTCTCATCCAGCCCGTTCAGGCGCTCGCCCAGCTCGTTGGCCTGCTCGGAGGTGCGGTTGCCCGTCTCGGCCATCCGCTGGAGGCGGGTGAGCGCGGTGTCCAGGTGACCGGCGATGCGGTGGGTGTCCGCGCGCAGGGAGGGCAGGTCCGACAGGGGCTTGACCTGCTGGGCGACGACCTCGATGTGCTCGGCGAGGGTCTCCGCCCACTCCGGCGGCCGGGCGAGGAACTCGTCGACGCGGCCGTTGACCGTGGCGACCGACTCGGTGAGGGCGGTGAGCTCGCGCTCGCGCAGCTCGCGGAGCAGCCACTCCATGCCCTCCAGGCGCTGGCGCATCTCCTCGCTGACGGCGCCCTGCGACTTCTGCTCGGAGACGTGCTCCTGGGCGGCCTGGGAGAGCAGGTCACGCATGCGGTCGGAGATCCCCGCCTGACCTCCTCCGTTGAGGAAGTTGTGATTGGTCTGTTCCACCGAGGTGCTCCTTATTTTTCTGGCGCTCCCGTACCCGTCCGGGAGGAGTGGACGGTGGGTTCCGGACGGCTCGGGTTCTCGATGGTCCCCGGGTGGGTGGTGTCTTTGCACCAGTACGGCCTCATCGTGACTGGAGTGTGACTGAGCGTATACACGTGAGGCAAGGCCCGTGCTCCGGCTGAACCGCGGGGGGCGGGTCAACGATCACGGCCTTCCGGGTGAATCCATGAGAAGGGAAAGAATTCGCGCCGCCAGTTTAACGACACGCACCGCTCCTCCCCCAGGGGACCGCCAAAGATCTGGGTGGGGAAGGTAACGATCTGGCCCGATGTCGTGATCCGCGGCCCCAGTGTGCACTCCAGCCACCTCGTCCACGGTTGTCCACGGGCGGGAACGGACCCTGTCCACAGGCGGGAACGAACCCTTGCGAGCCGGTCGCGGGGCGGTGGACACTCGAACACGGGGGCGGCGCACCCGCCCCGCGGGGGCGCGCGGCGCCCCCGGATTCCAGCCTAGGGCGGAGCCGCCGGGGCCCACCAGCCCCGCGCCCTACCTGTGGACAACCGGGCCCCTGGACACCGGCACGCACTCCCCGGAAACGGGGGCCCTGTGCCCCGTCGGGGGGCGGCGCACCCGCCCCCCGTGGGACGCGGGGGCCCTGGTCCGCGCCGTTCACACCATGTCGGCCAGTACGCCGGCGAGCAGGTCGGGTCGTTGCAGGGGGATGCCGTGACCGCACCCCGGGACGGAGACCAGCCGGGAACCCGGAAGGGCGTCGTGGACGAGGCGCGCCGAAGCGCGCACCAGGCCCCGCTCCCGTTCCCCGACCATCACCAGCGCCGGGTTCGGGAAGTCGGACCAACCGGGAGGAAGGGTGAAGCGGATGTTCTCGCCGACGCTCGCGAGCAGGGTCGCGCGGCTCGTGCGGGCGCTGTCGCGGAGGTAGTCCTCCAGAAGCGCCTCGGGAACGAACAGCTCCCTGGCCTGGAGCCGGGCGAACCACCGTCGTCGCGCGAGCGGCGCGCTCACGGCGAGCAGGCCCAGGGTCGCGCCCGGGAACCGGAGGGGGCGGGCCTGGGCACTCACCACGACGGCTCCGGTGACCAGGTCGGGGCGGGCCGCGGCCAGGAGCGTCGTGAGCTGTGCTCCCAGGGAGAACCCGGCGACCAGCGCGCCGTGCGGCGCGCGTTCCTCCAGGACCCCCACCAGGGTCCGAACGGTCTCTTCGTGGGACCGGTACGCCCCGTCCGCGCCGCGCCCGTGGCCGGGGAGGTCGGGGATGATCACACGGGCCGCGTCCCCGAGCCGTTCCAGCGTGGGGCGCCACATCCACCCCGCGACGCCGCCGCCGTGCAGCAACAGGACCGGGGGTGCGTGTGCGGCACCGGCTTCAAGGACGTACATGCCCCCATCCTCCACGGTCGGTGCACCTAGTCCCGGGCCGGGGCTCCCCCCGGGTCGAGGCTTGCCCCCGGACCGAGGCGTCATCCAGGGCCGGGGCTCACCCCCGGGCCGGGGCGTCGACCTCGCGGCACAGCAGGCAGAAGGGCCGCTCGCCGATCCGGGTGAGCACGACCGTCACCGACTCCGGGCCCGAGGCGCGCAGGTCCCGGCGCAGCTTCTCGGTGTCCACCGCCGAGCCCCGTTTCTTGACGGTCACCGTCCCCGCCCCGAGGCCGCGCACCGCCGAGCGCAGCCGCTTCAGCGAGAACGGCAGCACCTCCACCACCTCCAGCACCCGCCACAGCGGCGAGAGCACCGCCCTGTCCGCCGTGAAGTACGCGATCCGCTCGTCCAGCAGGGCGCCGTCCACCCGCGCCGCCGCCTCCGCCACCAGATGCGAGCGCACCACGGCCGGGTCCGGGTCGTACAGGTAGCGCCGGGCCGCCGCCACCGGCGCCGGGCCCAGGCCGGGGTCGGCGTCCAGGTGCGCCACCGCGCCCTCGCGGGCGAGCAGCCCCTCGCGCTCGTGCAGCACCGTCGCCCGGCGCCGCGGCCCGTCGGCCAGCGCGCCGAACCACAGGGCGGTCTCCTTCAGCTCCCCGTCCACCGAGATCCACTCGGCCGCCGCGTCACCGGGCAGCGCCTCGTGCGGGATGCCCGGCGCGGCCTTGAGGCAGGCCGCCTCCGCCCCCTCGGCCAGGTCCACGGCCGTGTCCCACGGCGGGGAGTAGGCCGAGGGGTCGAACACCCGGCCGCGCCCGCCCCGCCGGGCAGGGTCGCAGAACAGCAGCGGGTACCGGCCGGGCGCGGTCGCGGAGGCGTCGCCCTCGCGGACCCGGGCCAGCCCGGACAGGCCCAGGGCCGCGATGTTGGCGCGGGCCACCGCGACCGTGAGGGGATCGGCGTCCACGCCCTCGACCGGAACGCCGCGCGCGGCCAGGGCCAGCAGGTCCGCGCCGACCCCGCAGCACAGGTCGCCCGCGGTGGCGCCGTCCGGGCTCCGTCCCGACGGTCCGGCCGGTCCGAACGCCCCGGCCATGCGCTCCGCGCGGTAGTCGGCCACCACGCGCCGGGTGGACTGCTCCAGCCCGTTGGGGGTGAAGAACATCCGCGGCGCGAGTCCGCCGAACTTGGCCCGCCCGCGTTCGCGCAGGGAGACCTGGGTCAGGACGGCGTTTACCAGCTCGGAGACGGGTAGACCGGGGTCGAGGGCGGCCACGCGCGGGTCACCGCGCAGCAGCGAGGCCGCGGCGAGCTGGTCCCCGGCGGCGGCCTTCGGGTCCACCCCCGCCAGGACCTCCCGGCCCGCGTCGGTGAGCAGGGCCTCGAAGGCGGCCAGGCGCATGGGTTCCCCCCGGGCGTCGAAGGAGCGGTGTGCTGACGCGGCCGCGTACCGCCCCGGCGGGAGGAGCCCCTCGCGGAACTCCCCGACCGGGGGTCACGGTCACATTTCCATTCTGGCACTCTCGGGGGTAGAGTGCTAACCGCGACGAGGCCGGTCTGGCACCCGCGACGACAGGCCGCCGTGGTCGCCCCTTTTTCGTAGCCGGTCCGTGCACCAGTGCGGGCCGAAATCAGTACACCGAAACCTTGAAGGGGGAGGTCACACCGTGTCGACCGCCACCAAGACCGTGCTGAAGCCGCTCGAGGACCGCGTCGTGGTCCGGACGCTGGAGGCCGAGCAGACCACCGCTTCCGGTCTGGTCATCCCGGACACCGCCAAGGAGAAGCCCCAGGAGGGCGAGGTCCTGGCCGTGGGCCCGGGCCGCTGGGACGACGAGGGCGAGAACCGCATCCCGCTGGACGTGAAGGTCGGCGACGTCGTCCTGTACAGCAAGTACGGCGGCACCGAGGTCAAGTACGACGGCGAGGAGTACCTGGTGCTCTCCGCCCGCGACCTTCTCGCCGTCGTCGAGAAGTAGGCCTCCGCGGGGCCCGCTCCAACGGGCCCGGAGCCATCCGCATCCCGCACCGGTCGGCGTACAGCCGGGCGGGCGGGATGCTCTCTTTCGACCGGCCTGAAGAGGAAGCACCCACATGCCGAAGATCCTGGAGTTCGAGGACGACGCCCGTCGCGCCCTCGAGCGGGGCGTCGACCGCCTCGCCAACGCCGTCAAGGTGACGCTCGGCCCGCGCGGTCGCAACGTCGTCATCGACAAGAAGTTCGGCGCCCCCACCATCACGAACGACGGCGTGACCGTCGCCCGTGAGGTCGAGCTGGACGACCCCTACGAGAACCTGGGCGCCCAGCTGGTCAAGGAGGTCGCCACCAAGACCAACGACGCCGCCGGTGACGGCACCACCACCGCGACCGTCCTGGCCCAGGCCCTCGTCCGCGAGGGTCTGCGCAGCGTGGCCGCCGGCGCCTCCCCGATGTCCCTGAAGAAGGGCATCGACGCCGCCGCCGCCAAGGTGTCGGAGATCCTCCTGGAGCGCGCCCGCCCCGTCGAGGAGCGTGCGGACATCGCCTACGTCGCCACCAACTCCGCCCAGGACGCCCAGATCGGCGACCTGATCGCCGAGGCGTTCGACAAGGTCGGCAAGGACGGCGTCATCACGGTGGAGGAGGCCCCGACCTTCGGTCTGGACCTGGACTTCACCGAGGGCCTCCAGTTCGACAAGGGCTACGTCTCGCCCTACTTCGTCACCGACGGCGACCGCCAGGAGGCGGTGCTGGAGGACGCGCTGATCCTGATCAACCAGGGCAAGATCAGCAGCCTCAACGACCTGCTGCCCGTGCTGGAGAAGGTCGTCCAGAGCAAGAAGCCCCTGCTCATCATCGCCGAGGACATCGACGGTGACGCGCTGGGCGCCCTGGTGCTCAACAAGATCCGCGGCACCCTCAACGTCGCCGCGGTCAAGGCGCCCGGCTTCGGCGAGCGCCGCAAGGCCATGCTCCAGGACATCGCGGTCCTCACCGGCGGCCAGGTCGTCGCCGAGGAGGTCGGCCTGACCCTGGAGAACGTGGACCTCGACGCGCTGGGCGGCGCCCGCCGCGTCACGATCACCAAGGACGCCACCACGATCGTGGACGGCGCCGGGGAGCAGTCCGAGGTCGAGGACCGCGTCCGCCAGATCCGCAAGGAGATCGAGGCGAGCGACTCCGACTGGGACCGCGAGAAGCTCCAGGAGCGCCTGGCCAAGCTCGCGGGCGGCGTCTCCGTCCTGCGGGTCGGTGCCGCCACCGAGGTGGAGCTCAAGGAGAAGAAGCACCGCCTGGAGGACGCCATCTCGGCGACCCGCGCGGCCATCGAGGAGGGTATCGTCGCCGGTGGCGGCGCCTCCCTGGTGCACGCCTCCAAGGCGCTGGACTCGGCCGACCTCGGCCTGGAGGGCGACGAGGCCACCGGTGTGGCGATCGTGCGCCGCGCCCTGGTCGAGCCCGCCCGGTGGATCGCGGAGAACGCGGGCGCCGAGGGCTACGTGGTCACCCACCGCGTGTCGGAGCTGGAGGTCGGCCACGGCTACAACGCCGCGACCGGCACCTACGGCGACCTGACCTCGCAGGGCATCCTCGACCCGGTCAAGGTGTCCCGCTCCGCCGTGCAGAACGCCGCCTCCATCGCGGGCATGCTGCTGACCACCGAGGTCCTGGTGGCGGACAAGCCCGAGGACGAGGAGGACGACGGGCACGGCCACAGCCACTAGGCCCGGCGCCCGGTCCCCGGGCCGTCAGGGCCCGCGGGGCCGAGGGCCTTCGGGGGGCGGAGCGCTTGCTCCGCCCCCCGCTCACTATCACGCACGTCACAGGTTTCCCCCGGCGGCGCAGATGTTTTCGGGTGATTTTCCCGAAACGTGACCATTCTGTAGTTGCCGATCCGAGTGGTTCAGTCCGGCGGTGGGGGCATCATTCCTAGCGTGACGGTGACGGATGCAGGCGCCCGGGGGCAACGGGACCACACGGGGTTGAACCATCTGGGATCGCTGGCGGTCCGGGGGGACGACGGGGCGATGGACTCGCTGCTGCGCGAGGTCCGCCCCATGGTGGTCCGGTACTGCCGTGCCCGCCTGGCCCGGGTCTCGGGGCTGGCCCACTACTCCGACGACGTGGCCCAGGAGGTGTGTATCGCCCTGCTCTCGGCGATACCGCGCTACCAGGACCGCGGCCGCCCCTTCGCGGCCTTCGTGTTCGGCATAGCGGCCCACAAGGTGGCCGACACCCTGCGCGGCGCGGGCAGGGTCGAGACGGTGCCCACCGACTCCGTGCCCGAGCGCCCCGACGAGGGCCCGGGGCCCGAGGAGTCGGCCGTGCGGGTGATCGAGGCCCAGCGGGCCCGGGAGCTTCTCGACGAGCTGCCCGAACAACAGCGCAAACTGCTGGTCATGAGGGTGATCGCAGGACTTACGGCGGATGAGACGGGACATGTCCTTGGAATGTCGGCGGGAGCGGTACGGGTTGCCCAGCACCGAGCTATTGCTCGGCTTCGGCAGGTGGCCGTGGCGAACCGCCTCGTCCCCTGAGCACTCCGGACGCCCCCGGCCCGGACGCCGCCGGTGCCCCGACCGCCCCCGCGTACGCGGGTACTGCCGCGCCCTCGGGCCGTCGGGCTACCTCCGCCCCTAGTGCCGCCCGTTTCCCGAGGCGCGTGCCACGGATCGGGTCATGGGGTGACCACCTCATGTGACCCGTTGTGCGGCGACCGCCCCCGGGGCCGCGGCGACGGCTCGGAACGGCTCCGACCACCGTCCCCTCTCGCCCGGGTGCGGCGGAGGCGGGGTAGGACCCCGGAACCCCTGGGCCGTAGGAGGTCCCGCGTGCGGAACGGGGGCGCGGAGGGGATCGCGCAAACCGTGAGGCTGGTCACTTTCAGCCCGGGGTGACGGGTCAAACACCCCGTTCCACCGGGGGAGCACGGGACCACGACCTAGGATGAGACGACACGCGAGGGCGAGACCGCGCAGGTGTGCCGGGAAAGCGGAGGTTGTGTCATGGGCCAGAGCCAGGAGTACAGCGACTACGGGGACAAACTGCTTCCCCCCGGGCTGACCTACGACGACGTCCTGCTGGTCCCGGCCTACTCCGATCTCCAGCCGGGCGAGGTCGACACCACCACCCGCCTGTCCCGCAACCTCACGCTGCGCATCCCGCTGCTCTCCGCGGCGATGGATACCGTCACCGAGGCCCGCATGGCCGTGGCGATGGCCCGCCAGGGCGGCGCGGGCGTCCTGCACCGCAACCTCTCCGTCGAGGACCAGGCCAGCCAGGTGGACCTGGTCAAGCGCTCCGAGGCGGGCATGGTCACAGACCCGGTCACCTGTCAGCCCGAGGACACCCTCGCCGAGGTCGAGCGCCTGTGCGCCCACTACCGGATCTCCGGCGTACCCGTCACCGACGGCGCCGGAACCCTGGTCGGCATCGTCACCAACCGGGACATGCGCTTCGAGAGCGACCGCGACCGCCTGGTCCGCGACGTGATGACCACGGAGAACCTGGTCACCGCTCCCGTCGGCGTCAGCCGCGAGCAGGCCTTCGACCTGCTGCGCAGGCACAAGGTCGAGAAGCTGCCGCTGGTCGACGGCCAGAACCGGCTGCGCGGCCTGATCACCGTCAAGGACTTCATCAAGAGCGAGCAGTACCCCGACGCCACCAAGGACGCCGACGGCCGCCTCGTCGTCGGCGGCGCCGTGGGCGTGGGCGCCGAGGCCGAGGAGCGCGCCAAGCGGCTCGTGGAGGCCGGTGTCGACTTCATCGTCGTGGACACCGCCCACGGCCACTCCTCGGGGCTCGCGGACATGATCGCCAAGCTCAAGGCCAACTCGCGCGCCGACATCGTCGCGGGCAACGTCGCCACCCGCGCCGGGGCGCAGCTGCTCATCGACGCCGGAGCCGACGCCGTCAAGGTCGGCGTGGGCCCGGGCTCCATCTGCACCACGCGGGTCGTGGCCGGTGTGGGCGCGCCGCAGCTCACCGCCATCCTGGAGGCCGCCAAGGCGTGCGGCCCGGCGGGCGTCCCGCTCATCGCCGACGGCGGGCTCCAGTACTCCGGCGAGATCGCCAAGGCCATCGCGGCCGGTGCCAGCACCGTGATGCTCGGCAGCCTGCTCGCGGGCGTGGAGGAGAGCCCCGGCGAGCTGATCTTCATCAACGGCAAGCAGTTCAAGGCCTACCGCGGCATGGGCTCGCTCGGCGCCATGCGCGGCCGCTCCTTCTCCAAGGACCGCTACGCGCAGGCCGACGTGGCCACCGAGGACAAGCTGGTCCCCGAGGGCATCGAGGGCCAGGTGCCCTTCCGCGGCCCGCTCCAGGCGGTCGCCCACCAGCTCGTCGGCGGTCTGCACCAGTCCATGTGGTACGCCGGGACCCGCACGGTGGCCGAGCTGCGCGAGCGCGGCCAGCTGATGCGCATCACCAGCGCCGGTCTGCGCGAGAGCCACCCGCACGACATCAAGATGACGGTCGAGGCGCCCAACTACAACGCCCGCTGACGCGGTGGCCGGGCGGCCCGGCGCCGCCCGCCTCCGGGGTCGATAGACTCACGGCGGCAGGAAACGCGCCGGTAGACCGTCCGGCGAGGCACGTCAGAGGGGATCGAAACGTTGGCTCAGGTGGAGATCGGGCTGGGCAAGAACGGACGCCGGGCCTACGAGCTCGACGAGATCGGGATCGTGCCCGCCCGGCGGACGCGGGACCCGGAGGAGGTGTCCATCGCCTGGCAGATCGACGCCTACCGGTTCGAGACTCCGCTCGTGGTCAGCCCCATGGACAGCGTGTCCTCGCCCCGGACCGTCGTGGCCGTGGGCGAGCAGGGCGGCCTCGGCGTGCTCGACCTCGAAGGGCTCTGGACCCGCTACGAGGACCCGGAGCCGCTGCTCCAGGAGATCCGCGAGCTCGACGACGTCGCCGCCACCCAGCGGCTCCAGGAGATCTACGCGGCGCCCATCCAGGAGGAGCTGATCGGCCGCCGGATCGAGGAGATCCGCGACGCGGGCCTGGTCACCGCCGCCCGGCTGTCGCCGCAGCGCACCGCCCAGTACCACAAGGCGGTCGTGGACGCGGGCGTGGACATCTTCGTGATCCGCGGCACCACGGTGTCGGCCGAGCACGTGTCCGGCCGCGCCGAGCCGCTCAACCTCAAGCAGTTCATCCACGAGCTGGACGTGCCGGTCGTGGTCGGCGGCTGCGCCACCTACACGGCGGCGCTGCACCTGATGCGCACCGGCGCCGCGGGCGTGCTGGTCGGCTTCGGCGGCGGATCGGGCCACACCACCCGCTCCGTGCTGGGCGTGGCCGTGCCGATGGCCAGCGCCATCGGCGACGTGGCCGCGGCCCGCCGCGACTACCTGGACGAGTCCGGCGGCCGGTACGTGCACGTCATCGCCGACGGTGGCATGACCGGCAGCGGCGACATCGCCAAGGCCCTGGCCTGCGGCGCCGACGCGGTCATGGTGGGCTCCCCGCTCGCGCGCGCCACCGAGGCGCCCGGCGGCGGCTACCACTGGGGCAGCGAGGCGCACCACAACGAGCTGCCGCGCGGCGAGCGCCTCCACGTCGGCACGATCGGCGACCTGAAGTCGATCCTGCACGGCCCGGCCTCCACCAGCGACGGTTCCATGAACCTCATGGGTGCTCTTCGTCGCACGATGGCCACCTCCGGCTACACCGACCTCAAGGAGTTCCAGCGGGTCGAGGTCGTGGTCAACCCGCACTAGAGGGGTGTGTTCGCCCAGGACACGGACCTGAAAGGGCCGCGTCGGCCCCGGCCGGCGCGGCCCTTCGCGTGCGCGGCCCCGCCGCGCGGCGACCCCCGTGCCCGAGGGCGCCGGTTGCGAGGCGTCGCCGGTCGCGTACTTTGGTTCCGGCGTGATGTGGAATTGATGTTTCCTTGACGATGTGGAGAGCCCATGGGTGAACGACGCGCGTCCGGGGCCGAGGGGCGCCGGAGTCGTGGCCCGCTGGCCGCCGTCTGCGTGACGCTGGCGGCGTGCCTGCTGCTGACCGGTGGAGTGGTCGTGCTGGTCAACCGGATCTCCGACGCGTTCAACGAGTGGCCGCCGCCCAGCGCCTCGGGCGTCGAGCCCCCGGCGGGCACGATCCAGACCCCGCCCCACGACGAGCTCACCGGTCCGCCGGAGCCCGCGGACGTGGCCCCGGAGGAGGGCGACCCCGCCCCCGAGGAGGCGGGCGCCGACGAGCGCCAGACCCCCGCCGTGGAGGAGCGCCCCAGCGCCGAGTGGCTCGACCAGGTGTCGGAGGCGACCGGCATCCCGCGCCGGGCCCTGGAGGGGTACGCGGGCGCGCAGCTGACGGTCGCCCGGGACCAGCCCTCCTGCCAGCTGTCCTGGCCCACCCTGGCCGGGATCGGCTACATCGAGTCGCACCACGGCACCTACGCCGGGGGCGAGATCGGCGACGACGGCAACACCACCGTCGACATCATCGGCATCCCGCTGGACGGCACCAACCGGACCCGGGCCATCCCGGACACCGACGGCGGCCGCTACGACGGCGACACCGAGTGGGACCGGGCGATCGGCCCGATGCAGTTCATCCCGCACACCTGGGAGCGCTGGGGCGACTCCCCGTCCGGAAACGACCCCGACCCGCACAACATCGACGACGCCGCGCTCGCCGCGGCCCGGTACCTGTGCGCGGAGGAGCGCGACCTGACCGTCGCGGCGGACTGGGAGGCGGCGATCCTGGAGTACAACCAGTCCGACGAGTACGTCGCCGACGTCCTGGCCTACGCGCACGCCTACGCCGACGCGGCCTGACCGTACGGCCGTCCCCGCGGCCTGACCGTACTACCGCCCCCGCGGGCGGGCCGTCCCCGGCCCGCCGCGGGGGCGCCGCGCCTCCCGGGGGGTGTCCACAGGCGGCACGAGGGGCTGTGCGCGGGGGCGGCCGCCGTGGTCTCCTGGAGTTCGGGGGAACCCGCCGTCCGCCCCGGTCAGCCCTGCGCGCGGACCTCCTGGCGCGTGGGGGCCTTCTCCCCGGCCAGGGCGCTCTCCGGGGCGAGCCGGGCGAGCAGGGTCCGGCCGATGTCGAGCAGTTGCGTCTGCTGCCGCGGACTGAGCACGTCGAACAGGTTGTCCCGCATGCTCCGCACGTGCCGCGCGCCCGCCTCGTCGAGCATCCGCTGTCCGGCGTCGGTGAGCACGGCGAACCAGCTGCGGCGGTCCTGCTCGCAGTGCACGCGCTCCACCAGGCCGGCCTCGGAGAGCTTCCTGACCGCGTGCGAGACGCGGCTGGGCCGGGTGTGGGTGAGCTCGGCCAGGTCGCTCATCCGCAGCGACCGGTGGTCGGCCTTGGACAGGAGCACGAGCAGCTCGTAGTAGGTCAGGGGCAGGTCGACCTCCTCCTGGAGGTCCTGCTCCACGCGCTGGTCCAGCAGGCGGAAGGCCAGCGTGGCGGCGTCCCAGGTGCGCTCCTCGGCGGTGTCGAGGCACTCGTGTCCACTCATGCGCAGATATTACCACGCTGGAATGTTGCGCACTGAAGTAAATGGACTTACTCTCGTGCTGAACATTCCAGTGCTGAACTAACTTCGGCCCATGGAGAGAGCGGACCCATGTCCTCCACCGAACCCGCCGCGCCGCGAACCGCCCCCGAGACCGCCCAGCCCCCGGGCGTCCCCGCGTCCACCGACTCCCGGGCCCCAACCGGTCCCGCCGTCGCCCCCGGCACGCCCGGGACCGCCGTCCCCCGGGACGCACCCGACCCCGCCGCCGCCCCGGACACGCCCACGGCACCGTCCCCCTCCGCTGTGCCCCCGACCCCGCGGGGCCGGGGCACGCTCGCGCTCGCCCTCCTGGCGACGGCCCACTTCGCCCTCTCGGTCGACTTCAACATCGTCTACATCGCCCTGCCCGAGATCGGCGCCGCGCTCGGCTTCACCCCGTCCTCGCTCCAGTGGGTGGTCAACGCCTTCGCCCTCGGCTACGGCGGGTTCCTGCTCCTCGGCGGCAGGGCGGTGGACCGCCTCGGCGCCCGCCGCGTGCTCGTCGCCGGAGCCGTGCTCATGGGCGCGGCCTCCGTCGTCGGCGCCCTGGCCTGGAACCCCGCGGCGCTGGTCGCCGCCCGCGCGGCCCAGGGCCTCGGCGCCGCCGCGCTCTTCCCCGCCACCCTCGCCCTGGTCGGCTCCGTCTTCCCCACCGGACCCGAACGCGTCCGCGCCATGGCCGTGTGGGGAACCGCCGGGGCCTTCGGCGCCCTCGCGGGCGGTGCCGTCGGCGGCGTCCTCACCAGCGCCTTCGGCTGGCCCTCGGTGTTCTGGGCGCTGGTCCCGCTCCTGCTCGCCGTCGCGCTCCTGGCGCCCCGCGCCCTGCCCGCCGACGGCCGCCGCCCCAGCCTGACCGGGTTCGACGCCCCCGGCGCGGTGGCGGTCACCGCCGGATCTCTCCTGCTGGTCCTCGGCATCTCCCGGGGACAGAGCGTCGGCTGGGCCTCGTGGCAGAGCACCGGGGCCGTCCTGCTCGGCCTCCTGGCCCTGGTCGCCCTGCTCCTGGTCGAACGCCGCTCCGCCGACCCGCTGCTGCCTCCCCGCCTGCTCGCCAACAGGTCCCTGCTGGTCACCATGGCGCTGATCTTCGTGCTCATGAGCGCGGTCAACACGCTGCACTACGTCTACACCACCCACGTCCAGACCACCCTGGACCTGAGCCCGCTCGCTGCCGGGCTCGGCTTCCTGCCGCAGGGCGTCGCGGCCATGCTCGGCTCCGCCCTGCTGCTGCCCCCGCTGCTCAACCGCTGGGGCGTGCGCCGCGCCCTGTTCGCGGGCACCGCCGGGGTCGGCCTCACCACCGTGCTCTTCGCCGCCGCCGTCGCGGCCGACTCCTACTGGGCGATGCTCCCGGCCGTCGTCCTGCTCGGCGTCACCGCCGGTACCGCCTACCCGATCGTGTTCGCCGCCGCCGGGGCGGCCGTGGACGACGCCGAACAGGGCGTGGGCTCGTCCGCGGTGTCCACCTCCCAGCAGATCGGCGGGGCGGTCGGGCTGGCCGCGCTGGTCGCGGTCGCCGACGCGGCCTCCGGGGCCGGCGGCGCCGGACTGGGCGCCGCCGCTCTGGTCGGAGGGCTGGTCACCGCGGCCGCAGCCCTCCTCGCCCTGGCTCTGCCCAGGAGGTGAACCGCCTCCTGCCCCCGGTCCGCCCCGCCCGAACTCCCCGGGACACGCCGGTGCCGGACACCCGGTGTGATCAGCGCCCCCGGTTAGCCTGGGGCCCTCCCGGATGGACAGGGGCCCGGGGCGGGTATGCGCCTGGGAGGAGACCCACCGAGACGGAGGAGACCGATGACTACCACCTGGCTGGGACCGAAGGGGCGCGCGGAGGCGCTCGCGTCGATGGCCGACGAGGAACTCGACGTCCTCGTGGTCGGGGGAGGCATCGTCGGGGCGGGCATCGCCCTGGACGCGGTCTCGCGCGGGCTGTCCACGGCGCTGGTTGAGGCGCGCGACTTCGCGTCGGGCACCTCCAGCCGGTCCAGCAAGCTCATCCACGGCGGCCTGCGCTACCTGGAGCAGTTCGACTTCGAGCTCGTCCGCGAGGCGCTGCACGAGCGCGGCCTGCTCCTCACCACCATCGCCCCGCACCTGGTCCGCCCGGTGCCGTTCCTGTTCCCCTTCGCCCACCACTGGGAGCGCGCCTACATCGGCGCGGGCGTCACCCTCTACGACGCCCTCGCCATGAGCTCGCGCAACAACCGGGGACTGCCCACGCACCGCCACCTGACCAGGTCCGGGGCGCTGCGGGTCTTCCCCGCGCTCAAGCGCAGCGCCCTCGCCGGGGCCATCCAGTACTGGGACTGCCAGGTGGACGACGCCCGCCTGGTCACCAGCGTGCTGCGCACCGCCGCCGGGCTGGGGGCCAAGATCGCCTCCCGCGCCCAGGCGGTCGGGTTCCTGCGCGAGGGAGAGCACGTCGTCGGCGCCACCGTCGCCGACCTGGAGGGCGGCGGGGAGCGGCGCGTCCGCGCCCGTCAGGTGGTCAACGCCGCCGGGGTGTGGACCGACGACATCCAGGAGATGGTCGGCGGCCGGGGCCAGATCCACGTCAGCGCGTCCAAGGGCATCCACCTCGTGGTGCCGCGCGACCGCATCCAGGCCTCCTCCGGGATGATCCTGCGGACCGAGAAGAGCGTGCTGTTCGTCATCCCGTGGGGCCGCCACTGGATCATCGGCACCACCGACACCGCGTGGGACCTGGACAAGGAGAACCCCGCGGCGAGCCGGGCCGACATCGACTACGTCCTCGACCACGTCAACCAGGTCCTGCGCACGCCCCTGGGCCGCGACGACGTCGAGGGCGTGTACGCGGGCCTGCGCCCGCTGCTGACGGGGGAGTCGGAGGAGACCTCCAAGCTCTCCCGCGAGCACACGGTGGCCCACCCCGTGCCCGGCCTGGTCCTCATCGCCGGGGGCAAGTACACGACCTACCGCGTGATGGCCAAGGACGCGGTGGACGCGGTCGCGCACGGCCTGGGCAACGGGATCCCGGCCTCGGTCACCGACCGGCTGCCCCTGGTGGGCGCGGACGGCTACTGGGCGCTGTACAACCAGCGCCACCGGCTGGCCCGGAACTCGGGGCTGCACGTCTCCCGCGTCACCCACCTGCTGCGCCGCTACGGCTCCTCGGTCCACGACCTGCTCGACCTGATCCGGGAGCGCCCCGACCTCGGCCGACCGCTCGCGCACGCCGAGGACTACCTGCGCGCCGAGATCGTCTACGCGGCCGAGGCCGAGGGCGCCCGCCACCTGGAGGACGTCCTGTCCCGGCGCACCCGGATCTCCTTCGAGACCTGGGACCGGGGCATCGCCGCCGCGGAGGAGGCCGCCGAACTGCTCGCCGGTCCCCTGGACTGGAGCGAGGAGCAGGTCGGGCGGGAGGTCGAGTACTACCGCAAGGGGATCGAGGCCGAGCGCGCGGCTCAGGAGCAGGACACCGACCAGGAGGCGGACGCGATCCAGCACGGCGCCCCGGAGATCGTCCCGGAGGCCAACATCACGCGGCCCTGAGCGCGGGGCGCGGGCGGCGCACCCGGGGGAGCGCCGCCGGGAACCGCCCGGGCCCGCGCGGCCGGGGCCGACGGGTCCCCGGCGGCTCCGCCTCCAGGGGCGTGACCGCCGGGGGCCGACCGCCCGCCGCCCTCAGGAGAGCTGGCCGATGATCGGCTCCAGTTCGCCCCTGAGCCACTCCAGCCCGATGGGAGCGGGGGAGTTCAGCGCGTTGGCGAAGGCCAGGTCGGCGTGGTACACGGTCGAGGCCTCGACCGCGGGCAGCTCCTGGAAGAGGGGGGCATCGGCCAGCCTGTCGCGGTCCTCCCCGGTCGGGGCCCACACCATGAGCACGTCGGCGTCGAGTTCCTCGGTGCGCTCCAGGGGCAGCGGTTCGCCCGTCTGGGTGTTGTCCTGGTTGTCGGCCGGCCGCAGCCCGAACAGTTCGAGCACCGAGCCGTTGCCGAAGGCGTACTGCCCCGGGTCGGCGCGCACCCACTGGTAGGTCCTGGAGCCGATGCCGGGCACCCGCCCGCCGACCTCGGCGAACGCCGCGCCGATGTCGGTGATCAGCTCCTCGGCCTCCTCCTCCCTGCGCAGCGCCCGGGCGGTGGTGCGCAGCCGCGTGTCCCAGTCCACGTTGAGGGCCTCGGAGTCCGGGGCGACCGTCGGCGCGATGGCGTTGAGCTGCTCGAACGTGGCCGCGTCCGGAACCTGGTAGGTCTCGGCCAGGATCAGGTCGGGCTCCACCGAGGCGATGGCTTCGAGGTCGGGCCCGCCGTCGGCCGAGACCAGGCCGGGGTCGGCGATCCCGGCCAGCTCCTCGGCCAGCCAGGGGGTGGCGGTCTCCAGGGTCCGGGGGTCGGCGGCGACGGCGACCGGCGTCACCCCCAGGGAGAGGGCCTCGTCGGCCGCGGCGAAGCCCAGGGCCAGGACCCGGCTCGGGCTCTCCCCGACCGTGACGCCGCCGTGGAGGGTCTGGACGGTCACGGGATAGCCGTCCGCGCCGGGGGAGGAGGTCTGTCCGGCCTCCCCGGTCCCGGCCCCGGCTCCGCACCCGGTCACGGCGACGGCCAGTGCTATCGCCGCTGCGGCCCGGCGCCTCCCGCGGCCGACCGCCGCGCGCTCTCGTCCCATGCTCACGTACGCACACCTCTCACTCGCCGCGAAGCGCCGCTCCGCGCCGCACGGCGGGCGGTGGGGGAGCCGTAGGGGATCCCGCGCCACGCGTGCGGTTAAGGGAAGGCTTACCTTATTCTCCGTTGGCGGGAGGGTGCCGCACCGCCCTCCCCGAAGCGGCCTCCGGGCACGGGACAGGGGCGCCGCCCCGGGCCCGACGCCGCGCGTTCCCGACCAGGCCGCCCCGGGCCCGACGCCCCGGGGTCCGAGGGCCCGCTACGCTCGGTCGCATGTGGCGATTCGTACGCAAACCAGCCAGGGTGCCGCGTCGGGGCGCCGACATCGGGGCGCACCTGGTACCGGAGGCCTTCGGAGTCGACCCGGTCCTGAGGACCGCCTGCGACGCCGTCCGCGAGGGCGACATCGAAGCCGGCGCCTCCCTGCTCGTGGAGAGCCGGGAGGACCCCGAGACCCGCGTACTGCGGGTCGAGGCGCTGGCCAGGGCCGCCGCCGACCTGCCCGGGGAGATCGTCGGACTCCTGGAGGCCGGTGCCGACCGGGCCGACACCATGCTCTGGCTGGGCCACACGCTGCTGGCCCGCGCCCTGGTCCGGCCCTCCGGCGGGACCATGGCCGACGAGAAGGCCGCCTCCGCCGCCCTGCACGAGGCGGGGGATGCTTTGGAGGCCGCCGCGCGGCTGCGCCCCGACGACGCGGCGCCCTGGGCCGGGCTCCAGACCGCCGCTATGGGCCTGGGCGCGGACCGGGAGGAGAAGGACCGGATCTGGCGCGAGATCATCGCCCGCGCGCCCCACCTGTTCCCCGCCCACACGGTCCGCACGCGCACCCTGTCGGCCGCCCGGGGCGGCAGCGCCGAGGAGATGTTCGCGTTCGCCGGAGCCGCCGCCGACACCGCGCCCGTGGGCAGCCCCCTGCCCTCCGTGCTCGCCCTCGCCCACGCCGAGCACGTGCGCGCGGAGCAGAAACGCCTGACCGCCGAGGGCAACCTCCCCTCCATCGTGGACATGGCCCTGGGCCGCCTGCACGGGGAGTCGGTCCAGGAGCTGTTCGAACTCGCGCGCGGGTGGGTCGCCGGGGCGGTCGCGCACCCGCGCGACGCCCAGGCCCACCACCTGTTCGGATGGGCCTTCCACCGGGCCGGGATGGCGCAGGCGGCGCACTGGCACCTGGCCGCCGTGGGAAACGTGCGGTGCGACATGCCCTGGTCCTTCTTCGGCCCCGCCCACACCGAACTGATCCGCGCGATGGCCGAACTCGGGGTCGACCCGGGCCGGGGAGCCCAGGGTCCGGCGTCGGTCTGAGTACCGCTACTCAGGCGCGGGCGGCGCGCACCGGGCAGTCTGGGGACATGAACCACCGCTCTCCCGCCCCCGCCTCCGTCCCGCGCACGGTCCTGCTCGCCTCGGCCGCGGCCCTCGCCGCGGTCGCCCTGGCCCACCTGGTCGGGTGGGGCGTCGCCCACGCCATGGACGCGGCCCACACGGCGCCCGACGCCAACATCGGCGCCGGGATGGCCCTGCTGCTCCTGCCCTTCCCCCTCGCCCCGGTCATGGCCTGGCCGCTGAACCTGGCCGTCCGCCTGCCCCGCCCGGGGATCACGGCGCTGGTCTGCACCCCCGTCTACCTGCTGCTGGCCGTCGTGGTGTGGACCCTGTGGCCCGGCGCGGCCGACCGGACGCCGCAGGACTCCTTCCTGCACCCCGTGCTGGAGTCCACCTGGAGCCTGGTCGCCGCCAACGCGCTCATCCTCGCGGTCGCGCTGGCCGCCGCCGCGCTGATCGTCCGCGGCCGGTCCGCCCCCGCCGTCCGCTCCTGAGGGCGCACGCACCCCGGCGCCCGAAAAGCCCTCGCCAGGGCGGTAAGGGCTCGGCCACAATGCACGGGTGCTACTGACGATCACGACCACGGCGAGCCCGGCGACGGACCTCGGCTTCCTGCTGCACAAGCACCCCGACAGGGCGCAGAGCTTCGATCAGTCCTTCGGCACCGCCCACGTCTTCTACCCCGAGGCCACCGAGCAGCGCTGCACCGCCGCGCTGATGCTCGACGTCGACGCGCAGGCGCTGCTGCGCACGCGCACGTCGGTGAGCACACCCGACTTCGCGCTGGCCCAGTACGTCAACGACCGCCCCTACGCGACGTCGTCGCTGTTCACGGTGGCGCTGGGGCGGGTCATGCGCTCCGCGCTCCGGGGGGACTGCAAGCAGCGTCCCGAGCTGGCGCGCACGCCGATCCCGCTGGAGCTGCGCATGCCCGCGGTGCCCTGCCGGGGCGGCGCCGAGCGCGCACGGTCGCTGTTCGAGCCCCTGGGGTGGGCGGCGGAGGCCGAACCGGTCCCGCTCGACCCGGGGCTGCCCGGATGGGGCGACTCCCACTACCTGTCGCTCACCCTCACCGGCACCGTGCGGCTGTCCGAGGCGCTCAGCCACCTGTACGTGCTGCTGCCCGTCCTGGACGGCAACAAGCACTACTGGGTGGACCGCAGCGAGGTGGACAAGCTGCTGCGGGCCGGCGGGGTCGCCGCCGGGACCACCGGTGACGCCGGTGCCGACGAGGGCGACGATGCCGTCGAGGGTGCCGGTGCGGGCGGGACCGACGGTGCGGACGGGAGTGACGGGTCCGCCGAGACCGGCTGGCTCGCCGGACACCCCGAACGGGCCTGGATCGTCCGCCGCTACCTCAACCGCCGCGACGGCTACGTGCGCACCGCGCTGGCCCGCCTGGCCGAGGCCGACGACCTGACCGGGGACGGGGAGGGCGACGACCCCGGGGACGAGGAGGCCGCCGCGGCGCCGCCCCCTGAGGAGCGCGCCCCCAGCCTGGCCGAACAGCGGGCCGGGGCGGTCATGTCCGTGCTCGCCGCCGAGAACGCCACCAGCGTCATCGACCTGGGCTGCGGCGCCGGACAACTGCTCACCCGCCTGGCCCGCGACCGCTCCCTGGAGCGCGTCACCGGAGTCGACGTCAGCGTCGTCAGCCTCGAACGCGCCCACCGCAGGGTGTGCCGGGGCTGCGACCCCGGCGGGCGCGACCGCCACCGGCCCCTGTTCTCCGACACCGTCGCGGCCCGCGACCGCGGGGACGCGCGGCCCGGGCCGGAACTGCTCGTCGGCTCGGTCGTCTACCGCGACAAGCGGTTCGAGGGCTACGACGCCGCCGTCCTCATGGAGGTGGTCGAGCACCTGGACCCCTCGCGGCTGCCCGCGATGGAGGAGAGCGTGTTCGGCTCCGCCCGGCCCCGCGTCGTCGTGGTCACCACGCCCAACGCCGAGTACAACACCCACTACGAGGGGCTGGAGGACGGCGCCTTCCGGCACAGCGACCACCGCTTCGAGTGGACGCGCGCCGAGTTCACCCTGTGGGCGGACGGGATCGCCGACAAGTACGGCTACCGCGTCCGCCACCTGCCGGTCGGGCCCGAACACCCCGACACCGGCGCACCGACCCAGATGGGAGTCTTCGTCCGATGAGTACGACCGAGAGGACCGGGGCCGCCGAGCCGCGCGTGCTCGGCGTGCCCGAGATGGGGCTCGTCGTGCTGGTCGGGGTCTCCGGTTCCGGTAAGTCCACCTTCGCCGCCCGGCACTTCGCCCCCACGCAGGTGATCGGCTCCGACCGCTGCCGGGGCATGGTCAGCGACGACGAGAACGACCAGGCCGCCACCGCCGACGCGTTCTCGCTCCTGCACACCGTCGTGGACATCCGGCTGCGCCGGGGCCTGCTCGCCGTGGTCGACGCCACCAACGTGCAGAGCAGGGCCCGTCAGGAACTCGTGCGCATCGCCAAGGACAACGACGTGCTGTCCACGGCCATCGTGCTCGACGTCCCCGAGGCCCTGGCCCGCGAGCGCAACCGGGACCGGTCCGACCGCGACTTCGGCGACCACGTCATCCGCCGCCAGCGGCGCGACCTGCGCCAGAGCCTGCGGCACCTGCGCCGGGAGGGCTTCCGCAAGGTGCACGTGCTCCAGGGGCCGGAGGAGATCGACGCCGCCGTCATCGGACTGGAGCGCGCCTGGCCCGACCGCAGGGAGCTCACCGGCCCCTTCGACATCGTCGGCGACGTGCACGGCTGCCGCGAGGAACTGGAGGAGCTGCTGGGCGACCTCGGCTACGAGCTGACCCGCGACGGCCTCGGGCGCCCGGTCGGCGCCCGGCACCCGCGGGGGCGCACGGCGGTGTTCGTCGGCGACCTCGTGGACCGGGGCCCCGACAGCCCCGGCGTCCTGCGCCTGGTCATGGGCATGGTCGCCGACGGCGACGCCCTCTGCGTGCCCGGCAACCACGAGAACAAGCTCGTCCGTGTGCTCAAGGGCGGCAAGGCCCAGCTCACGCACGGCCTCGCCGAGACCATGGAACAGCTGGGACGCGAGAGCGGGGAGTTCCGGGGGCGCGTGCTGGACTTCTGCGACGGGCTGGTCAGCCACCTCGTCCTGGACGGGGGCGCGCTGGTCGTCGCGCACGCCGGACTCAAGGAGGAGTACCACGGGCGGGCCTCCGGACGGGTGCGCTCCTTCGCCCTGTACGGCCAGACCACCGGCGAGACCGACGAGTACGGGCTCCCGGTGCGGCTGCCGTGGGCGCGCGAGTACCGCGGCCGGGCCGCCGTGGTCTACGGGCACACGCCCATGGCCAAGGCCGAGTGGGTCAACAACACCCTCTGCCTGGACACCGGCTGCGTGTTCGGCGGCAGGCTCACCGCGCTGCGCTACCCCGAGCGCGAGATCGTCGACGTGCGGGCGCGCCGCACCTGGTACGAGCCCGCCCGGCCGCTGACGGACACCGCGGACGGGGAGACCGCCACGCGCCCCGACGCCGCTGTGGACGTCACCGACATCGGCGTCGGCGACACCCGCACGGGCATGTTCGTGGAGACCGAGCACGGCCTGGTGCGCGCCGACGGCGGCAGCACCCTGGCCGCGCTGGAGGCCATGAGCAGGTTCGCGGTGGACCCGCGCTGGCTGCTCTACCTCCCGCCGACCATGGCGCCCGCGCCGACCTCGGCCGGGCCCGGGCTGCTGGAGCACCCGAACGAGGCCTTCGCCTCCTTCCGGGGCTCGGGGATCGGCGAGGTCGTGTGCGAGGAGAAGCACATGGGGTCGCGGGCCGTGGCAGTGCTGTGCCGGGACGCCGACGCCGCCGAACGCCGGTTCGTGCCCGGCCGGCTGGGCACCGTCTACACCCGGACAGGACGGCCCTTCTTCTCCGACCCTGCCCTCCAGGCCGAGGTCGTGGACCAGCTCCGCCGGGCGGTCACCGACGCAGGGCTGTGGGACCGGCTGGGCACCGACTGGGTCGCCCTGGACGGGGAGATGCTGCCGTGGTCGGCCAAGGCCCGGTCGCTGATCCGCGAGCAGTACGCGTCGGTGGGCGCCGCCGCCCGCGCGGCCCTGCCCGCCGCCGGGATCGCGCTCGCCGCCGCGGCCGGGCGCGGTGTGCCCGTGGACGGGCTGATCGAGGGGGTCGCGCGCCGGACGGAGCAGGTGGAGGAGTTCAGCCGGGTCTACCGGCGCTACTCCTGGGACACCGACGGCACCGCCGGACTCCGGTACGCGCCGTTCATGGTGCTGGCCTCCGAGGGGCGCGAGTACGGGGACGCCGACCACCTGTGGCACATGGCCGTCGCCGAACGGCTCGCCGAGGCGAGCGGCCTGGTCCACCCCACCCGCTACCGGGTCGTGGACACCACCGACCCGGGCGCGTGCGCCTCGGCCGCCGACTGGTGGACCGACATGGTCTCCACCGGCGGCGAGGGGATGGTGGTCAAACCCGTCCTGGGCGCCCGCGCCACGGGCCGCAAGGGCCTGGCGCAGCCCGGGCTGAAGGTGCGCGGGCCCGAGTACCTGCGCATCGTCTACGGGCCCGACTACACCGACCCCGAGCGGATGGCGGTCCTGAAGGACCGTCAGGTGGGCCGCAAGAGCGGGCTGGCCATGCGCGAGCACAAGCTGGGCCTGGAGGCGCTGGCCCGCCACGCCCGGCGCGAACCGCTGTGGCGCGTGCACGAACCGGTGTTCGCGGTGCTGGCCCTGGAGTCGGTCCCGGTCGACCCCCGGCTTTAGGGGGAGGGGGCGGGCGCCGCCCCCTCCCCGCGGGGACCTCGTACCTGTAGCGGGGTTCGACGGCCCGAACCCGCTACAAGTACGAGACCACTCCAGGTCAGGAGTTCGCAGTCACATCAGCACCGCCTCCGGCCAACCGGGGTCGGGCGCGGCGGAACGCGGGCTGGAGGAACCCACGAGGCGGGGGCGCCGCCGGACCGGTCCGATCCCACCGACGGCGTTCCGATTCGCCTCCTTTTCACGCCTTCTCTTTCGGTCGGCCATCCGCAGGGGCCATGATGTGCACGCCCGTCAACCACCACTCCCCTCCGGAGAAGATGTGTCCCCCAACCGACCCGGACGCCTGGTCGCGTCCACGTCCGCCGCGGCGGCGGTGCTCCTGGGCCTCGGGCTCACGTCCGCGCCGTCCGCCCTCGCCGACACCGCCACCCCGGTGGTCAGCGAGGTCTACGGCGGAGGCGGCAACAGCGGCGCGCGACTGCGCCACGACTTCGTCGAACTGGGCAACCCCACCGGTGCGGCGTTCTCCCTCGACGGCTGGAGCGTGCAGTACCTGCCCGCCAGCCCCAGGCCCGCCACCCAGGTGCAGGTCACCGCACTGAACGGCGAGATCGGCGCGGACGGGCACTACCTCGTGCGCCACGCCGCGGGTGCCGGGGGCAGTGTCGACCTCCCCGCCCCCGACGCCACCGGCGGCACCAACATGTCCGCCACCTCCGGCACGGTCCTGCTCGTGCGGGGCACCGACCCCGTCACCTGCCGGACCGCCGCGGAGTGCGCCGCGGACGCCGCCGTCGCCGACCTCGTCGGCTACGGGGACGCCGTCGTCCACGAGGGAGCGCCCGCGCCCCGGCTGAGCAACACCACCTCCGCCTCGCGCGACGACGCCCTCACCGACACCGGCGACAACGCGGCCGACTTCACGGCCGCGGCCCCCTCGCCCACCAACACCGCGGGCCAGACCCCCGGCGGGGGCGGCACCGACCCCGAGGAGCCCGTCGAGCCCGGCGACCTGCGCGTCCACGACGTCCAGGGCACCACCCGCACCTCCCCCTACGCCGGACAGCGGGTCACGGGCCTGCCCGGCGTGGTCACGGCGGTCAACCCCTTCGGCGGCGCGCGGGGGTTCTGGTTCCAGGACGCCGAGGGCGACGGCGACCCGCGCACCAGCGAGGCGCTGTTCGTCTTCACCGGGTCCACCACCCCGGACGTGGCCGTCGGCGACGAGGTCCTGGCCGCCGGACGGGTCAGCGAGTACCGCCCCGCCTCCGGCACGCAGACCATCACCCAGCTCGACCAGGCCCGCTGGACCGTCCTGTCCTCGGGCCGCGCCGTACCCGACCCGGTCCTGCTCGACGAGGGCGCCGTCCCCGAGGCGTACGCGCCCGAGCCCGGCGGGGACGTCTCCGCACTGGAGCTGGACCCCGGCGCCTACGCCCTGGACTTCTGGGCCGCGCACGAGCACATGCTCGTCCGCGTGGAGGACGCGCCCGTCGTCGGAGCCACCGACGACTACGCCGCGCTCTGGGTGACCACCGAGCCCGGGCACAACCCCACCGTCAACGGCGGCACCCGCTACGGCTCCTACGACGACCCCAACTCCGGACGGATCAAGGTCGAGTCGCTGCTCGACCGCGACCGGCACCCGTTCCCCGAGGCGAACGTGGGCGACACCCTCGCCGGGGTCACCGAGGGCCCCCTCTACTACAGCCGGTTCGGCGGCTACCTCATCCGCGCCACCACCCTGGGAGAGCACGTGCGGGGCGACCTGGAGCGCACCGCCGTCCGCGACGCGCGCCGCCACGAGGTCAGCGTCGCCACCTACAACGTCGAGAACCTCGGCGGGCGCGACGACCAGGCCAAGTACGACGCGCTGGCCGCCGGGATCGTCGAGTCCCTGGACTCGCCCGACATCATCGGCCTGGAGGAGATCCAGGACAGCACCGGCCCGACCGACGACGGCGTCGTGGACGCCGACGTCACCCTGGACCGGCTGGTGGAGGCCGTGGAGGCGCACGGAGGCCCCGCCTACGAGTGGCGGCAGATCAGCCCCGAGGACAAGCAGGACGGCGGCCAGCCCGGCGGCAACATCCGCAACGCGTTCCTGTTCGACCCCGAGCGTGTGGAGTTCGTCGACCGCGAGGGCGGCGACGCCACCACCGCCGTGGAGGTCGTGGAGGGCGAACGCGGCGCCGAGCTGTCGGTGTCCCCGGGCCGGATCAGCCCGCGCGACCAGGCCTGGGAGTCCAGCCGCAAGCCGCTGGTCGGTCACTTCCGCGCCCTGAACCGGGACGTCTACGTGGTCACCAACCACTTCAACTCCAAGGGCGGGGACGAGTCCCTGCACGGCGTCCACCAGCCGCCGCGGCGCACCAGCGAGACCCAGCGCCACGCCCAGGCCGAACTCGTGCGCGACTTCGCCGAGGAGCTGCTGGCCGTGGACCCCGGGGCCAACCTGGTGGTCATGGGCGACCTGAACGACTTCCAGTTCTCCCGGACCCTGGAGATCCTCACCGCCGACGGGCCGCTGCACAACCCGATGACGGACCTGCCCGAGGAGGAGCGCTACAACTACGTCTTCGACGGCAACTCCCAGGCCCTGGACCACATCCTGGTCAACCAGGCGCTCGCGGGCCGGGTCGAGTACGACATCGCGCGGATCAACTCCGAGTTCTCCGACCAGGTCAGCGACCACGACCCCCAGGTGCTGTGGCTGGACACCCGCCGCAGCACCCCGCCCGGGCGCCCCTGAGGCCGCCCGGCTCCCGGCGCGTCCCCCGCGCCGGGAGCCGGGTCCCCGGCCGGTCGCCCTCGCGCCGACGGGGTCAGCGCACGTCCCTGCGGCTCAGCACCGTCGCGGAGAGCACCCACAGGGCGAGGGTGGTCACCGTGGCCGCGAGCGCGACGGAGAACGCCGTCGGCAGGTCGAGGGACCCCGCGTCGGAGACGGCCGTGCTGCCCAGGCTGAGCGACGTGGTGACCAGCGACTGCGGCAGGAGGTAGGAGACCACTCCGCCCTCCCCGGAGTAGAGGAGGCCGACCCCGGCGACGCAGCCCAGGAGGCCCAGGGCGACGGGCGCGGCGAAGGAGCGGACCAGCATCGACAGCAGGGACTGCAACGCGGCCACCGGCAGCGCGGCGACGACGCCCAGCAGGGCGGCGGCCGCGCTGTGCCAGGGCAGCCAGCCGTCCAGACCCAGGACGAGCTTGCCGCTCAGCACCACCAGCCCGAGCAGCACGGACTGCATCACCACGACCACCAGGGCGAGCGAGACGAGCTTGGCGCCGACGACCGAGAACGCCCGCGCGGGCGCGGCCATCAACAGGTTCCAGTTGTGGCCACGGTGCTCCATGCGCCACGCGGCCGACGCCGCCACCGCGATCCCCATCGACATGAACACCATGCCGTAGAAGAGCACCACCTGGGACCAGTAGGACGCCCACCCGGAGGAGAGGGCCTCCTCGTTGGCGCCGTAGTTCACCGTCCCCGTGACGACCGCGAGCAGCGGCAGCACCACGGCCACGATCCACAGGGCCGAACGGCGCAGCTTGGCGAGTTCGGCGAGGACCATCCCCATCACGCCTCCGTCCGGTCGAAGCGGTGGCTGGCCACGGCGAACAGAACCGCCACGAGCACCAGGAACGCGGCCAGCCAGCCGTATCCGGGCGTGATAGCGACGAAGCCGTCCTCGTCCATCCCCAGCGGGGAGACGACCGCGTAGTAGCCCCAGGGCAGCACGCGCGCCAGGGCCGGGGGCATCAGCAGGGTGAACACCCCGCAGAACGAGCCGAGCAGCCCGAGCGCCAGCCCGACGAGCTGGTTCTCCACCAGCGCGGCCAGCAGCACGTGCAGGCACAGCACCGCCAGATCCACCAGGAGCAGCCCGAAGGCGTACCGGACCCACACGCCGGGGTCCGGCTCCACGGTGATCCCCGCGGCCAGGCCCGCCGTGAAGACCAGCGCGGTCTGGACGGCCACCGCGGCCGCCAGCAGCAGGCCCAGCACCGCGACCTTGGCCCGGCACAGCAGCCCCGAACCGAACCCGGCCACCTGCGACAGCGTCCAGCCCCGGCCCTGGTGCTCGATGTCCACCTGCCTGCTGGCCAGCACCGAGACCAGGAGGGGTGAGGTCATGGCCGCGATCATGACGTAGCTCATGAGCAGGCCCTCCCACGGCTGGGCGGCCGGGTCGCCGAAGCCCTCCCGCACGGAGTCCGACATCAGGTTCATGCAGGACAGGCCCACGACGGCGGCCACCATGACCGCGCAGACCAGCACGACCCGGAGCCTGCGCGCCTTGCGCAGTTCGAGTCTCAACGCCGTCACGATCACAGCAGCCCCTCACGGCCGGTGAGGTCCATGAAGACCTCCTCCAGGGACTGCTGGACGCGCCGCACCCCGTGGACCGGCACGTCGCCCTCGACGAGGCGCCGCACGAGCGCGGCGGTGTCCTCGTCGCCGAACCCGGACAGGCGCACGCCCCGCTCCGCGCGAACGGCGGGGATGCCCAGGGCCAGGGCGCGGTCGGGTTCGGGGGTGTCCACGAGCAGGTCCGGCACGCTGCGGTGGAACAGTTCGGTCCGGGTGCCCTGGAAGACCAGCTTTCCGCGGCCCAGGATGCCCAGAACCGAGGCCATCCTGTCGATCTCGTCGAGCAGGTGGCTGGAGACCATGACCGTGACGCCCTCCCCGGCCAGCGTCACCAGCAGTTCGCGGATCTCCTCGATGCCCGCGGGGTCCAGGCCGTTGGTGGGCTCGTCGAGGACGAGCAAACGCGGCTCCCGCGCCAGGGCCATCGCGATGCCCAGGCGCTGCTTCATCCCCAGCGAGTACGCGCGGACGAGCTTGCCCATGTGCTCCTGGAGGCGCACGGTGGCGACCGCGCGCAAGACCTGCCGGTCGCTGAGCCCGAGCATCCGCTGGACGATCGCCATGTTCTCCCGCCCGGTCAGGTGGGCGTAGCCGGGAGGCGCCTCGATGAGGGAGCCGATCTCCCGCATCAGGGCGGGGCGCGTGTCCCGGTTCATCGGCTGTCCGAAGACGGTGATCGCGCCCCGGGTCGGCCGGGCTAGCGACAGCAGCATCTTCATGGTGGTGGACTTGCCCGAGCCGTTGGGGCCCAGGAAGCCGTAGACGCAGCCCGGCGGCACCCGCAGGTCGAGGTCGTCGACGACCGTCCGCGCACCGTAGGCCTTCGTCAGGTGGTGGGTGGTGATGATGTGGTCCATGGAACTCCTTCCACCGAGGAGCTTCCGGCACCGGGACCGGGGAGGGCATCGTGCCGGGGGAGGGGAAACGCGCTCCTACCGCGGTAGGAGGAGGGGGCGCGGGGCACCGGGAGGGGAGGGTACGGGGCGGGCCCGTTCACGCCTCCCGGAGCAGGTCCTCGCGGCCCACCAGCCCGGCGCGGAACGCGAACAGCACGGCCTGCACCCGGTCGCGGGAGCCGGTCTTGGCCAGGACGTGGCCCACGTGGGTCTTGACCGTGGGCATGGACAGCACGAGGCGCTCGCAGATCTCCGTGTTCGTGTACCCCAGGGCCACGGCGACGAGGACCTCCTGCTCGCGCGGGGTCAGCGAGGCGGCGGCGCGGCGGGTGTCCCCGTCGAGCGGGACCGGACGCGGGGACGGACCGCCCAGCAGCGGACGCACGTGCCCGAGCAGCCTGCGCGTGGAACTGGCCGAGATGACGGAGTCGCCCCGGTGCACGGTCCGCACGGCCTCCAGCAGCTCCTCGGGCGGGGTGTTCTTGAGCAGGAAGCCCGCGGCCCCGGCCTCCACGCCCTCGACCACGTACTCGTCGGTGTCGAAGGTCGTGAGGATGACGACGCGGCAGCCAGCCCCGGAGGAGACGAGGGAGCGCGTGGCGCTCAGGCCGTCCGTGCCGGGCATCTGGACGTCCATGAGCAGGACGTCGACGGGGTCGGAGTGCTGCCGGGCGAGTGCCCGGGCCCCGTCGGCCGCCTCCCAGGCCACGGTCAGGTCCGGCTGGGAGTCGATGACCATCGCCATGCCCGCCGTGAACAGGACCTGGTCGTCGGCCAGCCCCACGCGGATCACGCCTCCTCCCAGGGGACCACCGCGCGCACCAGCCAGGTGCCGGTGACGTCGTCGGCGCCGACCTCCAGGGCGCCGCCGTGCAGGCCCACGCGCTCGCGCATGCCGACCAGGCCGTGGCCGGGGCCCCGCCGGGCGCGGTCCGGGGCCGTCCCGGCGGCGGAGGGCGCCCCCGCCGGGGAGGAGCCTCCGACGGGAGAGGGCGCCCCGGTATCGGAGGGGCTTCCGATTCCGACATGCCTCCCGATGACGGAGCGCCTTCCGGTGACGGAGGGCGTTTCGGTGCCGGAGGAACTCGCGGGTGCTGAGGGGACTCTGTACACCAGGTGACCCGCGGGTTCCGAGCGGCCTGTGGGGCCCGCGGGAGCGGTGAGAGCGGTGGGCACGGTCTCGCGGACGGAGTTGGCCACGTCGATCCCGACCCTTCCGGGCGACCACGTCAGCTCGACCCGCACGGCGGATGGCCCGCCGTGCTTCAGCGCGTTGGCCAGCGACTCCTGCACCACGCGGTAGACCGTCAGGGACGCGGTCGCGGGCAGGGTCGCCGGGGCGCCGCTGTCCGTCCGCCCGCCGCGCGGGGCGGCCGGGGACCCGTGCTGGACCAGGCGGATCCGCAGACCGGCGCGGCGGTACTCCTCCACCAGGCCGGGAAGGTCGCCGACCCCGGGGGCCGGGGCGGCCCCGCGCTCCTCGCCGTCGCGCAGGACGCCCAGGAGCTGGTGCAGCTCCGCCGCCGACTCGCGGCCCACCTGGGCGACGGTGGCCAGGGCGGCCACCGCGCGCTCCGGGGCGGCCTTCGCGGCGTAGCGGCCGCCGTCGGCCTGGGCGACGATGACGTTCAGCGAGTGCGCGAGGATGTCGTGCATCTCCCGGGCGATACGGGTCCGCTCGTCGAGCGCGGCCAGGCGCACCTCCTGCTCCCGCTGGGTCTCCAGCAGCCGGGCGTGCTCCACGACGCGGGCGAACTCCTCGCGGTTGCGCCTGCGGAACGCTCCGAGCAGGGAGAACAGCCCGACCGCCGTCCACGCCGAGAAGACGCTGTTGAGACGCAGCTCCAGGTCCGGGGAGAGGTTGTCCGGCGAGATGGAGAGGACGGCCCAGGCCGCCCCGGTCAGGAGCAGGACGAGGCCGACGGCGCGCCACGGGCGCGGGAGTTCGGCCTGCGCCGTGTAGGAGGCGACCAGGGCGCAGATGCCCACCGGAGCCGTGAGCTGGTCGAACCAGAGGATGTGGAACGCCAGCAGGAACCCCAGTACCGCCAGGCACGTGAGCGGACGGACGCGGCGCAGGACCAGGGCGGCGCAGCACGCGGCGGACACGGCGAGGTAGACCCACGACTCGGTGGCGGTGAAGCCGCCCCCGGGCCGGGTCAGTACCGACATGCCGAACCAGACGGCGGCCCAGAGCGCGTCCACGGCGAGTACGTGGTCCCGGGCCCAGAGCGTGGCGCGGTCCAGGAGGGTGCGCGCGGTCAGGTCGGCCATCCCTCCACGATAGGGACGCGGAGGCCGCCGGGCCTCATGCCCCGGCATGAGACCGCGGGGTCCGAAAGGCGGCCCCGCGGCCCCCGGACACCGACGAAGGGCAGGTCAGGGGCGGGGCGTGTCCACGGGCCCGCTTCCGCGGGGCGCCTATCCTGGGGAGCGCCCGCGACGCGGCGGGCGCACTACACCCAGGGAAATGAGACATGAACGTACTGCTCACCGGTGGTGCCGGGTACATCGGCTCCCACACGGCGGTCGAACTCCTCGAAGCCGGGCACGAGGTCGTGGTCGTGGACCTGCTCTCCAACAGCCACGAGGAGGCCCTGCGCCGCGTCGAGCGCATCACCGGGCGCACCGTCGCCTTCCACCGGGCCGACTGCGCCGACCCCGAGGCGATGCGCCGGGTCTTCGCCGAGCACCGCGTCGACGCCGTCATCCACATGGCCGGGCTCAAGGCCGTGGGGGAGTCGGTGGAGCAGCCGCTGCGCTACTACCGCAACAACATGGACTCCCTGTTCACGCTCATCGAGGTCATGGACGAGCACGGCGTGCGCGACCTGGTCTTCAGCTCCTCGGCCACCGTCTACGGCGACCCCGAGCAGGTGCCGATCACCGAGGACAGCGCCCTGTCCGCCACCAACCCCTACGGCGCCACCAAGCTGTTCGCCGAGCGAGTCCTCCGGGACACGGCCGCCGCCGACCCGCGCTGGCGGATCACCTCCCTGCGCTACTTCAACCCCATCGGCGCCCACCCCAGCGGTCTGATCGGCGAGGACCCCCAGGGCGTCCCCAACAACCTCTTCCCCTACGTGGCGCAGGTCGCCGCGGGCCGCCGCGAGCGGCTGAACGTGTTCGGCGACGACTACGACACCCCCGACGGCACCGGCGTGCGCGACTACCTGCACGTGGTGGACCTGGCCCAGGGGCACATGGCCGCCGTGGAGCACCTCGCCGACGCGTCCGGGTACCGCGTCTACAACCTGGGCACCGGGCAGGGCACCTCCGTCCTGGAGGGCCTGCGCGCCTTCGTGCGCGCCACCGGGGCGGCCGTCCCGTACGAGGTGGTCGACCGCCGCCCCGGCGACATCGCCGTGTGCTTCGCCGACCCCTCGGCCGCCGCCCGCGACCTGGGCTGGAAGGCCGTGCGCACGGTGGACGACGCCTGCCGCGACGCGTGGCGCTGGCAGTCGGCCAACCCCGCGGGCTTCACCGCCTGAGCCCCGGGGGAGCCCCCCCCGGCGGCCCCGCCGCGCGCGCTGAGCCGGACCGCACACGCGCGCGGGGCCTTCCGGGCGTGTGCAACGCCCTAGACTGGGCGGACATCCCTGTACTTCCTGCGGAAGGTCCTCCGTCGTGTCCGTTGGTGCTGAGAGCACGTTCGACACCGTTCTCGTCGTCGACTTCGGCGCGCAGTACGCGCAGCTGATCGCACGCCGGGTCCGCGAATGCCACGTGCACAGTGAGATCGTGCCCTCGACCATGCCCGTCGAGGAGATGCTCGCCAAGAAACCCAAGGCCATCATCCTGTCCGGCGGCCCGTCGTCGGTCTACGCCGAGGGGGCCCCGAACCTGGGCCCCGAGCTGTTCGAGACCGGGGTGCCCACCTTCGGCATCTGCTACGGCTTCCAAGCGATGACCCGGGCCCTGGGCGGCACCGTCGCCAGGACCGACCTCAGTGAGTTCGGCCGTACCGAGCTGTCGGCGGTCACCGACTCCCTGCTGTTCGCCGGGATGCCCGCCGAGCAGCTGGTCTGGATGTCGCACGGCGACTCGGTGGTGGAGGCCCCCGAGGGCTTCGCCACGACCGCCAGCACCGCGGGCGCCCCGGTCGCCGCGTTCGAGCACACCGGCCGCAACCTCTTCGGCGTCCAGTTCCACCCCGAGGTCCTGCACACCGAGCACGGCCAGGAGGTGCTGCGCCGCTTCCTGTACGAGGGCGCCGGGTGCCGACCCACCTGGACGATGGTCAACATCGTCGAGGAGCAGCTGGAGCGCATCCGCGAGGACATCGGCGACAAGCGCGTCATCTGCGCGCTGAGCGGCGGCGTGGACTCCGCGGTGGCCGGCGCGCTGGTGCAGCGCGCCGTCGGCGACCAGCTGACCTGCGTCTTCGTGGACCACGGTCTGCTGCGCAAGGGCGAGGCCGAGCAGGTGGAGAAGGACTTCGTCGCGATCACGGGCGCCAAGCTCAAGGTCGTGGACGCCGAGGAGCGGTTCCTGTCCGCCCTCGCCGGGGTCTCCGACCCCGAGGAGAAGCGCAAGATCATCGGCCGCGAGTTCATCCGCGTGTTCGAGCAGGCGGCCCGCGAGGTCGTCGCCGAGAGCGGCGAGAGCGGCGCCGAGGTCGAGTTCCTGGTGCAGGGCACCCTCTACCCGGACGTGGTGGAGTCCGGCGGCGGCACCGGGACCGCCAACATCAAGTCCCACCACAACGTGGGCGGCCTGCCCGACGACCTCCAGTTCACGCTGGTGGAACCGCTGCGCGAGCTGTTCAAGGACGAGGTGCGCAAGGTCGGCGAGGAGCTGGGCCTGCCCGCCGAGATGGTCTGGCGCCAGCCCTTCCCCGGCCCCGGCCTGGCCATCCGCATCATCGGCGAGGTCACCCGCGAGCGCCTGGAGATCCTGCGCGAGGCCGACGCGATCGCCCGCGAGGAGCTGACCCGCGCCGGACTGGACCGCGACATCTGGCAGTGCCCGGTGGTGCTGCTCGCCGACGTGCGGTCGGTGGGCGTGCAGGGCGACGGGCGCACCTACGGCCACCCGGTCGTGCTGCGCCCGGTCAGCAGCGAGGACGCCATGACCGCCGACTGGTCGCGCGTGCCCTACGACGTGCTGGCCGGGATCTCCAACCGCATCACCAACGAGGTGCGCGAGATCAACCGGGTGGCGCTGGACGTGACCAGCAAGCCCCCGGGCACCATCGAGTGGGAGTAGCCCCCGCCGGGGACCGGACCCGCGGGAGCGGCCCCCGAGCGGCGGACGGGCCCGGGTGACGACGCGTCGTCACCCGGGCCCGTCCGTTTTCCGTTCCGTCCTCGCGGCGCCGCGCCGGGGAGCGGTCGTCCACAGGCGCGGACCGGGGGTGGCGGAGCGGGGCGCCGATGCGGTGTCCTGGATACAGGGGGGCTCCCCGCCCCGTCGGCACCGTGCTGCCCTGCGAACGGTGCCGCCCCGCGACGGGCGCGGCCCGCCCCCGGCCCGGGGCTCAGTCCACGATGTGCTCGATGTTGATCTCCGTGGCCTCCGCGCCCGCCCGGTGGTTGAGCACCAGCGTGCGCGGTTCCATGTCGTCGCGCAGTATGAACACCAGCTCGCCCCCGGCGGCGACCCCGGGGCCGATCCCGGCCGAGTCCCACAGCGGGGCCTCCACCTCGCGCACGGACGGCGCCTGGGCGTTGACGGGCTCCCGGCTGGTCGTCATGTGCTGCGCCGTGTGCTCGAACTCCACGAGTTCGTCGCTGAGGTTGAACAGCTCCAGGTCCACCACGCAGTACTGGCCGGTCGACGGCAGCTCCGAGCGGATGTTGTGCTCGGTCAGGCCGCAGCTGACCCCGCTGATCCGGTACTCGACCATGCGGTCCGCGGAGGCGCCCGACATCCCGCTGGGCACCTCCTCTGGAGCCTCCTCCTCGTCGGCGCCGCCGGGGGACTCGTCGCCGGGCGCGGGCGCCTGCGGTTCCGGGGCGGCGCCCGACTGCTCGGAGGCGTCCCCCTGGGAGTCGCCGTCCCCGAAGAGCGACCAGTCGCTGAGGTTGGTCAGCACGGTCGCCATGACGATCAGGGCCGCCAGCAGCGCCACGGCGCCCAGCACCAGGGCCACGACCGTCCCCCTGCGCCGGTTGGGCGCGGCGGGCTGGTGCGGTGGCGGCGGCACCGGCGGAACGTAGGGCTGCGGGCCCCGGCGGCCAGTCTGCTGGTCGGCCGGGGGAACCATCGGGATCGGCCCGGTCGAGGCCGGGTGCGGCGCCTGGCCGGGACCGGGCACGGGCCGCGGCTGCTGCACCGGGCCGCCCTGGGGCTGCCCGCCCGGAGCCTGGACTCCGGGGACCTGGTGCGCCTGCTGCGCCTGGCCCCCCGGCGGGGGGCCGCCCGGATGGCCCGGCGGCGGACCCTGCGGACGCGGGTAGTTGCCCGTCTGGTGCGCGGGCGGGGGCATGGGGGGCGCGCCCTGGTACTGGCCGGGCGCCGGGTGGCGCATGCCCGCCATGGTCTGGGGCGGCCCCTGCTGGGGGTGGGGCATGCCGGGCGGGGGCACCGGGGGCAGGTTGGGCCGCCACGACTGGTGCAGCGCGTGGGACACGATGTCGTTGGGGTTGCTGTTGTCCTCGCCGCCAGCCAGCTCCAGCAGCAGGTCCTGCGCGGTGGGGCGGCGGCCCGGCTCCTTGGCCAGCGCGCGCGTCACCAGGCGGTCCAGGGGGCTGTCCAGGTTGCCGATCTGGGGTTCGGCGAACAGCACCCGCTTGCCCAGCGTCATGGCGTCGCCGTTGCCGAAGGGGTGGGTGCCGTTCCCGGCGAAGGCCACCAGGCAGCCCCAGGCGAAGATGTCCGCCGAGGTGGTGACCTTCTCCTCCAGCAGCTGCTCGGGCGCCATCCAGCCGGGGCTGCCCATGACGATGCCGGTCTG
Organism: Nocardiopsis sp. iso_25; assembly: GCF_056173305.1. NCBI lineage: Bacteria > Bacillati > Actinomycetota > Actinomycetes > Streptosporangiales > Nocardiopsidaceae > Nocardiopsis > Nocardiopsis sp. iso_25. The sequence continues at coordinate 5,582,416 of NZ_CM149667.1, read as the reverse complement.
GGTGTGGTTGGTCGCGGTGTTCATCGCGCGGGCGATGCCGAAGTCGATCACCCGGGGGCCCGAGAGCGACAGCAGCACGTTGGCGGGCTTGAGGTCGCGGTGGACCAGCCCGGTGCGGTGGATGGCGGCCAGGGCGGCCGCCACGCCCAGCGCGAAGCCGTGCAGCGTCGAGGAGTCCAGGGGACCGTTCTCGGCGATGTGCTCGGCCAGGGCGGTGCCCGCGATGTACTCGGTGACCATGTAGGGACGGTTCTCGAACGTCCCGTGGTCGAGCACCTTGGCGGTGCAGAAGGAGGCGACCTTGCGGGCGTTCTCCATCTCGTCGCGAAAGCGCGCCCGCGTCGCCTCGTCGAAGGCGAGCTCCGGGCGGATGACCTTGATGGCTACCTGGTTGTTGCGCTCGGGAGTGCTGCCCAGGTAGACGGTTCCCATGCCGCCGCTACCCAGCTTCCCGGACAGCACGTAGGGACCGATGGTGGCCGGATCCCCGGCGGCCAGCGGTTCCAGGTTCTTCGGGAGCCCATCCGACGGCAAGCGACCCTCCCCGACGGTGTCCAAACCCCGCCTTGCCCCAAGGTAGCGGTGTTTGTGCCCGGATTCCCACTCACGGGCCTGATTGGGCCGTTCTGGGGGCGGGCGGAAACTGACATGACAGTGGTGACGATCCCCGAACCGCGTCCGGGGTTCCCGTTTTCCTCTGACGGCGTACGAGCCGACGGGAGGCGGTGAACACACCGGAGCCCCCGGAGGGCACTGTGTTCACGCAAGGTGGGGGTTCCTTTACGATTGGGGACTCGTGACCGTTAATACCACCGTAACCGTGCGGGTCCCCGCGAAGGTGAACCTCCAGTTGGCGGTGGGGCCCAGACGTGAGGACGGGTTCCACGACCTCGTCAACGTGTTCCACGCCGTCTCGCTGTTCGATGAGGTTACCGTCCGGGCGGCTTCCTCGCGCCGACCGAGCCCGTCCGGCGGTGCCGGATCCGCCGCCGGGGCCTTCGCCGGACTGACCGCGGGCGGCGCGCTGGGCTCCCACCTGTCCCGCGTGCCCCTGGACGGGTCCAACCTGGCCGCGCGCGCGGTGACCCTGCTGGCGGAGCGGACCGGCCGGGGCAGCCCGGTCACGGTCCACCTGGACAAGAGCATCCCTGTGGCGGGCGGCATGGCCGGGGGCAGCGCGGACGCCGCGGCCGCCCTGCTGGCCTGCGACCGCCTGTGGGGCTGCGGCCTGCCGCTGGAGGAGCTGCTCGGGTACGCGGCCGACCTGGGCAGCGACGTCCCCTTCGCGCTGCTGGGCGCCACCGCCGTGGGCACGGGCCGCGGGGAGCTCCTGCGGCCGATGACCAGCCCGGGAAGGTTCCGCTGGGTCTTCGCCCTGTCGCCGCACGGCCTGTCCACGGCCGGCGTGTTCGCCGAGTACGACCGCATCCGCCCGGACGCTCCCGAACCCCTGCCGGACCGGGTGCTGGCCGACGCGCTGGCCGGCGGCGATCCGGCGGTCCTGGGCGCCGCGCTGACCAACGACCTCCAGGAGGCCGCGCTCTCGCTGCTGCCGGAGCTGGAGCGCACCCTCAAGACCGGCGCCGGTGCGGGGGCGCTGGGCTCCCTGGTGTCGGGATCGGGTCCGACCTGCGCCTTCCTGGTCGGCGGCGGCGACGAGGAGGAGTCGGTCGTCGCGGAGCGGGAGGCCGCGGTGGTGGCGGCGCTGGAGGGCAGCGGGCTGTGCGAGCAGGTCGTGACGGCGTACGGGGACGTCCCCGGGGCCACCGTCCTGTGATGTAAATCACCTCCGATTTTCCTGGTCGGAGGAGGTCCGCGCCAGTTGACCTCAACCTTTGTTGGGGTTCAACACTGGTGGACATGACCACCGCAACCGCCCTCTCGCGCTACGCCGACCTGCCTGCCCTCATCGGACTCATGGAGGGTGACGAGAAGCACAACGGAGCGGCCCACTCCACGCTCGACATCGTGTGGGTGCTCTACGACCGCGTGCTGTCGGTCACCCCCGACACCGCCGACGACCCGGCCCGGGACCGCTTCCTGCTCTCCAAGGGGCACGGACCCGCCGCCTTCTACGCCGTGCTCGCGGCCAAGGGCTTCCTGGACGTGCCGACGCTGCGCGGATGGACCGCCTTCGACTCGCCGCTCGGCCACCACCCGGACCGGCTGCTCGTCCCGGGGGCGGAGATCGGCAGCGGGTCGCTCGGCCACGGACTGCCCCTGGGGTTGGGCAGCGCGCTCGGCCTGCGCGCCCAGGGGATCCGCCGCCCCGACGGGACCGAACCCCGCGTCGTGGTGCTCGTCGGCGACGGCGAACTCGACGAGGGCAGCAACCACGAGGCCATCGCGGTCGCCGGACGGCTCGGTGTGGACAACCTCACCGTCGTCGCCGTGGACAACGCCTCGGCCAGCCACGGGTGGCCGGGCGGGATCGGCGCCCGCTTCGGGATCGAGGGCTGGGAGGCCCGCGACGTCTCCGGACGCGACCACGACGCCCTGTACGGCGCGCTCACCCGCCCCCACCCCGGACGGCCGCTGGCCGTCGTCGCCCGCGTCCGTTCCTAGGAGAGCCCCATGCGTGACACCTTCGCCGCCACCGTCAACCGGGCCATGGACACCGACCCGCGCCTGACCGTCGTCCTGGCCGCCATCTCCGCGGGCATGTTCCGCGGCGCCGCCGCCCGGCACCCCGGCCGGGTGATCGACGTGGGCATCCGGGAGCAGGCCATGATCGGAGTGGCCGGGGGACTGGCCCTGACCGGGATGCGCCCGGTCGTGCACAGCTACGCGCCGTTCCTGGTGGAGCGGCCCTTCGAACAGCTCAAGCTGGACCTGGGCCACCAGGGCGTGGGCGCCGTCCTGGTGAGCATCGGCGGCTCCTACGACGCCGCGGAGGAGGGGCGCACCCACCAGGCGCCCGGCGACGTGGCCCTGCTGGACACCCTGCCGGGGTGGACCGTGTACGCGCCGGGGCACCCCGACGAGGTGCACGCCGCCCTGGAGGCCGCCCTGCCCGGCGAGGACCGCGTGTACGTGCGCCTGTCGGGGACCGCCAACCGCGCGGCGATGCCGCTGGACGGACGCCTCGGCGTCGTGCGCACGGGCTCGCCGCGCTCGGCCGGGGTGGTGGTGGCGGTCGGGCCGATGCTGGACCGGGTGCTGGAGGCCACCGCAGACCTGGACGTGACGGTCGCCTACACGGCCACCGTGCGCCCCTTCGACCGCGAGGGGCTGAGCGCGCTCGTCGGCGCGGCGGGCAACGCCGACGTGCTGGTGGTGGAGCCCTACCTGAGCGGGACCTCGGCGCACGAGGTCGCCGCGGCGCTGGCCGACCGGCGCCACCGCCAGCTCGGCCTGGGCGTGGCGCGGGACCGCGAGGTGCGCGCCTACGGGACCCCGGCGCAGCACGCCCGGGAGCACGGGCTGGACACCGAGGGCATCGCCAAGTCCGCCCGTGCGTTCTTCCTCGTGTGACCCGCTTGCCGGTGTGACCGGCCCTCCCGTGTGACCCGCCCGCCGCCGCGGCGGGCGGGACGATCACCCGGACCCGCCCGGGGCCCTGCGTGGTGCGGCCCCGGGCGCCCCTCGGGTCCGTTACTTGACGGCGCCCATCGACAGGCCGCGCACGAGCTGGCGCTGGGCCGTCCAGCCGATCACCACGATGGGCAGCGAGGCCATGACGGCCGCCGCCGCCAGCTGCGCCACGAACAACCCCTCGCTCGTGATGAAGCCGGTCAGGAACACCGGGACGGTCGCGGCCCGTGCGGCGGTCAGGTTGACGGCGAAGAAGAACTCGTTCCAGGCGAAGATCATGCAGATCAGCGCGGTCGCCGCGATGCCCGGGGCCATCACCGGCATCATCACCGACCACAGCACGCGCGCCAGCCCGGCGCCCTCCACCCGGGCCGCCTCCACGATCGCCTTGGGCACCTCCAGGAAGAACGACCGCAGCATCCACACCGCGATGGGCAGGTTCATCGCCGTGTACAGCACCACCAGGGTCCACACGTTGTCCAGCATCGACAGCTGCGAGGCGGCGACGTAGATCGGCACCACGACCGCCACCACCGGCAGCATCTTCGTCGAGATGAAGAAGAACAGCACGTCCTGGGTCCGCTTGACCGGGGCCACCGACAGCGCGTAGGCGGCGGGCAGCCCGAGCAGCAGCACCAGGAGCGTGGACGCCAGGGTGGCGATCATCGAGTTGCCCAGGTACGGCAGGAAGTCCGCGCCCAGGACGGTGGTGAACCGGTCCAGCGTCGGCTGGAAGAAGAGCGTCGGCGGGTCGGTCGCGGCCTGGTTCTCCTCCTTGAACGCGGTCAGCACCAGCCACAGCACCGGGAACACGAAGACCAGTCCCACGGCCCACGTGAACGCGGTCAGGGCGGCGCTGCCCAGCCGTGCCCGGGAGCGGCGGGCCTCGCGCGGCGCGCGTGCGGCGACGGCGCCGCCTCCGGCGCCCGCGGGGCGTTCGGGGGCTCGGGCGGTCACGAGCTCACCTCCTGTGCGTTCATGAACGTGCGGAAGATCAGCCGCAGGGCCAGCGTCGCCACGATGATGGTGCCGACCACCACCACGACGCCCATGGCCGCGGACTGGCCGATGTCGAACCCGAGGAAGGTCCGCTGGTAGACGTAGAAGGGCAGGTTGGAGCTCGCGGTGCCCGGCCCGCCCTGGGTCATCATGTAGATCGTGTCGAAGGTGTTCACCACGTAGACCGACCCCAGCAGCACGCCCAGCTCGATGTAGCGGCGCAGGTGCGGCAGGGTGATCCAGGCGAACATCTGCCACCGGGACGCGCCGTCGACCTGGCCCGCCTCCAGCACGTCACCGCCCTGGCTCTGGAGTCCCGCCAGCACCAGCAGCATCATGAACGGCGTCCACTGCCAGACCAGCGCGGCCACCACGGAGAACACGGGCGCCTGGGAGACCCAGTCGAACGACTCGACCCCGAACGGCGACAGCACGAAGTTCACCAGGCCGAACACCGGCTCCAGCATGATGTGCTTCCACAGCAGGGCCGTGGCCACGGGCAGGATCAGGAACGGGGTGATGACGAGCGTGCGCACCACGCCGCGCCCCCGGAACTTCCGGTCCAGCAGCAGCGCCAGTCCGATGCCCAGCAGCATCGCCACCACGACGCAGGAGGCGGTGATCAGCACCGTGTTCGCCGCCGCGCCCAGGAACTGCCGGTCGGTGAAGACCGCCGCGTAGTTGGCCAGGCCCACCCACGCCTGGGAGTCCGGCCGCAGCAGGTTCCACGAGCGCAGCGAGTACACGACCGTCGCCAGGAACGGCAGCTGGGTGACGACCAGCATGAACACCAGGGCGGGCAGCAGCGGGGCCCGGCGGGCCCATCCGCCCTCGCCGCGGCCCCGCCTCGGCCGCTCGGGCGGCGTCGTCGCCGCGGGCGCCTCGCGCGCGGGCGCGGTCACAGCGCTCATCGGTCGTCCTCCTTGTAGGTCTCACCGACGACCTCGGCGTACTCCTGGCTCTGTTCGAGCGCCTGCTCGACGGTGATCTGCCCGGCTATGGCCGCGCTCAGCTGCTGGCTGACCCGGGTGCCCAGGTCCTGGAACTCGGGGATGGCGAGGAAGCCGATGCCCTCGTAGGGGACCGGACGCGTGCCCGGGTCCTCGGGGTCCGCCTCCTGGATGCCCTGGAGCATCGGATCGGCGTAGGCTCCCGCCACCTCCTGGTACTCGGGTACCTCGAACGTGGAGAGCCGGTTGCCGGGCGGCACCCGCTGCCAGCCGTACTCCTCGGCGACGGTGCGGACGTAGTCCTTGTCGGTCATCCACTCCAGGAACGCCCACGCCTCCTCCTTGTGCTCGGAGGTGGAGGGGATGCCCAGCGCCCAGGTGTAGAGCCAGCCGCCGTAGTCGGTCTCGGCCACCGGCGCCGCCGCGTAGCCGTTGAGCCCGGCCACGGTCGCGGAGTCCGGGTCCTCGATGGTGCTGACCATGGAGGTGGAGTCGTAGAACATGGCCGCGCGGCCCTGGGAGTAGCGGTTCAGGCAGTCCCCGAACCCGCTGTTGGCGGCGCCCGGCTGGCCGTGCTCGCGCGCCAGGTCCACGTAGAACTCGGCCGCGCGCCGGAACTCGGGGGAGTCGATCTCGGCGTTCCAGTCCTCGTCGTACCAGCGCCCGCCGAAGGTGTTCAGGAGGCTGTTGAAGGGGCTCAGCACCTCGCCCCAGCCCGCGAGGCCGCGCAGGCAGATCCCCGAGACCCCCGGCTCCACGCCGTCGAGCTCCGCGGCCAGGTCCGCCACCTCCTCCCAGGTGGGGTTCTCCGGCATCTCCACGCCGGCCTCCTCGAACAGGTCCTTCCGGTAGGCGAGGAAGGAGGACTCGCCGTAGAAGGGCACCGAGTACATGTCGCCCTCGTAGGACAGGTCCTCGCGGATGGAGGGGATGAAGTCCTCGTGGTCGTAGCCCTCGGCGGCGTCGATGGAGGGCTGCAGGTTCTCCAGCCAGCCGTACTCGGCCCACTGGCGGGTCTCGTAGTTGCTGATCATGACGACGTCGAACTCGCCCCCGCCGGTCGCCACGGAGGTGGTGATCTTGGCGCGGGCCTCGTTCTCCGGCAGGGACACGAAGTCGATCCCGATGCCGGGGTGCTCCTCGCGGAACTGCGACTCCAGCGAGATCGCGTCCTGCATCTGCGGGTTGGACACGATCGCGACGGTCAGCCGGACGGTGCCGTCCTCGGAGGAGAGCGCGCCCATTCCGGCGCACCCGGTGAGCAGCAGTCCGGAGGCGGCCACGGCGGTCGCCCGGACGGCGTAGGTGGTGTGCACGTTCGCTGCCTTCCCGGGTCAGGCGGTCTCGTCGGGGACGATCTGGACCTTCACCCCGGTGCCCGCGCGCATCATGGCCAGCGCCTCGGGGAACTTCTCCAGGGGCAGGGCGTCGGTGAGCAGCGGAGCGGTGCGCACGGCCCCGGCGCTGATGAGGTCCACGGCCGCCCCGTAGCTGTTCAGCACGGCCATGGAGCCCACGACGGTGATCTCGTCGTTGTAGATCCGGAACGGCGACAGCGCCACGCGGGCGGCCTCGTCGGCGACACCGAAGACCAGCAGGCGCCCTCCCCGCCTCAGCGAGTCGAAGGCCGCCTCGATGGCCGGGGGCGCGCCGGTGACGTCCACCGCGGCGTCGAAGCGCTCGTCGCCCAGCTCGGAGGTGTCCGTCGCGGTGGCGGCGGCGCCGAGGTCGGCGGCGATGGCCAGGCGGCGGGTGTTGCGGTCGACCACGGTCACGCGGGCGCCGGAGTTCTGCAACAGCTGCTGGAGGAGCAGGCCCATGGTCCCGGCGCCCACCACCAGGAAGCGCTCGCCGTTCTCCACCCCGATGCGCCGGACGCCGTGGACCGCGCACGAGAGCGGCTCGACCAGGGCGCCCTCGCGCATGCTCACCGAGTCGGGCAGGCGGTAGCAGTTGGCGGCGGGGACGGCCACGTACTCGGCGAACGCGCCGTCCACGGTGTCGCCGATCGCGCCCCAGTTGGCGCACAGGTTGCCCCGTCCGGCGCGGCAGTACTCGCAGTGCCCGCAGAACAGGGAGGGGTCCACGGCCACCCGGTCGCCCGGGCGCAGGTCCCCCGGGGCGTTCTCGCCGACGGCCGTGACCGTTCCGGCGAACTCGTGCCCGGGCACCAGCGGGTAGGGGCTGGGCGGGAACTCGCCGTCGGCGATGTGCAGGTCCGTCCCGCAGATCCCGCAGGCGCCGACCCGGACCACCACGCCGTCGGCGGCGGGGTGCGGGTCGGGGCGGTCCCCCACGGTGACGGAGCCCGGTTCGGTGATGATGGCGGCACGCACGGTTGGGAACCTCCTGTTGGACGCTCATGTGAGCGACGTGAGTCACATATGTTTCGAACATTGAACTCCCATCGGAAACGCGCTGTCAATGGATCGGGCACATTCGAGTACACTCCTGCACGTATGAGCGATCAGCGTGGTGAGGTTCAGGAGACGGCCCCCAGCGGCCCCGCGGAGATGGTGCGGCTCGCCGCCATCGCCCGCAGGTTCTACCTGGACGGGCGGTCCAAGGTGGAGATCGCCGAGGAGTTCGGCCTGAGCAGGTTCAAGGTCGCCCGGGACCTGGAGGCCGCCCGCAGCAGCGGGATCGTGCGCATCGACATCCGCCTGCCCGCCCGGCTGGACGGGGAGCTGTCCGAGCGCATGCGCGCGGCCTTCGGCCTGCGCCGGGCGATCGTCGTGGACGCCCTGGAGGACCCGCGGGACACGCGCCGGGCGCTGGGGTCGGTGGCGGCGCGGCTGCTGTCGGAGATCGTGCGGCCCGACGAGGTGCTGGGGCTGGCCTGGAGCAGGTCGCTCCAGCTGATGGGCCTGGACATGGTCGACCTGCCCCGCTGCACGGTGGTGCAGCTCAACGGCGTGCTGTCCGAGCAGGCGGAGGGCGGCGGATCGGTCGAGACCGTGCGCCGGGCGGCCGCGCTCTCGGGCGGACCCGCGTACCCGATCTACGCGCCGCTCATCCTGCCGGACGCCGCGACGGCGGCGACGCTGCGCGCCGACCCGGGCATCGCCTCCGCGTTCGCGCACTTCGACCGCCTCACGACGGCCGTGGTGGCCATCGGGGGCTGGGACGAGCGCAACTCGACCGTCTTCCAGGCGCTGGACCCGGACTCGCGGGCCAGGTACACCGCGCTGGGCGTGCGCGCGGAGATGTCCGCCCAGCTGTTCGACGCCGACGGGCGCCAGGTGCACTCCGACCTGGACGAGAGGGTCATCAGCGTCCGGGCGGACCAGCTGCGCCGGGTGCCCGAGGTGGTGGCGGTCGCCGGAGCCGGGGACGAGGCCAAGGCCAGGGCGATCGGCGCCGCGCTGCGCAGCGGCCTGGTGTCCACGCTGGTGACGGACGACTCCGTGGCCCGGCTGCTGCTCGACGGGGAGCAGCCGGAGGCGGAGTGAGGACCGGCCGCCGCCCCGGGGGAGCGGCGGCGGTCAGCGCACCACGGCACTGCCGCCACAATGGACAGTGATGAATCTGGTCAATCTTCAGGACGTGTCCCTGGCCTACGGGCCGCTCGTACTCCTCGACAAGGTGTCGCTCGGCGTCGACGAGGGTGAGCGCATCGGCGTCGTCGGCCGCAACGGCGGCGGCAAGTCCACGCTCATCTCCGTGCTCTCGGGCATCACCGAACCCGACTCCGGGCGGGTGGTGCACAACCGCGGGCTGCGCATCGGCTTCCTGCACCAGCGCGACACCTTCCCCGACTCCACGGTCGGGGAGTTCGTCCTGGGCGACCGGGCCGAGCACGAGTGGGCGGGCGACGCCCGCGTCCGCGACATCCTGCGCGGACTCCTCGGCGGCTGGGCCCTGGACACCCCCATGAGCGGCCTCTCCGGCGGCGAGCGCCGCCGCTCCGGCCTGGCCCGGCTCCTGGTGGACGACCACGACCTCATCGTCCTGGACGAGCCCACCAACCACCTCGACATCGAGGGCATCGCCTGGCTCGCCGAGCACCTGCGCGCCCGTCCCGAGGCGCTCGTGGTCGTCACCCACGACCGCTGGTTCCTGGACGCCGTCACCACCCGCACCTGGGAGGTCGGGCGCGGCGCGGTCGAGCGCTACGAGGGCGGCTACGCCGCCTACGTCCTGGCCAAGGCCGAGCGCGAGCGCCAGGCCGCCGCGTCCGAGGAGCGCCGCCAGAACCTCATGCGCAAGGAGCTGGCCTGGCTGCGCCGCGGCGCCCCGGCGCGCACCTCCAAGCCCAAGTTCCGCATCGAGGCGGCCAACCAGCTCATCGCCGACGAGCCGCCGCCCCGCGACACCGTCGAACTGGTCAAGTTCGCCAGCTCCCGGCTCGGCAAGACCGTCATCGACCTCAAGAACGTGTCGGTGGCCGTCCCCGACCGGACCCTGCTCGACCACCTCACCTGGCAGCTGGGCCCCGGCGACCGGGTCGGCCTGGTCGGGGTCAACGGCGCGGGCAAGTCCACCCTGCTCAAGGTCCTGGCCGGGGAGCGCGAACCCGACTCCGGCACCGTGCGCACCGGCCGGACCGTCAAGCTCGCCCACCTGTCCCAGAACGTCGCCGAACTCGACCCCGCCGCCCGACCCCTCCAGGCGGTCATGGACGTGCGCGAGCACATCACCATCGGCAAGCGCGACTACACCGCCAGCCAGATGCTGGAGCGGTTCGGGTTCCGCGGGGAGCGCCAGTGGACCCCGATCGGCGACCTGTCCGGCGGTGAGCGCCGCCGCCTCCAGCTGCTGCGCCTGCTCATGGACGAGCCCAACGTGCTGCTGCTGGACGAGCCCACCAACGACCTGGACATCGAGACCCTCACCGAGCTGGAGGACCTGCTCGACGGCTGGCCCGGGTCCCTGGTGCTGGTCAGCCACGACCGGTACTTCCTGGAGCGCATCACCGACCGCGTGCTGGCCCTGATGGGCGACGGCGGCCTGGCCTTCCTGCCCGGCGGCGTGGACGAGTACCTCCAGCGCCGCGCGGCCAGCGCGGGCGAGGCCACCGTGCCGCTGGGCGCCTCCGAGACCGCCGCGGCCCAGGCCCCGGCGGAGGGGCCCGCGGTGTCCGCGGCCGAGCGGCGCGCCGCGCAGAAGGAGATGCAGCGCGTCGAGCGGCGCATGGACCGCATCGCCAAGCGCGAGGGGGAGCTGCACGAGCTGATGGCCGCCGCGGCCGAGGACTACACCCGGCTCGCCGAACTCGACGCCGAGGCCAAGGCCCTGGCCGTCGAGCGCGGGGAGCTGGAGGAGGTCTGGCTGGAGCAGGCCGAACTCGTCGGGGAGTGAGGCCGCGGCGAGCCTGACCGCGAAGGACGCCCGGCCGGAGCACCCCGGCCGGGCGTTCGGCTTCGAGGGCGCGGACGCCGGCCCCGGCCGTCACTTCCCGTAGTGGTAGCGGCAGGCGGCTATCCGGATCTCATCCCCGCTGATCTTGTGCACCAGCCGGTGTTCGTCGGTGATGCGACGGGACCAGTAGCCCTGGAAACCGTGCCGCAGCGGCTCGGGTTTGCCCATACCGTCGTTTCCGTTGCGGTCGATGTCCTTGATCAGGGCATTGATGCGTTTGAGGATCCTGTGGTCCTGTCCCTGCCACCAGACGTAGTCCTCCCACGCGCTCTGTGCCCAGACGAGTCTCATTCGGCCAGGTCCCGTTCCATGCCCTGGTCGGACTCGAGCTCCTCGATGGCGGTGACCAGGCGCCGCGCGTTCTCCGAGCTGCGGAGGAGGTAGGCGGTCTCCTTGAGGGTCTCGTACTCCGACAGCGCCATCATGACCACGGGCTCGTGTCCGGCTCTGGTGATCACCACCTCCTCGCGGTCGTCGACGACGGAGTCGAGCGTGGCCGCGTAGTTGGCACGGGACTCCGAGTAGCTCATCGTCTTCACGTCCGGCCTCCAGTGCTGTGACGTACAAGGAGTTCTCATCGTACAAGATTGCGTACGTCGGTGCTGGACATTGTCCTGGGACATCCATGGGAGGCGGGACGGTTGTCCACGAGTACGTCGGAACGGCCCGCGCGGAGGCGCGGTGCGCGGACGGCGCGGCTGGACCGGGACCCTTTCCTGAGAAAGAATCCGAGCCACGGCGGCGCGTGCTCCGAATACGTCGTGAAGCACCGCGCCGCGCGGTGGGCGTCGGCGCCCCGGCAAGCAAGGAGATGGACGCGGATGAGCGACCTGGACGAGATCCCGGTGACCCTGATCGACGGACGCGAGACGACGTTCGGCGAGTGGTCCGGCAAGGTGAGGCTGGTGGTCAACGTCGCCTCGCGCTGCGGCTACACCCCGCAGTACGAGCGGCTGGAGAAGCTCCAGCACCAGTACGGCGACCGGGGCTTCACCGTGCTCGGCGTGCCCAGCAACCAGTTCCTCCAGGAGTTCGGCAGCGAGGAGAAGATCGCCGAGTACTGCTCGGCCACCTGGGGCGTCACCTTCCCCATGACGGCCAAGGCCAGGGTCAACGGCAGGCAGCAGCACCCGCTCTACGCGGCGCTCTCCTCCGCCGAGGACGAGGACGGCAAGGCCGGGAAGGTCAAGTGGAACTTCGAGAAGTTCCTCGTCCTCCCCGACGGCGCCGTGCACCGCTTCCGCAGCTCGACCGAGCCCGACGACCCCAGGGTCACCGCGCTCATCGAGAAGGCGCTCCCCGGCGACGCGGGGTAGCCGGAGCCGCCCCCGCCCGCCCCCCGGCGGCCCGCCCCGAACGCGGCCGCCGGGTCCGGCCGGGTCACTCGGCCCGGTCCACCTGCCGGGCGAAGACGGCGGCGATCTCGCGCGCGCCCTCCTCGTTGGGGTGGATGTCCGGGCCCCGCTCGCCGTGGCACATCCACGTCAGATCGCAGACGTTCTGGAGGTTGGCGGGCAGCCCGGTCTCACTGCCCCGGGGCACCTCCTGATTGGTGGACTCGAAGACCGCGTCCACCTCCGCCACGTCGATCCCCTCCGCCCGGTAGGCCTCGGCGATCGTCCCGTTGACCTCCAGCAGGATGTCCACCGCCTCCTCGGCCAGACCCCCGCGCGCCTCGGTCTCGGGGAAGAGCTCCTCGGCCTCCTCCGCCGCCGCGGTCGCCTGCTGGGCGGGGTCCCCGTCCAGCAGCAGGAAGGCCAGGAACGGGTTGTAGTAGGTCATCCCGATGATCTGCGTGTCCGGCCCCGCCGCCTCGCGCAGCCGCTCGGCGATCTCGGGGGTCTCCTCCCGGAGCCGGTCCAGGCCCCCCTCCACGCACGCGCGGTCGATGTCCACGTCCCCGGAGTCGGGGGCCTGCCCCTCGGGGGTGTTGATCCCCCGCACGCAGCGGGTGAAGTTGTTGGCGCCGATGGTCAGCGTCACCAGGTCCACCTCGCCCTCGTGCCCGGCCAGGAAGGCCTCGGCCTCCTCCAGCTGCGAGCCGTGCTCGTAGCGCGGGTCGCAGCCGGGCAGCCCGCCCTCCGTGAAGGTGGTGGTGTCCTCGCCCGCGCACCCCATCCGCTCGTGCCGCAGCCCCGGGCGCTCCTCCTTCAGAGTGCGGTACAGGACGTCGGTGTAGCCCTCTGAGGTCTCCACCGGTCTGCCGTTCTCGTCGGGCTGCACGCCCACGCTGATCGAGTCGCCCAGCGACAGGTAGCGGCCGCCTGGGTCCGCCCCGCCGTCCTCGGCGCCCCCGCCGTCAGCGCCCCCGCCACCGCTGCCCGAGCACCCCGCGACCAGCACGGCCGCGGCCGCCGCGGCCATCCAACGGACCCGCACGTGTCCCCCCGAACGATCGACTGCGCGTACCGGGGCTGCACTACCCCGGGACGCGCGGTTCTCACGCGGTGCGGCCGTGCGGCGTCCGACACACGGAGGCGGGCCCGCCTTCGGGGGGCGGGGGAGGAGTACGCGCCGGTCAGCGGACCCGTTCGGCGGAGACGGCGGCGACCTCCCGCGCGCCCGCCCCGCCGGTGCGGACGTCCGGACCCCGGTGGGAGACGGGTCCCGCCCGGTGCCTAGCCCTGCTGCGCGTCGGGGCCCCTGTCGAGGGGCGCCAGGAGGCGTCTCAGTAACGATGCCAGCTGTTCGCGGTCGCCGTCGGCCATCGGCGCCAGCAGGGTCTCCTCGTAGCTCAGGAGCGACCTGAGGGCCGCGTCGATGCGCTCGGCGCCCTGCTCGGTCAGCCGGACCAGCACCCCGCGCTTGTCGGCGGGGTCGGGGCGGCGCCGCACGAGCCCGGCCGCGGCCAGCCGGTCCACCCGGTTGGTCATGGTCCCCGAGGTCACCAGGGTGGCGCGCAGGAGCCGTCCGGGGCTCAGCTCGTACGGGGGTCCGGAGCGGCGCAGTTCGGCGAGCACGTCGAACTCCCAGGGCTCCAGGTCGTGCTCGGTGAAGACGGTGCGCCGGGCGCGGTCCAGGTGGCGCGCGAGCCGCGACACCCGGCTGAACACCTCCAGCGGCGTCACGTCCACGTCGGGGCGTTCGGAGCGCCACGCCTCGATCAGCCCATCCACCTCATCGCGCATGGGGACAGCTTATCTCTTGACATCAAGATAGTGGGGCGGGTATGCCGTGCACACCCGCCCCACAGGTCGAGAGGACCTTCCGGCGTCAGCCCGTCCCGCGCTTGCCAGGGCTCAGCCTCGGCTTCGGCTCCAGGCTCGACAGCCCGTTCCAGGCCAGGTTGACCAGGTGCGCGGCGACCACCTCGCGCTTGGGCCTGCGCACCTCCAGCCACCACTGGCCGGTCAGGGCCCACATCCCCACCAGGGCCTGGGCGTACATGGGGGCGAGCGCCGGGTCGTAACCCCGTTCGGCGAACTCGTCGACCATGATGTGCTCGACCTGGCTGGCGATGTCGTTGAGCAGGCTGGCGAAGCTTCCCGTGCCGGAGGCCGCGTGCGAGTCCCGGGTCAGCACCCGGAACCCCACGGTGTTCTCCTCCACGTACCGCAGCAGGGCCAGGGCCGCGTTCTCGATCTTGCTCCGGGCGCCGTCGGCGGAGAGGGCCTCGCCCATCATCGCCAGGAGGGTGCGCATCTCGCGGTCGACCACGACCGCGTAGATGCCCTCCTTGCCGCCGAAGTGCTCGTACACCACGGGTTTGGACACACCGGCCCGCGCGGCGATCTCCTCGACGGAGGCCGCGTCGAACCCGCGTTCGGCGAACAGCTCCCGTCCGATCTCCACGAGCTGTTGCCGACGCTCCTTGCCCGTCATGCGCTTGCGGCGCACACGGATCCTCTGATCGCTGTCGGCTGCTCCCATGATGGCTACCGATCCTAGACGCTGACCCGCTTGGCGGCGAGTCGTTCGTTGTTGGGCCAGCGGACCTTGGAGGCCCAGCCGAACTTCTCGAAGAACCAGATGACGCGGGCGGAGATGTCGATCTGGCCCTTGAGCACGCCGTGGCGGGCGCAGGTCGGGTCGGCGTGGTGCAGGTTGTGCCAGGACTCGCCGAAGGACGGGATGGCCAGCCACCACACGTTGCGGGAGCGGTCGCGCACCTCGAAGTTCTCCTCGCCGATGGTGTGGCAGATGGAGTTGATCGACCAGGTGACGTGGTGCAGCAGCGCGACGCGGACCAGGCTGGCCCAGAAGAAGGCGGTGAACGCGCCCCACCAGGACATGGTGACCAGGCCGCCGATGAGCGCCGGGGCGCCCAGGGAGAAGAGCACGATCGGCACGAACAGCTTGTCGACCAGGACGATGTCCTTGTCCTTGAGCAGGTCGGGCGCGAAGCGGCGCGGCGAGGTCTTCTTGTCGTCCAGGTACATCCACGCCATGTGCGCGTAGTACAGGCCCTTGGCGACCGACTTCCAGTCGTCGCCGAAGCGCCACGGCGAGTGCGGGTCGCCCTCGGCGTCGGCGTACTTGTGGTGGCGGCGGTGGTCGGCCACCCACTTGATGACGCTGCCCTCGATGGCCAGCGAACCGGCGACCGCGAGCGCGATGCGCAGCGGGCGCTTGGCCTTGAACGAGCCGTGCGTGAAGTGGCGGTGGAAGCCCACCGTGATGCCCAGGCCGCTGATCAGGTAGAAGACCGAGGCGATGGCGACGTCGGTCAGGGTCAGGCCCCAGCCCCAGAAGAAGGGCAGCGAGGCCAGCAGGGCGATCAGCGGCACGAACACGAACGCGAAGACCGTGTACCGCTCGGCCTTGCCGCGCAGCTCGGGCTCGTACTCGGGGATCGCCTCGCGCTTGGGCTCTGTCTTCTCGGTCGGTAGCTCGGGAGCAGCGGTCATGGTTCTTCCTCGCTGTCGGGCAGTCGGTCGTCGTCGTGGTCAGGGCGGCGTCCGAACGACACCGAAGTGACCGCCGCGACGACCCAACCTATTCCTACGTAACCGTAACCTACGATGCCGTAGGTTTGGCAAGCCCTCCGGGAAAGGCGCTATGTTGGTGGCTGGCGCACGGGTGGCGTGGTCCACCCCGCGCGTTCCCGGATGATGTAATCGGCAGCATGTGGGGTTTTGGTCCCCATCGTCCAGGTTCGAGCCCTGGTCCGGGAGCCCTTCCGGCGTCCTCACGCGCACCCGCGCGTTTCCCCGCGCGCCGCGCGTCCCCGTGGATACGGACATACCCATCCGGAGCGGCGCATCTCACACCGAGCCTCCGGAAACCGCCGCCACAGGCGCGGCACGGCCAACCGCCGCTCACCCCCGCGTCACGCGCCCGTGGGGCGCCGGTGACGCACATGTATCCTTCCCATGTCGGCCGCTGGTCATCCGACGGCCGCCCGTGCGGCATGCGGGTCGCGCCGCCGAGGGGTGAGCCGACATCTCAGCCACCAGCTACCACGAGGGACTCCTCAGTGAGCGTGAACCGTCCGGCTGCCGTCATCGTCCTCGCGGCGGGCGAGGGCACCCGAATGAAGTCGAAGCTTCCCAAGGTCCTCCACGAACTCAACGGCCGCAGCATGCTCGGCCACGTGCTCGCGGCGGCGCGGGAACTCGACCCCCAGCACGCGGTCGTGGTCGTCGGCCACGCGCGTGAGCAGGTCAGATCCCATCTGGAGGAGATCGCCCCCCAGGCCGCCACCGCGGTCCAGGAGGAGCAGAACGGCACCGGCCACGCCGTGCGCATGGCGATCGAGGACCTGGCCGCCAAGGGCGTCAAGCTCAGCGGCACCGTGGTCCTGACCTGCGGCGACACCCCCCTCCTGCGCGGTTCCACGCTCGCGGAGCTCGTCGCGGCCCACGACGAGGAGGGCAACGCCGTCACGGTGCTCTCCGCGCGCGTACCCGACCCCCACGGTTACGGCCGCATCGTCCGCGACGCCGACGGCGACTTCACCGGCATCGTCGAGCACGCCGACGCCACCCCCGAGCAGCACGCGATCGACGAGATCAACTCGGGCATGTACGCCTTCGACGGCGCCCTGCTGTCCGAGGTCGTCCAGCGCCTGTCCACCGACAACGCCAAGGGCGAGGAGTACGTGACCGACGCGGTCTCCCTGCTGCGCGGCGACGGCCACCGGGTCGGCGCCTGGGCGGCGGACGACTGGCACGAGGTCCAGGGCGTCAACAACCGCGTCCAGCTCTCCGAGGCCCGCCGCGTCCTCAACGACCGGCTGGTCAACGAGCACATGCTCGCCGGGGTCACCGTCGTGGACCCCGCCACCACCTGGGTGGACGCCCGGGTCACCATCGGCCGCGACACCGTGATCGAACCGGGTACCCGGCTACTGGGCGCCACCTCCGTCGGCGAGGACGCCGTGGTCGGCCCCCGCGCGGACCTGAGGGACACGGTCGTCGGCGCGGGCGCCACGGTGCGCGAGACCACGGCGGACCGGGCCGAGATCGGCCCCGGGGCCTCCGTCGGCCCCTACACCTACCTGCGGCCGGGCACCCGCCTGGCCGAGCGGTCCAAGGCCGGAGCCTTCGTCGAGGTCAAGAACTCGAACGTTGGCGCCGAGTCCAAGATCCCGCACCTGACCTACGTGGGCGACGCGGACATCGGCGTGGGCAGCAACATCGGCTGCTCCTCGGTGTTCGTCAACTACGACGGGGTCAACAAGTCCCGGAGCGTCATCGGCGACCACGTCAGGATCGGCAGCGACAACACCATCGTCGCACCGGTCCGCGTGGGCGACGGCGCCTACTCCGGGGCGGGGACCGTGGTCCGCGACGACGTGCCGCCCGGTGCCCTCGCCGTTTCCGAGGGGCACCGCCAGCGCAACGTCGAGGGCTGGACCCGGCGCAAGCGCCCGGGCACGCCCTCCGCCGAGGCGGCGGAGCAGGCCGATCGGCACAGAGCCGACGACAAGCAGTGACTGTGGGGGAGAAACACGTGACCGGGATGAAGGCCACCGGCCAGAAGAACCTGATGCTCTTCTCGGGGCGCACGCACCCGAGCCTGGCCGAGGAGGTCGCGAAGGAACTGGGGATCGACGTGGTCCCCACCCGGTTCGACACCTTCGCCAACGGTGAGATCTTCGTCCGCTACCTGGAGTCGGTGCGCGGTTCGGACGCGTTCGTCATCCAGTGCCACTCCGACCCGATCAACGAGTCGATCATGGAGCAGCTGATCATGGTGGACGCGCTCAAGCGCGCGTCCGCCAAGAGGATCACCGTGGTGACCCCGTTCTTCGGCTACGCCCGCCAGGACAAGAAGCACCGCGGTCGCGAGCCCATCTCGGCCCGCCTCATGACCGACCTGTTCCGCACCGCGGGCGCGGACCGGATGATGGCCGTCGACCTGCACACGGACCAGATCCAGGGCTTCTTCGACGGCCCGGTGGACCACCTGTTCGCGCTGCCGATACTGGCCGACCACATCGCCGGCCGGGTCGACCAGTCCGAGATCACCGTGGTCTCCCCGGACGCGGGCCGGGTGCGCACCGCCGACCGCTGGGCGGACCGCCTCGGCGCCCCGCTGGCGATCATCCACAAGCGCCGCGACCCGGACGTGGCCAACCAGGTCCGGGTGCACGAGGTCGTCGGCGAGGTCAAGGGCCGCGTCTGCGTGCTGGTGGACGACATGATCGACACCGGCGGCACCATCGTCAAGGCCTCCGAGGCCCTGTTCGAGCAGGGCGCGGCCAAGGTCCTGGTGGCCGCCACGCACGGCGTGCTGTCCGGTCCGGCCGCCGAGCGCCTCCAGAACTCGCGGATCTCCGAGGTGGTCATCACCAACTCGCTGCCCGTTCCGGAGGAGCGCTCCTTCGAGAAGCTGACCCAGCTCTCGATCGCGCCGCTGGTGGCCCGCGCCATCAGCGAGGTCTTCACCGACGGCTCGGTCACGAGCCTGTTCGAGTAGACGTCGGGGGACGCGCGTCCCCCCGCCCGGGACCTCCCGAGGCCGCCCCGCCGGGCCGCCGCGGGAGGTCCCCGTCGTTCGCGGCCCGCCTCCGGACCGCGCCCGGCGGGCAGGGCGCGGTCCGGGGCGGCGCAGACGCTCTCCAGCGCGCTGACCGGCGCTTTCCGGGTCGGACGGGCCCGGACCGCGTCCCCGGGGCCCGACGGCCGTCTGGAGGGCCCCGGGCCGCGTCCGCCGCCGGTCGTGCCCCTCCCGGGCGTTAGCGCGGAGGCCGCCCGGCCGGCGGGTTTCTCTGGGGGCTTGTCCGGACCGGGGAGGGAATCGCGGGCCATGTTCGGAGTCGTCGGCGAAGCCATTAGACTTGACCGAGTGTCCCCGTGCCCAGGCGGAGCCCTAAGAAGGCTGCGTTCGGAAGGCGGGCAGGGGTGCGCGACGAGCGTTCCCGGGCCGGGCGGGTCCGGTGACGGCTCGCCGGGCACGCCTGGAACCAGGGCGGTCGCGTCCCTGCCTGAGGGCAGTCCCCGCCGCATTCCCCGCCGAGGGCGGGAATCGTTCGTGCTACTGGAGCCGTGTTCCCCGTTCTGCGGGGTTGAACCCGAGGAGTTTTGTCGTGTCCGAGGTACGTATCGCTGCCGAGCCCCGCACGGAATTCGGCAAGGGCGCCTCTCGTCGCGCCCGCCGCGCGGGTAAGGTGCCGGCCGTCCTCTACGGCCACGGCACCGAGCCCCGCCACCTGAACCTGCCGGGCCACGACCTCATGCTCGCCCTGAAGACCCCCAACGTCCTGATCCGCCTCGACGGCCTGGACAAGGACAACCTCGCCCTGCCCAAGAGCGTGCAGCGCGACGCCATCAAGGGCTTCCTGGAGCACATCGACCTGCTGGTCGTCTCCAAGGGCGAGAAGGTCGAGGTCGAGATCCCGGTCAACCTGATCGGTGAGGTCAAGGCCCCGGGTGTGCTCACCCAGGAGCTCGTCACCGTGGCCGTCGAGGCCGAGGCCACCCACATCCCCGAGGGCGTCGAGTTCGTCGTCGAGGACCTGGAGATCGGCGCCACCCCGACCGCCGCCGACGTCAAGCTGCCCTCCGGCGTCGCCCTGGTCACCGACCCCGAGGCCATCCTGCTCACCGTCTCCGCCCCGCGCGTGGAGGAGGAGCCGGAGACCAGCGAGGAGGCCGCCCAGGCCGCCGAGGGCGAGGGCGACGAGGCCGCCCAGGAGGCCGCCGCCGAGTAGGCGGTCACAGGCCACACACGGCGACGCGCGGTCTCCCGACAGGGGCCGCGCGTCCGTCGTGTCAGCCGCCGTCCCGGTAGGGTCGTGCCCCATGGGCAACTGGTGGGGCAGGCTGTTCGGCGGCAGGGGCTCCGGCGCGCGCGGCGCCGGGGACGCAAGCGTCGGCGGAGAGAACGAGGACATGGCCGATACCGAGCGCTGGCTCGTCGTGGGGCTGGGCAATCCCGGGCCCAAGTACGCCGGGAACAGGCACAACGCCGGATTCCTGGTGGTGGAGGCGCTCGCGGGCGGCGAGCGCTGGAAGGCGCACAAGGCGCACGCCGAGGTGGTGGAGACCCGCCTGGACGGCGTCCCCGTGGTGCTGGCCAAGCCGCGCAGCTTCATGAACCTGTCGGGCGGCCCGGTCTCCGGCCTGGCCCGCTTCTACAAGGTCCCGGTCGAGCGGATCGTCGTGGTGCACGACGAGATGGACATCGACTTCGGCGCGCTCAAGCTCAAGAAGGGCGGCGGGCCGGGCGGGCACAACGGCCTGAAGTCGATGACCTCGTCCCTGGCCAGCCCGGACTACATCCGCGTGCGCTTCGGGGTGGGCCGCCCGCCGGGCCGGATGGACCCGGCCGCGTACGTGCTCAAGGACTTCTCCTCCACCGAGCGGGCCGAACTCGACCTCAACGTCGAACGCGCGGCCGACGCGGTGCGCACGGTGCTCACCGAGGGCCTGGGCCGGGCGCAGAACATCTACCACACCGCCGCCTGACCCCCGCGGGGACGTGCGGCGCCTCGCCCGTCGGCGCGGGAACGGCGCCGACGGGCGAGGCGACGGGCGCGGTACCCGGCTACCGGCCGCGGCCCGGCCCGTCGTCCCCGGCCTCCCGCAGGAGCGACCTCAGGGTGAAGTAGGCGGGCTTGCGGTCGAAGTCGCCGTCCATGACGGTCGCCGCTCCCTCGCCCTCGAAGAACACCGGCACCCACGAGTACTTGTCGGTGAAGCCCCAGATGGTGAAGGAGTCGCAGCCCTCCACCGCCAGGCAGGCCTCCAGAGCCTGACCGTAGTAGTCGGCCTGCCGCTCCAGCTGCTCCCCGGTGGGTTCCCCGCCCTCGGGCACCGCCATGCGCACGTCCACCTCGGTCAGCGCCGTGCCCAGGCCGAGGTCGTCGAAGCGCCGGAGGTTCTCCTCCAGACCGGACGGGAAGCCGTACCGCATGCTCAGGTGCACCTGGGCGGAGAACCCGTGCACCGGCACGCCGTCCGCCAGCAGCTCCTGGACCAGTGCGTGGTAGGCGTCGCTCTTGGCGTTGACGTCCTCGACGCCGTAGTCGTTGAAGTACAGCTCCGCCGAGGGGTCGGCCTCGTGCGCCCAGCGGAAGGCGTCGGCGATGATCCCCGGTCCGAGTTCGCGGATCCAGATGTTGTCCCCGGTGCGCAGCTCCCCCGACTCGTCGAAGATCTCGTTGGCCACGTCCCACTGCGAGATCCGGCCCTCGTAGCGGCCGACGACGGTGGTGATGTGGTCGTGCAGGATCTCGCGCAGCTCCTCGTCGGTGAAGTCCCCCTCCTCCAGCCACGCCGGGTTCTGGCTGTGCCACAGCAGGGTGTGCCCGCGCACGTCCTGGCCGTTGCGCTCGGCGAAGTCCACGATCCTGTCGGCCATCCCGAACGCGTACTCGCCCGGCTCGGGGTGGATGTACTCCCACTTCATCTGGTTCTCGGGGGAGACCGAGCTGAACTCCCGGGCCAGGATGCGGCGGTAGCGCCGGTCCGAGGTGAAGGGGTCGGGGTAGTCCTGGTCCACGTGGTGCCCGCCGCCCGCGACGGCGGTGCCGATGACCAGGCCGTCGGGCGCGGCCCAGCGCAGCGTGCCCGGTTTCGCGTCGTGCCGGTGGTGGTGCGGCGGCCGGTGGCCGCCGCCGTGGTCGTGCCCGGGTGCGGCGGCCGCGGGGGCGGCCAGGGGGACCGCCAGCGCCGTCGCGGCGAGGACGGCGGTGACGAGGCGGAGCGGCTTCATGGGGGGAACTCCGATCTGGCGACCGACGGAACTTCCGGAAAGTTCCGTAAAATATGAAGGTCAATGGACCCTAGGTCGTCGCCGGGCGCAGCGTCAAGATCCCGTCTCGGCGCTGTCGCCCCGCCAGCTGTGCTCGTACTCTGGGTGAGCACGAAGGAGGACCATGTCCGACACCCCGTCCCGAGACGTCACGATCTCCGCCATCGCCGAGGAGGCGGGCGTCTCCGCGCCGACGGTCTCGCGCGTGCTCAACGGCCGGGGCGACGTCGCCCCCGCCACGCGCGAGCGCGTGGAGAGCCTGATCCGCGCCCACGGCTACCGGCGCCGCGGGGGCCGGCCCCGGGAGCGCGTCGGCCTGCTCGACCTCGTCTTCAACGACCTGGACAGCCCGTGGGCCGTCGAGATCATCCGCGGGGTGGAGGACGCCGCGCACGAGAGCGGGACCGGCATCGTGGTGTCGGCCATCCACCGCCGGGTCAGCTCCACCCGCCAGTGGCTGGAGAACGTGCGCTCGCGCGCCACCGACGGGGCGATCCTCGTGACCACGGACCTGGACCCCGAGCTGCGCGAGGAGCTGCGGGAGCTGCACGTGCCCGCCGTGGTCGTGGACCCGGTCGGCGTCCCGGACCTGGACACCCCCACGGTCGGCGTCACCAACTGGGCCGGGGGCCTCAGCGCGACCGAGCACCTGATCCACCTCGGCCACCGGCGCATCGCCTTCGTCGCCGGGCGCCCCGAGCTGTGGTGCAGCCGGGCCCGGCTCGACGGCTACCGGGCGGGCCTGGAGACGGCGGGGCTCGCGGTCGACGACGAGCTGGTCGTGCCGGGGGAGTTCGGCTACGAGTCCGGCTTCCGGGCGGGCGAGCGGCTGTTCGACCTCGCCGAACCGCCCACGGCCGTGTTCGCGGCCAGCGACCAGATGGCGCTGGGCGTCTACGAGGCGCTGCGCCGCCGCGGCCTGCGGGTGCCCGCCGACGTCAGCGTGGTCGGCTTCGACGACCTGCCCGAGGCGCGCTGGTCCTCGCCGTCCCTGACCACCGTGCGCCAGCCGCTGTCGGACATGGGCAGGCTCGCGGTGCGCACCGTGCACCGCCTGGTGCAGCGCGAGACCATCGAGAGCCCGCGGGTCGAGCTGGCCACCGAACTCGTCGTGCGCGACAGCACCGCCCCGCCTCCGTGAGGGGCGCGGGGAGGGGTGTCGGCGTTGACACCCCCGTGCGGCTCTCCTTAGGCTGATTTCGCCGGAATATTCCGGAAATCCCCCAGGCTCCGCACCAAGGAGACCAGCGTGACCACCACCCCCCGAGGAAAGACCGCGTCCCCCACCCGCGCCCGGCGGGGCCTGGCCGTCGCCATGGCCGGCACACTGCTCCTGCTCGGCGGCTGGAACGCCACCGGCGCCGCCGCCGAACCGGAGCCCGACGCCGTGAACTGGGTCGGCACCTGGGCGGCCGCGCCCACCGCCGCGCCCGCCACGGCCACCCCGGTCCTGCGCGACGAGACCGTCCGACAGGTCGTGCGTACCAGCGTCGGCGGCGACCGGCTGCGCCTGCGCCTGACCAACGAGTTCGGGGAGAGCGCCCTGCGCGTGGGCCGGGTGCACGTGGCCCTGCGCGCGGGCGCCTCGGGTACCGACATCGACCCGGCCACCGACCGCACCGTCACCTTCGGCGGCCGTACGTCGGTGACCGTCCCGGCGGGCGCCCCCCTGGTCAGCGACCCGGTGCCGCTGGAACTGCCCGCCCGCTCCGACCTGGTCGTGAGCATCCACCTGCCGGAGGAGACGCCGGTCACCACCCTGCACGCCTCCTCCTTCCAGGAGAACGCGGTGGCCGCGGGCGACGTCACCGGCGACGCGTCCGTCGAGGCGACCCGCACGCTCACCCAGTGGCACTTCCTGTCGGGGGTCAGCGTGCGGTCGCGCACACGGCTCGCCGACGCGGTCGTGGCCCTGGGCGACTCCATCACCGACGGCTCCGAGACCGAGGTCAACGCCAACCACCGGTGGCCGGACCTGCTCGCCCGGCGCCTGCCGCACACCGGCGTGCTCAACTCCGGGATCGGGGGCAACCGCCTGCTCCACGACCCCAACCCGCCCGAGGGCGGCGACGCCGAGGACTTCGCGGCCTTCTTCGGGCAGAGCGCCCTGCGCCGTTTCGACCGGGACGTGCTGGCCCAGCCCGGCGTAGGCCACGTCATCGTCCTGCTGGGGGTCAACGACCTGGGCCACCCCGGAACCGTGGCCCCGGTGTCGGAGACCGTCACGGCCGAGGAGGTCATCGGCGCCCACCGCCAGATCATCGCCCGCGCCCGCGCGGCCGGGCTGCGGGTCTACGGGGGCACCATCCTGCCGTTCCGGGGCGACACCCTCGGGTTCCACACCGAGGAGAACGAGGCCAAGCGCCAGGCGGTCAACGCGTGGATCCGCACGAGCGGGGAGTACGACGCGGTCATCGACTTCGACGAGGTGACGCGCGACCCGGACGACCCGCGGAGCCTGCTGCCCGCCTACGACAGCGGCGACGGCCTGCACCCCAACGACGCCGGTATGGCAGCCATGGCCGACGCCGTGCCGACCCGGCTCTTCCGCCCGGACCCGGAGGGCTAGGCAGTGTTTTTTTGGACCTCCGCTCCGCTTCGGTCCGTGTTCGGGCGCCCGGAGAACGGGAACCTTCGGCGCCTACGACGGGTTCGCTCGTGCCCACCCGTCGCCCACCACCACCCTCAAACGACGCCTACGGCGCAGTTCCCCCACTGGAACCCGTCTCCGGCCCCTCCAGAACCCCGTGGGCGCCCGAACCAACCCCCCACAAGCTGAGACCGGTTCAAAAAACAGACCCTAGCCGGACCGGGTACGGGCCCGCCTCAGCCGCGCACCAGGCGCCAGAAGGCCAGCGCGGCCTCCTCCGGCGCGGCGGCCCCCTCCGTCCCCTCCGCCTCCGAGGCCTCCCCCACACCGACCCAGTCGGCGATCACGCCGACCAGCGCCCCCGCCAGGTAGGCGGCGTGCGTGCGCACCGGCACGTCGTCGAACCCGGGCGGCCGCGCCCCCCGCGCGAACCGCGTGGCCAGCTCCTCGGCGAGCCGTCCCCGCAGCCGGTTCGTGAAGCGGGCGCTGCCGTGGTCCGACAGCATCCGGCGGTAGAGCACCGCGCTGTCCGCCACGTGGCCGAACAGTTCCACCAGCGGCCGCGGAGCCCGGTCGCGGGGCGCGTCCAGCGGGCACAGTGCCGCGCAGCGCGCCACGTGCGCGACGGCGCTCTCCATGGCGTCGGCGACCAGCGCGTCCAGGTCGGCGTAGTGCTGGTAGACGGTCGCGCGGTTGACCCCGGCCCGCCTGGCCACGGTGGAGACCGTGACCGCGCCGGACGGGCTCTCCGCGGTCAGTGTCAGCAGGGCGGTGCGCAGGCGCTCGCGGGTGCGCTGGACACGGGGGTCGTCGGGGTTCACGGAGGCAGTGTACGACACCTGTATCTCAGGAACACATGTTGTTTAAGCAACGGGCGTCGTTTATGTTGTCCCCATGAGGATCGAGATCTGGGCCGACACGGTCTGCCCCTGGACGTACATCGGCAAGCGGCGCCTGGAGCGGGCGCTCGCCGGGCTCGACGACGCGCTCCGCGAGGAGGCCGAGGTGGTCTGGCGTCCCTACCGGATCGACCCCGCCGCCCCGGCCGCGGCCGAGCCCCTGGACCCCCTGCTGCGCGACCCCCGCGTGGACACCGCCCTGCGGGCCTGCGCGCCCGGCCTCACCCCGGACCAGAACCGCGCCCGGGTGGCCGAGGCCGCCGCGGCCGAGGGGCTCGGTCCCCGGTGGGGCGCGGCGTGGAGGGTCAGCAGCCACGACTCCCACCGCCTCCTGGCCCTGGCCCTGGAGACCGGCGGCCCCGGACTCCAGGGCGCCGTCGCCGAGGGCGTCCTGCGCGCCCACTTCACCGAGGCCGGGGACATCGGTTCCGCCGGGACGCTGGACCGCGTCGCCCGCGAGGCCGGGTTTCCCGACGGCGGACGCCTCCTGGCCGCGGGCTCAGGGGAGGAGGAGGTCCGCGAACTCCTCCTGCGCGGCAGGGCCACGGGCGTGCGCACCTCCCCGACCCTGGTGGTCAACGGCAGGGCCCTGGAGGGTGCCCGGCACCCCGACGCCATCCGCGACTTCCTGACCGCGGCCGCCGGGCA
Source organism: Nocardiopsis sp. iso_25 (assembly GCF_056173305.1). NCBI lineage: Bacteria > Bacillati > Actinomycetota > Actinomycetes > Streptosporangiales > Nocardiopsidaceae > Nocardiopsis > Nocardiopsis sp. iso_25. The sequence continues at coordinate 5,556,293 of NZ_CM149667.1, read as the reverse complement.
CGCCCCGCGCCGACTCCCCGAGGAGGTCGAGCGCTTCCGCCAGGCGGAGTCCCTGCTGGAGCGGGGAGACCCCCTCGGCGCGCTCGCCCTGCTCCGGCCGATGCTCGGCGAGCACGCCGCCGACCGGAACGTGTGCCTGCTCGCCGCACGCGCCTACTACCGCTCGGCGCAGCTGGGCCGTGCCCGCCGCACCCTGGAGGAGATGGTGGCGCGGAGCCCGGACGACGCGTACGCGCGCCTGCTCCTGGGCCGCACGCTCCAGCGCCAGGGGGAGCGGGAGCTGGCCGGACCGCACCTGCGCCTGGCCGGCGCCATGGCGCCCGAGTACGTCTGACCCGCTGCGCGTGCCGTCCGCGCGGCCCGGGTTTCGGCTGTGCCCCCCGCGCGGTCACCGGCGTCCCGATCAGGTCACCTCCGCGTGACCGCGCGGATCTCGGCACAGACACATTCTTGTGTTGAACAGGCCTTCTTACCCAACAAGCCGCAACACTGCGCGACTTTTCCACTACTTTTGGTTAATGTTCGGGGCGTTGGTCTCCGCGCCCGACGCACCTGCCCCGCTCACGTCCTCAGAGTGCTCTCCCATGGCGCGCGGAGCGATGCCGTGTGAGCTGCAAGAGTCGTGGGTCTTGGGGGAGTGTACGTGGTCACAACCAGCCGGACGGATACCGTCCGCGAACAGTCGGCGCGGATCGTGGTCGGCCCCGGAGCCCCCGGAGATCCAGGCATTCCAGGAAACCCCGCCGCCGCGGGCGCCACCGGGCGGCGCGCGGCGGTCGCCCCCGACGGCGGGACCAGCGGCGCCTGGGTGCGCCCCTACGTCGTGAGCTTGGTCGGCCTGGACCTGGCCGCCGCCCTGACGGCCACCCTCAGCGGCACGGCGGTCCGCTTCCCCTCCGCCCTCGGAGCGGCCACCACCCTGCCCTACCTGGCACTCTCCCTCCTGCTGCCCCCCGCGTGGATCCTCTTCGTCTACCTGGGCGGCGGCTACGCCCGCCGCTTCCTGGGCGTGGGCACGGAGGAGTACCGCCGCGTCGCCACGGCCGGGATCGCCCTCGCCGCCACCGTCGCCGTCGGTGCCTACGCCCTGCGCTTCGACCTCGCCCGCGGCTACGCGCTCCTCGCCCTGCCGCTCATCCTCCTGCTCACCCTCGGCCTGAGGTACGCGCGCCGCAAGGCCCTGCACCGGCGCCGCGGTTCGGGCCAGTGCATGAGCCGGGTCGTGGTCGTCGGCTACCGCGTGGCCGTCCGCGACCTGGTCCGCCGCTTCCGCGGCGAGGTCTACCACGGCATGCGCGTGGTGGGCGTGTGCCTGCCCCTGGAGGAGGCCGCCTCCGGTCCGGGCGCCGACGAGGTGGAGGGCTGCCCGGTCCTGGGCACCTTCACCGGCGCAGCCGAGGCCGCCGCCCTGGCCGGGGCCGACACCGTCGCGGTCCTGGCCTGCCCGGAGATGGACGGGGCCGAGCTGCGCCGCCTGGCCTGGCGGCTGGAGGAGACCGGCACCGACCTCATCGTCGCCTCCGCGCTCATGGACGTGGCCGGGCCGCGCACCTCCATCCGGCCGGTCGCGGGGCTGCCCCTGCTGCACGTGGAGCACCCCGAACTCGTGGGCGCGCGCCGCGTCCTCAAGGGCGCCTTCGACCGCTGCGCCGCCGCCCTGGCCCTGGTGCTGCTGTCACCGCTGTTCCTGGCGCTGTGCGTCCTGGTCCGGGCCGAGGGCGGCGGACCCGCCCTCTTCACCCAGACGCGCGTGGGCAGGGGCGGGGGCGAGTTCACCGTCTACAAGTTCCGTACGATGGTGGTGGGGGCCGAGGCGTTGAAGGCGATGCTCCAGCCCCGCAACGAGCACGAGGGCGTGCTGTTCAAGATGCGCCGCGACCCCAGGGTGACGGCCGTGGGGGCCTGGCTGCGCCGGTACTCGCTCGACGAGCTCCCCCAGCTCGTCAACGTGGTCCGGGGGGAGATGTCGCTCGTCGGCCCGAGGCCGCCGCTTCCGGAGGAGGTCGCCCGCTACGGGGACGACGTCCGCCGCAGATTGGTGGTCAAGCCGGGTATGACGGGTCTGTGGCAGGTGAGCGGCCGCTCCGACCTCTCCTGGGAGGAATCGGTCCGCCTCGACCTGCGGTACGTGGAAAACTGGTCGCTGACACTGGACGTCCAGATCTTGTGGAAGACGTGGTCAGCGGTGATCCGTGGGGCGGGAGCATACTAGCCGGTGAAGAACATCCGAAACGATCATGAGGTGGCCCGCGACCTGGCCAGCGAGGCGGGGCAGCTGCTGCTGCGCCTGCGCGCCCGGCACGGTTTCGACGAGCCCGACGTCCTGCGCACCCTGGGGGACCGCACCTCCCACGAGTTCCTGTTCTCCGCGCTGGGGCGGCTGCGGCCCAGCGACGCCGTCCTCTCCGAGGAGGGCGCCGACGACCCCGCGCGGCTCAACGCGCGCCGGGTGTGGATCATCGACCCGCTCGACGGCACGCGCGAGTTCGCCGAGGCCGGGCGCACCGACTGGGCCGTGCACGTGGCGCTGTGGGAGAACGGCGACCTGGTCGCGGGCGCCGTGGCGCTGCCCGCCCAGGGCAGCACCCTGTCCACGGTCGACCCGCCCTGGCTGCCCGAGGAGCGCCCCTCGGACCAGCGGCTGCGCATCACCGCCAGCCGGACCCGGCCCCCGGCCTTCGTCCAGCGGATGGCCACCCAGCTGGGCGCCGAGGTGGTCCCGATGGGCTCCGCGGGCGCCAAGATCTGCGCGGTGCTGCTCGGCATCGCCGACATCTACGTGCACGCGGGCGGCCAGTACGAGTGGGACAGCGCCGCCCCGGTGGCGGTGGCCCGGGCCTCGGGTCTGCACACCTCGCGGATCGACGGTTCCCCGCTGCGGTACAACACGGCGGACCCGCTGCTGCCGGATGTCCTTGTATGCCGATCGGAATTGTCGGGTATGTTGTTGGCAAGCATCCGCGACGGCGCGGACCTGGACAGCGCGGGTCCGCACGCGGGGGGCTGATAGGACGACCCCTCCGCCGTCGGCCCTGTCGGTATTTCTAAGGCGGATTCATGGGTCAGGCGAGTCAGCAGGCCGGACGCTACCAGCTCTCCCAGCTGGACGTCCTGGAGGCCGAAGCCATCTTCATCATGCGCGAGGTGGCCGCGGAGTTCGAGCGGCCGGTGCTGCTCTTCTCCGGCGGCAAGGACTCCATCGTGATGCTGCGCCTGGCCGAGAAGGCGTTCTGGCCCGGCGCCGTCCCGTTCCCCGTCATGCACGTGGACACCGGCCACAACTTCGACGAGGTCATCGAGTTCCGCGACCGCCGGGTCGCCGAGGCGGGGGTTCGCCTGGTCGTGGCCTCGGTACAGGAGCAGATCGACGCGGGCAAGGTCTCCGAGCCCACCGGCCGCTGGGCCAGCCGCAACCGCCTCCAGACCTCGGCGCTGCTGGAGGCCATCGAGGAGAACGGCTTCGACGCCGCCTTCGGCGGCGCGCGACGCGACGAGGAGAAGGCCCGGGCCAAGGAGCGGGTCTTCTCCTTCCGCGACGAGTTCGGCCAGTGGGACCCCAAGAACCAGCGCCCCGAGCTGTGGAGCGTGTTCAACACCCGCATCGAGCGGGGCGAGCACATCCGGGTCTTCCCGATCTCCAACTGGACCGAGCTGGACGTGTGGGCCTACATCAAGCGGGAGCGGCTGGAGCTGCCCTCGATCTACTTCGCCCACGAGCGCGAGGTCTTCGAGCGCGACGGCATCCTGCTGTCGAACTCGCCCATCATCAACCGCGACGAGACCGAGGTCCCGTTCACCGAGACCGTCCGCTACCGCACCGTCGGCGACCTCACCTGCACCGGGGCGGTCAAGTCCACGGCCGCGGAGATCGACGACATCATCGCCGAGATCGCTGCGACCCGGGTGACCGAGCGGGGGCAGACGCGGGCGGACGACCGCACCAGCGAGGCCGCCATGGAGGACCGCAAGCGCGAGGGCTACTTCTAGCGCGACCGCCGGGAGGGCCCGGGGCCCGCCCCGTCCGCCGTCGTCCCGAACCCGTGACGGGTGTCGGGCGCCGACCGGGGCGCGGACCAGGACCCCACGCACCACACCGGCGACGTCCGGGCCGATCCAGCGGCACCCGCGCCGGAACCCGTTCCCCGCAGACCACACACTCCGCATTGGACCAGGCAAGCATGAGCAACGACATCCTGCGGTTCGCGACGGCGGGTTCCGTCGACGACGGCAAGAGCACCCTGATCGGCCGACTGCTGTTCGACTCCAAGTCCATCTTCGAGGACCAGCTCGACGCGGTGGAGCGCACCAGTGCCGCGCGCGGCGAGGGGCAGACCAACCTGGCGCTGCTCACCGACGGCCTGCGCGCCGAGCGCGAGCAGGGCATCACCATCGACGTGGCGTACCGCTACTTCGCCACCCCCAAGCGCACCTTCATCATCGCCGACACCCCCGGGCACATCCAGTACACCCGGAACATGGTCACCGGCGCCTCCACGGCCGACCTCGCCATCATCCTGGTGGACGCGCGCAAGGGCCTCCAGGAGCAGAGCCGCCGCCACGCCTTCCTCACCACCCTGCTCCAGGTGCCCCACCTGGTGCTGGCGGTCAACAAGATGGACCTGGTGGACTACTCCCAGGAACGCTTCGAGGAGATCAGGGCCGAGTTCGCCGACTTCGCCACCAAGCTGGACGTGTGCGACCTGACCTTCGTGCCGATCTCGGCCCTGAACGGCGACAACGTGGTGAGCCGCTCGGAGAACATGCCCTGGTACACCGGGCCCTCCCTGCTCCACCACCTGGAGAACGTGCACATCGCCTCCGACCGCAACCTCATCGACGCGCGCTTCCCCGTGCAGTACGTGATCCGGCCGCACAGGTCGGCCGACCCCGAGCTGCACGACTACCGGGGCTACGCGGGCCAGCTCGCGGGCGGCGTCCTCAAGCCGGGCGACGAGGTCACCCACCTGCCGTCCGGGCTGAACACGCGGATCGCCAGGATCGTCACCGCCGACGGCGACGTCACCGAGGCCTACTCGCCGATGTCGGTCACCCTCCTGCTGGAGGACGAGATCGACATCTCCCGGGGCGACATGATCTGCCGCCCCAACAACGCCCCCGCGGTCACCCAGGACCTGGAGGCGATGGTGTGCTGGATGACGGACGCGCGCAAGCTCACGCCGCGCTCCAAGCTCATCCTCAAGCACACCACCCGCACCGCCAAGGTCGTGGTCAAGGACCTGCGCTACCGGCTGGACGTCAACACGCTGCACCGCGACGAGCAGGCCGACCACCTCTCGCTCAACGAGATCGGCCGGGTGCGCCTGCGCTCCACCCAGCCCCTGTTCGTGGACGAGTACGCCAAGAACCGCCAGACGGGCGGGTTCATCCTCATCGACGAGTCCACCAACACCACGGTCGCCGCGGGGATGGTCGTCAAGACCGACTGACCCGGGGCCGGGGCGCCGCACGCCCGGAACATGGAAGGGGCCGCCCGCCGGGGCGGCCCCTTCCACGTGTTCCGCCACCGTGCCGGGAGGCCCGGCGGGGTGCGGACGCGGCTGGTCCGGAGGCACCGGAAAAGGCGCCGTCGAGTGGGCCGCCCATGCCCGCCACCGGGTTAACCGAGAAATCTGTTTTGGTTCTCAGATTCTTACGGAATGGTTTCCTTCGGTCAACGCCATGTTTCTCGGTAAGGACTCCGGGGGTGGCCGAAAGGCCTGTCCGAAAAACGTTTGACCACTACAGGCGAGTGTTTTCGGGCCTCCTCCCCACGGTGCCTCCACCCCCGGGCGCTGCGCGAGCACGCACCCCGGAAGCAGCCGCGAGGTACTTGGACGCAAAAAAAGTTGCCCTCCCACCCTGGAGTGGAGAGCGAAGTCTGGTTATGGTGGCAAAGCGCAGCGAACCTGGAATGGATTGACTACTCTGGGTTATTAGCCGCTGTGTGCCTCCCATTACCGTCCCCCGCAAAAGGAGAATACGAGTGCACAGGCACACCACCAGGAGAACGGTGCTCGGCCTCGCCGCGGCCGGCGCCCTCTCCGTCCCCCTGGCCCTGTCGGGCGCCGTCTCGGCCGGCGCCGACGAGCTCGCCCCCCTCCACACCGTCGGCTCCTCGGCCACGGGCGACTACTTCGTCGTCCTGGAGGACACGCTCAGCGCCGCCTCCGTCACCCCCTCGTCCCTCGGCATCTCCTCCGACCAGGTCAACCACACCTACGACGAGGTCGTCAACGGCTACTCGGCCAGCCTGAGCGCGCAGGAGGTGCGCGAACTGCGCGGGCAGTCGGGCGTCGCCTACGTCGAGGAGGTCGGCGTCGCGCACACCACCGTCACGTGGGGCCAGGACCGCATCGACCAGGAGGACCTGCCCCTGGACGGCTCCTACGGCACCACCGGCGACGGGGCCGGGGTCTCCGCCTACATCATCGACAGCGGCATCGACGCCGCGCACCCCGACTTCGGTGGTCGCGCCTCCTCCGCCTTCGACGCCTACGGCGGCGACGGCGGCGACGGCAACGGCCACGGGACCCACGTCGCGGGCACCATCGGCTCCGCCACGTACGGCGTCGCCCCCGCCGCCGACCTCTTCGGCGTCAAGGTGCTCGACGACAACGGCTCGGGCTCCTACGACGACGTCATCGCCGGTATCGACTGGGTGGCCGCCAACGCCGGACCCAACGCGGTGGCCAACATGTCCCTGGGCGGGCCCGCCTCCCCGACCCTGGACGAGGCCGTCAACAGCCTGGCCGCCTCCGGTGTGTTCGTCGCGGTCGCGGCGGGCAACGAGGGCCAGGACGCGGGCAACACCTCCCCGGGCGGCGCCGAGGGCGTGACCACGGTCGGCGCCTCCGACGCGACCGACGCCGCGGCCTACTTCTCCAACCACGGTTCGTCCGTCGACATCTACGCCCCCGGCGTGGACGTGGAGTCCACCGTTCCCGGCGGCGGGACCGACTCCTATGACGGCACCTCGATGGCCAGCCCGCACGTCGCCGGAGCGGCCGCCCTGTACAAGAGCGTGAACGGCGACGACGACCAGGCCACCATCCAGGACTGGCTCGTCTCCAACGCCGGCGTGGACAAGCTCAGCGGCGTTCCCTCGGGGACGGTCAACCTGCTGCTCAACGTCCAGGGCCTCTGACCCGGGGGGTTGTGGAGACCCCGCTCGTCCACAGCCCGCTCCGCGGCCACCGCGCGAGGAGCAGACGAAGAACCGTTCGGCCCCGGTCCGGGGGAGGTCTTCCCCGGACCGGGGCCGACGCGTGTCCGGGCCGAGGTCCCCGGCCCGGGCACGCGTACGTCACCCGGAGGTCATATTCGGTGACCGAAAGTAATAGCCTGGTGGGGTGGACGATGGTTATCGACTGGTGTTCGTCGGTGGAATGGGCCGCTCCGGCTCGACCCTGATCGAGCGGCTCCTCGGCGAACTGCCCGGGTTCTGTTCGGTCGGCGAGGTCGTGCACCTGTGGCGGCGCGGACTGGTGGAGGACGAGCTGTGCGGCTGCGGCCGCCCGTTCTCCGGCTGCGGCTTCTGGTCCGACGTGGGCAAGGAGGCCTTCGGCGGCTGGGACCGCCTGGACACCGGGGAGGTGCTGCGGCTCAAGGACCGCGTCGACCGCACCCGCTTCCTGCCGGTGCTGCTCAACGGTGCCCACCAGGGGCTGCTCGCCTCGCGCTGCGACCGCTACACCGAGCTCTACCACCGCCTGTACTCGGCGGTGTCCCTGGTCAGCGGCGCCCACGTCATCGTGGACGCCAGCAAGCACGCCTCCCTGGCCGCCTGCCTGCGCTGGCGCTACGGCGCCCGGATGCGCCTGCTGCACGTGGTGCGCGACCCGCGTGCGGTGGCCCACTCCTGGGCCAGGCGGGTGGCGCGCCCGGACGCCTCCCCCGACAGCAGCGAGCCGGAGATGGCCCGCTACTCGGCCGGACGGGCGTCGGTGCAGTGGATGGCCCAGAACGCCTCCTTCGACGCCCTGGCCCGACGCGGTGTCCCGACCCTGCGCGTGCGCTACGAGGACTTCGTCGCCGACCCCGGGGGCGAGTTCGCCCGGATCGCGGAGTTCGCGGGGTACGCGGGCACCCCGCCGGACGCGGCGCGGGACGGCTTCGAGCTGTCGGAGGGGCACGCCGTGTCAGGCAACCCGATGCGCTTCACGGCGGGGCGGGTCGGGGTCCGCGCCGACCACGGGTGGCGTGAGGGGATGCCCGCCTGGCGGCGGCGCCTGGTGGCCGCGGTGACGGCGCCGTCCCGGGGGCGTTACGGCTACTGAAGTCCGTTTTGCCACTTCAAGGACTGTTGTTCGCCCCAATTATGACGTATGGTGTCCATCTGAACACTCTAAGTCACTTTTGGAGAACTGGGGGGAGTTCGACGTGGACAGGGGACCGGTACGGGCACTGGCGACGACGGGGGCACTGACCCTCGTCCTGACACTGGTCGGAGCGGGGGACGCCCCGGCGGGCGGGGCCCCGTCCTCTCCACGGCAACCCTCTGACCGGCCCGCGGGGGTGACGGAGCCGCCCTGGCGCGGGGGGTACGCCACCGACGAGGAGTGCACCGTCTCGGAGATCCTGGAGCCCTCGTGCGGCGTCTGGTGGGGGGCCAGCCCCTATCAGGACCGGATCGAGCCCCTGGAGGAGGCGGTCGACCGCCGCATGGACATCGTCTACACCTGGCGCGGCGTCGACCAGGCCAACGTCCCCGGCGAGCGCGAACGCCGGCTGATCGCCGAGGGCAGGTTCGTGCACACCAACATCGAGGCCCGGCGGTTCACGCGATCCGGGCATCCGGCGGTCTCCTACGAGTCCCTCATCGACGGCGAGTTCGACGACTCGCTGCGCTCCCAGGCCCGCGCCATCGCGGAACTGGACGTGCCCTACTTCGTCACCTTCGACCACGAGGCCGACGCCAACACGCGCTACAACAGGCGCGGCACGCCCGAGGAGTTCGTGCGGGCCTGGCGGCACATCGTGGACCTGTACCGCGAGGAGGGCGCGGACAACGCCATCTGGGTGTGGAACGTGACCGGCTGGGAGGGCAACTTCGACCGCCTCCCCGGCCTGTGGCCCGGCAACGACTACGTCGACTGGGTCAGCTGGGAGGCGTACAACATGACCGGCTGCGACTCCCAGCCGCACTGGGACGAGGTGTACTCCTTCGAGGACATGATGCGCCCCGCCTACGAGTGGTTCCAGAACGAGGGGCCCGAACACGGGATCGACCCCGACAAGCCGGTGATGATCGGGGAGATGGGCACCACGCACATCGGCCCGCAGGAGACCCTGGAGTGGTACTCCGAGATCCCGGACGTGCTGCGCCGCTACGAGCGGGTGCGCGCGGTCAAGGTGTGGGACAACAAGCTGTCCCCGGACTGCGACTTCCGGATCCGGGCCGACGAGTACGCCCAGCGCGGCTTCGAGGCCGCCGGACAGGACCCGTACGTGTACCTGCCCGAGCGGGTGCGCCGCTTGGCCGAGTACGCCCAGGAACGGGGCTGACCGCCCGGGGCCCGGGCCGTCCGGGACGGTTCGCGCGGACCGCCGCTCCCGCAGGGGGCGGCGGTCCGCGCGTGTGGGGCCCGGCGCGCGGACCGGGGTTACAGGCCCCTGCCGCGCAGGTGCAGCGCTCGCGTGACCCACCCGGCGGGCACCCCGAGCACCACCGCCAGCGCCAGGTAGGCACGGGCCTCGGCCGGGCGGCTGCGGACGGTGGTGCCGATCCAGCGCAGCGCGGCGCGCCGACGCCCGGAGGCGGCCTCGGCGAAGGCGATCTGCCCGGCCACGCGCGCGTGGCCGCGCGGCACCAGCGCGAACTCGGGGTAGCGGTCCAGCAGCCAGCGCAGGGCCGTGGAGATGGTCCGCCAGCGCCCGGAGAAGTGCGACCTGCGGTGCCACAGCACCCGCACGCCCGGTTCGGGGATGTTGCGGATGGGGCCGCGCCGGGCCAGGCGCAGCAGCAGTTCGTAGTCCTCGGCGTAGCTGCCGGGGATCTCCTCGCTGACGGTTCCGCAGCCGTCGATCATGGCGCGGCGCCGGATGAGGAACGTGGACGGGTGCAGCTCGGTCAGGCGCGACCCCAGCAGGTCGCCGAAGGTCACGCTGGTGCGGTCCAGGCTGCGGACCGCCTCGACCCTGTCGTAGACCACCCGGATGCCGCAGCACACCATCTCCGTGCCGGGCTCGTCGAGCATGACGTCGACCTGCGCCCGGAGCTTCCCGGGCAGCCACGTGTCGTCGTCGTCGCAGAAGGCCACCAGGTCGGTGTCGGCGGCGAGCACACCGGTGTTGCGGGCCCCGGCCAGGCCGGGGGTGAGGGTGTTGGTGACCACCCGCACGGGGCGGTCGCCGTCGGAGCGGGCCAGGGAGGGGTCGGGCTGGTCGTTGTCGAAGACGACGATCGTGGTGATGCGGCCGGAGTAGTCCTGCTCGTTGATCGCCCGCAGGGTCCGGCGCAGCAGTTCCGGCCGGTCGCGGGTGGGCACCACCACGGTCACACCGGGCAGGGGCCCGCCGTCGCCGGGACCGGACGCGGCGGTGCGGGCGGCGGCCAGCGGGTCCGCGCCGCCTGCGGCCGTGTCGGCGGGTGCTGCGGGTTCCGCCGTCGCGCCCGGGCCCCGCGTGAGGAGGTCGATGAGCTCCCCGGCGCGCAGCGCGGCCCGCTCGGTGCCCTCGCCGTCGCCGGGGTCGACCCGGAAGTCCCCGGGCGAGGCGAGCGCCCTGTCCAGGAGCGCGCAGAGCTGCTGGGGGGTCGTGCAGGAGCGCACCCGGCCCGCCTCCTCCAGGCGCCGTACGAAAAGGAGCTGGTGCTCGTCCACGTGCTCGTCCAGTTCGGGGTCGCGGGCGACGACGATGGGCAGGCGTCCGGCGCGGCGGGCCTGGACGATGGTGCCCGGTCCGCCGTGGGCGACGACCACCCGGGCCCGGCGCATGTGCTCGCCGAGTTCCTCGCCGGGCAGGAACTGGGCGCCCGCGGCCACCGCGGGGGCGGCGCTGTGCCCGTGCTGGACCAGGAAGCGCAGGCCCCGGTGGCGCCGGGCGTAGTCGTCGATCCACCGGACCAGCCGGTCGAAGGAGTGGTGGTCGGTGCCGAGGCTGACGACCACGTCGGGGTGGCCGCTGTCGTCGGGGCGCGGGACGGGACGCGTGGTCTGTTCGGTCAAAGCAGCGGTCCTACCGTGATGGCGGTCGGCATGAAGGCGCGCTGTTCCTCCCACTGGGCGAGGAACAGCCGGGTGAACGGACGGCACAGCCGGGCGGTGAGCGTCGGTGTGTCGAGGCGGTCGTAGACCTCGATGTAGACGGTCGGTATCCGCAGCAGCCACGCCAGGGCGAAGAACGGCAGCGCCACCCCGGCGCCGGTGGTGACCACGGCGCACGGGCGCCGTTCGCGCAGGACGCGGACGGCCAGCCAGGCGTTGCGCAGCAGGTTGCCCACGTGGCGGGTGGTGGGGTGGAAGGCCCACCGGACGCGCTCGCCGGTCAGGGCGGACTCGGCGTCGGGGGTCCGGAAGGTCACCCACACGCGCTCGCGGTGCCGCCACCAGGGGCGCAGTGAGCACAACTGGGCGAGGTGCCCTCCGCTGGAGGCCACCAGGAGAACCGGTCGTGGAGACATGGGGTCATCATTCCATAACTCTGTGTAGTCACTGGGAAGGTCGCGGCGAGGCGCACCTGTTGTCCACAGGCGGGAGAGGACGTCTTCCGCCGGGCGCGCGCAGGGGCTTTCATGGATAACGGGGGGTCCCCAGGGCCCGCCCGCCTCGGCGTGCCCTCACCGCCTCCGCCCGGGCTCCTCGGTCGGCCTCCTCGGCCCCGCGCCGCCTCCGGTCGCCGCAGTGTGCCCCCACCGCCTCCGCCCGCCTCGGCGCGCCTCACCGGCGCGGATCCAGCCCCAGCAGTCCGCGCAGCGACCACACCGTCACCAGGTGACCCACCGCTCCCGAGGCCACCGCCATCGCCAGCGACGCGACCCCGCCGCCCAACAGCGCCTCCAGCAGCAGAGGCAGGGCGCCGAACCAGGTCATCGTGCTGGCCGTCGCGGCCAGCACCGGGCGGCTGAACGGGTGCAGCACCACGCGGGAGCGCAGTTGCCACAGCGGAAGCAGCTTGCGCACCAGCATCGCGGCCACCAGGGCCACGGCCGCCCCGGTCGCTCCGGCCGCGGGTACGAGCAGCACGCACACCAGCACGTTCGCCGTCAGCGACAGCACGTTGTTGACCAGGTTGAGCCGGGTCAGCCCGGTCATGCTCAGGACCAGGTCTCCCATCCCCAGCGCTGCGGCCGCCATCTGGCCCGCGCACACCACGGCCAGCGCCGTCGCCCCCGCCGCGTACTCCGGCCCGAACAGCCGCATCACCTGGGGGGCGAACACCAGCACCGACAGGTACAAAGGCCACAGCAGGCACACCAGCCAAGCCGTTCCCGCCTGGTAGAGGGTCCGGACCCCGGCGTGGTCGCCCGTCGCCAGCTGTTCGGCGAACCTGGGCTGGGCCGCGTACAGCACCGCCTGCGTGCCGAACTGGCCGACCACCATGACCCGCGTGGCCGCCGTGAACACCGCCGCCCCGCTCAGCCCGCCCAGGAGCGCCACGAGGACCACGCCGCCGCGCTGCACACCCATCTGGGCGACCGCGGCCACCGCGCGCGGCAGGGAGAAGGCCCAGAACGTCCGCGCGTCCACCCTCTCCACGGTCTCTTCCACGGCCTCCGGGACCACGGCCGTCCCCGTGGTCGCGGGCTCCTCACGGGCACAGCCGGTCCCCGACGCCACAGCCGTCGCGGCGGCACCGGAGCCACCTGCGCTCCCGAGGGCATCCGCATCCCCGGAGCCACCCGCCTTCCCGGAGGCGCCACCGGCCTCGGGGAAGGCCCGGCGCACGACACGCCCCAGCCAGAACCACGCCACCACGGCCGCGGGCAGGTACGGCCCCGCCCACGCCAGCGCCAACAGTCCCGCCGCCCCCGACAGTGCGACCCCCGCCACCAGGGCCAGCTGCGCCAGCGGACGGCCCACCTTGTCCACCAGCACGGTCCCGGCCATGTCGTGGTGGGCCCGCGTCGCGGCCAGGGCCGTGTCCGCCAGCACCGCGAACGGCAGGAACACCGCCAGCAGCCGCAGGTAGATTTCCGCCTCGCCGCCGCCCAGCCCCCGCGCCACCGGCCCGGCGCACACCAGCAGCAGCACCGCCAGCGCGCACGCGGCCAGCACGGCCGGGGCCGCGGCCGTCCGCAGCAGCCGGGGCACGCCCCCGGGTTCGCCGAACACGCGCATCCGGGCGATGAAGTACACCAAGCCGTCCGACGCGCCCAGGTTGGCCACCACCGCGGCGATCAGGAACACCGACGTCGCCGAGAACAGCAGCCCCGCCGTCTCCTGGGAGAACGCACGCGTGATCGTCACGATCACCGCGAGGTTCAGCGCGGCGCCGACCACGGCCCCCGCCATGTTGACCGCCCCGCCGCGCAGCACGCGGCGCAGCCCCGCCCGCTCCCGCTCCGCCGCGGCGGTCACGCGCGCCACGAGGGGACGCGCCCCCACCAGTCCGCCAGCCGCGCGTCGCTGTCGGCGAACCGCGCCGCCAGCTCCGCGCGCAGCCCCTCGGGCATGCTCGTCCGGGCGCGCGCGTTGTGCCTGCCCGGGGCGTCGCCCGGTCCGGGCGGCAGCCCCAGGAACCGCTCCACCTCACCCAGCGCCCTCGCCGTGCCGTCGAACAGGTCGGCGTGGTCCACCACGTGCATCCGGTCCCGTCCCAGGTGCTTCTCCATCCGCGCCAACTGGTCCGCGTAGAGGCCGCGCGCCACGTAGCCGTGGTGCTGGTGGGAGTACGACAGGTACCCGGGATCGGCCAGCATCCGCTCCTCCTCACCGGCCAGCCGCTCCGGCTCCAGTTCCAGCGCCCGCTCGAACGGTTCGGTTTCGAAGCCGCGCGCGGTCTCGTGCGCGTGCGCCGAGTAGGCCCGCTCCACCGGGTCGCGCAGGATGACCACCACCCGCACGTCCGGCAGGTCGCGGGCGATCCGCTCGGCGGCCAGCGGGTGGAACAGGTAGTACGGGCTGGACTCGACCACCCGCACCCGGGGCCGCCCCGGCCGGGCCCACAGCGACGCGCGCAGGGGGAAGTACGTCCGGTACCGGTCCGGGCCGCCGCGGTAGCCGGTGTCGAAGTAGTGCACCCCCTTGCGCAGGGTGGGACCGGTGACGCACGGGTGCAGGCACAGCGTCCTGAACAGCGACGTCGTGCCCGAGCGCTGCGCCCCGCAGACGAGGAGATCGGGCAGGGCGCGGGCCGGTGCGGTGAGCGTGCCCAGGCCGTCGGCGAGGGGCAGGAGCGCCTTCCTGGCCGGGACGGCCATGCGGTGGAACAGGACGGGAACGGTGCTCCGGGGCATCACGTGCTCCTTCTGTCGCAGTTTCGGTCAACCCCGGCAGCCGTCCTCGGCGCCCGGGCTCGGCGGGTCGTGTCGATCGATCGGGTGGCCTGGTTCGCCGGACCGCCCGGACCCGAAAGGACCGCTCGGGCCCGGCGGGGACGTTCAGGTCTGATGGGCGGCCTCGTGGGCCGCCCTCTCCTGGAGCCCCTCCAGCGCGGGCAGCAGCCAGTCGTCCACGGCCGCCAGGTGGCCGCCGCTCTCGTCCTGCCGGTCGTGCAGGTACCGGGTGGCCAGGTCGATCAGGTACAGCGCCATCACCGTGGACACCGTGTGGGAGCGCACCCCGGTCTCGGACATCAGCGGGTCGCGCAGCAGCCGCGACCCGCTCTCCAGCCACCGGTGCACCCCCGGGTGGACCCCGGCCTGCACGCACTCGTTGAGGTCGTAGTGCAGGGCGTCGAAGCCCGCGGGGGCGTCCATGGCGAGGCGCTCCCAGTCCCACACGAACGCGCGCCGCGCGGTGCTGGCGATGTTCCACCTGGTCAGGTCGCCGTGCCAGGCTCCGAACGGCACGTACACGTCGGGCAGGCGGCGCAGCGCCGCGCGCAGGGGCGCCACCTCGGGGCGCGTGCCCAGAGTCACGATCCGCTCCTCCAGGGACCGCCGGTAGGGGCTGTCGGACAGCCTCCGGCGCCGCACCCTGGACAGTCCGACGATCTGCGTCACGCATCTCAGCAGCTGGCGCCGCGTGGGCCGGTCGGTCTGGACGCCCACCGGCAGCGCCTCCTGCACCAGCAGCGGGTGGCCGTTCCACTCGCCCTCGTGCAGCAGCCGGGGGACGGTCACGTCCGGCAGGCGGGCCTCGGCGAGCTGGCGCAGAGCGCGCGTCTCGGCGCGCACCAGGCGCGAGGTCAGGTCGTTGACGGCCACCTTGGCGTAGCCGATCGTGCGTCCGCCGGGCGTGAGCAGCAGGAGCACCGGCTTGCGGTTGGCCCGGGGCGGGCCCACGTGGATGGCGACGGCCAGATCTCGGTCCAGCGCCGCCGTGAGCGCGTGCTCGATGCCCGGACCGGCCCCCACGTACAGCCGGTCCCGCAGCAGGAGCGGGGCCAGCCCGGTGGCGAACGCACCGGTCAGCAGCAGTGTGCGCGCCCTCTCCCGGAACGAGTGCCCCTGCGCGAAGGACGTGATGCCCCGGGTGGCCGCCGACCGGTCGTGCGCGGGCAGGATCACCCGGGGGTTCTGCGCGTTGGGGACCGGAAGGTACTGGGTGCCCCGGTCGCGGCGCACCAGCCGCCGCATACCGCGGTCGCCGGGGCCGAGCAGCCCGCCGCACGGCCACAGCACCGCGGCGAGGTCGGTCAGGTAGGTCGTCTCGCTGTTCACCAAAGACCCCCGCGGGTGCGCGCGGTCCGCCGCCGGAGCACCGGTTCCTCGCCCCGCCACAGCAGGGCGACGGCGACCATGGTGACGGCCAGCGGGGACATCAGCGCGACGTAGAAGAACATGTACCAGAACAGCAGCAGCACGGTCAGCAGCGCGCCCTGACCCTCCAGCGATGCCGCGCGGCGGTAGCGCCACACGACGTGCGCGAAGAAGGCGAGCATGAGGCCGGTGCCCGCCCAGCCCCCGGTGATCAGCGTCATCCACAGCTGTCCCGCGTTGCCGATGACGTGCTGGCCGCAGCCGGGGCACTCGGAGGTGGGGCCGATCGCGATCGACTCCGAGCTGCCCAGGCTCTCGCGGGTGGTGCCCCACCCCATGACCGGGGACAGCCGGGCGGCCTCCACGGACGCCGCGTTGGTGGCGGCCCGGCCGTCGTCGCTGTGCGGGTTGTCGAGCCTGGCCCGCACCACGTCGGCCAGCGGTGAGGCGGCCAGCGCCAGCAGCACCGCCAGGCCCGCGACGGCGCAGGCCCCCACCAGGACCACCCGGCCTCGGCGCAGCGCCACCAGGGCCGCGAAGGCCGCGGACAGCGCCAGCCCCGCCCACAGGGCCCGGTTGAGCGAGTACACGGCGGGGACCAAGGCCAGCGCGGCGGCGGCCAGCCCGCCCCAGCGCACCCGGCCCGAACCCTGCGCCACCCAACCCACCACCAGCCACACCAGCAGCAGGGAGAGCATGTAGCCCCAGATGTTGGTGTACTCCCAGGGTGCCTTCGGTCGGGCCGACTCGTACCCGAAGATGTCCATGACCTGCGCGGACGCCGGGTGGATGAGGGCCTGCATGTAGGGGTCGGCGGCGAGGGCGGCGGGGAGCAGGTACTCCGCCGGGGCCGTGAACTCGAACCGGGGCGCGAGCATGCCCAGGAAGCCGCCCGCGATCGTGGTCAGGCACAGCACCGCCAGCGCGCCCACGACCGCGCGCGTGGGCAGCTCGCGCTCGGAGAGGTTGCCGACGTAGAGCAGCAGGACCGTCAGCACCAGGTAGTTGACCGCGCGGAGCACGGCGCCGCCGTATCCGCCGCTGCCCGGCACGGTCCCGGGCATCTCCAGGTGGACCAGGCACAGGCCCAGCACCGTCCACAGCAGGAACAGCGCCCACAGCCAGAATCCCGGGGGGACCCGCAGCCCCGTGGCGCGGTGCCGGCGCACCAGTTCGGCGGCCATCGGGACCGCGAACAGCCAGTACGCGAACTGCCCCAGGCCCAGCGCCCACCACAGCGGGTACCCGGCCAGCAGCCAGAGCAGCGGCCGACCGGTGCCGACGCGGGTTCCGTCCGCCGGGAGCGGATCCCCGAGGCCCCCGACGACGGGGCCCGCCGCCCCGGCGGTCGGCCGGGGGGCGCGTGCGGACGTGCTCCAGGCCATCAGTTCCGGGTCCCCGGGGCGGTGTCGGGGGTGCTGTCCGGGGCGGTGTCCGGGGAGGCGGAGTCCCCGGCGGCTCCGGTCGGCCGGGACTCCTCGGTCCCCTCCGTCCCCTCGGTCGCGAAGGCCACGAGGGCCTCCGTGGCCTCGGCGCCGCTGACGGTCGTCTCGGGGCCGTGGGGCTCCCGCGCCTCAGCGGTCCGGGCCAGCCCGAAGGCCATCTCCGCCTCCGAGGCCGAGCCCGGGGCCGCCGCGGTCCCCGCGGCTCCGCCGCTGGCCCCGCCGGTTCCGTCCGCTCCGGTCCTGTCCACGCCGGTCCTGTCCGCTCCGCTCAGGTCCGGGGCCGCGGAGTCCTTCCCGGTCCGGCCGGTCCCGGTGGCCTCGGGCGTCACCGGGATCTGGGTTGCGCCGTCGCCGCCCAGCACGCGGGGGACCTCCAAGCCCGCGGGTATCCCGCCGTCGCGGGGAGCCGCCGCGTCCTGTGCGGTGCCGTCGTCGGCTCCGTCCGCCTCCGCCATCCGCTCGGCCGTGTCGGCCCCGGCCGCCCCGGAGCGCTCCTCGGCGGGGCCGACGCCACCGGCGCGCTCACCGCCGTCCGCGCCCGCCGAGTCCGCGTCCTCCGCCGGACCCTCCACGGCCTTCCCGCGTCCTGCCGCGGCCTCCGCCCGCCGGGGACCGGGCACCCCGGGAACCCCTTCGGCGTCTCTGGGAGCCGGGGGCCGTGCCGCCCCGCCGCGTCCCCGCGTCCCCGCGGCCCCGGCAGGGGGCAGTTCGCTGACGATGCCGGTCAGCGCGATCCCCGTACCGGCGCGGCCCCTCGCGGCCCCGGCCGACCCCTCGGCCCGCTCGTCCGCCCCGACCGCTCCGTCCCTTCCGGGCGTGCGGCCGGACCCGGCGATCGGCTCCCCGGCGACCGGCTCGGCGGCGGGCGGCGACCCCACCGGCGCGGGCCCGGCCAGCGGCTGGCGCGGCAGGACCGCCGTGCCCGGAACGGGCACCCCGAACCGGTCGGCGAGGACGAGCAGCTCCCGCAGCTCCGCCCGGCGCGTGCGGTCCAGTTCGACCACCGGCAGCATCAGGTCGGCCGAACCGGCCAGCGCGTGCGCGTCGGCGCGCTCGCTCACCGGCGCCACCGCCACCACCACGTACTCCGCCCCCGCCCGCAGCAGCCGCACCAGTTCCGGCATGGCGGTGCCCTGCACCGGCGCGTCCAGACCCGGCGACCCGTAGCGCAGGACCCGCAGCCGGGACACCGTGTCGGGCCGCACCTCCAGGTCGGCGGGGTCCTCACCCTCCAGCAGCGCCTCGGCCAGCCCGGGGCCCTCCGGCAGTCCCAGCAGCTCGCCGACCGTGTCGGTGCGGGGGTCGGTGCACACCAGCAGCGTCTCCGAGCCCGTGCGGGCCAGGGAGGCGGCCAGGTTCACCGCGGCCGCCGCACCGGCGCGGCCCGGGGTGGTCGCGGTGACCAGCAGCACGCGGCCGAGGACCGCCTCCTCCTCACCGAGGAGTTCGGCCAGCCCGTCCTCCTCCCGGGCGCCGCCCGCGTCCGCGGCCGCTCCGGCACGGTCGGACGCTCCCGTCCCGCCCGCCCCGGCACCCTCCGAGGGCCGGTCGGCCGCCGAGGGAACGGGGAGCGCGGCGAGGCGGGCGCGCACCAGGTGCGCGAACTCGTTGACCCGCTGCCCGCGCCGGTCGCCGTCCGTCAGCAGCCCGGGGGAGCGCTGGCCGCGCCCGACCCGCTCGGACAGGTCGAGCAGCACCGGCACCGCCCCGATCCGCCCGGTCTCCCCGGCGTCGTGCAGCCCCGGATCGAGGCGGTCGCGCACCACGGCCGCCAGCAGCCCCGCCAGCAGGCCGAGCGCACCGCCGCCGACCAGCCACAGGGCGGGCACCGGACTGCTCGCGCGCTCGGGGAGCCCCGCCGGGGTGATGACACTGCCGGGCTCGACCGTCTCGGCCAGGGCGCTGAGCGGGCTGATGCCGTTGCCCAGCTCGGTGATCTCCGCGCGCAGGGCCTCCACCCGAGCGTCCGCGCCGGGGTCGGCTGGCTCCGCGGCGGCCTCGGCGAGGGCCTCGTAGCGGGCCTCCTGCTCACCGCGCAGCGCCTCCAGATGGCTGTCGATCAGTTCGTCGATCCGCTCGCGGCGCAGTTCGAGGTAGGCGTCGGCGTAGGCCTGCGCGCCCGCCCGCGCGGCCTCCGGGCTCCCGGCGGAGTAGCTGATCTCCAGGACGCTGCTGTTGGGGGGAACGCTCACGTCCACCCGCTCGCGCAGGTCCGCCACCGAGGGCGCGGCGCCGCCCTCCTCCGCCAGGGCCTCGGCCACGGCGGACGACACGCGGTCCGACAGCAGGACCTGCGCCTCGGTGTCGAGGTTGACGTCCCCGGCCAGGCGGCCCGAGCGCTCCCCGGTGAACTCGGCCATCCCGCTGGGCTGGACCTGGACGGCGGAGACGGAGGTGTAGGCGGCGGGGAGTCCGACCGCCGCGGCGGAGGCCAGGGCCAGCCCGCCGAGCACCCCGGCGCCGACGAACCGCCAGCGGCGGCGCAGCAGTGCCGTGTACTCCCTCAGTTCCGGTCCGGACGGGCCGGGGGCGTCGGTGTCCATCGAGTCCTCTCCGCGCAAGGGTAGTCAACACTTTTAGTGATTGATTGCATACTAAGTGTAATCCCTTGGGGGATCTTCGCGGTGTGGGCGAGCGGCCGTTTCCCGACTCGGGTAGTGACCGGAACCGGAGAGCGGGTCACAACCCACGAAGACCCCCGGGCACGCGAAAGGGGCGGCGGGACACCCCCGCCGCCCCCTCGGACGCCTCGACCGACCTAGCTGATGACCACCGTGGGCGGAAGACCGGTGGAGGACTCCCACGCCTCGTCGCACTCGTTCTGGCTGGAGACCGTGTGCGCCAGGGCCGAGCAGTCCCGGTACTGCGCCATCTGCTCCTGGTACACCACGGCCACCGCGAACAGCGACAGCGACATCACGATCCCCAGCACGCCCACGACCACGCTCATCAGCGCGCCCGGCGCCTCGGTGCGGTTCGCCCGCGCGGCCCGCCTCGCCCGGAAGCCCTGCACGACACCGAACACGGACAGCACGACCCCGTAGGGCGGCAGCAGCAGGCCGGCCGCCCCGAAGAACAGGCCCCACAGGCCGCCGCGTTCGGCTCTGGGCGGCTGCCCCTCGTTCCGGGGCTCCGGGCTGTTGTCGGTCAAGGTTCACTCCTTATGCGCGCCCCGCTCGGGGCGCCGTGGTCGCCTCCGCCGCACGGAGGCTACCCGTCGTCCATGGTCACGCCGGTCCGCGGGCCACCGAGACCCCCGTCACAGGCCGGCCAACACCCACTCCCCGTGGGTAGACGCTACCTGGACCGATAGGGTGGGAACGCGGGCGGGCCCAGCGGGCGCGCCCGTCACCCGCCCGTCACCCGCCGCCACCCCCAACGGACGTCTCCGGCCCACGGAGGCCCGCGGGGGAGCGCCCGGCGGAGGATGATCGGGTCACCCGCACACCACGCCTCCGGCTCCGGCGCGCGCCGGCCCCGGACCGGCGTACGCGAGATCCGGATGCTGCGCCGTCCCCCGGCGCCCCCGGAAGGCCGGAGGCGGCTCTCGCACCGTTCTCTACACAATGGGAGAAGCATTGTCCGCGCGAGTGGTGGTCCTCATATCGGGCACGGGCAGCAACATGGCCGCCCTGCTGGAGGCGGCCGGGGACCCGGCCTACGGGGCGACCGTCGTCGCCGTCGGCTCCGACCGCGAGGGGACCCGCGGAATCGCACTGGCCGAGGAGGCCGGTGTGCCCGCGTTCGTCGTCCCCTTCCGCGCCTACCCCGACCGCTCGCGGTGGAACGCCGCCATGGCCGAACGCATCAGCGAGCACCGCCCCGACCTGGTGGTCTCCGCGGGCTTCATGCGCATCCTCGGCCCCGCCGTGATCGGCAGCCACCCCGCGGTCAACATCCACCCCGCGCTGCTGCCCTCCTTCCCCGGCGCGCACGCCGTGCGTGACGCGCTCGCCCACGGTGTCCGCGTCACCGGCACCACCATCCACTTCCTCGACGAGGGCGTCGACTCCGGTCCGATCATCGACCAGGTCGCGGTGCCCGTCGAGGACGGCGATGACGAAGCCAGCCTCCACGAGCGCATCAAGACCGTGGAGCGGGCGATGCTGGTCGACACGGTCGGCAGGCTCGCCCGCGAGGGCTGGACCATCGACGGCAGGCACGTGCGGTTCGGCCGCACCGAGCAGCGCGTCACCGACGCGACCGACACGAAGGAGAACCGGTGACCCAGCAGGCCATCAGGCGTGCGTTGATCAGCGTCTACGACAAGACCGGTCTGGAGGAGCTGGGCATCGGCCTGGCCGAGGCCGGGGTGGAGATCGTCTCCACCGGCTCCACCGCCGCGCGGCTGCGCGCCGCCGACATCCCCGTCACCCCCGTGGAGGACGTCACCGGCTTCCCCGAGATCATGGAGGGCCGCGTCAAGACGCTGCACCCCTCCGTGCACGCCGGGCTGCTGGCCGACCAGAACAACCCCGAGCACGTCGCCAGGATCAAGGAGCTGGGCATCGCCCCCTTCGACCTGGTCGTGGTCAACCTCTACCCCTTCCGGGACACCGTCGCCTCCGGCGCCTCCGAGGCCGACTGCATCGAGAAGATCGACATCGGCGGCCCCGCCATGGTGCGCGCCTCGGCCAAGAACCACGGCAGCGTGGCGATCGTGGTCGACCCGGGCGGCTACGACGCCGCCCTGGAGGCCGTCCGCGACGGCGGCTTCACCCTGGAGCAGCGCAAGCGCCTGGCCGGGCTCGCCTTCCAGCACACCGCCGCCTACGACGCGGCCGTCGCCGACTGGTTCGCGGCCGACTACGCCCCCGACGCCGAGGCCGCCGAGTCGGGCTGGCCCGGTTTCCTGGCCACCGTCCACAACCGCAGGGACGTCCTGCGCTACGGCGAGAACCCCCACCAGAAGGCGGCGCTGTACACCGTCGCGGGCGCCCCGGAGACCGGTTTGGCCGGAGCCGAGCAGCTGCACGGCAAGGCGATGTCCTACAACAACTACGTGGACGCCGACGCCGCGCTGCGCGCCGCCCACGACTTCGACCAGCCGTGCGTGGCCATCATCAAGCACGCCAACCCGTGCGGGATCGCCGTCGGCGCCGACAACGCCGAGGCCCACCGCAGGGCGCACGCCTGCGACCCGGTGTCGGCCTTCGGCGGCGTCATCGCCACCAACCGACCCGTCGGCGAGGAGCTGGCCGGGCAGATCGCGGAGATCTTCACCGAGGTCGTCGTCGCCCCCGCCTTCGAGCCCGCGGCCGTGGAGATCCTCAGCCGCAAGAAGAACATCCGCCTGCTCGTGGCGCAGGGCTCCGGCCCCGGCGCGGGCGTGGAGCACCGCCAGATCAGCGGCGGCCTGCTGGTGCAGTCGCGCGACGCCATCGACGCCCCCGGCGACGACCCCTCCACCTGGACCCTGGCCACCGGCGAGCCCGCCGACGAGGCCACCCTGGCCGACCTGGCCTTCGCCTGGAAGGCCGTGCGCGCGGTCAAGTCCAACGCCATCCTCCTCGCCTCCGGCGGCGCCACCGTGGGCGTGGGCATGGGCCAGGTCAACCGCGTGGACTCCGCCCGCCTGGCGGTCACGCGCGCGGGCGAGAGGGTGACCGGCTCCGTCGCGGCCAGCGACGCCTTCTTCCCCTTCCCCGACGGCCTGGAGATCCTCACCGGCGCGGGGGTCCGCGCCGTCGTCCAGCCCGGCGGCTCGGTCCGCGACGAGGAGGTCGTGGCCGCGGCCGAGGCGGCCGGCGTGACCATGTACCTCACCGGGACCCGGCACTTCTTCCACTGAGCGAGGAGACACACGCATGAGCGCGATCGTCCTGGACGGCAAGGCCGTCGCCAAGTCCATCCGCGAGGAGCTCTCCGAGCGGGTGGCAAAGCTGCACGACCGCGGCGTCACCCCCGGTCTGGGCACGGTCCTGGTCGGCGACGACCCGGGCAGCCACTCCTACGTGCGCGGCAAGCACCGCGACTGCGCCCAGGTGGGCATCGCCAGCATCCGCCGCGACCTGCCCGCCGACGCCACCCAGGAGCAGGTGGAGCAGGCCGTCCACGAACTCAACGCGGACCCGGCCTGCACCGGCTACATCGTGCAGCTCCCGCTGCCCGGGGGCCTGGACGAGAACCGCGTGCTGGGCCTGATCGACCCGGTCAAGGACGCGGACGGGCTCCAGCCCTCCAACCTCGGCAAACTGGTGCTGATGCAGGAGGCGCCGCTGCCGTGCACCCCGCGCGGCATCGTGGAGCTGCTCACCCGCTACGAGGTGCCGCTCAAGGGCGCCGAGGTGGTCGTGGTCGGGCGCGGCGTGACCGTGGGCCGCCCCCTCGGCCTGCTGCTGACCCGCCGGTCGGAGAACGCCACCGTCACCCTGTGCCACACCGGCACCCGTGACCTGGCCGAGCACACGCGCCGCGCGGACATCATCGTCGCCGGTGCCGGAGTGCCCGGGCTCATCACCAAGGACATGGTGAAGCCGGGCGCGGCCGTGCTGGACGTGGGCGTCTCGCGCACCGAGTCGGGCCTGGTCGGCGACGTCGTCCCCGACGTGGCCGAGGTGGCCGGGCACCTGTCGCCCAACCCCGGCGGCGTGGGCCCGATGACCCGGGCGATGCTGCTGGTGAACGTGGTGGAGGCCGCCGAGCGGCAGGCCGCCGCCCTCTAGCAGTGTTTTTTGGGCCTCCGCTTCGGCCCGTGTTCGGGCGCCCGGAGAACGGGAATCGGGTTGAAGCAGGCACAGCGGTGCCTACGGCGGGTTCGCTCGTTCCTCGCGAACCCGCCTCCGCCACCTCCAGAACCCCGTGGGCGCCCGAACCGACCCCCACAAGCTGAGGCCGGTCCGGAGAACCATCCCTAACCGCACCCCTGCCGGGCCCCGTCCGAGGCGGGGCCCGGCTCCGGCGTCACACACGGGCCGAAACTGGTCACACCGAGTGACCGGCCTCGGCCTGTTCGTTCGCGCGGCACCGCTCCGGTGGGGCCGGGGGAGCGCTCAGCTGGCCTTGCGGGCCGATCCGCCGATCGGCATCGGCCGCACCAGGCCCAGCGCCACGACCTCGTTGGCCAGCCGCGTCCTGCGGTTCTGCCCCTCGGGGATGCGGAACTTCTGGTACAGCCGCAACAGGTGCTGTTTGACCGCCGCCTCGGTGACCACCAGCGCCTCGGCGATGTCCCGGGCGGTGGCGGGGGCCACGAAGGCCTCCTCCGACAGCGCGGGCTGGCACAGCGCGGTCAGCACGTCCAGCTCCCGGCGGGTCAGCTCGGGGGCGGCGCCGCGGCGCAGTTCGATGTCGGGGCTGATCTGCTCCTTGGGCAGTCCGCCGACCCGGCAGCGCGCGGTGCCGAAGCTCACCACGTCGCCCTCCTCCAGCACCCGGCGGGCGATGGGGCGGCCGTTCACCCGGGTCCCGTTGCGCGACAGGCCCAGGTCCACCACGTAGACGTAGGGGCCGCGGCGGACCAGTTCGGCGTGCAGCTGGGAGACGCTCGGATCGTTCAGCCGGATGTCGGCGCCCTCCCCGCGGCCGACCGTGGTGACCTCACCGGCGAGCTGGCGTATGTCCCCGGTCTCTTCGACGCGGAGGTAGGGCCCGTCCACGGTGGTTCCTCCCGGAGTGGGGTGGCGCTGCCGGTGGGGGTGCGGGCGACGGTGGTGGAGGGAAGGCTGTCGTGGGGTGACGGTTCGGTCTACGCGTGGAGTGGGCTTCATGGGGGTGGTCCTCGCTCACCGGTGCACTCATCTCCAGCTTGGTTACCCGGGCGGTAAGCGTTCTACGCGCTTACTCCGGAGTTAGACGGATAAGACGTGCAAATACGGCTCTGTTGCCGAACCGGAAGCGGGAAACGGTCATGGGCGTTCGGGGCCCGAGCCGGGCCGTTTCCGTGAGCCCTGAGGAGTCGGCGGTCCGGATCACTACAATGGGCGCAGTCTCTCCCGGACGGGAAGCCTCGCTTCCCGCGCGGCGCCGCCGAAACCCTCACGGACGCGAGCCTCCGGAGCGGTGTTCGGTTTTCGGACAGCCAGTCCTCGACGGATGACCGGTCCGTGCCAGTTCCCGGGAGAAGACCGTGAACGAGCCGCGAGGCGGCCAAGCACATTCGTAACCGAACGGGTCGGGACGCGGTGGACAAGGCGGGGCAGGCGGATTTGGCGGACGCGGACGAGGGCGCGCCCGGTGCGAGGGCACCCGGCGGTGCGGCCCGCGGCGGGCGGGAACCCGAGGGGGGAGCGCCGGGCGGGGACGGACCCGAGGGGCCGGAGCCCGGCGGCGGCTCCGCCAGGGGCTCAGGGGCAAATTCCGGGGAGGTGGCGCGGGAACCGACCGCGGAGGGGCCCGAGGCGCCGTACTGGCTCTCGCAGGTGCCCTACTTCCTGGTCATGTCGGCGCTCGCGGCGGGGACCGTGGTCGTGGCCGCGGCCTACTTCAAGCGCGGACCGGCGATCATCGCGGGCGCGCTGCTGCTGGCGGCGACCTTCCGGGTGCTCCTGCCCCGGGACTGGGTCGGGATGCTCGCCGTGCGCCGCCGGTGGATCGACCTGCTCACCCTGACCACCCTCGCGGTCCTGCTGATCGTGCTGGCATGGGTGGCGCCGCAACTGTCCGCTTAGGCGTCGAATAAGCTTGACGTCGAGATACCGCGACACCGAGAAGCTACCTGCCCGCCGGGGAGCACGGACCCCGGGCGGGACCGGTGGACCGCCGGGTGCGCGGACCGGCCTCCGGCCGCGAGCCGGACACGGGCCCGCGGCGCACGAGGCGGCAGCGAAGACTGAAGGGACAGCCACACAGCCATGGCCAAGATCAAGGTCGAGAACCCCGTAGTCGAGCTCGACGGCGACGAGATGACCCGGATCATCTGGTCCTTCATCAAGGACCGTCTGATCCTCCCCTACCTCGACGTCGACCTGAAGTACTACGACCTGGGCATCGAGGAGCGCGACCGCACCGACGACCAGATCACCGTCGACGCGGCCAACGCCATCAAGGAGCACGGCGTCGGCGTCAAGTGCGCCACCATCACCCCGGACGAGGCCCGGGTGGAGGAGTTCGGCCTCAAGAAGATGTGGCGGTCGCCCAACGGCACCATCCGCAACATCCTCGGCGGCGTCGTCTTCCGCGAGCCCATCATCTGCGAGAACGTGCCCCGCCTGGTCCCGGGCTGGACCAAGCCGATCATCATCGGCCGCCACGCCCACGGCGACCAGTACAAGGCCACCGACTTCAAGGTGCCCGGCCCCGGCACGGTCACCATGACCTACACCCCGGCCGACGGCAGCGAGCCGGTCGAGTTCGACATCGCCAACTTCCCCGAGGCGGGCGGCGTCGCGATGGGCATGTACAACTTCCGCAAGTCCATCGAGGACTTCGCGCGCGCGAGCCTGAACTACGGCCTGGACCGCAACTACCCGGTCTACATGTCCACCAAGAACACGATCCTCAAGGCCTACGACGGCATGTTCAAGGACGTGTTCCAGGAGATCTTCGAGACCGAGTTCAAGGACCGCTTCGACTCCGCGGGCCTGACCTACGAGCACCGCCTCATCGACGACATGGTCGCCGCGGCGCTCAAGTGGGAGGGCGGCTACGTCTGGGCCTGCAAGAACTACGACGGTGACGTGCAGTCCGACACCGTCGCCCAGGGCTTCGGCTCCCTCGGTCTGATGACCTCCGTCCTGCGCACCGCGGACGGCCGCACGGTCGAGGCCGAGGCCGCCCACGGCACGGTGACCCGCCACTACCGCCAGCACCAGCAGGGCAAGCCCACCTCCACCAACCCGATCGCCTCCATCTTCGCGTGGACCCGCGGCCTGGAGCACCGGGGCAAGCTCGACAACACCCCCAAGGTCGTCGAGTTCGCCAACACCCTGGAGGACGTCGTCATCAAGACCGTCGAGGGCGGCCAGATGACCAAGGACCTCGCGCTGCTCGTCGGCGGCGACCAGGAGTTCCTGACCACGGAGCAGTTCCTGGCCGCGCTGGACGAGAACCTCGCCAAGCGCCTGGCCTGAGCCCCCGCGCTCCGTCCGCGCGGCGGTGCACGCGGCGGGCCCGGACCCGGACGGTCCTGATCCGGACCGTCCGGGTGAGACCTCGCTCACGCCCGGTCGCCCCTCGGGGCGGCCGGGCTTCGCCGTGTCCGGGGCGGGCGGGGCCCGCCTCCGAGGGGGTCGGGGTGTCGCAAACGCGGCCTTCGCGGGGTTCTGGGCCCGCGGTCGGCCAAAGTTTCCCGGCGTGTTTCCGGTGTTCGGCGTACATGCGCGGGTCGGCGGTGGCAGGATGGCAACGCCGGACCACCGCAGAGGCCCGAGGGTGCGACATAGGCCACGTGCACAGGATTCGCACCTTAAGCGAACTTTGACCTATTGTGGAGACGTGCCGGTGAGAATCGGCAGGCCAGAGCGGGTTTCGGCTCCTCTGCCACTGTGACCGACGTGCCGGCCGTGCGCCCGCTGGGGGGTAGGCGCGCACAGTACGGAACGTCACGAAGAAGGGCCCGTCGCTCAGGCGACGGGCCCTTCGCCTTTCCCCGGACCGACCGCCTTTCCACGACCCGCGGCGGTCCGGAGTCCGGCCTACTCCTGGAAGGCGCTCTCGGGGATCGGCTCCCCGGCCCGCATGGCGGCGAACATCTCCTCGGAGCGCGCCTCGTCCCAGATCACCACCGAGCCGACCCCGTCCAGCGTGGGGGTCTGGCCCACGGGGATCGCGGTGGTCTGCGTACCGCCGCGCATCGCCAGGAGCATGCTGCCCAGGTGCCGCAGGTCGTCGCCCTCGTCCACCATGAAGGTGTCGGTGCCCGCGAGCACCAGCGGGACGGACTCGAACGGGTTGAACAGCGTGGAGGGCGCGCTGGCCGTCTGGACCAGCGCCGAGAAGAACTCGCGCTGGCGGGCGATGCGGTCCAGGTCGGCGCGCGGCGTGGCCCGGGTGCGCACGTAGCCCAGGGCGGTGCCGCCGTCCATCGTCTGGCAGCCCGCCTCGATGTCCAGCCCGGCCTTGGGGTCGGCCATGGCCTCCTCCGGGCACAGCTCCACACCGCCCACCGCGTCCACGATGTCGACGAAGCCGCCCATGCCGATCTCCACGTAGTGGTCGATGTGCACGCCCGAGGCGCGCTCGAAGGTCTCCACGAGGGGGGCGGGGCCGCCGCAGACCTCCTCGCCCGCGTCGTTCGTGCCGCACACGGTGTCGGCGAAGGCGGTGTTGATCTTGTTGTCGGCGTAACCGGGGACGGCCAGGGGCACGTAGGAGTCGCGGGGGACGCTGACGATGGTGGGGTCGCCCTCGTCGGGGATGTAGAGCACCATGATGGTGTCGGTCCGGCGGCCCTCGGCGTAGCCGGTGGCCATCTCGTCCATCTGCTCCTCCGACAGGCCCTGGCGGCTGTCGGAGCCGACGACCATGTAGGTCGTGCCGGGCTGCCCGTCCGGGCGGCCCTCGTAGTCCAGCAGGGCCTCCACCCGCTCCAGCCGCGAGTTCGCGTACACGTAGAATCCGCCGACGAAGACCAGGGGAACGACCAGCACCAGCACCAGCACGGTCACCGTGACGGTGGTGGCCAGCCGCCGCTTGCGCTCCTTGCGCCTGCGCTCGATGCCGCGGCCGTCGTAGACGCGTCCGGCGCTGTGGGTGCGCCGGGACCTCTGGGACTGCTGAGGCCTCTGGGACCGCCTCGGCCGTACGGGGGGCACGTCCTCGGCGGGCGGGATCCGACGCGTCTCGCCGACCACCCTCTGCTCGGACTCGCGCGGGCGGTAGAGCTTCTCGAACTCGTCCGGCCTGCCCGGGGACCCGCCGCGCCGGAACACGCCCTGTCTGTCGTGCTCGCCGGTGCGGCCGGGGTCGTCACGGTTCCGTCGGTCAGCCATCGCATCGCCCATCTGCTCAGCGTCGTGGATCGCCTCGTCGCTTACTTCCACCCTGTGTGATCGCGAAAAGGGTAGCGGGGTTCGGCGCAATGTCCCGGTTCGGCCTCCGGGAACCCCGAGGGCTCCCGCCGCGCGACCGCCTCCGCACCGGGTCCGGGCCCGGGACCCGTCGGCCCGACCGGCTCAGCGCAGCCGGTGGGCGCCCGCGGAGGGCACGGCGGCGCGCACGCGCGGGGGGACCCGGCCGTCGGCGCGAAACTCCCGGGCCAGCGCCTCGCCGATCCCCTCCACCCGCTCCTCGGCGGCCAGGGCCAGCACGGTCCCCGCCCAGCCCGACATCCGCACCCCGCGCGCCCCGGCCCGCGCGGCGGTCTCAGCGGCCAGCTCCACCTCCGGCGTGGGCAGCCCGAAGCCGCGCAGGGACAGGTGGGAGGCGGACAGGACCGGCCCGACCTCCCCGAAGCGCCCGGCCCGCAGCAGCCCCACGGCCGCGTTGAGCCGGTGCACCTCGGTCACCGCGTACTCGACCCGGCGGCGCAGCACGGGGTCCGGCAGGCTCGCCAGCGCCCCGGACAGGTCCTGGACGGCGCGCAGCGGCCCGAGCGTGCGCTGCGCGCGCTCCAGCTCGGCGGAGCGGGCCGCGCGCAGGTCGCGCCGGGGCAGGGCTCCGGTGTCCACCACCACGAGCCTCAGCCCGGCCTCGGCGAGGTCGAAGGGCAGCACGGTGGTGCGCAGGCTCCTCAGGTTCACCCGGACCGCGCACCCGGGACGGGCCGCCAGGGCCACCCGCTGGTCGGCGGTGGCGCCCTCGGGCGGGGGACCGCCGCCCAGGTCGGCCAGGGCCAGCGCCACCGCCGCGCCCACGGCGGCCGTGTAGCCCAGGGAGGCGTGTTCTGGCAGGTCCGCGTCCAGCACCGCGCGCACGCCCGTGTCGCCGTCCAGTACGCCCGTCCGGCGCGCGGCGGCCACGGCCCCGGCCACGGCGCGCGCCGCCGCGTCCCGGGGGCGCAGCGGGCCGCTCGGGGCGGCCACGTGCACGCCCGGGTCCGGAGCGGTGCCCACGGCGGCCGTCACGCCCCAGGGCAGGGCGGCGTACAGCCCGGCCCCCGCGCCGGCCGCGGTGTGCTCGCCCATGACCGCCAGACGCCCGGGCGCGTGCCACACGCCCGCGGGCGGCGTCTGGAACCGTGCCCGGAACCGACCGACCAGTGCGTCGGCGTCCGGCGCCTCCTCGGGCCAGGCCCCCCGCGGACCCGCCGACCGCACACCCAACACGGCACGCAGCCGCGCCCCCGCGCCCCCCACCGAGGCCTCCTTCCGCCGGACGGTTCTCCGTCCCCAAGTCTGCCCAAGGCCCGGACGTGTCCGTGATCACCCCCGCTGAAGCGCTTCGTCCCCGTCGGGGGGTGTGCGCCGCCGGACCCGGCACGGAGGCTTCACGGGGGAGCGCGGCACCGCTACGGTTACGGGCCACCGGTGACCGCGCGGCCGCGCGGGGTAGGGACACGGGTGACACGTGCGACGGAGAGGGAGGCCGCGTGGCCGCAGCGCTGGACAGGGCCAGGGACACCGGCAGGCACTACCGGAACCTGGGCATGGACACGTACTGGGAGCTGCGCAGGCGCAGGCCCGCCGTCGACCACCTGGTCCGGGCCTACGAGCGCTACGCCGACCGCAACGGCAACCAGCTGGCCGGCGCGGTCACCTACTTCGCCTTCCTGTCCTTCTTCCCCCTGCTGGCGCTGGCCTTCGCCGCGGTCGGCTACCTCGCCGCCGTGCAGGTCGAGGTGGGCGACTACCTCCAGCAGGCGCTGGACGGCGTCCTGCCCGGGCTGTCCGGGCAACTGCCCATCGACGAGATCGCCCAGGCCCGCGTGGGCGCCGGTGTCATCGGTGCGCTCGGTCTGCTCTACGCGGGCCTGAACGCGGTGTCCGCGCTGCGCGAGGCCCTGCACTCCATCTGGCTCAAGAACCTCAAGGAGGGCCCCAACCTCCTCCTGCGCAAGCTGGCCGACCTGCTGGTCATGCTGGGCCTGGGCGCGGCGCTGCTGCTCGCGGTGGCCTTCACCAGCGTCGCCCAGGCCGCCACGCAGTGGCTCCTCGGGCTGGTGGGCCTGGACGGCTCCCTCCTGGCCAACCTGTCCCTGCGCGCGCTGGCCCTGGTCATCGCGGTCGGCGCCAACATGGCGATCTTCGTGCTGGCCTTCGCGCTGCTGTCGGGCAGCGGGCGGCCCACGCGGATGATGTGGAGGGGAGCCCTGCTGGGCGCGGTCGGGTTCGAGGTCCTCAA
Organism: Nocardiopsis sp. iso_25; assembly: GCF_056173305.1. Taxonomy (NCBI): domain Bacteria; kingdom Bacillati; phylum Actinomycetota; class Actinomycetes; order Streptosporangiales; family Nocardiopsidaceae; genus Nocardiopsis; species Nocardiopsis sp. iso_25. The sequence continues at coordinate 5,524,886 of NZ_CM149667.1, read as the reverse complement.
GGCCGCGGCGGCGGTGCTGCTGGCCGGGACGCTCAGCAACCCCGTATACGCGTCCTTCGCCGTCCTGGTGGGGCTGCTGGTGTGGATCAACCTCGTGATGCGCCTGGTGATGTTCAGCGCGGCGTGGACGGCCACGTGGCTGCCGATGCCGCCGCCCTACACCGGCTCCCTGCCCCTGCCGGAGGAATACGGCATGGACTGGACCCGCCCGGACTGGGCCACGGGGGTTTCGGCGCGGGTGTCGGCGAGCGAGGAGGCCGAGCGCCGCCGGGCCCGGCGCGCGCTGGCCGGGATGTTGTCCCTGCTGGGGGCGGTCGGCGCCGCGGGCACCGCGGCGTGGGCGCTGCGCCGACGCGGCGGCGACCGCGCGTAGGCGCTCCGGCGACGCGCCCGAAACAGAAATTCTTTCCACGGAATTCGTATGAAGCGAGGCGATTGTCCCGTATGTGTGCGGTGCGTGAGGGGTAGTCCTCCCCTGTCCCGGTTGACCGGTTCTCCGGGGCGCGACGGTGCGACGGCCGAGGACGGCCGCAAACACCCCCTTCGGAGGGCAGATGGGAATCGCATTCAACTCGTCCGAACGCGCGACGATCGGAGTGGAGTGGGAACTCCAGCTCGTCGACCGGCGCAGTCGGCACCTGAGGCAGGAGGCGCCCAAGCTCCTCGCCGAACTCCCCGAGCTCAGCTCCGACTCCGCCCCGCCGCTGCGCCACGAGCTCATGCAGTCCCAGGTGGAGGTCGTGACCGGGATCTGCGAGACGGTCGAGGAGGCCAGGAGCGACCTGGGCCGCAACCTCGACCGCATGAGGGAGGTCCTCACGCCCTGGGGGACCACGCTGACCTGCTCGGGGACCCATCCCATCGACGACTGGCGCGACCAGGAGCTCAGCCCCGGCAAGCGCTACGGCGAGCTGGTCGAGCAGATGCAGTGGCTGGTCCGGCGCATCCTGACGTGCGGTGTCCACGTCCACGTCGGCGTGCGCGACAGGGACAAGGCCATCCCCATGGTCAACGCCCTGTCGCGCTACCTGCCGCACTTCCTCGCCCTGAGCGCGTCCAGCCCGTTCTGGGGCGGACAGGACACCGGCCTGGCCTCCTCCCGGTCCGTCATCTTCGGCACGCTGCCCACCGCGGGGCCGCCGCCGAACCTCCCGCACTGGGCCGCTTTCGAGGAATACCTCGAAACGCTTCTCCGGGCAGGTACCATCGCCTCTATCAAGGAAGTGTGGTGGGACATCCGTCCGCACCCTGATTTCGGCACCATCGAGATCCGGATGTTCGACGGTATTCCCACCCTGCGCGAGGTGGGAATGGCCGCCGCGCTCTCTCAGAGCCTGGTGGAGCTGTTCGATCACCAGCTCGACCGCGGGTACGGTCTGCCCAGCCCGCCGTCCTGGGTGGTGAAGGACAACAAGTGGCGTGCCACCCGCTACGGACTCGACGCTCGTGTCATCACGGACGCGCGCGGAACCACGGTTCCGCTCCGCGACGACCTGTACGAGCTGGTCCGCGAGCTGAAACCGGTCGCGACCCGCCTGGGTTGCGCCGAGGACCTGGACCTGATCTCCGAGATCCTGGACAAGGGCGCCTCCTACGAACGTCAGCGCGCGGTCATCGCCGAGGGCGGGTCGCTCGACGACGTCGTGGACATGCTCGCCGCCGAGCTCCAGGGCGGTCCTCCCACCCGCGCAAGGGTCGGTGCCGGCGACGGAGCCGGTACGCGCTGAGACGTGGAGAAGAGGGGACCCTCGCATGCAGGGACATGACCTGCCGGAACAGTTGACCGCTTTCCTGGCGCGGCACGGGCGGGAGCTGAGCGGCTTCCGCCGGGACCTGCACATGCACCCCGAACTCGCCTTCGCCGAACACCGCACCACGGGGCGGATCGCCGAACGCCTGCGCGAGGTGGGCCTCGAACCGCGGGAACTGCCCCAGGGCACCGGTCTGGTCTGCGACGTCGGATCCGGCACCGGTCCCCTGGTGGCCCTGCGGGCCGACATCGACGCCCTGCCCCTGACGGACGAGAAGGACGTCCCCTACCGCTCCACCGTGCCGGGGGTCGCCCACGCCTGCGGGCACGACGTGCACACCACGGTCGTGCTGGCGGCCGGGGTCTTCCTGGCGCAGCTGGAGCGGGCGGGCGCGCTGCCCGGCCGGGTCCGCCTCATCTTCCAGCCCGCCGAGGAGCTCCCCGGCGGCGCGGTGGAGGTGGTCAACGCCGGTGCTATGGAGGGCGTGGACCGCATCTTCGCCCTGCACTGCGACCCCCGCCTGATGACGGGCCGGGTCGGGCTGCGCACCGGCGGCATCACCGCCGCCTGCGACCAGCTCATGGTGCGGCTGTCGGGCCCGGGCGGGCACACCGCGCGCCCGCACCTGACCTCCGACCTCGTCTACGCCCTGGGCAAGGTCGTCACCGAGCTGCCCGCCGCGCTGTCGCGGCGGATCGACCCCCGGGCCGGGTTCAGCCTGGTGTGGGGCAGGATCAGCGCCGGTTCCGCGCCCAACGTCATCCCCGACGACGCCGTCGCCGAGGGCACCGTGCGCTGCCTGGACGACGAGGCCTGGCACGCGGCCCCCGACATCATCAAGGGGCTGGTGGAGTCGGTGGCCTCGGCCTACGGCGCCGAGGCCGAGGTGACCTACCGGCGGGGCGTGCCGCCCACCATCAACGAGGCGACCAGCGTGGCCCTCATGCGCGAGGCCGTCGCCGCCGCCCTGGGCCCCGAGGCGGCGGCCTCCACCCCGCAGAGCCTGGGCGGCGAGGACTTCGCCTGGTACCTGGAGCACGTCCCCGGCGCGCTTGCCCGCCTGGGCACCCACTCCCCGGACTGGGACGGGCCCATGCTGGACCTGCACCGGGGCACCTTCGACGTGGACGAGCGCGCCATCGGCACGGGCACCCGCTTCATGGTGACCACCGCGCTGACCGCGCTGTGGGACAGCTCGCGCCGCGACACCCGCGTGGGCACCGAGGAGGCCATGGCCTGAGGCGGCCCGCGGGCGGGGAGCCCCCAGCCGCCGCGCGCACCGCGGCGGACCCCAGCGCGCCAGAGCGCATAGCACCGCCCGGCTCCCCGCCCGCCGACCCGCCGTACCGCTCCCGCCCGCCGCCCCGGCCGTCCGGCGCGGCGACCCGCGTCCGCCTGTCGGAGCGGCTCCCCGGCTGGTGGCATCCTGAATCCATGAACCAGCCACTCACAGTCGACCAGATCCGGCGGGCGCCGAAGGTACTGCTGCACGACCACCTCGACGGCGGGCTGCGCCCGGCCACCGTCGTGGAACTGGCCCGGGAGACCGGCTACACCGGTCTGCCCACCTACGACGCGCAGGAGCTGGGGCGGTGGTTCCGCGAGGCCTCCGACTCCGGCTCGCTGGAGCTCTACCTGGAGACGTTCGCGCACACCACGGCGGTCATGCAGACCCGTGACGCCCTGGTGCGGGTCGCCGCCGAGGCTGCGGAGGACCTGGCCGCCGACGGCGTCGTCTACGCCGAGCAGCGCTACGCCCCCGAGCAGCACCTGGAGGCCGGGCTCACCCTGGAGGAGGTCGTCGAGGCCGTCCAGGAGGGCCTCGAACTCGGCCAGAAGCGCGCCGCCGACCAGGGGCGCAGCATCCGCACCGGCCAGCTCGTCACCGCCATGCGCCACGCCGCGCGCTCCTCGGAGATCGCCGAGCTGGCGGTCCGCTACCGCGACGCGGGCGTGTCCGGGTTCGACATCGCGGGCGCCGAGGCCGGCAACCCGCCCACCCGGCACCTGGACGCGTTCGAGTACCTGCGCCGGGAGAACTTCCACTTCACCATCCACGCGGGCGAGGCTTTCGGCCTGCCCTCCATCTGGGAGGCACTTCAGTGGTGCGGGTGCGACCGCCTGGGCCACGGCGTGCGCATCATCGACGACATCGACACCGACGGCGGCGCCCCGCGGCTGGGCCGCCTGGCCCAGTACGTGCGCGACAAGCGGGTGCCGCTGGAGATGTGCCCCAGCTCCAACGTGCAGACCGGAGCCGCGGAGTCCATCGCAGACCACCCCATCCGGCTCCTGCGCGACCTGCGCTTCCGCGTCACCGTCAACACCGACAACCGCCTCCAGAGCGGCACCAGCCTGTCGGAGGAGTTCGCCCGGCTCTCCGAGGCCTTCGGGTACGGCTGGGACGACATCCAGTGGTTCACGGTCAACGCGATGAAGTCGGCCTTCCTACCCTTCGACGAGCGCCTGGCGCTGATCAACGGGGTCATCAAGCCCGGCTTCGCGCAGCTGAAGTGGACGACCTCCTGATGGACGGTCCCAACCCCACCACCCACTACTCCACCTTCACGAGGGTGGCGGCGATCGTGTGGATCGTGATCGCGGCCCTGCTGCTGGTGGACGTGCTCCTGCGCGGCGAGGGCCGCCAGGCCTGGATCGCGGGGGCCCTGCTGATCACGACCGTCTCCGCGGTGTACCTGGTCTGGCTGCGCCCGCGCGTGGTCTCCACCGAGCGCGGCCTGAGGGTGGTCAACCCGCTGCGCGAGACCTTCGTGCCGTGGGCGGCGGTGCTCTGGGTGGACGTCACCGACGTCCTGCGGGTGCACACTCCCGGGGGCGTGGTGCGCTCGTGGCCGCTGCGCGAGACCAAGCGCCAGCGGGTCCGCGACAACATGCGCCGGGAGGGGGGGTTCCTCGATCCGGACGACGACGGGGACCCCGCCTCCACGCGTCCGGTGGACCTGGCCGCCCGGCAGCTGCGCCAGGACGCCGAGCGCCACAAGGCGCGCCCGCTCAGCGGGCCGGTCAGGGACGTGGACGAGGCGGGCCCCGCCGCGCTGGGCGCGCAGGACGAGCCCCAGACCATGGTCCCCCTGGAGGTGATCGTGGTCATCGGCGCGACCGCGGCCCTGCTCGCGGCGGTGTTCCTGCTGGCCTGAGCGCCGACCCTCCCGGATCCGACCCGGCCCCACCCCCGTGTGGCGGCCGGGTCCGCCATGTCGGGGGTTGACGCGCCCTCCGAGTTCTGGTTAGGTAAGGCATGCCTAAGGGAGAGTGTTCCGGGCGGACGACTTCGCGCGGATGGCCGTCCGCCCGGACCTTGCCCGAGGGTGACGCGCGCGGTTCAACTGAATAACGGAAGTACAAGGTGCCCAGGTCGCGAGTCCAACGGGATCTGCGGGGATTCCGCGCGGCGCGGGCACCGGGGCAAGCACTGCCTCCGACCGGAACCCGGTCGGTACCGTCCACCCCAGGCCTCGGGGTGTACGCTCGCCACGCCGGTACCGGACGGGCCCGGTCGGAGGCGCCCCACCCCCATCCCCACCCCCACAGCCGTCGAGGCCGGATCCCTAGGCCTGGCCGATCACCCTGTTGAGCAGCTCGCCCAGCCTGCGGGCCCGCTGCGTGACCACCTCCAGGGCGCGCTCGGCCTCGAAGGGCTCGAACACCGTCCCCACGGCGTCGTTGCTGACCACCGCCAGCCCCAGCACCTCGGCGCCCGCCTCCACCGCCGCGACCGCCTCCAGGGCGATCGAGTGGCCCACCAGGTCCGCGCCCGCCTGGCGCAGCACCTTCAGCTCCGCCGGGGTCTGCGTCTGCGGCCCCGTCGTGCACACGTACACGCCCTCGGGGACCGAGGCGTCCGCCTCCTGGACGGCCCGCCGCAGCCGGGGGCTGTAGGCCGACGACAGGTCCACGAACGAGGGCCCCACCAGCGGCGACCGGGCGGTCAGGTTGATGTGGTCGCGCACCACCACGGGCTGCCCCGTGGCGAAGTCGGTGCGCAGCGACCCGGCGGCGCCCGTCAGCACGGCGGTCGCCGCACCCGCGGCCACGCCCGTGCGGACCGCGTGGGCCACCTCCAGCGGGCCGCGGCCCTCGTAGAGGTGCACGCGCCCCATGAACACGATGACGCGCTTGTCGCCCACCCACATGCTGCGGACCTTGCCGGAGTGCCCCTCGGCGGCGGGCTCGTGGAAGCCGGGAAGGTCGGTGGCGTCCAGCTCGATGTCGTACGAGCCCAGCGTGTCCACCGCGCCCGCCCAGCCCGAGCCGAGCACCACCAGCGCGTCGAAGCTGTCGGCACCGGTACGGGACAGGAGTTCGCGCGCCGCGTCGGCCGCCAGTTCCCCGGCCTCGCCGGCCGTCCTCGGCTGCTGCTCTGGTTCCGTCACACGACGGATGCTACCCCCGGGTGACCGTGCCGTCCGGGAGCGTGCGCACGTGTGTTCCCGCGCCCTGCCCGAAGGGGAACGCGCTGGTCACAGCTCGGTGGGCAGGCACTCCCGGGCGAGCAACTCGGAGACGTACCAGTCGGGCGCCCCGGCCTTCTCGGCGGCCACCGCCAGCTCGCCCAGCTGGATCGCCGAGGGCATCCCGCCCTCGTAGCCGTCGAGCACGTAGGCCCAGGCCGTCACCACACCGTGGTCCGCCGTCCGGGCGCGCACCGTGACCTTGCGGTAGGCCCGCCCGTCGCCCGCGACCGACCACAGCGCCCGCCTGCGCCGCAGTTCCCCGTACTCGTCCTCGGACACGCCCCGCGGGCGGCGGTGACCCCCGCGAGGCGCCTCCAGGGCGCCCTGCCAGAAGTCCAAGTGGGGTTCGTCCCATTCCATGAGGTCGTACAGCGCCACGAAGACCCGCCGACCGGCGTCCTCGGCCAGGGTCGCCAGCGCGCCCCCGGGCTCGGGCAGGCACTCGCCGAAGGTCAGCCGCCAACCCTCCAACCAGCCAGTGGTGATCAGGGGCGAGTGCGGGGCCCGCCGGGCCATCTGCCCGGGGTGGAGACTGGTTCCGTACGCCGCGTAGATGGACACGGGGCCATCGTAGACCGGTTGGCCCGGGGTGCCTGCTATTTCCCCCGGTCGGCATGGCCGACAATGGGAGCAAGCGACGAAAACAGGTGGTGCCGCGCCATGCCCGCATATCACCCGGACCGGGGACGCGCGTGGCGGCCAGGCCGCAGAGGGAGTGAGGCTAGCGTGACGAAGGTCGTGATCATCGGTGGCGGACCCGGGGGCTACGAGGCGGCACTGGTCGCCGCACAGCTCGGCGCGGACGTGACGGTGGTGGAACGCGACGGCATCGGCGGCGCCTGCGTCCTCACCGACTGCGTGCCCTCCAAGAGCCTGATCGCCACGTCCACCCGCACCACGTACGTACGCGAGTCCGACAGCCTCGGCATCCTCATCCGCGACGCCCAGGACGAGGACGCGGTCCGGGTGGACACCGACCGGATCAACTCCCGCATCAAACTCCTGGCCCGGGCGCAGTCCGACGACACCCGCGCCCGCCTGGTCAAGGAGGGCGTGGAGGTGATCAGCGGCGAGGCCCGCCTGGTCGACCCGCACATCGTGGCCGTGGGCGACCAGCGCCTGCGCGCCGACGTCGTCCTCATCGCCACGGGCGCCCACCCCCGCGAACTGCCCTCCGCCAAGCCCGACGGCGAGCGCATCCTCACCTGGCGCCACCTCTACGACATGGAGGAGCTGCCGGAGAGGCTGATCGTGGTCGGCTCCGGCGTCACCGGCGCCGAGTTCGCCAGCGCCTACCAGTCCCTCGGCTCCGAGGTCACCCTGGTCTCCTCGCGCGACCGCGTCATGCCCACCCAGGACGCCGACGCCGCCGAGGTGCTGGAGCAGGTCTTCATGCGCCGCGGCATGACCGTCCTCAACAAGACCCGCGCGGAGTCGGTGGTGCGCACCGACGACGGCGTGCTCGTCACCCTCTCCGACGGCCGCACGGTGGAGGGCAGCCACTGCCTGATGACGGTCGGCATGATCCCCAACACCCAGGACCTGGGCCTGGAGGAGGCCGGTGTCCGCCTGGGCGACGGCGGCTTCGTCGAGGTCGACCGCGTCTCGCGCACCACCGTCCCCGGCGTGTACGCCGCGGGCGACTGCACGGGCGTGAACATGCTGGCCTCCGTGGCCGCCATGCAGGGCCGCATCGCCATGTGGCACGCGCTCGGCGAGGCCGTGTCCCCGCTCAAGCTCTCCACCGTGGCCTCCACCGTGTTCACCCACCCCGAACTGGCCGCCGTGGGCGCCAGCGAGGACGACGTGCGCAGCGGCCGGATCGACGGCCGGTCGGTCACCCTGCCGCTCAACACCAACCCGCGCGCCAAGATGAACGAGGTCAAGGACGGCTTCGTCAAGCTGATCTGCCGCCAGCACACCGGCATCGTGCTGGGCGGGGTCATCGTCGGCCCGCGCGCCAGCGAGCTCATCCTGGGTGTGTCCATCGCCGTCCAGCAGCGCCTGACCGTGGACGACATCGCGCACACCTTCTCGGTGTACCCGTCGCTGTCGGGCAGCGTGACCGAGGCCGCCCGCTCGCTCATGCTGGCGTCCCCGGAGTAGGACGCCCCTTTTTACCCGCTCCTGACAAGAATCGAGTAATGTCGTTTCGTGATCTGTCCCAAGTGTCAAAGCACCATGCGCACGTTCGACCGCCAGGGCGTCCACATCGACCGGTGTGACGGATGCCAGGGCATCTTCCTCGACCGGGGTGAGCTGGAGCGCGTCGTCAACGCCGAGCAGCGCCACTACGGTGTCGCGCCGCCGCCCGACCCCCACCAGGCTCCGCCCCACGGCTACCCGCAGCAGCACCGCGGCGGCTACCCGGACTCGCCGAAGGGCTTCCGGGGCGGTCACCCCGACTCCCCGAAGGGCTTCCGAGGTGGTCACGGCGGCTACCCGGACTCGCCGAAGGGCTACCGGGGCGGTCACGGCGGCTACCCCGACTCCCCGCGCGGCTACGGCGGACGCCGTAAGAAGAGCTTCCTCGAAGGCCTCTTCGACTGAGCCGAGCAGTCCCGACAACCTGAACGAGTAACCCGTGCACCCGCTGATCTGTACCCACTGCGGGGAATGGGACGAGACCCCCGACACCGCCGCGGGGGTCTCCGTGCTGCGCTGCGCCTTCTGCCAGCGCACTCGCCCGTTCCTGCGCCTGCCCCTGTACTGCGTGTCGGGGCCGAGCGGCACCGGCAAGTCCACCATCGCCGGGGCGCTGCTGGAGCGGCTCCGCGACCGCTTCGTCGTCCTGGAACAGGATCTCCTGTGGGTCGGCGGACTCCGCGACCCCGCCGACCACCACCGCCTGTTCCGCTCCACCTGGCTGCGCACCGCCGCCATGGTCCAGCAGAGCGGACGCCCCGTCGTGCTGTGCGGCACGGTGGTGCCGCCGGAGCTGGAGCACCTGCCCGAGCGCGCCCTGTTCACCGATGTCCACTATCTTGCGCTGACCTGCGAGCCCGACGTCCTGGCCGGGCGCCTGCGGGCCCGCCCCGCCTGGCGCGAGTGGGACGAGGAGCGGATCGCCGAGGCCCTGGAGTACGCGGCCTGGGTGGAGTCCGAGGCCGCGCGCCTGGAGCCCCCGGTCGACCTGTTGGACACCACCAGCGCCGAGCCCCGGGAGACCGCCGAGGCCGTGTGCCGGTGGATCGAGGAACGGCACGTGCGGGCCGCCGCCTCCTGACCTGATGTGGTCCGGGGAGGCCCCGGGCTGGACGCGGGTGAGGGCGCCGTTCAGCGCCCCGCCTGCTGATGGTGGCCGGGGCGGCGGCGCCTGCTGCCGCGTATTGGCCCGGGCGGGCGACCAACGGTTGGCGTTCGGGGGTGGTGGGGCTTTGCTGCGTTGGCACCAAAGGCGGCGGGGCTGGCGGGCCTGGGGCAGCGCGACCGGCCCCTGTGGCGGGGGTGGGCGACGGTGGCAGCGACGACGGCTGGCGGCAGGGCCCGGGCCGCCTGGCGGGCGCGGGCATGCCGGGGACCGGCCCGGCCGGGGTCACTCCCGGGGCGGTGGCACCAGAATTCTGTCGGGCGGATGGTCTCGTCCCCACCCGTGTCCCTGCTGTTGGTGTGTGCGCAGTTCGCGTTGGTACTTGGCCCGGTTATGCGGCCCGCACAGCGGTTGCAGGTTCGCCACCACCGTGCGCCCGCCCCGAGAGAACGACTGCACGTGGTCGGCCTGGCAGAGGGCCACCGGAACTTCGCACCCGCCCGGGTGGGCGCAGGTGGTGTGCCCGTGGAAGGCGGCGGTGCGCTGGCGGGCTGAGGCCAGGCGGCGGCTGTGGCTCACATCCAGGACCTGCCCGGTGGGCGGGGCGGTGAGCATCCGCACCACCTCAGAGTCGGCGGCCAACTCGTGCACCACCCCGACCGGAATCACCCGTCCGCGCTCGTCCAGCGCCGGCACTTCCTGGCCTTGGGTGTCCAGGTAGGTCTGCACCGGCACGACGATGCGGATCTGCGCCAGTGGAGCGGGGGTGTTGGCGCATCCGGTGTGGGTGGTGGCGAAACGCAGCGCCGCGATGAGCGCGTCGTGCTCACGCTGCGACCGCGACCGGGTGTCCTCGTCCGAGGGTGGGGTGGTGAAGGTGTCGATGGCCGCGCGCACGATCAACGCATCCCCACTGCCGCCCCACGCTTGGAGCTGGTAGCTGCCCTGGAACGTGTCATGCACGACCAGCCCACGCGAGGCGTGAGCGGCCTCGTGGTCGCGGTCCAGGCGGTGGGGGTCCAAACGATGCGCGACCTGGCGGGCCACCGACTGAAGTTGGTTGACCGACAACGCACGCCGCTCCGCCTTCGCGGCCACCAACGCCGACTCAAAGCCGCCCCGATACTCCTGCTCCTCAGGGAAATGCTGAGCGTCGCGGGTCTGGACGGCCTTGTCGGTGACCTTGGCGATCACCACCGCCTCACCCAACCCCACCACGCCCGTCTCCACCGCTTCCACCGTGGCGGGCAGAGTCTCCTCGTGCACATGCTGGGCCAGCCGCGCCAAATCCTTGGCCTGGGAGGTGGGCAACTTGCCGTGGTGCACCAACCACTTGTCCAACGTGGAATAACCGCTGTAGCGGGCCACCGCACCCCGCGCGTACAGGCGCGCCATCCGCGCCAACGCCTGGTACCGGATCTGGTCCAGCTGGGCCCACAGCGCCGCGATCTCCTCAGCGGCGCTCTCGTCCGCTCCGGGCGGCACGTCGGCGTTCAACGCGTGGTCGATGATCTCGCGCGCACCGGCCAGCGCGGCCACGGCCGGGGAACATTCCCCGGGGGCCGTCTCGGGCGCTGCGGTCATCATCTCCATACTTCTTATTATAGGCCGCCGATCGCCCTTTCTCCACTATTCTCGGCATCAATTGCCGACTTTCTTTGTGGAGGCCACTTTGTTTCGTCGGATGCAATGGGGTCGGGTTAAAAGGTGTCCGAAAAAGGTGCGCCCAGAATGCCATATTGACCTCGGCGATGCCGCCCCCCGACCACAGGAGCCAGGATCGTTGCCCGAGGCCGGAGGGCCTGCTTGCCGTTGGTGCCGACGCAGCAGAGCCCGACCACCCCCACACCCCGGGCGTTGGTCGCCCTCCGGTAGCCGCTCCCGCCTTTGGTGCCGCTTTTCGTCGGTCGCCCACGCCCCCACCCGGCGCCCGCCGTTCCCCGCCGCCCGCACCCTTTCGCGGCAGCTGGCGCGCTTTCGTTGCCGCCAGAAACCCCCAGCAGGAATAGCGTAGGGAGGGGCCCTGTGGACGGCCCCTCCCTGCCCCTCAATCCATTACCGTTATTGAACGAAGAGCGTTTCAGGGCACACCAAAACGCCCCCTGGGTGGGATCCCCCCTATTTCCAGGAAACCATCACCACACCACCCACGACCACCCCCAACCACCACCTGTGGAAAACGTGGAGACACGAGAAGGGCCCCGAGCGGTCCGCCCGGGGCCCTGGGCCCGTCATCGTCCTGTCTGCTGGGTGTGGGTCAGAAGTCGAAGCCGCCGAAGTCGCCGCCCCCGAAGTCCCCGCCTCCGAAGTCGCCTCCCCCGAAGTCCTCTCCGGCGCCGACATCACCGGCGCCCATGCCCATACCCATGCCCATCATCGACCCCATCATGGAGCCCATCATCATGCCGGTGAACATGCCCATCATCATGTTCATCCCGAAGTAGCCGCTCGCGTAGGGCGAGTAGGCCGGGCCGGCGTCGTAGTACGGGCGGCGCTCGCCGTCCACCTCGACCAGGCGGACGTCGGGCTGGCCGCCGGTGCGCACCGCACGCGCGCAGTCGGCGCAGGCGGTGACCTCGCGGGGCGCGCCGCCGGGCGGGGCCCAGGTCACGTCCTCCACGGACGGGCCGTGCTGCGGGTTGAAGAAGCAGGGGCCGCGCCGCTCGGGCACCGGTTCGCCGTTGAGGCGGGCCCGGGTGGCGGTCATGTAGTAGCGGCCGTCCTCCAGGGAGCTTGTGACCAGCCGGACCTGCTCGGGCTCGCGGATGTTGTCCAGCTGGGCCTTGGCCTGGTCGTAGGCGTCCATGGCCTGGGAGTAGTCGTTGCGGGTGGCGTCGTCGACCTTGGAGACGTCGATCTCCAGCCGGGCGACGTCCTCACCGAGGCGCACGACGTCCTCGGTGGCCATCTGCCGAATCTCCTCCAGCTGTTTGGCCTTCTCGGCCTCGCGCCTCTTGCGGCTGCGGTGGACGAACCACGCGCCCGCGGCGACGACCGCCAGCAGGACTCCGAGGAGCACGAACCCGGAGGTGGCCCCGGCCTGCTCGGCCTCCTCGACCTGGGTGGCCGCGTCGGGGACGGCGACGAGGGTGTCGACCTGGTTGCCGCCGCCCTCCCGCATGGCGACCTCACGGATCGCCTCGGTGTCCTCGACGTTGGGGGACAGCACCTGGAAGGTCTGGCTACCCGCGAACACGCCGTAGACCCCGTCCCCGACCTCGTCCATGACGGGGTTCATCAGGGCGTCGAGCCCGGCCTGGGAGGAGATGCTGTCGGTGGGCAGGATCACGTAGTAGACGGGGACGTCCGCCTCGGCGGCGGTCGACTCCAGGATTCCCTGCTCGGCCTCGGGGATCGCGTCGATGCTCGGGTCGATGAAGACGTTGTCGTTCCCGAGCTCCTCGGCGATCGCCTGGGACTCGGGCGGTTGGGTCTGGGTATCGGCCGAGGCGGGCACCACCGCGGCGCTCACCATCGCCGCCGCGAGTCCGGCGGTCAGCACTGTGGGTGTTACCAAGCGGCGCAACATGATCGTTCCTCTCGCCTCCCTCTCCAACCTAGACGAACGGGTGCCCCCGCGGGGTTCCCCCTGTGCCGGAACTCACCGGCAGTACACAAGCTCACCCGTTGTACACGGTCTCACTGGCCCTACACGGCCCCCGTTCCACACGGGCCCCGTTCCACACGGGCCCCGTTCCACACGGGCCCCGTTCCACACGGGCCCCGTTCCACACGGGCCCCGTCCCACACGGGCCCCGTCCCACACGGCCCACCCATCCCCACCGGTCCTACACGCGGCGCGGCCCGCCGGAGGTGCTCCGGCGGGCCGCTGCGGACGGGGTGGGGCTGTGGGTCAGCCCTGGCCGGAGGCCCCGGCGGGAACCTTCTTCACGCCGGGTTCGCCGACCTCGCCCTCGACGTCGTCGTGCGCCTCGTCGTCCAGCGGCACGAACCCGGAGGCGTCGCGCGGCGCGTGGTAGCGGGCCACGTCCAGGATGCCCTCGCGCTTGGCGACGATGGCCGGGACCAGCGCCTGACCGGCCACGTTGACCGCGGTGCGGCCCATGTCCAGGATCGGGTCGACGGCCAGCAGCAGGCCCACGCCCTCCAGGGGCAGGCCCAGGGTGGACAGGGTCAGGGTCAGCATGACGGTCGCGCCGGTGGTTCCGGCGGTCGCGGCCGAGCCGATCACCGACACGAACACGATCAGCAGGTAGTCGGTCAGGCCGAGGCTGATGCCGGGGAAGAACTGGGCGATGAAGATCGCCGAGATCGCCGGGTAGATCGCGGCGCAGCCGTCCATCTTGGTGGTGGCGCCGAAGGGCACGGCGAACGCGGAGTAGTAGCGCGGCACGCCCAGGTTCTGCTCGGTCACGCGCTGGGTGACGGGCATGGTGCCCATCGAGGAGCGGGACACGAAGGCCAGCTGGACCGCGGGCCACACGCCGCTGAAGTACTTCAGCGGGGACAGGCCGTTGACGCGGGCGAGCACCGGGTAGACGACGAACAGCACCAGCGCCAGGCCGATGTAGATGGTCAGCGCGAACTTGCCCAGGGCGCCGATGGTGGTCCAGCCGTAGCTGTACACGGCGTTGCCGAGCAGGCCCACGGTGCCGATCGGGGCCAGGCGGATGATCCACCACAGGGCCTTGAGCACGATCTGGAGCGCGGAGTCGGTGAAGGCGATGAAGGGCTCGGCGGCCTTGCCGACCTTGATCGCGGCGATGCCCAGGACGATGGCGATGACGATCAGCTGGAGGACGTTGAAGTCCAGCGAGGCGCTGAAGCTGCCGTCGTCGGAGCCGGAGACGCTCGCGCCCAAGCCGAGGAAGTTGGCGGGGACGATGCTCTCGATGAACGCCATCCAGGAGCCGGTGCCCGAGGGCTCGGCGGCGGTGGCGGCGTCCACGCCGCTGTTGACGCCGGGCCGCACGATCAGGCCCAGGGCGATGCCGATGCCCACCGCGACCAGGGCGGTCGCGCCGAACCACAGCAGGGTCTTCCAGGCCAGCCGCGCCGCGTTGGTGACGTTGCGCAGGTTGGCGATGGAGGAGATGACGGCGAGGACGATCAGCGGCGGGACGATGGTCCGCAGCAGGGTGACGAAGGTCGAGCCGACGGTGTCGAGGGTGACGGCGAGCCAGTTGCTGGCGTCACCGGTCTCGGCGTTGGGCGGACTGATCTGGAAGGCGACGGCGCCCAGAATGACGCCGAGGACCAGGCCCGCCAGGACCTGTGCCGCGAACGGGAAACGGAGGGTTCTGCGCTTCTTGGGCGCGTCTGTGCTCTGTGCGGACACGGGATGGGACTCCAGTGGTGGTGAAGGCAGCCGGAGGGGTACGCACGGCGGAGCGGTCGGCGCCGCCGGGGTTTCCGGCACGGGGAACGGCGGGCATCACCGAGGGGATGGTGACACGGGGAAGAAGGGTGCGCGGCGCGCTGCCCGGAAGGGCGCGCGTGGACCTAGCGACACGCCTGACAGCCGCGGCGGCACAGGTCGATGTGCCACCGTCGCGTCAGTCCCCAGATGTTCGTCACAGACAAGGACAATAACGTTCGTTCCTTATCTATTCCATACGAGGGTGTCGACAACTTCCTGTCCCTGGCGCCACAACGTCCACTCCACGGGCTCTGCGGTGCGTTCCGCCCGGCGCGGATGCGTCGAGGATCACTCCGGGGGCGAGGCCGGGTGGGACAATCTGTGGAGAACACCGTTACGGGGTGACAGTGATGGCTACCGTGGGCGACGAGAACGAGCCGACGATCGGAGACCGTGACATGTCCGTTCCAGTAGTGGCCGCGCGCCCGGACCCCGAGATTGATGGTGCGGTGCTGCTACCGATGCCGCCGCAGGACGGGTTCACCGCCGAGGACCTCGACCGCATTCCGGATCTTCCGCGACACACAGAACTCATCGACGGAAACCTGGTCTTCGTGAGCCCCCAGAAGTTCTTCCACATGTTCGCCATCACCCTGCTCCACCGGCAGATGGACGTCCAAGTCTCAGAAGACATGCTGGTCTGCCGGGAGATGACGGCTGTACTCGGGAGGCGGCAGAGGCCCGAACCCGATTTCATGCTGGTCCGCGCAGACGCACTCCACGACTTGGACGCTACATCGTTCGCGGCGGAGGACGTACGGCTGGTGGTTGAGGTGGTCTCACCCGAATCCGAGATCAGGGATCGCAGGCGTAAGCCGGAGCTCTACGCGGAAGCAGGAATCCCTCACTTCTGGCTGGTTGAGAAGGAGGGCGAACGGGATATCGCGGTGTACGCGTACGAACTGGATCCACTCAAGGGTACGTACGGCGGTCTCACCGTGCACCGGGAACGGCTCAAGGTCAGCGCGCCCTGCGATCTGGACATCGACCTGGCCGGATTCTCCCGCCGCTGAGAGGTGCGCGTGAGGAGGGGGAACGGGGGCGCCGGACGTGCCTTCCCCCGGTGTCCTCGGGGGAGCGCACACAGCAGGGGGAGGCACCGGCGGCCGGTACCTCCCCCTTCACCCGCGCGTGGCGCGGACGCTAGGCGTCCTTGATCTCGCAGACCACCGCGCCGTTGCCCACGGCCTCGCCCGCGGTGATCCTCAAGCCCGTCACCGTCCCGGCCTTGTGCGCGTTGAGCGGCTGCTCCATCTTCATGGCCTCGATGACGACCACGGTGTCGCCCTCGGCGACCTGCTGGCCCTCCTCGGCCACCAGCTTGACCACGGTGCCCTGCATCGGGGAGACCAGAGAGTCTCCGCCCGCCGCCACGGTGTTCCCGCCGCCCCTGCGCGCGGTCCGCCTGCCGCGGCGCTGACCGCCCGCCGCCGGGGCGGCGGCCGAGGCGCCCAGGCCCGTGGGCAGGACCACCTCCACACGCTTGCCGCCCACCTCGACGGTGACCCTCTCGCGCTCGTCCTCGACCGGCTCGCCCGGGGTGCCCGACCACGGCTCGACGGTGTTCTCGAACTCGGTCTCGATCCACCGGGTGTAGACCCCGAACTGCTGCTCGGGGTCGGCCGGGGCGAAGGCCGGGTCGCTCACCACGGCCTGGTGGAACGGGATCACCGTGGGCATCCCGCCGACCGTGAACTCGGCCAGGGCCCGCCGCGAGCGCTGCAACGCCTCCTGGCGCGTGCGGCCCGTCACCACGAGCTTGGCGACCATCGAGTCGAAGGCCTGGGGCACCGTGAACCCGGCCTCGCAGCCGGTGTCCACGCGCACGCCCGGGCCGCCGGGCAGGTTCAGCTCGGTGATGGTGCCCGGCGCGGGCATGAAGTTCCGCCCCGGGTCCTCGGCGTTGATGCGGAACTCGAAGGAGTGCCCGCGCACCTCGGGGTCGCCGTAGCCCAGCTCCTCGCCGTCGGCGATGCGGAACATCTCCCGGACCAGGTCGATGCCGGTGACCTCCTCGGTCACGGGGTGCTCGACCTGCAGACGGGTGTTGACCTCCAGGAAGGAGATGGTGCCGTCCACGCCCACCAGGAACTCGCAGGTGCCCGCGCCGGTGTACCCGGCCTCGGCGAGGATGGCCTTGGAGGAGGCGTGCAGCCGCTCCACCTGCTCCGCGGACAGGAACGGCGCGGGCGCCTCCTCCACCAGCTTCTGGTGGCGCCGCTGGAGCGAGCAGTCGCGGGTGGAGACCACCACGACGTTGCCGTGGGTGTCGGCCAGGCACTGGGTCTCCACGTGCCGGGGCCGGTCCAGGTAGCGCTCCACGAAGCACTCGCCCCGGCCGAAGGCGGTGACCGCCTCGCGCACCGCGGACTCGTAGGCGTCGGCGACCTCGTCCAGGGTGTGGGCGACCTTGAGGCCGCGCCCGCCGCCGCCGAAGGCGGCCTTGATCGCGATGGGCAGGCCGTGCTCCTCGGCGAAGGCCACGACCTCCTCGGCCGACTCGACGGGGTCGGCGGTGCCCGCCACCAGCGGTGCGCCGACCTTCTGGGCGATGTGGCGGGCCTGGACCTTGTCGCCCAGGGCGGTGATCGCCGCGGGGGGCGGGCCGATCCAGGTCAGCCCGGCGTCGATGACGGCCTGGGCGAAGTCGGCGTTCTCGGCCAGGAACCCGTAGCCGGGGTGGACGGCGTCCGCCCCGGAGGCCTCGGCCACCGCCAGGAGTTTGGCGATGTCCAGGTAGGAGTCGGCCGGGGTGGCCCCGCCCAGCGAGTGGGCCTCGTCGGCGACCTTGACGTGCAGTGCGTCCAGGTCGGGCTCGGCGTAGACGGCGACGCTGGCCAGCCCGGCGTCGCGGCAGGCGCGGGCGATGCGCACGGCGATCTCGCCGCGGTTGGCGATCAGTACTTTACGCACGGTGGGAAATCCTTCTGCTCGGCGCGGGGCGGACAGCGCGCCGGCCGCTCCATGGTGAGTCTGCGGGTGGGGATGGCGGGGTCATCGCGTGCTCAGCCGCCAGGCGCCGGGGCCCGGGCGGGGCGGTGCGCCGCGCACCAGGCGCGAGCGGTCCCGCCACCCGGACGGGCGTTCGGGGGCGGGCTCCTCGGCGGTCCGGGCTGCCCGGGCACGGGCGCTGAGCACGGCGGTCAGGGCCGCGAGCTCTTCGGCGGTGGGCTCGCCGCGGACCACGGCCAGGTGCGGCGGGTTCTTCGGCGCGCTCACAGCGGGATGTTCCCGTGCTTCTTGGGCGGCAGCTGCTTGCGCTTGTTGCGCAGGGCCTTGAGGGACTTGGCGATCCGGACGCGGGTCTCGGAGGGCATGATGACCCCGTCCACGTACCCCCGCTCCGCGGCGGAGTAGGGGTTGAGGAGGGTGTCCTCGTACTCGCCGACCAGCCGGGTGCGCTCGGCCTCGACGTCGTCGGCGGCGGCCAGGGTGCGCCGGTGCAGGATGTTCACCGCGCCCTGGGCGCCCATGACCGCGATCTGCGCCGTGGGCCAGGCCAGGTTGACGTCCGCGCCCAGGTGCTTGGAGCCCATGACGTCGTAGGCGCCGCCGAAGGCCTTGCGCGTGATGACGGTGATCAGGGGCACCGTGGCCTCGGCGTAGGCGTACAGCAGCTTGGCGCCGCGGCGGATGATGCCGTCCCACTCCTGGTCGGTGCCGGGCAGGAACCCGGGCACGTCCACGAAGGTCAGCACCGGCACGTTGAAGGCGTCGCAGGTGCGCACGAAGCGCGCGGCCTTCTCGGAGGCGTCGATGTCCAGGCAGCCCGCCAGGCTCATGGGCTGGTTGGCGACGATGCCGACGGACTGGCCGTCCACGCGGCCGAAGCCCACCACCATGTTCGTGGCGAACTGGGCGTGGACCTCCAGGAAGTCGCCGTCGTCCAGGACGGCCTCGACCACCGTGCGCATGTCGTAGGGCTGGTTGGCCGAGTCCGGGATGAACGCGTCCAGGGCCAGGTCGGTGTCGGTGGCCTCGTCGCCCGGGGCGTCCTCGGGAGGCAGCGGCGGCGCCTCCTCCAGGTTGTTGTCGGGCAGGTGCGAGAGCAGAGTCCTGACGTACTCGATCGCGTCCTGCTCGTCGGCGCCCATGTAGTGCGCCACACCCGACCTGGTGTTGTGGGTGCGGGCGCCGCCCAGCTCCTCCATGGAGACGTCCTCGCCGGTGACCGTCTTGATGACGTCGGGGCCGGTGATGAACATCTGCGACGTCTCGTCCACCATCACGACGAAGTCGGTGAGGGCGGGGGAGTAGACGTGGCCGCCCGCGGCGGCGCCCATGATCAGGGAGATCTGCGGGATGACGCCCGAGGCGTGGGTGTTGCGGCGGAAGATCTCGGCGTACAGGCCGAGCGCGACCACCCCCTCCTGGATGCGCGCGCCGCCGCCCTCGTTGATGCCCACGACGGGGCACCCGTTGGTGAGGGCGTGGTCGAGGACCTTGACGATCTTCTCGCCGTAGACCTCGCCCAGCGATCCGCCGAAGACGGTGACGTCCTGGCTGAACACCGCCACGGGACGTCCGTCGACCGTTCCGTGGCCGGTGACGACGCCGTCACCGTAGGGGCGGTTGCTCTCCAGGCCGAAGCTGGTGGAGCGGTGTCGGGCCAAGGCGTCGAACTCCACGAACGAGCCGGGATCGAGCAGTGCGTCGATCCGCTCGCGGGCGGTCATCTTGCCTTTGGCGTGCTGTTTCTCAACGGCTCGAGCAGACCCTGCGTGTACGGCCTCGTACCGGCGTCGTTGCAGGTCGGCGAGCTTGCCCGCGGTCGTGTGGATGTCGATCTCGTCCGCGGACAGCGGTTCAGGGGCTTCGGTGGCCATAACTACGCAGGTTAACCGCGAGGGGACGTCACACGGGAACCCAGCCCTGGTTACCGGTGAGTAACTACGCGGCGGTGCGGCCCCCGACCAGGCCCGTCGCCCGGGCCCGCGTCCGGAGCGTGCACGAAGCGTACGCGAAGCGCACAGAACGTACACGCGGGGTCCGCGGCACGGAACGCGGTATCACCGAAAACGCGTGAGGAAATGTGCTCTCCTTTCTCGTGAGCAACAATGCTTAACGCCCGGGCAAAACATCGGAAATACGCCCCCGCGCACCTGGCGGCGGGTGCGATCTCTGTAGGGTCGGTGACCATGACAGCGGTAAGCGCGGAACGCGACAGTGCACGACAGGAAGTTCCCGAGCAGCTCAGGAATGACGTCAAACTGCTCGGCGAGATGCTCGGAACGGTCCTCGCCGAAAGCGGCGGCGAGGATCTCCTCGCCGATGTCGAGAAGCTCAGGAGAGCGGTCATCGGCGCCCGCGACGGGTCGGTCACGGGGGAGGAGATCACCGCGATCGTCGCCGCCTGGCCGCTGGAGCGCGCCAAGCAGGTGGCGCGCGCCTTCACCGTCTACTTCCACCTGGCCAACCTGGCCGAGGAACACCAGCGGATGCGGGCCCTGCGCGAGCGCGACGACGCCGCCAACCCGCCCCGCGAGTCCCTCGCGGCGGCCGTCCGCGCCATCCGCGAGGGCGAGGGCGGCGAGGAACGCCTCAACGAGCTGATCGCGGGCATGGAGTTCCGCCCCGTGGTCACCGCCCACCCGACCGAGGCGCGCCGCCGCGCCGTGTCCACCTCCATCCTGCGCGTCAGCGCCCAGCTGGAGGCCTGGCACGCCTCCCACGAGGGCAGCAGCGCCGCCGCCGAGGCGCACCGGCGCCTGCTGGAGGAGATCGACCTGCTCTGGCGCACCTCCCAGCTGCGCTACACCAGGCTCAACCCGCTCGACGAGGTGCGCACCGCCCTCGCCGCGTTCGACGAGACCATCTTCTCCGTCATCCCGCAGGTCTACCGGAGCCTGGACGCCGCCATCGACCCCGAGGGCACCGGTGTGCGCCCGCCCCGCGCCACGCCCTTCGTGCGCTACGGAAGCTGGATCGGCGGCGACCGCGACGGCAACCCCTACGTCACCTCCGACATCACCCGCGAGGCCGTGCTCATCCAGTCCGAGCACGTGCTGCGCGGCCTGGAGGCCTCCTGCACCAAGGTAGCCCGCACCCTCACCGCCTACTCCAACCTCACCCCCGCCAGCCCGGCGCTGCTCGACGCGCTCGCCTCGGCCAAGGCGGGACAGCCCGAGCTGACGGCGGAGATCGGGGCGCGCTCGCCCAACGAACCCCACCGCCAGCTCCTGCTGCTGGCCGCCGCACGGCTGCGCGCCACGCGCGAGCGCGACGCCGACCTGGCCTACCCCGACGCCGACGCCTTCCTGGCCGACCTGCGCACCGTGCAGGAGTCCCTGGCCGGGGCGGGCGCGGTCCGCCAGGCCTACGGCGAACTCCAGCACCTGGTCTGGCAGGCCCAGACCTTCGGCTTCCACCTCGCCGAACTGGAGATCCGCCAGCACAGCGAGGTGCACGCCGCGGCGCTCGCCGAACTGCGCGAGGGCAAGGAGCTGTCCGAGCGCACCGAGGAGGTCCTCGCCACGATCCGGGTGATCGCCTGGATCCAGGAGCGCTTCGGGGTGGAGGCCTGCCGCCGCTACGTCGTCAGCTTCACCCGCTCCGCCGAGGACATCGCAGCCGTGTACGAGCTGGCCGCCCACGCGCTGCCCGCCGGACGCGTGCCGGTCCTGGACGTGGTCCCGCTGTTCGAGACCGGCGCCGACCTGGACGCCTCGCCGCACGTGCTCGACGGCATGCTCGAACTGCCCCAGGTCAACAGGCGCCTGGACGAGACCGGCCGCAGGATCGAGGTCATGCTCGGCTACAGCGACTCGGCCAAGGACGTCGGGCCGGTCAGCGCCACCCTGCGCCTCTACGACGCCCAGGCCCGCCTGGCCGCGTGGGCGGCCGAGCACGACGTGCGCCTGACCCTGTTCCACGGCCGCGGCGGCTCGCTCGGCCGCGGCGGGGGCCCGGCCAGCCGAGCCCTGCTCGCCCAGGCGCCCGGCTCGGTCGGCGGACGGTTCAAGGTCACCGAGCAGGGCGAGGTCATCTTCGCCCGCTACGGGCAGTCCGCGATCGCCCGCCGCCACATCGAGCAGGTCGGCCACGCGGTGCTGATGGCCTCCACCGACGCCGTCCAGGAGCGCGAGCGCTCCGCCGAGCGCGAGTACCGCGCCCACGCCGACACCATCGCCCGCGCCGCCCAGGAGGCCTACCTGGAGCTGATCAACACCGAGGACTTCGCGGTGTGGTTCTCCCAGGTCACCCCCCTGGAGCAGCTCGGCGAGCTGCGGCTGGGCTCGCGCCCCTCGCGGCGCGGCGCGGCGCGCGGGCTCGGCGACCTGCGCGCCATCCCGTGGGTGTTCTCCTGGACCCAGACCCGGGTCAACCTGCCGGGCTGGTTCGGCCTGGGCACGGGCCTGGCCGCCGTGGAGGACCTGAGCGTGCTCCAGGCCGCCTACCGCGAGTGGCCCATGTTCTCGTCCCTGCTGGACAACGCGGAGATGAGCCTGGCCAAGACCGACCGCACCATCGCCGAGCGCTACCTGGCGCTGGGCGGGCGGCCGGAGCTGACCGAGCTGGTGCTGGCCGAGTACGACCGCACCCGCGACCTGGTGCTCAAGGTGACCGGGCACAGCCGCCTGCTGGAGAACCGGGCGGTGCTCTCGCGCGCGGTGGACCTGCGCAACCCGTACGTGGACGCGCTCTCCCACCTCCAGCTGCGCGCGTTGGAGGCGCTGCGGGGCGAGGAGGCCGACTCCCTGTCGGAGGAGGACCAGCAGCACCTGGAGCGGCTGCTGCTGCTCTCGGTCAACGGCGTGGCCGCCGGGCTCCAGAACACCGGCTGACCGCCGGTCGGCCCGCACGCGCGAGGGCGCCCCGCACCCGGGAGGGGGTCGCGGGGCGCCCTCGCGCGTGCCGGAGCCCGTTACTCCGGGAACTCACCGGTGTCGATGGTGAGGTCGAACGGCTCGGGGAGGTGGATCTCCTTGCCGAAGGGCACCTTCGTGGAGCTGGTGTACCTGCCGTTCTCCGGATCGGAGTAGAGGGTGACCTCGCCCCTGCCGGTCTGCGGGTCCCAGCGGTCCACCAGAAGGTACAGGGGGACCCCGGCGTGGGCGTAGCCCCAGAGCTTGGGCTTGCGGTCCTTGTGTGCGGTGCTCCTGGAGGTCACCTCGACCACCAGCAGGGCGTCCGACACCGGGCTTTCGGTGGAGTACTGCGTCACGGGGTAGGGAAGCACCATGAGGTCCGGGATGAAAGCGCTGGTCCGCGAGGGGATCTGCACGTCGACAGCCTGGTGTACCTCGGCCTCACCCAGGTCGCTGCCCTCACGCAGGATCTCCCGGGTGAGGCTCTTGTTGAGCAGCCACACGATCCGGCTGTGTTCAAGGCTTGGTGGGGTCATGATTGTGATGTCGCCTTCGATGATCTCTGCCTGCCAGCCCTCTGGTAGGTCGAGTTCCTCCCAGGCGCGCAACACGACTTCCCAGCGGGACGGTATGCCGAGTGCTTCCGCTTCCGCGATACTCATGGACTCCGCCACCCCTGCCGACAATGTGATGATGATGTCGCCTTCGATGATCTCGGCTCGCCAGCCCTCCGGCAGGTCCAGGTGTTTCCAGGCGCGCAGCAAGACTTCCCAGTGCGACGGCGTTCGGGTCGCCGTCTCCGCCTCTGCGATGCTCATCTCTGGCGCCACCTCCGGTAACTGAACGTAGCAACGCGTGATCACCCATGTGCTGGTTTCAGCTTAACGGGCGGTCCTTTGCCGCACAGGGGTTTCCGGACAGGGTTGCGGCGCTGCTGTAATGGGGGCATGGCCAGCGCACACGACCCCTTCCCGCGACCCCCGCTCGACGCGGCGGCCCTCGACGCCGCCCTCGTCCGACCGGGCGGCATGTGGCACCGGATCGAGGTGCTCCCCGAGGCCGCGTCCACCAACACCGAGCTGACCGCGCGCGCCGTGGAGGGCGCCCCGCACGGCAGCGTGCTGGTCACCGAGCACCAGACCGCCGGGCGCGGACGCCTGGGCCGCGGCTTCTCCACCCCGCCGCGCGCCGCCCTCACCTTCTCCCTCCTGGTCCGCCCCGCGGTGCCCGTCACCGGCCTGGGCTGGCTCCCCGCGCTCATGGGCGTGGCCGCGGTCGGCGCCGTGCACCGGGTGACGGGGGTCAAGGCCGCGCTCAAGTGGCCCAACGACGTCATCGTCCCCGCGCACCTGCGCTCGGAGCCCGCGACGGCCGACGGCAAGCTCGCGGGCATCCTCTCCGAGGCCGACTTCTCCTCCGGCCAGCCGTGTGTGGTCGTGGGGATGGGCCTCAACGTGTCCCAGGAGCGCGCCGAACTCCCCGTGGACACCGCTGTCTCCCTGCGCGGGGAGGGGTCGGACGCACTGGACCGGGGCGTCCTGCTCGCCGCCGTCCTGGGTGAGTTCGAGGAGCTGTACACGGTGTGGACCGCCGCCGGAGGCGACGCCGAGGCCAGCGGGCTGGCCGCCGCCTACCGGGACGCGTGCGTCACCATCGGGCGCCGCGTGCGGGTCCACCTGCCCGGGGACCGGATGCTGGAGGGCGCCGCCACCGGCGTGGACGCCGACGCCCAGCTGCTGGTGCGCGGACCCGGCGGGGAGCGGGCCCTGAGCGCGGGCGACGTCGTCCACGTGCGCCCCGCTTCCTGAGCCCCGCCGCCCGGCCCTGCGCCGCCACCCGCGTCCCGGCCGCCGACCGGTTCGCCGCCGCCGCTGCGCCGCCGTCCACAGGGAACTTCGGGCACTCCCGCGGCGACCCCCGCGTGTGCGATCATCACCGGGTGCGGCCGCCGCCGACCGCGGGCCGCGCGGGCCTGTCGGCAGGCACCCTGTCAGGGGACGAACCGCGGGCGTAAGCTGGAGTGGAACCCCGTGCCGCCTGCTGGCCGGTGCCGAAGTGACTGTTCCCCGCCCCGGCGGGGATGGCCCGTGAAAGAGAACGTATGCCGTCGCGTCCCGACCCGAAAGCGATCGAGTCCGCCCTGCTCGGCGGTGAAGCGGTCTACACCAGGGAGCAGGCGATCGAGCTCGCCGGCGCCGACAACGAGCTGGCCGGGCGCATCTGGCGTGCCCTGGGCTTTCCCAACCAGGGCGACGACACGGTCACCTTCGCCGAGAGCGACGTCGAGTCGCTGCGCATCGCCAACTCCCTGGTCCAGGAGGGCGTCCTGGACGAGGAGGGCGTGGTCCGCTTCGCCCGCGCGATGGGTCAGACCATGGCCCGCCTGGCCGACTGGCAGACCAGCATACTGAGCACCCTCATCTACCAGGAGGGCGAGGACTCCGTCAGCCCGCTGATGAACCAGGTCAAGGAGCTGCTGCCGGACGTGGAGCGGCTCCTGCTGCACATCTGGCGCAGACAGCTCGCCGCCTCCTCGGCCCGCACCCTCGCGGTGATGTCGGACAACGACGCCGTGCCCAACTACTACCCGTTGGTCGTCGGGTTCGCGGACCTGGTCTCCTTCACCACGCTGAGCCGCGAACTCGACGAGGTCGAGCTGGCCGGGGTGGTCGAGGGCTTCGAGGCCACCGCCGCCGACATCGTCGCCTCCGGCGGCGGCCGCGTGGTCAAGACCCTGGGCGACGAGATCCTCTACGTCGCCGACTCCCCGGCCGAGGCCGCCGACATCGCGCTGCGCCTGGCCTCGGGCGTCAAGACCCACGTGGAGGTGCCCGACGTGCGGGTCGGCTTGGCCGCCGGGCCGGTGCTGACCCTGCACGGCGACGTGTTCGGCACGACCGTCAACCGCTCCAGCCGCCTGACCTCCTTCGCCAGACCCGGCACCGTCCTCATCGACGAGAGCCTCGCCGAGAGCCTCGCCGACGAGGAGGGACTCCAGGTGGTGCAGGTGCGTGCCCGGCACGCGCACGGGCTCGGCCTCATCCAGCCCTACGCCCTGCGCCGCAACTTCGAGCCCGCGGGCTGAGAACCCAGCCTTCCTCCACGATCACCGTGTGCGCCGCGACCCGACGGGATAGGCTCGAAGGCGTCGCACCAGTCCGTGAGAGGCCAGGTGGTGAGCCGGTGACCGCCCCTTCCCCCGTCCAGCGTCTGCGCACCTCGGGTGTCTTCAGCCTTGAGGGCAGCGATTTCGACGTCGAGAACAACGTCTGGATCGTCGGAGACGACGAGAGCGCCATCGTCATCGACGCCGCCCACGACCACGAGGCGATCGCCCGGGGCCTGGGCGACCGCGAACTCATGGCCATCGTGGCCACCCACGGGCACAACGACCACGTCAACGCGGCCGCCGCGCTGGCCGACCTGACCTACTGCCCGATCCTGCTGCACCCCGACGACGCCGAACTGTGGTACCGCGTGCACCCGCACCGGGAGCCGGACGCCCTGCTGGTGCACGGCGAGACGCTGATGGTCGGGGGAGTGGAGCTGGAGGTGCTGCACACACCGGGCCACACGCCGGGCGGGGTGTGCCTGTACGCGCCCGCGCTCGGGGCGGTCTTCACCGGCGACACCCTCTTCCCGGGCGGCCCCGGCGCCACCGGGCAGCCGTTCTCGGACTTCCCGACGATCATCGCCTCGATCCGCGAGCACCTCGCGGTCCTGCCGCCGGACACCGTCGTCCACCCAGGCCACGGGGAGTCCACCACCGTGGCCGAGGCAGCCGAGCACCTCGACGCCTGGGCGGCCCGGGGGTTCTGAGTTCCGCGACCTCCGGCCACGAGGAACGCCCCGGTCCGGTACGGAGTCCGGTCCTCACGGCCCCGGCCCGGGGCCTGACCGCGGTGCCCGCTTCCCGGACCGCCGTCGACGTGCCGCCGAAGGCTCACCAGGGAGTCGGGTCGGCCCTCGTGTAGAAGTCGTCGTCGTGACGGCCTTCTCCGGGCGTGTACAGATAGAGCCGGATGTCCGCCTCATCGAAGGAGACGACCATGTAACCCTGCCAGACGTCAGGGGAATCCATGGACAGCCAATGGCCTGTCGAGTTGATCAGGCATTCGCCTTGACCCGTCGGGTCACCGACTTCCTGCTCTTCCAGTTCCTCGATGTTGTAGCAGAGCTCCCAGGAGCCGTCGAGGCGACCATTCGGGACCTCTTGCCCTTTGCCCGGGCCGAAGGTGTCACCGAAGGCCGTGTAGGCATGGCCCTCTTGGAATTCAATGGTCTGGCCCTGGCTGTTCTCCCACGTGCCGATCACGTGTTCGCGGGAGATCCTCCCTCCCGGATGGGCGTAGAACTGCGCGGGAACGCCGCAGCCGAGGGGTGTGACCGAGACCACCGCGATGAGGGGGATCAGGTGGAATCGCCGCAGCCGATGGCGGAAGCTCATGTGGATCTCCATTTCTGCTCTTGGAGATATCGACCGCGAGCCCGAGAATGTCCTGTGTCTGGAGAGAGGCTAGCGCAGGTCCGAACGCGTTCCATTTCGGGGTGGTCGATGCCGCTTCGAATGGAGCTTCCAGTGTTCGGGGCTTCACCGAATGCGATGCCCGGATGAGTTCGACCGGTTCGGCCGGGTGTTTCGACGGCGGTCTTCTGTGGATTCAGGCGGTGGTGCGGAGGGTGTTGATGAGGCGGGCGATGTCGGCGCCTCGTCGTGGGCGCCGATGGTCAGGGCGAGCCGGTGGACCTCGGTCAGGGCGACGAGGAGGTCGGTGATGAGTGTGGACACGGGGTGCGGTTCCGTTTCGGGGGTCGGGGGCTCATCCCGGGGCGGGACAGGGACCGTGGAGAGTCGGGTTGACGGAGGTCCACGCGCAGCCGGACACGGGGCAGCGCCAGTGCGCGGTGGGGTGGACACGGGTGATGGTCGTCTGGGCGCGGCGGAAACCATTCGAACTGTGTCGAGGCGCGGGAGCACGCCGGAGGCGTGGACGTGCGCGACACCCAGGACCGCGAGCTGGCGCAGCTGGAGTTCGCCGCCAGCGAGTGGACCGCGCTCGTGGACTCCCTCAAGTTCCACGGCTGACGTCCACCTGACCAAGGGCAGCACCTCCACGGGAGGCGCTGCCCTTCATGCCTGCCAGAGCACTCACAAATGATTCCAATTCGGGCGAAGAGAATAAAGCTGACAGGGGATGAAAACTCACCTGTCCTTTTCCGGCGTGTGCTCTGATCCGGGCTTATGTCCGACCGGGTGGTTTCTTCGAACCGGGTTCGAAGAAAAGTTCGCCATCACGCTCGGTGTGCCCTAATCTTCTACCCGAACACACAACTCCATACGCGGAAAGACCCCGCGACGGTTTCCCACCGCCCGGGGTCGTGGCCAGCAACATCCACCCTTTAGATCAAGGAATTTGCCAGCATGCGCCAGTTTAGCGCTGCGCTTCTCAGCCGTGCCCTCGGCCCGCTGATCGCGTTCTTCTCCTACCCGTGCGGACGCCACTCCACGGTTGTCGGCCGCCGCCGACGCTCCTCCCGCGTCCGCCGCTACGCTCCCTCACCGCCCGCCGCTCCCGTGCAGGCCGGTCGGAGCCCGGCCTCCTCACGTCGCGCGGTTCCGGAACGTTCCGCGCCTTCCGGGCCCCGCGAAACGTCCGCGCGCCCCGGGGTTCCCGCGCCGCGGCTCACTCCGCCCAGGCAACAGATCGACGCAGAGGAAGTAGCCCTCGTACGCCCCTACTTCACCGCCCACGAAAGCCTCCGCGCCGCCGAGCCCCGGGTTCCCGCACCCCGCAAGGCCGAACGCAGGACCCCCGCGCCCGGCAGTCCCGCGCCCGGTAGCTCCGCACCCCGGGAGACCGAGACCGAGGAGGTGCGCCGCGCGTTCGAGCAGGTCCGGATACGCGCCGCCGCCATCGTCCGGCAGTGGCGGGAGGACCCCGGCGGTGACCTGCTCGGCGGCCCCGCACCCCGGTTCGGCGTCGTCGGACCCCCGCGACCCGCGCCCGCACCCGCCCCGGACGGAGAGTGGGACGAACTCACCTCCCGCATCCGCCTCCTGCTCCAGCAGCGGCAGGGCGCGACGGCGTGAACGCCACCGCCCCGGGGGAGCACCCCGTCCGCCGACCAGGCAAGACAGTGCCGGGTCGGCGGACGGGACCGGCCTCAGGTCAGGTCCGAGTACCGCCCGACGTTGGGCACCGGCGGGGTGTCCTTGGGCCGCACGCCGATCTTGGACCCCAGCCACACCAGCGGGTCGTACTTGCGGTCCACCACCCGCTCCTTGAGCGGGATCAGCGCGTTGTCGGTGATGCGGATGTTCTCCGGGCACACCTCCGTGCAGCACTTGGTGATGTTGCAGTACCCCAGCCCGAACTCCTCCTGGGCGATGAGCCTGCGGTCGGCGGTGTCCTCGGGGTGCATCTCCAGCTCCGCCACCCGCATGAGGTAGCGCGGACCCGAGAAGTGCTCCTTGTTCTCCTCGTGGTCGCGGATCACGTGGCAGGTGTTGTTGCACAGGAAGCACTCGATGCACTTGCGGAACTCCTGCTGGCGTTCCACGTCCTCCTGGCTCATCCGGAAGTCACCCGGGGCCTTGGCCGGATCCGGTGTGAACGAGGGGATCTCCCGCGCCTTCTGGTAGTTGTACGACACGTCGCACACCAGGTCCCGGACCACCGGGAAGGCGCGCATCGGCGTCACCGTCACCACCTCGTCGTCCTCGAACACGCTCATCCGCGTCATGCACGACAGCCGGGGACGGCCGTTGATCTCCACCGAGCACGAACCGCACTTGCCCGCCTTGCAGTTCCACCGCACCGCCAGGTCCGGGGTCTGCGTGGCCTGGAGGCGGTGCAGCACGTCGAGCACCACCTCGCCCTCGTTGACCTCGACCCGGTACTCGGCGAGCCCGCCCTCGCCCGAACCCCGCCACACCCGGAACACACGCTCGCTCATGACTGGCCCTCCTCGGCCGCGCCGTCCGCCGCCCCCGCCGCGGGCAGCTCCTCCTCCGTCAGGTACTTGGCCAGCTCGTCGCGTTCGAAGAGGGCGAGCAGCCCGGCCGGGATGTCGGCGAGCGCGAGCCGCGACAGCGACACCCGGTCGGAGCGGTCGGCCCGCACCGCCAGGTTCACCCGTCGCCACTCGGCCGACATGCCGGGGAAGTCCTCGCGCGTGTGCCCGCCGCGCGACTCGGTGCGCTCCAGGGCGGCCGCGGCCACCGCGCGCGAGACCAGGACCATGTTGGGCAGCGCCAGCGCCAGGTGCCAGCCCGGGTTGTAGACCCGGTCGCCCGGGGCGCTGAGCGCGCGCGACCGCTCCGCCAGCTCGTCCAGCCGCTCCAGGGCCCGCTCCATCTCCGGACCCTTGCGGATGATGCCCACCAGGTCGTTCATGGTCTCCTGGAGGTCGGTGTGCAGCGTGTACGGGTTCTCGCCGCCGCCCTGCCTCAGGAAGTGCAGCGCGTACGAGGACGCCTCGTCCGCCGCCCGGTCCAGGAGCCCGGCCGGTGCGGGCCGGTCGCCGAGCCCGTCCACGTAGGCCGCAGCGCCCAGCCCCGCCCTGCGACCGAACACCAGCAGGTCCGACAGGGAGTTGCCGCCCAGCCGGTTGGAGCCGTGCATGCCGCCCGCCACCTCACCGGCCGCGAACAGCCCGGGCACGTCGGAGGCGGCGGTGTCGGCGTCCACCCGCACCCCGCCCATCACGTAGTGGCAGGTGGGGCCCACCTCCATGGGCTCGGCGGTGATGTCCACGTCCGCCAGCTCCTTGAACTGGTGGTGCATGGACGGCAGCCGCTTGACGATCTCCTCGGCGGGCAGACGGGTGGACACGTCCAGGAACACGCCGCCGTGCGGCGATCCCCGGCCCTCCTTGACCTCGGTGTTAATCGCCCGCGCGACCTCGTCGCGGGGCAGCAGCTCCGGCGGCCTCCGGTGCTTGCCGGGGTCGTCGTACCAGCCGTCGGCCTCCTCCTCGCTCTCGGCGTACTGGGAGCGGAACACGTCCGGCACGTAGCCGAACATGAACCGCTCGCCCTCGGAGTTGCGCAGCACGCCGCCGTCGCCGCGCACCGACTCGGTGACGAGGATGCCCTTCACGGACGGAGGCCAGACCATCCCGGTGGGGTGGAACTGGACGAACTCCATGTTGATCAGGGAGGCCCCGGCCCGCAGCGCCAGCGCGTGGCCGTCGCCGGTGTACTCCCAGGAGTTGGAGGTGGTGCGGAAGGCCTTGCCGATGCCGCCGGTGGCCAGGACCACCGAGGGCGCCTCGAACAGGACGAACCCGCCGTCCACCCGGCGGTAGCCGAACGCGCCGACGATCCGTCCCGGCGTCCTCGCGTTCCCAGTCGCGCCCGCGCCCGCGTCCCCGGCTCCATCCGTGTCCGGGTCCACGGCGGTGGCCCCGTCCGCGCAGCCGCCCGGCCGCCCGGCCGCGTCCACGGCAGTCGCACCGGCACCGCCTCCCACGGCGGCACCCGAACCGGCACCGGGTCCGTCGTCCTCGGTGATCAGGCGGGTGATCGCGGTCTCGGCGAACACGCGGATGCGCGCCTCGGGGTCGCCCAGCTCCGCGGCGTCCTCCTGCTGGAGCGCGACGACCCGCTGCTGGAGGGTGCGGATCATCTCCAGGCCGGTGCGGTCGCCCACGTGCGCCAGCCTCGGGTACTCGTGGCCGCCGAAGTTGCGCTGGCTGATCCTCCCCTCCGCGGTGCGGTCGAAGAGCGCGCCCCAGTACTCCAGTTCGAGGATGCGCTCGGGCGCCTCGCGGGCGTGCAGCTCGGCCATGCGCGGGTCGTTGAGGAACTTGCCGCCGCGGACGGTGTCGCGGAAGTGCACGCGCCACTCGTCTTCCGGGTTGGCGTTGCCGAGAGCGGCGGCGGCACCGCCCTCGGCCATCACGGTGTGGGCCTTGCCGAACAGCGACTTGGAGATGACCGCGGTGCGCTTGCCCTGCTCGCGGGCGGCGATCGCGGCCCGCAGCCCGGCTCCGCCCGCCCCGATCACCACGACGTCGTAGGCGTACCGGGTGATCCCGGGTTCTGCTGTGGGGGGCATCTGGTCGTGCCTTCCTTCCCCTTGGCTCAGTTGAGGATGCGCAGGTCGTCGATGGTGCCGCTGGCGATCAGGGCGATGTAGGCGTCCGTGAGGATCAGGGTCGCGATGCTCAGCCAGCCGAAGTACATGTGCCGGTGGTTGAGCACGGACAGGCGGCCCCACATCCAGTAGCGGACGGGGTGCCTGCCGAAGCTGCGCAGCCGTCCGCCGAAGATGTGGCGGCACGAGTGGCAGCTGAGCGTGTAGCCCCACAGCATGAGCACGTTGAGGAGCATGATGAGGTTGCCCAGCCCGATGCCGAAGCCGCCCCCGGTGCCGTGGAAGAAGGCGATCAGCATGTCCCACGTGTTGATGAGCGTGATGGCGAAGGCCGCGTAGAAGAAGTAGCGGTGGCCGTTCTGGACCAGCATCAGGGGGCGGGTCTCGCCGGTGTAGGCGCCGTGGGGCTCGCGCACGGCGCACGCCGGGGGCGAGAACCAGAACGAGCGGTAGTAGGCCTTGCGGTAGTAGTAGCAGGTCAGCCGGAACAGCAGCAGGATCGGCAGGCTGACCAGGGCGTAGGGGATGAGTGGCGGGAACTCCACCGGCAGGCGCCCGAACAGGGCCGCGTCGGGCGCGCACTGCTGCGCGATGCACGGCGAGTAGAACGGGGTCAGGTAGTGGTGTTCCCGGACCCAGTAGTGGTCCTGCTGGAACACACGCAGGGTCGCGTAGACGACGAAGGTGGCCAGCCCCAGCGCGGTGAGGAGGGGGCCCAGCCACCAGTTGTCGGTGCGCAGGGTCCGTTGGGGGATGCGTGCCCGGCCGCCCCCGGGGCCTGCGTTCTCGGTCGCTGTCACCGTTGTCTTGCACCTCCTGTGGGAAGGTCCCGGTCGGGCGGGGCGCGGTACCCGCCTGCTTCGGCCGCGACCGCCGCGCAGGACGGCTGCGTGGAGGAGCCGTGGCGAACCGTCCCGCAACGCAACGTTAGGGCGTTGTGATCACGGTCACGTCCCGGAGGGTGGGAGGCGTCGGGGAAAGCTATGTGAAATGCGCCACTTCTGAGCGCTTATTTGGGGTGTTTTGTCGTCTCAAGTGGCCAGAAATCCCTTATGGCAACCGGGGTGCTTCAGGGGCGCCGGTGGCGTGTGGTAAGGGGAGTGGCCGCCGGAAACCGGTGGGGAAGGCGGCCGGGCCGGAGCGCTCCGGCAGGTGTGCGCGCGGTCGGCGGCGGGGTCAGTCCGCCTCGTCCTCGGGGGAGAGCAGGACCTCCAGGTCCGGGCCCAGGTCCTGCGGCGACATGCCCAGCAGGTAGCCGTTGAGGTGGCGGCGGAACGCCTCCGCCGAGTGCGAGGGCTCCACGTCCCGGCGCCGCGCCAGCGCCACCGTCCGCAGCAGGCGCGGCCGGGCCAGCGGGGTCCCGCGCAAGCTCTGGCGGTTGCGCAGCACCATGCTCGGCACCACCGCCAGCCCCAGGCCCGCCTCCACGAACCGCAGCACGGCGTCCATCTCCCCGCCCTCCACGGCCAGCTCGGGCTCGAAACCCGACGCCCGGCACGCGCGCAGCGTCGCCTCGCGCACGTCGTAGCCGCGCCGGAACATCACCAGCGGGCGCCCCCGCAGCTCGGTGATGCGGATCGAGGCCCGTCCGTTGGGGGAGGGGCCCGACATCGGGCTCGCCACCACCAGGTTCTCCCGCAGGATCGGCGTCGTGGAGAAGTCGGGGTCGCTGCTGTGCAGCGGCAGGATGATCAGCGCCAGGTCCAGCTCGCCCCGCCCCAGGTCGCGGATGAGGTCGCGCGAGCCGCTCTCCTCAACCTGGAGTTCGATGCCGGGGAAGCGGGTATGGAAGTCGGCGAGCACGTCGGCCAGCAGCCCCGCGCACAGCGACGGGGTCGCGCCGAGCCGCACGCGGCCACGGCGCACCCCGGCCAGCTCGGCCACCTCGCGCCGGGCCGTCTCCAGGTCGGCGAGCATGCGCTGGGCGAGCGGAAGCAGCGCCTCGCCGGCCGGTGTGAGTGTGATGTTTCCCCGGGCACGACTGAATAACGGCGCGCCCAGCTCCTGTTCGAGACTGCGGATCTGCTTGCTCAGACTGGGCTGTGCGACGCGCGAAAGCTCTGCTGCGCGGGTGAAATGGCGTGTGCGGGCCACCGCGACGAAGTAGGCGAGCTGCTGGAACTGCATGTTCCATAGCCTACGTCTATCGACTCAAGCATCCCGATGACTTGGACTCCTGGCTTACCCAGAACTTACAGTGACAGGCTGTGGCGAACAGTACCTTGACCAAGAAGCGGTCTACGGCCTACGGGTCCACGGTGGCGCTCAAGGCAGCGATGGCGATCACCGGGGCGATCCTCGTGCTGTATTTGATCGCGCACATGTACGGCAACCTGAAAGTGTTCTCGGGCCAGGAGGCCTTCGACGGCTACGCCCACAGCCTCCGGGAGCTGGGCTACCCGCTGCTGCCCGAGAGCGGATTCCTGTGGATCTTCCGCATCGTCCTGCTGGCGAGCGTCCTGATCCACATCTACGCGGCGGTGACGCTGTGGGCCCGCGCCCGCAGAGCGCGTCCGGCTGCCCAGCGCTACCAGGTGAAGAAGAGGGTGGCCCGCAGCTACGCCTCCTACACCATGCGCTACGGCGGCGTCCTGGTCGCGCTGTTCGTGGTCTTCCACATCCTGCACCTGACCACGAACACCATCGCCCCCGGCGGTGCGTCCGACAGCCCCTACGAGCGGCTCGTGAACGGGTTCCAGCCCGAGTTCTGGTACGTGACCCTGTTCTACATCCTGTCCGTGATCGCTGTGGGCCTGCACCTGCGGCACGGCATCTGGAGCGCCCTGGCCACCCTCGGCGTCAACCAGACCAGCCGTCAGGGCATGCTCAACGCGGTCGCCGTGGGCCTGTCGCTGATCGTGACGGTCGGCTTCCTGCTCCCGCCTCTGGCGGTCACCTTTGGACTGGTGAGTTAATTGTCTGACAACGATTTCTACCGCGTCGGCGACCCGATCCGGGACGAGAAGGCCCCGGAGGGCCCGATCAACGAGCGCTGGGACAAGCGGCGCTTCTCGGCGAAGCTGGTCAACCCCGCGAACCGGCGCAAGCTCTCCGTGATCATGGTGGGCACCGGCCTGGCCGGCGCCTCCGCGGCCGCGACCCTGGGCGAGGCGGGCTACAAGGTCACCTCGTTCTGCTACCAGGACAGCCCGCGGCGTGCGCACTCCATCGCGGCCCAGGGCGGCATCAACGCCGCCAAGAACTACCGCAACGACGGCGACAGCATCTACCGGCTGTTCTACGACACCGTCAAGGGCGGCGACTTCCGCTCCCGCGAGTCGAACGTCTACCGCCTGGCCCAGACCAGCGTCGAGATCATCGACCAGTGCGTCGCCCAGGGCGTGCCCTTCGCCCGCGAGTACGGCGGTCTGCTCGACAACCGCTCCTTCGGCGGCGTGCAGGTCTCGCGTACCTTCTACGCGCGCGGCCAGACGGGCCAGCAGCTGCTCATCGGCGCCTACCAGGCCCTGGAGCGCCAGATCGCGGCGGGCAGCGTCAAGATGCACACCCGCCACGAGATGCTGGAAGTCATCGTCGTGGACGGCCGCGCGCGCGGCGTCATCGTCCGCGACATGGTCACCGGTGAGATCGAGACCCACTTCGCCGACGCCGTGGTGCTGGCCACCGGCGGCTACGGCAACGTGTTCTTCCTGTCGACCAACGCGATGGGCTCGAACGTCACCGCGACCTGGCGCGCGCACCGCAAGGGCGCGCTCTTCGCCAACCCGTGCTACACGCAGATCCACCCGACCTGCATCCCGGTCAGCGGCGACTACCAGTCCAAGCTGACCCTGATGAGCGAGTCGCTGCGCAACGACGGCCGCATCTGGGTGCCCAAGGCGCACGGGGACACCCGCGACCCGCGCCAGATCCCGGAGGAGGAGCGCGACTACTACCTGGAGCGCATCTACCCGGCCTTCGGCAACCTGGTGCCGCGCGACATCGCCTCCCGCGCCGCCAAGAACGTCTGCGACGAGGGCCGCGGCGTGGGCCCCGGCGGTCTGGGCGTCTACCTGGACTTCGCCGACGCCATCGCGCGCATGGGGCAGGACGCCGTCGAGGCCAAGTACGGCAACCTGTTCGACATGTACCAGCGCATCACCGGTGAGAACCCGTACGAGGTTCCGATGCGCATCTACCCGGCCGTGCACTACACCATGGGCGGTCTGTGGGTCGACTACGACCTCCAGAGCTCCATCCCGGGCCTGTTCGTGACCGGTGAGGCCAACTTCTCCGACCACGGCGCCAACCGCCTGGGCGCGAGCGCGCTGATGCAGGGGCTGGCGGACGGCTACTTCGTCCTGCCCAACACCATCAACGACTACCTGTCGTCGGGTCCCTTCGAGGCCCTCGACGAGTCGCACCCCGAGGCCGTGGCGGCCAAGGACCAGGTGACCTCCCGCATCGACAAGCTGCTGTCCGTCCAGGGCTCCCGCACCGTCGACTCCTTCCACAAGGAGCTCGGCCACATCATGTGGGAGTACTGCGGCATGGAGCGCAGCGAGGAGGGCCTGACCAAGGCCATCGAGCTCATCCGGGCGCTGCGGGCCGAGTTCTGGCGCGACGTCAAGGTGCTCGGTGCCAACGAGGAGTTCAACCAGGCGCTGGAGAAGGCCAACCGCGTGGCCGACTTCCTGGAGCTGGGCGAGCTCATGTGCATCGACGCCCTGCACCGCCGCGAGTCCTGCGGCGGCCACTTCCGCGCCGAGAGCCAGACCGAGGACGGCGAGGCGCTGCGCCACGACGACGAGTTCGCCTACGTGGCTGCCTGGGCGTTCGGCGGCGATGACAGCAAGCCCGTGCTCCACAAGGAGAACCTGGAGTACGAGTACGTCGAGATGAAGCAGCGGAGCTACAAGTGAACATCACCCTGCGCGTATGGCGTCAGAAGGGGCCGGACGACGAGGGTCGGCTGGCCACGTACAAGCTCACCGACGTCTCCCCGGACATGTCGTTCCTGGAGATGCTCGACGTCCTCAACGAGAAGCTCACGCTGGAGAACGAGGACCCGGTCGCCTTCGACCACGACTGCCGCGAGGGCATCTGCGGCGCCTGTGGTGTCGTGATCGACGGTGAGGCGCACGGCCCCGAGCGCACCACGACCTGCCAGCTGCACATGCGCAGCTTCAACGACGGCGACACCATCACGGTGGAGCCGTGGCGGGCCAAGGCGTTCCCGGTCGTCAGGGACCTGGTCGTGGACCGCGGCGCGTTCGACCGCATCATCCAGGCGGGCGGCTACATCAGCGCCCCGACGGGTACCGCGCCCGACGCCCACGCCAACCCGATCCCGAAGCCGGACGCGGACCGCGCGTTCGACGCCGCGACCTGCATCGGCTGCGGCGCGTGCGTGGCGGCCTGCCCGAACGCCTCCAGCATGCTGTTCACCGCCGCGAAGGTCACGCACCTGGGCATGCTCCCGCAGGGGCAGCCCGAGCGGTCCTCGCGCGTGGTGAAGATGATCAACCAGCAGGACGAGGAGGACTTCGGCGGCTGCACCAACATCGGTGAGTGCGCCGCGGTCTGCCCGAAGGGCATCCCGCTGGACACGATCTCGCAGCTCAACCGCGACCTGCTGGGCTCGCTCAGCAAGGGCGTCGGCTGACCGCCGCCCCTGTCGCACCGCACGGGCCGCGCTCCTTCGGGGGCGCGGCCCGTCGCCGCTTCCGGGGGTCACTCCGCCCGGGGCCGGAGCCGTCCGGCGTCCCGCTCCACCGGCTCCTGGGACTGCTCCGGGACCCTGCGCGTCTGGCGGCTCGCGACGAAGTCCTCGACGGCGGTGACGACCGCGGCCTCGACACTGACGCCGTCCCGCTCCGCGACCTCCCTGAGCAGGGCGTGGAGGCCGTCGTGCATGTGCAGGTGCATGTCCATGGCTCGAAGGTAGCGGCTGCCGGGCCCGGGCGAGGGGAAAACGCGGAGACCGGCGCCTCCGGGCCCGGCCGCGGGCCGTCGCCGCTTTCGGGGTCACTCAGCGGGAGGCATGAGTCCTCTCAGCCGGTCGGCGATCTCGGGGACGTCCGCCAGGTCGCCGGTGGTGACCGCGATGACCAGGTCGTAGGCGGTGTTCTGGTCGGGTCTGCCCACCTTCTGGCCGTTGAGGCGGAGGAACAGCTTGGCGCTGATCCAGGCCAGCCTCTTGTTGCCGTCCGACAGGGGATGGCCGATAAGGACCGACTGCATGAGGGCGGCGGCCTTCTGCCACACGTCCGGATAGGCGTCGTCACCGAAGGCCGTGGTCTGCGGGCGCAGCAGTGCCGCGTGGAGCTGGCCGATGTCCCGCACCGTCACATAGGACGGAAGGGTCACCTCGATGATCACGCGGACATCGGCCTTGGTGAGGTAGCGCGTCACTCGGCGAGCCTCGCCAGCAGTTCCGCGTCCTCCTCGGCGATCTCCAGCGCGTACCGGCGGATCCTCTCGGTCTGACGGGCCGCGAGGAACTCCTTCAGCGCGATGACGACCTCGGTGTTGACGCTGTTGCCGTCCTCTTCGGCCACCTCCCTGATCTCCGCGTGTACGTCGTCGGGCAGGCGTAGATGCATGTTCATGCCGCAATGATACCTGGAAGTGGTATCACTCTCTGGTACACGGTGGAGGGCGGGAACGCGGCCCCCTCCGGGGCGGCTCAGCCCTCGTGCTCGCGCCAGTGCCGGGGCAGGTCCCCGTATCCGACGCCGATCTCCACGGAGTCCCCGTCCAGGCTCCGGACGTCATCCCAGGCCACGTAGCGCTCGTGGCGGCGCATCCAGCCCAGCACCCGGTGCCACGGGGAGGGCGGCTCCAGCGAGCCCCCGTAGCCGAGGCGGCCCGCGAGCGCGCCCCGTCCCAGCACCAGGCCCAGGACGGTGTAGACCTCCCCGTCGCGGCGCACGACCACGTCCTGGACCTCGCTGACCGTCCGGCCGGAGCTGTCCGTGACCCGGCGGCCGAGCAGTTCGCTGAACAGGAATCCGCTCATCGCCCCGCCCCCGGGATGCGGCCGATGACGTTGCGGCTCAGCCACCTCTCCGCCGCGCGGCTCCCCTCGGGCACAGGAGTGGACAGACGGGTTGTGGGGGCGAAGTCCTCGACGTCGCCCACCGGGATGCGCACGGGCTCGTGCTCGGAGGGCCGCAGCCTGCTCAACACCGTGCGCCACAGCCTCCCCAGGCGCCCCGAGAGCCTGGGGCCCAGGGCGGCGGAGCCGGTGAGCAGCGCCGTCATGACCGGAGGGGAGCCCTCCTCCCAGGAGAACTCGACGTCGTCCGCCTTGCCCACCGGCTGCCCGTCGCGGTCGACGATCTGGCGGTCCAGCACGGTGAAGCCGATCCGGAACACGGACTCGCGCTCCCGGTCCTCCGGCATCTCACTGCCCCGCTTTCGTGTAGAGCATCAGGGGGACGGCCACGACCGACACCGCGAGCAGCAGGACCAGGTAGACCGAGCCCACGATGTTGGTGAACCGCGAGTTCACCCGGTCGCCCAGGTAGCGGCGGTCGTTGGCGACCACGAAGATCGG
Source organism: Nocardiopsis sp. iso_25 (assembly GCF_056173305.1). Taxonomy (NCBI): domain Bacteria; kingdom Bacillati; phylum Actinomycetota; class Actinomycetes; order Streptosporangiales; family Nocardiopsidaceae; genus Nocardiopsis; species Nocardiopsis sp. iso_25. The sequence continues at coordinate 5,485,620 of NZ_CM149667.1, read as the reverse complement.
CAGGTAGGTGAGCGGGAGCGCCACCGCCGACAGCACGATGCTGTACTCGACCACCTTGACCGGGTCGATCCCGGTGAGGACGAAGAGGGTGCCCGCCACCAGGCCCAGCAGGATGACCGAGTGGAAGAGCGCCGCCCGCACGGGCGGCCGGGTCTTGCCCCACGGCCAGCCGAAGTACTGGGCCACGCTGTAGCCCGACGCCAGGGACGACTCCAGCGCGGCGCCGAACGTGGCCGCGAAGAAGCCCACGAGGACCACGACCAGCCCGACCTTGCCCAGCGCCGCGACCACGGGTAGCGCGACCTGGCCCAGGTCCTCCACGTGGACGTCGGCGGGCATGAGCCAGGCCGCCGCGCAGCCCATGATGGCCAGGGCGAGCAGGCCGCCCACCGGGAAGCCGAGGAAGATGTTGATCCGGGCCGTGGCCAGGTCGCGGGGGGTCCACTTCTCCTCCACCCCGCTGGAGGAGAAGAACAGGACCGAGTAGGGGGTCATCGTCGCGCCGAACAGCGCGATCGCGTAGTAGGACCACACCGGCCACTCCTCCTCCGGGGGAGGGGAGAAGCTCGCGGCGTCGGCCAGGAGACCGCCCCAGTCGGGGCTCAGCCGCCACAGGGCGACGGCGAACACGACCAGGGCCAGGCCGAGCAGCCCGTAGGTCTTCTCCATCCACCCGAACGGCATCCGCCACACGACCACCCAGACCAGGAACCCGGCCACCGGGACCCACAGCAGGTAGTGGACGCTGCTGGCCAGTTCGAGGGCGAGCGCGATACCGCCGATCTGCGCCGACATGGTCAGCAGGGTGATGACGTAGGACGCCAGCAGGTTGGCCAGGCCCGCGCGGGCGCCGAGCCGCTCGCGGACCAGGTCGAAGACGGCCCGGCCGCTGACGGCCGTGACGCGCGCCGCCATCTCGGTGAAGAGCATGATCCCGATGACGCCGACGGGGATCACCCAGGCCAGGGACATCCCGAAGCGGGAGCCGACCACGGAGGCGGAGACCAGGTCGCCGATGTCCAGGAACCCGCCGACGGCGGTGAGCATGCCCAGGGTGAAGGACAGGAGGATTCTCACCGCAGCTCCTCCTGGAGTCCCGCCAGCGCGTCGGCGGTCCCGCGGAGCGCCTCGGCGGCCCCGGCCACCCCGTCGCGGTCCTCCCTCCCCAGCGCGACGCGCAGGTCGGACAGGCCGTGGACGGCGGCGTCGGACAGGTCCGTCACCTCGTCCCGCAGGCCGTCGCAGTTCGGAGAGGGCGGCTGGAGGGAGCCGAAGGTGTCGGTGAGGGAGCGGGCCGAGTCCTCCGCGTCCTTGGCGCTGACCTCCAGGTAGGACTGGAACGCCCGGTCGTCCTCGGCCAGTTCCGCGACCAGCGTCCCCGTGCGGACGCCCGACAGCAGGTCCCCGGTGGTCTGCCGGGCGTCGTCGCGGTAGGCGTCCTCGGTCAGCGCCGGGGCGGTGCAGCCCGCGGACGCCAGCGCGAGGGCCGCCGCCAGGGCGGCGGGCGCGCACCGCGCGAGGACGTCCAGGGTCCCGCGGGGGCGCCCCGGCCGCGGCCGTTCGCTACCCGTCATGGCTCAGGACCCTAACCGCGGGCGGGCCCGGCGGCCGCGCCCATCCGCGGCGTGTCACCTGGGCGTTCGCGGTGTGCCGCCCGGCGGCCGTGCCGTGCCTCGGGACGGCGGTCCTCGCCTCGGGGGCGGTGGGCCTCCCTCAGGCCCGATAGCGCCGCGCGACCGTGTGGAAGGCCTCCTTGGGCTCCCAGGACGACGGGTCGTCCCCGGCCGTGCGCACCACGCCGAACCCGGCCGCGTCCAGGTCGTACACGGGGTCCTCGCTGTGCGGGAAGCCCGGCATGGCGAACGTGAACACGAACGCGCCGTGCACCCCCCGCTCCCGGTACAGCCCCAGCAGCGCGTCCAGGTACCCGGCCTGCACGGCCTCGTTGCGCGCGGTGCCCCGGCGCAGGCGCGGCGGGTCGGCGAACCAGTTCACCGCGAGGAAGGACGCGGCCCCGCGCAGTTCGGCCCCGTCGTGGGCGCCGCAGCCGAACTCGGTGATCACCAGGGGCCTGCCGCAACCGTCCCGGAGCGCGTCCAGCCGCCGTTCGTAGGCGTCGGCGTCGGTCCCGGACCGGTACAGGTTCGCCCCGGCCAGGTCGAAGCCCGACCAGTCCACCTCCTCCCAGCCCCCGGCCCCGTAGGTCACCGGCCCCCCGAAGTGCTCGCGGGCCACGTCCAGGGCCGAGGCGAGCAGCGCGGCGAGCCTGCGCCGCATCCTGTGCTCGAAGGGGCGGCGCAGCCACGGGCGGGTGACGAACTGGAGGCGGACGGGTTCGCTCCCGCCGGGGAGCAGGCCCGGGGAGGTCAGCGAGAACTCGGTGCCGACCATGAGGGTCACGCGGCCGGGGTGCCCCAGGCGCAGCTCCTCGGCCATGCGGGCGGTGGCGGCCAGGTGCTCCAGCCGCTCGGCGACCGGCGGGTTCTCCGGCTGCGGGCGCACCCACACGTCCAGACCCGCCTCCAGGGCGGCGCGCGCGGCGGCCCGCTGCCGTCCGGTGTCGGCGCCGATCAGCATCACAGCGGTGCAGTGCAGGTCCTCGCGGATGACGCGCATGTCGCGCGCCGCCGCGTCCTCGGACACGCCGTCGGTGTGGTGGGAGATTCCTCGGATGTCCACGCGGCCATCCTGTCAGGGGGTCCGGTGGATCAGAAGGCCCCGATCGGTCCGCGTCGCCTTCAGGGCCCGCTCGCGGTCCGCTCCCGGCCGGTCTCCGCGTGCGCCGGGGCTCCGGAGACACAGGTCTCCGGAGCCGACGCGGCGGCGGACCGCCGGGCTTCGGGAGGCGCCGGAACCCCAGAGGCGCCGGAACCCCAGAGGAGGCGGGGCCGTCCGACGGGCGGGCCTCAGGGGGCGGCGGGGCGCAGCATGCAGTAGGTCGAGGGGGCCGCAGGGGGGTGGACCGCCCGCACCACCCGAAAGTCGTAGTCCTCGTAGCGGCCGATGTCCGCCGGGTCCGCCGTCTCCAGGTAGACCGGCACGCCGTCCGCGTCGGCCCGCGCCAGGCCCTGGCGCAGCAGCCGCGCCCCCGCGTCGGTCCCGTCCGCAGCGGCGGGGTCGGCACCCAGCACGCACAGGTACCAGTGCGGGCCCTCCGGCACCGACGCCCTGACCTCGCCGTTGTACCAGGTCAGCTCCGGCAGCCGGGACAGGCCCACCAGCCTGAACCAGTGCGGCAGCGACCTCAGCGGGACCGCCGCTCCCTCCCGTCCCGCGTCGGGCGGGGTCCACAGGGCCGCGCCGCGCACCACCGGGACACGCCCGGGGCCCTCCGGGGACTCCGCCACGGTGGCGTGGCCGCCGGGGACGTGCCCGAACCCGGCCAGCAGCGCGCACGCGCGGAAGTTCTGCGCCATGCGCAGGCCGTCGTCCGGGAAGAGCCACCGGAAGAGCGGGTCGTGGTAGAGGGCGCGGCTCAGCACCCCGGCCACGGCGGGCACGTCGTTCATGGTCGCGGTGCGGACCGCCTGTACCGCTGTGGGGGTCACGGGGGCTGCCTCTTCCCTGGGGCCGGGGTACCCCTGTACCCGGGGCTCCGATCACCGCTCATGGTAGGGCGGGAGACCGTCGCGGGTGGGGCGTTTCCCCGGGAAGGGGAGGCCCTCCGGTGAGGGGCGGCTCCCCGGGGAGGGGCAGCGGGCCCGCGGGCCCTCAGGAGGGGTCGCGCAGCAGGAAGTAGTTGGTTCCCGCCTCGGGGCCCTCCGCCTCCCGGACCAGCCGGAACCCGAACCGCTCGTAGAAGCCGACGGTCTTGGGGTTGAGCGTCTGGGTGAACACCGGCAGGCCCTGGGAGTCGGCGCGGTCCAGACCCGAGGTGAGCAGCCCGCCGCCGACGCCCGTGCCGACGGCGGCCGGGTCCACGCCCAGCGCCGCCAGGTACAGGTGGGGTTCCTGGGGCGCGGCCAGCTTCCACTCGGCGAACACGCGCACGAACGCGGCCAGGCGGGTGCGGCCGATCAGGGGACCCCAGTGCGGCCAGGTGCGCAGTGACACCAGCTGGCCCTCCGGGTTGGCGGTGGGCGGAGCCCACAGCGCCGCGCCGCGCACCACCGGCGCGTCCTCGCTGCCGTCCCTGGTCTCGGCGACCCGGGTGTCACCCGAGGGGACGTAGCCGAAGCCCGCGGTCAGGGCGAAGAAGCGGCGCGTCCGGGCCATCCGCAGTTCGTCGTCGGGGAACAGCCACCGGAAGAGCGGATCCTCCTGCGCTGACCTGGCCAGAACGCGCGCGACACCGGCGACGTCGTCGATCGTGGCGGTACGGGAGGCTGCTGTGACGGTTGGACTCATCCCGGAATCTCTCTGATAGGGGCCTTTCGGCCATGGTAGATCACGGAATCATCACGACAGTGCCGTGGTGGGGGCCGGGGCGTCCGCGGAGAAGGCGGCCGGGACCGGCTGGTCGAACACGTGGGCCCGCACCCAGGCGTGCATGGCGATCGCGGCCGCGGCCCCGGCGTTGATCGACCGGGTCGAACCGAACTGGGAGATCGACAGCACCGCCCGGCACACCCTCCGCACCTCCTCGGAGAGCCCCGGGCCCTCCTGGCCGAACACCAGCACGGCGTTCCTGGGCAGCGGGTAGGTCTCCAGCGGCACCGAACCCGGCAGGTTGTCCACGCCGAGCAGCGCCAGCCGGTGCTCCTCGGCCCAGGCCACCAGCGCCTCGGTGTCGGGGTGGTGGTGGACGTGCTGGTAGCGGTCGGTCACCATCGCGCCGCGCTTGTTCCAGCGGCGGCGGCCCACGATGTGCACGGCCGCGCACCCGAACGCGTTGGCGGTGCGCACGACCGAGCCGATGTTGAAGTCGTGCGTCCAGTTCTCCACGGCGACGTGGAAGGGGTGGCGCACGGTGTCGAGGTCGGCCACGATCGCCTCGCGCCGCCAGTACCGGTAGCGGTCCACGACGTTGCGGCGGTCGCCGCCCGCCAGCAGTTCGGGATCGTAGTGGTCGCCCTCGGGCCAGGGGCCCTCCCACGGGCCCACGCCCACCTCGCGCGCCTCGTCCTCACCGGCTCCGTCCGAGGGCGCGCGGGAGGCGGGACCGCGGACGGAGCCGGAGGGAGGCGACTGGGGTGCGGGGTGCTCGTTCATCTGTTCCAGCTTACGAACGCTCCGCGGTGGGACCTCCTACAGGTGGATGTCCCCGTGGAAGTCACGGCCCTGGAAGACGCGAGCCCTGCCGCTGACGTCCCCCTGGATGCTGTTGTGCACGGCCCCGTCGCCCTCCTGGACGAACTCGCCGCGCAGCTCCGCCATCAGCGAGCGGATCGCGGGCTCCTCGGCCTCGGCCCGCTCCAGGCGCTCGGCGACGGCGGCCAGCGCCCCGGGGTCCTCCGGCTCCAGGAGGGCGTCGTCCAGGACCTGCTGGGATTCGGGGTCGGAGCGAAAGCGCGCGAAGACCGCCTTGCGCAGGGACTTGAAGGCGGCGACGGTGCCTTCGGTCGCCGCTTCGGTGATCTTGCCGACCGCGCCGGTGACGACGGCGGCGGTGATGGCGAGGGTGACGGGATCGGCCACGGGGGGCTCCTTCGCGAGGGTGGTTGTGTTCCGCCACCCAGTGTTCCCCCTCAGACGCGGCGCTGTCTCCTCTTCGCGACGACGAGCGCCACCCAGCGCCAGCCGAGCATGGTCGCGGCGAGGAACAGGGCGGTGACGATGACGAAGCTGGTCGGGGCGCCCTCCCCGAGGAACACGCGTACCGCCATCCCCCCGACCACGGTCACGGCCCACACGAACAACCCCGTCGGCCAGATCCGGACAGGGGCGGTCCAGGCACGGGTGACCGCCCAGCCCAGGACCGTCCCGGCGGCGAAGGGCCACGCGGTCCAGGCGATCTCGGCCAGGGCCGTGCCGGTCCCGTGGTCGGTCCTGCCGATCACGACGAAGGCCAGCACGCAGACCAGGTCGGCCAGCAGCGCGGCCAGGGCGCGCGGCGCGGTGGAGGAACGCATACGGCCAGGCTATGCCCGGGTCGGGGGAACGTCCGGGCGGGGCGGGTGGAGCGCCGCGACGTGTCGGCGGACTCCGGTCCCGGCCGGTACGGCGGGGGAGCGGTGGTGCGGGTGGTGTGCCGTGTCGATGGACCGCGGACTCCGGTCCCGGCCGGGGCGGTGGTGCGGGCGGGAACCAGCGAGGCGGACGGTGGGGACGGGAAGACAGTGGACCGGGTGGAGTGCGCGCGAACCACGACCGTCGCGGCCGTGTCCTAGGTTGGTGTCCGCCGACGGCTCCGCTCTCCGGCGCCGTTCGTGCCCCCGGCCCCACCCGAACCCCCGACAACAGAAGGTCGTCCACGCCACATGAGCGCAGCCCCCTCGCCCATGCACCCCGGCTCCGCGCAGCCTCCCCTGCCGCCCGGCGTGCGGCCGCTCGCCTCCGACGAGCCCCGGCGCGTCGGCCCCTTCCGGGTGGTGGGCCGGATCGGCTCTGGCGGTATGGGCGTGGTCTACGCGGCGCTGGACGACTCCGACCGGCGGGCGGCGGTCAAGTGCGTGCACCGGGTCTACGCGGCCGACGGTGGGTTCCGGGAGCGCTTCGCCCGGGAGGTCGCCCTGCTGCGCAGGGTGCGCGCGGACTGCGTGCCCGGCTTCCTGGGCGCCGACACCCGTGCCGAGGTCCCCTGGCTGGCCACCGAGTACGTCCCCGGACCGACCCTGGACGCCCGCGTGCGGGCCCGCGGGCCGCTCACCGGCGCGGCCCTCACCGCGTTCGCGCTGGGCGTGGCCGAGGCCCTGACCGCGATCCACGGCGCGGGCGTGGTGCACCGCGACCTCAAACCCGGCAACGTGATCCTGTCCCCGCGGGGTCCGAGGGTGCTGGACTTCGGTATCGCCCGGACGGTTGACGGCACCGCGCTCACCCGGACCGGCGGGCTGGTCGGCACGCCGGGCTGGACCTCCCCGGAGCAGTACGCGGGCGGTGAGGCCACCGACCGCTCCGACATGTTCGCCTGGGGCGGGCTGACGGCCTTCGCCGCCACCGGACGCAACCCGTTCGGCGCGGGCGGCACCGACACCCTGGTGCCGCGCGTACTGGCGGAGCCGCCGGACCTGGAGGGCCTTCCCGGGGCCCTGCGCGCGCTGGTGGAGCGGGCCCTGGACAAGGACCCCGCGCGGCGTCCTGACGCGGCCGCGGCGCTGCGGGAGACGGCCGCGCTGCTGCGCGCCGCTCCGGGCGGGGCGGGTGCCTCCGGTGCGACGGGCGCCCAGGCGGGCGGTCCCACGGCCGGTGCCGCTCCGGCGGGTGCCTTCACCGCGGCTGCTCCCGGAAGCGGCGTTCCCCCGGCGGGCGCTCCCGGGAACGGCGCCACCGGCCCCGGTACGGACCCCGGCGCGGACCTCCCCGGGCTCGTTGCCCGGGTCTGGGCCGGCGCCGTCGCCCCCGACGACGGCCGGACCGACCTCTGGCGCTTCCACGCCCCGCCCCGGCGCTCCTGGGCGCGCCGCAACCAGCGGCCCCTGGCGGTCGGCGCGGCCGGACTCGCGCTCGCCGTGCTGGTCGGGACGGGGCTGACCGCCCTCTCCGGGGCAGGGGAGGAGGGATCCGTGGCACCGGGCGGTGCCACCGCCGACGGGGGGACCGCCACCTCGGGCGCCGCCGACGGCGCGGGGCAGGGCGGCCCGGGGGAGGACGTCCCCGCCGAGTACCGGGACCTGTACACCACCGGGACCGTGGCCGTGGAGCCCGTCCCCGGCGACAGCGCCCAGCTGGTCCGCACGCTCGAACCCGCGGAGGGGAGCGGCGAGGCGCTGGAACAGCTGCGGCTGACCCTCACCCGCGGGGAGCGCTTCACGAACTCGGTCACCGTCACGGCCACCGCCGAGTACCTCCCCGACTTCGGCGGCCTGAACGTCCACAGCGACGACTTCGCCTGGGTGAGCCAGATCACCCCCGACCAGGGCCACCTCGACTTCTCCCGGCCCGGCAGCCGGGGCGTGCTCGCCGAACTCGACCCGGACGACCCCGTGGCCGAGTTCACCGTGACGATCGTCGGCGCCGTCACCTTCGGCGTCTTCTACTACCTGCCCGCCGAGGCCCTTGACGAGGAGCAGCGGATCACCCCCGGCTACCCCGGCGGCTTCTGCCACGTGGCACCGAACCCGGGCCGCGAGCAGACCTACCCCGGCTTCACCGACTCGCCGGGACTCGCCCCGCACGACGCCACCCCTGTCGACGGAGTCCCCGTCAACAGCTGCGTGTACCAGGAGTCCGACCCGTTCTCCTGAGCCGCGCCCACCGCCTCCGACCCCCCGACCCCCAGGAAGGGCCCACGTTGACCACAGCGACCACTCCCGCCTTCGACCGGAAGCGGCTTCCCCCCGGCGTGGAACCGCGCACCGGGGCCGACCCCGAACGCATCGGCGGCTACCACGTGGTCGGCCGCGTCGGAGCGGGCGGCATGGGAGCCGTCTACGCCGGCCTGGACCCGGCCGACGGCTGCGCCGCGGTCAAGGTCGTCCACGCCCACTTCGCCGCCGACCCCGACTTCCGGGCCCGCTTCGCCCGCGAGGTGGAGATGGTCAGGCGGGTGCGCGCGGCCTGCGCGCCCGCGTTCCTGGACGCCGACACGCAGGCGGACACGCCGTGGCTGGCCACCGAGTACGTGCCCGGCCTGACCCTGCGCCAGCACGTGCGGCGGCACGGGCCGCTCTCCGGGGGCGTCCTGCTCGCCCTGGCGGTCGGCCTCGCCGAGGCGCTCACCGCGATCCACGGCGCGGGCGTGGTGCACCGCGACCTCAAGCCCGGCAACGTCATCCTGTCCCCGACCGGCCCGAAGGTGCTCGACTTCGGGATCGCCCGCGCGGTGGAGGGCACCGCGCTCACCCGCACCGGCGGCCTGTTCGGCACCCCGGGGTGGGTGGCGCCGGAGCAGTACGAGGGGCGGGCCGCCAGCGACCGCTCCGACATGTTCGCCTGGGCGGGCCTGGTCGCCTTCGCCGCCACCGGCCGCGATCCCTTCGGCAGGGAGTCCGCCGAGGTGGTGTCCCACCGGGTCCGCAACGGCGAGCCGGACCTGGACGGGGTGCCGCCCGAACTCCTGGAGCCGGTGCGGCGGGCGTTCGACAAGGACCCCGGCCGCAGGCCCACGGCGGCCGAGGTGGTCACCGAGCTCACCTCCGGCTGGAACGCCACCCGGGTCCAGCCGTTCCAGGGCGACCCGGTCACCGAGGTCGTCCCCGGCCTGCTCGCCACCGAGTGGCGGGGGGTGGAAGCGCCCGCGCCCCGCCGGGTCCGCCGGTCCGGCCGGACGCCGCTGCTCGCGGCCACCGCGGCCGTCCTGGCCGCCGCGCTGGTCGGGACCTGGCTGGTCGTGCGCCCCGAGGACGGCCGGGAGACCGCGGGCGGGGGAGCCGCCGACGGGGGTTCCGCGACCGGGGACGAGGCGGGCGGCGGCGAGGGCGCGGCGGACACCGGGGAACCCGCCGTGCTGGCCGATCCCGAGAACGCGCAGGCGGTGGTGGCCGAGGCCGTCGAGCTGGCCCTCGGCGCGTCGAGCTTCACGGCCTACTCCGCGACGAGGGACGCCGAGATGGGCACGGGGAGCACGACCAGCTACTCCTACACCGAGGACCCCGAACCCAGGTACTTCCAGAGCGTCTACGCGGGACCGGCCACCTTCATCACCCTGGAGATCGGCGAGGGGCCCGACGACGTCCTGGCCCGCACGGACTCCAACCTGGTCGGGTTGGTCGAGGGCGCGTACTACCGCCCCGCGCCGGGGGATCCGGAGGAGGGGCCCCGGGCGGGCTGGACGTCCGACGTGGAGTCCCTCCGGGCCGTCCTCGGCGAGGGGAGCCGGACCAGCTACCAGGGTGAGTCGGCGCCCCCCGTCACCGACTACCCCGAGGACATGACCGAGGGCATCGACCTGAGCGGGCGCACGGGGCACCACTACACCGGAACCTACGCCGGGGAGTCGGCCGCGGCCCCGGGCCAGGAGGCGGAGCTCACCTTCGACCTGTGGATCGGTGAGGACGGCTACCCGCAGCACTTCCAGACCTACGAGTCCGCGGAGGAGGAGGGCGTCAACGGCGCCTTCATGACCGGGCACTCCACGACCGTCGGCTTCCTCCAGTTCAACGGACCCGTGCAGGTCGAGGTCCCCGAGGAGTCGGAGATCGCCGCCAGCCAGGAGGAGGCGGCCCCGCAGACCGGGACCGGCTGAGCGCCGCACGCGGGCGCCCGTGAGGAACCCGGGAGGGGCTCCCGGGACGGCAGCGCCGCCGGACCCGCCCCGGTGCCGCGCCGTCCTGCGCGCGGCACCGGGGCGGGGGCTACCCCTCGCCGCGCAGGTTCTCCTTGAGGAACTCCACCTGGAGCAGCATCAGGTTCTCCGCGACCGTCGGGTCCGAGGGCGAGTGCGTCACCCCCGACAGCGGCAGCACCGTGTGCGGGCGCCCCGCCGCCATCAGCGCCGACGACATCCGCTGCGTGTGCGCGAAGGCCACGTTGTCGTCCGCCAGGCCGTGGATCATCATCAGCGGGCGCTCCAGCTTGGCCGCCTCCGCCAGGAGCGAGCTGCGCCCGTAGGCCTCCGGCTCGCCCCCGGGGGTGCCCAGGTAGCGCTCGGTGTAGTGGGTGTCGTACAGCTCCCAGTCGATGACCGGCGCGCCCGCCACCGCCGCGTGGAACACGTCCGGGCGGCGCAGCACCGCCAGCGCCGCCAGGTACCCGCCGAACGACCAGCCGTGGATGCCCACCCGCGACACGTCCAGGAAGTCGAACCGCTCCGACGCGTCCTCCAGCGCCGCCACCTGGTCCTCCAGGACCGGTGCGGCCAGGTCGAGGTGGACGCTCTGCTCCCACTCCACCCCGAGGCCCGGGGTGCCCCGGCCGTCCGCGATGAGCACCGCGAACCCCTGTTCGGCGTACCACTGGGCGGTCAGGTACGCCCCGCGCGCGTTGAGCACCCGCTGGGCGTGCGGGCCGCCGTAGGGCGCCATCAGCACCGGCAGCGGGCGCAGCCCCTCCCGGTACCAGGAGGGCAGCACCAGGGCGCTCGGGATCCGCCGCTCACCGGCGCGCCAGAACTCCACGCGCGGCTCCGGCAGGTCCGGGGCCTCGGCCAGGCTCTCGATCTCGGAGCAGGACCGGCGCGTCTCGGTGCCCGCGCCGCGCAGCACCACCGTGTGCGCGCCGGGGAAGTCCATCGACCGGTGCTGCACCACCAGCGTGTCGCCGCGCAGCCGCCCCGAGCGCACGCCGCTGTGCGCGCCCGAGTCCGCGGACCTGCTGCACCCGTGCCCGGGCACCTCCACCGGCGCGGCCAGGCCCGTGCCCAGCTCGACCAGCCACAGCGACACGTCCGCGGGGCTCCCGGCGGGCGAGCCCGAGTACAGGACCCGGTCGCCGTCCACGTCCACCACACCGCGCACGTACACGTCCGGGGGGCTGACCGGGGCGTCGCCGACGTAGACCCGGCGCTCGCCCCCGGCCTCGCGGCCGATCCACACCAGGTCGCCCGCACCGGTGAACGCGGGAACGCCCGGCATCAGCTCGACCCACACGCCGTCGGACTCGGTGCGCGACTCCACCACCAGGCCGGTCGCGGGGTCGGCGCTGAACAGGGTCAGCGTGCGCTGGTCGCGGCTCTGCGCGGTGAACACCACGGTGGGCGTGCCGTCCGGCCCGGTCGTCCAGCCGACCGTGGCCAGGTAGGGCAGGGCCCCGCGGTCCCACTCGATCCAGGCCGGTTCCGGCCGCCCGCCCCCGCTCGGGCCGACCCGGAACACTGCCAGGCGCACGTCGGCGTTGGCGCCGCCCGCGGGCGGGTAGCGCAGGGCCGTCGGCTCCTGGGCGGGGCTGCCGGGGTCGGAGACGTACCAGGTGTTCACCCCGGACTCGTCCACGCGCGCGACGGCGAGCGCGGAGCCGTCCGGCGCCCACCAGAAGCCCCGGTAGCGCCCCATCTCCTCGGCGGCCACCAGTTCGGCCAGGCCCCACGTGACGTCGGGGCCGTCCGGTTCGGCCACCGGGCGGTCGCCGTGGTCCGGTTCTGCGGCGGCGATGTCCAGGACGCGCACCGCGCCGCCGCTGACGTAGGCGACCCTGTCGCCCGCCGGACTGATGCGCGGGTCCACGACGGGGGTGGCGGCGGGCAGCTCGCGCGGAGCGGCGTCGTCGCCGACCAGGTCGACGTAGAACAGCCGCCCGGACAGGGTGAACACCGCGCGGGTGAACGCCTCGTCCACCGAGTACGACACGATCCCGCCGCCGCTCTCGCGCAGCCGCTCGCGGCGGGCCCGCTCCTCCGGCGGGAGGTTCTCGTCGTCGGCGCCCAGGGAGCGGGGGTCGGCGACCACCGTGTCCGTGCCCGCCCCTTCCGTGTCGTGCACCCACAGGCAGGTGGCCTTGTCCACCCCGTCGCGTCCCCGGAGGAAGGCGACGCGCCGTCCGTCCGGCGAGATCTGGAACGCGCGGGGGACACCGATCGAGAAGCGCTGCGTGCGGGCCTGTTGGCGAGGAAAGCTCATAGGCCGATTGTGTCCCATGCCGCACCCGCGCGGGGAGCCGGACGGCGGCCCGATGCCCCCCGGTGGAGAGTGCGGTGCGGGAGGTGGCGGGCGGATGCGACCGGTATCGTTCGCTACGTGACTGACAGGCGACTGATGATGGTGCACGCGCACCCCGACGACGAGAGCATCGTCACCGGAGCCACCCTGGCCAAGTACGCGGCCGAGGGGGCCGGTGTGACCCTGGTGACCTGCACGCTGGGGGAGGAGGGCGAGGTCATCCCGGACGACCTCGCGCACTTGGCCTCCGACCGCGAGGACACCCTCGGCGAGCACCGGATCGGCGAGCTGGACAAGGCCTGTCTGGCGCTCGGCGTGCGCGACCACCGCTTCCTGGGCGGCCCCGGCCGCTACCGGGACTCGGGGATGACGGGCGCGCCCACCAACGAGCACCCCCGCGCGTTCTGGGGCGCGGACGTGGAGGAGGCCGCCACACTCCTGGCGCAGGTCATCCGCGAGGTCCGCCCGCACGTGCTGGTCAGCTACGACGAGCACGGCGGCTACGGGCACCCCGACCACGTCCAGGCGCACAGGGTCGCGCGCCGGGCCTTCCTCCGGGCGGGGGAGCGGTCCATGCCCGGCACGCCCTGGCAGGTCCGCAAGCTCTACGCGATCGCCCAGCCGGTCTCGCGCATCGAGGAGTCCATCGCGCGGCTGAGCGAGGAGTCCGGCTCCTTCACCCCGCCCGCCCGGGTGTCCGACATCGCCCGGGGCACCCCCGATACGGCGGTGACCACCCGCGTGGACGCCACCGACCACTGGGCGGCCAAGGCGCTCGCGATGCGCGCCCACGCCACGCAGATCACGGTGGAGGGCGAGCGCTTCGCCCTGTCCAACGACATCGCCCAGGAGATCGACGCCGTGGAGTACTTCACCCTGCTGGTGGGGCCCACGCAGCGCATCCAGCACGGGGAGTACGAGACCGACCTGTTCGCGGGGCTGTGACCGCGACCGGTGGGAGCGAGCGTCTAACCTCGTCGCTGTGACCACCACACCTGAGACCGCCCCGCCCGCCGAGGGCAAGACCTCCGCCCGTTTCCTGTCACCGGTACTGACAGGGACGACCCTCGTGGTCCTGCTGCTGCTCGGCGCCGCGGCGAGCATGCTCGCCACCACCGGCGCGGGCTGGCTGACCCTCTACTGGGGCGCGGGTACGGCGGTCCAAGCCGCGGGCGCGTTCGGGCTGCTGGCCTTCCTGGTGCTGCTGTACGGCGCGTGCCGCCTGTGCGCGTGGGGCAGCCGCCGCGCCTCCGGGGCGGCGGCCTTCGCGCTCGGCTACCTGGCCGCGCTGATCGGGATGATCGGCTACATGCCCGGCGGCGACATCGTGCTCACGAACCACATCATGCACAACGCGTACCTCTTCGGGGTGATGCTCGTGCTGGTGTTCGCCGTGATCCGCAGCTGGTCGTTCGCCCCGCCGCCCGGTTCCCCGAGTGCCGCGGCGCCCGGAGCCGACGCGCCGCCCGCCGCCGGGGGCTACCGGCGGGCGCGGCCCTCCGACAGGGCGCGGCCCTGGCGCGAGGGCTAGGCAGTGCTTTCTCGGGCCTCCGCTTCGCTTCGTCCCACCCGTCGCCCGCCACCAACCTCAGCGGACGCCTGCGGCGCGGTTCTCCCACGGAAACCCGCCTCCGCCACCTCCAGAACCCCGTGGGTGCCCGAACCAACCCTCAAAAGCGGGAGGCCCGTGAGGCGAGCGCCTCACGGGCCTCCCGCGGCCCCGGTTCCGGTCAGGCCCAGAACTGGAGGAGCAGTTCGCCGTAGAAGGCGATGCCGCGGAACACCGGGTTGGGCAGCACCAGGTCGAACAGGCCGTACACCGCGTCCACCAGCAGGTCGTTCAGGCCCGGGAACCACAGGACCGCGAACACGGCCACCGAGCCGAACAGGGCGTTGGCCCGGGCCGTGGCGACCCACGTGCCGCGCGTCCAGGCTGCCAGCACCTCGAAGCCGTCCAGACCGGGCACGGGCAGCAGGTTGACCAGGGCGGCCGTCAGGTTCGCGAAGCACAGGAAGGCCATCGCCGAGATCGCCCAGTTGGTCGTGTCGTTGCCCGGGGGCACCAGGACGGACACGGTGACCGCGAACGCTGCGGCCACCAGGAGACTGGCAAGCGGTCCGGCGAGCGCCACCAGGACGCGGCGGCCCCGGGAGGGGATGCGGTCCCAGTCCACGTAGGTGGGCGGACCGGTCATGCCGAAGGCGCCCAGGCCCAGGTAGGCCGAGGGCAGGACCAGTCCGGCGAAGGCCTGCCGGTAGGCGAACGGGTTCAGCCTCAGGTAGGCGCTGCCGCGCAGGGAGCGGTCACCGGCCAGGTAGGCGGCGAGCGCGTGCGCGAACTCGTGCACGGCCAGGGAGGCGATCCAGCAGAGCAGGATGAACAGCGGCGGGACCAGCGGGGTGACGCTGGTGCCCTCGGCGGCCCACTCCAGCTCCGCGGCGGTCCACGACAGCCAGCCCGCGAACCCCGCCAGGCCCAGCAGCAGCACGAACACCGGACTGGGCAGGAAGTCCGCCCAGCTCCCGGGGCGCGCGGCGTCGGGGCCGCTCGTTGAGGCGTCGTCCTCCGAGGCGTCCGGGGCGGCGTCCCCGGCGGCCTCCGGGGGCGCGGACGGGGCCTTCGCGTCCTCCGCCCCCGCGGCGTCCCGGGGACGGGCGCCGGTTCCGGAGCCCCCTGCGCCGGGGCCCTCGGTGTCCCGTCCCAGGTCGGGCCGGTTGAGGGCGTCCTCGGGCATCTGCTCCCACGGGTCGGCGACTGCCCCGCCGGCCTCGGGCACGTCGGTCGTCTCCGCCTTGCGCGGCGGCTCGGGCGCGGGCATGGTGCTCCTGCTGGTCTCGGATGGTTCGCGCTCCAGGTTAGGCCCTGGTCGGCACCCGTTCGCAGCGGGTGGCCGATGAGGGGCGCGGTAGGAGGCGGCCCGGGGCGCGGGAGGGGACGGCCCGCCGGTCAGACCACGGCCCGCGGCGCCACCGCCGACTGGTGCAGGCACGCGATCGCGAACGCCCGCCCCGGCGCGGTCAGCTCCCGGCGCCCCGCGCCGTCGTCGTCGGTGAGCAGGCCGAGGGTCTCCAGCAGCCAGCTCACCGCCATCACCAGGGCGCGCACCTGGTCCGAGGCGGCCTCCGCGGTGCGCCGGTGCGACGCGGCGTGCCTGCCCGAGGGCGCCGGGGGCTCCGCCGGGACCCACCCCGACTCGGTCAGCGCCCTCTCGGCCGCCTCCACGTCCGACTCGCCGCGGCGCGCGTGCGAACCGCTGCCCTGCGGGGTGCGCGCCAGCAGCATGCCCAGCAGTGTCTCCGCCGCGGCCTGGTCCAGGCCCCCGGTGCGGCACAGGGTCTCGGTGGCCGCCCGCCACAGCGCCTCGGGGTCCTCCCGCAACTGGCGCCCGCGCCGCGTCAGGACCAGGCGGCGGCCCGACCTGCGCACCGCGCGCATCCCCCGCAGCGCCTGGTGCAGGGCGATGAGCTGGGTGGCGTCGGTCTCGCTGCGCGGCGGCTCGGGGGTGGTCCGCCACCCGAAGTCCTCGCACATCTGGCGCACCACGCCCGGCGAGATGTAGCCGATCTGGGTGAGCGCGATCCCCTCCGCGGCCAGGTCCAGCAGCCGCTGGAGCGGCGCCATCGCGGCCTCGGCGCCGCGCGGCACGTCGGCGCCCGCGATGATCTGGCCCACCAGCGGCCACAGGCGCTGTCGGTGCGGGTGCGCGGACGAGCTCAACCAGGCGCGCACCCGCTCCTCGCGGATGCGGTCCAGGTGGCTCAGCCCCCGGTTGTCCGGCTGCGTGAGGAAGGAACGGGCGAACCGCTCCTGGGCGGGCCGCCACCCGCGCTTGCCGGGGCGCACGTCGCCCAGGGTGATCGCCAGCTCCAGCGCCGACGCGGTCTCGTCGCGGGCCACGATCTCGGCGTCGCCGACCGCCGTCCCCCAGGTCAGCTCGGGCAGGTCCGGCGGCTCCACGCCCGACTCCCACATGAGCCGCTCGTACATCGCCAGGCCCGCGGCGTGGTCGCCGTCGTAGACGGTGAGCAGGGCCGAGGTCTCCGGCGCCGAGCAGATCTGCGCGTACCGGTGCAGCTGGAGGAGGGCGAAGAGGCTGCTCAGGGCTCTGACCGCGAACAGCCGGTCCTCGGCGCGGTCGTGGAAGCGGACCGGCAGCTCGAACCAGCAGAACCGCTGGACGGCGTGCTGGTTGAGCCTCTCGATCTCCTGCTCCGGAGCCAGCGTGTCCAGGGCCGACCGGGCCATGTCGGCCGCCCGCTCGTCCCGGCGTGCCAGCTCGGCGAGGGCGGACGCTACTGCTTCGCGCATGACGGGCGCTCACCACCTCCCCGCGTACCGGCGCCCGTTCCGCGTGGATGTGCCGCCGGGGGGCGCGATGCTTCGTTGTCGGTTCCCCGGCGGACCGGCTGGACCCGCCGCGGAACTGTGCGTTTTCTACCCCGCAGGGCCCGAAGAATGCCACTGTCCAGGCGCGACCTGCGCGCCTCGCGACGCCCGCCGGGCGGACGCCGTCTCACTCCGTGGAACCCGGAACGCACGGGGCTCAGGGCGTTCGCGGCGGATTCCCGCCGCGGCGGCGAGGGGGCACGGGGGGAACGACCCGGCTCGCGGCGATCGTCGACTCGGCGACCTCCACCGCGGAGCCGTCACGGCGGCGCACGGTGAGGACGCCGTCGTCCCAGGACTCCACGACACCGACGATATCGGTGAACCCGCCCTCGGGGAGGCGTATTCGTACGGAGACGCGCCGACCGATGTCGGCGGGAGAGATCCTGTGGACCAGACGTCCTCCCATGTGCAAGGAAATGCCCCCCGATTGTGCGCTGGGTGTTCTCCGCCGTCATACTAGGACTACGACATCTGTGCCAATTGCTTGCAGAGCCCGGGAACAGGGGGCCAGGGCGCCCGCACGCCGGTCCCGGCCCGGAGTCTGCGAAGATCCCCGCCTCCCCCGTGGGACGCGGGGGTGAGACAAGGAGTACGACGTGACCTACGTCATCGCGCAGCCCTGTGTTGATGTACTGGACAAGGCGTGCATTGACGAGTGCCCCGTGGACTGCATCTACGAGGGCGACCGCATGCTCTATATCCACCCGGACGAGTGCGTTGACTGCGGTGCGTGTGAGCCTGTCTGCCCGGTGGAGGCCATCTACTACGAGGACGACCTCCCCGAGCAGTGGTCCGACTTCTACAAGGCCAACGTCGACTTCTTCGACGACCTGGGCTCCCCGGGCGGCGCCTCCAAGGTCGGCAAGATCGACCGCGACCACCCGCTCGTGGCCAAGCTGCCGCCGCAGGCCGAGTAGCCCGGCGGCGCGCCGGGCGGGTTCCGGCGCTCCGGGGCCGGGAACGCCCGCGGCACCCCTATGGCGCAGAGGGTGCGCGGGCCCACCGGCCCGGCTTGGACGACGTCTCGCGCCGACCCCCGTGGCGGGGGTCGGCGCGATTCCTGTGTGACGTGCGGTCCTGTGTGACCTGTGGCAACAGACCTGACCTGGATGGAGTAAGTGCGATGGCCGAGCGGCGACCCGTGGCGAAGCGGCTCCCGACCTTCCCGTGGGACCGGCTGGCGCCCTACAAGCGCAGGGCCGCCGAGCACCCCGACGGCATCGTCGACCTGTCCGTGGGCACCCCCGTGGACCCGGTGCCCGCCCTGCTGCGCAAGGCCCTCGCCGACGCCGCCGACGCGCCCGGCTACCCCCAGACCTGGGGCACGCCCGCGCTGCGCGCCTCCGTCGCGGGCTGGCTGGAGCGCCGCCACGGCGTGCGCGTCGAGGAGGGCGCCGTCCTGCCCACCGTGGGCTCCAAGGAACTCGTGGCCTGGCTGCCCACGCTCCTGGGCCTCGGCGCGGGCGACACGGTCGTCCACCCCGAACTGGCCTACCCCACCTACGACATCGGCGCGCGCGTGGCCGGGGCCACCCCGGTGGCCTCCGACGGCCTGACCTCGCTCGGCCCCGCCCCCGTCGGCCTGTTGTGGGTGAACTCGCCGAGCAACCCGACCGGCCGGGTGCTGGGCACCGCGCACCTGCGCAAGGTCGTGGAGTGGGCCCGCGAGCGCGGCGCGATCGTGGCCTCCGACGAGTGCTACCTCGACCTGGGCTGGGACGGCGCCGAACCGGTGTCCATCCTGCACCCGGACGTGTGCGGCGGCACCCACGACAACCTGCTGGCCGTGCACTCGCTGTCCAAGCGCTCCAACCTGGCCGGGTACCGTGCGGCCTTCGTCACCGGGGACCCCGCGCTGGTCGAGGAGCTGCTGGCGGTGCGCAAGCACGCCGGGATGATCGTCCCCGCGCCCGTCCAGGCGGCCATGAGCGCCGCCCTGGACGACGACGCGCACGCCGCCGAGCAGAAGGAGCGCTACCGCTCCCGCCGCGCCAGGCTGCGTGAGGCCCTGGAGGGCGCGGGCTGGCGCATCGGGCACTCCGACGCCGGGCTGTACCTGTGGGCGGCCCACCCCGACCACGACGCCTGGGGCGCGGTGGCCCACCTCGCCGAACGCGGTGTGCTGGTCGCCCCCGGGGACTTCTACGGCCCGGCGGGCGCCGGACACGTGCGCGTGGCGTTCACCGCCACCGACGAGCGGGTCGAGGCCGCGGTCGAGCGCCTGGCCTGAGGCCGGGCCGCCGTCCGGGCGGCCCCGCCGGTCGTCCACAGGCGGACGGAGGCGGTGGCCGCCGCGTGCCGGGGTGTGGTCCCCTTGTCGTATCGGGGGCCCACCCGCCCCGGTGCCATGCGGCGTGCCCGCCTGTCCGCCCGGGCTGCCGGGCGTCCGGCAACCGGCGCCCGGGACCGTTCCGCGGCCCACCATCTGAACCGGTCCGCCACCCGGACCGGCCCACTACCCGAGCCGGTCCGCCACTCGAAGCGGCCCGCCACCCGAGCCGGTCCGCGAACCGTCCCGGACCACCGGATCACTCCAGGACCAGGCCGCCCCCGGTGTCGCCCCCGTCGGCCACCGCCCAGTCCTCGGCGTCGTCCGTGCCGTCCG
Organism: Nocardiopsis sp. iso_25; assembly: GCF_056173305.1. NCBI lineage: Bacteria > Bacillati > Actinomycetota > Actinomycetes > Streptosporangiales > Nocardiopsidaceae > Nocardiopsis > Nocardiopsis sp. iso_25. The sequence continues at coordinate 5,466,053 of NZ_CM149667.1, read as the reverse complement.
AGGCCCGCCACCGCTGCCCGTCGTAGGACACCGACGTCAGCCCGTACTCCTCGGCGTGGGCCACCGCCCACAGGGCCATCGCCCAGCCCAGGTCGCCGGTCCGCGGCTCCTCGTCCCCGTCCGGCGGCAGGTCCGCCGGGGCGGCGCCGAACACCCGCTCCATCTCCTCCAGGGCGGCTTCGGTGTCCGCCTCGCCGGACCGCAGGTCCGCCAGCCCCTCGGTGCCGTACCAGCACGTCAGCGCGGCCCCCTGCGTGCCGGTGAAGACCTCGGCCATCCGCGTGGACAGGCGCTCGTGCTGGTCGTAGGCGTAGCCGTCGGCGCTGCGCTGCACCGCCTGAGCCGCCTCGTAGACCGGGATGGACCTCCAGCCATCCACCTCCACCAGCTCCTCGTAGAACGAGCTGCTGGCGTACACCGGGTCCAGGATCTGCTCCGGGTCGCCCCACTCCTGCGAGGGCCGCTGCTGGAACAGCCCCAGGGAGTCCCGGTCGCCGTACTCCACGTTGTAGAACGCCGACTCCTGCCACACCGTCGCGAAGGCGATCGTCACGGCCTCGGGGGGCAGGTCCCGGCCGAACGCCACGCCTCCCACCGTGGCCGCGCTCGCGGCCTGCGCGTTCTCCATCGGGTACCGGCCGTCGGACATCGTCAGGCGGCAGCCGGGCTCGGGCGGGGGAGTGGTGTCGATCGGCTCGAACGTGGTCAGCACGTAGTAGGCCCCCGCGACGAGCGAACCGCAGACGAGGACCAGGGAGAGCAGGATCTTGACGAAGGCGGAGAGCCTCCGGCGCTTACTGGGCACGGGTGAACCAAGGGTCGGCGACAGGTGAACGCTCCGCACCGGCAGGGGGCGTCGCGCGGGGGCGCACGCGGCGCCACGGCCGCATTGTAGCCGCCGCCCGCCGCGGTGGCGGGCCGTGCGCGGAGGTGACGGCCGCCTCGGGGAGGGCGTGCCCCCGCACCCGGAGCGAGCGGCTAACGTGTGTGCACATGACCAGCTCGTACTCCAGCCCGCTGCCCGACCGCATCGACGAACTCTGGGAGAGCCGCGCCGAGCTCACGCCCGGCCACACCGAGGCCCGTGAGACCATCATCGGCGCGATCGACCAGATCGACGAGGGCAAGGCCCGCGTGGCCTTCGTCGACCCCTCCACCGACGAGGTCGTGGTCGACGAGCGCGCCAAGCGCTCCATCCTCCTCGGCTTCAAGGTCCTGGAGATGAAGGAGTCGCACGTCGGCGACTTCTACCACCACGACCGCATGCCGCTCAAGACCCGCTTCGACGGCGTCCGCGTCGTCGCCGGCGCGATCGCCCGCTGGGGCTCCTACCTCGCCCCCGGCGTCGTCCTGATGCCGTCCTTCACCAACATCGGCGCCCACGTCGGCTCCGGCACGATGGTCGACACCTGGGCCACGGTCGGCTCCTGCGCCCAGGTCGGCGAGAACGTCCACCTGTCCGGCGGCGTCGGCGTCGGCGGCGTCCTCGAACCGCCGCAGGCCTCCCCGGTGGTCATCGAGGACGACGCCTTCCTCGGCTCCCGCAGCATGGTCGTCGAGGGCGCCCGCGTGCGCAGGGGCGCCAAGCTCGGCGCGGGCACCATCCTCACCTCCTCCACCCGCGTGTTCGACGCCGAGACCGGCGAGGAGCTCCCGCGCGGCGAGGCCCCGGCCTGGTCGGTGTGCGTCACCGCCAACCGCGCCAAGAGCTTCCCCGGCGGCGACTTCGGCATGCCGGTGCTGCTCGTGCTCAGGCGCCTGAAGGAGGGCGAGGAGCACGACAAGCTCGCGCTCAACGACCTGCTCCGCGAGCACGGCGTCAACGCCTGACCCGTCCGCACCCGACCGGGGCGCCCTTTCCGCACGGGAGGGCGCCCCGTCTTGTCCCACGGTGAGTTCCGGTCGCACACCCGGTTGCCCCAGACTGGGGGACAGTGATCCGGAGCGGGGGGGCACCCCCGGTCCGACGGCTTCCAACCTCACCGAAACGGGGCGACACATGCTGGACCTGACCTCGGACGCCGCGGCCCTGACCGCCGCACTCGTGGACACCCGATCCGAGAGCGGCGACGAGAAGGTCCTCGCCGACGCGGTCGAGAGCGCCCTGTCGGCCCTGCCCCACCTGCGCGTCAGCCGCGACGGCGACGCCGTCGTCGCCCGCACCGACCTGGGCCGCCCCCGCCGCGTCGTCGTCGCCGGGCACATCGACACCGTCCCCATCGTGGACAACGTGCCCTCCCGCGTCGTCGGCGACCGCCTCTACGGATGCGGCACCTCGGACATGAAGGCCGGTGTCGCCGTCCAGCTCAGGATGGCCGCCCTGGTCGCCGAGCCGGTGCACGACGTCACCTACGTCTTCTACGACAACGAGGAGGTCGACGCCTCCCGCAACGGCCTGCTCCGCCTGGCCCGCAACCACCCGGAGTGGCTGGCGGGGGACTTCGCGGTCCTCATGGAGCCCACCGACGGCGTCATCGAGGGCGGCTGCCAGGGCACCATGCGCGTGGAGGTCACCACCCGGGGCAAGCGCGCCCACAGCGCCCGCTCCTGGATGGGCGTGAACGCCATCCACGGCGCCGGAGCCGTCCTGGACGTCCTGCGCGCCTACACCCCGCGCGAACCCGAGGTGGAGGGGCTGCGCTTCCACGAGGGCCTCAACGCCGTGGCCATCGAGGGCGGGGTCGCGGGCAACGTCATCCCCGACGAGTGCGTGGTCCGGGTCAACTACCGCTTCGCCCCCGACCTGTCCGTCGCCGAGGCCGAGGCGCACCTGCGCGAGGTCTTCGCCGGGTTCGAGGTCGCCGTGGTCGACGCCGCCGCCCCCGCCCGCCCCGGGCTGGACGAGCCCTCGGCCGCGGCGTTCGTCACCGCGGTGGGGGAGGGCAGTGCCCGCGCCAAGCTCGGCTGGACCGACGTCTCCCGCTTCTCCGAGTTGGGCGTGCCCGCCGTCAACTACGGCCCCGGCGACCCGACGCTCGCCCACACCAAGGACGAGTACGCCGAGATCCCCCGCATCCGCGAGGCCGAGGAGCGCATGGTCGCCTGGCTGTCGGGCGCCCGCTGAGCCCCGCCGCGCCCCGGTCGGCGGGTCCGTGGCCAGTCCCGACACCGGCCGGGGCGGCGAAAAGGCCGCTTGCGGCCACCCGTGTGAAACGTGTGGTTCAGGTGTGAGCAGGTTCCACGCGGATAGCTTTACGTCATGACGGAAGAAGAAGAGACCGTACGACGCGCCGGGCCCCTCACCTACCGGGGCGACTCCATCCCCAACACCACCACCGACCAGCGCCTCCTCGACCAGCGGGGCCCCACGGACTGGGTGCACACCGACCCCTGGCGGGTGCTGCGCATCCAGTCGGAGTTCGTGGAGGGCTTCGGCCTGCTCTCGGAGCTGCCCTCGGCGGTGAGCGTGTTCGGCTCGGCCCGCCTGCGCCCGGGCAACCGCTACTACGACATCGGTGTCCAGATGGGCGCCAAGCTGGCGGAGGCCGGGTACGCCACCATCACCGGCGGCGGGCCGGGGATGATGGAGGCGGCGAACAAGGGCGCCCAGCAGGCGGGCGGGCTGTCGGTCGGGCTCGGCATCGAGCTGCCGTTCGAGCAGACGCTCAACGACTACGTCGACATCGGGGTGACCTTCCGGTACTTCTTCGTCCGCAAGACGATGTTCGTGAAGTACTCCCAGGCGTTCGTGGTCCTGCCCGGGGGCTTCGGCACCCTGGACGAGCTGTTCGAGGCGGCCACCCTCGTGCAGACCAACAAGGTCACCCGCTTCCCGATCGTGCTGATCGGCACTGAGTTCTGGGGCGGGATGCGGGACTGGATCCGCTCCAGCCTGCTGGAGAACCAGCTCATCAAGTCGCACGACATGGAACTGGTCCAGGTGACCGACGACCTCGACGAGGTGGTCGACATCATCCGCAAGTCCCACCTGGACATCCACCGCCAGCACGAGCAGTCGGAGGTCCACCCCGGCCCCGAACAGTAGGGGCGCCGGGCAGTAGGGGCGCCGGGCGGACGGCGGCGCACGGCCCCGGCCGCGCGCCGCTCCGGCGCGGTGGCCTCGGCGGGGTGCGGCCGCGGCCGACCGCGACGGCCGTACCCGGCCCGGGCGGCGTGTGGCACGATCGTGTCCGTGCCTGTTCTCATCATGGTCCTCGTCGCCGCCGCCGCGCTCGCCGTCCTCGTGGGCGTCGTCTACATCGTGCTGGGCAAGGGCGGCCAGCTCGCCCGCTTCGAGGCCGACCACCCCCCGCTCGCCCTGCCCGAAGACCGGCCCGTCAAGGCGTTCGACCTGGGCCGCCTGATGCTGCCCCTGGCCATGTGGGGCTACCACGTGCGCGCCGTGGACGAGCTGCTGCTGCGCCTCACCGCCACGCTGCGCGAGCGCGAGGAGCACATCGAGGACCTGGAGTGGCGCCTGTCGCGCCTGGACCCCTCCTACGTTCCGGAGGGCACCGGCCCGGTCCCCGGGGCGCACCTTCCCGGCGATGCCTACGCCCCCGGGCAGGGCGCTCCCGGCCCCGCCGGGGCCGGGAGCACTGCGGTCGCGGGCTTCGGGAGCGGTGCCTTCCGGCCCGGGTACGCGACCGGACCGGCGGGCCCCGCCGGCCGGGGCTTCGCGCCCGCCGGGGACGCGGGGACCACCGCGCCCATGGGTGCCACGGGGGCCACCGCGCCCACCGAGGTCATCGGGGGCGAGGACACCCCGGAGGCCGCGGACGAGCGGGAGGCCGGGGAGGACGTGGAGAGCGCCGCGCGCTCGGAGGGCCCCAGGGACCCCGGGGCCTCACGGAGCCCCGAGCCCGCCGGGGGTTCCGGGTTCGACCGGTACCCCGGATCTGCGGGGGGTTCCGAGTCAGCCGGGAGTTCCGAGTCCGCGCCGGGCTCCGGGGGCGCGGAGGGCTCCGCCGGGACCGGGGAGCACCCCGGCGTGGCGGGGGGATCCGGAGCCTCCGACGCCTCCGACGCCTCCGACGCCTCCCCGTCGCGCGGCGACGAGCGCTGACCCCGCACCCAAACCTGTGGCGCGGGTCACGTTTGGCTGTGCCGCTCTGACCTGGCCTTCGCCTTTTTCTATGCCGTGCATCACAGCCCCCGTGTGGTTGTAGGGCGAAACCTGCGGGTTCGGGTGCTCTATCCTCGGTCGCTGTATCCGCGTTCCCCCCGCTCCGCCGGAGCGGGTGCATCACCGTTGAGGATGGCGAGGATGGACACAGCAGCCGAACTGGAGTCGGGAGCCGACGACCGGCGCGAAGAGCCCGCTTCCTCCGTGACAGCCGCCTCCCCCGTGCAGCTGTCCCTGTGGCCGCCGCCCAGGTCGACCCGGCACAGCGGCAGGCGCCGCCGCCAGTTCACCGTTCTGGGCGCGGTCGCGCTGGCCGTCCTCCTGATCGGCGGAGGGGCCACCGCGTGGGCCCTGCTGGCCGACGGCGAAGAGGCCGCGCAGGAGGCCGTCGCCCCGGCGGAGGACTTCGTCGGATCCTGGGCGGGCGAGATGGTCCAGGTGAACACCGAGGGCCAGCACGTCGCCGACTGGCACGCCGAGGTGCGGATCGAGGAGGGCGCCGAGCGCGGCAGCACCGCCTGGACGACCTTCGCCTGCTCGGGGACGCTCGTGCTGTCCGCGGGCGACAACGACCGGCGCGTCTACGCCTACACCGAGACCGCCGACCCCGAGGACCGCTGTGTCGACGAGGCCGAGCTGACTGTGTCGCCCGTCGCGGGCGGCGGACTGAGGGCGGAGTGGTCCTCGGTCACCGACGAGGGCACCCGGATGACGTCGACGGGTCCCCTGAGCTGATCCGGTCGTCCGGATCGCCGCCCGCCCCGGGCGCTGGTCCGGCCGCCGGGAGGCGGTACCGTCCCGGAGCCGTCCGACCGCGGTCCCCGGGGCGAAGAATTTCCCATGGGGACGAAAGCCCAGTTCGGGGATGTCGTTCAGGTGCAGCCGGACTGTCGGGTCCGGTCCGCCGCCTCCGGGTGGGGCTTGCGCGGACCTCCGTGCGCTCACCGGGTTTCGGCCAGTACCGATATAACCTTACTCACCGACGTTTCCTCGTTGGTGAAAACCGCCGGAGGCGGCCCGGCCGCCGACTGGCGCACACACGGGGGCCAACCTCCGAGATAATGGTCGAAGAGTGATTCACGTCCCTTAAGCCACACGGGCGCGAGTCACGCGGAACCGGCCTACGGCTCCGGAGCCGAGACGGGCCAAGCGGATCGGCGCCGGTGCTGTGGGTCGGCCCCGGTCACCCGCGAGGAACACCTAGAAAGGGGAATGGCATGGCGGCGATGAAGCCGAGGACCAGCGACGGGCCGATGGAGGTCACCAAGGAGGGTCGCGGCATCATCATGCGGGTCCCGCTGGAGGGGGGCGGACGCCTGGTCGTCGAGCTGACGCCGGCCGAGGCGACCGAACTCCGGGACGCGCTCAAGGGTGTCGTCGGCTAGGTCCGGCACCACGTTCTTCCCTCCCCCGTCCGGGCCGGAACGCCCGACGGCCCCCCGAGGTCGTAGACCCCCATGACAGCGAACGATTGTGAGCGGCCTGTGCCATTCGCCACGGAGATCCAGCCCCGTTCGGGGAGCCTCGCCGAATCCACCGCGGACCTGCTGGTCCTTCCCGTCCTCTCGGGAGACGGCGGACCCGCGGAGGTCGAAGGGGTCGCCGAGGGCGGCCTGACACAGGTGCTTCCGGCTCCGCTCACCGACCTGTTCGCGCACTACTCGCTCACCGGGAAACCCGGTGAGCTGGCCCAGTTCCCGGTGCCCCGGGACCAGGGGCTGGTACGGCTGGCCCTTCTGGGGGTCGGTTCGGGTTCCCCCGACGACCTCCGGAAGGCTGGCGCAGCCCTGTCCCGGGCCGCCCGGGGAAGAGGGCGGGTCGCCCTGGCCTGGCCGGGGGTCGGCGCCGACGCCGCCACCGCCTTCGCCGAGGGCGCCCTCCTGGCCTCCTACACCTTCAGCCTCAAGACCGCCGAACCCCCGGCGGACAAGCGCCCCGCCCCGGTGGTCGAGGTGGTGGACCCGGGCGCCGGTGACCTCGCCGACGCGCTGGAGCGCGGCACCCGGCTGGCCGCGGCCACCGCCCTGGCCCGCGACCTCATCAACACCCCGTCCCTGACCAAGGACCCCGCGTGGATGGCCGCGCGCGCCGCAGAGGTCGCCGCGGACGCGGGCCTGCAAGTGCGGGTCTGGGACGAGGCGGAGCTGGAGCGCGACGGCTTCGGCGCGATCCTCGCCGTCGGCCGGGGGTCCTCGCGCCCCTCCCGGCTGGTCCAGCTCTCCTACACCCCCGAGAACCCCACCGCGCACGTGGTGCTGGTCGGCAAGGGCATCACCTTCGACACCGGCGGCCTCTCGCTCAAGCCCAACGACAACATGTCGCTGATGAAGACCGACATGAGCGGCTCGGCGGTCGTGCTCGCCGTGCTGTCCGCGCTGTCGGCCGTGGGCGCCTCGGTGCGGGTGACCGGTCTGCTGGCCCTGGCCGAGAACGCCTTCGGCGGCGACGCCACCCGCATCGGCGACGTGCTCACCACCTACGGCGGCACGACCGTCGAGGTGCTCAACTCCGACGCCGAGGGCCGCCTGGTCCTGGCCGACGCCATGGGCTACGCGGTCGCCGAGCTGGCCCCCGACGTGCTCGTGGACGTGGCCACGCTCACCGGCGCGGCCAAGGTCGCGCTCGGCACGGGCACGGGCGCCCTCTACAGCACCGACGACGCGCTGGCCGCCGAGATCGAGACCGCGGGCCGGGCCTCCGGCGAGCCGCTGTGGCGGATGCCGCTGACCGAGGAGTACGTCGAGACCACCAAGTCCCGCGTGGCGGACCTGGCCAACATCGGCACCCGCCGCGAGTTCGGCCCGGCCGGGGCCACCGACGCAGCCCTGTTCCTGCGCGAGTTCACCGGCGGCGTGCCCTGGGCCCACCTGGACATCGCCGGTCCCGGCCGGTCGACCAAGGAGAGCGGCCTGCTCAGCAAGGGCGGCACCGCCTTCGCCACGCGCACGCTGCTGCGCTGGCTCGCCGGGCGCTAGCCGCCCGCGCCCGGCAGGACGCGCTGGAACTCGTGCATGCGCTCCACCGGGCGAAAGCCCAGGCGCAGGTTGACCCGGCGCATGGGGGCGTTCCCCGGCGCGTTCCAGGTGCGGACCTGGACCCGCTCGGGGAACTCCGCGGCCAGCACCTCCAGGTTGCGCAGCTTCATCGCCGAGCCCAGGCGGTTGCCCCGGTGCTCGGGCGCCACCAGGGTGTCCTCCTGGTAGGCGGCGCCCTCCCCCTCGGGCAGGGCGATCTCGCTGTACCCGGCCAGGCCGCCTGTGGCGGCCCGGGCCGCGCAGACCAGTGTGCGGTACCGCTGGGCGCGGCGGCGCTCCTCCTGGGCACGCACGCGCGCGGGGTCCCAGAGCCCACGTTCGAAGGCCGTCTCCCCGAGCGGGACGTCGGCCTCCATCCGCGTGCGCAGCCGCGCGTAGTCCTCCAGCAGCTCCTCCGGGCACGCGTCCGTCCAGGTCAGCAGCTCGTAGCGGGACCCGAGGGCGAGCACGTCGGCACCGACGTCCTCGCGCGTCCGCGCGGCCAGCGGAAGCCCCAGGACGTAGTAGTCCTCCTCGTGGACCACGCCGAATCCGAGCGCGAGCGCGAAGCGGGCGCCGGGCCAGTTCCCGAAGGAGCGGCCCGAGGGCAGCTGGACCTCGGCCAGCGCGGTCGTGCGCCCCTCCTCGGCCATCACGCGCTCCGCGTGCTCCCACAGGCGGGTCCCGTGGCCGCGGCGCCGCGTCCGGACGGGCACGTTGACGTCGACCTCGGCCAGGTGCAGGTTGTCCCGGTCCCCGAGCTCCAGCAGGAGCGCGCCCGCCACCCCGCCGTCCTCCCCGTGGGCCGCGTAGGCCAGGGCCCGCCGTTCGCCGCCGCGCCCGCGCAGCACCGCGCGCAGGGAGTCCGGGTGGGGGAGCGGGACCACGCCGGGGTCGCGGTCGGCGAGCGAGGCCGCCCGCACGGCCGCGTACCAGGCGTCGAAGGCGACGGGGTCCGCGCTGTCGATGCGGCTGATCACCGCTGGCGGGTCCCCTGGTGGATGGCGGCCAGCAGGCCCTCGCCCACCGGCATCAGCATGGGGATGAACTCCTCGCCCTCCCGCACGCGGCGGATCACCTCGCGCACGGCCGTCTCGCGGGGGTCGGGCACGCGCAGCGGCCCGTCCGGCTCGCTGGAGGCCACCATGGCGCCGTTGAACACCGCCATCCCGCCCGGGCGCAGCAGGCGCAGCGCCTCGTCCATGTACAGGGGGTAGGACACCGTGTCGGCGTCCACGAACACCAGGTCGTACCCGCCGTCGGTCAGCCTCGGCAGCACCTCCAGGGCCGTCCCGCGGATCAGCCGGGCCCGCCCGGGGCCGAAACCGGCGCGGGAGTACGCCGAGCGCGCGTAGTCCTGGTAGGCGGCGTTGGTGTCCACCGTGGTCAGGATCCCGTCCGGGGTCATCCCCCGCAGCAGCCAGATCCCCGACACCCCGCACCCGGTGCCGATCTCCACCACGGAGCGGGCGCCGATGGAGGCGGCCAGGAAGCGCAGGGCCGTGCCCGTCGCCGCGTCCACCGGCGGGGCCGACGACCGGCTCCCCGCCTCGTAGGCGTCCGCCAGGGGCTCGTCCTCCATGGCGTCCTGCTCGAACCGGGACTGCTCGGCGCGGACCCAGGTGATCCGGGCCGCGGTCTCCTCCGGGCTGGCGATAACGGCCTCCCACAGCGTTCACGTGTCTGGTGGGGCTCTGACCAGGGGGTGGTCACCCACCGTAGAATGTCGGTCGCGGCCAGGTCATGTCCCTGGCAAAAGACTAGCCTGAACCGGACCGAACTCCGAGCGTTGCGGCGGGAACTTAATCCACGTCCCCGGGCGTTGAAACGGGATGAACGTACGTTGATCGCCACGAAGCAAACTCCCCCCGACCAACCTGGCGGCGAATCGACGGGATGAAGGGAGCAGCGGTGCCAGAGTCCGGCCCTGCCGTGGAATTCGAGGCATGGGAACCCCCGAGCTGGGACGAGGTCGTGCGGACCCACTCTCCGCGCGTGTACCGGCTCGCCTACCGGCTGACCGGCAACAAGCACGACGCCGAGGACCTCACGCAGGAGGTCTTCATCCGGGTCTTCCGCTCGCTGGCCAACTACACCCCCGGCACCTTCGAGGGGTGGCTGCACCGCATCACCACCAACCTCTTCCTCGACATGGCCCGCCGCCGGGCCCGCATCCGCTTCGAGGGCCTGGCCGAGAACGCCGACGAGCGCCTGGAGGGCCGCGAGCCCTCCCCCGCGCAGCGTTACGACGACCGGCACTTCGACGCCGACATCCAGTCCGCCCTGGACGCGCTGCCCGCCGAGTTCCGCGCCCCGGTCGTCCTGTGCGACATCGAGGGGCTCTCCTACGAGGAGATCGCGGCGACGCTCGATGTCAAGCTCGGCACCGTCCGCAGCCGGATCCACCGGGGCCGCGCCCAGCTGCGCCGGGCCCTGGAGCACCGGCGGTCCCTGGTCGCCGACAACGAGGCGCGCAGCGGCGGAAACGTCATCAACGGGGAGGCGGAGTGAGTATGGACCACCTCGGAGAGCGGCTCTCCGCGCTCATCGACGGCGAGCTCGGCCCGGTCGACCACGAGAGCGCCCTCATCCACCTGGCCAAGTGCGAGTCGTGCCGCTTCGAGGCCGACATGATGCGCCGCCTCAAGCGCCGCCTCAACGGCCTGTGCGAGCCCGAGCCCGACATGGACTTCATGGGACGGCTCACCAGCCTGTCCCGCGACCACGGGCCCTCGGACCGGGGCCCCTCCGGCCCCTCCATCGGCGGAACCGGCTTCGGCAGCAGCCCGCCCCTGGGCTCCTCGCGCCCCCTGGGGGGCTTCCCCGGCGGAGCCCTGGCCGCCGCGCCCCCGGCCGCGGGGGGCACGCCGCCCGCCGCGGGCGGCCCGGCCCCCTCACGGCCGGAGCGCGCCGCGTCGCCCGAGCGCCGCCGCCGCGGCGACCGCCTCGCGCACCTGTTCCCGGTCTTCCCCGGCGGCCGCTACGCCGTCGCGGGCTTCGCCGTGGCCACGGCCCTGCTCGGCAGCGCGTTCGTGGCCGGGGGTGAGGCCGAGGAGACGCCCGTGGTCGAGCCCCGTCTGGCCGACTACGCGGTTGAGCACGCGCTGACCAGCCGCAACATCCCGGTGCTCGACGCTCGGCCCACCGCCGCCGAAGCCCCCGACGGCCCCACCGAAACCACCCGGTGAGCGCGGAGGAACCCTCCTCCGCGCACTCCGCCCCGGTCACGATCCTCGTCGTGGTACTGCTGTGCGCGCTGCTGCTCACGGCCGCCGCGCACCCCCACCCCACCGCCGTCCCGGCCGAGGGGGACGACGACGGGATGTCGGTGCTGCACCGCGCCGCCGCCGCGGAGGACGAGGTCGCCTACTCGGCCGTGCGCGAGATCACCGGACCGGAGGACGCGGAGGACGGACAGTCCGCCGAGGGCGGCGCGCTGCGCGTGCGCGTGGTGAGCAGGCCCGGCGACGGCATCGCCCTGGCCCCCGTCGGAGACGAGGGGTCCGCCCTCGTGGTGGACGCCTCCTCGGCCCTGGAGTCGCTGGACGACCGCCTGCTCAGCATGCTCGGCGACACCTACGCCGTCTCGGACGCGGGCCCCACCCGCCTGGACGGCCGGGAGGCCCGCCTGGTGGAGGCCAGGCACGCCGACGGCACCGTCGCCGGGCGCTTCTGGGTGGACACCGCCACCGGCCTGCTCCTGGGCCGGACCGTCTACGGCGCCGGCGGCGAGCACGCGATCGGCTTCCGCCTCACCGGGCTCGAACTGGGGGAGGAGGACTGGCCGGAGGAGGCGCTCGGCGACTCCCCCTGGAGCGACGCCCTCACCCGGACCGAACGCGAGGACCTGCGCGCCGAGGAGTGGCCCCTCCCGGAGTACCTGGCCTGGAACCTGCGGCTGGTCGACGCCCGGTCCACCGAGCACGGCGGCCACCGCGTCGTGCACGCCGTCTACTCGGACGGTCTGTCCCAGGTGTCGGTTTTCACCCAACGTGGGAAGCTGGACAGCAAGCATTCCCCCACAGAACCGAACGGATACGCCGGAACCGGGACGGGGGGAAGCGGCGTCACACCACAACACGGCACGATCTTCGGCGGTGACGCGGGCCAGTACCAGAGCATGTGGCAGGCGAACGGCTTCGTCTACACGGTGCTCGCCGACGCCCCCGCGGCGCTGGCCTCGTCCGCCGTGACCGCGCTGCCCGGGCCGGGTTCGGGTTTCTGGGCCCGGGTGCACCGCGGTCTGTCCCGGCTGGGGTTCCTCTAGGGCCCCGGCCGGTCCCGTGCCGTCCCACAGCCGAGCGACTTACGGAGCAGGTCTTGAGCGAGGAAAACGGCCGCCCGGAACACGGGGGAGAGCCCGGCCGGGCGACCCCGCCGGGCGGTGGAACACCCCCCGAGCGCGCCGCTCCCGATCCGGCGAACGCGCCGGACCGGGCGTTCGCGGAGCGCCCCCGTTGGCCCGCCCGGGCCGCCGGAACGCCGTCGACGCCCTCCCGGAACACCTCCGAGGAAGAGGGGGGCGACCCCGCGTCCCCGCTTCACTCCGGGTCGGCCCCGCGGCCCGGACAGGGAGTCCCCGGCGCGCAGGCCGCCCCCACCCCGCCTCCCGGCAGTGGAGACCCCATGAACCTTGACCCCGCACCGGGCGAGCAGCCCGGCACCCCCCGTACGGACCGTGTGACCGGAGGCTTCCCCGGTCTCGGTAGCCCCTCCGGCCCCGTCGAACACACCAACCCCGGCAGCCCCTCCGGTCCCGCCGACTACACCAACCCCGGCAACCCCGCTGGCTCCGGTGACCACTCGGGCCCCACCGTCTACGGCGGCTCCGCCGCCCACCCCGGTTCCGGTGCCCCCTCGGGCCCCGCCGCTCACACCAGCTCCGCCCATCCCTCCGGTCCCGCCTACCCCGGTCCCGGTGCCCTCTCTGGCCCCGGTGCCCCCTCGGGTCCCGGCGGCCCTTCCGGTCCTGCCAGTCCCATGAACCCTGGAGCCCCCTCCGGCACCGGCAACCCCATGAACCCCGGCGTTCCCCCGGCTCTCGTGCAGCACACCGGCCCCACCGGCCAGTCGGCCGCCCACGGCGGCTACGCCGCGGCCTTCCAGGCGGGGCACGCCGCCCCCTCGGGACAGCCCGGCGCCCCCGGCCCGGGCGTTCCGCCCCCCGGCCTCGCCGGACCCCACGCGAGCGGCCACCACGCCGCCCCGCAGCCCCCCGCGCCCAAGCGGCCCAGGCGCGGCGTCCCGGTGTGGATGGTCCTGTCGGGCATGCTCGTCGTCGCGCTCATCGCCGGAGGCGCGGGCGGTGTCGCGGGCAACCTCCTCAACGGCTCCTCCGGCGGCGAGACCGCGCAGGAGGAGGGCCCGGTCATGAACGAGCCGCCGCCCGAGGCCCCCCAGCGCGACCCCGACACCATCGCCGGTGTGTCCCAGCGGGTCAGCCCGAGCGTGGTGTTCATCCACAGTGCCGATCCCACCGTCCCGAGCAGCGGCTCCGGGTTCGTGATCGAGGGAAACTACGTGGTGACCAACGACCACGTCTCCGCCGGGCTGGAGGCGGACGGCATCGTCGTGGAGTACAGCGACGGCAGCCTCTCCGACGCCTCCGTGGTCGGCTCCGACCCCAGCTCCGACCTCGCGGTGCTGTCGCTGGACGACCCGATCGACGTCGAGCCGCTCCAGTTCGGCGACTCCGAGCAGGTCATCGTCGGCGACGAGGTGATCGCCATCGGCGCGCCCCTGGGCCTGTCCGGAACCGTCACGCAGGGCATCATCAGCGCCGTCAACCGCCCGGTCAGCTCCGGCGAGGGCGAGAACGCCAGCCGCTTCTACGCGCTCCAGACCGACGCCGCCATCAACCCCGGCAACTCCGGCGGCCCGCTGGTGGACCTGGAGGGCCGGGTCATCGGGGTCAACTCGATGATCGTCACCATGAGCTCCATGGGGGAGCCCACGGGCAACATCGGTCTGGGCTTCGCGATCCCGTCGGCGGAGGCGGAACGCGTCGTGAACCGCCTCATCGAGTACGGCGAGACCAGCTACGCCGACATCGGGGCCGAGATCGACCTGGACAGCCCGGTCGCGGGCGCGGTCATCGCCGACGGAGGGGGCGCGGTGGAGAGCGGCGGCCCGGCCGACGCGGCGGGGCTGGAGCCGGGCGACGTCATCCTGTCCCTGGACGGGCGTCCGGTGAACTCGGGCCAGGAACTGCTCGCCATGCTGCGCAGCCGCAGCCCGGGCGACGAGGTCGAGGTCGAGTACGACCGCGACGGCCAGCGCGAGACCGCCACGGTCACGCTGGGCTCGTCGGACTGACCGACCCGGACCGATCGGGACCACCCGACCGGACGGACCGGCTCCGGACACACGCGAGGCCCCCGAGCACGGAGCTCGGGGGCCTCGTCGCCGTTCAGGGCCGCGGGCCCCGCACGGGGCGCCGTCCGGGCGTGCCGGACACGGGAAGGACCGCGCCGCAGGCGTCCGTTGAGGGCGGTGGCCCGTCCCGACGCGCAGCGTCCCCGACGGGCGGTGGCGGGCGACGGGTGGGCCGGAGCGGAGCGCAGGTGCCTGAAAACACTGCCTAGCGGCCCGCCGGGGAGATGCCCAGCTGCATACCGGCCAGTCCGCGGGGCTTGCCGACCAGGGTGTCGGCGATCGAGGCGATCACCTTGCTGGCCTCGGCCTCGGGCTCGGTCAGCACCAGGGGCTTGCCCTCGTCGCCGCCCTCGCGCAGGCGGGTGTCCAGCGGCACCTGGCCCAGCAGCGGGATGTCGGTGCCCAGCGTCCGGGTGAGGGCGTCGGCGACCGTGCGGCCGCCGCCCTCGCCGAACAGGTGGACCGGCTCCCCGCCGTCCGGCGGCAGGTAGTACGACATGTTCTCGATCACGCCGGCGATCCGCTGGTGGGTCTGGGCGGTGATGGCGCCCGCGCGCTCGGCCACCTCGGCGGCGGCCTGCTGCGGGGTGGTCACCACGAGCAGTTCGGCGTTGGGCAGCAGCTGCGCGGTGGAGATGGCGATGTCGCCGGTGCCCGGGGGCAGGTCCATCAGCAGCACGTCCAGGTCGCCCCAGAACACGTCCGACAGGAACTGCTGGAGGGCGCGGTGCAGCATCGGGCCCCGCCACACCACCGGCTGGTTGCCCTGCGTGAACATGCCGACCGAGATGACCTTGATGTCATGCGCGGTGGGCGGCAGGATCATGTCCTCGACCTTGGTCGGGAAGTCCGACGCGCCGAGCATGCGGGGCACGGAGTGGCCGTAGATGTCGGCGTCCACGACGCCGACCTTGTGGCCCTGGGCGGCCATGGCCGCGGCCAGGTTCACGGTGACGGAGGACTTGCCGACACCGCCCTTGCCGGAGGCGACGGCGAAGACGCGGGTGAGCGAGTTCGGCTTGGCGAAGGGGATCTCCTTCTCCGCCTGGCCGCCGCGCAGCTTGGTCTGGAGTTCCTTGCGCTGCTCGTCGCTCATCACGTCGAGCTCGACGCGCACGGAGGTGACCCCGGCGACCTTGGTCACCGCGGCGGTCACGTCCTTCTCGATACGGCCCTTCATCGGGCATCCGGCCACCGTGAGGTAGACGCCGACGCTCACGGCACCGTCGTCGGCGACGTCGACGCTCTTGACCATGCCGAGATCGGTGATGGGGCGGTGGATCTCCGGGTCTTGCACCGTGGCCAGGGCTTTGTGCACCTGCTCGGTGGATGGTGTGGAGGACATGTGCTCAATCGTAGGTCAGCGGGACGGGACGGCGGCCTGCCGGATCGCTCCCGCGGGCCACCTGGTTCAACGAGGGCGCCGCGCCGCGCATTCCGCGCCCCGCGGGCCCGTGACGCACGCCGCCGCCGGGACGGCGCGCCGAGGGCGTCGCGCAAGGGGCAGGGGAGAAAGGTGTGAGGGATGTCGCGCAGGAGAAGGGTGCGGGGAGGGGCTCGTCCGGCACCGTGCGCACCACTCTGTGCGTGCCGTGACCAGGCGATAACGGCGTGGCCTTAACGCTGGCAATACATGCCCGGATAGTAGTCTCGGCCCACGATGGGAAATGTGCCGCCACCGCCTGGTTCGTCCTGGCCCGCCGCGCCCGAGGGGCCGGAGGGGCGGACTGCCGGGTCCTACACGCAGGAGCAGACCTGGGCGGATCCTCCCGGAGGGGGGAGGCTGACGCCGCCCGGGGGCTACGCCGTGGCCGCCGCCGACCCGGACGTGTGGGCCTGGCCGCCGCCGCGGCCGGTGCGCAGGAACCACTTCGCCCGCGCCGAACTCCCCGCGGACGAGTCCTACCACAGGCTGGGCCGCACGTCCCGCTTCCGCTGGTGGTTCACGCCGCTCACCCTGGCCGTCCTCGCGGTGCTGGTCTTCTTCCTGTGGATGGCCATCATCCTGTCGGTGACGATCGTGGCGATCATCAACGGCAGCGGGCTGGCCCCGGACTCGGTCACCCTGAGCGTGATCGCGGAGATGGCCTTCGGGCTCCTGGCGTCGGCGCTGTTCATCCCCATCGTCATCTTCCTGGTCCGCGTCGTGCAGTGGCGCCGGATCGGCTCCCTGTTCTCCGTCGAGGGACGGCTGCGCCGGGGGTGGCTGGTCCGCTGCACGGCGGTGGCGGTCGTCCCGGTCGCCCTGTGCGTCGTGGCCTTCCTGCCGCTGGCCGAATTCCTCCAGCCCGACCTGGTGCCCCGGGAGGCCTCCGGCGGAACCGAGGTGTTCGCCGCGGCGATGACCGCCATCGTGCTGCTGGTGCCGTTGCAGTCGGCGGCCGAGGAGCTGACCCTGCGCGGCATGCTCATGCAGCTGGTGGGCGCGCTCGGCGCCCGTCCCGACGAGCGGCGCGGCCGGTCGGCGGTCTCGCGGGTTCTGCGCTCCCCGGGCCCGGCCATCCTGGCCAGCGGAACCCTGTTCGCGGCGCTGTACCTGGCCACGCACCCGGGCGACCCGTGGACGACCGCGGCGCTGGCGGTGATGGGGCTGGGGATGTCCTGGCTGACCTGGCGCACCGGCGGCCTGGAGGCGGCGATCAGCCTGCACGTGGTCAACAGCCTCGTGCAGTTCACGCTGTGCGTGTTCGAGGGCCGCATGGAGCAGATCGGCACCGGGGTCATGGTCGGTTCCGGCCTGCCCCTGGGCGCGGGCACGCCGCTGGTGCTGGTGCTGACCCTGATCCAGGTGGGGCTGTACGCGCTGGCGGTGGTGTGGCTGGCGGGCCGCCGCGGGGTGCGGCGCAGGAGCGCGTCCGCCGTCCGCTAGGATCCGTCGGCTCCGGGCCGGGCGACCGGCTCGCCCAGTGGGGCCTCCCCGGGCTCGTGGACCGCGTCGCCGCCCTGTTCGGGGAAGACCCACGTGCGGTAGGAGAAGAACCGGAAGAGCGTGCCCAGGCCCACCCCGACCACGTTGCCCGCGATGTTGCTCGCGAGCGGGCCGTCGAACCCCAGCACGTACACCGAGAAGCCCAGGCAGGCCAGCTGGAGCAGCATCCCGACGCCGTTCATCAGCAGGAACAGCGCGGTCTCGCGGCCGTAGCCGGTCCGGGCCCGGTCGCCGAAGGTCCAGAACCGGTTGCCCACGAAGGCCACCGCGATCGAGCACAGCGTCCCGATCACCTGCCCCGTGAGCGGGCCCGCCCCGGCCGCGCTCCACAGCAGGTTGGTCGTCCCCAGCTGCACCGCGTAGGCCACGGCGCCCACGGAGCCGAACTTGCCCACCTCCCGGACGAGCTTGGCGATCCCGGGATGGCGGGAGAGGAAGTCGCGCACGTTCTGCGCCTCCGGTCCTGTGGTCTGGGTGGTCGGGTCCGCCTCCGCGCGGACCCGTCCCGGCCGGGACGCCGACCAGTGGCGGAGGGGCCCGGGACCGCCGCGTCCGCACGCCCTAGACTCTAGCCGGGGGTCGCACCAGGACCCCGGCCGCGGGTTCCGAGCCGATCCGGCCAGGTCCCGCCGCGCGGGGCCGTCCCGTCACCGCGGTTGACGAGCAGCATGTGAGTTGAGGAACTGTGAGCGAGCGTAACCGCACCGTCCCGCGCGTGGGAATGGTGGGAGGGGGCCAACTCTCCCGGATGACCCACCAGGCGGGCATCGCCCTGGGGGTCGACTTCTCGGTCCTGGCGACCAGCCCCACCGACAGCGCCGCGCTGGTGTGCGGTGACGTCTCCCTGGGCGACGACCGCGGCCTCGACGACGTCCTGGCCTTCGCCAAGGCCCACGACGTGGTCACCTTCGACCACGAGCACGTGCCCGAACCGGTCCTGCGCGCGGTCGAGGAGGCCGGGGGCCTGCTGCGCCCCGGCCGCGACGCGCTGCGCTTCGCCCAGGACAAACTGCGCATGCGCACCCGCATGGCCGAGCTGGACGCGCCCTCGCCCCGCTGGCGGGCCGTCACCACCCTGGAGCACGTCACCGCCTTCGCCGGGGAGACCGGGTGGCCGGTCGTGCTCAAGGCGGCCCGCGGCGGCTACGACGGCAAGGGCGTGTGGGTCGTCGGCGGCGCCGACGAGGCGCGCGGGGTCGTGGACCGCGCCGCCGCCGAGGAGGTGCCGCTCCTGGTCGAGGAGAAGGTGGACTTCTCGCGCGAGCTGGCCGTGCAGGTCGCCCGCTCCCCGCACGGGCAGGTCGCGGTCTACCCGGTCGTGGAGACCGTGCAGCGCGGCGGCATCTGCCACGAGGTGATCGCCCCCGCCCCGGACCTGTCCGAGGACAAGGCCGTCCGCGCCCAGCAGCTGGCCATCGAGATCGCCCAGGCGCTGGACGTGACCGGGGTCCTGGCCGTGGAGCTGTTCGAGACCGCCGAGGGCGTGGTCGTCAACGAGCTGGCCATGCGCCCGCACAACTCCGGCCACTGGAGCATCGAGGGCGCGCGCACCTCCCAGTTCGAGCAGCACCTGAGGGCCGTGCTGAACCTGCCGCTGGGCTCGCCGCGCACCAACGCCCCCTACACCGTCATGGCCAACCTGCTGGGCGGCGAGGACCCCGAGGTCTACCGCCGCTACCTGCACGTGATGGCGAAGGACCCCGAGGTGAAGGTGCACTTCTACGGCAAGGACGTGCGTCCGGGCCGCAAGATCGGGCACGTCACCGTGATGGGTGAGGACTACCGTGACCTGCTGGCGCGCGCGCGAGGCGCCGCCGCCTACCTGCGAGGAGACGAACAGTGACCGACAGCGCCAACGGGCGGGACGCGAGGGGCCCCGTGGTGGGCATCGTGATGGGCTCGGACTCCGACTGGCCGGTGATGCGCGAGGCGGCCGAGGCCCTGCGCGAGTTCGACGTCCCCTTCGAGGCCGACGTGGTCTCGGCGCACCGCATGCCGCACGAGATGGTCTCCTACGGAGCCGAGGCCGCCGGTCGCGGCCTGAAGGTGATCATCGCCGGCGCGGGAGGGGCGGCGCACCTGCCGGGCATGCTGGCCTCGGTGACGACCCTGCCGGTGGTGGGCGTCCCGGTGCCGCTCAAGTACCTCGACGGCATGGACTCGCTGCTGTCCATCGTGCAGATGCCCGCCGGGGTGCCGGTGGCGACCGTGGCCGTGGGCGCGGCCCGCAACGCCGGTCTGCTGGCGGTGCGGATGCTGGCCGCGGGCGACCCCGCGCTCACCGAGCGCATGGCCCGCTTCCAGGAGGAGCTGAGGGAGCAGGCCCACGCCAAGGGCGAGCGGCTGCGCCGCGAGGTGGAGAGCGGGGGCAGGCCCACCGGCTTCGGCCGCTAGGCAGTGTTTTTTGGACCTCCGCTCCGCTTCGGTCCCTGTTCGGGCGCCCGGAGCACGGGAACCTTCGGCGCCTACGACGGGTTCGCTCGTTCCCCACGAACCCGTCTCCGGCCCCTCCAGAACCCCGTGGGCGCCCGAACCAACCCCCCCACAAGCTGAGGCCGGTTCAAAAACGGACCCCAGGCCGCCGACGCCCGAACGGCCCCGGTACCCGTCACACGGGTGCCGGGGCCCTCGTGTGCCCGCTCAGCCCTCGGAGGGCAGGAGGACGCGCAGGCCCTCGAGGGCCTGCTCCACGGTCGGCAGCATTTCCGGGTCGATGAGGTACTGGATGAGGTAGCCGGTGACGAAGTTGTAGGCCATGGAACCCAGACCGGCCTCGACGGCCGGGTCGACCTCCCCGGGCTCCAGGTCGAGCAGGAGCGCGGCCAGCCCCCGGCGGGCGCCCCTGAGGCCCTCGGCCAGCACGGCGCGGACACCGTCGTCGAACTGGGCCTGCGCGTAGGCCTGGACACTGGCGACGAGCAGGTCGCGCTCCTCGGGCAGGGTCCGGAAGAGCGAGTCGAGCAGGACGCGCAGCCTGTCGGCCGGGGCCTCGGTACGTGAGGCGGCGACAGCGGCCTCGAAGGTGTCGCCCCACTCCCCGGTCGCCTCGATCACGGCCGTGTTCATCAGGTTGTCCTTGGACCCGAAGTGGTACCCGATGGAGGCCAGGTGCGCTCCGGAGGCGGCGGCGATGTCGCGCGCCGTGGTCTTGCTGTAGCCCTTCTCCACCAGGCACTTCCTGGCGCCCGCCAGCAGGTCGTCGCGTTGGCTCATGACCGCGATCCTAGCATCTGAACGTACGTACATATTGACACCTGATTTTGACGTACGTACGATCACGGCCATGAACCCCCAACGCGCCACCGCCCGTACCTGGGCCGGACTGGCCCTTCTACTGATCCCGGCACTGCTGGTGTCCATGGACATCTCGGTGCTCTTCGTCGCCGCGCCCGCCATCGCCGAGGCGCTGCGACCCACGTCCGCGCAGTGGCTGTGGATGATGGACGTCTACGGCTTCGTGCTCGCCGGACTGCTCGTCACCATGGGAAGCCTGGGCGACCGGGTCGGCCGCAGGCGCCTGCTGCTCACCGGCGGGGTGCTCTTCGGCACCGCGTCCGTGCTGCTGGCGCTGGCGCCCTCGCCGGAGCTGTTCATCGCCGGGCGGGCCCTGCTGGGCGCGGCCGGGGCGACCCTGGCGCCCTCCACGCTCTCCCTGGTCCGGGACATGTTCACCGACCCCCGCCAGCGCGGCGCCGCGGTCGGGGCCTGGACCGTCGCCTTCACCGGCGGCGCCGTCGCCGGGCCGATCCTCGGCGGACTGCTCCTGGAGTTCTTCTGGTGGGGCTCGGCCTTCCTCGTCAACCTGCCGTTCATGGTCGTACTGGTGGCCGCCGCACCCCTGCTCGTGCCCGAGTCGCGCGACCCGGAGGCCTCCGGCTTCGACCTGCCGGGCGCGGGCCTCTCGCTCGCGGCAGTCCTGGGCCTGGTCTACAGTGCCAAGCGCCTGGCCGAGCACGGGGCCGACCCCCACGCCCTCACCGCCCTGGCGGCCGGATCGGCGCTCCTGGCGCTGTTCGTGCTCCGGCAGCGCCGCGCCGCGCACCCGCTGATGGACCTCTTGCTCCTCGCCCGCCCCGCCTTCACCGCCGCGATCATCGGCAACCTGGCCCTGTCCTTCGCCGTCGGGGGGATGGGGCTCCTGACCTTCACCTTCCTCCAGACCGTGCACGGCCTGAGCCCGCTCCACGCCGCCCTGTGGGCGCTGCCCACGATCCTGGGCACCGTCCTGGGCGCGGTCCTGGCCGGCTCGCTCGCGCCCCGGGCCAGACCCGGCGCGCTCATGGCGGCGGGGCTGGCCCTCAGCGCGGCGGGGTTCGCGGTCGTGGGCCTGGTGGACACCGACACCCGCCTGGCGGTGTTCCTCGGCGGCTACACCCTGCTGACCTTCGGGGCCGGTGTCATCGGAACCCTGGCCAACACCCTGGTCCTGGCCACGGCCCCCCGGGAGCGCGCCGGAGCCGCCGCGGGGATCTCCGAGACCAGCACCGAGTTCGGCACCGCCCTGGGCATCGCGGTCCTGGGCACCGCCGCAGGCGCCGTCTACCGCACCTCCGTGGCGGACGCGCTGCCCTCGGTGGAAGGGACCGCGGCCGAGACCGTCACCGGAGCCCTGGCCGCCGCCCCGCGGGCGCAGGACCCCGGAGCCCTGCTCGACGCGGCCTTCGCCGCCTACACGGCCGGGGTCAACACCGCCGCCCTCATCGGCGCGGGCGTGCTGGCCGCGGTAGCGCTTCTGGTCGCCGTCGCCCTGCGGAGGCTGCCGCCCGGCACCGGCGAGGAGTCCGGCGCACCGGCCCCGGCAGGCGGAGCACCGGCCCGTCCGTGACCGGAGCGCCCCGCGTGCCGACCGCCGTTCCCGCCGCCGGGCCGGTGCGCCCGGGCCCCACGGGGACGGGCGCACCGGCGCCCGTTCACCTCGGTGCGGTGTCGAGGCGGCCGGCGGAGCCCCCGGCCGGGACGCACTCCCCGGCCGGGCGCTGCTCCAGGTGGCCGCCCTCCATGAGCTGGTCGACCGAGGCGTACTCCGCCTCGGGCGCCTCCACGACCCCCTCGGCGGGGACGAGCACCTGTTCGCCGCCGCCGGACTGCTCGAAGTGCGGGGCGATCGGCCCCACCAGCGCGGTGAACTCCTCGGTCACCTCGTAGCAGTTGTAGTTGTGCTCGGGCCCGTCCGGCCACGTGTTCAGCGAGTCCGGCGGCAGGGCGCGCCGTTCGTACGGAGCCCCCGCCGGGGCCAGGAACGTGCCGCGCGGGGAGCCGAAGCGGTCCAGCATCCACCCCTCGGGCAGGACCCGCAGCTCGGTCACCGGCTCGCCGTCCTCCACCACGAAGCCCATGTGGTCGGGGTAGTCCCAGCCCTCGGGTGTGGCCCAGCGGTCCAGGAACGCTTCGGGGGAGAGGCCGCCGAGCCGCTCGTACCCCTCCAGCAGCGCGCCGACCGGCCCGTCCTCGGGCAGGTCGGCGGGGCCCAGGCGGGGGTCGCCGCACAGGTACCGCTTCAGGTCCTCCTCGCTCGGCGGCGGGTCGAGCACCGGGCACCGCACCTCCTGCGGGGCGAACGGCGCCGACGGCGCGGGGGGCGCGGGCACCGCGTGGGCGGGCTGGGCCGCGATGAGCAGGGCCAGCGCGGTGCCGACCGTCACGGAAAACTTCACGGGTGGGACTCCGTCCGTCCTCGGACGCCCGGCACGGTGCCGGGCGCACACAGGCAGTTACGGAGTGAAGTCAACCATGATCACCGTGTCACGACGGGGGTTCCGGCCCGAAAAGCGGACGGCCGGGCCCGCGCGGGCCCGGCCGTCGTGCGCGATGCGGGGGAGGGGCTACTGGCGGCCCAGCGCCCGGTAGGTCCAGCCCGAGGCGCGCCAGTACGTGGGGTCGAGCGCGTTGCGCCCGTCCACGATGCGCTTGCGGGCCACCACCCCGGCCAGCTCCTCCGGGTTGGCCTCGCGGAACTCCGCCCACTCGGTGAGCAGCAGCACCACGTCGGCGCCGCGCGCCGCCGCCAGCATGGAGTCGGCGTAGTTCAGCTCCGGGTGCGCCTCGCGCGCCCGCTCCAGCGCCCGCGGGTCGTACACCGTCACCTGGGCGCCCAGGGAGGCGATGGTGGAGGCCACGTCCAGGGCGGGCGAGTCGCGGATGTCGTCGGAGTTGGGCTTGAACGCCGCGCCCAGCACGGTCACCGTGCGCCCGGCGAAGCTCCCGCCGATCAGCTGGCGGGCGATGTCGATGGTGCGCGCGCGGCGGCGCTGGTTGATCGCGTCCACCTCGCGCAGGAAGGACAGCGCGGGCTCCACGCCCAGCTCGTCGGCGCGCGCCATGAACGCGCGGATGTCCTTGGGCAGGCAGCCGCCGCCGAAGCCCAGGCCCGGGCCGAGGAACTTGCCGCCGATGCGGTCGTCGTAGGACAGCGCCTCGGCCAGCTGGATGACGTCGGCCCCGGCCACCTCCGACACCTCCGCCATGGCGTTGATGAAGGAGATCTTCGTGGCCAGGAAGGCGTTGGCCGACACCTTGACCAGCTCGGCGGTCTGGAGGTCGGTCAGCAGGAAGGGGACGCCG
This sequence comes from Nocardiopsis sp. iso_25, assembly GCF_056173305.1. Taxonomy (NCBI): domain Bacteria; kingdom Bacillati; phylum Actinomycetota; class Actinomycetes; order Streptosporangiales; family Nocardiopsidaceae; genus Nocardiopsis; species Nocardiopsis sp. iso_25. The sequence continues at coordinate 5,442,109 of NZ_CM149667.1, read as the reverse complement.
TCGTCGATCTGGCGCTGCCACAGGGCGCGCACGGCCTTCTCGACCCGGGGGGAGTCGGTGCCGATCACGATCCGGTTCGGGTGCAGGGTGTCCTCCACCCCGAAGCCCTCGCGCAGGAACTCCGGGCTCCACCCCAGCTCGGCCTCCTCGCCGACGGGGGCCAGCGCGGACAGCCGGGCGGCGAGGGTGGCCGCGGTGCCCACCGGGACGGTGGAGCGGCCCACGACCACGGTGGGGCGGGTCAGGTGCGGGGCCAGCTGGTCCACCGCCGCGTTGACGTAGCGCAGGTCGGCCGCACCGGAGTCGTCGCGCTGAGGGGTGCCCACGCAGATCAGGTGCAGGTCGGCGAACTCCGCGGCCTCGGCGAAGGAGGTCGTGAAGTGCAGGCGGCCGGTCCCCAGGTTGGCGGTGAGCAGCTCTTCGAGCCCGGGCTCGAAGAAGGGGACCCTGCCGGAGCGGAGCATGTCGATCTTGGCGTCGTCGACGTCGAGTCCCAGGACCTCGAACCCCATCTCGGCCAGGCAGGCCGCGGTGGTGGCACCCAGGTACCCGGTACCGATGACGGAGACGCGCATACGGTCCGCTTCGACCACTGGTGGTGTCCTTCCTCGCTTTCGTCCGCTCCCGTTTCGCTGGTTGTGCCCGCTGAAGGCGGTCAACACCCTGCTTGAGGGCAGAAAACGGACATTGTTCAGCCTACGGGTGTGCCCGGGGCGCGATGCATCACCTTACGCGCCGGGGCGTGGCGCACGACCGAACGCCGCGTGAACAGTCAGGCGCTCAGGCTACCGGTGGGCGCGGCGTATCGGCCACGGGGGCGTGTTCAGCGCCTCCGACCGAATCTCGGCCCGCCCCCGCCCAGGGGCGTCCACCCGGAGCCGTCCTCCCCGCGGCGGAAGGGCGTGGTCGTCTTGTCCGGGTCGTCCTCGAAGCCGCCGGGATCGCCGCCGATCCCGGCACCGGGGCCGGCTGCGGGGTCGTCGGCGGGCCACGCCGGGTCCGGGACGCCGGGGACCGCGTCGGGGACCGTGTCACCGACCGGCCCGCGCCGGTACTCCTCCCGGCTGGCGCGCGCCACGACCCGGCGCTCGGAGGGCATGATTCCGTCGTTCGCGGCACGCCAGCGCAGGGGCATCGCGGCGGAGAAGAGCAGCAGCGTCCCCAACGGGAGCGCCACGGCCAGACCCGCGCCCGAGGGGTAGAGGAAGCTGTCCTCGTTCAGCCAGGACAGCGCCGCCCCCATGGACGCCGGGTGCGCGACCGGCCACAGGCTCAGCGCCGTGAGCAGGGCGCCGCTGGCCCCGGCCACCAGCGGCGACAGCCGGGACGCCACCAGGTAGGCGCACACCGCCCCCAGCAGGCCCAGCACCACCGCCGACGACACCGTCGCCACGGTCACCTCCCCCTCGGCGAACCGGGGGAGCAGGCCGGACGACCAGGCCGCGGCGACCCACAGCACGGGGGCCAGGGCGACGCCGCCGAGCAGGCCTACCAGATGGTGCAGCACGGTGATTCCTTCCCTCGCGTCACCCGCAGACGTTCTCCCGCGCGGTCGAGACCGAACCGGCCTCCTCCGCGGCCGAGGGCTCCTCCCGCGGAGTGGCGTCCGCGGTCTGCGGGGCCTCGAACGCCGTGTAGTCGAACCCGATCACGATCTGGAGCCCACCGTCCAGGGCGTTGTCCTCGACCGTCTGCGAGCCCGGCATCATCCCGGCCACGTACTCGGCCGCGGCCGCGTCGTCGGGGCCGTGGCGCACCTGGGTGGTGGCGACGTCGAGGCTGCTCCAGTTCTGCGCCGGGGAGGCCACCTGGAACCCGGCCGCGGCCAGCTCGGCGTCCAGCTGCGCTCCCAGGCCCGCGGTGCCGATCCCGTTGAACACCTGGACCCGGATGTCCTCGGGCCGCGGCTCGGACCCGGACCGGTCCTCCTCCCCGGACCCGTCGACGGGCCGGTCGGCCCGGACCGCGGCGAACAGCTCGCGGGCGGCGGGCTCGTCCCACAGCACGGCGACGTCGCCGCGCGGCGTCCAGTACTCCATGTCGGCGATGGGCACCTGGGTGAAGGTGACCTCGCCCAGGTCGATGTCGCGCATCTGGTAGGCGAGCTCGTTGATGGTGCTGGTGTCCAGCCCCTGGTCCACGGTCACCGACGACAGGGCGCTGTCCAGGAAGGCGGTCAGCTTGGCCGGGTCGGAGAGGGTCTCGGTGCTCATCGCCTGGTCGAGCATCGCGGACAGGACCTGCTGCTGGCGCTCGATCCGGTCCAGGTCGCCGCGCGTGGTGGCGCGGGTGCGGGAGAAGGCCAGGGCCTCGGCCCCGTCCACCCGGTGCGTGCCCGCCTCCATGTCCAGCTGGGCCTTGGGGTCGTGGATCGCCTCGGGCAGGCACACCTCGATGCCGCCCAGGGCGTCCACCACGTCCACGAAGCCGTTGAAGTCCACCTCGACGTAGTGGTCGACGCGCACGTCGGTCACCGACTCCACGGTCCGCACGGCCAGCTGGGGGCCGCCGTGGGCGTAGGCGGCGTTGATCTTGTCCGGGCCCTGGCCGGGGATGTCCACCCACAGGTCCCGGGGGATGCCGATGACGGTGAGCTGGTCGCGGTCGTGGTTGAGCCGCACCAGCATCATGCTGTCGGAGCGCTGGCCCGGTGTGGAGCCCACGCTCAGGTCCTCCTGGGCCTCCGCGCTCATCTCGTCGCGGTTGTCGGAGCCGATCACCAGGAAGGTCAGGCCGCCGGTCTGCTCGGGGCGGCCCTCCTCGGACAGGCCGCCGAACACGTCGAACCGGTTCAGGGCCCCCGACATCCACCCGGTGAGCGCCCACGAGGTGCCCGAGGCGAGCAGGACCAGAACCGACAGCGCGCTCATCACCAGCAGGCCGGTACGGCGCCGACGGGTGGCGGCGCTGGGCACGGTCACCCGGCCGGACCTGGGGGAGCGTTCGGGCGGGAGGGGCTGCGAGCGCCGGCGGCGGAACTCCTTCGCGGGTCCCTGCCGTCCCGCCCTGTCATCGCTCATCGGCGTCCCCGTCCCAACCGGTCAACGGTGTCCTTATCTCTAGGTTGTCACCCGATTCGCCGAAGCGCGCGGGATGTCAACCCCCGGCGTGTTGTCCTCCTCTTTGCCTGTCCCTCTCCTTGTTGTGACGCCGTGAACTGCGCGGGGGTTCCGCGTGGGCGGTGTCATCCTGAGCCGTATCCGGTACCTCCACGTGACCGAAATCGCGCTCCGATGCGGTGACAATGTCCTGGCCCGGCCACGCCGGGCCCGGCCCACGGCCGAACGGGGCCCCTGTCGCGTCCGGCAGGGTCCGCGCGGGCGCACCAGCCGCGCGGTTCCCCTCACACATCCCTCTCGCAGCACGGAGTTCCAGTGACCCACCCCTACCCCGAGGCCGTCTCCAGCAGGAGTTGGCTCGTGGCCCTCCTACTCTGCCTGTTCGTGGGCACGATCGGCGTCCACCGCTTCTACACGGGCAAGATCGGCACCGGCGTCCTGATGATCCTCACCTGCGGCGGCGCCGGCGTGTGGACGCTCATCGACCTGATCATGATCATCGTCGGCTCGTTCAAGGACGCCGAGGGCAGGCCCGTCAAGAACCAGGCCTGAACCACGGCGGCCCCGGCCCGGCTGACTCGCCGGGCCGGGGCCGCGGCGGTGGTGCAGTACCGTTGACGCGCGTACGACACCCTCCTACGCAGTCCCGACACGTCTTGACCCTGGGAAGTGCCCGTGTCCTGGCCGCCTGTCTCCGTCGTCATGCCCGTACTCAACGAAGAGCGCCACCTCGCCGCCGCGGTGGAGCACGTCCTCGCCCAGGAATACCCGGGCGAACTGGAGGTCGTGCTCGGGGTCGGACCCTCCTCGGACCGCACCCGCGAGGTCGCCGACGGGATCGCCGCCGCCGACCCGCGCGTGAAGGTGGTGGACAACCCCACGGGAAGGACCCCCTCCGGGCTCAACGCCGCCATCGGGGCCTCCTCGCACGACATCGTCGCCCGCATCGACGGGCACGCCATGATGCCCTCGGACTACCTGCGGGTGGCCGTGGAGACGCTCCGCGAGACCGGCGCAGACAACGTCGGCGGGATCATGGCCGCCGAGGGCACGACCCCGTGGGAGAAGGCTGTCGCCGCCGCCATGACCTCCAAGGTGGGCGTGGGCAACGCGCGCTTCCACACCGGCGGCGAGGGCGGCCCGGCCGACACCGTGTACCTGGGCGTCTTCCGGCGCTCGGCGCTGGAGCGGGTCGGCGGCTACGACGAGGCGTTCCTGCGGGCCCAGGACTGGGAGATGAACCACCGCATCCGCACCACCGGCGGCACGGTGTGGTTCCAGCCGCGCATGCGGGTCTCCTACCGCCCCCGGCGCAACGTGCGCCTGCTCGCCAAGCAGTACTTCCACTACGGCCGCTGGCGCAGGGTGGTCTCCCGCCAGCACAAGGGCACCATCAACCTGCGCTACCTGGCCCCGCCCGTCGCCCTGGCCGGTGTTGTCGCCGGGCTGGTCGGCGGCTTCTTCCTCTGGCCGCTGTTCCTGGTCCCGGCCGCCTACCTGGCCCTGGTCACCGCCGCTTCGGTGCCGCTCGGCCGCGGCCTGCCCGCCGCCAGCCTGCCGATGATCCCGCTCGCGCTGGCCACCATGCACATGTCCTGGGGCGCCGGGTTCATCACCAGCCCGCCCGGACTCGGCTCGGACTCGCGCACGGCGCAGGCCGCCCGGACCTGAGCCGCCCTCCCTCCCCGGCCGCTTCCGGCCTCGGCCCTCTCTCGTGCGGGAGAGGGCCTTCTGCTAAGCAGGGGTGAGGGACGGGCGAGGGAAAGTGGGTGTCATGGACGACTTGCGCGGCAACCAGGCCGTGTGGCGGTTCGACGGTGAGACGGTCGCGATCAGGTACGAGGCCCAGGGCTGGTTCAAGGACCCCCTGCTCAAACGGATCGGCCAGCTCGAACTCCCCGTGGCCGCGATCGCCGAGGTCGACTTCCAGCCCGGAGCGGGCCCCAGGAAGGGGTGGCTGCTGCAACTGCGCCTGCACGAGCGGACCGACCCCTACGCGGCGGTCGGCGCGATGCTCAAGGAGAAGTCCCAGCCCTTCCGGCTCACCGGCCAGGCCAGCGGAGAACTGGTCGCCGAGTACCTGGCCGACCAGATCCGTTTCGCCGCCGAGCAGAGCGGGCCGCCCGCCCCCGACACGGCCGTGCGCCTGGTGCCCCGGCTGCCCTTCCACATCCAGACCTCCGAGGGGACCGCGACCCTGGACGGCTCCACCGTGCGCCTGGTCTGGTCCGGCGGCGAGGCGGGCGGGCGCAAGCGCCGGGCGCAGCGCCGTGAGTACGACCTCTCCGAGATCACCGGGGTGGACTGGGCGCCCTCCGACGGCTGGGAGTGGGGCTACATGCGCCTGGTCACCGCCGACACCGGCGGCAAGGACACCGGCAAGCCCAAGCAGGACCTGCACGCCCTCGTCGCCGAGGAGGGGGCGGAGGGCTACGACACCCTGCTCATGGCCGCGGCCGTCACCGCCCACGTGTGGGCCGCGCAGGAGTCGGGGCCCGGCGGCCGGGACGGGCGCGGCGTCGCGGCCAGGCTCAGGGACCCGCGGTGGTGGCTGGACGCGGCGGTGCGCTCCACCGACCAGCTGCGGAGCCTGTCCGCGGGGCCCGCGGCCCCGAACGCGGACGCGGGCGCGGGCGCGGACACGGCGGGGGAGGGCGCCGGACCCGGCGCGGGACCGGCGGCGGTGGCGGAGGGCGGAACGGCCCCGGCGCTGCGGGCCGGGGAAGCCGAGGAGGAGGCGAACGGCCGACCCGACACCGAGTGGATCTTCCGGCAGATCGAGAGCCTGGGCGAGCTGCACGCCAGGGGGCTGCTCACCGACGAGGAGTTCTCCGCCAAGAAGGCCGAGCTGCTCGGCCGCATCTGAGGCCACGCCCGGTCCCGGGACCCGTTGGCCCGGGACCGGCGGCGGAACCCGGCCGGAGGGGCCGGCGCGGCGGGACGGGGACCCGGTTCAGGACCCCGCGGAGGCGCCGCCCTTGAGCGCGGACACCGCCCCGGGGACGTCGTCCACCACGACCGCGTCCATCCCCGCCTCGGCGAACCGCGCCGCGTCCACCGGGTCCGGGCACCAGGAGACGACCTCGATCCCCGCCCGGTGCGCCAGGTCCACGGTGTACTCCACCGACCGGCGGTCCGGGCGGGGAGCGTCACCGGACAGCCCGAACGAGCGCGCGTCGATCGCCACCACCGGGCACCCCATCCCGGCGGCGCCCGCCACGGCCTGGTCCAGCGGGTTGCGCACGAACGGCATCCACGCCGTGGGCACCGCCGGGACCTCCTCGCGGACGGCGAGCAGGACGCCCGGGTCGAAGGAGCAGACGAACACCCGGCGGCGCCCGGCCTCCCTGCGCAGGTACGGCAGGAGCAGCGAGACCGTCCGGCGCGAGGGGGCGTCGACCGCGTCCTCCATCACCGACTTGACGTCCACGTCCAGACCCACCCCGGCCGGGATCGCGGCCAGTCCCTCCTCCAGGCCGACCAGCCCTGCCTCGGCGCACTCGCGCGCGGTCAGCTCCACGACCGCGCGGCCGTCGTCCAGGGCGGCGTTGTGGTAGAGGACCAGCGCGTCGTCGGCGGTGCGGCGCACGTCGATCTCGACCCAGTGCGCCCCGGCCCGCGCCGCCGCGGCGTAGGACTCCGGCGTGTTCTCCCGGGCGCCGTCCACCACGCCGCGCCCCGCGCCGCGGTGCCCGACCACCTCGGTCGCCTCGAAGACCCGGCTCACGCGTCCGCCCCCGACAGGGCGGCGCGCTCGCGCGCGCGGCGCAGCAGCGTCTCGGCGACCTCCACGTCGCCCGGGTTCGTCACCTTGATGTTCGTCTCCTCTCCCGGCACGATCCGCACCTCCTCCTCCGGCAGGTACCGCAGCACCACGCCGCAGTCGTCGGTGGCTACCAGGTCCGGGTCGGCCGCGGCCAGTTCGTAGGCGCGGCGGGCCACGCCGAGCCGGAAGCCCTGCGGGGTCTGCATCCTGCGCAGCTCCGCACGCGGGGGGACCTGCGCGATGACCTCGCCGCCGGAGCCGCCGGGCGCCACCCGCACCACGGTGTCGGCGCTGGGCACCGCCACCCCGACCGCGCCCGCCTCCGCCAGCGCCGCCACGCACGCGCTGATGACGGCCGGGCTCACGAGCGGGCGCGCGGCGTCGTGCAGCAGAGCCAGGTCGGTGTCGGCGGCGCCGCCCATCGCGGCCAGGGCGGCGAGGGAGGTGCCGGTGCGGGTCGCTCCGCCGGGGAGCACCGCGGTGACCTTGGTGAACCCGGCCGCGTCGACGATCCCCCGGACCCGGTCGAGGTACTCCTCCACCATGAGCACGACGATCTCGTCGACGTCCGGGCACGCCTCGAAGGCGGCGATCGCGTGCTCCAGGATGGGTCGGCCCTCCAGGGGCAGCAACTGCTTGGGCGCGGGCGCACCCATCCGCGCGCCCACCCCTCCGGCCAGAACCGCCGCGATCACGCGCGGACGCATGGCTCCACCTCTTCCGTCGTCCACGGCCGCCGTCCACAGCGGCCGGATACCCCTGGTGCGCCCGGTCGCGTTCGGGTTTCCTGGATGTACAGGGGGCCCACCCGTCGCCCTCCACCACCCTCAACGGACGCGCTCCGCGCGCAGTTTCCTCCGGACTCGCCGACACCGTGCTGCCCGCGCACCGTGCTGCCCGCGGGCCCGATGCGCTCCCGGCCGAGGCTAGCCGACGGTCCGCCGCGCGGCGCCTCCGCCCGGCGCTCCGGGTCTGCCTCGCCTGGCGCATTCCCTGCCCCACCCACCCGAGGCCCTGCTCCGTCCCGCCCGACGCCTCCCGCCCCGCCCGCTTCCTCGTGCGCGGGCGACCACCCGTGTGCGGACGGTGTGCGTCGGCACCGCGCCGCCCCGCCCCGTGCGGGGACCATCCCGCCTTCCGGTACCACTTCTGCAGGGCCGGTGCCCCCGCCCGACGGCGTATCCGACCGGCACGGCGCCCCGTTCCACACGGCACTCCGAGCCCCGCGCGGCCTCCGCACGCTTCTTCCGGCCTCTCTGGGCGAAGGTACAAAACGCGCATTGGTGACAGGTGGGGTGGCACAGCCCGTCGTTCGCAGCGGTAACCTATGGACGCCTGTATGGCGTGCCCGGTGCCGACCTCCTCCCAGAAGCGGTCGTTGAACCGGGCGCGGTCCGTGACATCCCCCGGTCGCCCGGACACGCTCCCCCGTTTCGGTACGCCGTACGGGGTGGACCGCGTATCCCGGCCGGTGCGCACAGGCGAGTACGAGCACGCCCGTCCGGCCTCAGCGTGGACCGGACGAGACATCAACCCTTGGAGGTGGCGGTGGCGTCAAGGGCGCTGGCCGTCTGGGAGCACCGGAAGGTCGTCGGCCTCCTGGTCCGGCGCGACCTGAAGGTCAAGTACCAGCAGTCCGTACTGGGGTACGCGTGGACGATGTTGGAGCCGCTGGCTCTGACGATGGTCTACTTCGTCGTCTTCGGCGTCATCCTCAACGCTGAACGGGGTATGCCGCCGGAGGCCTTGGCACAGGGCGGTTTCCTGCTGTTCCTGGTGGCGGGGATCCTGCCCTGGAACACCTTCGGGGCGATCCTGTCCGAGGCCCCCCGCGCGATGATCACGCACGCCAAGCTGATCACCACCATGAAGGTGCCGCGGGAGATCTTCCCCATCGCCACGGTCGGCACGAAGTTCGTCGAGTACCTGCTCACCTGGCCCGTGCTGATCCTCTTCGTGATCTTCCTCGGCGGCAGGCCCTCGTGGGAGGGCGTGCTGCTGTGGCTGCCGCTGGCCATCGTGCTCCAGTTCGTCTTCGGGCTGGGCCTCACCCTGTTCCTGTCCGCGGTCAACGTGCTGCTGCGCGACGTCGAGCGCCTGGTGCGCATCGCCTCGCGCATCCTGTTCTACGGCTCGGCGGTCCTCTTCCCCGCCTCGCTGGTGCTCACCGAGCCCAGCGTCCCGGAGTGGGCGAAGACACTTTTCCAGTTGAACCCGCTGCTGGGTATCTTCGAGATGCACCGTGCCGTGTGGTTCGCCGGGTTCGACGAACTCACCCCGAGCACGCTCGCGCTGACCTCGTCGGTGGTCGGTTCGGTCCTCATGCTGATCATCGGATACTGGACGTTCCGCCGTCTGGAGATGTCCGTCCTGAAGGAGCTGTGATGGCGCAGACGACCTACGGCGCCGGGACCACCGGTCCGGTCATCGAGGCCAAGGGCCTCGGCGTCAAGTTCGCCGTGAACCGCCGACGCAAGCGCAGCCTGCGCGAGATGTTCATCCACGGCACCAAGCGCGACCCCAACGCCGAGGGCGACGAGTTCTGGCCGCTGCGCGACGTCACGTTCGAGATCGGACGCGGCGAGTGCGTGGGCATCGTGGGCAAGAACGGCACCGGCAAGTCGACCCTGCTCAAGCTGATCGCCGGGGTGCTCATCCCCGACGAGGGCGAGGTGCACGTCCACGGCAAGGTCGCCCCGCTGCTGGAGCTGCGCGCCGGGTTCAACGACAACCTGACCGGCCGCGAGAACGTGTACCTGGTCGGCTCCCTGCACGGGATGACCGAGAAGCAGATCGACGAGCGCTTCGACGAGATCGTCGACTTCGCCGAGATCAAGCCCAAGTTCGTGGACACCCCGGTGCGCCACTACTCCAGCGGCATGAAGGTCCGGCTCGGCTTCGCGCTGATCTCCCAGCTGGAGCACCCGATCATGCTGGTCGACGAGGTGCTCGCGGTCGGCGACAAGGCCTTCAAGCGCAAGTGCTACGAGGCCATCGACCGCATGCTGGCCAACCAGCGCACGATGGTCCTGGTGTCGCACAGCGAGAGGGACCTGCGCCGGTTCTGCAACCGCGGGCTCTACGTCAAGGACGGCGGGCTCGCCCTGGACACCGACATCGACGCAGCGCTCGCCGCCTACAACGACGACACCCAGGCGGAGATCGAGGAGCGCAAGAAGCGCGACGCCGAGAAGAAGAAGCGCGCGGAGGAGAAGGCCAGGAAGGCCGCCGAGGCCGACAACGGCGGCGACGGCGGCCAGGCGGTCTGAGCCGCCCGGGCCCGTCCGGCCCCCGCCGAACGCGCTGACGCACCGACGCGCACCACCGGAGACCGTCCGGCGGTGCGCGTCCGGCGTTTCGCCACATGTCCGGACAGGGGTCCGTGCCGTCCCCTCCCGTCGCGATGATCCTCGCGTGTGTCAGTGATTGAACCGTTACACAGAGTGAGAAACGGTGTCTCCCATCAGAGCTGGGAGAGGACACGTCCATGGCCCACAGCGGCACCGTGGCGCGGCTGGCCGCGCGGATGCTCGAACGCCGACACGTCACCCGCGCCGGGGTGGCCCGGATCGGCGTCCTGGGCGCCGTCGGCGCGGCGGTCTGGTTCTCCCGCGCCGACGCGGTCGGCGGCCTGGCGGGCTCGGCCTTCCTCGGCGCGGTCCTGTTCTGCGACGCGGTCCGCGAGCGCATGCGGGCCGACCGGCACGACGCCCTCACCCTGTGGCTCGCGGCGATGCTGTCGCAGCTGCGCGAGTACGCGGTCTACCTCGGCCTGGCGGCGGGCGCCGTGGCAGCCGGGATCGACGGGGCCTGGGGGTGGGCCGCGGGCGCGCTCGTCGCCCTGGCCCTGCGCGACTCGCTCCTGGCGGCCGGGTCCGCTCCGGCCGACCCCGAGGCGGGTCCCGGCCGAAGAAGATCCCCCTCGTCCGCCCAGGGGCCCGCTGGCGGCCTCCTGGGGGGTCTGGCGCCCCGCCCGCCGCAGGGGCCGCGCGTCAGCGACCCCGGACTGACCGCGCGGCTGTTCGGCGCCACTGTGGTGGACGGCACAACGGGCGGTTCGCGCCCGGTCCGCGCCCCCGCCGGGGCCCGCGCCGAGGCGACGGCCGTGAACGGGCACGCGGTCAACGCCGTCCCCGCCAGCGCCGCCCCGGTGAACGCGGCCACCGGGCACGGGACGCCCTTGTGCGGAAGCCCCGAGGAGGGGGCCCGACCCGCCCCCTCGCCGCTGCGCCGGATCGCGGACTTCCCCCAACCCGTGCGCTTCCTGGCCATCGCGGTGACCGCCACGCTCTGGGACGCGCGCGTCGCCTTCGTCACCCTCGTCGTCGGCTGCGTCGTCGCCGCCACCGCCCGACTCGCCGATCCCGCGCGGAGCCGACGGTGAACGCGAGCGCCGCGCACGGGGGCTCGGACCGGGAGTGGTCCGTCCCGGTCCGTCCCGACCTGCGGTTTCTTCGTGATGACAGTCACATGGCGCTGCTGCTCGGCCGGATCGCCCCGGGGGGAGCGCCGCCCCTGCTCACGGCGCTCACCGGACTCCTGGTCGTCGGAACGCTCCTGGCGGCAGGCCAGGGACGGCTGGCAGGCATTACCCTGTTCGCACCGGTCGCTGCCCTGCTACTGTCCGGACTGGCCTCGGGCCATCCCCACGACGGACGGTTCGACTGGCTCGTGCCACCCGTCCTGCGCGTCACCGAGTACGGATACCTGGCGGTCCTGGGGCTGGCGTCCGGTGTACCGGGTCCACTGGTGTTCGTACTCTTGATGGCGGTCGCCTGTCACCACGGCGACGACGTGGCCCGTCCCGCGGTCGGCGCGGCCCGCCCCGCAGGGGTGCGCGCCGCGGCCCTCGGCTGGGACGGCCGCATGCTCGTCATCGCGGTCGGAGGAGCGCTGCACGCGCTCGCCCCCGCCTACGGCATACTCGCCGGATACCTGGCGGTGCTGCTCGTCCGCGAGGCCGTGCGCACCTGGAGCGCGACACCGGTGGCCGACGTACGCGCCAGCGCCGCCCCCGGCGAGGGCGACACGGACCCGGGGGATCAGCGGATCCCCCGACCAGGCCACGCAGACGGGGGCCAACCGGCCGCCGGAACGAACGGGGAGGCGTGAGAGCCCTCCCCGACTAAGGAGGAACACGCCCTCATGCTCGGAATGGTTCTCGCCGCAGGCGCGGGGCGCCGTCTACGCCCCTACACCGACACCCTGCCCAAGGCGCTGGTGCCCGTCGACGGTGAGACGACCATCATGGACATCTCGCTGCGCAACCTGGCCGCGGCCGGGCTGACCGACGTCGTCGTCGTGGTCGGCTACCGCGCGGAGGCGGTCGAGGCGCGCAAGGAGGCCCTGGAGGAGCGCCACGGCGTCAAGCTCACCCTCAGCCACAACGACAAGGCCGAGGAGTGGAACAACGCCTACTCCCTGTGGACCGCGCGCGAGTTCTTCTCCGAGGGCGTCCTCCTGGTCAACGGCGACACGGTTCACCCCGTGAGCGTCGAGGAAACGCTACTCGCCGCGCGGGGACCGGAACTGCTCCTCGCGGTGGACAGCGCGAAAAGCCTCGCTGACGAGGAGATGAAGGTGACCCTCGACGAGGAGGGCCACCTGCGCACGATCACCAAGCTCATGGACCCGGCCACCGCCGCGGGCGAGTACATCGGCGCCACCCTCATCGAGGGCTCCCTGGACGCCCGTCTGGCCGACGCCCTCAAGACCACCTGGGAGCGCGACCCGCAGCTGTACTACGAGGACGGCTACCAGGAACTGGTCAACCGCGGCGAGAAGGTCGCCGTGGCGCCGATCGGCGAGGTGGACTGGGTCGAGGTCGACAACCACGACGACCTGGCCAAGGCGAGGGAGATCGCATGCCGCTACTAGCCCGCATGCTCCCCTCCCCGCTGGCGATCGACGTGCGCCGGGGAGCCGTCGCGTCCCTCGGGACGCTGCTCGCCGACCGCAGGATCGCCACCGAGGGCCGCATCGCCGTGGCCGTCGGCCCGGGCCAGGGGGCGCAGATCGCCTCCGAGCTGGACCTGCCCAACTGCGAGGTCTTCCACGTCGAGGAGGGCACCGTCGACGCCGCGACCGAGCTGGGCAAGAAGCTCCGCTCGGGCGCCTACGAGGCGGTCGCCGGGATCGGCGGCGGCAAGACCATCGACGTGACCAAGTTCGCCGCCACCATGGCGGGGATCCCCATGGTGGCCGTGGCCACCAACCTGGCGCACGACGGCATCGCCTCGCCGGTCAGCTCGCTGGAGCACGAGGGCGGCAAGCCCTCCATCGGCGTGACCATGCCCATCGCCGTGGTCATCGACGTCGACTACGTCCGGGCGGCCCCCTCGCACCTGGTGCGCTCGGGCATCGGAGACGTGGTCAGCAACATCTCCGCCATCGAGGACTGGGAGCTGGCGGGCCGGGTCAACGGCGAGCCGGTGGACGGCATGTCCGTCACCTTCGCCAGGGTCGCGGCCGAGGCGGTCCTGCACCGCCCGGACTCGGTGGAGTCCGAGGCCTTCCTCACGGTGCTGGCCGAGGGCCTGGTGCTCTCGGGTATGGCCATGTCGGTGGCCGGGTCCAGCCGTCCCGCCAGCGGCGCGTGCCACGAGATCCTGCACGCGGTGACCCAGCTCCACCCGGGCACCAGCAACCACGGCGAGCTCGCCGGGCTGGGCGCGCTGTACGCGTCCTTCCTGCGGGTGCGGCACCTGGACTGGTCGGAGGCGCGGATGAACGAGATCCGCGACTGCCTGATCCGTCACGAGCTGCCCGTCGTGCCCTCCGACGTCGGACTCGACGAGGCGGAGTTCGCACGGGCGGTGGTCCACGCCCCGGACACCCGTCCGGGCCGGTTCACCATCCTGGAACACCTGAACCTCTCCGAGGACGAGATCGGACGGAGCGTCAAGGACTATGTCGAAGCCGTCGGTCGCTGAGGTCCGCGCGGGCGGCCAGCCCGCCGGCATCAAGGAGAGGACGAACGAGGAGCACTGGGCGGGCCGCCTCTACATGCGCGACCTGTCCCCGTACCTGACCACGTTCTTCGTCCGGCTCGGCGTCCCCCCCAACCCGATCACCTACCTGATGATGGCCTTCGGCGTGCTCGCCGGGGTCGTGGTCGCCTTCGGCGGCCTGTGGTCGGCGATCGTGGCGGCGCTGTTCGTGCAGGTGTACCTGCTGCTGGACTGCTCCGACGGCGAGGTGGCCCGCTACACCGGACGCACCAGCGTGGCCGGGATCTACCTGGACCGCATCGGCCACTACGTGTCCGAGATCGCGCTCCTCATCGGCCTGGGCGTGCGCGCCCAGGGCGAGTGGGAGGCGGGCGGCTGGGTGATCCTGGGCATGGCCGCGGCGATCGGCGTGGCGCTCATCAAGGCCGAGACCGACAACGTGGTGGTGGCGCGCGCCAAGGCGGGCCTGCCCGAGAAGGTCTCGGACGAGGCGATGCGTCCGCGCTCGTCGGGTCTGAGCCTGGCCCGCCGCCTGGCCTCGGCGCTGATGGTGCACCGCCTCATCCAGGCCGTGGAACTGTCCCTGATCGTCGTGGTGGCGGCCGTGGTGGACGCCTTCCTCGGCGACCTGACGGCCACCCGGATCCTGGTCGCGGCGTGCGCCGCGGTGGGCGTGCTGATGAGCTTCGCGCACTTCGTGAGCGTGCTCGCCTCGCGCCGCCTCGAATAGCGCGGACAGTTCGGGCGCCCCCGGCCCGAACCGGGTCGGAACGTCACGAACGACGCGCCGATGACGTTGACGTCACGAACGGGGCCGTGCAGGTTACCCTGTCCACGGTCCCGTCCACCTTCCCTTTATTCTTTCGTTAGTCTGTTCCTGCGATCGTTGGCCGTGTGTCAACCTTCCAGTAACACCTCGTCCACTGAACGGTCGCAACCATGGCCACACCCGTGATTCCGTCCTCACCGAGCCCGGAGAAGCCGGAGGTGACGGTCTCCCCAGCGCCCAGAGCCGAACGGAGCCGCCCCCAGGTGTCCGCGCCCACCCTGTCCTGCGTCCTGCTGACGATGGGCAACCGTCCCGCCGAGCTGCGCCGGGCCATCACCAGCGTGTTCGAGCAGGAGGACGCGGACGTCGAGGTCGTGGTCGTCGGCAACGGCGCGGACCTGCCGGAACTGCCCGAGGGCGTCACGCGGGTGCGCCTGCCGGAGAACGTGGGCATCCCCGAGGGGCGCAACCACGGGGTGCGCGCGACCAGCGGCGACATCATCCTCTTCCTGGACGACGACGGCTGGTACCGCTCCGGGGACCTGGCCCGCCACGTGCGCGAGCGCTTCGCCGCCGACCCGTCGCTGGGCGCGCTGTCCTTCCGCATCGCCGACCCCGACGGCGGCCCCGACCAGCGCCGCCACGTGCCCCGCCTGCGCGTGGGCGACTCCCGCAAGTCGAGCGTGGTGACCACGTTCCTGGGCGGGGCGTGCGCGATCCGGCGCACCGCCTTCGAGGCCGGGGGCGGCCTGCCGGGCGACTTCTTCTACGCGCACGAGGAGACCGACCTCGCCTGGCGGATCATGGACGCGGGCTACGGGATCGAGTACGACGCCGACGCGGTGATGTACCACCCGGCGGTGGCGCCGACCCGGCACGAGAACTTCTACCGGCTCAACGCCCGCAACCGGGTGTGGCTGGCCCGCCGCAACCTGCCCTGGCCCCTGGCCGCGGCCTACCTCGGCACCTGGGTCGGGCTGACCGTGCTGCGCGAGCGCGACCGCGACGCGCTGCGCTCGTGGTTCGGGGGCTTCCGGGAGGGCTGGCGCGAGGAGGCCGGTCAGCGCACCCCGATCAGCTGGTCGACCGCGTGGAGGATGACCCGCGCCGGACGCCCGCCGATCATCTGAGCCCCCGTTCGACCCCGGCGGCGGGCGGTGCCCGCCGCCTCCGGGCGCCGGTGGACGGCCCGGTCACGACAGCGAAGAGCCCCCTCGACCGACGGGTCCCGGAGTTCCAGAACTCCTCGGACCCAGTGGTCGAGGGGGCTCTTCGCTCAGCTGGTGGCCGCGTCGCGGTGGCGCACCCTGGGGGTGCGCTCCTTCGGTGCGAAGTGGGGCCAGGTCGGCGTTCCGCATTCGGCCGCGTGCAGTGCCGCGCGCACGTTGGCGGAGAACAGGCGGGAGGCGTCCTCCAGGGTCGCGGCCTCCACGCCCATCGTCACCGAGAGCGTGCGGTTGGCCAGACTTCCCACCACGTCGGGATCGACGATGCCGGGATCGCGCTCCTGGAGGTTGTCCAACTCGTCGACGAAGCGGTCGACGAAGTCGTCGAAGTCCCCGTCACTGTTGGCGCCGTTCCGTGCTTCGAAGGAAAGGTCGGCTACGAGGTGGTGTGTGGTCACAGGCCCCGCTCCTCCCAGCATGTGGCCCGACGCAGCTGCCCCAGCAGGTCTTTGAGGTGATTTGCCCCGGAGAGCGTGAGCTTAACGGTCTTGAAGTGTTTCTCCGGGCACGGGCAGTACATCTTGTAGTACTTCTTCCTGCGCTCGACCCTCCACTGTCTGGCCTCGGCCGCCCGGAGCGCGGATTCCAGATCCTTGTTCGGGTGTCGTGGACGAACCATGCGCAGTCCCAGCCGGTCACTCAGGGGGAAGAAGGGGCAGCGCCCGAGCGGGTGTGGCCCAAGCGTAGGTGAAGCCTAGGGGAGTGGGCTCCGACGGATCGGCGGTTCGGTGTTTTCGGCACGGATTCCTCGGAACGGGACGCAGTGGGGACAGGGCGGCAGGCGGGAACTCGGCGCGGCGTCGGAAAACTGTTGCCGCTTGACAATAGTTGACTCTGGCGGCATTGTTTACGGTTGGGAAGCCCGCCCCGAGGTGGCGGCTGCCCAGGGCAGGGCGGGAACGCCGGGGTTCCACCCACACGTGGCGCCGGACCGACCGCCCGGTCCGCACCAGTGGCTCAGGCCGTACGGAAGTTCGGCTGCTCGGAGCTGTCGGAGTGTTCCTCGGAGCGGCTCGCCGCCTCGCGGAAGGACACGAGCCCTTCCATGAGCATCACCCGCTTGCGCGGGGGCATGCGGGCGATGACCTCGTGGAGCTCGGCCTCCCTGCGAGCTCTCAGGTCGCGCAGGAAGGTCCGGCCGCTCTCGCTCAGCCAGAGCCTCAGCTCACGACGGCTGCTCGGACTCGGCGTCCGGGTCACGAAGCCGACCGCCTGGAGGCGGTCGCACAGCCTGCTGACGGACGGAGGGGTGGAACCCAGGCGCTCGGTCACCGTACGCAGGTTCACGCCGTCCTCCTCCTCGAGGATGAAGAGGACCTTGAGCTGCGGAGGAGAGACCGGTGAGGAGGCGACCTCACGGCCGCGCCCCCAGAGCACTTCCATGAGTTCGGTGACGGTGGAGGCCGCACGGGCTGCTTCGGCTGTCGGTTCCTGCGATTCAGGACTCACTTTCCACTCTCACACGTCGCGTCTGTGAGTTGTACCCATCCGGCATCGGAAATGGGGTACCTCTACGACCATAACGGAACGCCCAGTTCCGCGCCCGCCGACCGTACCCGTGCCGGTGTGCGGGATACTTCTCCAATCGGCACAGAAAACACAGGTCGATCCAGTGAACAGATACGAGACCGTAGCGCGGTCCCTTCGCGAGGCCCAGCCGCACGGGCTCATGGCGGTCCTCCGCGGGGCTCTCTCCGAGGACTACGCGGCGGTGTCCGCCGAACTCTTCCTCGCTGACTACGGACTCAAGGTACTCTGCCACGTCCCCGATCCGCCCGGGGAGTGCGCGGGGGAGTACTCCGTCTTCAACAGTGTCGTGGGCAGGGTCTTCGGCGCGCAGGAGACCTTCGTCGAGGACAGCTTCGGATCCGAGGCCGTGACCGTCCACCTCCCGGTGAGCGCCCGCGGCGACCGGCTGGGCGTGCTCACCGTCGAGCTGAAGGCGGGCGACTACTCCGCCGGGGTGCTCGCCGAACTGGAGCAGGTCGCCTGCGTGCTCGGCCACGAGATCCTCGTCGCCGAGCGCGACACCGACGTCTACCGGACGCTGCGCCGCAGGGACCGGCTCACCCTGGCCGCCGAGGTCCAGTGGGACCTGCTGCCGGGCCGGGGCTTCGAGTGCCCCGAGTACAGCATCGGCGCCCAGCTCGAACCGGCCTACTCCATACGCGGCGACAACTTCGACTGGTCGGCCGCGCCGGACCGGCTCACCCTGGGCATCACCAACGGCATGGGCGAGGGCATCGACGCCTCGCTGCTGACCAGCCTGGCGGTCAACGCCCTACGCAACGCCCGCCGCAGCGGGATCCCGCTCGCCGACCAGGTCGCCCTCGCCGACAAGGCCGTCTACTCCCACTACCGGGGAGAGCGCTACCTGGACGTCCTCCTGCTCGGCTTCGACCTGGCCACCGGCGAGGTGCAGGTGGTCGACGCGGGCTCGCCCCTGCTCTACCGCCTGCGCGGCGACCGGGTCGAGCAGATGCCCTTCGAGGCCCAGCTGCCCATGGGCATGGCCGAGGACACCGTCTACACCGCGGAGGGCTTCCGGGTCGAGCCGGGCGACCGGCTGGTGTTCGTCAGCGACGGCGTGTTCGACGCCAAGGGGCCGTCCGAGGGCGAGACCTTCGGCACCCGGGCCCTGCCCCTGGCCATCCTGGCCACCAGGCTGGTGCCCAGCTCCTCCGCGCCCCAGGAGGTCCTGCGCCACCTGGCCGAGTACCGGGGCGACCGCGAGTCCCTCGACGACGCGCTGGTGGTGTGCCTGGACTGGCGGGGCCGGGGCGAGCCGGGGTAGGCGCCGCGCCCCGTGCCCGCCCGCCTCAGGTCTGGTAGACAATTGCCACGCGGCAACAACGCGGGACCCCCCTTCCAGCGACACGCAGGACCACGAGGAGATGTATGACTGACGGAGCATCCGACCACTCAGGGTCGGGCGCGCGGATCGTGTCCGCCTTCCTCCGGCGCCGCAGGGAGCAGATCGCCCAGCGGTGGGCCGATCTGCCCCTCTTCCAGACGGTGTTCACCGTCACCCGGGACGAGGCCGTCGAGGCCTGCCACGCCGTCGTCGACTCCCTCGCGGTGGTCGCCGAGAGCGGGCGCGTGGACGACCTGGAGGCCCCGGGCTTCCACCCCGTCCGCGAACAGCTCGTCGCCATGACCGCCTCGCGCGCGAGGTCGGGCCTGTCCACCGGCCAGGTCGACCGCGAGGTCGGCCTCCTGGGCGAGGCCGCGATGGAACTGCTGGGAGCGGACTCCCCCGGGACCGGGCCCGACGAGCTGTCCGACATCCGCGTCCAGCTCGTCACGCTGTTCGCCACCCTGCGGGTCATGGTCGTCGAGAGCATGCTCCAGGAGAACCAGGAGATCATCCAGCGCCAGCGCCAGCAGCTCCTGGAGATGGCGACCCCGGTCGTCAAGCTCTGGGACCGCCTCGTCGCCGTGCCGCTCATCGGCATGCTCGACAGCGCGCGCAGCCAGGTGGTGATGGAGAACCTCCTGGAGGCCATCGTCGAGCACAAGGCCACCATCGCCATCCTGGACATCACGGGCGTGTCGACGGTGGACTCGCTCGTGGCCCAGCACCTCATGAAGACCGTCGCCTCGGCGCGGCTCATGGGCGCGGAGTGCGTGATCTCGGGCATCCGCCCCGCCATCGCCCAGACCATCGTCCAACTCGGCCTCGACCTGGGCCCGGTCACCACCCGCGCCAGCCTGGCCGACGCGCTGGAGTGGGCGCTGGAGCGGCGCCAGAACAGGGCGCCGTCCGTCAAGGGCCCCGAGAGCTGATTGGACAGGTACGTGACTAGTCCTCCCACCATCCCGGTCCTCGACCTCGGCGGGCTGCTACTGGTGAGCATCCAGGGCGAACTCCCCGACGAGGCCGCGGTGGACCTCCAGAACGACGTGACCGCCGCGGTGGCCGACACCGGTTCGCGCGGACTCATCATCGACATCAGCTCGCTCGACATGGTCGACTCCTTCCTCGCGCGGGTCCTCGCCGAGGTGGCGGCCTCCTCCCGGCTCCTCGCCGCCCGGACCGTGCTGGTCGGCATGCGCCCGGCGGTGGCCATCACCCTGGTCGAACTGGGCCTGACCCTGCCGGGCATGGACACCGCCCGGACGGTCACCGAGGCGGCGGCCAGCTTCGGGGTCACCATCGAACGGAAGGAACGGCCGGAACGGGGCGCGACGTGAGCCAGGCCTCCGCGGAGCCGATCCACGTGCCCATCCGCAGGGACACCGACCTGACGGTGGTCCGCCAGCAGGTGCGCGCCCTGGCGCAGCAGACCGGGTTCGGCCTGGTCCAGCAGACCAAGCTCGTGACCGCGGCCAGCGAGCTGGCCCGCAACACGCTCCTGCACGGCGGGGGCGGGGCCACCGAGATCCGCGTCGTCCACGGCCAGGCCGGACAGGGCGTGCGCGTGTCCTTCGTCGACTCCGGGCCGGGTATCCCCGACGTGGACACGGCCCTGACCGACGGCTACTCCACCGCGGGCGGCCTGGGGATGGGTCTGAGCGGCTCCAAACGCCTCGTGCAGGAGTTCGAGATCGAGAACCTCCCCGAGGGAGGGACCAGGGTGACCATCACCTCCTGGGCCGATCCCTACGGGCGCGGAGCCCGATGACCAGGGTCTGGGACCTGGCGGTCACCGACGCCACGCACGTGTCCTACGCGGCCCGGACCGCCCGCGAGGCCGCGCTCGGCATCGGTCTGGACAGGGCCGCGGCGGACGCCGCGGCCCTCGCCGCGTCCGAACTGGCGACCAACATGTGCAGGTACGCCGGCGGTGGGCGCTTCGTGGCGGAGGAGGCCAGGGAGCCGTGGGGAACGGCCCGGGCCCTGCAGGTCCTCGCGCTGGACCACGGCCCCGGCATCCCCGACGTCCCGCGCGCCATGAAGGACGGCTTCTCCACCTCGGAGGACTCCCTGGGTTCGGGGCTCGGCGCCTGCGCGCGCGCCGCCGACTTCTTCGAGGTCCACAGCGCTCCCGGAAGGGGGACGGTCGCGGTGGCCCGCTTCGCCCGCTCCGCCGACCGCGCCCTGTTCGGCGCGCGCGCGGCCACGGGCGGGATACACGTCCCCCTGGGCGGCTACAAGCTCTCCGGGGACGCCTTGGCCTTCCGCAGCGGCGGTGCCCTGCGCACGGTCATGCTCGCGGACGGGCTCGGGCACGGTGAGGCCGCCTCGGACGCCGCCGACGTGGCCTCGCGCTTCGTGACCGGGAGCAGGGGAGGGACCCCCGACACGCTGTTGCGCGGACTGCACGAGGCGCTGCGGCGCACGCGCGGGGCGGCCGTGGCGATCGTCGAGATCGACGAGTCCCGGGGCCGCCTCACCTTCTGCGGGGTCGGCAACATCGGTGCTCGCCTGTACCGGGACGGGCGCTGGGAGACGCTGCTCTCCCGACCCGGGATCGTGGGGGCCTTCTCCCTGCGCACACCGGCCCCGGCCCGGCGGGAGTGGTCCCCAGGGGACATGCTCATCCTGCACAGCGACGGGGTGCCGGGACGGTGGAAGCCCGAGGGCATCGAGGCCCTGCGCGGCCACGACGCCGCGGTCGTGGCCGGAGCGGTGTTCCGGGACTCGGGAAGCGCCGCCCGTCCGCTGCGCGACGACACGAGCGTCGCCGTGGTCACGCACACCGCACGCCCTGACGGGGGAGGACGATGACGCAACCGCTGCTCGACCTGCGGGTCCGCGGTGCCGTCGACGCGGCGCGGGCCCGCGCGGCCGTGGCGCGCGTGCTCGACGCCGCGTGCGCCGGGGACGAGGCCGAACTGGAGTTCCTGAACGGCGCCTCCTCGTGGGCGCTGCGCGCGTCGGGGCCGGGCGGTCCGGCCGCGCTGGCGGTGGACCTGTCCGAGGACGGGCTCGTGCTGCGCGCCACCGTCCGCGACGGCGCGGGGGAGAGCCGGTGGGAGTCCGACCTGCCCCTCTCCGAGCCCCTCGACGCGGGGGCCGCGGCGGACGGGGCCCCCGGGGAGGCCGAGGCCGAACTCCTGGCGGCGGAGCTGCTGCGCACCTCCGAGCGCGCGGGGAGGGTGGCCGCCGTCGCGGCCGAGCGCGCACGCGAACTGGAGTGGCACCAGCGCGAGCTGGAGGAGACCAACCAGGGCGTGCTGGCCCTGCACGCCGAGCTCGCCGAGGCCAGCGACGAGCAGCGCAGGCTCCTGGCGGCCGAGCGCGCGGCCCGCGACCAGGCCGAGGCCGCCCGCAACAGGCTCACGTTCCTCTCCACGGCCAGCGCGAGGCTCATGACCTCCCTGAACCAGTCGGAGATCTTCGCCCGCCTGCGGGACCTGCTCGTGCCCGAGCGCGCCGACGCCGTCGAGGTGTGGCTCACCGGCGAGGACGGCGGCCTGTGCGCCTCCGGCGCGCGTGAGGCCGCCGTGCCGGACACGGTGCTCCTGGCCGCGGCCCGGCGCCGCCCGGCGGACGCCCCGGCCGGAGAGGGGGAGCTGGCGCTCCCCCTGCTCACGGGTTCGGGGCTGCTCGGGGTGCTGCTGCTGCGCCGCGCCGAACCCCTGGACGCCGACGACGAGGTCGTGCTGGACGAACTCGCGCGGCGGGCGGCGGCGTCGCTGGACAACGCGCGCCGCTTCGAGCGCGAGCGCGACACGGCGGCCACCCTCCAACGGGCCATGCTCACCGAGCTGCCCCAGACCCCGGGGATGGAGATGACGGCCCGCTACCTGCCCGCCACGCGCGGGATGAACGTGGGCGGCGACTGGTACGACGTCTTCTCCCGGGGCGACGGCGAGTTCATCGGCGTGGTCGGCGATGTCACCGGGCACGGCATCCACGCCGCGGTGATGATGGGCCAGCTGCGCACGGCCCTGCGCGCCTACGCGCTGGAGGAGCGCAGCCCGGCCGTGCTCTTGGAGCGCCTGCACCGGCTGCTGGGCCACCTCGAACCGGACCTGTTCGCGACCGCGGTCATCGTGCGCTTCCGGCCGGGTGACCCCGAGGTGGTGATGGCCGGGGCCGGGCACCCGCCGCCGCTGTGGCGCGACGGCGAGGGCAGGGCGGAGGCGGTGCCGCTGCCGTCCGGCGGCATGCTCGGCCTGCCGGTGGAGCTGTCCTACACCGACCACACCGTCGAACTGCCTCCGGGCGCCGCGCTGCTGCTGTACAGCGACGGCCTGATCGAGCGGCGCGGGGAGTCCATCGACGACGGGATCGCGCGCCTGGTGGAGGGCTTCGGGGGACCGCCGTACTGGCGGGGCGGCCCGGACAAGGCGGCCGACGACCTGCTGGACGCCATGGTCAAGTACCAGGACTGCGACGACGACGTGTGCCTGCTGGTCTTCCTCGCCGCCGAACGGGACGGGTAGCGGCGCTCCGGGCCCGCACGCGGAGGGCCGGGCGCCCCCTCGGCGCCCGGCCCCCCGACACGGTGTCCCGTCCCGCGTTCGTCCGCCCCCTCAGGTCCGGCGGACGACGGGGACGCCGATCAGACCTCGGTGACGGCCTCGTCGTACTCCAGGCGCGGCAGGCGGTCGAACCACGCGTCCGGGCCCGGCCTGCCCACGTTCATGACCACCAGGGGCCGCAGCGTGGAGTCCTCGCCGAAGAACTCGCGGCGCACGCCCTCGGCGTCGAATCCGGTCATCGGCCCGGCCGCCAGGCCGGCGGCGCGCACGCCCAGGAGCAGGTAGCCGACCTGGAGGAACGCGTTCTGCAGGGCCATGCTCTCGCGGGCCTCGACGGGCATCCCGGAGAAGTTGTCCCGGGCGTCGGGCGCGACGGGGAAGGTCTTCGGGAAGTGCTCGTGGAAGTCGGAGTCCGCGGACAGGATCAGGGTGAGCGGCGCCGTCGAGGTCTTGGGCGCGTTGTTGCCCGCCATGTGCGGCACGAGTCGCTCGCGGGCCGCGGCCGAGCGCACCACGGTGACCCGCAGGGGCTGGTTGTTCATGGCGGTCGGCCCGTACTTGACCAGGTCGTGGATCGCCCGGACCTGCTCCTCGGTCACCGGCTCGTCGGTGAAGCTGTTCGCGGTACGGGCGTCCCGGAAGAGCAGGTCCTGGGCCGCCTTGTCGAGTACCAGCGCGTCAGTCATGTGTTTCCTCGGTCGTGCTCGTGGTGTGGCGGGGGGCCGTGCGGAGTCGGCTCCGACACGGACCACAACACTTGTTGACGAGGAAGATATTTCCCGGAGAGCTGGAAGTGGGGTCAATCACGCACGGGAGTGCGCTGGCGACTCCGCGGGGGCGGCACCACGGGCAGCGGTTCGCCCGAGGCCTCGTCCGCCCACGCCTCCAGGCGCTTGACGAACAGGCGCGCCTGGACCGGCCAGTGGAAGGAGGTCCGCGCGATCCGGTGCCCGGTGCGGGCCAGATCGCGGCGCAGCTCCGCGTCCCGGCGCAGCCGCAGCACCGCCTCCGCCGCGGCCGACACGTCGCCGAACGGCACCACCAGGCCCGACGGGCCCTCCGGGCGGCCGGTCACCAGCTCCTGCGCCATCGGGTTGGGCGTGGTCACCACCGGCAGGCCGTGCGCCATGTACTCCACGACCTTGGTCGGCATCGAGTGCCGGTAGTTGGGCGTGTCGTGCAGCAGGCTCAGCCCCGCCATGGCGCCCGCGCAGATCCGCAGCGCCCGGTCGTTGGGCACGAACCCGTACCAGTGCAGGACGTCCTCCTGCTGGGCCTCGCGCAGCAGCGGCCGCACCCCGGCGTCGGCGCCGCCGATGACCTCCAGGCGCACGCCGTGCGGGCGCAGCATGCGCCCCAGCTCCACCAGTTCGCGCGCGCCGCGCGCCTCGGACACCTGGCCCAGGTACACGATCCGGTCGTCGCCCGGCTCGCGCGCCGGGAACTCCGGCACCTCGGTGGTGTTGGGCACCACCGGGTGCTCCATGCGGAACCGGGAGCGGTACCCCTCCTCGGCCAGCACCAGCCGCATCCGCCGCTCCGCGTGCCGCTCGAAGGAGCGCACCACCGTGCCCAGCGGGCGCCGCAGCGACCGGGGCACCCACGCCTTGGTGAGCAGTGCCGCCGCCGTGTCCTCGTGCACGTCCCACACCGTCACCGGGCGTCTGGACGGCAGGGCCAGCAGGAGTTCGGGGTCGTGGAAGAGGAGCAGGTCGGCCAGGGGCGCCTGCTCGGCGAGGACCGCGCGGGCGGCGCGCAGGGAGGCGAGCCGCTCGCGCCCCGAGGCGCGCGGCACGTCTACCGAACGCAGCTCCGACCACGGGGTCACCCCGCACTCGCGGAACGGCGCCACATAGGTCACGCTGTGTCCGGCGTCCAACAGGGCGCGGATCTGCCGGTGCAGGATCCGTGCGTCCTCCGGGTGGTGCACCACCGTGGCCACGAGCGCGTGCATCGAGTTCACCTACCTGTGTCGCCGTCTGAGGCCCTCTCGGGCGGATCGGCCTGGCCGCTCCTGTCGGAGCGGTATCAGCTCTTCGTCACGGTATTCAGCGGGAAAGACGCGCCGAGGAAAGCCCGGTGGCCGCACGGAGTGCAGCGGGTGAACCTTCGGCCGGGGGAAGGTGAACGCCGAAAGGCACGCCGATGAACGCGGTGTGCTCGCGGATCGGCGTGCCCGTCGGGACGGGTCCCTCAGCTCACAGGACCTCGATGCCCTCCCGCGTGACGTGGCGCCGCACCTGCGAGGGGACCGCGGAGTCCGTCTCGGGGTCGGGACGGCGCAGTACGCCCCGGGTGTCCAGGAGCAGCCGCGCGTACTCCTCCAGCCGCTTGGGCCGGTACTCGGCGTGGTCGGTGAGCAGGATGGTCAGGTCGGCCTCGGCCAGGGCGCGGTCAAGGTCGGTGGACCTGGGCACGTCCACACCGTCGACCTGCCAGGACTCCACGTGCGGGTCGTGGTAGGTCAGCGTGGCGCCCTTGGCGGCCAGCTTGCGCGCGACCGGCCGGGCCGGGGACTCGCGCTGGTCGGCGATGTCGGCCTTGTAGGTGACGCCCAGCAGCAGCACCTTGGAGCGCGACAGCGCCAGGCCGGAGTCGTTGAGCAGCTCCTGCGCCCGCTGGATGACGTAGGAGGGCATGCGGCCGTTGATCTCCTGGGCCAGCTCCACGAACCGGAACGGGTAGCCGAGGGTCTTGACCTTGTACGACAGGTAGTTCGGGTCGATGGGGATGCAGTGTCCGCCCACGCCCGGGCCCGGGTAGAAGGCCTGGAAGCCGAACGGCTTGGTGGCCGCCGCGGCGATGGAGTCCCACAGGTCCACGCCCAGCTCCTGGCAGAAGATGGCCATCTCGTTGACCAGGGCGATGTTGACGTGGCGGTAGGTGTTCTCCAGCAGCTTGGCCATCTCGGCCTCGCGGGTGCCGCGCGCCCGCACCACCGTGTTCACGAAGGCGCTGTAGAACTCCGCCGCGGCCTCCCCGCACTCCTGCGTCAGGCCGCCGACGACCTTGGGCGTGTTGGCCACGCCGAAGGTCGGGTTGCCGGGGTCGATGCGCTCGGGCGAGAAGGCCAGGTGGAAGTCGGCGCCCGCGACAAGGCCGGACTTCTCCAGCAGCGGGCGGACCACCTCCTCGGTGGTGCCGGGGTAGGTGGTCGACTCCAGGATGACCAGGGTGCCCGGCCGCAGCTGGGCGGCGATTGACTCGGCCGCGGACGTCACCGCGCCCAGGTCCGGGCCGCCCTCCGCCGACAGGGGCGTGGGCACGCAGATCACGATGGTGCGCGCGGTGGCCAGGCAGGCCGGGTCGGTGGTCGCGGTGAAACCGCGGTCCAGCATCCCGCGCACGTCCTCCGCGGAGAGGTCGTCCACGTGCGAGACGGCGCTGTTGAGCCCGTCGACGACGCGGCTGCTCACGTCCAGACCGGTGACCTTCAGGCCGGCGGACACGGCCTCGGCCGCAAGCGGCAGGCCGACGTAGCCGAGGCCGAGAACGACGAGGTCGCTGACCGCACCGGCGGACTGCTCGGAGACAAGGGCTGGGTTGGAGGCTGCGGCATCCACTCGTGGTCACACTCGCATTCATCTCGTGAACGGGCGTAAATAGCGGGAACTGCCATTGCTCAGTGCGTTAGACGTCTGAGTGTAGGCACGTGTTGTCCACGCTTACGGGTTCTGGCCTGGTTCGGTCATTTCGCGAATCTGAACCCGATACGCCTGGTTGTAGCGGTATGCGGCCTCGGCCCAGGTGCGGTCGCTGACGAGATCGCGACCCGCACTGCCGTAGGAGATCCGCTTTTCACGACTGTAAGCGAGTTTTGTCAGCACATCGGCTAGGGTCGCCGATTCGCCTGCCGGAATTAACTCTCCTGTCACTCCCGGTTCCACGATCTCTCGCAACGCCGGGAGATCACTGGCCACCACCGGAAGCCCGCCCGCCATGGCCTCCACGGGCTTGAGCGGGGTGACCAGACGGCACACCCGCTCGTCGCGTCTGGGCACCGCGAACACGTCCAGTGCGGCGTGGTGGTCGCGCACCCGCACTGCCGGGACGCGGCCGGTGAAGTGCGCGGCCCCCTCCAGACCCAGCGAGTCGGCCAGGGAGCGCAGTACGGGCAGCTCGGGGCCGTCCCCCACGATCAGGGCGTGCGCCGCCTCCCCGCGTTCGCGCATCAGGGCCACCGCCTCCAGCAGCGTGTCCAGGCCCTCGTAGCCGAAGCAGCTGGTGGTGGTGCCCACCACGAAGTCCTCGCCGCCGATCCCCAGTTCGGCGCGCACCCCGGCGCCCGGGGGCAGCGGGGTCAGGAAGGAGGCGTCCACCGCGTTGGGCACCACCAGCAGGCGCTCGCGCGGCACGCCGCGCGCCTCGATGTCGGCGCGCATCGCCTCGCCCAGGGTGACCACCAGGTCGGCGGCCAGCATGCACTCGGTCTCGCTCGCGCGCTCGGCCCGGTAGAAGGCGTCGTCCACGCTGCGCGAGGGATCGCGCGAGAGCCAGGACTCCTCCAGGAAGCCCCGCACCTCGTAGACCACCGGCAGGCCGAACCTGCGGCCCAGCTCCAGGGCCAGTCGGGCGTTGTGGTGGTTGCTCGCGGCGTGCAGCACGTCGGGCCGCAGCGCCTCCACCAGCTCCGACCCCAGCCGCACCCCCGCGGCCAGCGCCTCCGCGGCGTCGGCGGGCGCCGTCCAGGGCAGGAGCCGGTGGTAGGGGATGCCGTCCACCCGCACCAGCGTGCGCGGGTCGGGAACGCCCTTGACCAGGGGGTACCCCGCCCTGGTGACCACGTGCACGTCCATCCCGGCCTCGCGCTGGGCGACCGCGATCTTGTGGGTGCGCTGGGTGTAGCCCGCGTTGGTGTGCGGCAGCGCGTTGGTCACCAGGTGCAGCACCCGCAGACCCGCTCCGGGTGACGCCGGGTCCCCGGCCACACGCCACCGTTCACCCTCCGACGCCTCCGGTCGCCGAGCGTTCACCGTGGCGTCGGGCGGCGTTCGTGGATCGCGGGTTAACGTGATGGCGTGACGGTCGGGCGACGTGGACGGGGGCGCGGCGACAGCGCGTCCCGTGGCCAGGGCCGTCCGATGCTCCGCGGCCTCTCGAAGAGCGCCCTCCGGAAGCTGTTCGACCAGCTCCCGGGCGGTGGCCGCGTCTCCCGCCGCCAGGCAGGACGCCACCAGGCGGCCCACCCGGCGGGGGGAGGCACCGCTCGCCGCGGCGAGCACCGCCTCGCGGGCGTCCGCGCGCCGGCCCTGGTCCCACAGGGCGTAGGCGCGGGCCCGGCCGCCCGCCCGGGAGGCCAGGGCGCGCACCGCGCGCCGGGGCGGACCGGGCGTCAGCCGCAGCGCCAGCAGCGGCAGCCGGGCCGGTTCGGCCCGCAGGTGTCGCCAGGCCAACGAGAGGGTGAACGTCGCCGCCCGCGGCCAGCGGGTGCGCGAACGCGGAACCTGGGATTCGGAAGCTTGGGTGTCATGCACGGTCAGTCACACAACCACGCGGACGTGACCGTACGGTGACACCACGGCGACACGGACGGGACGGCTCGGGCAAGGAACGCCGCCGGACCACACCAGTCCCGCCGGTCACGGTGGGAACACCACCCCAACAGAAGGAAACGTGAGAGCCGTGGCAACGAGTGCCCCCCTGGGGAGCCAGGACACCGGGATCGTGCACGTCGTCGGCGCGCGCCCCAACTTCGTCAAGGCAGCGCCCGTGGTCTCCGCCCTGCGCGGACGCGGCGCGCACCAGGCGGTCGTGCACACCGGCCAGCACTACGACGACCGCATGTCCGCGGTGTTCTTCCGCGACCTGGGCCTGCCCACCCCCGACGTCGACCTCGGCGTCGGCTCGGGCTCCCACGCCGCCCAGACCGCCGCGCTCATGGTGGGCCTGGAGAAGGAGTTCACCGAGCGCAGGCCCGGCATGGTGGTCGTCTACGGAGACGTCAACTCCACCGTGGCCGCGGCCCTGGTCGCCGCCAAGCTGCACGTCCCCGTCGCCCACGTGGAGGCGGGGCTGCGCTCCTTCGACAACACCATGCCCGAGGAGATCAACCGCCGCGTCACCGACCAGCTCAGCGACGTGTGCTTCGCCACCAGCCCGGAGGCCGTCGGCCACCTGGCCGCCGAGGGCGTCCCGCCCTCCCGCGTCCACCTGGTCGGCAACCCCATGATCGACACCCTCCTGGGCAACCTCGACCGCTTCGACGCCGACGCCCTGCGCGAGCGCCTGGACCTGCCCGAGCGCTACGTCGCCGCCACCCTGCACCGGCCCGCGAACGTGGACGACCCCGACACCGTCGCCCGCCTCGCCGCGCGCCTGCACGAGATCGCCGACCTCGCCGACGTGGTCATGCCCGTGCACCCGCGCGGCAAGGCCGCCTTCGACCGGGCCGGGCTCGGCGACCACCCGCGCGTGCGGCTCCTCGAACCCCTGGGCTACCTCGACTTCGTCGCGCTCACCCGCGGTGCCGCCGCCGTGGTCACCGACTCCGGCGGCGTCCAGGAGGAGACCACGATCCTCGGCGTCCCCTGCCTGACCCTGCGCCCCAACACCGAGCGCCCCGTCACCATCACCCACGGCACCAACCAGCTCGTCACGGAGGCCGACCTCCTCCAGGCCGTCACCAAGGTCCTGCACGGGCACAGCCCGGAGCGGATCGGCGACACCCCGCCCCTGTGGGACGGCCGCGCCGGGGAGCGCATCGCCTCCGTGCTCACCCAGTGGTCGAGGTGAACCCGATGACACACGAACACCGCGCACCCGTTCCCGCACCCAGGAACGCCAGCGCGCGGGAACGCGCCGTACGGGGCGCGGTCCCGGTCCAGGCACGCGGGGCGCGCCGAAGAGCGGCCCCGATTCCCCCGCAGCGGTCCAGGTGATCCACCATGGCACACGTCCCTCCAACCGTC
The DNA here is from genome assembly GCF_056173305.1 of Nocardiopsis sp. iso_25. NCBI lineage: Bacteria > Bacillati > Actinomycetota > Actinomycetes > Streptosporangiales > Nocardiopsidaceae > Nocardiopsis > Nocardiopsis sp. iso_25. Next base: position 5,412,057 of record NZ_CM149667.1, on the reverse strand, counting down.
CCGCACCCCAGGGGCCCCGCCGGGCCCGCGACACGCCTGGCCAAGGGCATCCGCACCCGGCCGGGAGCTCGTAGGGTGCACCGCACGTGGCAGTCGGACCCGACGCACGGCGCGGTGGTTTCGCCGAACCGAACCGAACACAAGGTGGCAGACCGTGAAACGGCGTGAACAGAGCCAGACCGAACAGCTCCGGCAGGCGCTGGCCGAGCGCGAGGCCCAGCTCCAGGAGGCGCGCAGCCGGCTCGCCGCCCTGGAGGGTTCCACCTCGCTCCAGGTGGGCAAGGCGCTCACGGCCGCCGCCAAGCGCCCCGGCCGGTCCCTGGTCAAACTTCCCCGTGACCTCTACCGCCTCTGGCGCAGTAGCGGCAGCACCCGGCACACCGAGCGCCGCCGCCGCGGCGGCGCCGAGCCGGTCCGCTCCTTCGACGCCGAGCGCCAGGAGTCGCGCCTGCTCACCGGCCTGAGCGGCGGCAGCGAGGACCTGCTGGTCGTCGCCACGGTCGTCGGCCCCTCCATCGCGGAGGCGATCGACCCCTACGTGCGCGCGGTGCCGCTGCGCCCGCACGACGCCCAGATCGTCATGGACGGCGTCGACGTGGACCTGGTCCTGGTCTCGGCCTCGGCCGCCGCCCCCGGTTCGCCGTGGGCCCACGTGGGCGACCCCGCGGCCGCCGACCGCACCCGCGCCCTGCACTGGGTGCTGGAGTCCGCCGCCTCCCGGGGCATCCCCACGGTCCTGCTCGACGACGTCCCCTCGCCGCCCGCCCTGCGCGAGCTGGGCTTCGACAGGGTCCACCGGGGCGACGCCGGGGTCCCCCTGCACCTGTTCAACCCCGTGGCCGCCGACCTGACGCCCGGACCCGAGACGGTCTTCGTGCGGGTCCACCGCGAGGAGCCCGTCCCCGACGTCCTCGCCGAGCTGGGCGCGGGCGTGGTGGAGGCCGACTCGCGCGGCCTGGCCGACGCCCTGCGCGCCGCCAACGTCGCCGTCGTGGCGCCCCTGACCGCCGAGGAGCCCCGGCTGCACAGCCGGGCCTGGGCCTGCGGCACCCGCGCGGTGACCGCGGGGGAGGGCCTGGCCGTCACGGTGCCGCGCATGCGCGCCGAGGAGCCCACCGCGGCCGAGCAGCGGGGCATGCTCCGTCAGGTCTTCCTGCGCGAGGCCACCCCGGTCCGCCTCGCCGAGGTCCTGGACGGCCTGGACTTCCCGCCCGGCACGCCCGGCCGTGAACTGCCGCTGCGCGGCCGGTCCGTGGCCGTCCTGGCCGACCCGGCGGGGGAGGCCGACGCCGACCGGCTCGCCGACGACCTGCTGGCCGCCGCGCTCAGGCCCGCCGAGGTGGTCGTGCCCGGCACGGCCTCCCGCCTGCCCGGGATCCAGCGGCTGCGGGCCGAGGGCGTCACCGTGCGCTCGGTGCGCTTCAACGCCCCGGACACCCCCGAGGAACTCACCCGCGACGAGCCCGGAGCCCGCGCCGGGGAGCCCTGGGCCGCCCTGGCCGAGCGCGCCACCGCGCCGTGGTCGCACCTGTGGACCGCCCCGGTCGGCCGCAGGCGCCTGGCCGACCTGGTGTGCGCGGTGGAGTGCACGGACGCCGACGCGGTCGGTACCGTCGACGCGTCGGCCGCCGAGCCGGGCGAGCACGGCTTCTTCGACCGTCCGGACACCGCGGACCGTCAGTACGTCTTCGTCAGCGCGGTCGTGCCGGAACTGGTCCGCACCACGCTGCTGAGGCGTGCCTGGGACCCGGCGGAGTGGAACCGCCGCGGCACCCGGCTCCTGGCCCTGGGCCCCGACCACGCCACGGGCGACGACGCGGAGGACCCCGTGTCCGACGCGGCCGACGCCTCGACCGGCGCCGTCGGATGAGCCGTACGGGCAACGAGAAAGCATCCGAAGGGAAGAACGTGAGCACACCGCCTCCGCGCGCACTCCTGTACGGGGACGTGGACCTCAACATCATCGACGGTTCCGCGATCTGGGCGCAGTCGATGGCGCAGGCCCTGGCCGCCGCCGGATGCGAGGTGACCCTGCTGCTGAAGGCGCCCGTGCGCACCGACCGGCTCACCGAGCCGCTCACCAGGGTGCCCGGGGTCCGTCTGCTGCGGCCCTACGAGGACAAGGCGCTGCCCGACCTGGGGCCGAGGGGGCTCACCCCGGAGCAGGCCGTCACCCTCATGACCAGGCACCACGAGCGCAAGCCCTTCGACCTCGTCGTCGTGCGCGGGCGCCGCCTGGCGGGGCTGGCCGCCCAGGAGGAGGCGCTGGCGGGCCGCCTGTGGACCTACCTGACCGACTTCCCGCACAGCGTGGGGGAGCTGACCGCGACCGCCACCGCCGAGCTCACCGAGATCGCGCTGGCCTCGCGGTTCCTGCTCTGCCAGACCGAGGAGCTGCGCGCCTTCCTGGAGTCGACGGTGCCCGCCGCCTGCGGCCGGTCGGTCCTCTTCCCGCCCGTGGTGGTCGTCCCCGAGGACGTGCGGGCCGACGGCGCGGCCGTCGGCCCCGCCCGCCTGGCCTACACCGGCAAGTTCGCGCCGCGCTGGAACACCCTGGAGATGACCGGGCTGCCCGCCGAGCTGGCGCGGCGCGGGGTGGACGCCGAACTGGTGATGATCGGCGACAAGATCCACGCCGAACCCGCCGACTGGGCCAAGAACATGCGCAGGGCCCTGGAGAGCACCCCGAACGTGGACTGGCGCGGCGGGATGTCGCGCGCCGAGGCGCTGCGCCAGGCCGCCGAGTGCGGCTTCGGGCTGTCCTGGCGCGACCCGTCCATGGACGCCAGCCTGGAGCTGTCCACCAAGGTGCTGGAGCTGGGCGCGCTCGGCCTGCCGGTGGTGCTCAACCGCACGCCCATGCACGAGGCCATGCTGGGCGCCGACTACCCGCTCTTCGCCGGGACCGACGTCGCCTCGGTCGCCGACGTGGTGGCCCGTGCCCACGGCGACCGCGCGGTCTACGCGGACGCCGCCGCGCGCTGCCGCGCCGCCGCGGCCGACCACACGCTGGAGCGGGCCGCCGAGCGGCTGCGCGGCTACCTCGCCGACGCCCTGCCGCCCACCCCCGAGGGCGCCGACCCCGAGCGGCCGCTCAAGGTGGTCATCGCCGGGCACGACATGAAGTTCTTCACCCGTCTGGCCGAGTACCTGGACTCGCTGCCCGGCCTCGACGTGCGCATGGACGAGTGGGAGGGGCTGAGCACCCACGACCAGTACCGCTCCCGTGAGCTGGCCGCCTGGGCCGACGTGGTGATCTGCGAGTGGTGCGGGCCCAACGCCCTGTTCTACTCCAAGTGGAAGCGCCCCGACCAGCGGCTCATCGTGCGGCTGCACCGCTTCGAGCTCTACGCGGAGTGGCCCCGCAAGCTCGACATCGACAAGGTCGACGCGGTGGTGTGCGTGAGCCCCCACTACGCCGACCTGACCCGCGAGATCACCGGGTGGCCCGCCGGGAAGGTGGTCGTGGTCCCCAACTGGGTGGACGACGAGCAGCTCGGCCGCCCCAAGCTCCCCGGGGCCGAGTACTCCCTGGGCATGGTCGGCATCGCGCCCTCGCGCAAGCGGCTGGACCGGGGCCTGGACGTCATCGCCGAGCTGCGGCGCATGGACCCGCGGTACACGCTCTCGGTCAAGACCAAGCAGCCGTGGGAGTACTGGTGGATCTGGAACCGGCCGGAGGAGCGCGCCTACTTCGAGCGCGTCTACCGGCGGATCCAGCGCGACGAGCGCCTCGCCGCCGGGGTGGTGTTCGACCCCTTCGGGCCGGACGTGGCCACCTGGCTGCGGCGGGTGGGCTTCATGCTCTCCACCAGCGACGACGAGTCCTTCCACCTGGCGCCCGCCGAGTGCGCCGCCTCGGGCGGCGTGCCCGCCCTGCTGCCGTGGCCGGGCGCGGACACCATCTACGACCCGCACTGGATCCACGACGACGCCGTGGCGATGGCCGAGGCCATCCACGCGACCGTCAGCGAGGGGCGTTTCTCCGCCGAGGCCGCGCGCGCCCGCGAGGAGGTCACCACCGCCTACGGCCTGTCCCGGGTGCGGTCACTGTGGAGCGACCTGGTGGTCCGCGGCAGGGCGCCCCGGGCGGAGCACTCCACCGCGGCCGCGGGCGCCTGAGGCACGGCGCGGGCCCGGGCCGAGGAGTCGGCCCGGGCCCGCGCCCCTCGCGGAGCCCCGGTGCCCAGGGTCTGTTATTTGAACCGGTCTCAGCTTATTGGGGGTTGGTTCGGGTGCCCAGGGGGTTCTGGAGGGGCTGGAGGTGAGGCTGCAAGCAGGACTGCGCCGTAGGCGTCCGTGAAAAACACCGCCTACACCGGGCCCGTCATCTTGGACAGGCCCCCCGCCCCCGCCGGCAGGAACAGCGCGAAGGTGGTCGGCTTGGTCTGCACCAGCTCGATCCGGGCCCCCTCGGACTCGGCGATGTGGCGGGCCAGGGCCAGGCCCAGCCCGGTCCCGCCCCCGCCGCTCACCTCGCGCTCGAAGATCCGGCCGGACAGGTGCTCGGGCACGCCCTCGCCCTCGTCGCTCACCTCGATGCGCACCGACTGCCCGGTGTCCAGCCGCCGGATGGTGACCGTTCCCGCGCCGTGCTTGTAGGCGTTCTCCACCAGGGTCGCGATGATCTGCGCCAGGTCGGCGGAGACGGTCATCGCGGTCAGCCCCGGGTCCCCGGTGACCAGCAGCCTGCGCTGCGCGGACTGGAAGACCGGCTGCCACTCCTCCTGGAGGTGGTGCAGGACGGGGTCGATCTCCACCGCCTCCACCTCGGGGTTCTGGCTCTTACGGGCCCGTCCCAGCAGGCTCTCCACGGTCTCCACCAGGCGCTCGGTCTGGGCCAGGGCGGCCTCGCCCTCCTCACGGACCGCCTGGGGGTTGTCCGCCTCGGCCAGGATCTCCTCCAGGCGCATCGTCAGCGCGGTCAGCGGCGTACGCAGCTGGTGCGAGGCGTCGGTCGCGAAGTGGCGCTCGGTGGCGATCAGCCCGGCGATGCGTTCGGCGCTGCGGTCCAGTACCTCCGCCACCCGGTCGGCCTCCGGTATCCCGTACCGGTGGCCCCACGGCGTGGTCACGCCCGAGCCCAGGCGCTCGGCGGTGGCCGCCAGGTCGAGCAGGGGCAGGGTCAGCCTGCGGGCCTGGAACATCGACAGGCCCACGGCGACGCCGATGGCCAGCAGGGACAGCGACGCGATCCCCATCCAGGCGCGGACCACGCTCTGCTGCACGCTCTCGGCGCTCATCCACACCTCGACGCGCGTGCCCCGGCCGGTGGTCGCGGTGGCCTTGAGCATGCTCGGGGAGTCGGGCGCCTCGGGGTTGAGCGCGGGATCGCCCGCGGTCACCGAGGTGGGCTCCTCCGCCGGGGTGATCCGGATGAAGCGATGGGGATGGTCGCGGTCGAACTCGCCCAGGTCGAGCTGGCCGTGCAGCTCCAGCATGGTGTCGCTCTCGGCGCCGATCAGCTCCGCCTCGCCCTGGAGCTGGCGGGTGCTCTCGTCGTACACCAGCTTGTACGTGAGCGCGCCCAGGGGCAGCCCGAGCAGCATGACGGCGATGACGGTCACCACCAGGGTGGAGAAAACCATCCGCCTGCGCATGTCACCTCATGTCCGTGCGACCCGGAGGCGACCGACCGGCGCGGGGCGCCCCGAGAGGTCGCGTCAGTCCCGCTCGAACCGGAAGCCCACACCCCGGACGGTCGTGATGTAGGACGGCTGGTTGGCGTCGTCCCCCAGCTTGCGGCGCAGCCAGGAGATGTGCATGTCCAGGGTCTTGGTCGAACCCCACCAGTTGGTGTCCCACACCTCGCGCATGATCTGCTCGCGGGTGACCACCTTGCCCGCGTCGCGGACGAGCACGCGCAGCAGGTCGAACTCCTTGGTGGTGAGCTGGAGCTCGCGTTCGCCCAGCCAGGCCCGGCGGGAGTCGTTGTCGATGCGCACGCCGTGCACGACGGGCACCTCGGCACCGCCCCGGCGCAGCAGGGCGCGCACGCGCGCCAGGAGTTCGGCGAGCCGGAAGGGCTTGGTGACGTAGTCGTCGGCGCCCGCGTCGAGGCCGACGACGGTGTCGACCTCGTCGGCGCGGGCGGTCAGGATGAGGATCGGCGTTCCGTGACCCTCGGCCCGGAGCCGACGCGCCACCTCTAGCCCGTCCATTTCGGGCAGCCCGAGATCCAGGACCATGAGGTCTATGTCTCCCGCACGGGCACGGTCGAGTGTCTCAACGCCGTTGACGGTCACGTCCACCGTGTAGCCCTCGCGCCGGAGCGCGCGCGCGAGAGGCTCGGAGATCGAGACATCGTCTTCGGCCAGCAAAACGCAGGTCATGTTGTCGATCGTAGGTCCGGGGACGCGCATTTCCCTATTATGCGCGCCGGATGTCCCAAGGTTGGTCGAAAATACGCTAATCACATAACGGGCAAAAGGTTCAATTCGCCATCTTGGTACTTTTCTTTACACTTACATGGTGATAGTGGGAAGCTTGCTGCGGGTTCCGTGTCGTCCGGATCGTGCCCCCCGGTGAACAGTGTGGTGGAGAAAATGGGACGATTCATTGCAAAACGTTTGGTAAGTCGGTGTCAGGACGGCGAGGCGTGGAGCCGAGGCGCCCGCCACCGGCCCCGAGAGCGAGGAGAACGTACGTGAACCCCGATAGTTCGCCACCGCCCTGGAGACCGCCGGGTGCGCACCCGCCCCGGGGAGGACCGCCTCCCCACGGAGCCGGTCACCCCCAGGGCGCACAGGGGCCTCAGGGTCCGCAAGTTCCCCAGGGCCCGCAGGGGCCCTACGGGCAGCCTCCCCAGCCGCCCCGCCCGGGCCGCTACGGCACCGGTCTGGTGGCCGTGCTCGCCGTGATCGCGGTGCTGGCGGGTGCGTCCTTCCTCGGCGGAGGCCTCGCCGTCGGCGGCAGGCTGACCGGCCTCGTCGCCGCGGACAGGGACTCCGGGCCCTCGGCGCGGCCCGGTGGCGGGCCGACGCGGGAGGCGCCGACCGGGGACCCCGCCCCCACCGCCGCCCCCGAGCCCACCGGGGAGCCCCTGCCCACCGGCGAGCCCTCCGCGGAGCCGACGGACGAGCCGACCCCGGAGGCGGAGAACCTCATCAGCTCGGAGGAGCTGATCGACGAGCTGCGCCGCGACTTCGAGATCGACGCCCGCCTGGACATCACCGACGAGGTCTGCGGCTCGGACCCCGGAGCCGAGGAGACGACCCTCTTCCAGTGCACCTCGTCGATGGACACCAACCTGGTGCGGGTGGCCGCCTTCGAGAACTCCGGGATCGCGATGATCGCCGCGATGGCCATGCTGGAGAGCGAGGAGAACACCGCGGCCGACATCCAGGACGCCTGCCACTTCGTGCTGGTGTGGTTCGAGGAGAACGGTCTGGACCAGCAGGAGCGCGACGACATGGCCGAGGCCACACGCGAGATCGTGGGCTGCCCCTGACCGGCCCGGGTCGGGGTGCCGGACCCCGTGGGGGCGGCCGGTACGGCGCCGGGGCCCGCGAAGCGCGACGGCCGGACGGCCTCCCGACACCGCGTGCGCGGAGTCGGGAGGCCGTCCGGCCGCCTTCGGTGTCAGCCCTGCGAGGTCGGCCCCGGTGTCAGGAGTCCGAGCCGGGGGAGTCCGCGCCCGCCGTTCCACCGCGTCGGCGGCCCAGGTAGAGCGCGGCCCCGCCCGCCGCCACGGCGACCACGGCCGCCGCCACCAGGCCGAGCAGCGCGCCGCCCGTGCGCGGCAGTGAGCCGTCGGCGCCGCCGCCGGGTTTGCCGGAGCCGTCGTCCGGTCCGTCCGTGGCGGGCGGGTCCGTCGGGTCCGGGCCCGGACCGCCGTCCGGGTCGGTGGGTCCGCCGGTCGGCGGGTCGGTGGGAGTTCCGCCGCCGTCACCGTCGGGAACGGTGGCCCGCTCGCCCACCACGATGCGGCCGGAACCGCCCTCGGGGTAGGCGGCCCCGGTCACCCGGCCCTCCAGCGTTCCGGTGAGCAGGCCCTCCAGCGCGGCCTGGTAGGTCGCGCCCACCACGGTGAAGTCCGCCCCGCGGAACGGGTACATGTCGCCGCCCCGGGCGGAGAAGTCGTTGGTCACGACCGTGATCGGGTCGCCGTCCACGACCTCGCCGTCCTCCACGAGCACCGTTCCGTCGTGCAGGATCGCGCCGCGGACCCGCTCGCCGGGCGTGGTCACGGTGCCCTCCTCGTCCACCACCTGCGCAGTGCGCCCGGGGTCGTAGGCGAAGTTGACCCCGGCGACCTGCATGAACGCGCCGCTGGCCGCGGGAGCCGCGGACACGCCCTGCTCCAGCAGCTCCTTGACCTGCGGGCGCGGGATGTCGGGGACCACCGCGACCTGGTTGGCGAACGGGGCGATCGAGTAGGTGTCCAGCGCGGTCAGCGGACCGGCCGGGAGCACGGAGGCGTTGCGGATGCCGCCGCCGTTCTGGATGCCGATCTGCGGAGCGGGCACGCCGTACTCGCCGGCGTTGCGCACGCCGGTGTCCAGCAGCGCGTCGGCCACCAGGTTGCCCAGGTTGGTCTCCTGGGTGCGCACGCCGGGGTTCTGGACGCCGTTCAGGTCGACCTCGCTGGCGGCCACCTCCGTCTCAGCCAGGCCCGCCACGTACTCCGACACGGGCGCGGTGACCCGCGACTCCACCTCGGGGTGGGGCTCCACCGCGTCCTCGCCGACGCCGGAGACCCGGACCGGACCCGAGCGCTCGGAGACCGACACCAGGTCGCCTCCGTCGAAGTTCACGACCAGGCGGCCCACGTACTTGTAGTTCGACCCGGCGGTGACGATGGGCACCTCGACGCCCTCGGGGTTGGTGGCCATGAGCGGGTAGGTCAGCGGCTCGCCGCTCTCCGGGTGCGCCGTGACCTCGTCGCCGGGCACCAGGGCGTCCTCGGGGCCCGCCATCACCTCGTGGCCGCCGCCAGCGACGATGACGTCGACGCCGGTCAGCTCGCGGGCCACGCGCTCCTCGTAGGCGATCCCCTGGAGGTGCGAGAGGAGGACGACCTTGTCCACGCCCTCGGCGGTCAGCCGGTCGACCTCGGCCTGCACGGGGGCGACGAGGTCCTCCACCACCACGTCACGGGGACTGGTGACGGTGTCCAGCGGCGGGTACAGCGCGCCCACGACGCCGACCTCGTGGCCGGAGGCCTCCACCACGGTGCTGGGCGCGATCCGGCCCGCGTCCGCAAGGGCGGCCAGGCGCGGCTCGGCGGACACGTCCACGTTGGCGGCCACCACCGCTGCGTCCCCGCCCAGCTGTCCGAGGAAGTCGGCGTACACGTCCGGGCCGAAGTCGAACTCGTGGTTGCCCATGGAGACCGCGTCGTAGTCCGCGTGGTCGGCGGCGAGGGCGTCGTAGAAGGGGGCGCCCTCCTCCCGGGAGGCGGCGAACTCCGGCCCCGGCAGGTACATGTCCCCCGCGTTGACCGTGACGACGCCGCGCTCGTCGGCCTCGTCCTCCCCGGCCGCGGCGCCGCCGCCCTCGGCCTCGCGCAGCCGGTCGAGCAGCGTCGTGAAGCGGGCGGCACCGCCGAAGTCCTCCTGCCCGGAGGCGGACAGGAGCTGGGACTCGGGGTCGTTGGCGTGCAGGATCGTCAGGGTGAAGTCGGCGCCGTCCCCCGGGTTCATGGGGACGGGCGCTCCGGCCGCGGGGGCGGACGGCACCACCAGGGCGCCGGTCAGCACCAGCGCGGCCGAGGCGCGCACGAGTCTGGACATCGTTGCGGGGCTCCTTCGCGGGCGGGGACGGGGGATCCGCCGGGGCGGACGGGGGAGGGCGGACAGGCCCGGAGAGGTTCACACTAGAGCCGCCGGGGCCGGGGCACATGGTTCCCACGGTTACGATTTGCAGAATCCGCGGTTCCGATACCGGCTTTCGGCCTGCCCGTATCGCGCTCCGTTACCGGACGGCTCCCGTGGTCCGCCCGGAGCCGCGCCTCGCGCGCCCCGGACCCCTACCATTGGTTGGGACAAGCCGTCTCGACATCCCTCGGAGGACGTCCGTGTTTTCCTCTGGCCAGGACCCGTACGACCCCAACGGGACACAGGGCGCGGGCGGCGTCCCGCCGTACGGTGCGCCCGGCTCCGGGGCCGGTTTCGGCGCGCTCCACCCCGACGCCCCCCTTCCCCGGAAGGTGGCCGTCGTCCGCGCCCTGATGTTCGTGGGCGGCGCCTGCGGCCTCGCCCTGTCCGGGCTCTTCCTCATGGGGCTCAGCGTCCCGGCCGACGCGATGGACGAGGCGCTGAGCCAGCAGGCCGAGCTCGCCGCCCAGGAGGGGCTGGAGCTCGCCGTCAGCGCCGAGGCCATGCGCGCCATGATGGTCGTCATGGCGGCGGTCACGGGCGTGTACGGGCTGCTGTCCACGCTCCTGGCGGGCAGGATCCGGCGCCGCACGGTCGGCGTGTTCTGGGGCGTGGTGCTCTTCCAGGGCGCGGCGGGCGCGCTCCTGCTGTGGACCGTGCTGTCCGGGGACATCCTGGCGCTCGTCCCGCTGGGCTTCGCGGTCATGATGGTGGCGTACATGCTCTCCCGCGAGGGCCGCGCCCACTACGGGCTCCTCTGACCGGGGGCTGTCCACAGCCCCCTCAGCCCTCCCCGCGGCCGAACAGCCCGGCCCGCGGGGGCCTCGGCGGGCGCACCGCCGCCTCGGTCCACCGCCGCTCCAGCAGCCCCCGTACGGCCGCCGCCCCCGCGACGGCCGCGTCCCCGCCCTCCCCGGACGCGCGCACCCCGCCCCCGGCGTTCTCCAGGCCCAAGGCGGCGCTCAGCAGCCCGGCGGAGTCGGGCCGCTCCTCGGGGTCCTTGGACATCGCGGCCAGCACCAGCCGCTCCAGGCCGGGCGGCAGGTACTCCAGGTCCGGCTCCTCGAACATCACGCGCCGGGCCATCTCCTTGGCCCCCGCCCGCCCGAACGGGTCGTGCCCGGCCGCCGCGAAGGCCACCGTCGCGCCCCACAGGAACACGTCCGCGCTCTGCGCGGTGGGCTGGCGCCGGTACTGCTCGGGGCTGATCCACCCCGGGGTGCCCAGCCGGTCGACCCGCTCGCTGACCCGCCCGTCGGCCAGCCCCTCCGGCGAGGGCAGCCCCAGGTCCCGGTAGGCGCGGCGCATCCGCCGCAGACGTATCCACTTGGTGGGGTCGGGGTCCTCCACCGGATGCGCGATCCCGAAGTCCAGCAGTTTGGGCCCCCGGCCCGAGAGCACCACGTTGCTGGGCTTGAGGTCGCGGTGGACCACCCCGGCCGCGTGGACGGCCCGCAGCGCCTCGGCGGTGCCCACGGCCAGACCCAGGAGCATCCCCCCGCGCAGACGGCCGTACCGCTCCACGTGGTGGCGCAGGGTGGGCCCCGGCACGTACTCGGTGATCATCCACGGCCGCGGCGCCTCCACGTCGGCGCGCACGAACCGCGCCACCGAGGGGCTGTTCACCCTGGCCAGGAGGCGGGCCTCGTGCGCGAAGCGCTCCCGGAAGCGCCGGTCCGCCGCCTGCTCGGCGTGCACGACCTTGACCGCCAGGTAGCCGTGCACGCCGGGGGAGTCGGCGGCGTAGACCGTGCCCATCCCCCCGGAGCCGATCCGCCCCCGCACCCGGTGCCCGCCGATCTCGCGGGGGTCGTCCGGCTCCAGGGGGTCGAGTCTGCGCACGCCTCGCGCCTTCATGGGGACTCCCTCTCCACCGGGGACACGTCCCACCGGGGACGCAGGAGACGCGATCCTACCCGCCGCGGGCGCGGCGACGCGGGTCGGCGTGGTCGAAAACCCCTACACGACAGGAGGTTTCGGTATAAAGATGTCGTAAAGCCCATGCGTGGTCACGCGCCCGAACCGGGAAGGACGCGATGGAGCTCACCCTCTCCGGCGGGTACAACGTCATCCTCACCTCCGCCATGCGCCGGTCGATCCGCCTCGCCGTGCCCCTGGGCGACCGGCGGGACGTGTGGTGCCCCGACGTCCGCGAACCGGGGGAGAGCGCACCCCTCATCGCCCAGGGCCTGGCCGAACGCGACGCCCACGGGGTGCTCGTCCTCACCGGCCGCGGGGTCGAGGTGCGGTCCCTGCTCCTGCCGCTGGCCGGCCTGGTCGGCGAACTCGGACACGAGGGCAGGCCCACGCTCAACCCCTCCCTCCCCGAGGAGCGGGCCCGGAGACTGGGTCTGGCCCTGGAAGCGGTGCGCGGCGGACGCCCCCGGCGCGGCACCGGCGTCAGCGGACGCGACAAGGCGTTCGCCCGGGTGGTCTACGCACTCCTGTGGGCCCTCGTCACGTGCTGGTTGGTCCTGGACCTGCCGTTGGGTGCCGAACTCGCCCTCGTCACGGCCTCCTCCCTGGCGGTGGCGGGCGCGGTCGCGGTCCGCACACGCCACCAGCGCGCGGAGAGGGAGCGCGACCCCGTACGGATCGTGACGGCCTCGGAGGGGGAGTTCGTGTCCCCCGGAGCGCTCGACGAGGAGTCCCGCGCCCTCCTGGAGCGCGCGCAGAGGGCCGCGGACGCGGTCCTGGGCTCACCGCTGCACGAGCGCGGGCTCCTGCTGGACACCGTCCGCAACCGCGTGGTGCTGGCCGACGTGGAGTGGTCCCTCGCGCGCAGCCTCCTCCACCAGACCCGGGTCAGGGAGCGGATCGCCCGCACCCCCACGCCCGGGGAGCGCAGCCGCGAGGCCGCCGCCCGCGCCGGTGCCGTCCTGGCCGCCGAGACGGCCGAGGTGACGGCGCGGATCGCCGTCCTGGAGGACTACGCGGACCGCGTGCGCGCCGCCGAGCTGGACGACCAGGACCGCCGTTCGGCCCGGGAGCTCGACGCGATCGCCGCCGAGGCGGCCGAGGCGGGCGCCGTGCACGAGCAGAGCGCCGAGACGCTCGACTCCCTCGTGCGGGCCCAGGAGGTGGCCCTGCGGGTGGCCGCGCTGGCCGACGACCAGGACTGAGCCGCTCCCGCGCGGGTTGTCCACAGGCCGGAGCCGGGTCCGCCGAACGTCGGCGGTCTCTGGCACTGTCGTAGGGGAGGAAGGGAGCTCCGCATGACCCCCGGACAGTTCATCGACGCCGCCCTGTGGTTCCCCGAGGCCGGGGAGACCGAACCCTTCGGCCCCGGCTACCTGGTCTACAAGGTGGCCGGGCAGAAGATGTTCGCCCTGCTCATGGGGGGAGACGACGGCAACGGCCCCGCCACGGTCAACCTCAAGTGCGAACCGGAGCTGGCCCTGGAACTGCGCGACCAGTTCCCCGCCGTCACGCCCGGGTACCACATGAACAAGAAGCACTGGAACTCCGTGCTCCTGGACGGCACGGTGCCCGAGGACGAGATCCTGGAGATGCTCAAACACTCCTACGTCCTGGTGGCGGGGAGCCTGCGCCGGGCCGACCGAGACCGCGTGCTCGCGGCGCTGGGCGACGGCGCGCCGGAGCCCGGCGGACCGGCCCCGCGGGCCCCGGAGAGGGTGTGAACGAGGAGAGGACGGCCACGTGCCCGACGCGACCTTCCGACCAGCCGTCGTCCAGGGCGTCCTGGAGCGGGTCACCTACGCCAACGAGGAGAACGGCTACACCGTCGCCAAGGTCGACACGGGCCGGGGCGCGCACGACCTCCTCACCGTCGTGGGCTCCCTCATGGGCGTCCAGCCCGGAGAGGCGCTGCGCATGCACGGCCGCTGGGGCTCCCACCCGCAGTACGGCCGCCAGTTCCACGTGGACGACTACACGACCGTCCTGCCCGCCACGGTCCAGGGCATCCGCCGCTACCTCGGCTCCGGCCTGATCAAGGGGATCGGCCCCAAGATGGCCGAGCGGATCGTCGACCACTTCGGCACCGACGCCCTGGAGGTCATCGAGGAGCACCCCGAACGGCTCATCGAGGTCCCGGGCCTGGGGCCCAAGCGCACCCGGCTCATCGCCGACGCCTGGGAGGAGCAGAAGGCCATCAAGGAGGTGATGGTCTTCCTCCAGGGCGTGGAGGTCACCACCTCCCTGGCCGTGCGCATCTACAAGAAGTACGGCGACGCCTCCATCCAGATCGTGCAGAAGGAGCCCTACCGCCTGGCCACCGACGTGTGGGGGATCGGCTTCAAGACCGCCGACACCATCGCCCGCGCGGTCGGCATCCCGCACGACAGCCCGCAGCGGGTCATGGCGGGCATCCAGTTCACCCTCTCGGAGTCCACCGGCGACGGGCACGTCTACCTGCCCGAGGAGAAGCTCATCTCGGCGGCTGTGAAGATCCTCCAGGTGGAGGCCGGGCTGGTGATCGAGTGCGTGGCCGAACTCGTGGCCACCGAGGGCGTGGTCCGCGAGACCGTGCCCGGGCCCGAGGGCGAGCCGGTGCGCGCCGTCTACCTGCTGCCCATGCACCGCGCCGAGATCGGCCTCGCCTCCGGCCTGCGCGGCCTGCTCCACGCCCCGGCGGACCGCATGCCCGCGTTCGCCGGGGTGGACTGGGACGTGGCCCTGGACTGGCTGCGTTCGCGCACGCGCGCCGACCTCGCCGAGGCACAGAGGGAGGCCGTGCGGCTGGCCCTGTCGGAGAAGGTGTGCGTTCTCACCGGCGGGCCCGGCTGCGGCAAGTCCTTCACGGTGGCCTCCATCGTCACCATGGCCATGGCCAAGCACGCCACGATCGTCCTGGCCGCGCCCACCGGGCGCGCCGCCAAGCGCCTCACCGAGATGACCGGCATCGAGGCCCGCACGGTGCACCGGCTCCTCGAACTCCGCCCGGGCGGCGACGCCGCCTACGACCGCGACAACCCCCTCGACTGCGACCTGCTGGTGGTGGACGAGGCCTCCATGCTGGACGTGATCCTGGCCAACAAGCTGGTCAAGGCGGTCCCGCCCGGGGCGCACCTGCTGTTCGTCGGCGACGTGGACCAGCTGCCCTCGGTGGGCGCGGGCCAGGTGCTGCGCGACCTGCTGGACGGGGACTCGCCCGTGCCGAGCGTGCGCCTGACCCACGTCTTCCGCCAGGCCCAGAACTCCGGGGTGATCACCAACGCCCACCGGATCAACGGCGGTGAGCAGCCGGAGTTCCACGGCATGTCCGACTTCTTCCTCTTCCCGTGCGAGGAGACCGAGGACGCGGCCGAGATGACCGTGGACGTGGTCGCCCGCCGCATCCCGCGCCGGTTCGGCCTCGATCCGCGCCGGGACGTGCAGGTCCTCACCCCCATGAAGGGCGGCCCGGCCGGGGCCGCCAACCTCAACACGGCCCTCCAGGCAGCCGTGACCCCCTCCGGCGAGCACGTCCCCGAACGCCGGTTCGGCGGGCGCGTCTTCCGCGTCGGCGACAAGGTCACCCAGGTCCGCAACAACTACGACAAGGGCGGGAACGGGGTGTTCAACGGAACGCTCGGCGTGGTCACGGGGCTCGACCCGGTCGCCCAGGAGGTCCTGGTCCGCACCGACGAGGACGAGGAGATCTCCTACGACTTCGCCGAACTCGACGAGCTCGCCCACGCCTACGCCATCACCGTGCACCGCTCCCAGGGCAGCGAGTACCCCGCGGTGGTCGTTCCGGTCACCACCAGCGCCTGGATGATGCTCCAGCGCAACCTGCTCTACACGGCCGTCACCAGGGCCAAGAAGCTGGTCGTCCTCGTCGGCTCCCGCCGCGCCCTGGCCCAGGCGGTGCGCAACGCCTCCTCCGGGCGCAGGCACACGGCCCTGGCGCACCGGCTGCGGACGGCCGGTCGGCCGCCGCAGGAGCCCCCTGTCCCGGACGCCCCCTGACCGCACGCCACGGGAAGAGGAGGTGAACGTTCGCCGATACCCCTCACGCGCGTCCGCCCGGCGGCATAGGCTCTGCCCCGACCTTCCGGTTCCGGGCGCGCGCGTCCCGTCCCGGCCGGACCGCCAGCCACATCGGAGGCCGACGCTCTCTCCACTCCCCCCGGAGAGCGGCGGCACCCCCGGGCGCCGGCCTCTCCGCGTCGGCGCCCGGGTCCACACCCGCCGCCCCGAACGTCACCGGTCCTGGCTAGGCTCGCAACCGTGGAACAGCAGACCCTGATCGTGGTGGGCGCCGTCCTCGTCCGTGACGGCCGCGTCCTGGCCGCCCAGCGCGCCGAACCCGAGGCCCTGCGCGGCCGGTGGGAGTTCCCCGGCGGCAAGGTCGACCCGGGGGAGACCCCGGAGCAGGCCCTGGTCCGCGAGTGCCGCGAGGAACTCGGCGCCACCGTCCGCCCCCTGCACCAGCTCGGCGCGGACGCGCCCTTCCCCGCGCCCGCCAGGAGGCACACGCGCCCCGCCGTGCTGCGGCTCTGGCGCGTGGAACTGGTCGCGGGGGAGCCCCGGCCCCTGGAGCACCTGTCCCTGCGCTGGCTCGCCGCCGACGAGCTGCGCGGCCCGGACTGGCTGCCCGCCGACGTGCCCTTCCTCGACCTCGTCGAACCCCTGCTCGCCCCGGGCGCCGTTCCCCGTTCCTGACCCCCGCGGGCGAACGAACGCACTCCGGTGCCGCCGCGCACTCCACCGGGTTCCGCCTTCACCGGGCCATCATCCACGGCGCTCACCTTCACGGGGGCGTGCTTCCACCGGGCCGTGACGGCGGCGGCCTGCACGTTTCCCCAGCAGTCCACCATGACCGCATAAACTGGCGGTGGGCCGTGGCACTCCGCGGTTCTTCCCAGTACCAGGAGATCGAGCTTTCCCATGTCCAGCGCTACGCCCGTCGAGGGCTCCGCACGCCGCAGCGACCTCCGCAACGTCGCGATCGTGGCCCATGTGGACCACGGCAAGACGACCCTCGTTGACGCCATGCTCTGGCAGTCCGGTGTGTTCCGGGAGAACCAGGACGTCGACGACCGGGTGATGGACTCCAACGACCTGGAGCGCGAGAAGGGCATCACCATTCTCGCCAAGAACACGGCCGTCCACTACACCACGCCCGAGGGCGAGGACGTGGTCATCAACATCATCGACACCCCCGGCCACGCCGACTTCGGCGGCGAGGTCGAGCGCGGGCTGTCGATGGTCGACGGCGTGGTCCTGCTCGTGGACGCCAGCGAGGGCCCCCTCCCGCAGACCCGCTTCGTGCTGCGCAAGGCCCTCCAGGCCAAGCTCCCCGTCATCCTCGTGATCAACAAGGTCGACCGGCCCGACAGCCGGATCGCCGAGGTCGTGGACGACACCTACGAGCTGTTCATGGACCTGGACGCCGACGAGTCGCAGATCGAGTTCCCGATCGTCTACGCCTGCGCCCGCGACGGCAAGGCCTCCCTGGAGCGCCCCGCCAACGGCACGGTGCCCGACAACGACAACCTCGTGCCGCTGTTCAGCACCATCCTGGACACCATCCCGGCCCCCGAGTACATCCCCGAGGCCCCGCTCCAGGCGCACGTGACCAACCTGGACGCCTCCCCGTTCCTGGGCCGCCTGGCGCTGTGCCGCATCCAGCAGGGCGAGCTGCGCAAGGGCCAGCAGGTCGCGTGGATCCGCACCGACGGCAGCACCCAGCAGGTCAAGATCACCGAGCTGCTCATGACCGAGGGCCTGGAGCGCAAGCCCGCCGAGAAGGCCGGGCCCGGCGACATCGTCGCCATCGCCGGTATCGAGGACATCATGATCGGCGAGACCCTCGCCGACCTGGAGAACCCGGTCCCGCTGCCGCTCATCCAGGTGGACGAGCCCGCCATCTCCATGACCATCGGCACCAACACCTCGCCGCTGGTCGGCAAGGTCAAGGGCGCCAAGGTCACCGCGCGCCTGGTCAAGGACCGCCTCGACAAGGAGCTCGTCGGCAACGTCTCCCTGCGGGTCCTGCCCACCGAGCGCCCCGACGCCTGGGAGGTGCAGGGCCGCGGCGAGCTGGCGCTGGCCATCCTGGTCGAGCAGATGCGCCGCGAGGGCTACGAGCTGACCGTCGGCAAGCCGCAGGTGGTCACCCGGGTCGTGGACGGCAAGGTGCACGAGCCCGTCGAGCGCCTCACCGTGGACGCCCCCGAGGAGTACATGGGCGCCATCACGCAGCTGCTCAGCATCCGCAAGGGCCGCATGGAGAACATGGTCAACCACGGCACCGGCTGGGTGCGCATGGACTGGCTGGTGCCCTCCCGCGGCCTCATCGGCTTCCGCACCGAGTTCCTCACCGAGACCCGCGGCACCGGCATCGCCCACCACGTCTTCGAGAAGTTCGAGCCGTGGTTCGGCGAGCTGCGCACCCGCCCCAACGGGTCGCTGGTGGCCGACCGCGCCGGCGCCGCCGTCGCGTTCGCGATGTTCAACCTCCAGGAGCGCGGCACGCTCTTCGTCGAGCCGGGCACCGAGGTCTACGAGGGCATGATCGTGGGCGAGAACTCGCGCGCCGACGACATGGACGTCAACATCACCAAGGAGAAGAAGCTCACCAACATGCGCTCGGCCACCGGCGACGAGCTGGTGCGCCTGGTGCCGCCGCGCAAGCTGTCCCTGGAGCAGGCCCTGGAGTTCTGCCGCGAGGACGAGTGCGTGGAGGTCACCCCCGAGCACGTGCGCATCCGCAAGGTCGTCCTGGACCAGAAGGAGCGCGGCCGCATGACGGCCAACAAGAAGCGCCAGCAGCAGTAGGATCGCTGCCGCCGCCCGTGGGCGGGCCGCTCCGGCGGCCCGCCCACGGCGCGTTTTCCGGCCGGTCCCCTCGGGTAGACCCCTGAGCAGCATGAAGTCCGAGCCCACGTGTCCCCGCTGCGGGCGCGCGGTCCAGCCTCCGGGGCTGTGGACCAGCGCCTGGCAGTGTGACGCCCACGGCCCGGTGGCGCCCCTCCAGGAGGTGCGCGCCCCCGGGGCGGCCGCTCTGGAGGCGCTCCTGCCCCAGGCGCACGTCCCGGTCTGGATCCCCTGGCCGCTGCCCGCCAACTGGGTGGTCACCGGCTTCGCCGAGGCCGGTGACGACCGCAGCGGCGCCCTCGCCACGGCCGTGGCCCTCTCCGGGCCCGACCTGGTCGGCGGTGTCGGCGAGGTGGTCATCGTCGCCGAGGACCCGGGGGTCGGGCTCGGCGCCCGCCTCGCCGGGCTGGAGGGCCCCGACCCCGGCCACGGCTTCGACGCCTCCGCCGCCGACGCCAAGGTCCGCTTCGACGGCCACGAGATCGCCCTGTGGAGCCTGGACGTGGGCCCCGACCGCGCCGTCTACACCGGCGAGGCGCTCGCCCAGTGGCTGTGGCTGGTCTTCGCCTCCGCCGACACCGGCGTGCTCATGTGTGAGATCGGCTCCCTGCGGGACCTGCGCGACATCCGCGACGGCGGTCTCTCCCTGGAACCGCCCTTCGGCGCCCCCAGCCCGTTCCTCACCCGGGCCCTGGCCCCCCGGCGGGACGCGGACTGAACCGGCGGGGGGTTCCGCCCCGGCCGAGCGCGCCCGACCGCGCCCTACGTACAATCGCCCGGTGACACGTATCGACCTGCACGCCCACAGCTCGGTCTCCGACGGAACCGACACACCCGCCGAAGTCGTCGAGCACGCGGTCGCCGCGGGCCTCGACGTGCTCGCCCTCACCGACCACGACACGGTCGGCGGTATCCGGGAGGCGGCCGAGCACCTGCCCCCCGGGTTCACCCTGGTCCCCGGGATGGAGCTCTCCTGCGCCCACGCCGGATCCAGCGTCCACCTGGTGTGCTACCTGTTCGACCCCGAGGACCCCGCGCTCGACGGCGAACTGCGCCGGGTCCGCTCCGACCGCGCCTCCCGCGCCGAGGAGATGGTCCGCAAGCTCCACGAGCACGGGGTCGGCGTCACCTGGGAGCGGGTGCTGGAGATCGCGGGCGCCGGCCGCGACGAGTACGCCGACGCCAACACGATCGGCCGCCCGCACCTGGCCCGCGCGATCGTGGAGGCGGGCGCGGCCAAGGACGTGCAGGACGCCTTCGACCTCTGGATCGGCTCCGGCGGTCCGGCCCACGTCTCGCGGTACGCGATCGACCCGGTCCGCGCGGTGGAGCTGGTCCGGGCGGCGGGCGGGGTCTGCTCGCTGGCGCACCCGGGGCGGGCGGAGGGCGCCCTCAACGGCGCGGTCCCCCTCGAACTCGTGGAGCGCATGGCCGGGGCGGGACTGGGGGCCATCGAGGCCGACCACCCCTCGCACAACCGGCACCAGGCCCGCCACTGGCGGGGCGTGGCCGAGGAGCTGGGCGTGCTGGTCACCGGTTCCAGCGACGACCACGGAAGCCTCACCGGCCGCCGCCTGGGGTGCAGGACCACCGACCCGGAGGCGTTCGAACGGCTGGTGGCGCCCGCGACGGGGGTCCCCCTTCTGCGGGGGTGAACCGCGTGTCGCCGCCCCGGGGTCCGGTACGGTACCGACCACTGTGCGGGAGCGCGACAATGGTCGCAGCGCAACCACCCATACCCGGACGAAGTCGAGAGGTCTGAGCCGTGTTCTGGAATCGGAAGTCGAAGAAGCAGGAGGGCCAGGAGGCCACCGATTCCGCTGC
This sequence comes from Nocardiopsis sp. iso_25, assembly GCF_056173305.1. Taxonomy (NCBI): domain Bacteria; kingdom Bacillati; phylum Actinomycetota; class Actinomycetes; order Streptosporangiales; family Nocardiopsidaceae; genus Nocardiopsis; species Nocardiopsis sp. iso_25. The sequence continues at coordinate 5,391,649 of NZ_CM149667.1, read as the reverse complement.
GGAGGCCGCGGCGGAGCGCGAGGAGACCGCCGCCGCAGGCGGGGACGGGGACACGGAGGACGCGGCGAAGGACCCGGCCGGGACCGCCGAGGCCGCTGCGGAGGCCGCTGACGACGGCGCCGCGGAGCCCGCCGCCGACGCCGGGGAGCCCGCCGAGGCGGAGAAGGACGAGGACGCCGGGGACCCCGCCGACGACGAGAAGACGGACGAGGCCGGTGAGGCGGACGGCTCCGAGGACTCCGCCGAGGACGACGAGTCCGCCAAGGAAGCAGAGGACGCTGAGGACGCCGAGGACGAGGTGCCGGTGAAGGCCGACGTCTTCGCGGACGAGGGCGAGGAGGCCGGAGTGACCGGCCCCGACGCCGACGGCATCACGCGCGTGCGCACCGCCGGGACCTTCGAGTTCGACGGCGAGGAGTACCCGGTCGTCAGCAACACCTGGATCATCGACGCCGACGACGAGGGCGTCGTCGTCATCGACCCCGGCCACGACGCCGAGGCGGTCCTGGCGGCCGTCGGTGAGCGCGAGGTCTACCTGGTGGCCTGCACCAACGCCTACAGCCCGCACATCGAGTCGGCCATCAAGGTCGCCGAGGAGTCCGAGGCCCCCATCGCGCTGCACCCCCGCGAGATGCGCGCCTGGCGCCGCCACCACGGCGCCGAGCACCGCCCCGAGATCGAGGTGGAGGGCCAGGGCGCCCTCGACATCGGCAAGCTGCACATCGACGTCCTGGCCCTGCCCGGAACCTCCCCGGGCACCGTCGGCTACTACCTGGGCGAGCGCGGCGTCGTCTTCGGCGGCGACACCCTGCGCAAGGGCGAGCCCGGCATGGTCGGCAACACCTACATCGACTACACCACGCAGCTCGCCTCCATCGGCGAGGCGCTGCTGTCCCTGCCCCCGGACACGCGCATCCTGCCCGACCGCGGTCCGGCCACCACCGCGGCGGCCGAGGGCAAGAACTTCGACTCCTGGGTCTGAGCAAGGACCTCCCGGGGCCCCGCCCCCGTCCGGCCGCCGCCCCGTCGCCCGGACGGGACGGCGGCCGTCGCCGTGCGGGCCGGGGTCAGCGGCGGCCCACCGACTCCGCCTCGTTCCAGAACGCGGTCAGCGCGCTCGCGACGGTCTCGGGCGCCTCCACGTTGGGGGAGTGCCCGGCACCGGGCACCACGATGCGCTTGGCGCCCAGCCGCTCGGCCATCCGGTCCTGCTCCTCCAGCGGCCAGGCGTCGTCGTTCTCGCCGTACAGGACCAGCTTGGGGGCCTCCAGCCGGGCCACCTCGTCCACGCGGTCCGGCGCGGACATCAGCTCCTCGGCCGTGTGCATCAGGCCCACGGCGCTGCTGCTCAGCAGCCGCTCGCGCAGGAACTCGCGGATCTCGGCCCGGGGGCTGCGGGTCCGCGCCATGGAGTCGAACTGCTCCTCCCACAGCTCGCGGAGCCGCTCGGCGGTGGGGTTGATGGACACGGCGGCGACGAGGGCGCTCGCCGTGCGCGCGCCCGGGCCGCTCAGGGCGCCGGGGCCCGAGCACAGGAGGGTGAGCGAGGCCAGCGGAGCCATCTCCACCAGCGCGGCCTCCCGGGAGACCAGCCCGCCGAAGGAGTGGCCCAGCAGGTGGACGGGGCCGCCGTCACCGACCTGGTCCATGACCTCGGCGACCACCGCGCCCAGGGAGGGCAGGCCGTAGTCCGGTCTGCGCACGCCCGGGGGAGGGGAGAGGGATTCGGGGCCCGGCGACTCGTAGGTGCCGGGAAGGTCGATCGCGACCACCTCCCGCCCGGCCTGGGCCAGGCTCTGGAGGAGGGCGATGAAGTCCTCCTTGCTGCCGGTGAACCCGTGCACCAGGACAGCGGGGGCCAGTTCGGGGCCGCCGGAGGTGGGCAGCGCCCGCAGGGCGGCCACCGGACCGTACGACAGGTTCAGATCGGCGCGTCGCACGCCCGGTGGCAGGTCGATGAACTGAGGTGTACTCACGTCGGGTCACCCTAGACGATCGCCGGCCCGGGCAGAGACAACCCGGGCCGTGGCCGAGGACCGGGACCGGCGCGGACGTCGGTCCCAGTGCCCCGCGACCGGGCCGCGGGGCGCACGGCCGCGACGCCCGCCACGGGCGGGCGCCGGGAGGGGTCAGGTGTTCTCGGGGTCCCTGCGGACCGCGCCGCGGGTGCGGCGGCGGCGGCGTACCCTGCGCGCGCCCTCGTCGGAGGGGGCCGCGCCCTCGCGCGGCGCCTCCTGGACCGCGGGCGCGCTCTCGGGCTTCGCGCCCGGGGCGGTCTCGGCCCCGGCCGCGCTCTGGCCGCCGCGGGTGCGCCGGCGCGAACGGTTGCGGCCGCGGCCGCGCCCGCCCTCGTCACGGACGCTCTCACCGCGTCCGCCGCCCGAGCGGGCGCCCTCGCCGCGGCTCCGGCCACGCCGGCCGCCGCGCTCACCGCGGGCCACCCCGGTGTCGCCGATGTCCTCGATCTCCTCGGCCTCCAGGCCCGCGTGCTCGTCGCGCCGGTCCTCGGCCAGCTTGCCCTTGGTCCCGGCCGGGATCCGCAGCGCCTCGAAGAAGTGCGGCGAGGTGGAGTAGGTCTCCTCCGGCTCGTGGAAGGGCAGGCCCAAGGCGCCGTTGATCAGCTTCCAGCGCGGCATCTCCTGCCAGTCCACGAAGGTGACGGCGGTGCCGCTGCGCCCGGCCCGGCCGGTGCGGCCGATGCGGTGCGTGTAGGTCTTCTCGTCCTCGGGGGTCTCGTAGTTGACCACGTGCGTGACGTCGTCCACGTCCAGTCCCCGGGCGGCCACGTCGGTGGCGACCAGGATGTTGATCTTGCCGTTGCGGAAGGCCCGCAGGGCCCGCTCGCGCTGGCTCTGCCCCAGGTCGCCGTGGACGGCCGCGACGGCGAACCCGCGCGCCTCCAGGTCGCCCGCCACCCGGTCGCAGGCCCGCTTGGTCTGGCAGAACACCATGCTCTGGCCGTGGTCGCTGGCCTGGAGCAGGCGGGCGAGCATCTCGATCTTGTCCATCTGGTGGGTGCGGAACGCGTGCTGCGTGATCTGCCCCGTGATGGCCGAGCCGTCGATCTCGTCGTCGTCGCTCGCCCGCACGTGCGTGGGGCGGTGCAGGTACTTGCGCGACAGGGAGACGATCTCGCTCGGCATGGTGGCCGAGAAGAGCATGGTCTGGCGCTCGTCCGGGGTCTTGGTGAGGATGCGCTCGATGTCGGGCAGGAAGCCCAGGTCGAGCATCTTGTCGGCCTCGTCCAGCACCACCGCGGACACCCCGTCCAGGCGCAGGTGCTTCTGCTTCTCCAGGTCCAGCAGGCGGCCCGGGGTCCCGACGACGACGTCGGTGCCCTCCTTGAGCCCGTTGACCTGCGGCTCGTAGGAGCGGCCGCCGTAGACGGTCAGGATGCGGGTCCCGCTGCGCTTGCTGGCGGTGGTCAGGTCCGCGGCGACCTGGATGGCCAGCTCGCGGGTGGGGACCACGACCAGGGCGCGCGGCCGCTTGGGCGTGCCGGGGTCCTTCTGGGACCGCTGGAGCAGGGGCAGGCCGAAGGCCAGGGTCTTACCGGTGCCGGTACGGGCCTGGCCGATGATGTCGCTGCCGCCCAGCGCGATCGGCAGGGCGAGTTCCTGGATGAGGAAGGGCTCGACGATCCCCTCCGCCTCCAGGGCGTCCGCGAGCTCGGTGTTCACACCGAGGTCGCGGAAGGTCGTCTTGGGTTTGGTCGTCTCTGCTGTGCTGCTCAGGGCTCAAGCCTCCATCTTGGCGGGCCGCAACGTTGGCGTGGCCGCGGCGGGATGCGGTCGCGGACGGCTCCTGGCCGCCGCGGGGGCGCGGCTCACCGGTCGTTCCTCTCGCGGAACGGTGCGGTGGCGCTGCCGTGATGTCCCGTGCGGCGCAGGGGTTGTCCGGCCGCGGATCGGGACCGTCCCCGCTCGGAACGGGGTGCATCCGTGGTTCGTCGTTGTTCCTCGCGCGGTCCGGGCCACCGTCGGTGGGGTCCGCGCCTGTGCGGGCGCCGCCTCCGCGGCGCCGGTACGTGGGAGATCCCGCGTGTGTGAGGGAGATGTCCGCGTCGGGCGCACACACCGGTCATCACGCAGAGTCTAGCTGGTGACTCGCCAGGTGGACATACCAGTTCACCGGGCTGTGGACGGCTTGGACCGTACCCGCTCCCGGCGTGTACAACCGTGCCTTCGGTCCGTTTAGTCCCCGGTTCGGCGCCCGGACGGCCTGGCGATACCCTGGCGGGCATGACCCACGGCCCCTCCGCCGAGCCCGGCGTGATCGACCTGCTCGGCCTGCTCGCCTACGCGGAGCTCGGCTCCTTCTTCCGCCTCGCCGACGACGCGGGCCTGGCCCCGTCGCTGCGCTCCAAGGGTCAGCTCGCCGCCCTCGCCGCCACGGAGCAGGCGCACTACCAGTCGCTCCGCGACCGGCTGGAGGAGCTGGGCACCGTGCCCGAGGAGGCCATGGCGCCCTTCGTGGAGCCGCTGGACGCCTGGCACGCCAGGACCGAGCCGCAGAGCTGGCTGGAGAGCCTGGTCAAGACCTACGTCGGCGAGGGCATCGCGGGGGACTTCTACCGCAAGGTCGCCGAGCTGGCCGACGAGGAGACGCGCACCCTGGTCGAGGGCGTGCTGGCCGAGACCGGCCGGGCCGAGTTCGTCTCCGCGACGGTGCGCGCCGCCGTGGAAAAGGACCCCAGACTGGTCGGACGCCTGTCCCTGTGGGCGCGCCGCCTGGTCGGCGAGGCGCTCAGTCAGGCGCAGGCGGTGGCGGTCTCGCGCCCCCGGCTTGCCGCGCTCCTGGCGGGGGGCGGCGGACACGACGCGGACGGCACGGGGCTCGGCGACCTCGCCGCGGTCAGCCGGATGTTCGCCTCGCTCACCGACCGCCACTCCGACCGCCTCAAGGCCATGGGGCTGACCGCCTGACCCGCCGTCGCGGCGGCCCGATTCCTTGCCCGTCCTTGACCGGGACCTGTGCGACCTTGGTCAAGCGCGGGTAATATCCAACACTTTCGTGACGATTCGTTGGGCACTGGCCGTAAAATCGATGAAGTTTCCGTCTCCTGACCACGCGAGTAGGTACTTCCATGCCCAGTGGGACCTCCGTGCGCCATCCGCTGGCCGGACTCACCCGTGACTTCCACCGGATCGGCCCCCTCGGCGCCCCGATCGAACCCTGGATGTGCGCTGAGCTGGACCAGCACGCCGCACAGGTGTGCGAAGGCATCACCTCCTCCGGCGGCGAGCTCAACGCCCGCACCCTGGGCACCTACCTGCACGGGTTCCTCGACGGCTGCCTCGAACGGGGCTGGGACTCCGAGGCGGTCGAGTACGACTGGGAGACGCTGCGCATCCTCGCGATCTGCCGACTGGCCAAGGAGCGCGGTTTCGTCCGCTAGGTTTGGTGGCGTCCGCAGAACGGTGTGGTCCACAACCCGAGCTCCTCGTGGCCCCCGCCCCTGCCCGTTCTCCGGTGGAAACCCGTCATCGGGCGTACGCTGAAAAGTACCGGTGACTCCACAGCGGCCGACGACGGCCCGGCGCACCGCGGCGGAACCAGGGCCCTGCGGAATGCAACCTGGGACTGACGGCGTTATGTCGGTCCGGAAAACGGACCCACAGGCGCCGTAACTGGCGGAGCGGCCCGCAGAGCCGCGAGAAAGGAAGGCGAATGAGGAGCGGTCGGCATGGGGCGGCGCGCCCACCGGTCGGCGTCCTGATCCAACAGGACCGCGTCGACTTCGCGCTTTTCGCACTGATCTTCGTCGTCGCGCTGGTGTCGATGGTCTTCACCGGGCCCGGGAACGCCGCTTTCTGGCTGGCCTTCCTCCCGATCATCGCCTCCGTCGTACTGACCTTCCGGCGGATCGAGCACCTCTCCCGCCTGGAACTGCGCGACTCCGAGTTCCTGTAGGGGCCCGCGGGCCGTTCGCACCGGTCCGCGGAGCGCCCCCGACGGCACACGGCGAGGGCGGGGCCGCACGGCCCCGCCCTCGTTCCGTGTCCGCGCCCCCGGCTAGGGAGCGGGCGGCTCGCCGCCCGTGCCGCGCCGTGCGCTCTGGGAGGTCGCGCCCTCGCGCGGCTCCGTGCGCTCGGCGGCTGCCGGACGGCCCAGGGCCGCCTCGCGTCCGGCCCGGTAGCTGCTCTCCTCGCTCATGCGGCCGGTCTCGCGCTCGGCCACGTCCAGCCAGCGGGACCAGCGCGAGCGCATCGGCTCGATCATGCCGCCGCCCACGCCGACGACGAGGATGCCGCCGATCGTGGCCAGGACCGCGATCAGCACCGGCACGGTGACGGTCACCGCCACGCCCATCTGGTTCAGCGCCGCGATGACGCCGAGGGCCAGGATGAACACGCCCGCGGCGTTGGCCAGGAAGCGGCCGTAGGAGAGGCCGCCCAGCGCGCCGGAGACGATGTCGCGGACCGCCTTGGCGATCATCGCTGCCACCACCACGATCACCAGCGCGACGATGCCGCGCGGGATCCAGGAGATGACGTCGTTGAGCAGCGTGCTGATCGGGTTCGGTCCGAAGACGCTGAACGCGAGCGTGAACACGAACAGCAGCCCGACGTAGTAGATGATCTTTCCGCACAGCTCGCTGGCGCTCCACCGGCTGCGCTCGAAGTACTCGCCCACACCTCCGCGGTGCAGGGCGCGGTCCAGTCCGACTCCGTGCAGACCCTTGGCGACCGCCTTGCCCACCAGCCAGGCGATGATCCATCCCAGGACCAGGATCACCAGGAAGCCGATCAGCAGCGGCACGAAACTCGCCACCGCCTGCCAGGCCGTCGACAGGCCCTGACCCATGTCCATAACGTCTTCACCCCCAAATCGCTTGCTCCGCCGGGGCTTCGAGGCGAAGGACCGGGCGGATACGGCGAAGAGAAGTGCGTTACTTCTCATTCCGGCGATACCCGGAGGGCGGCAATTGAATCGCTTGTCCCACGCAAGCGGAGGTGATTACCTTTTTTTGGGGCATTCCTTGCCCGAAGGTGGGAAGAAATCCCTTTTCCGTGTTCCGGGGCGCTTTCCGGGAAGCGCAGGGAAAGGCGAAGGCCCCGTGCGCGCACGGGGCCTTCGGGGCGGTCGCGCCCGCTAGGCCTGTTCGCCGGAGCCGCGGTGGAGGTCCCAGCCGCTGATCCCGCGCCAGGCCAGGCGGGCCACCAGCTGCTCGGCGGCGTCCTTGGGCACGGAGCCGCGACTGTTGAGCCAGTACCGGGCGCTGGTCTCGGCCATGCCGACCAGCCCGATGCTCAGCAGGTGCGCCTCCTCGTCGGAGATGCTGGTGTCCTGGCGGATCACCTCGCCGATGGCCTCGGCGCAGCGCTGGAAGGTCTCCTCGGTCTTGGCCCGCACGGCCGGGAGGTTGCGCAGGTCGGACTCGAAGACCAGGCGGAAGGCCTCGCCGTCGCCCGCGACGAAGTCGAAGTAGGCGCGAAAGCTCGCGATGACGCGCTGACGGTTGTCGTCCGTGCTCTCCAGGGCCTCGCGCTGCTTGTCGACCAGGACCTCGGAGTGTTCCTCCAGCAGGGCCAGGTACAGCTCCAGCTTCCCCGGGAAGTGCTGGTACAGGACCGGTTTGCTGACTCCGGCGCGGTCGGCGATCTCGTCCATCGCCGCCGCGTGGTACCCGCGCGCGACGAAGACCTCCTGGGCCGCCGCCAGGAGCTGGCGACGGCGCCTGACCCGGGGCAGACGGGTTCCCCGGGCGCGGGAGTCTGAAGGAGCTGTCACACCGACCCTCCGAACTCGGCATGGCAGATGCACGCCATAACCGGACATCTGCGTGGCTAGTGCTTGCGGACCGCGGCCAGTGGCGCGCTCCACAGCGGTCCCCCTCATCCTACTCCGGCGTAAGTTCCCCGTGAGCAGCGGGAAGCCTGTCGGGGCCCCTGGCGGGCACGGTGCGGCACCGGCCGAACACGTGGTCAGGGCCGCGATCGGCGGCCGGGAGGAAGCGGAGGAAAAAGGACGCGGTCCCGGGCGGGGGAGCCCCCGTCAGCGCCGCTCCTCGTCGTCCGCGCCCGCCTCGCGGGCCTGTTCGACGACGTCGGCCTCGGCGGCGTGCTCGAAGCTCTCCTCGGACGGCTCCTCCCACCCGTCCCCGCCCCCGTCGGCCCCGGCGGACGCGCGCTGCTCGACCGCGTCGGCCTCGGGCACCTCGGCCCCGGGGTCCCCTCCGGCGGCCGGGCGTCGTCCCACGGAACGGTTCTCCTGTGCCACGGGGTCCTCCCCAACATCGTCGCCGTGCGTACGCCCGACCACTACCCGCCGCCCCGGCCGGTACGCGCGGCCCCGGGGATGAACTCGCACGCCGCGTTGGTTGTGACTGGCGGGGACGGGCCCGCGAAGGGTGTGCTCCACGCCTCCCGGTGACGGGAATGCAATACCCCACCCGTTAGGTTGGGTATAAGTGCAAGCACGCTTCGCCTCCCCGCCCCCTCGCCCGGTGGCCCCCGCGCTACGGGCGGTGCGAAGCAACCCGAACAGACATGAGGAGTCACCGTGTCGCTGCCGCCGCTGGTGGAACCAGCTGACGAGCTGACCGTGGACGAGGTGCGCCGTTACTCGCGTCACCTGATCATCCCCGACGTGGGTATGGACGGGCAGAAGCGCCTGAAGAACGCCAAGGTCCTGGTCGTCGGCGCGGGCGGCCTGGGCTCCCCGGCGCTGCTCTACCTGGCCGCCGCGGGCGTGGGCACGCTCGGCATCATCGACTTCGACGTCGTCGACGAGTCCAACCTCCAGCGCCAGGTCATCCACGGACAGAGCGACGTCGGCCGCCCCAAGGCCGAGTCCGCCCGGGACAGCATCAAGGAGGTCAACCCGGGCGTCCGCGTCATCCTGCACCAGGACCGCCTGGAGTCGGACAACGCGCTGGAGATCTTCGCCGACTACGACCTGGTCCTGGACGGCACCGACAACTTCGCCACCCGGTACCTGGTCAACGACGCCTGCGTCATCCTCGACAAGCCGTACGTGTGGGGTTCGATCTACCGCTTCGACGGCCAGGTCAGCGTCTTCTGGAACGAGTACGGGCCCCAGTACCGCGACCTGTACCCCGAGCCCCCGCCGCCCGGCATGGTGCCCTCCTGCGCCGAGGGCGGCGTCCTGGGTGTGCTGTGCGCCTCCATCGGCTCGGTCATGGTGAACGAGGCCATCAAGCTGATCACCGGCATCGGTGAGCCGCTGGTGGGCCGCCTGCTCATCTTCGACGCCCTGGAGATGTCCTGGCGCGAGGTCAAGGTCCGCAAGGACCCCGACACCGAGCCGGTTACCGAGCTCATCGACTACGAGGCGTTCTGCGGCGCCGTGTCGGAGGAGGCCACCGAGGCCGCCGCCGGTTCCACGATCACCGCGGGCGAGCTCAAGGACCTGCTGGACAACAAGCCCGAGGAGATCTTCCTCGTGGACGTCCGGGAGAAGAACGAGTACGAGATCGTCAGCATCCCGGGTGCCACGCTCATCCCCAAGGGCGAGTTCCTCAACGGCAGGGCCCTGGAGCAGCTGCCGCAGGACCGGCGCATCGTCCTGCACTGCAAGTCGGGCGTCCGCTCCGCCGAGGCGCTGGCCGCGGTGCACGCGGCCGGGTTCTCCGACGCCGTCCACGTGGGCGGCGGCGTCCTGGCCTGGATCAACCAGGTCGACCCGAGCCTGCCCGAGTACTAGACGGACGGGCCCGACGGGGGCGGGGCGGTGCCGGGAGGCGACTTCCGGCACCGCCCCGCCGCGTTCGCGCCCCGGCCCGGGACCCGGCCCCCGTTCCGCCGTCGTGCCTGCTCAGCGCGCCGGGTGGGTAGGGGTCGGTCAGGGGCCGTCGGCCGACGGCGGCCCGCTCCTCGGGAGGTGGCTCCATGGGACGCAGGGGACGCTGGGCGGACTGGGTGGCGATCCTCGCCGGCCTGGCCCTGGGACTGAGCTGGATCTGGCACGGGATGTACGGCTTCGGCGGGGGCGCGATGTTCGTCCTCGGGCTGGGCGTCATCGTGGCCTCGGTCATGTCCATCACCCGGCCGGGGGCGCTGTCGAGCGAGGCGGGCGTCCTCGCGATCGGCGTCCTGGTCTTCGTGATGCCGTGGCTGCTGGGCTTCACCGACCTGACCGCCGCCGCCTGGACGGCGTGGGTCCTCGGCGCCGTCGTGGCGCTGCTGGGGGCGTTCGGCCTCGTCAAGGCGCGCCAGGCCCGCAGGCGCGACCCCGAACTGGCCTGGGGCGCGCACGGCGACCAGGTCACCGCCTGACCGCGGCACCGCGCGCACGCCGGGTCCGCCTCCGCGGCGGGCCCCGCCGTGTCGGCGGTCCCCGGTAGGCTGCCGCCTGTGTTCGAGGACGCGGAGGGCGGGCCGGACGACTACGCCGAGGAGGTCCTGGCGGTGGTCGAGCGGATCCCGTCGGGACGGGTGATGGCCTACGGCGACATCGCCGAGTACGTCGGCAGGGGAGGACCCCGCCAGGTCGGCTCGGTCATGTCCTCCTGGGGCGGTGCGGTGGCCTGGTGGCGCGTGGTGCGCGCGGACGGCAGACCGCCCTCATGCAACGAGGTCCGCGCCCTGTCCCACTACGCGGCGGAGGGCACGCCCATGCGCCCGGGAAGCGATCGCGTGGACATGCGCAGGGCCCGCTGGGACGGGGAGGGCGGGGGCTGAGCGGTCCGTTGTGGCGGGGATGACGTGCGGGATGGTCGCCACCCTCTGGTGAACTGGACGGGTGAACACATCTCCGTACCGTCTCGTGCGGCGCGCCCACCGGGTGCAGCCGCCGCCGGTGCTGGACGAGAACCAGCGGCGCGTGGTCGAGCACGAGGGCGGGCCCCTGCTGGTGCTCGCCGGTCCCGGAACAGGCAAGACCACCACGATCGTCGAGTCGGTCGTGGACCGCATCGACCACCGGGGCGCGGACCCCTCACGCGTGCTGGTGCTCACCTTCAGCCGCAAGGCCGCCCAGGAGCTGCGAGAGCGCATCACCGCCCGGCTGCGCCGCACCACCCGCGAACCGCTCGCCCTGACCTTCCACAGCTACGCCTACGCCCTGATCCGGCGCGAGTTCCAGCGCATGGGCGACCTGCCGCCGCGCCTGCTCTCGGGGCCCGAGCAGCTCATGGAGGTCCGCGAACTCCTGCGGGGCGAGGCCCTGGACGGCGCACCGGACTGGCCCGAGCGCCTGCGCCCAGCCCTGGAGACCCGCGGGTTCGCCGAGGAGCTGCGCGACTTCCTCATGCGCGCCCAGGAACGCGGCATGGGCCCGGACGAGCTGGCCGCGCTCGGCCGCGAGCGCGACCGCGACGACTGGGTGGCCGCGGCCGGGTTCCTGGACCGCTACACCGGCCGGTTCGACATCGCCCCCGTGCCCACGCTCAACTACGCCGAACTCGTGCGCGTCGCCGCCAACCTGCTCTCCGACCCCGGGGTCCGCGAGCGCGAGCGCGCCGCCCACGAGGCGGTGTTCGTCGACGAGTACCAGGACACCGACCCCGCCCAGGAGGAACTCCTGCGCGCCCTGGCCGGGGACGGCCGCGACCTGGTCGCGGTCGGCGACCCGGACCAGTCCATCTACGCCTTCCGCGGCGCCGAGGTGCGGGGCATCCTCGACTTCCCGCGCCGCTTCCCCACCGCGCGGCGCACCGAGGCGCCCGTGGTCGCGCTGCGCACCTGCCGCCGCAGCGGCCGCGCCCTGCTGTCGGCCTCGCGCGGACTGACCCGGCGCCTGCCCGCGGTGGCCTCCGCCCGCGGCCACGTCAACGAGCACCGCGACCTGACCCCCACCGAGGGCGTGCCCGACGGCGAGGTCCGCGTGCTGCTGGCCGACAGCGCCGCCCAGGAGGCCGCGGTCGTCGCCGACACCCTGCGCCGCGCCCACCTGGTGGACGGCGTCCCGTGGTCGGACATGGCCGTGCTGGTGCGCTCCTCCACCCGGCAGCTGCCGGTGCTGCGCCGCGCCCTGACCGCCGCCTCGGTCCCGGTCGCGGTCGGCTCCGACGACCTGCCCGTGGCGGCCGAGCCGATCGTGCGCCCCATGCTCGCGCTGATCCGCTACGGGCTGGCCCCGGCCGAGCTGGACGAGGACGCCGCGCGCGAACTGCTCACCAGTCCCTTCGGCGAGGCCGACACGGTACGGCTGCGCAGGCTCGTGCGCGCGCTGCGCCGCCTGGACCTGGACCGCGCCCACGACGGCGGCGCCCCGGCGGGGGACGCCCCGGAGGAAGGTGGCCGGGAAGAGGCGGGCCCGGAGAGGGGCGGCGCCTACCGTCCCTCCTCGCAGCTGCTCGTGGACGCCCTGCGCGACCCGGCCGAACTCACCCTCGTCGACCCCGAGATCGCCGCGCCCGCCACCCGTGTCGCCCAGGCACTGCGCACCGTCCGCGACCTGGACGCCAGGGGGGCCGACGCCGAACAGGTCCTGTGGGAGCTGTGGCGCGACAGCGGGCTGGCCGACCGCCTGCTGCGCGCCAGCCTGGCCGGGGGCCGCCGGGGCGCCGCCGCCGACCGCGACCTGGACGCCGTGGTCGCCCTCTTCGAGAGCGCCGCCCGCTACTGCGACCGGCTTCCGCCGGGCAGCCCCGCGGGGTTCCTGGAGGACCTCGCCGCCCAGGAGATCCCCGGCGACAGCCTCGCCGAGCGCGCGCCTGAGGGCGAGGCGGTGCGCATCCTCACCGCCCACCGCTCCAAGGGGCTGGAGTGGGGCCTGGTCGTGGTCGCCGGAGCCCAGGAAGGGGACTGGCCCGACCTGCGCCTGCGCGGCTCCCTGCTCGGCGTGGAGGAACTCGTCGACACCGACGTGCACTCCGCCGACTCCTCCGGGGCGGCCCTGGCCTCCAAGCTCCTGGACGAGGAGCGCCGCCTGTTCTATGTGGCACTCACCCGCGCCCGCCGCACCCTGGTGGTGACCGCCGTGGGCGGGGAGGACACCGACGAGCGGCCCTCGCGCTTCCTGACCGAGATGGGCGTGGGCGAGCCCGAACCCGTCAGCACCGGCCTGCGCTGGCTGTCCCTGCCCTCGCTCGTCGCCGACCTGCGCTCGGTGGTCACCGACCCAGGCGCGCCCGTTCCGCTGCGCGAGGCCGCCGCCACCCACCTGGCCCGCCTGGCCGAGGAGGGCGTGCGCGGCGCCGACCCCGCGGAGTGGTACGCGCTCACCCCCTTCACCGACGACCGGCCCCTCGCGGAGCCGGAGGACACCATCCGCGTCTCGCCCTCCCAGGTGGAGAGCTTCACCAACTGCCAGCTGCGCTGGCTCCTCGAACGCGCCGCCGGGGCCTCCTCCGGCGACTCCGCCTCGGCCCTGGGCACCGTCGTGCACGCGGTCGCCGTCCTGGTCGCCCAGGGCAGCACCCCCGACGAGATCAGCGGGCGCATGGACGAGATCTGGGCCGACCTGGACTTCGGCGGCCCCTGGCAGGCCAGGGCGCAGCGCGACCGGGCCGACACGATGGTCCGCAAGCTCGTGGACTGGGAGGCGGCCAACGACCGCGAACTCGTCGTCACCGAGGAGGGCTTCCGGGTGGACGTGGGCGGCATCGAGATCACCGGCCGCGTGGACCGCCTCGAACGCGACGACCGGGGCAGGGCCGTGGTCGTGGACATCAAGACCGGCAAGAACAAGGCCGACGACCTGGCCCGCCACCCCCAGCTCGGCGTCTACCAGATGGCCGTGCTCAAGGGCGCCTTCGCCAAGCTCGGCCTCACCGAGCCCGGCGGCGCCGCGCTCGTGCAGGTCGGCGAGAAGATCCAGAAGGCCCGGGAACAACCCCAGCCGCCCCTGAGCGAGGACCCCGACCCCGGATGGGCCGGGACGCTGGTGCGCGAGGTCGCCACCGGCATGGGCGGGTCCCGCTTCACCGCGACACGCAACAAGGGATGCAGGTCGTGCGCAGTGCGCGCCTGCTGCCCGGTTCAGGACGAGGGCAGACATGTCTGAAACCCACCCCCACCCCCGCAGCTCCCCCTCCCGCCCCCACCCCGAACCCGAACCCGGCCCCCGTCCCCGCTTCTCGCCCCCGGAACTCGCCCGCCTCCTCGGCCAGCCCGAGCCCACCGCCGAGCAGTCCGAGGTCATCAGCGCCCCGCTGGAGCCGGGCGTGGTCATCGCGGGCGCCGGGTCGGGCAAGAGCGAGACCATGGCCTCGCGCGTGGTGTGGCTGGTCGCCAACGGCCACGTGCGCCCCGAGCAGATCCTCGGCCTGACCTTCACCCGCAAGGCCACCGCCGAGCTGGCCGAGCGCGTGCGCAAACGCCTGGAGCAGTTGCGCGCCACCGAACAGCTGCCCGAGGAGCTGCTCGACGGCGAGCCCACCGTGTCCACCTACAACGCCTACGCCGGTCGCATCGTCGCCGACCACGCCCTGCGCGAGGCCGTCGAGCCCACATCACGGCTGCTCAGCGAGGGGCAGGCCTGGCAGATCGCCGCCCGCGTGGTCGGCGAGTACGACGGACCCATGGACCTGATCACGGTCGGGGCCGACACCGTCACCCGCCGGGTCCTGGAGCTGTCCGGCCAGATCGCGGACCACCTCACCACCACCGAGCAGGTGCGCGGCATCGGCCGGTGGCTGCGCGCGGCCGTCGAGGCCCTGCCGCGCAAACCCGCGGTGCCCACCCGCAACCTGCTCAACGCCCAGCTGCGCCGCGAACAGCTCCTGCCGCTCGTGGAGGGCTACGAGCACGCCAAGCACGTGCGCGAGGCCATGGACTTCGGCGACCAGGTGTCCCTGGCCGCGCGCATCGCCCAGAACCACCCGGAGGTCGGCCTCATCGAGCGGGGCCGGTTCCGCGTGGTGCTGCTGGACGAGTACCAGGACACCAGCCACGCCCAGCTCGTGCTGCTGCGCGCCCTCTTCGGCGAGGGCCACGCGGTGACCGCGGTCGGGGACCCCTGCCAGTCCATCTACGGCTGGCGCGGGGCCATCGCCGCCAACCTCGCCAACTTCCCCAACGACTTCCCGGCCGCCCCGGGCCGGGCCGCGTCCGTGCGCCGCCTGGCCACCAGCTTCCGCAACGGCGAGAGGGTCCTGGAGGTGGCCAAGCACATCTCCGAGCCGCTGCGCGCCGAGAGCGCCGAGGTGCCCGTGCTCTACCCCGGTCCTGCCCGGCGCGGCCGCGGCGCCGTCCGGACCGGTCTGTTCATCGGGCAGCGGGAGGAGGCGCGGTGGATCGCGGAGCAGGTCGCCGGCTACCTGCGCGCCGCCCCCGGCGGTGCGGGCAGCGCCGCGACCGCCCCCGACGGGCTGCCCTGGCCGCCCGGGGAGTCGGGCGGCGCCGCGGACGGCGGCGTCAGCCCCGGCGACGTCGCCGTGCTGTGCCGCAAGCGCTCGCAGTTCCCGGCGATCCGGGAGGCCCTGGAGGCGCTGGACATCCCGGTGGAGGTGGTGGGCCTGGGCGGGCTCATGATGGTGCCCGAGGTCCGCGACATCATCGCCACCCTGCGCGTGGTCCACGACGCCTCCGCGGGCAACGAGCTGGCCCGCATCCTCACCGGGCCGCGCTGGCGGATCGGCCCGCGCGACCTGGCCGCCCTCGGGGCCCGCGCGGCCGAGCTGGCCCGCCAGACCCGGCGCGACCTCACCGGGCCCGAGCCCGACGGGGGCGCCGAGGACGACGTCCTGCGCCGCACGGTCCTGGACCTGACCGCCGAGAGCGGCAGCCTGGTGGACGCGGTGGACGACCCCGGCCCCGCCGCGAAGTACTCCGCGACCGCCTACGAGCGCCTGGGCCGCCTCGCCGAGGAGCTGCGCTCCCTGCGCAAGCTCGTGGGCCAGCCGCTGCCCGACCTGGTCACCGAGACCGAGCGGATGCTCGGCCTGGACATCGAGGTGGGCGCCCGCAGCGGCCGCGACCCCTTGTCCGCCCGCGCCGACCTGGACGCCTTCGTCGACCACGCCGTCCGTTTCGCCGGGAGCAGCGAGGACCCCACGCTCGGCAGCTTCCTCAGCTACCTGCGTGCCGCGTCCGAACGGGAGAGCGGCCTGGCCCCCGGCGAGCGCGTCGGCGGGAGCGACACCGTCAAGCTCATGACCGTGCACGCCTCCAAGGGGCTCCAGTGGCCCGTGGTGGTCGTGCCCGGCGTCAGCGGCGGCAAGTACGCCCCGCTGTTCCCCACGAGCCTGTCCGAGGGCGACATGTGGATCAAGGGCGAGCACCTGCTGCCCTACCGGCTGCGCGGCGACCGCCAGAACCTGCCCGAGCTCCTGGCGGTGGACAAGAAGGGCATCGACGCGTTCAAGGAGGCCGAACGGGAGCGCCACCTGCTGGAGGAGCGGCGGCTGGCCTACGTCGCCGTCACCCGCGCCTCCTTCGCCCTGCTGTGCACCGGCCACTGGTGGGGGACCGACGCCGCGAGCGAGCGCGGCCCCTCCCCGTTCCTGGAGGAGGTCCGTGAGGTCTGTCGTGATGAGGACGTAGCGCACTGGGAGCCCAGGCCCGACCCCGACGACAACCCCTACGAGGAGGAGGACGACGGCACGGCCGAGTGGCCGCCGCCTGAGGACGACGCCTCCGTCCCGCCGGAGGAGGGCGCCGAACCGGACCGGCCGCGCGACCGCCGCGCCCAGATCGCCGAGGGGGCGGCCCTGGTCGAGCGCGCCCGAGCCCGCCTGCTCGCGGGGGAGGCCGACCCCGCCGAGGAGGCCGCGCCGCCGCCCGGGCTGCGCCGCCGCATCGGGGGCTGGGAGCGCGACACCGAGCTGCTGCTCGCCCACCGCCGCGCCGAGGGGCCGGGGTCCGGGGACGGCACGGTCCAGGTCGAGCTGCCCGCGCACCTGTCGGTGTCGTCCATGGTGTGGCTGGCCCGCGACCCCTCCGCCCTGGCCCGGCAGATCCGCAGGCCGCTGCCGCGGCCGCCCGCGCCGCACACGCGCCGGGGCACCGCGTTCCACGCATGGCTGGAGCAGCGGTTCGGCCAGCGCGCCGCCCTGTTGGACGAGCTGCCCGGCGCCGCCGACGAGACGGCGGGCCGGGACGAGGACCTCGCCGACCTCCAGAGCCGCTTCGAGGAGAGCGAGTGGGGCCCGCGCGTGCCCGTCGAGGTGGAGGTGCCCTTCGAGACGGTCATCGGCGACCGGCTCGTGCGGGGGCGCATGGACGCGGTCTTCCACGACCCCGCCTCCGGCCGCTACGACGTGGTGGACTGGAAGACCGGGAGCCCGCCCGGCAACGGCCCCGAGCGCCGCGCCGTGGGCGTGCAGCTGGCCGCCTACCGGCTGGCCTGGGCCGACCTGGCCGGGGTCGCCCTGGAGGAGGTGAGCGCCGCCTTCCACTACGTGCGGGCCGGGCTGACCGTGCGCCCCGCGGACCTGCTCGACGCCGAGGGGCTGGCCGCGCTCATCGACTCCGTCCCCGAACCCGGGTGAGAGCTCCGCCACCACCGCGGGTCGCCGTCCGTTCACCGGTGTGGTGGACAATGACCCGCGTGTCGATCCCAGGAATCCCCCAGGACAGCGGCGCCCCCGTGCGCGCGGGCGTCCCCGAGCACGGGCGCGTCCCCAAGTACTACGCGGTCCGGATACAGCTCACCGAGCTGGTGTCCGGGCTGACGGTGGGCCAGCCGCTGCCCACCGAGCGAGAGCTGGCCGAGCGCTTCGGCGCGGCCCGCGAGACGGTCCGCCAGGCGCTGCGCGACCTCCTGCTGGAGGGCAGGCTCAGCCGCCGGGGACGTGGCACGGTGGTGGCCGGACCCAAGCTGGAGCAGCCCCTGTCCCTGGCCAGCTACACCGAGGGCGTGCGCCGCCAGGGGCTGCGGCCGGGCCGCTCCCTCATCGACCTGCGCAGCTGGCCCTGCCCGCCCCGGCTGGCCGAGGAGCTGCACCTGAGCCCGGGCGAGCCGGTCTGGCACCTGGAGCGGGTGCTGCTGGCCGACGACGAGCGGGTGGGGCTGGAGTCCACCTACATCGCGGTGGCGCGCGTGCCCCGCCTGGACGTGGACTTCGACCCGGACTCCACCTTCTACGGCTACCTCGCCGACAGGGTCGGCATCACGTTCGGCGACGCCGACGAGCGCCTGGAGACCGTGCTGGCCGCCCCGCGCGAGGCCCTGCTCATCGGCACCCCTCCGGCGCTGCCGATGCTGCTCATCCACCGCGTCTCCCGGGACGAGAAGGGCGGCCCCTTCGAGCGGGTGCGCTCGCTCTACCGGGGCGACCGGTTCAGCTTCAGCGTCCACCTGGCCGGGGACGGGCGCGAGTAGGGGCGTCCGCCGGCGGACGCCGGAGCGCGGCCCCGCCCGCCGGGCACTTTTGTATCGGAATGATAACGGGTCTGGTCCAAAGTTTGACCCCGGTTCACCGGGGCGTCCCCGCCGCGCTCGGTCGCCTCCATCCGCACCGGCGAACCTCGGACCATGCGAGTGATCATCGTCGGTGCCGGAGTCCTCGGCACCATGCACGCCTGGCACGCCGTCTCCCGAGGCCACGAGGTCGTCCACCTCGAACGGGAGGCGGCCGCCCGCGGCGCCTCCGTCCGCAACTTCGGCCTCGTCTGGGTCGGCGGACGCGCCCCCGGCCCCGAACTGGAGGCCGCCCGCCGGTCCCGCGTCCTGTGGCAGGAGATCGCCGAGCGCGTCCCCGCCCTGGGCTTCCGGGCCTCGGGCTCCCTCACCGTCGCCACCACCGACCACGAGCTGGCCGTGGCCGAGGCGGCGGCCCGGGGCGGCGACGCCGCCGAGCGCGGCTACGAACTCCTCAGCCCCGAGCGGACCCGCGAGGTCAACCCGGCCCTGCGCGGCGACCACCTCGGCGCCCTGTGGTGCCGCAGCGACGCCCAGGTCGAACCCCGCACCGCCCAGGCCGCCCTCCAGGCCGAACTCGGCCGCAGCGGCCGCTACACCCTCCTGACCGGGCGCGAGGTCCGCGACCTGGCCGGACCGGGCGCCGTCCGCGACGACCACGGGCAGGTCCACCGGGGCGACGCCGTCGTCCTGTGCACCGGCGCCTGGCTCGGCGGCCTGGTCCGCGAGCTCGTCCCCGACCTGCCCGTGCGCCGCGTCCGCCTCCAGATGGCCCAGACCGGGCCCCTGGGCGAGACCCTCACCACCTCCGTCGCCGACGGCGACAGCTTCCGCTACTACCCCGCCTACCGGGGCCCCGAGCTGGACGCCCTCAACGAGGCCCAGCCCCAGCCGCCCACCGCGCGCGACCACCGCATGCAGCTGCTCATGGTCCAGCGCGCCGACGGCTCCCTGACCATCGGCGACACCCACGAGTACGACGCGCCCTTCTCCTTCGACACCGCCGAGGACCCCTACGAGCACCTCGCCGGGGTCGCCGGCCGCCTCCTGGGCCGACCGCTGCCCCCGATCCGCCAGCGCTGGGCGGGCGTCTACGCCCAGTGCGCCGACCCCTCCCGGGTCGTCCACCGCGCCCCCGTGGGCCCCGACGCCTGGCTGGTCACCGGACCGGGCGGGCGCGGGATGACCTGCTCCCCGGCCATCGCCGAGACCACCGCCAACGAACTGGGCTGGTAACCATGCACCCCACCACCGTCCCCGCCCCGCCCGTCGAACTCGTCGTCCTGGACATGGCGGGCACCACCGTCGCCGACGACGGCCTCGTCGAGGCGGCCTTCGAGGCGGCCCTGCCCGACCACACCCCCGAGGCCGCCGCGTACGTGCGCGCCACCATGGGCGAGTCCAAGATCACCGTCTTCCGCCACCTGTGCGGCGACGAGGACCGCGCCCAGGAGGCCAACCGCGCCTTCGAGCGGGCCTACGCCCGCCTGGTGGACGAGGGCCGCTGCGCGCCCCTGCCGGGAGCCGAGGACGCCCTGCGCGAGCTACGCGCCCAGGGCCGCACGACCGCCCTGACCACCGGCTTCTCCCGCGACACCCAGGAACGTATCCTGCGCGCCCTGGGCTGGCGGGAGACCGCCGACCTCGTCCTGTGCCCCGCCGACGCGGGCGGGCGCGGACGCCCCCACCCCGACATGGTGCTCACCGCCGCCCTGCGCGCGGGGGTCTCCTCCGTGGCCGCCGTCGCCGTCGTCGGCGACACCGCCTCCGACATCCGCAGCGGACGGAGCGCGGGGGCCTCGGTGGCCGCCGGGGTCCGCACCGGCGCCCACGACGACGAGGCCCTGCGCGCGGCCGGGGCCACCCACGTCCTGGACGGCGTGGCGGACCTGCCCGGTCTGCTCGCCGCACGGGAGGGCTGAGGCGTGGGCATCCGCTTCGAACACGTCAGCGTCGCCTACGGGGAGACCGTGGTCCTGGACGACCTCGACCTCACCGTCGAACCCGGCGAGTTCATGGCGCTGCTGGGCCCCTCCGGCTCGGGCAAGACCACCGCGCTGCGCGCCGTCGCCGGGTTCGTCCGCCCCGCCTCCGGGCGCGTCCTGCTCGGCGGACGCGACGTCACCGGCCTGCCGCCGCACCTGCGGGGCGTGGGCATGGTCGTGCAGAGCTACGCCCTCTTCCCCCACATGCGGGTGGACCAGAACGTCGCCTTCGGGCTGAGGGCGCAGGGCGTGCCCCGCCGCGAGATCGCCGGACGGGTCGCCGAGGCGCTGGCCATGACCGGGATGGGGGACTACGCGCGCCGCCACCCGCGCGAGCTGTCCGGCGGACAGCAGCAGCGGGTGGCCATCGCCCGCGCCCTGGCCATCCGCCCCGGCGTCCTGCTGCTGGACGAGCCGCTGTCCGCGCTCGACGCCCAGCTGCGCTCGGACATGCTCGCCGAGCTGGCCCGCCTGCACCGCGAACTGCCCGACGTCACGATCCTGTACGTCACCCACGACCAGAGCGAGGCGCTCACCCTGGCCGACCGGGTGGCGGTCCTGGACCGGGCCCGGCTGCGCGACTGCGAAACGCCCCAGCGCCTCTACCAGCGCCCCCGGACGCCGTTCACCGCGCGCTTCGTCGGCGGCGCCAACCTGCTGCCCGCGCGCCTGGCCGACGGGCGCGTGCACTGCTGCGGGACCACCCTGGAGGCCGACCCCGCCGACCTGCCTCCCGGCACCGGCGACGGCGACGGGCTCCGCGTGTGCCTGCGCCCGCACCGGCTCACCCTCGGCGAGGGCGAGCACACCCTGGAGGGCCGGGTCACCGACGTCCAGTGGCGCGGCTCCGTCCACCGGGTCACCGCCCTGGTGGACGGCGTCCTCGTCACCGCCGAACTCCGGGAGATGCGCACCCCGCCCGAGACCGGTGCGGCGGTCACGCTCGGCTTCGCCCGCCGGGACGCCGTCCTGCTGCCGGAGGAGGAGGCCCCGTGAACGTCCGGACCGCGCCGACCCCGGCGGGAACTGAGTCCGCGCCCCCCGCGGGCCGGGACGCCCCGGCCCGGGCGCCCCGCGCCCTCCCCGTGTGGGTGTGGGCCGTGCCGCCCGTCGTGCTGCTCGCCCTGGTGTTCCTGTACCCGCTCCTGCTCGTCGCGCTGGAGTCGGTCACCGCGCCCGGGGGCGGGCTCACCCTCGCCCACCACGCCGACGTCCTGGGCTCGGAGTCCTTCCGGTCCGCGCTGGTCACCACCGTGTTCATCGCGGTCACCGCCACCCTGGGCTGCCTGGTCCTGGGCTTCCTCCTCGCCCTGGTCGTGGCGTTCGTGCCCTTCCCCGGCAGCGGGGCCACAGCCCGGTTCATCGACACCTACCTGTCCTTCCCGTCCTTCCTCATCACCCTCGCGCTGCTGTTCCTCTACGGCACCGTGGGCGTGGCCAACGGCGCGTGGACGGAGGTCACCGGCGCCGAGACCGGGCCGATCAGCTTCCTCGCCACGCCCTGGGGCGTGATCCTGGCGGAGATCACCTACTTCACGCCGTTCGTCATGCGGCCGCTGCTCGCCGCGTTCGCCCAGCTCGACACCGCGCAGATCGAGGTCGCCTCCTCCCTGGGGGCCCGCCCCCTCAGGATCGTGCGGGCCGTCATCCTGCCCGAGGCCCTGCCCGCGCTCGCCGCCGGAGGCGCTCTCGTGCTGGTGCTGTGCCTCAACGAGTTCGCGATCGTCCTGTTCACCGGGGCCAAGGACGTGGTGACCCTGCCGATGCTCGTCTACAGCGCGGCGATCCTGGAGGCCGACTACACCACCGCCTGCGTCGTGGCCACGGTCAACGCGGCACTGTCGGTCTCCCTCTACCTCGTCTACCGCGCGGCCACCGCACGGCTGCGCGCACCCTCCGGAGGCCGCCGTGCTCGTGCATAGCCGACCAGCCCGCCGGGTCGTGTGGGCGCTGTTCGCCGCGCTCGTCCTGCCCCTGTTCCTGCTCCCGCTCGGCGTCATCGTCACCGCGTCGGTGTCCACCAACTGGAGCGGCGTCCTGCCCTCGGGGCCCACCCTGAACAACTTCGCCGGGCTGTCGCGGGGCTCCACCCTGGAGGCGCTGCGCGTCAGCGTGGTCACCGCCGCCACCGCCAGCGTCCTGGCCCTGGTCGCCGGGACCTGGTCCGCGCTGACCGCGCACGCGCTGCGCCGACGCGGCAGGGCCGTCCTCGACGCCCTCTTCATGCTGCCCGTCGCGGTCCCCACGGTGGTCGTCGGCCTGGCCCTGCTGGTGGCCTTCAGCCAACCGCCCGTGCTGCTCAACGGCACCCAGACCATCGTGATCATCGCGCACACCGTGCTGGTGACGGCCTTCGCCCACCAGTCGGTCTCCGCCGCCCTGGACCGGCTCGACCCGGCCTACGCGCAGGTGGCCGCCTCCCTCGGCGCCCGCCCGGCGCGGGTGCTGTTCCAGGTGCGGCTGCCCCTGCTGCTGCCTTCTCTCAGCGCCGCCGCCGGGCTCTGCTTCGCCCTGTCCATGGGTGAGCTGAGCGCCACGATGATGCTCTACCCGCCCAGCTGGATGCCGCTGCCGGTCCAGATCTACGCCGCCACCGACCGGGGCGCCCTCTTCTCCGGGGCGGCCTCGGCCATCGTCCTGATGGCCACCACCCTGGCCGTCCTGCTGCTGCTGTCCCGCGTGCGCACCCGCGCCGCCTACCGCTGACCTCTTCTCCCAGGAAGGCCCGCCATGTCCGCCGTCCGCAAGACCGCCGCACGCGTGTCCGCCGCCACCGCCGCGTTCGCCCTCGCCGGAGCCCTGACCTCCTGCGCCGCCTCCGACCCCGCCGACACCGTCACCGTCTACACCGCCGACGGCCTGCGCAACGAGGAGGGCACCGGCTGGCTCGACCGGGTCTTCGCCGACTTCGAGGCCGAGACCGGGGTCACCGTCCAGTACGTCGAGGGGGGCTCGGGCGAGATCGTCCAGCGCGCCGGGCGCGAGACCGCGAACCCGCAGGCCGACGTTATCGTCACCCTGCCGCCCTTCATCCAGCAGGCCGACGGCATGGGCCTGCTCCAGGAGTACGAGCCGCAGGGCTCCGAGCACGTCGAGACCAAGGACCCCGACGGGAGGTGGACCACGATCGTCGACAACTACTTCTGCCTCACCTACAACACCGAGGAACTGGAGGAACCGCCCGCCACCTGGGAGGACCTGCTCGACCCCCGCTTCGAGGGCCGCCTCCAGTACTCCACGCCGGGCGTGGCGGGCGACGGCACGGCCGTGCTCATCCAGACCATGCACGACCTCGGCGGGCTGGAGCCCGCCATGGACTACCTCGGTGAGCTCCAGGCCAACAACGTCGGCCCGTCCTCCTCCACCGGCGCGCTCGGCCCCAAGGTGGACAAGGGCGAGCTGCTGGTCGCCAACGGCGACGTCCAGATGAACTTCGCCCAGGCCCGCACCATGCCCAACCTCGGCATCTGGTTCCCCGCCACCGAGGGAGGCCAGCCGACCACCTTCGCCCTGCCCTACACCGCCGGGCTGGTCGAGGGCGCGCCCCAGGCCGACCACGGCCGCGCCCTGCTGGACTTCCTGCTCTCCGAGGCCGCCCAGGAGCAGGTCGTCCCGGTCGCCGGGGGCTTCCCCGCCCGCACCGACGTCCCGGTGGAGGGCGAGGGCGCCGAGGAGCTGGAGGCGCTCATGGAGGGCGTGGAGGTCTTCGAGCCCGACTGGGACGACATCGACGCCAACCTGCCCGAGTACCTCGACGCCTGGCGCGAGGCCACCGGCAGCTGACGCCGGGCGCAACGTCATGAGCGCCAGCCTCGACGACATCGACCGGATGTTGGAGGAGGGCGGGTGAGGAAACCGGCCTTCCACGCCGAAGGCTGGGACGACCTCATGCGGTGGGTGGAGAACGACCGCCGCACGGCGAAGAAGGCCCGCAAGCTCATCGGGGAGGCCCTCCGGGATCCCTTCGGGGGAACGGGCGAACCCGAGCCGCTCAAACACCTGGGGCCGAACCGCTGGTCACGCCGCATCACCGGCGAACACGGCCTGGTCTACGTGGTGACGGACGAGGAGATCACGGTGTTGGGCGCCCGGGGCCACTACTGGCCCGGTCGCGGCCGCCGGTCCCGCGCGCCGGAGGAACCGCGCGCGGGGCCGGCGGGAGGGCTCAGATCACGCCGAAGACGAACCCGCCCGGGGCGGCGGAGTCCTCGCCGAAGAGGTACTCCCGGGCCGACAGGACGAACTCCGCGCGGCCGATGAACCCGTCACCGTCGGTGTCCAGGGTCCTGAACCGGTCCAGGGCGTCGGAGGGGGAGGCCCCCAGGACCTCGGCGTACCTGACGTACTCCGCCTCGCTGATCGACCCGCCGTCGTCGGTGTCGAGGAGGTCGAAGACCGCCTCGGCCACGCCCTCGGTCATGTTGAACCGGCTCCGGTCCTCGGAGGCCGCGTGCATCGCCGCGACGAACGCCTCCCGGTCCAGGCGCGCCTGCGCGGGCGAGCCGTGGCGGAGCAGCTCCAGCCAGAGCATCTGGTAGGAGGCGTGGACGGCCTGGGCCCGGCGGTCGCTCAGGTCCAGCGCGTAACCCTTCGTGTAGCGGTCGACCAGGCGCTGGTAGTCGTCCCAGGTGATGGCCCCGTCGCGGTCGGTGTCCAGCGTGTCGAAGAGGCGGCCGAACCTCTCGGCGACCGCGGTGGCGGGAACGGTGTCCACGTGCATTCCTCTCGTCGGCGGGCGGCGCGTCCCGCCCGTGCACCTTCGAGTGTCCCGCGCGCCGCGGGGTTCCCCGACCCCCGTGGCCCCGCCGCCCGGGCGGACGGGCTCCCGGCCCGCGTTCCGGGACGGTTCGCGCAGGTCCTAGGCTCGTTCCCGACAACGACGTCGAGCAAGGACGGTCCCATGGACGTACGCGCCCACATCGAGGCACACCGGGACGAGTTCGTCTCCTCCCTCAAGGAGTGGCTGGCGATCCCCTCCATCTCCGCCGACCCCGCGCACCACCCCGACGTGGTCCGCTCCGCCCGGTGGCTCGCCGACCACCTCACCGCGACCGGCTTCCCCACCGTCGAGGTGTGGCAGACCCCCGGCCTGCCCGCCGTGTTCGCCGAGTGGCCCGCCGCCGACCCCGACGCCCCCACGGTGCTCGTCTACGGACACCACGACGTCCAGCCCGTCGACCCGGTCCAGGAGTGGGAGACCGACCCGTTCACGCCCACCGAGCGCGGCACCTCCCTGTTCGCGCGCGGGGCCTCCGACGACAAGGGGCAGGTGCTCTTCCACGCCCTCGGCGTGCGCGCCGCCCTGGCCGCCTCCGGCGCCGACGCCCCGCCCGTCACGATCAAGCTGCTCGTGGAGGGCGAGGAGGAGTCGGGCTCGGTTCACTTCGCCGACCTGATGCGCGCCAACCGCGACCGCCTGGCCTGCGACGTCGTCGTCATCTCCGACACCACCATGTGGGCGGCCGACACCCCGTCCATGTGCGTGGGCATGCGCGGCCTCACCGACGTGGAGATCAGCCTGTACGGCCCCGAGCGCGACCTGCACAGCGGCTCCTTCGGCGGCGCCGTGCCCAACCCGCTCAAGGCCATGAGCGACCTGCTGTCCGGCCTGCACGACGAGGACGGCCGGGTGGCGGTCCCCGGCTTCTACGACGGGGTGGTCGAGGCCAGCCGGGAGGAGCGCGAACTCATCGCCCGGCTGCCCTTCGACGAGCGCGAGTGGCTGGCCACCGCCGCCTCCACCGCCGCCTGGGGCGAGAAGGGCTACAGCACGCTGGAGCGGATCTGGCTGCGCCCGACCGCCGAGATCAACGGCATGTGGGGCGGCCACACCGGCTCGGGCGGCAAGACCATCGTCCCGCGCTCCGCGCACGCCAAGGTCAGCTTCCGCCTGGTTCCCGGCCAGGACCCGCTGCACGTGCAGGACCGCGTCCGCGCCCACGTCGAGGCCGCCGTCCCCGAGGGCCTGCGCGCCGAGACGGAGTTCGGCGGGCCGGGCGTGCGCGCCTGCGCCTCCGACCTGTCCTCCACCGCGCTGAAGGCGGCCCGCTCGGCCATGGAGCGCGCCTTCGGCACCCAGGTCCTGTTCACCCGCGAGGGAGGCAGCGGACCCGAGGCCGACATCGCCGACATCCTCGGGGCGCCGCTGGTCTTCCTCGCCGTCGGCCTGGACGAGGACCGCATCCACGCCCCCAACGAGAAGGTGGAGGTCCCCCTGCTGCTCAAGGGCGCCGAGAGCGCCGCGTACCTGTGGGAGGAACTCGGCGGCGTCGTCTGAGCCGCGACCGCGCGGCGCCGGGGCCCGACCCGCACACGGGCCCGCCCCCGCCCGCGGGGGCCCGCCGCGCACGGGGGGACCGCGCCAGGATGCGCGCGGCCCCGACCGGTGTTATGCACGTTGTGGACACGGGCCCCGCCAGGCGGCCCGCCGACCCGGAAGGACCCATGGACGCCGACGCGACTCCCTCCCTCTCACGCTTCTCCGTCGACCCCTCCGCGCACCGGCGCCTGGACGGGGAGTGGCTGGCCGAGGCGTGGGCCGCCCCCGGCACCCGGGTGCTCGTCCTGGAGGGCGGGGACCCCGTCGCCCACGGCTGGCGGGCGGTCATGGCCAAGCAGTCCCGGGCCCTGATCACCACCGGGGACGACCCCGAACTCGTCCTGGTACCCCCGGACGAGGCGCCCGAGGGCGAGCGCTATCTGCTGGGCACCGACGGCCGGGACGCCTACTTCGCGGTCCGCTCCGGCCGGGACCTCGCCGCCACCGAACGGACCGCCCCGGCCTCCCTGCGCGAGATCGGCGCGCTGCTGGGCGACCGCGACACCGGGCTGATGACCCGCGCCGTCGCCCTCGCGAACTGGAACGCCACCCACGGCTTCTGCCCCCGCTGCGGCTCCCGCACCACCGCGGCCGCGGCCGGGCACGTGCGCGTGTGCGAGCGGGAGGGCACCGAGCAGTACCCCCGGATGGACCCGGCGGTGATCATGCTGGTGCACCGCGAGCGCGACGGCCGCGAGGAGATGCTGCTCGGCAACAACCCGAACTGGGACTCCCGCCGCTTCTCGGTGCTGGCCGGGTTCGTGGACGCGGGGGAGTCGCTGGAGCAGGCCGTGGTCCGCGAGGTCGCCGAGGAGGCGGGGATCGTGGTCGAGCGCCCGCGCTACCTGTCCTCGCAGCCCTGGCCCTTCCCGCGCAGCCTGATGGTGGGCTACACCGCGCGGGCCGTGGGCGAGACCGAGCGCACCGACGACGAGATCGGCGTCACCCGGTGGTTCACCCGCCCCGAACTGGCCGAGGCCGTGCACGCGCAGGAGATCCTGCTGCCGGGGCGGGTCTCGATCGCCCGCACCCTCATCGAGCACTGGTACGGCGCGGAGCTCCCCGGCGGCTGGTGACCCCGGACCGGTCGACCCGACCGGTCCCGCGGCGGCCGGGAGCCGCCGCCCGCGGGGTCGGTGCCGGGCGCGGGGACGCCGCGCCCGGGGCGGGGCCGGGGCCTCGGGGTTTCGCGCGGGGCCCCGCCCGGCCCGTCGCCGCGCTAGCGCGAACCGGGCGAGGCGCCCAGTTCGTCGGGCAGCACGGTGAGGGGGCTCGTGCTGCTCTCCACCACGTCCCGCGCCAGGTCGGCCACCTTGCGCCCGCGCGAGCGCGCCGAGGAGCGCAGCCGCTCGAAGGCCTCGCGGGGCGCCATCGTGTGCCGCTCCGCCAGGACCCCGATCGCCTGCTCCACCACCACGCGCGACTGCAGCGCGTGCTCCAGCTGCGCGATGGTGTGCCGCAGCCGCTCCACTTCCGAAGCGCCCTCCGGGGCCCGGCCGGGCGCCTGGGAACGCGGGGTCCGGTCCCCCGACTCGCCGGTCAGCAGGTCCGCCAGGACCATCGCGCTCACCAGGTCGGGCACCTCCTCGCCGCCGCCCACCCGCCACCCGGCCGGGGTGCGGCGGACCACACCGGTGTCCATCGTGTCGGCGACCGCAATGTCATGAGGCCTCATGTCCTCCCCCAACTCCACACTCCCCGTCGTCATCGTCCGAGCCCTTCGCGACCCGAGCGCCGTCGGAGGTGCACCGCCGACGGCGGGCCCCGCGGTGCGGGCCGCGGGGCCCGCCCCGGGGGGCGGGCCCCGCGGCCCGCGTACCGTCCTACGACAGCTCGGCCAGTTTCTGCTTCACCTGAGCGAGCGACGGGTTGGTCATCGCCGCGCCGTCACTGAAGACCAGCGTCGGAACCGTCTGGTTGCCGTTGTTGGCCTTCATGACCAGTTCGGCGGCCTCCGGGTGCTCCTCGATGTTCACCTCACGACCGGTGATCCCCTCGCGGGCGAGCTGGCTCTTGAGCCGCTTGCAGTACCCGCACCAGGGGGTGGTGTACATCGTGAACTGTTCGGTCGCCGCGCTCGTCATGTCGCTCACGTCCTTCTTTCGTCTACGGTCGATGGGTCGGTCCGGTCATCTCAACACCGAGGGGTCCGGACCGCTTCCCGGGACCGCGCGACACAACGTGGGACGCCTCACAGGACCAACTGGTTCTGGAATGTCTGATGTGCCTCCCGCGGCCCCGGCGGCGGGCACGGGGTCCGATCCGCTCCCCGTCACGGCCGATACTTGAGAGACTGGGACCCCATCCACCCCGACCCTACGCAGGAGCACCATGGATCCCGACCGCGTCCTGGAGGGACTGGACCCGGAGCAGACCCAGGCCGCACGCGCGCTGCGCGGCCCCGTGTGCATCCTGGCCGGTGCCGGAACGGGCAAGACCCGGGCCATCACCCACCGCATCGCGTACGCGGTCTCCAGCGGTGTGGTCGCCGAGCAGCAGGTCCTCGCGGTCACCTTCACCGCGCGCGCCGCCGGGGAGATGCGCGGCAGGCTGCGCGCCCTGGGCGCCCCCCGCGTGCAGGCCCGCACCTTCCACGCCGCCGCCCTGCGCCAGCTCTCCTTCTTCTGGCCCCAGGTCGTGGGCGGGGAGAAGCCCACCCTCATCGAGAGCAAGCTCCCGGTGGTCTCCCGCGCCGCCCACTCGGTGGGCCTGCAGCCCGACCGCAACGGCCTGCGCGACCTGGCCGGGGAGATCGAGTGGTCCAAGGTCACCCAGGTGCGCCCCACCGACTACGACAAGGCCGTGGTCAAGGCGGGCCGCCAGCCCCCGATGCCCGCGGGCGAGGTGGCCCGGGTCTTCGAGGCCTACGAGGACCTGCGCCGCGAGCACAACCTCCTCGACTTCGAGTCCATGCTCGAACTCACCGCCGGCATGATCACCGAGTACCCGGCCATCGCCCAGCGCGTGCGCGAGCAGTACCGGTACTTCGTCGTCGACGAGTTCCAGGACGTCAACCCGCTCCAGCGCCTGCTCCTGGACGCCTGGCTGGGCGACCGCGACGACCTGTGCGTGGTCGGCGACCCCAGCCAGACCATCTACTCCTTCGCCGGGGCCACCCCCGGCTACCTGACCGGGTTCGGCGCCCGCTACCCCCACGCCACCGTGGTCCAGCTGGTCCGCGACTACCGCTCCACCCCCCAGGTCGTGCGGGTGGCCAACCACGTCATCGCCCACGCGCGCGGCACGACCTCCGCCCAGCACCTGACCCTCCAGGCCCAGCGCCCCGACGGCCCCGACCCCATGTACCAGGAGTACGACGACGAGCCCGCCGAGGCCACCGGGGTCGCCCGCAAGATCAGCGTCCTGCTGGAGGGAGGCACCCCGGCCAGCGAGATCGCGGTGCTCGTGCGCACCAACGGCCAGTCGGCCTCCTACGAGCAGGCGCTGACCGACGAGGGCGTGCCGTTCACGATGCGCGGGACCACCCGGTTCTTCGAGCGCCCAGAGATCAAGCAGGCCGTGCACACCCTGCGCGGCGCCCGGCACGGGGCGGCGGGGGAGGAGGCCGAGCCCCTGGTGCGCACCGTCCGCCAGCTCCTCGGACAGCTCGGCCTGACCGAGAGCGCGCCCGAGGGGCGCCAGGCCCGTGAACGCTGGGAGTCGCTGTCCGCGCTGGCCCAGCTGGCCGAGGACATGGCCGCCGCGCCGCGCCCCGACGGCGCGCCGGTGACCATGGCCGACCTCGTGGACGA
This sequence comes from Nocardiopsis sp. iso_25, assembly GCF_056173305.1. NCBI lineage: Bacteria > Bacillati > Actinomycetota > Actinomycetes > Streptosporangiales > Nocardiopsidaceae > Nocardiopsis > Nocardiopsis sp. iso_25. Next base: position 5,361,380 of record NZ_CM149667.1, on the reverse strand, counting down.
GCTCGACGTGCGCATGGCCACCGAGCACGCGCCCGGCTTCGAGGGCGTCACCATCGCCTCCCTGCACGCGGCCAAGGGCCTGGAGTGGGACGCCGTCTTCCTGGTCGGCCTCACCGAGGGCATGATGCCGATCATCTACGCCGAGACCGACGAGCAGGTGGAGGAGGAGCGCCGCCTGTTCTACGTGGGGGTCACGCGGGCCCGCGAACACCTGGCGATGTCGTGGTCCCTGGCCCGCTCGCCCGGCGGCAGGAAGACCCGCAAGCCCTCCCGCTTCCTCGACGGCCTGCGCCCCGCCTCCCCGTCCACCGCCTCCCGGCGCGCCGAGCGCCGCAAGGGCGGCGTGACCCGCTGCCGGGTGTGCTCGGCCACCCTCACCGACGCGGCCGAGCGCAAGCTGGGCCGCTGCCTGGACTGCCCCTCCAGCTACGACGAGGCCCTGCTGGAGCGGCTGCGCGACTGGCGCCGCGCGTGCGCGCAGGAGCAGAAGGTGCCCGCCTACGTGATCTTCACCGACGCCACCCTCCAGGCCGTCGCCGAGCAGGAGCCCGGCAGCCTCACCCAGCTCGCGGCCGTGTCCGGTGTCGGCGCGGTCAAGCTCGATCGCTACGGTGAGGCGGTACTGGCGCTGGTGGCCGGAGCGGACCCGGCGGACGTCGCCGACGGCCGGACCGAGGACGACGGGGAGGAAGCGGCGGATGAGTGAGAGCGCCGACGCGCAGGCGCGGGGCCAGTCCCTCGCCGACCTGCTGACCGTGCTGGACCTGGAGCGGATCGAGGACGACATCTTCCGGGGCAGCAGCCCCGAGGAGGGCCCCCAGAGGGTGTTCGGCGGCCAGGTCGCGGGCCAGGCGCTGGTCGCGGCGGGGCGCACCGTCCCCGCCGAACGCCACGTGCACTCCCTGCACGCGTACTTCATACGCCCCGGCGACCCCTCGGTGCCCATCGTCTACGAGGTGGACCGCGTCCGGGACGGCCGCTCCTTCACCACCCGGCGGGTGGTGGCCATCCAGCACGGCAAGCCGATCTTCACCCTGTCGGCCTCCTTCCACAAGGAGGAGCCGGGCCTGGACCACCGGATCCCGATGCCCGACGTCCCGCCGCCTGAGGAGCTGCCGAGCACGCGCGAGCGCCTGCGGGAGGCCTTCGGGCGCGTGCCGGGGTTCGTGCGCTGGCACCCCATCGAGCTGCGCCCGGTGGGACCGCTGTCCTACGAGGCCGAGCGCGACCCGCGGCTGCGCACCGCCAACAACCCGGTGTGGCTCAAGGTGGACGGCCAGCTGCCCGACGACCGCCTCACCCACGTGTGCCTGATGACCTACGCCTCGGACATGACCCTGCTGGACACCGTGCTGCTGCGCCACGGCCGCTCCTTCGCGGGGATCTCCATGGCCAGCCTGGACCACGCGATGTGGTTCCACCGGCCGTTCCGCGCCGACGAGTGGCTGCTGTACGCACAGGAGGCGCCGACCGCCCAGGGCGCCCGCGGTCTGGCGCGCGGGCTGGTCTACACCCGCGAGGGCGAACTCGTGTGCTCGGTGGTGCAGGAGGGCCTGATCCGGGTGGTGGACGCCGAGGGCTGGTCCGACACCCTTCCGGAGCCGTTCTAGGCGGTGCCCCTCCGGGTCCGCGCCCGCGCGCCCGCCGGGTCCTGCGGGCCGGAGCCCGGAGCCCGGCCGGCGCGCGGGCGCGCCAACGGCCCGGTCCGGGCCCGCGGACGCGGACAGGCCCCGGTCACGGTGCGCACCGTGACCGGGGCCTCGCCGTCTCGGCGTGCGGGGTGTCGGCAGGGCGCTCGGGGGATGCCCAAAGGCAACGCCTCCGGACGCCGCGGCATTCCCGCGAACCCCTGACCGGATGCGGACGTTTCCGCAGGTCAAAAATGGGTTGCTCTCTTTCTGCGCCAGCCCATAGTGTGTACCCCGTCGCAATGACCGCTCCCGGCGCGGGTGCAAGATCCCGTCGCCCGACAGTGAAGGAGGTGCCCGATCCAATGACCAGCATCACGGAGACCACAGGCTTCGTCACCGGCTTCGCCATGCCGTCGCGTCAGCTGTCCCCGACCGCTGTTCAGGGCAACCTCCTGGGCGGTCACACGGATGTCCTCGCCGTCTACGGCGGGACCACCGTCGGCAACGTCGGCACCGGGATCCACGGATCCCGTTCCCCGCTGATGGTGTCCCAGGTCGAGCGGACCGTCCTCGGCGACGGCAGTGGTGTGTCCGTCGAGTCCGGGCTCGCCCTTGATCGCGGCAAGCGCCAGACGCAGCACGCAGCAGAAGCTACCCAGCGCCCGTACGGCGCATCGGGGGAGTGTCCACGGAGGATTCCGGCCTAGAGCAGGACAGGCCGAGAGTTTCGACCGTGGCCGCGGACCCCGACAGGGGCCGCGGCTTTCTTTGTATCTTCGCCAGCTCCCCGTCCCCCAGGGACGAGGGAGAGGGCGGCGGCATCGCAAGTCCAGGTCCCCCACCGGACCGGTTCCGGTGACCAGTCACCGACCGCGTTGTACGAAACGATCAAAGATCTTGGAGGGCACCGATGCTTGCGTCGGTCCTGGAAACGCCCTGGATGGGCGACACCGAAGTTCCCTGCCGCCTGGAGCCCGACCTGTTCTTCGCCGAGGCGCCCGCCGACGTCGAGGCGGCCAAGGCCGTCTGCGGCGCGTGCCCCGTGCGGGAGCAGTGCCTGGCCGACGCCCTGGAGCGCGGTGAGCCCTGGGGCGTCTGGGGCGGGCAGCTGCTCGTCTCCGGACAGGTCGTGGCGCGCAAGCGCCCCAGGGGCCGCCCCCGGAAGAACCCCGCTCCGGTCGCGGCCTGACCGTTCCAGCCACAGCCCCACCCCACCTCCGCGGACACGAAGGACGAAGACAGATGATGATGGAACTCATGCGCGTGGTCGAGCGGACCGACGTCGAGACGCGTGAACAGCAGGGCAGAAGGCTCACCGCCCGCCAGCTGCGCGCCCGCCAGCGCGAGGAGCGCCGTGCCGAACAGGCGCTCACGGAAATCGCGTGGTCACGTCTGTGTTGACGTGACGGGACGCGCGGCGCCCTGATCTGACCACGGGCCGGGCGGGACTCCTCCGGGGGTCACCGTCCGGTCTCTTTTGTGTATCCGAAAGGGCGCCGGAACACCTCGGCGGGCCCCGTCGTGGTCCGCCGCACAGCCGAAAAACGACCCTGGTCAGGGCGGAATGTGCTACCGTACCGTGTTTTCCGGTTACGCTCCGGGAGTCGGGACAGACACGAGATCGGTGACATAACAGGACAGGACACACCTGTCCTGGAGCGCCTCGCTGGGCTACCGTAAACTTCGTGCCCTCGAACACCAAAGTCGAGGTACGACGCAGTCCTCGTCGCCGACGCACGGTGTCGGCCTACAGGGACGGGGACACCACGGTCGTCCTCGTGCCCGCGACGTTCTCCCGCGCAGAGGAAAAGCGCTGGGTGGGCCGCATGCTGCAACGACTGGAGGCCCGCGAGGGGCGCCGCAACCCCGGCGACGCCGAACTCCACGAGCGCGCGCTCGAACTGGCCCGCCGCTACCTGGGCGGCACCGAACTCCCCGAGAGCGTGCGCTGGGTGGACAACCAGAACTCGCGCTGGGGGTCGTGCACCCCCGAGACCCGCACGATCCGCATCTCCCGCCGCGTCGCCGGAATGCCCTCGTGGGTCGTGGACTACGTGCTCATCCACGAACTCGCGCACCTGTTCATCCCGCACCACGGCCGGGAGTTCTGGGACCTGGTGCGCCGCTACCCCAAGGCCGAGCGGGCCCGGGGCTACCTGGAGGGCTTCAGCGCCGCCTCCCGAGCCGAGTCCGACGACCCCTGCGGAGCAGGGGAGGACGAGGAGGAGCTCGACGCCGCAGAGGTCGCCTTCGACGAGTGAGTCCGGCCGCGCGCCGGAGGGGTGGGCGCCGTCACCGATGCGGACAGGGACAAAAGGCCTTTTTCGCCCTTGGTGCTCTCCTCTTTCCGTGCGTTCCGGGGTATTTTTCTGCGGTCACGCGGGCCGCGGGCCCCACCGAACCGGAACGGACACCCACCCCCATGAGGACACTCAAGAAGACCCTGGCCACCGCCGCCGCGACCCTGACGCTCCTGGCCGCCGGCGTCGTCACCGCCTCCCCGGCCAGCGCCGCCGCCTACAACGGGGCCTGCGGCTCGGGCTACTCGGTGGTCAACTCGGCCCCGGTCCGCTTCGACCTGGGAACCGTGTTCCTGACCTACAACAGCTCCAACGGCTACAACTGCGTGGTCACCGTCCGCAGCGCCGACAGCGACGGCTTCGCCATGCCGATGAGCGCGGGCCTGCGCCGGGCGGGGGACGACGGCTCCTTCGTGTCGGACACGGGCGAGTACAGCTACTACGCCGGTCCGGTGTACGTGTACGCCAGCGGCTCCTGCGTCGACTGGCGGGGGCTCATCGGCAACCAGGCCACCGAGCGCTACGCCACCAACTGCGGCTGACCCGAAGCCGACGGCCCCGCCGACCGGCGGGGCCGTTCGCGTGCCGCGGGACGGCGGAGACGCGCGTCAGCGCGTGCCCGCGGCCCGGGTCGGCGGGCGCCAGCCGGCGCCGCCGCGGCCGACGTCGACGGGTGCCCGAGACGCGCGTCAGCGCGTGCCCGGGTCCGTGCCCGGATGCGGGGCGGACGAACGCAGGTGGCGGCCCACCGCCTCGGCGGCGGCGCGCACCAGCGAACGGCACACCTCGTCGGAGGGCTCGGGCAGGTCGTCCACCGGGAACCAGCCGAGGTCGGCCGACTCGTCGGGGTCGCGCACCAGCACCGCGTCCTCGGGAGCGAGGGCCGCGTACTGCACGTCCAGGTGGAAGCTGCCGCCCCCGCAGGGCACCGAGTGGCGGTCCAGCCCGACTGGCTCGGGCAGCAGGGTGAGCCCCCGGATGCCCGACTCCTCGGTGGCCTCGCGCAGTGCCGCCGCGCCCAGGGTGGCGTCCTCCGGCTCGCAGTGCCCGCCGGTCTGCAACCAGATCCGGTGGATCCGGTGCAGGGTGAGCACCGCCCGCGAGCCGTCGGCGGAGATGATCGCCGTGCTGGCCGTCACGTGGCCGGGCAGGCAGGAGCGCCACATCCCGTCCCCGTGTGCCTCCAGGTGGTCCAGGTAGGAGCGGCGCAGCTCCTCCTGCCGGGCGTCGGGCGCGGTCCACGCGCCCAGCACCGCCCGGGCGTCCGCGTGCAGCGACACCTACGCGCCCTCTCCCCGGTCGTCGTCCCCGTCGCCGTCCCGGTCGGCGCCGGAGGAGCCCTCGCCGGAGGAACCCTCCGCGGACGCGTCCCCGTCGGTCCCCGCCTTCCGGCCGGGGGCGTCCCCGGTCAGGGAGGAGATGTCGAAGTCGGCGTCGCCGAACCCGTCACCGCCCCCGCGCACGAAGCCCTCGGGATCGTCCAGGTCGTCGCCGGTGGGCATCAGGTCCGGGTGCTCCCAGACCGCGTCCCGGCCCTCCACGCCGCGCGCCTCCTCCAGGGCCGACCACAGGGCGGACGCCTCGCGCAGACGGCGCGGGCGCAGCTCCAGGCCGACCAGGGCGGCGAACGTGTGCTCGGCGGGCCCGCCGGTCGCCCGGCGGCGCCGGGTCGCCTCGGCCAGGGCGTCCGCCTGCGGCAGACGGCCGGACACCGCGGACGAGACCACGGTGGCCACCCAGCCCTCGATCAGCGCCAGGGTGGTCTCCAGCCGGGCCAGCGCCGCCTTCTGCTGCGGTGTGTCCTCGGGCTGGAACAGCCCCTCGCCCCCGACACCGCCCAGGGCCTCCTGGAGCGCCTCGGGGTTGGTGAGGTCGATCCCACCGAGCCGGTCCTCCAGGCCGCTGATGTCGAAGGACATCCCGTCCGCGTACTCGTTGACCAGCCGGGACACGTGCGAGCGCAGCCACGGCACGTGCGAGTACAGCCGGTGCACGGCGGCCTCGCGGGCGGCCAGGTACAGGCGCACCTCCTCCTCGGGGACCTCCAGGCCCTCACTGAAGCGCGCCACGCCGGAGGGCAGCAGCGCCGCACGGCCCTCACCGGCCAGGGGCAGCCCGATGTCGGCGGTGCCGACCACCTCGCGGGACAGCTCGCCCACGGCCTGGCCGGCCTGGCGGCCGACCATCATGCTGCCCATCTGCTGGATCATGCCCAGCAGCGGACCGGCCACGGACTGCATCTCCTCGGGCAGGTTCTGCCCCATCGAACGGACGGTCTTGCTGGTCAGCGGGTCGCACAGCTGCACCCACGAGTCCATCGTCCGCTCGATCCACTCCGACCGGCTCCAGGCCTGGGTGGTGTGGACGCCCGACGGCAGGTCGGTAGCCTGGTCGAGCCACAGGTCGGCCAGGCGCAGGGCCTCCTCGACCCTGGCGTAGTCGGACGCCGGAACGCTCGGGTCGCCCTCCTGGGCGACCGTCTGGCGCGCGACGTCCTTGGCCATGTCCCAGTTCACCCCGGACGACGACTTCTGGTCGCCTCCGGGTCCGGGACCGGGTTGGGCCGACATCATGTCGGCGAACTGACGCAGCATGTTGGCCATCTGCTGCGGGTCGCCGAACGGGAAGCCGTCCGGCGTTCCGGATCCTCCTCCGCCCGGGCCGCCGCTGCCGGCACCCGAGCCGGAGTCGCCAGAACGGCGTCCGGACTCGTCATCGGGATCGTTCGGCATGCTGAAACCGAATGGCAGGTCGCTCACAATCAGACCTCAGGCAGGATTAGGTTTGGTCTCCACTGTCACGTTAGCTGGGAGTCGCCCGGAGTGAATACCGAAAGCAGCCAGGTTCGCCCAGAGCACAGCCCCTCCGAGGGAGCGGGCACGGTGGTCGCTGTCACCGGTGCCGCCTCCGGGGTGGGCCGGCTCCTCGTGCAACGCCTGGCCGCGCCGGAGAGTTCCGCCCGCCTGCGCGAGGTCGTCGCCATCGACGCCGAACTCGCCGACCTGCGCGGCGTCACCTGGCGCGTCGCCGACGTGTGCGACCCCGGGCTGGTCTCCCGGCTCGGCGGGGTCGACGTGCTCGTGCACACCGCCGACGACCGCTCCCTGGAGACCCGGCCCGCCCGGCGCCGCGCGCACAACATCCGCGCGGCCCAGACGGTCCTGACCGCTGCCGCGGCCTCGGGGGTCCCCCGCGTCATCCTGGTCACCAGCACCGTGGTCTACGGCGCCGCCCCCGACAGCCCCGTGCCCCTGGCGGAGAACGCGCCGCGCGTGTCCGACAACAGCGAGGGGCTCATGGGCGACTTCGCCGAGATCGAGGACCTCGCCGAACGCGCCCGCCGGGCCCATCCCAGCCTCACCGTCACCGTCGTGCGACCCGCCCCGCTCGTGGGGCCCGGGCTCGACACCCTCCTCAGCCGCCACTTCTCCGCCCCGCGCCTGCTCACCGTCAAGGGGCACGAACAGCACTGGCAGTTCTGCCACGAGGACGACCTGGCCAGCGCCCTGGCCTTCTGCGCCCTGCACGGGGTGGACGGGCCCGAGGGCGTGGTCGCCGTGGCCAGCGAGGGCTCCCTCACCCAGGACGAGGTGGAGTCCGTCGCCGGGATGAAGCACTTCGAGGTGCCCGCCAACCTGGCCTTCGGTGCCGTCCGCCGCCTCCACCAGGCCCGGATCACCCCGGCGGCCGAGGGCGAGCTGAAGTTCCTCGTCTACCCGTGCGTGGTGGACTGCGCGGTGCTGCGCGAGGCCGGGTGGAAGCCCGCCCACGACAACGAGTCCGCCCTGTCCGCCCTCCTGGAGTCGCGCAGCGGCAGGCCCGCCCTGGTCGGCCGCAGCCTGGGCCGCAAGGAGGTCACCATCACCGCGGCGGGCGCCGCCGGAGCCGCCGCTGCGGCCATCGGCACCGCCGCCGCCATCCGCCACCTGCGCAGGCGCAAGGGGACGTGAGGCACGGATCCGCCCGAACCCCGCCGTCTCCGGAGCACCTGCGCGTGCGTCGGAACGCGCACCCGTGTCCCCACATGGGGGAACATCCGGTTGATACGGTCATGACGTGGAAGAGATCACTCTCGCGTCAGTACGCGACACCCCCCTGTCGGTGGACGAGGTCCTCGCCGCGGTCTCCGACCCGCGCGCGGGCGGCACCGCGGTCTTCGTCGGCACCGTCCGCGACCACGACCACGGCCGCGACGTCGCCCGCCTGGCCTACTCCGCCCACCCGACGGTGGAGGCCCAGCTGCGGGTCGTCATGGAGAAGGTCCTCAGCGACACCTCCGTCCCGGGCCGCCCCGTGGTGCGGATGGCCGCGACGCACCGGGTCGGCCAGTTGGAGATCGGCGACGTCGCGGTGGTCGTGGCCGCGGCGGCCGCGCACCGCCAGGAGGCCTTCGAGGCCTGCCGCCGCCTCATCGACGACCTCAAGGCCCAGGTGCCCATCTGGAAGCAGCAGGACTTCGAGGACGGTCGCAGCGAGTGGGTGGGCGCCCCCTGACCGCCCACGGCGGCCGGGCGGGCCGGAGGGAGGGCGGACCCCCGCCGGTCCGGACGCGGCAATAGGCTGGGGGGCATGCTCCGTCGTGCCATGACCCTCGTCGTCGCGCTCGTCCTCCTCGTGGGGCTCGGGATCGGCAGCCTCTACCTGCCCGTGCCCTACCTGGTCGCCGCGCCGGGCCTGACCGTGAACACCGTCGGGCAGACCGACCGGGGGCCGGTCATCGAGGTCGAGGGCGCCGAGAGCTACGAGCACGACGGCACCCTGTCCATGGTGACCGTGCAGTACGCGGGCGGACCCCAGCACCGGCTCGACTTCCTCACCGTCGTCACCGCCTGGCTCTCGCCCACCCAGGCGGTCCTGCCCGAGGAGCTGCTCTTCCCCGCCGGGCGCACGCCCGAGGAGGTCACCGAGCGCCAGACGGTGCAGATGAACGACTCGCAGACCGACGCCACCGCCGCCGCGCTCACCCAGCTCGGCATGGAGTACGAGGCGGTCCCCGTGGTCAGCGGCACCGTCGAGGGCATGCCCGCGCACGGCGTGGTGGAGGCGGGCGACGCCGTCGTGGCCGTGGACGGCGAGCCGGTGCCCACCCGGGGCGGCGACCCCGACGTCCCCGCCGGCAGCGGCGCGGTCGTGGAGATGGTCGGCGACCGCGAGCCCGGCGACCCGGTCGGGCTCACCCTGGAGCGCGACGGCGAGACCGTGGAGGTGGAGGTCGCCAGCGAGGAGGGCGACTCCGGCGGCGCGGCGATCGGCGTGCTCATCGCCGACGAGATCGACTTCCCCGTGGACGTGGAGATCACGATCGGCGACATCGGCGGGCCCAGCGCGGGCATGATGTTCGCGCTCGGGATCATGGACCGGCTCAGCGAGGAGGGCCTCACCGGCGGCGCGGACGTGGCCGGTTCGGGCACCATCACCGCCGACGGCCGGGTGGGCGGGATCAGCGGCATCCCGCAGAAGATGGTCAGCGCCCAGCGCGACGGCGCCGAGTACTTCCTCGTGGCCGCCGAGAGCTGCTCCCAGGTCGCCCAGTCGGCCGCCTACGGCGAGCTGGAGGTGGTCCGGGTGGAGACCCTCGACGACGCGGTCGGGGCCCTGGAGACCATCCGCACCGGCGAGGGCGAGCTGCCGCGCTGCGAGTAGGGGCGCGGCGCCCCTCCCGGGCTCCGGCCCGTGCCCGGCCATCCGCGACGGAGGGGGCCCCGGGCGCACCCCGCCTCGCGCGGGCGCGCCCGGGGCCCGCGGGCCCGGATCAGTCCTGTCCGGACTCCTCGTCCAGGTCCAGGGTCAGCGCCAGCGCGGAGGTCAGCGCCGGGATGAGGTCCGCCCCGTTGAGCACCTCGGACTCGCTGTCGTGGCTGCGCATGCGCATCGCGCAGTGCCGCGAGCCGTCGCGCAGCACGCCGGCGACCATGCGGATCTCCTCGGTCTCGCGGCCGGAGGAGCCCGGCCGCTCGTCCGGGGCCAGGGTCTCGTCCGTGCCCTTGACCACCAGGCGCTCCATCACCAGCGCGCACCCGGCCACGCCCTCCGGCCACAGGATGCGGCCCAGCGCCTCCTCCAGCGGGACGTCGGCGGGCAGCTGCTCCTGCTCGACGGGGGTCAGCTCGTCGGGGTCGGCGGGGGAGTCGATGCCCAGCAGGCCGGCCAGCGCGGGCTCCGCCCGCAGCAGCTCCGCGGTCGGCACCAGGGCGTACAGGCCCAGCGGCCGGTCCCAGCCCTGCTCGGCTGCGTGGTGTTCGAGGTCCATGACGGCTTCGCGAATGTTCGACACGTTTCCATAGTGACCGATGCGGGAAGCGCGACGCCCCTGTTTTCGGACAGTAGGGTCGCCACGTGGCCTTCCAGATGCGACTCCGATACAGCAACGATGCAGCCTTGTCACCCGGACGAGGGCCGTTTCGGGAACCCGGGGGCCACCGATTAAGTTTTCAGTAACAGAGCGCCACACGCGCACCCGTACGCACCTACCAAGCCAGAACGAGGGGGAGGCGTGAGCTTCCGATCGCCCGGCGCACCACCTGCGCGTATGCCTCGCCGATCAAGGTTGCTCGCGCCAGTCGCGGCGACCGTGGTCGTCATCATCGCGGGGCTGATGCTCGCCGCGAACTTCTGGACCGACTTCAAGTGGTTCGAGTCCGTCGGCTACACCTCGGTCTTCCTGACCGAACTGTGGACCCGCGTGCTGCTGTTCGCCGTCGCCGGACTGGTGATGGCCGTCATCGTCGGCGCCAGCATCTTCTTCGCCTACCGCTCCCGGCCCGGCATCCGACCGATGAGCCTGGAGCAGCAGGGCCTGGACCGCTACCGGCAGTCCATCGACCCGCACCGCAAGCTGTTCTTCTGGATCGCCGTGGGCGCCCTCGCGCTGCTGGCCGGAGCCGCGGCCAGCGGCGACTGGCGGTCCTACCTCCAGTTCGTGAACAGCACCGACTTCGGGGTGAACGACCCCGAGTTCGGCATGGACGTGGCCTTCTTCGCGTTCACCTACCCGTTCCTGCGCATCCTGCTCGGCTACCTGTACGCGGCGGTCATCCTGGCGTTCATCGCCGCGGTGATCGTGCACTACCTGTACGGCGGGGTCCGCCTCCAGAACGACTCCGGCCAGCGCGCCACCCCCTCGGCCCGCGTGCACCTGTCGGTGCTGCTGGGCCTGTTCGTGCTGCTGCGCGGCGGCTCGTACTGGCTGGACCGCTACGGCCTGGTCTTCTCCGAGCGCGGCTACACCTTCGGCGCCTCGTACACCGACGTGAACGCCGTCAAGACCGCGCTGCTCATCCTCACGGTCATCTCGGTCATCTGCGCCGTGCTGTTCTTCGCCAACATCTACTTCAAGAACATCATGGTGCCCATGGCCAGCCTCGGACTGCTGGTGCTGTCCGCGGTGCTGGTCGGCGCGGCCTACCCCGAGATCGTCCAGCGCTTCCAGGTCGAGCCCAACGAGCAGCGCCTGGAGAGCCCCTACATCGAGCGCAACATCGAGTACACGCGCCAGGCCTACGGCATCGACGACGCCGAGGTCCAGGCCTACGACGCCACCACCGAGCTCAGCGCCCAGGACCTGGTGGAGGAGTCCCAGGACACCACCGTGCGCCTGGTCGACCCCTCCGTCGTCTCGCAGACCTTCCAGCAGATGCAGCAGGTCCGCGGCTTCTACCAGTTCCCCGAGGTGCTGGAGGTCGACCGCTACCCGGACTCCGAGGGCAACCTGATCGACACGATCGTGGCCGTCCGCGAGCTGGACGGGCCGCCCGCCGACCAGGACAACTGGCTCAACCGGCACCTGATCTACACCCACGGCTACGGCATGGTCGCCGCCGCGGGCACCCAGATCGACGCCGAGGGGCGCCCGGTCTTCACCGAGTACAACATCCCTCCGCGCGGTGAGCTGAGCGACGTCGTCGGCGAGTACGAGCCGCGCATCTACTACGGCCGCGAGGGCGCCGAGTACGCGATCGTGCAGGCCGAGGAGGAGTACGACTACCCCCTCGACTCCGAGGAGGACACCGGCGACGTCCCGACCCCGGAGGACGCGGTCGAGCCGGAGGTCTCTCCCAGCCCGGACGAGGCCCGCGCCCCGGCCGACGCCGACCAGGAGGCCGTGGAGCAGACCGCCGAGGAGGCGCCCGCCGAGGGCGGGGGCCAGGGCGGCGGTGAGGGCGCCGAGGGCGCCGGCGGCGGTGAGGAGGGCAGCGACTCGCAGGCCTACAACCGCTACGACGGTGACGGCGGCGTCCAGCTGGCCAGCTTCTTCGACCGGATCCTGTACGCGATCAAGTACCAGGAACCCAACATCCTGCTCAACAGCGCCGTCACCAACGACTCGCGCATCATCTACGAGCGCGACCCGGTGGAGCGCGTGGAGAAGGTGGCCCCGTACCTGACCACGGACAGCCGCCCCTACCCGGCGGTCGTCGACGGCCGGGTCGTGTGGGTCGTGGACGCCTACACCACGTCCGACGGCTACCCGTACGCCAACCGGATCGACTTCACCCAGGCGGTGACCGACACCTTCACCGACGGCTCGGCCCAGCAGGTGGGCGCGCTGCCGGGCAACGAGGTCAACTACATCCGCAACTCGGTGAAGGCCACCGTCGACGCCTACGACGGCACCGTCACCCTGTACGCGTGGGACGAGGCGGACCCGGTCCTCCAGACCTGGATGGACGCCTTCCCCGGGACCGTGGTCAACAGGGACCAGATGAGCGAGGAGCTCATCGACCACCTGCGCTACCCGGACGACCTGTTCAAGGTGCAGCGCCAGATCATGCGCGAGTACCACGTGACGGACGCCGCCGCCTACTACGGCGGTCAGGACTTCTGGTCGGTCCCCAGCGACCCGACCAGCGAGACCGACGCTCCCGAGCCGCCCTACCGCCAGACCATCCAGTACCCGGACGAGGAGTCCACCTTCTCGCTGACCAGCACGTTCGTGCCGCGCGGCCGTGAGAACCTGGCGGCCTTCATGGCGGTGGACAGCGATCCGCGCTCCGAGAACTACGGCCAGCTCAAGCTGTTGGAGCTGCCGCGGAGCACGGTGATCCTCGGCCCGGGGCAGGTGCAGAACGCCTTCGACGCCGACGCCGACGTCCGCGAGGTGCTGCTGCCGCTGGAGCAGTCCAACGCGGAGGTGACGCGGGGCAACCTGCTCACGCTGCCGTTCGCCGGGGGCCTGCTCTACGTCGAGCCGCTGTACGTGCAGGCGGGCGGCGGCGGAGCCGCCTCCTTCCCGCTGCTCCAGCAGGTCATGGTCGGCTTCGGTGACGAGGTGGCCATCGGCAACAGCCTGCCGGACGCGCTCAGCAACCTCTTCGACGGAGAGGGCGCGGCACCCGAGGAGGGCGCCGAGCAGACTCCCGAGGAGGAGTCCGAGGCCGGGGCCGGCGGCGGCGGAGGAGACGGCGGCGGGGGCGACCAGGACCTCACCGAGTCCCTCAACGAGGCCGTCGAGGCCTGGGAGGAGGCCCAGCAGTCCAACGAGGAGGCCAACGACCGCCTGCGTGAGGCGCTGGAGGACATCCAGCAGCAGCTGGACGAGAACTGAGCCCCGCCTTCCGGCGGTGACCGCTCCGTGAGGGGGCGGGGGTCCTCGGACCCCCGCCCCCTCGGCGTTCGCCAGGGGCCGTGTCCGAGGGTCTGCGCGCTCCCCGTGCGTGTGTCCCCGGGAACAGGGGGAGCGGCTCCCGCGAAGGGGGCCCGGGGCCCGCTGACGCGTCCCGGTCCGCCGATTTGGGTTTTGGTTCAGGGCGCGCTACTGTGTAGACACAACGACGCGGGGTGGAGCAGTTCGGTAGCTCGCTGGGCTCATAACCCAGAGGTCGCAGGTTCAAATCCTGTCCCCGCTACCAGACCCGGACCCGGGAGAAATCCCGGGTCCGTCGGTTTTCCGGTTCCTCCTTTTGCGGAGGAGAACGGAGGACGGGCTTCCCCGGGGAAGTCCGGGTGGTCGGACCAGGGCGCAAGCGCTGGTAGGATTGCCGAAGGCGGTCGGGAAACCGACTGCCGCAGGGTGGGATCTCCACCGGTTTTCCACGCGGAAACGCAAAGAAAACCGATTTGCCACCCGGGGGTTGACCCCCTAAAATAGAGATCACGACGCGGGGTGGAGCAGTTCGGTAGCTCGCTGGGCTCATAACCCAGAGGTCGCAGGTTCAAATCCTGTCCCCGCTACCAGCAAAACGCCGGGCGCATTTCGCGCCCGGCGTTTTTCGTGTGCCCGTGTGCCCGTGTGCCCGTGTGCCGCCCGGTCTCCCGGGCGGCGCGCGCTCAGCGGGTGCGGCCCTCCACGAGTTCGACCACCCGGTCGGCCCGCTCGGCCACCTTGGGGTCGTGGGTCACCACGACCACCGCCGCGTCGCGGAGCCGGGCCTGCTCCAGCAGCTGGTCCATGATCACGGTGCTGCTGGCGGCGTCCAGGGCGCCCGTGGGCTCGTCGGCGAGGATCAGGGCGGGTTCACGGCTCAGTGCCCGCGCCAGGGCCACACGCTGCTGCTCACCGCCGGAGAGCTGGTGCGGCTGCGAGTGCAGCCGGTGTCCCAGCCCCACGGCCTCCAGCAGCTCGCGGGCCCGAGCCCGGCGGCGCAGCAGCGGCACGCCGCCGAGCACCATCGGCACGCCGACGTTGGCCAGGGCGGTCCGCCGCTCCAGCAGGTGGAACTGCTGGAACACGAAGCCGATCCCCTCGCCGCGCAGTCGCGACCTCGGGCCCTCGCCCAGGCGGGTGGTGTCCACGCCGTCGAACGTGTACGTGCCGCCGCTGGGCCGGTCGAGCAGGCCCAGCACGTTGAGCAGGGTGGACTTGCCCGAGCCGGACTGGCCGACGATCGCCACCACCTCGCCCCGCCCCACCCGGAACGTGCAGTCGCGCAGCACGTCGATCCGGGCCCCCGACACCGTGAAGTGCCGGGTCATCCCCGCCACGTCCAGCAGGGGCGCCGGGCGGGCGTGGCGCGGCGCGGCCCCGGGGGCCGGTGCGTCGACGGACATCTAGCCCTCACCCTCCTCGGCGAACCCGTCCTCGGGGTCGTGCGCGCCGGGCACGTCGAACCGGGGGTCGAGCGGGATCGGGTCCAGGACCGCCTCACCGATGCTCAGCCCCTCGGTGACCTCCACGGACGACCCGTCGGAGACGCCCAGCACCACCTCGCGGGTCTCCTCGGTGCCGTCCTCGCCCACCACCACGACCTCGCCCGCCCCGGCGGTGCCGCGCACCGCGGTCACGGGGATGACGAGCGCGTTCGCGGCCGTGCCGGTGCTGACCGACAGCTGCCCCTGGACGCCCTCGAAGACCTCCAGGTCGGCGGGCACGCGGCAGGCCAGTTCGGCCCCGCCGCCACCGCCGCCGACGTCCTCGGCGCCCTCGCCGCCCCCGTCATCGGGGACGGGGGCGCCGCCCTCGGCCGTGCCCAGGGACAGGAACTCGCACGCGGTGGCGGGCGGCCCCTGGTCGATCTGGAGCAGGATGTCCCGGGGGTCCTCGTAGAACCGGTAGAGGTCGTTGGGCGGGATCGACGCGACGGCGCGGAACTCCTCGGGGGCGACCGTGGCCACCACCGCGCCGGGCTCCAGCACGTCGCCGACCATGACGTCCTCCAGCCCCGACACCGTTCCGGCGGCGGGCGCGTACAGGGTGACCTCCTCAGTCGTGAGGGCGTCGGGGACCCGGCCGTCCTCCCCGACGACGGGCTCCCCCTGGGCGGGCACCTTCACGTTGACCACCGGGGCGCCCTGGCCGAGCTCGGCACCCTCGCCCACCCACAGGTGGGAGACCGTGCCCCCGTTTCGGGCCTCGACCGGCTCGCCGGGCTCGGCCCGGACGACGGCGTCCAGCACCAGCACGGAGCTGACCTCGCCCAGCACCACCTCGACCGGGGCCCCGCCCACGTCCATGGCGGCCTCCTGCAGGCCGGCGTCCTCTCCGGCGCCCGGGCCGCCCAGGCGTGACACCAGGAGGTAGCCGGCGCCGGTCAGTCCTCCCACGAGGACCAGGACCGCGCCGATGATGATCCACTTCTTCACGTGATGTCTCCTATTCCCGGAGTCCGGCGACCACGGACGCGCGCAGCGCCCGCATCGCGGGGATGATCCCGGCCAGCATCCCGACGAGGGCGGCGCTGCCCAGGCCGACGAGTACTCCGGACGCGGGGATGACGAGGGGGACGTCGGCGGGCAGCGACACGAGGCCGCCCAGCACCGCGCCGACGGCGGCCAGCAGGGCCCAGCAGGCGGCCAGCGCGATGAGCCCGGCCACCAGGGACACCACGACCGACTCCATGACCACCGCCACGAACAGGGTGAACCGGCTCGCGCCCAGGGCGCGGTAGGTGGCCAGCTCGCGGCGCCGCTCGCGCACCGTGACCAGTCCCACGTTGAGCACGCCCAGCAGGCCGGTGGTGAGGGTGACGGCGGCGATGCCGGTCAGGCCCCAGGACATGTAGGTGATGACCTCGCCGATCTCCTCGGCGTAGTCCGTGCGGTAGGCCATGACGGCGTCCTGCTCCTCCACGCCCCAGCGCCAGGACACCGACGCCAGGCGCTCGGAGAAGACCTCGCCCCACGGGTCCTGCGCCGCGGGGTCGTCCGGGTCGATCCGCACCTGGTAGGTGGTCATGTCGCCCATGAGGAACGGGTCGGCCGACCCCTCCTGCTCCTGTGCGCCGGTGGAGGTCCCGAAGAGCAGTTCCTCGGAGGCGGGGGCGCGCAGCAGGTAGGCGCTGTACCAGCCCATGTCCAGCGCGGAGCCCTCCAGGACGCCGATGACGCGCACGTCCGTCCACCGGTCGGTGCCGACCTGGACGCGGGTGAGGTCGCCCAGCGCGCCGGCGAGTTCCTCGTTGACGACCATGACCGGGGCCAGCGACTCGGTGTCGGCCTCGGTGAACCAGCGGCCCTCGGCCAGGTTCATCCGCCGGATGTCGCCCAGCGTGGGGTCCACGCCGAGGAACTCCACGTCGGGCAGGGGGGAGCCGCCGGAGCGGATCGATGGGGCGTGGGAGGGCCTGTGGTAGATCGAGATGTCCCGGCCGCCCGCCCGGACCAGGTCCTGTTCGAAGGCGGCGCGGTCGGTGACCCGGCCCTGCACGGTGACCTCCATGGTCGCCGGGCGGCCCGCGTTGGCCTCGCTGTAGGCGGTGGCGAAGCGCTGGCCGAAGTCGCTGGCGCTGACCACGAGGATCAGCGCGCCGACACCGACGACGATGCCCGCGCAGGACAGGATGGTCCGGGCCACGTTGGCCCGTGAACCGGCGAAGGCCAGCACGATCCCGGCTGTGAGGGAACGCAGCATTCGGCCCCTTCCCGTGATGTCTGTGAGATCCGGACGCCGCGACGGCGGCGGCGGGATACCCGCGGGGGTGGCGGGGTTTCACCTGACTCATCGTGGAAGGGGACGGTTTCGGTTCAGCCCGACAGCGCGGATTCCGGACTGCCGTTTCGGGCTGTGCACAGGGGGGAGGGGCGGGCGGGGACGCCGCGCGGCAGGAGCCTCAGACCGCCTCGAAGCCGTCGCAGGTGAGCGGCGTCCCGGAGCCGGTGTCCGACCAGACCACCGTGTGCGCCCCGGCGGAGGGGCGGTCCCCGGCGCCCTCGAAGTCGTCGGGGTAGCGCACGCGGGTCCACTCGCCGGGGGAGACCGGCGCCTCGGTGGCGGCGGTGCCGCCGCGGGGCCCGATGACGGAGACGGTCACCGAGTCGGTGTCCGCGCCCTCCGGCGCCAGGACGCCCAGGCCGACGGTGCCGTCCGCGGCCGTGCGCGGCGCCTCGGTGCGCCAGAGGCGGGCGGTCCGGTCGTCCACGGCGGGCGCGCACAGGTACCTGGCGGGGTCGAACGCGGCGCCGGGGACGCCCAGGCCGGGGCCCTCGCCCCGCACGGAGGAGCGCACGGTGTCGGCGATCATCTCGCGCAGCTGTTCGGGGGTGTGCCCGTGGCCGCCGCAGGCGGTGGCCAGCAGGACCGCGGCCGCGCACAGGACGGCCCACAGGGGTGTCGTGGTCAGCACACCACCGCACGTTACTACGTACGGTGGTGGAGCGTGTACCCGTTGTCGTGGCAGGGGTGGGGGTCAGGCGCGGCGCAGCGGGGTGGGGCCGCCGTTGAGCCAGGTCAGCACCTGGTCGTGGATCTCCCCGTTGGTGCACACCAGGGGGCCGCCGTCCTCGAAGCCCTCGCCGCGCAGGTTGGTGGCCCGTCCGCCCGCCTCCTCCAGGATGACGGGCAGCGGCGCGGCGTCCCACAGCGACAGCTCGGGCTCGGCGGAGATGTCCACGACGCCCTCGGCGACCATCACGTGCGACCAGAAGTCGCCGTAGGCGCGGGTGCGCCAGACCGAGCGGGTCAGGCCGAGGAAGGAGTCGAGGCGGTCCTGCTTCTCCCAGCCGGTCAGCGAGGAGAAGCTCAGCGAGGCCTCCGACAGCTCCGACACCTTGGACACGTGGCAGCGCGAGGCCTTGGACAGACTGCGGCCCTGCCAGGCGCCGCCGCCCTTGGAGGCCCACCAGCGGCGGTACAGCGCCGGGGCCGAGACCACGCCCACCACGGGGCGGTCCCCCTCCAGCAGGGCGATCAGGGTCGCCCACACCGGGACGCCGCGGACGTAGTTCGCGGTGCCGTCGATGGGGTCGATGACCCACACCCGGTTGCTGTTGCCCGTCTTGCCGTACTCCTCGCCCACCACGGCGTCGCGGGGCCGGGCGCGGGAGAGCACGCCGCGCAGCGTCTCCTCCACCATCCGGTCGGCCTCGGTGACGTGGGTGAAGTCGGGTTTGGTGTCGACGACGAGGTCAAGCGCCCGGAAGCGCTTGAGCGCGATGTCGTCGGCAGCGTCGGCGAGCACGTGGGCCAGCCGCAGATCATCGTCAAAGGACATCATGACCGGTAACGCTACCGTTCCTGAACGGTGATCAGAAGTGGCCAGTGGCTCCCAGGGGCCACGCTGGCACCGCACCCGTCCCGAACGGTGCCGGATGGGCTGGGCCACAGCCTCGTCCTCAGGGGTGATGCCCGTGAGCCGGTCACGCATGCTCACCCCGGTCGGCGCGGGGGCCGGGAACGGGTCGGCGATCGACCGCAACCGCCGCGTGCCGGTACCCGCCGTCTCGCCCCACCTCCTGACCGGAGTGCTGGTTCCCGGCCGCCCGGGTCCGCGGGAACGGCGGCCCGGCGGAGGGGAGCGTCAGGGGCGTCGCCCGCGGCGGCGGATGCGAGGATGGGGAGCATGGACACCGCGAACCGACAGGGGCGCGCCGAGGGCACCTCGGCGCGGGAGCGGTTGCTGGACGCCGCCTACGCCGAGGTCGTCTCGGGAGGCTGGTCCGACCGGCGCATGGCCGACATCGCGGCGGTCGCCCGGGTGTCGCGCCAGACCCTGTACAACGTGTTCGGCAGCAAGGAGGGCCTGCTCCAGGCCGTCGTGGTGCGCGAGGTGAACGCGCTGCTGGACCGGGTGGTGCGCCTCCTGGACGAGGAGGGCGAGGACCCGCCGCACGCGGTGAGCCGGGCCACGCGCCTGGTGCTGCTGTCCGCCCGCGACAACCCGCTGCTGCGCGCGGTGGTGACCGGGGACCACGGGCTCCTGCCGGTGCTCACCACGCGCGCCGAACCGCTGCTGGACGTCCTGGGCGAGCGCATCACCGCCCTGCTGGGGGAGCGCTACCCGGAGTTGGCCGACTCCGCCGCCGAGGTCGCGGCCGACGTCGCCCTGCGCCTGACGGTGTCCTACTCGTTGCAGCCCATCGACCCCGACGAGGCCGCGCGCAGGGTCGAGACGGTCGTGCACGGGATGCTGACGGTCGGCCGCTGAGGGGGTGGCGCCGTGGTGGAGGGTCCGCTGACGGAGAGCGAGCGCCGTGAGGTGCTGCGCGCCTGCATGGCCGACGGGCGGATCACCGCGATCCCGGTCCGCCGCACCGCCCGGCTGGTCCTGCTCGACCAGGTCGCCCGCGCCTTCGAACCGGGGGTGCGCTACAGCGAGGCCGAGGTCAACGCGGTCCTGAGCGGGTTCAGCGCGAACGTGGCGGTGCTGCGCCGCGGTCTGGTCGACGAGGGGTTCATGGAGCGCGACCGCACCCGGTACTGGCGCTGCGGCGGGACCGTGGAGGTCTGATCCGGGCGGCCGCAGCCGGTGGAAGCCGGTGCGGCCGCCCGGTGGGCGCGGCCCGACCGCGTTCAGCGGCGGGGCGCGGCGAGCAGGTCCACCACCCCCGTGCCGTCCTCGTCCGGGTGGCCCCCGGCGAGGCGGCGCTCCATCAGCTCCGCGTACGGTGCGAGGAGTTCGGCGCTCACCCCCTGCTCCTCGGCGGTGCGCAGCAGGGTCCGGTTGCCCCTCACCTGCATGGCGAGGTTGGACACGACGCCCCTGGTGTAGTCGCCGCTCTCCAACCGCTCCGCGGTGGTGTGGACGCCGACGGTCATCGCGCCCAGCCAGTCCGCCAGCAGGGACGCGAACCCCTTCAGCGGCACGTCCTCGCCGCGGACCAGGGCGAAGGCGTGCGCGACCCCGGCGAACATGCCGTTCATCGCGCTGAGCAGTGCCACGTCGTGCAGGTCGGCCAGCCCGGCGTCCCCGCCGACGAACACGGTCCCGGCCACGGCGGACAGGGCCGCCTCGTGCTCGGCGAAGGCCTCCTCTGAACCGCTGTAGAACACGTACCCGCCCGAGCCGGGGGCGCCGATCATCGGCGGAACGGCCATGACGCCGCCGCTGACGAAGCGGGCGCCGCGCCCGCGCGCCCACTCCGCGCGGGCCCGCGCCTGGTCCGGCGTCCCGGTGGTGAGGTTGAACAGGTCCCGGTCCGCCAGGTCGGCGTCGGCCAGCACCGCGCCCACGGAGTCGTCGTCGAGCAGGCAGGCCACCACCAGGCGGGCGGAGGCCACCGCCCCGGCCGCCGTCGCGGCGACGTCGGCGCCCTCCCGGGCCAGCGGCTCGGCTCGGGACGGGGTCCGGTTCCAGACGGTCAGCGGGTACCCGGCGGCGAGCCAGGCCCGGGCGAGTGCGGTGCCCATGTCCCCGAGCCCGAGCAGGGCGACGCGGGGCTTCTCGGTGTCGTGTGCGTTCATGTGGACTAGGGAGTGTTCCGCGGAGGCTTTCGGATCAGCGAGCGGCCGTCCGGGCAATCTCTCGCAAGACGGTTCGCGCAGGTCAGCCTGGTTGGCTTTTCAAGCGAAACCGGCGCAGCGAGAGGCAGCCCGGTGGTCGCGAGCCCGAAATGATCCGAGGAACACGACCTAGGCTCGGGGCCCGTCGGGGCCCCGACAAGTACGCACTTCGAAGTGCGTGCGCACTCCGGGGTAAGCGTGCTGGTGGGAGGACGGGGCGATGGTCGGCGTACGGAGGCCCGGTGCGTACCACTGCGGCATCGACGCGGTGATGGACGTCATCGGCGGCAGGTGGAAGGTGCTGATCCTGTGGGCGCTGGACGAGGAGCCGCGCCGCTTCGGCGAGCTGCGCCGGATGCTCGACGGCGTCACCGAGAAGGTCCTGGCCTCGCACCTGCGCGAGCTGGAGGAGGACGGGATCGTGCACCGGGAGGACTTCGGCGAGGTGCCGCCCCGGGTCGGAGTACTCGCTCACCTCGGTGGGGGAGTCCCTGAACGGGGCCCTGGCCCCGCTCGGCGCCTGGGGCCGCGCGCACGTCATCGATGCCGCCGGGCCGGTGGACGCGCACCGGCGCTGACGACCCGGACTACTCTCCCCGTTCGGCGGAGTGCTCTCCCGGGGCGCCCCGGCGCCGGAGGGGCCGTACGAGGAGGACCGTCTGCCAGGCGAGCGCGACGACGGCGAGCCCGAGGAGCACGTAGGCGAGGACCGTCAGGTCCGGCCCGCCGTTCCCCATCCATATGTCCAGGAGCACCGCCGCTGTCACGAGGAGGGCGCTGGCGGCTCCCGCGACGGTCACCGCGCCCACACGTCTGTCGTCGTCCTTCACAGGGGGGTCCTCCGGAAAAACAGGGGGTGGTGCCGGTCAGGACTCGTTCTCGTCGGTGTTCGCGACCTCCCCGGTGTCCCCCTCGCGGCTGGTGAGCAGGCGGCGCAGGGAGGCCACGCGGTCCGGGTCGAGTTCTCCCCGCTCCAGTGCGGCCCGGATCGCGCAGTCGGGGGCGTCGGGCTGGTGCGAGCACCCGGCGGGGCAGTCCTCGGCGGCCTCGGCCAGGTCGGCGAAGCCCTCGACGATGTCCTCGGGGTCGATGTGGGCCAGGCCGAAGCTGCGCACGCCCGGGGTGTCGATCAGCCAGCCGCCCTCGAAGGGCAGCGCGGCGGCGGACGTGGAGGTGTGGCGGCCCCGTCCGGTGACGGCGTTGACGTGGCCCACGGCCCGGTCGGTGCCGGGGACGAGCCGGTTGACCAGGGTGGACTTGCCCACCCCGGAGGAGCCCACGAGCACGGTGGTGCGGTCGGCCAGACGGGCGCGCAGGCCGTCCAGGCCGCTCTCGGGGTCGAGCACCTCGTAGGGCACGCCCAGGGGCGCGTACACCCGCACCAGCTCGTCCGGGGAGGCCAGGTCGGCCTTGGTCAGGCACAGCAGCGGGGAGAGCCCGGCGTCGTAGGCGGCGACCAGACAGCGGTCCACGAAGCGCGGCTGCGGCGCGGGGTCGGCCAGGGCGCAGACGATCGCCAGCTGGTCGGCGTTGGCCACGATCACCCGCTCGACCGGGTCGGTGTCGTCGGCCGTGCGTCTGAGCACGGACGCCCGCTCCCTGACCCGCACGACGCGGGCCAGGGTGTCGGGTCTGCCGGACAGGTCGCCGACCACGTCGACGCGGTCGCCGACCACGATCGAGCCGCGGCCCAGCTCGCGTGCCTTCATCGCCACGACGGGAACGCCGTTGACCAGGCAGCGGTACCGGCCCCGGTCCACGGCGGTGACCAGGCCCTCCACGGCGTTCTCGTGCTTGGGCCGGTTGCGGGTGCGGGGGCGCGAACCGCCCCGGGCGCGCACGCGGATGTCGTCCTCGTCCAGGTGGCGTCCCCCGCCCCGCGTGCGGCTCATGCCAGGGCCTCCGCCCACAGGCCAGGGAAGTCGGGCAGGGTCTTGCGCGTGGTGGCGATGTTCTCCACCTCCACCCCGGGCACCGCGAGCCCGATCACCGCTCCCGAGGTGGCCATCCGGTGGTCGTCGTAGGAGTGGAACACCCCGGCGCGCATCGGGCGCGGGTTGATGACCAGCCCGTCGGGCAGCTCCTCGGCGTCGCCGCCCAGCCGGTTGATCTCGGCGGCCAGCGCGGCGATGCGGTCGGTCTCGTGGCGGCGCAGGTGCGCGATGCCGGTCAGCCGGGAGGGGGTCGTGGCGAGCGCGGCCACGGCGGCCACGGTGGGCGTGAGCTCGCCCACGTCGCGCAGGTCGGCGTCGATGCCCAGGATCCGGCCGGTGCCGTGCAGGGTGAGCAGCCCCTCGGGCGAGCGGGAGACCTCGCCGCCCATCCGGGTGAACAGCGAACGCAGCTCGTCGCCGGGCTGGGTGGTGTGCTCCGGCCACCCCTCGATCGTCACCTCGCCCCCGGTGACCAGGGCGGCGGCCAGGAAGGGCGCGGCGTTGGACAGGTCGGGCTCCACGGTGATGTCGGAGACCTTGACCGGTCCGGGCTCGACCCTCCAGGAGTCGTCGGCGGTGGACACGGCGACCCCGGCCGCGCGAAGCATCTCCACGGTCATGTCCAGGTGCGGCTGGGAGGGCACGGGGGGACCGGAGTGGCGCACGTGCACGCCCTCGGTGAAGCGCGCGCCGCTCAGGAGCAGCGCCGACACGAACTGGGAGGAGCCGGACGCGTCGAGGGTCACCTCGCCGCCGCGCACGGCGCCGGTGCCGTGCACGGCCATCGGCAGCGCGCCGCGGCCGCCGTCGTCGATGTCGGCGCCCAGGGCGCGCAGGGCGGCCAGCAGCTCGCCCACGGGCCGCTCGCGGGCGCGCGGGTCGCCGTCGAACTCCACCGTGCCCGAGGCCAGGGCCGCCACCGGCGGCACGAACCGCATCACCGTGCCCGCGTTGCCGACGTCGACGGAGGCCGGACCGCGCAGCGGGGCGGGGGTGACCGCCATGTCCTCCCCCTCGGTGGTGATCCCCACACCCAGGGCGCGCAGGGAGCCCGCCATCAGCTCGCTGTCCCGGCTGACCAGCGGGCGGCGCACCAGGCACGGCGTCTCCGACAGGGCGGCCAGGACCAGCGCGCGGTTGGTCATGGACTTGGACCCCGGCAGCGACAGCCGGGCGCGCACCGGCCGCTCGGCCGTGGGCGCGGGCCAGTGCCCGTCGGCGGCCCCGGCCGTGCTCGGGGACGGTGCGGTGCCGGGGTTCTGGCCGGACTGGACGGGCTGCGAGGACGCGGACTCAGGCATGACACAAGGTTATCGGGCGCGGCGCGGCCGCAGGGGAACGCCTTCCCGCCTGTGGACGACGCGTTGGAGACGCGTCGGAGGGCAGCGGCGGCCGACCCGGCCGACCCGCGCGTACGCGGGCCGCTCCGGCGGTCGGACGGGCGCCGCGTGCGGCCACGGGCCCGGAGAGGCAGGACGACCCGGGACGGACGTATCCTTGTCAGGCCATGGTGTATCTGGATCACGCTGCCACGACCGACGTGCGCCCCGAGGTCGCCGCCGAGGTCGCGGCCGAGCTCGGCGCCCTCGGGAACCCGTCGTCCCTGCACGGCCACGGGCGCGCCGCGCGCCGCACGGTGGAGGAGGCGCGCGAGCGCCTGGCCGGGGCGCTCGGCTCGACCCCGCACGAGGTGGTCTTCACCGGGGGCGGCACCGAGTCGGACAACATCGCCGTCAAGGGCCTGTACTGGGCGCGCAACACGCCGGACGCCCGCAGGCCCAGGATTCTCACCAGTGCCGTCGAGCACCACGCCGCCCTCGACCCCGCGCACTGGATGGCCGAGCACCAGGGGGCCGTGCACGAGAAGGTCCCCGTGGACGCGCTGGGCCGGGTGGACCCCGGGGTCCTGCGGGAGACGATCGAGGGCGGCTCCGGCCCCGGGGCTGTCGCGCTCGTGTCGGTCATGTGGGCCAACAACGAGGTGGGCACGGTGCAGCCGGTCCGGGAGCTGGCCGCCGTCGCCGCCGAGTACGGCATCCCCTTCCACACCGACGCCGTCCAGGCCGTGGGCGTGGAACCGGTCGACTTCGCCGGGAGCGGGGTGAGCGCGCTGACGGTCAGCGGCCACAAGCTCGGCGGCCCGGTGGGCGCGGGCGCGCTGCTGGTCGCGCGCGGCCTGGCCCCGGTGCCGGTCCTGCACGGCGGCGGCCAGGAGCGCGACATCCGCTCGGGCACCCTGTCCCCGCCGCTGCTGCGCGGGCTGGCCACGGCCGTCCACCTGGCGGTCGCCGAACGCGAGGAGCACGCCAAGCACCTGTCGGACCTGCGCGACGAGCTGGAGGAGCGGGTCCGCGACGCGGTCCCCGACGCGGTCGTCAACGGCGACCCCGCGCGCAGGCTGCCGGGGATCTCGCACATCTCCTTCCCCGGCTGCGAGGGGGACGCGCTGCTCATGCTCCTGGACGCCAAGGGCATCTCCTGCTCGACCGGCTCGGCCTGCTCGGCGGGGGTGGCCCAGCCCAGCCACGTGCTGCTGGAGATGGGCGCCGACGCCGGGACCGCGCTCAGCAGCCTGCGCCTGTCGCTGGGCCGCACCTCCACCCGGGAGGACGTGGCGGCGCTGGGGCGTGCCATCGGTCCGGCCGTGGAGCGGGCCAGGGCCGCCCGCGCCAGACGCCGCTAGGAGGGCGCGGCGGCCCCGGACACGGGCCGTCTACTCCGCGCGGTGCACGGTGACGGACTCGATGGTCACGTCCTGGGCGGGACGGTCGTTCATGTCGGTCTCGGCGTTGGCGATGCCGTTCACCACCTCCATGGACGCCTCGTCCGCGACGTGCCCGAAGATCGTGTGCATGCCGTTCAGGTGCGGGGTGGGCGCGACGGTGATGAAGAACTGCGAGCCGTTGGTGTCCGGGCCGCGGTTGGCCATGGCCAGCACGCCCGGCTCGGAGAACTCGCGGCCGGAGTCGAACTCGTCCTCGAAGGTGTAGCCCGGGCCGCCCTGGCCGGTGCCCTGCGGGTCGCCGCCCTGGATCATGAAGTCGTCGATCACCCGGTGGAACACGGTGCCGTCGTAGAACGCGGCCTCGCCCGTCGCCGGGTTGGGCACGCCCTCGCCCTCGGCCAGGCCCACGAAGTTGGCCACCGTGACGGGCGCCTCCTCGGGGAAGAGCTCCAGTTCGATGTCGCCCTCGCTGGTGTGCAGGGTGGCGCCCTCGACTCCGGTGACGTCCACCTCGGCGGGGCTGCCGGTCTGCTCGGAGGCGGTCTCCTCCGGGGTGCCGCCGCCCTCCGATCCGCCCTGGTCGGACGGGGCCGCGGCGCCGTTGGCGCAGGCGGAGGCGGCGAGAAGGGCGGTGCAGGCCAGGAGGGCTGTCGCCGGGAGGGGCAGAAGCTTCATCGGTTCACTTCCGGGAATGAGGATCGCGGCTGGGCGGCACAAAGGCTACTCGGCCGGGGGAAGTGCCCTCGTCAGCGGGTTGGCTTTCCGTCATGGCGCGACCACGGTCCGCCCCCGCGGCCGCTCCGGCCGCCCCGCCGCGACGCCCCGATGACTTGTCACGGATCGCCGTACCCGTCCGGTCGCTTGACCGGCGACCCCGGCACGGGAGAAGGTCGGAAGAGGACGGGGCGGGGCGCCGGCGGTGTGCCGGGGGCGAGGCTCCGCCCGGCGCTGGAGGGAGGGAAGTGGATTGAACACCGCACTGCCGTCCGCGATGTGGCTCCCCTTCGCCGCGAGGGTACTGCGCGCGCGCTCCGACAGGGGGCTCTCACGCGCCGAACTCGCCGCGACGGTGGGGGTGACCGACGACAAGCTCCGCGAGGTGGAGAGCGCGCACTGCAGGCCGGCCCGCTCGCTGGTCGAACGGGTGGACACCGCCCTGGGCGCCGAACACCAGCTCGTGGACGCCTGGGCGATCACCCTCCAGGCCGAGGCCTTCCCCAACGAGTTCGGCGACCAGCGCGAGCTGGGCGTCCACGCCACCCACCTGTGGGAGTACCAGCCCATGGCGGTCCCGGCGTTCCTGCGCACCCGCGAGTACTCGCGCGCCGTGCTTCGCCCGCGCCACCCGGACCTGTCCCCGGACGAGGTCGAGGAGATGGTGGAGGAGGAGATGGCCCACCGGGCCTCGATGACCGGCACGGAGGGGCCCGTGCTGAGGGTGGTCCTCAACGAGTCGGCCCTCCAGCGCCCGCAGGGCGGGGCCGCCGTCCTCAACGCCCAGCGCGACTTCCTCGCCGACCTGATCGAGGCGGGCATCGTCGCCATGGGAGTCATCCCCGAGCAGACCCCGAACCACCCCGGCCTGGGCGGCGCCTTCCGCCTGATGGAGTTCGCCGACCGCCCCAGCATGGTCTACGCGTTCGCGGCCCAGGGCGGGGACCTGACCGCCGAACCCGAGCAGGTGGGCCGCTGCACCACGGTGCGCGACGCCATCGAGGCCGCGACCGAGGAACTCACGCCGGGGTCGGCGCTGCTCACCGCCCGCTGGCCGGCGGGGTAGGGGGCCGCCGGCCCGAGCCCGCGCGGGGCTTGGGGATACGCCCCGTGATGGGCTAGGTTGCCCGCCATGGATATCGCGATCACATCCGGATACGTCGTCCCCGTCGACGGAGACCCCATCGACGGGGGCACCGTCCTCATCTCCGACGGCCGGATCGCCGCCGTCGGCGCCGACGTCACGGTCCCCGAGGGGGCCACCGTCATCGACGCCTCCGGCAAGTGGGTACTCCCCGGCTTCGTGGAGGCCCACGGCCACATCGGCATCGACGAGGAGGGCATCGGCTGGGCCGGTGACGACACCAACGAGATGACCGACCCCAACGGCGCCCGCATGCGCGCGCTGGACGCCATCAACCCCGCCGACCGCGGCTTCGCCGACGCCCTGTCCGGAGGCGTCACCAGCTCGGTCGTCAAGCCCGGTTCGGGCAACCCCATCGGCGGCCAGACCGTGGCGATCAAGTGCTGGGGCCGCAGCATGGAGGACCGCCTGATCCGGCACCCGGCCAGCGTCAAGAGCGCCCTGGGCGAGAACCCCAAGCGGGTCTACGGCAACAAGGACAAGCTGCCCTCCACACGCCAGGGCGTGGCCGCCGTCATCCGCGACGCCTTCACCAGGGCCCAGGACTACCGGGCCAGGCGCGAGCACGCGGCCTCGGAGGGCACCCCGTTCGAGCGGGACACCACCCTGGAGGTGCTGGTCCGGGTCCTGGACGGCGAACTCCCGTGGTGCCAGCACACGCACCGCGCCGACGACATCCACACCGCGATGCGCCTGTCCGACGAGTTCGGCTACCGGCTGATCATCAACCACTGCACCGAGGGCCACCTGCTGGCCGACGAGATCGCCGAGCGCGGCATCCCCGTCATCACCGGACCGCTCATGACCAGCCGCTCCAAGGTGGAGGTCAACAACAAGACTTTGGCCAACCCCGGCATCCTCGACCGGGCGGGCGTCAAGGTCGCCCTGACCACCGACCACCCGGTCGTCCCGATCGAGTTCCTGGTCCACCAGGCCACCCTGTGCGTCAAGGAGGGCATGGACCCGCGCTCGGCGATCCGCGCCCTCACGGTCAACCCCGCCGAGATCATGGGCATCTCCGACCGGGTCGGCTCCCTCAAGCCGGGCCTGGACGCCGACGTGGTCGTGTGGTCGGGCGACCCGCTGGACGTGATGAGCCGCGCCCTGCGCGTGTTCGTCGAGGGCCGCGAGGTCTACACCTACGACGAGGCCACGCGCGAGCGCACCGTGCTCGACGCCTACTACCGGGAGGGCTGAACGGCGGATCCGGGTCCCCGGTCCACGGGGTTCCCGGACGCTCCGCCGCCGCCGGACGGCGGTCGGGCTGCGGGCTGACCGGGCGTGTCGGCCCGCAGCCGACATGGCGGCGTCACGGAGAGGGGAGCGGGCCGGGAGCCCCCGGGGCACTCTCCCTAGGAGAGCCCCACCGTCCGGAAGGGCGCCCCGTCCGGCAGCGCGGCGCCACCGGCCCCCTCCGCCCCGCGGACCGCCACGGTGACCTTCTCCATGCCGGTCCTGCGCAGCACCTCGTCCGGGCCCGATGAGGCCAGCGGCGTCAGGACGAGCGGCGCCCCCGCCGCGACCGGGGCCAGCAGCAGCTCCGCGCCCTCCCCTAGCAGGGTCAGCGGGGCGTCGGGTTCGGCGAACAGCGCGACCCGGTCCTCGGCGTCCAGCTCCCACCGGCGCGCCCGGTCGCGGGCCCCGGCGGTCAGCTCCGCGCCGGTCCGGACGCCGGAACCGCGCAGCGCGGGCGCCCCCGGGTCCACGGGGTAGGGCGAGAAGTGGTCGCCGTGCCCGCGCACCTCCACCGAGTAGTCGAGCACCATGGGCGGCACCTCGGCCAGCGGCAGCCCCAGCGGGTGCAGGGACGTGCCCACCACCTCCTCGGCGCCGCTGTCCAGGGCGGCCTCCAGACGGTCGGCGTCGGCCACGGCGACCTGGGCGCCCTCGGGCAGGTCCGCGCCGGGCCGCGCGAACTCCGCCACGGCCCCCACCGACCAGCACGAGACCAGCCACACCAGCGACTGCCAGTGCACCGGCAGGGCGAGCACCACCCGGTCGTCCGGTTGGGCCCCCAGGCCGTCCACCAGCATGTTCGCGGTCTTGGAAACCCAGTTGTCGAAGGTGGCGCGCGACAGCTCCACCCGGCCGCCCGAGGCGTCGTAGGAGGTCACGAACGGTCGGGACGGGTCGTCGGAGACCAGGGCGCGCCACAGCTGCGCGGGAGTTTCGGACATGACCGCCACTCTAGGGCGTCGCGGGGGCTCCGCGCGGGCCCCCGCGCGGGCCGCCACGGGTGTGCGTTGGTGCCGGGGAGCTGTCAGAGTTGCCCCATGCGCTTGCTCCCCGGACGGTTCCTCGCCCGTGCCACCGCGCTCCCCGCGATCGCCGTCTCGGCCTGGCTCCTGGTGGCCTTCCCCCTCCTGGCCCTGGGCTCCCTCACCCCGCTGACGGCAGCCGTCCTCGGAACGCCCGCCGTGCTCGCGGCCTGCCTCCTGGTGCCCCGGCTCATCCCCGACCCGCCCGACCAGGAGGACGCGCCCTGGTGGCCGGTCGTCCTCGTCGTGCTGATCACGGTCGCCTTCGCCGCCGTGCAGATCGCCTACCACGCCGAGGCCCTGGTCATCCGCCGCGACCCGGCCTCCTACGCCATGTACACGGCGTGGATCGCCGAGAACGGGTTCCTGCCCATCCCGCAGCAGCGCGAGCTCATCGCGGGCGACGACCCCTCGCTCAGCTACCAGAGCCTGGCCCACTACCAGCGCGGCGACGTCATCTGGCCGCAGTTCATGGCCGGTGCGCCCCTGGTGACCTCCATCGGCTACTGGCTGGGCGGGCTCGACGGGATGCTCGTCACGACGCCGGTCCTGGGCGCGCTGGGCGTGCTCACCTTCGCCGGGCTCACCGCGCGCCTGGTCGGGATCCGGTGGGCGCCCCTGGCCGCCCTGGTCCTGGCCGTGTGCCTGCCCCAGCAGTGGGTCAGCCGCTTCACCTACAGCGAGCCGGTCACCCAGATCCTGCTGCTGGGCGGCCTGGTCCTGGCCTACGACGCGCTCGCGCGGCGGACCCGGATCACCGACCGGTGGTCGTCCGCGCACACGCTGGCCGCCGTGGCGGGACTGGCGTTCGGTCTGGGGCTGGTGGTGCGCATCGACGCGATCCGCGACCTGCTGCCCGTGGTCGGGTTCGTCGGTCTGCTGCTGCTCGCCCGCCGGGGTCAGGCCCTGCCGCTGCTGGGCGGGCTGGCCGCGGGCGCGGGGCTGGGCCTGTACGCCGGGTACGGGCTGTCCCTGCCCTACCTGGAGTACCTCTCCGACTCCCTCAACCCCCTGCTCCTCATCAGCGCCGTCGTCATCGCCGTCACCGTCGCGGCCACCGCCGCCCTGTGGCGCCACGGCGTTCCGCGGGTGGAACGCGTGCGCCGGCTGCCCGACGCGGTGGCCGCGCTCGCCCTGCTGGCCATGGCGCTGTTCGCCGTCCGCCCCCTGCTGTGGCCGGACTACGGGCACGGCAGCGACTTCACCGACGGCTGGGTCGCCTACGTCCAGCAGCGCGAGGGCCTGCCCGTGGAGGGCAGCCGCACCTACTACGACATGAGCCTGTACTGGGTGGGCTGGTACGTGGGCCTGGCCACGGTCCTGTTCGCCTCGCTCGGCGTCGCCCACGTGCTGCGCCGCCTCTTCCAGCGCCGCGACCTCCAGTGGCTGCTGCCCGCCATGCTGCTGGTGTGGACGGTCGGCACCACCCTGCTGCGCCCCGCCATCACCCCCGACCACCCCTGGGCCAGCAGGCGGCTGATCGCCCTGGTCATCCCGGCGTTCATCCTGTTCGCCGT
This sequence comes from Nocardiopsis sp. iso_25, assembly GCF_056173305.1. Classification (NCBI taxonomy): domain Bacteria; kingdom Bacillati; phylum Actinomycetota; class Actinomycetes; order Streptosporangiales; family Nocardiopsidaceae; genus Nocardiopsis; species Nocardiopsis sp. iso_25. Next base: position 5,330,065 of record NZ_CM149667.1, on the reverse strand, counting down.
CTGGTTCCTGGCCTGGCTCACCCGCTACTGCGCCGTCGCCGCCCACTCCGGCCGGAGCACTCCGGCGGCCCGCGCCCTCCCCGTCGTGGTCGCCGCCAGCGCCTCGGTGGCGCTGCTCCTGCCCACCGCGGCCACGGCGGCCGCCGGGATCATGGGGTACAGACAGGACGTCGGCAGCGTCGCCGCCACGCACCGGCTCTGCGCGGCGCTGTCGGAGGACGCCTCGGTGGTCGTGGTCGACTCCGACATGGCCGGGAACTACATGCCGCTGCTGCGCAACGTCTGCGGGGTCCCCACCGCGTCCATGGACGAGCCGACCCCCGGCGACGTGGACCGCGTGGTCTCCGAGATCCACAAGCGCGACCGCGACGCCGTGCTCGCCGCCTCCGACTGGCAGGTCCTGGAGGACCTCACGGGCGGCGAGGCCGAGCCCGAGCGGCCCTTCCACGTGAACGCCCGGATGGACCCGAGTACCCTCATGGAACCGCCGACCGGTTCCTGGGCCTTCAGGGGAAACGTGTGGGTGTCCGTGTTCCCCGACGGGGGATGAGCGCCCGGCCCGGCCCCTCCCGAACCCACCCCATCCCGCCGAAGAAGAACCCATGAGCCACAGAAGCGACGACGCACCCAGGCAGCACGGCGAGGACCAGCCGGTCCGCGTCACCATCGTGCTCCCCTGCTACAACGAGGAGGACCACGTCGTCGACGAGGTCAAACGGATCTGCGGCGCCATGGACGCCTCCGGGTACTCCTACGAGCTGCTGGCCGTGGACGACGCCTCCACCGACGCCACCCTTGCCCGGTTGCGCGACGTGGAGCCCGTGTACCCGCACATGCGCGTCATCGCGTTCGGGCACAACGGCGGGGCGGGCACCGTCCGCCGGATCGGCAGCCAGCGGGCCCGCGGCGAGTTCGTCGCGTGGACCGACGCCGACATGAGCTACCCCAACGAGCGCATCCCCGAGCTGGTCCGCATGCTGGAGGAGGACCCCGAGACCGACCAGGTCGTGGGCGCGCGCACCCAGGAGATGGGCAGCCACAAGGCCCTCAGGGTGCCCGCCAAGTGGGTCATCCGCAAGATCGCCGAGCGCCTCACCAACACCCGCATCCCCGACCTCAACTCGGGGCTGCGCGTGTTCCGCCGCGAGGTCGCCCGCCCCTACCTGCGCCTGCTGCCGCCCGGGTTCTCCTGCGTCACCACCATCACGCTGGCCTTCCTGTCCAACCAGCACCCGGTCAGGTACGTGCCGATCGAGTACGCCAAGCGCGCCGGCAAGTCCAAGTTCCACTTCGTGGGCGACGCCTACCGCTACATCCTCCAGGTGCTGCGCATGGTGATGTACTTCAACCCGCTCAAGGTGCTCATGCCGCCCGCCCTGGTGCTGCTGGGGGTCGGCGCCGCCAAGTTCGTCTTCGACCAGGTGCGCAACCCGCTCTACATCCCCAACAACACCGTCATGATCCTCATGACGGGGCTGATCATCGCGGCGATCGCCCTGCTGGCCGACCTCATCGTGCGCTCCAGGGACAGCGCGTGAACCCGGCGGCGCGGGTGGCCCTGGTCGGGCCCGCCCACCCCTACAAGGGCGGCGGCGCCCGGCACACCACCGAGCTGGCGCACCGGCTGAGCGCGCTGGGCCACCCCACGGCCGTGGAGTCCTGGCGGGCGCAGTACCCGGCCGCCCTCTACCCCGGTCGGCAGACCATCGAGGACCCCGAGGGCGAACCCCACCCCGGCACCCGCCACGAGCTGGCCTGGTACCGGCCGGACGGCTGGTGGCGGACCGGGCGGCGCCTGGCCCGCGAGGCCGACCTGGTGGTGCTCACCCTGTTCTCCCCGGTGCAGGTGCCCGCCTACCTCGGCGTCCTCGCCGGGGTGCGCTCCGTACGGCGTTCCGGGGGCGCGCGGGTGGTGGCGCTGTGCCACAACGTGCTGCCCCACGAGCGCCGCGCCGTGGACGTGTCCCTCGTGCGGACGCTCCTGCGGCGGGTGGACGGCGTGGTCGCCCACTCGCCCGAGCAGGCGCGCCTGGCCGAGGGGCTCAGGGGACCCGGGGCGCGGCGGCCCGTGGTCGCCCAGATGCCCCCGCACCTGCCCGAGACCGGCGCCGGTGCGGCCCCGGCGCCGGGGGAGCGGCGGCACCTGCTGTTCCTGGGCATCGTCCGCCCCTACAAGGGGGTGGACCTGCTGCTGCGCGCCCTGGCCGACGGTGCGCCCGAGGACGTGGCGCTCACCGTGGCCGGGGAGTTCTGGGGCGGTACGGCGGAGCTGGAGGAACTGGCCGCCGGGCTGGGGATCGCCGACCGGGTGCGGCTGCGGGACGGGTACGTCCCCGCCGGTGAGCTGCCGGAGCTGTTCGCCTCGGCCGACGCGGTGGTGCTGCCCTACCGCACCGCCACCGCCACCCAGAACGTGTGGCTGGCGCACGAGCACGGGATCCCGGTGGTGGCCACCCGCGCCGGAACCCTCCCCGACCACGTGCGCGAGGGGGTCGACGGCCTGCTGTGCGCGCCGGGCGACGCCGCCGACCTGGCCCGCGCGCTGGGGGAGTTCTACGCGCCGGGGGAGCCCGAGCGGCTGCGCGCCGGGGTCCGCCCGGTGGAGGCCGAGCCGTACTGGCGGGCCTACACCGAACGGCTGCTGGAGGCGTAAGGCCGCCACGCGGGGGAGGACACGGGGCGGCCTCAGGACCCGGTTGGCGGGCTTCCGGCGCGGGTGGCGGGGCGGGGCCCTCCTCAGGGACGCGGTCCGGGCACGGCCTCCGGCCCCGGCACGGCCCGCCGGGACAGCAGCACCGACAGCCCCGCCCAGGCCACGTCCGCCACGGTCATCACCAGCCGCGACAGCACCGCCACCACCAGCGCGGCCCCGGCGTCCACCACCGGCGCCAGCGCCACCACCAGCACCGCCTCGCGCACCCCCAGGCCCGCCGGGGCGAACACCACCAGCAGCCCCAGCGTCCACGCCAGCGCGTAGGCGCCCACCGCCGGTCCTAGCGACCGCAGCGCCTCGCCGCCCACCGCCCAGGTCAGCAGCCACACGTGCAGGCCCAGGGGCACCCAGGCCACCAGGGTCCACCCCACGGCCGCGGCCATGGACCGTCCGCGCACGTCCAGGGGCCCGGCCTCGGCGACCTCGCGGAACCGGGAGAAGGGGCGGGCCGCCAGCCGGATCCCCCAGCCGACCACGCGCGGGTGCAGCGCGGCGAGCAGCACGGGTGCCAGCGCCAGCGCCCACCACCAGCGGCGGGCCGCCTCCGCCGACGACAGCGGCAGGGCCACCGCCGCGACCGCCAGCCCGGCCGCGACCGTCACACCCACCGCGAGCAGGGTCGCCGCCGCACCGCGCGTGCGCGGCACGTTCCAGTCCCGGGCCAGCTCTACCTGGGCGACGAAGGCCCACACCGAACCCGGCAGGTACTTGCCGAGCTGTCCCACGAACATGACGCGGGCCGCCGTGCGGCGGGGCAGGGGGGAGCCCATCCCGGCCAGCAGCGCGCGCCAGGCGAGCATCTGCGCGGTGAGCCCCGCCATGCCCGTCAGCACCGCCGCGGGCAGCACCCACAGGGGCAGCGCCGCCGCGGCGTCCCGGGCCTGTTCCCAGTTCGCGCGCAGTGCCAGCCCCACGCACACGCACACCACCAGCAACAGCGCCAACCGCACCCACGGGCTACTGCGCAGCCGACTCAGCACGTGGCCTCCCTCCCGTACGTGCCGACCCTACGCCGCCCGCGCACCCGCCGACCCCCGCGGACGCCCCGGACCATCGGGTCACAGCGTGCACAACTGCTCCACAGGACCCACCACGTCACCGAGGCCCCTCCCGAACCTCCAACCAGCGGAGGAACGCGTCGGTGACGCACCGCACACATGCGGCGGCACCGGTGGTGCGTCCGCACGCGCGAAAGGAGCGGGGCGTAGGGTTGCGCCCTATGAGTGGTGCGAACGACCCGGCCCCCGTCCCCTTTCCGACCCCGTCCGCCATGCGCAGGGCCCTGGCCCGCGCCCGGGACGGCAAGACCCTCGACGTCACCGAGGCAGAGGTGCTCCTGCACGCCAGGGGCGAGGACCTGGACGTCCTCCTCGAACACGCCGGAAGGGTGCGCGACGCCGGGCTGGAGGCCGCGGGCCGCCCCGGGGTCGTCACCTACAGCCGCAAGGTGTTCGTCCCCCTGACCCGCCTGTGCCGCGACCGCTGCCACTACTGCACGTTCGCCACGGTGCCGGGCCGCCTCGACGCCCCGTTCCTGTCGCCCGACGAGGTCCTGGACATCGCCCGGCGGGGCGCCGAGATGGGCTGCAAGGAGGCCCTGTTCACCCTCGGCGACCGGCCCGAGGACCGCTGGAAGCAGGCCGCCGAGTGGCTCAACGCCCACGGCTACGACGACACCCTGTCCTACGTGCGGGCCATGGCCATCATGGTGCTGGAGGAGACCGGCCTGCTTCCGCACCTGAACCCGGGCGTGCTCACCTGGGCCGACCTCCAGCGCCTCAAGCCCGTCGCCCCGTCCATGGGGATGATGCTGGAGACCACCTCCACCCGGCTGTTCACCGAGAAGGGCCGGGCCCACTACGGCAGCCCGGACAAGGACCCGGCGGTTCGGCTGCGCGTGCTGGAGGACGCCGGGCGCTCCAGCGTCCCCTTCACCACCGGCATCCTCCTGGGCATCGGTGAGAACACCGCCGAGCGCGCCGAGTCGATCTTCGCGATGCGCGGCGCCTCCCGGCGCTACGGCGGCGTCCAGGAGGTCATCGTGCAGAACTTCCGGGCCAAGCCCGCGACCGCGATGATGCACCGGCCCGACGCCGAACGCGAGGAGATGGCCGCCGCCATCGCCGTCACCCGCCTGGTCATGGGGCCCAGGGCGCACGTTCAGGCGCCGCCCAACCTCATCGGCGCCGAGCACGGGGGCGTGGACGAGTACGGTCTGATGCTGCGCGCGGGCATCGACGACTGGGGCGGCGTCTCCCCGCTCACCCCCGACCACGTCAACCCGGAGCGGCCCTGGCCGCAGATCGACGACCTGGCCGCGCGCACCGCCGCCCACGGCTTCGCCCTGCGCGAGCGGCTCACCGTCTACCCCGAGTACGTCCTGGCCGGGGAGCCCTGGCTGGACCCGCGCGTGGCCGGGCACGTGGCCGCCCTCGCCGACCCCGGGACCGGCCTGGCCCGCGAGGACGCGCCCGTGGTGGGCCGCCCCTGGCAGGAGCCCGAGGCGGTGCTGGTCTCCTCCGGCCGCACCGACCTGCACACGGGGATCGACACGCAGGGGCGCACGGACGACCGCCGCGGCGACTTCGACGCCGTCTACGGGGACTGGGACGAGCTGCGCTCGGGCGTGGACCGCGAGGGGGCCGTGCCGCGCAGGTTCGACCCCGACGTCGCGGCGGCCCTGCGCAGCGCCGAGTCCGATCCGGCGGGGCTGTCCGACGACGAGGCGCTCGCCCTGCTGCACGCCGACGGGGCCGAACTGGAGGCGCTGACCGACCTGGCCGACCGGGTGCGCCGCGACGCGGTCGGCGACGACGTCACCTACGTCGTGACCAGGAACATCAACTTCACCAACGTCTGCTACACCGGCTGCCGCTTCTGCGCGTTCGCCCAGCGCCGCACCGACGCCGACGCCTACACGCTCTCCCTGGAGCAGGTGGCCGACCGCGCCGAGGAGGCCTGGAAGGCCGGAGCGACCGAGGTGTGCATGCAGGGCGGCATCCACCCGGACCTGCCGGGCACCGCCTACTTCGACATCGCCGCCGCCGTGCGCGAGCGCGTCCCGGACATGCACGTCCACGCGTTCAGCCCGATGGAGGTGGTCAACGGGGCGGCGCGCACGAACCTGCCGGTCCGCGAGTGGCTGCTGCGCGCCCGCGAGGCCGGGCTCGGCTCCGTGCCGGGCACCGCCGCCGAGATCCTCGACGACGAGGTCCGCTGGATCCTCACCAAGGGCAAGCTGCCCGCGGCCGAGTGGATCGACGTCATCACGTCCGCCCACGACCTGGGCATCCCCACCACGTCCACGATGATGTACGGGCACGTGGACTCGCCCAGGCACTGGGTGGCGCACATCAAGCTGCTGCGCTCCCTCCAGGAACGGTCGGTGGAGCGCAACGGCCGCCGGGGGTTCACCGAGTTCGTCCTGCTGCCGTTCGTGCACACCAACGCGCCCATCTACCTGGCCGGGCTGGCCCGCACCGGGCCGACCGTCCGGGAGAACCGCGCCGTGCACGCCCTGGCCCGCCTGCTGCTGCACGGGCACATCGACAACATCCAGTGCTCGTGGGTCAAGCTCGCCGAGGACACCTGCCGCCAGCTGCTCTCGGGCGGGGTGAACGACGTCGGCGGCACCCTGATGGAGGAGACCATCAGCCGGATGGCCGGTTCGGGGCAGGGGTCGTTCAAGACCATCAGCGACATCCGCGCCCTGGTCGAGCCGACCGGCCGCCCCGTCCGCCAGCGCACCACGACCTACGGTCCGGTGCCGGGGGAGCGCCAGCGCGCGGCCGAGGCCAGCGACGGCGTGGCCCCCAGCGTCCGGCGTCCCTCGCTGCCGCTGGTCTAGACGCCGAAGGAGGGGGCGAAGCGCCGGGGGACGGCGCTCCGCCCCCTCCTCCAGGGGGGCGGCGGCCCGTCAGCCGTGGGGAGTGTGTGACGGGCCGCCGGGGAGCCGCGCGCGGCGGAGGGGGCGGGGCCCTCCCACGCGGCCTCGGATCAGCAGGTGCCGACGAGCCTCCAGACGCCCCACTCGCCGGTGGTGCCCGGCTCCTCGCCGCGGGTCCACCACTGGGCGCGGTACTCCGAGCCCCCGTGGGAGACCACGTCGCCGCCGGTGTAGACGCTGTCGGCCGTCCAGGCGGCGGCGGTGCAGTCGCCGGGCTGCTCGGTGGGCTGCTCGGTCGGCTCCTCGGTGGGCCCGCCGCCGTCGCCGGGGCCGGTGGCCAGGCGCGCCGAGATGGTCTCGGCGAAGGCGTAACCGCTGGTGGCGTCCCAGTTGACGGACCAGGTCATCACACCGCCGATGGGGCCGTACGGGGTGGCGGGGGAGAAGGATCCGCAGTTGGTCCCGGCCTCCAGGCAGTCCAGGGCGCGCACGATCTGGCTGGGCGCCATGTACCCGCCTCCGGCGGCGGACTGCACGGCGGGCAGCCCGAGGCCCACCTGGTCCGGGCTCAGCCCCATCTCCAGCTGGATGCAGGCCAGCGCGGCGACGAAGTCCGGGGTGCCCTGGTGGTACACCTGGTCGTCACACCCCAGCATCGAGCCGGAGTTGTAGTACTGCATGTTGACGATGGTGAGGATGTCGGAGATGTTCGAGGCGAGCTTGTAGTACTCCCGGTCGGGGCTCTGGAAGTCGATGGTCTGCGGCGCCATCGTGATGATCAGGTCCGCTCCTGCCCGGCCGCTAAGGTCGCGCAGGGCCTGGGACATGTACTGCGCGTTGATGCCGTGCTCCAGGTCGATGTCGACCCCGTCGAAGCCGTAGTCCTGCATCAGCTGGTACACGGTGTCGGCGAAGTTGTCCGCCTGGGTGGCGTTGGTGACGCTCACGTGGCCGAGCTCGCCGCCCACGGAGATGACGACCTTGCGGCCCTGGGCCTGGACGGCCGCGATGTCGTCGCGGAACTGCTGGTCGGTGTAGCCGTTCAGCTCCTGGCTGGCCAGGTTGAACGTGACCCCGCCGTCGAGGGCGGGGTGGTTGTCGGCGAAGGCGACGGCCACCAGGTTGTACTCGGAGGGGACCTCCGACAGCGGCATCACGGTGGAGCCGTTGTCGAAGTTGTGCCAGTACCCGGTGAGCCACTGGCCGGTCTGCTGGACCTGGGCGGAGTCGCTGTCGGACACGGTCTCGACCTCGGCGGGAGCGGGGGAGAGCTGGCTGAAACCGGCGAGGAGTCCGGCGGTCAGGAGGGCGAGGGCGCCGGTCAGCGCGGCCTTCGCGGCTCGGGGGGCTTTCCTGAGGCGGTGTTCGGGCATCGGGGGTTGCTCCTGTCGTCGAGCGGGGGAGACGAAGGGGCTCTGTGAGCCGCTAATTGTTAGGAAACTTTAAAGTTGTCACGCGGCCGCGTCAACGAAAACGGTAAGGAAAGTTTGTAGTTTTTTGGTGGCCTCAGTGCCTTTCCCAGGTCTCAGGAGCCCCTCCAGCACCAGGAGGGACGACCGCCGCGCGCACCTCTCGTCACGTTCCGTGCGCGCCCGCGCGGACGCTCGCGTCCCGCTGGCTCCGGTTCCCACACATTCACACACGGCGTGCGGAACGGTCCCGGCAGGCCCCGGCCCCCACGGAGAAGGCGGACCCGGCCCCGGCCGTTCCGGGCCCCGAGGGTCCGGCAGCCCCGCGACTCACGAGCCGTACGGACCCGCCCCCGTGTCCCGGATGTCCAGGTCCCGGCTCATCTCCTGGAACACGGCGTGGTCGATGTCGCCGTCCCGGTACATCGACATCAGAGCGTCCCTGCGCGCCTGCGTGATCTGCGCGTGCACGGCCCTGCCGCTGTCCACCCGTTCACGCGCCCGCCCGTCCTCGACGTCCATCAGCCCCCGCACCTGCGAGACGCGCCGCGTGTACACCGCGCGCAGCGAGTCGGCGGTGCGGTCGTCCACCTCGCCCTCCCGCAGCAGCTCGTCCACCTTGCTCAGCGCCGCGCAGCTCATCTGCTCGTCCGCCCGCAGGAACTCCATCCGCCGCGCGCCCTCACGCGCCATGCCCAGCTTGCGCAGCAGCAGCGGCAGCGTCATCCCCTGCCCCACCAGCGTCCCGAGCACCACGACCCCCGCCACGAACACCAGCGCGCCCCGCTCGGTGAACGGCTCACCGCCCAGCGTCGCGGGCAGGGACAGGGCGATCGCCAGCGACACCGCCCCGCGCATCCCGCTCCACCCGATGACCAGCCGCTCCCGCAGGTCGGCGCCCTCCAGCTTGGAGAACGGCGGGATCCGGTGCAGCGGGATCACCACCAGCATCAGCCCCATGCGCAGGGCGACCGCCGTGGCCGTCGTCGCCAGCGCCACCCACACCAGGTCCAGGAAGGCGAACTGGTCCCGCACCGCCGTGACCACCGAGTCCAGCTGCAACCCCAGCACCACGAACAGCATCGACTCCAGCAGCCCCACGAGGGCGCCCCAGATCGTCTGCCCGTTCACCCGCACCCGCGGCGGCAGCAGCCCCTCGCCGCGCGTGCCCAGGTAGAACCCGGCCACCACCGCCGCCAGCACCCCGGAGAACCCCGCCATCTCCGCCGGGATGTAGGCCGCGAACGGCGTGACCAGCACGACCATCAGCTGGAGGGACGGATCCCGCATGCGGGTCCGCGACCACGACACCGCCAGGGCCACCGCGGCGCCGCAGACCAGGCCGCCCGCCACGACCTTCACCAGCTCGACCAGGCCCTCCTGGGGCGTGAGCGGGTGCGCCATGGCGGTCACGGCCAGGCTGAACAGGGTCAGCGCGACCCCGTCGTTGATGAGGGACTCGCCCTCCAGGAGGGTCAGCACCCTGCGCGGGGTGCCCACCCGCTTGAGGATCGCCGACGCCGCCACCGCGTCGGTCGGCGCGACGGCGGCGCCCAGGGCGATCGCCGCGGGCCACCCCACCGACGGCATCAGCAGATGGACGATCCCCGCCAGTCCGAACGCCGTCAGCAGCGTCACCCCCACCGCCATCACCACGATGGGGCGCGCCAGCTCGCGCATGTCCTTGGGCGAGGAGAAGAAGGCGGCGTTGTAGATCAGCGGGGGCAGGAACACCAGCAGGATGACCTGGGGGGAGATCGACAGCGAGTGCAGCCAGGGCACCAGCCCCAGGGCCATGCCCAGCAGCACCAGCACGACCGCCCCCGGCACCCGCAGCCGCCCCGCGACCAGTCGGCCGCAGATCACCGCGACCACGATCACCAGCGTGGCGACCACGTACCCCTCGACGGACACCCCGCACCTCCCCGCCGACCCCCGCACGCACCAGCATGGCGCTGCCGGGCCCGCCGGTCGCCCTGACGCGCCGGTCGCCGGGAGACGGGCCCCCGGCGACCACCGCGTCAGCGCGTCAGCGGGTCAGCGGGTCAGCGGGTCAGCGCACGGAGACGAAGTCCTCCGGGTCGCGCGGCGCCCTCTCCCCGGGCGCCTCGGCCGCGTACCCCACGGCCACCGCGCCCATCGGCTGCCACTCCTCGGGTACCTCCAGCATCTCGCGCACCACGTCCGCGCAGAACATGGTCGAGGAGACCCAGGCCGAACCCAGCCCCTCCACGGCCAGCCCCACCAGCAGGTTCTGCACCCCGGCGCCCATCGCCACCAGGAACATCGACCGCTCGGCACCGGCCCGGCGCGCGTCCGGGTAGGGGTGGGCCCCGTCGGCCACCAGGAAGGGCACCACCAGGTACGGCGCGCCGCGCAGCACGTCGCCGCGCCGCGTGCGCCGGGCGATCTGCTCCTCGCTGAACCCGTCGCCGCGCAGGTCCGCCACCCACGCCGCGAGCATCGCGTCCAGCAGCCGCTTGCGCGTGTGCGCCGACTCCACCAGCACGAAGCGCCACGGCGTGGTGTGGTGCGGCGCGGGGGCCGTCACCGCCGCGGCCACCGCACGCCGCACCAGTGCCGGGTCCACCGGCGCGTCGGTGAACGAGCGCACCGTCCGCCGGGCGCGGACCACGTCCCGCGACCCGTACCGGAACAGGTCGGCGTCGGGCGAGCGGACCAGTGCCGCCGCCCCCGGCCCGTCCTCCTCGGTGACCAGGCCGCCCAGGCCGCTGACCACCGCGACCGGGACCCGGTTCGTCTTGCCCTTGACCAGCTCGCCCGCCCCGGCGATCTCGTCGGCCACCGCGTTGACGGTCGCCTCCATGAGGTTGCCGTGGGTGTCGGCGGTACCGCGCAGGTCCTGTACGACCGACAGCCCTGCGGCGCCGATGGCCACGTCGGTCTGCCCGACCCGCCACGGCCGCCCGAAGGTGTCGGACACGATCACGCCGACGTTCACGCCCAGGCGCTCGCGCAGCCCGGCGCGCAGCGCGCGGGCGGAGGCGTCGGAGTCCTCGGGCAGCAGCAGCACGGTGCCGGGCTCGACGTTGGAGGCGTCCACCCCCGCGGCGGCCATGACCAGCCCCTGCCGGGTCTGCATGATCCCGGTCCTGCCCGTACGGGCCACCACCCGGACGGTCTCGGAGGCGACGGCCTCCTCCCGGTCCATGCGGCGGGCGCGGCCCTCGGCCTTGCTCACGACCTTGGAGGTGACCACGAGGATGTCCCCGTCGGCCAGCGCGGTCCCGGAGGCGGCCACCGCCCCGGCTACCAGGGCCGACAGGTCGTCGCCCGACCGCACCTCGGGGATGCCGCCGAGCCCGCGCACGCTCAGTTCGGTGCTCACTGGCCGCCTCCCCGCTTCTGCGCCAGCTCCACGGCCAGGTCCACGGCCGCACGCGCGAGCGCCTCGGTGGCGGCGGGGTCGCTCATGTACAGGGGACGCGAGCGGACCTCGATCCCCTCCACCTCGGTGCCCGCGTCGGCCTCGTCCACCAGCCAGCCGTCCAGCAGGTCGGCGCCCAGGTGCGCGGCGACCGCGCCCGCGCTGGTCTCCACCCCGATCGCGGCCAGGCAGGCGTCGGCCATGCCGCGCACCGGCGCGCCGCCGATGATGGGGGAGACGCCCACCACGGTCTTGGCCGCCATGGCCTCGCGGATCCCCGGGACGCCCAGGACGGAGCCCACGCTGACCACCGGGTTGGACGGGGGCAGGATCACGGCGTCGGCCTCGGCGATCGCCTCCAGCACACCGGGCGCGGGCTTGGCCGTCTCGGCGCCGACGCTGACGATCTGTTCGGCGGGCAGCGCCGCGCGGTGCCGGATCCACCACTCCTGGAAGTGGATGGCCCGGCGCCCCTCGCCGTCGTCGACGACCACGTGCGTCTCGACCTGGTCGTCGGTCATCGGCAGCAGCCGCACGCCCGGCCGCCAGCGGTCGCACAGCGCCTCGGTGACCGCCGAGAGGGGGAACCCGGCGGCGAGCATCTGCGTCCGCACGATGTGCGTGGCGGTGTCGCGGTCGCCCAAGCCGAACCAGGTGGGCTTCATCCCGTAGGCGGCGAGCTCCTCCTTGACGGTGAAGGACTCGTCGGTCCGGCCCCAGCCCTGCTCCTCGTTGATCCCCCCGCCGAGGGTGTACATCACCGTGTCCAGGTCCGGACAGATTCTCAGCCCGAACAGGGTGATGTCGTCACCGGTGTTGCCGATGACGGTGACGCTGCTGTCTGTGGTGTGCTCTTCGGTGGCCGACGCCACGGTTCCGAGCGCCGCCCTGAGGCCGCGGAGGAACCGCGCGCCGCCGATACCGCCAGCCGGTACGACTATCCGCATGCGTCCAAGTCTGGCAGTCTGGGGGCGTGTATGGGTCGTCTGCCCCGCCGTGGGCACGATCCGTGCGTGACCGTTCCGGTATCGGAGGTCCGTGAACTCCGTGGCTGCGGTCGCCATCCCATTCCTCGGCCCCGCCCGGTGTCCCCTCATCCATGCCCGGACGCGGCCGATCCACACGTGACAGCCCGACGCCGTTCCCAACGACCCGACGGCGAAGCAGCAGTAGATGGGGAACCTCTCTTGAAGAACGAAACGCTAGAACGACTGCGCCTTCCGGCGGCCTGGGTCCTGCTTGCAGCCGCGGGCGTGCTCATGCTCTCCGGGCTCATCCAGGTGATCGTCCGGTCCAGCGGCTGGCGCTCGGAGACGTCCTTCGCCACGGCCATGTACGACGCGGGCTCCGCCAACTTCTTCGGTGTGACCATCACGATCCTGGTCGCCGTCGCCGTGGCCCTCGTGCTGACCAGCGACAGGACCAGGGCGGGCGCCTCCCCGGTCGTGCTGACCGCGATGATCGTCACCGGTGTGGGCCTGCTCTTCTGCCTGATCACGGTGATCTGCGGCTTCATCGACGCGATCAACATCGGCCACGGCTTCGCCCGGATGCTGGGGACCGTCGCCCAGGGCGCGGTGCTCGGCGTCTTCGGCTTCGCGGCGCTCAAGGCCTTCAACGACCCGACCCTGGTCCCCAGGGTGGTGCAGCCGCAGAACGCCTACCCGCAGCAGTTCCCGCCCGCCACCGGCGCGCAGCAGTCCTTCGCCCAGCCGGCCTACCCGGGCCAGTCCGCCGACCCGACCCAGAGCGCCGCCCAGCCGTACGGCGCGGACCCCGCGCAGCAGGCCTACGGCCAGCAGTACGCGGCCGACCCGGCCCAGCAGTACGCCGCTGACCCGGCTGTGCAGCAGCAGTACGGGACCGGCGCGCAGCAGTCCTACGGGCAGCAGTACGGGACCGACGCCTCCGGGCAGCAGTACGGCACGGGCGCGCAGCAGTCCTACGGTCAGCAGTACGGCACCGACCCCGTGCAGCAGGGCTACGACGCCTCGCAGCAGTACGGCCAGCCGTACGGCGCGGACCCCGCGCAGCAGGCCTACGGCCAGCAGTACGCGGCCGACCCGGCCCAGCAGTACGCCGCTGACCCGGCTGTGCAGCAGCAGTACGGCACGGGCGCGCAGCAGTCCTACGGGCAGCAGTACGGCACCGACGCCTCCGGGCAGCAGGCCGCCTACGGCCAGCCCGGCGAGTACGCCTACGACCCCTCCCAGTACGCCCCGCAGGGCACCGAGCAGCAGCCCGCCTCCGGTGAGCAGGCCGCCCAGGACGCGATCCAGTACGGCTGGTACCAGGGCGCTGACCAGGGGCAGCAGGCCCAGGACACCCCGGCCGACGGCAAACTTGATGCTTTCTTTAACTCCGGTGAGAACAACGGCAACCAGACGCCCGGCCAGGGCGGGGGATCGTACGGGGGTCAGTACGGAGCGGGCACCGGATACGGCTCTGACCAGCAGGGACAGGGCGGAACCGGTGACCAGCAGGGGTGGTACGGCGGCGAGGACAAGCGCTGACCCGGCTCCGTCGGCCCGCGCTCCCCACCGCCTCGGAAGGTCGTGAATTGCGTGGTAATCCGCAGAACGGACATCACCGGGCTGCCGTTGGCGGTTCGTTACATGATATTCAGTGGATTACCACGCAGGGCGCTTGACTCTCAGCAAGCGACCCACGTGTAATTTCAAGGTGGGATTCCACCCGGCCCGGGGGACGAAAAGGGCCGGGGACATCTATGGGGGGCAACAGGAGGTGCGCATGAGCGAGGTCATCCCGCTGGCGCACGGCTCGGATGAGGATCTGGGCTGGCAGGAGCGTGCCCTGTGCGCGCAGACCGACCCGGAGGCGTTCTTCCCCGAGAAGGGCGGCTCGACCCGGGAAGCCAAGAAGGTCTGCCAGTCGTGCGAGGTACGTGCGGAGTGCCTGGAATACGCGCTGGAGCACGATGAGCGCTTCGGCATCTGGGGGGGACTCTCCGAACGCGAGCGCCGCAGGCTGAAGAAAGCCGCCGGGGGAGATTTCGATTTCCTGGCGGAGATGCTCTAGGGCCGCGTGTGAGACGCGCGTCCGGGCCGCGAGCCCGGGCGCGCGTTTTTCATGTTCGGCCCCTTCCCGGGCGTGCGGCGATTGTGTCCGCGGCGCGGTCGGGGGCGGCAATGCCCGGATATGCCGGGCCCTATTCGGATGTGTGTTCGAATAGGCCCTCCCCGTCGTGGTGGGAATGCTCCGATATGGCCGACCGCAGCAACGTGTGACGAATAGGCCCGTAATGGTGCCGAGTGGCGTAGGGTGATGTCCCGCGCGGGCCGTGTCCGGCCCCGACGAGGTCACGAGGGCCGCGGCCTGCCGTGGCGTCCCGCGCGCGGACCGCGTCCGGAGCGCGGTCGCGCCCGTCGGCCCCGCCCGGCCGGACCCGCGGACCCGATCGGGCCGCGCCCCCTCCCGGAGAGAACCCACCACAGCCGTGCCTGACCAGGATTTCGCCCGACACGTCGTCACCGCGGTCATCGTCTCCCACGACGGCGCCCGCTGGCTGCCCGAGACGATGCAGGCGCTGCGCGGCCAGTCCTGGCCCGTGCAGCGGGCCGTCGCCGCCGACACCGGCAGCACCGACGACAGCGCCCAGGTCCTGGCCCGGTTCCTGCCCGCCGACGCCGTCGTGGAGCTGCCCGCCGACACCGGGTACGGCGACGCCGTCCGCGCCGCCCTGGAACTGCGGCGCTCCACCAGCGCCGTACGCGGCTTCGACGAGGACGCCACCGAGTGGATCTGGCTGATCCACGACGACCTCACCCCGGACCGCGACGCCCTCGCGCACCTGCTGGACGCCGCAGACCAGGACCCCCGCGCCGCCGTCCTGGGCCCCAAGCTGCGCGACTGGTTCGACCGCCGCCTCCTGGTGGAGGCGGGCGTGACCATCGACGGCGCGGGCCGCCGCGAGACCGGCCTGGAACAGCGCGAGTTCGACCACGGCCAGCACGACGGCACACGCCAGGTCCTGGCGGTCTCCAGCGCGGGCATGCTCGTGCGCCGCGACGTGTGGGACCGCCTCGGCGGCTTCGACCCCTCCCTGCCGCTGTTCCGCGACGACATCGACTTCTGCTGGCGGGTGGGCGGCGCCGGACTGCGCGCCGTACTCGTCACCGACGCGGTCGCCTACCACGCCGAGGCCTCCGCCCGGCGCCGCCGACCCATCTCCGCCACCCGCAACCACCCGCGCCGCGTGGACCGCCGCCACGCCGTCTTCGTGCTGCTGGCCAACCTGCCCGCGGGCGGCATGGCGGCCGCGCTGCTGCGCAACTCCGTGGCCTCGCTGCTGCGCGTGGCGGGGTACCTGCTCATCAAGCAGCCCGCCAACGCCCTGGACGAGGCCGCCGCGATCACCCTGGTCTACCTGCGGCCGCTCCGGCTGATGCGCGCCCGCTTCCGGCGCCGCCGCGACCGCCGCCGCACCTACAGCGCCATCCGGCCCTTCCTGGCGCGCGGCGTGGCCATGCGCCAGGTCCACGACGTCCTCACCGGAATCCTGTCCGGGGAGCCCGTGCGCAACACCCCCGGCCGCCACCAGGCCGTCACCGCGCCGCCCGCCGCCGAGGACGAGGACGAGATCCCCACGGACAGGGCCGGCTTCGTGCGCAGCGTGCTCCTGCGGCCCGGGGTGCTGATGGTCCTGGCCCTGGCCGCGGTGGCACTGGTCGCCGAGCGCTCCCTGCTCCTGGGCGACCTCCTGGCGGGCGGCGCCCTGCCCCCGGTCGCGGGCGGCGCGGGCGACCTGTGGAACCTGTACCTGTCCGGCAGCCCCGACAGCGGACTCGGCGCGGCCGACCCCGTCCCGCCCTACGTCGGACTGCTCGCCCTGCTGTCCACGCTCACCCTGGGCAAGCCCTGGCTGGCCGTCACGGTCGTCCTGCTGGGCTGCGTGCCCCTGTCCGGGCTGACCGCCTACCTGCTCGCCCGCGAGGTGCTGGGCTTTCGTCCCGCACGCCTGTGGATGGCCGCGTCCTACGCGCTGCTGCCGGTGGCCACCGGCGCGGTCGCCCAGGGCCGACTGGGCACCGCCCTGGTCCACGTCCTGCTGCCGGTGCTGGGGCTGCTGCTGGTGCGGCTGGTGTCGATGCCGCCCAAGCCCTCGCGCCGCGCGGCCTGGGGGGTGGGCCTGGTCCTGACGGCCGCCACCGCGTTCGTGCCGATGGTGTGGCTCCTGTCGCTGGTCACCGGCGTGCTGGTGGCCGTCGCCTTCGGCCACCTGGGCCGCCGGATCTACGTCAGCGTCGCGCTGGGCCTGGCCGTCCCGCTCGTGCTGCTGATGCCGTGGACGCTCGAACTGCTCCTGCACCCCGGCCTGTGGCTGCTGGAGGCGGGACTGCACCGCCCCGAGCTGTCGGCGCCGGGCGCCACCCCGCAGGAACTGCTCATGCTCTCGCCGGGCGGCCCCGGGACGCCGCCGTTCTGGGTCACGGCCGGGTTCGCCGTGGCCGCGCTGTGCTCCCTGCTGCTGCTCCGCAACCGGATGCTGGCCGCGGCGGGGTGGTCGCTCGCCCTGTTCGGAATCCTCCTGGCCGTCCTGACCAGCCGGGTGGTCGTCGAGCCCTACTACGGCGGCCCCCCGGCGCCGGTCTGGCCCGGGGCGGCCCTGGCCTTCGCCGCCACGGCGGTGCTGCTGTCGGCGGCGACCGCCGCCCGCTCCTTCGGCGACATGGTGCGCCTGGGCGGACCGAGGCGGGTCTTCGCCCTCGCCGTGGGACTGCTCGCCCTGGCCACCCCCGTCTGCGCCGCGGGCGTGTGGATGTGGGAGGGCGTGCGGGGACCGGTCACCGCGCACGCCGAACCCGTCGTCCCCGGCGCGCTGGTCGGGGCCGGGATCGTCGAGGGCGGCGGGTCCGACGGCGCGCAGACCCGGCCGCGCACCCTCGTGGTCACCGCCGACGGGGAGGGCGGCGTGGACTACCTGGTCGTGCGCGGACGCGAACCCCGCCTGGGCGAGGAGCAGCTCGTGCCCGAACGCGGGGTCCGCGAGGTGATGGACCGGGCCGTGGCCGAACTCACCGTGGGCCAGGGCGGCGACCAGATGTACACCCTGGCCGACCTCGGCATCCAGTACGTGCTCTACCCGCGCCCGGAGATCAGCGGGCCCGCCGACGTCACCATGGTCGACACCCTTGACGGCACACCGGGGCTGGAGCGGCAGTCCCTGTCGCGGCACTACGCGCTCTGGCGGCTGGCCGCCCCCACCGGCGCGCTGCGGGTGGTCTCCGAGGACGGTGTCGGCGCCGAGGCCCTCGCGGTGCGCGGGGACGCGGACGAGCTGAGCGCCCCGGTCCCCGACGGCGGCACCGGACGGCGGCTCGCCCTGGCCGAGGCCGCCGACAGCGGCTGGCGCGCCAGCCTGGACGGCGTCGAACTGGACCCCGTCCCCACCCGGAGCGGGACCCAGGCCTGGGCGCTGCCCGTGGAGGGCGGCGAACTGCGCGTCTGGCACACCGACTACGTCCACGCGGCCTGGCTGCTCACGCAGGGGGTCCTGCTCGCGGTGGTCGCCGTCCTGGCCGCGCCGGGTGTGCGGACCGAGGAGGAGGCGCGGCTGATCGAGGCCACGCCCACCCCCCGCCCGCGGCGGCCGGAGCGGCTGCGGCGCTCGGGGGGGTCCCGGGCGTCCTCGCGCCGGGGCGCACGCGCCCGGCCCGGCCGGTCGCGGCCCGGCGGCGAGGACCCCGGCGGGCGCGCGGACGGGGACGCCGCGGCGGACGCGCCGGAGGACGGCGTCCCGCCCGGCTCCGCGCCCGGGGAGGACACCGGCACGCTGTCCGCACTGCGGGGCGGGGGCCGCCGCCGGGGCACCCGGGGCGTGCGCAGGGGGGAACGGCGCCGTGGCCGGTGACCGGGGGAGGAGAACGCGCCGGGCGGCGGCGGACGAGGACACCGGGCCGACCGGGCCCGCCGGGCGTGCGGTACCGAACGGGAGGAGCAGGCGGTGAGACTGATCGTGGAGAACCGGTTCGCGCTGTTCGGGCTGGTCTCGCTGGCCCTGGTCGCGCTGTTCGGCGTCGCGTTCGCGACCGGGCCGATCACCGCGGAGCTGGGCGTCACCGAGTCCGGGACCGTGCGGCCCGACCACGCGGTGCGGGTGTGCCCCGCCCCGCACGGGTCGGGGGACAGCTCCGTGGCCGCGTTCGCGCCGAGGGTGAGCCGCGACGACGAGGGCGAGCTGTGGGCCGAGACGGTCCCGGCGGCCCCCGGTGACGAGGGGGACGGCGCGGGGAGCGGCGAGGACGGTGGGGATTCCGAGGACACCGGGGACGGTGAGGCCGGTGGAACCGGCGGGGACGGCGGTGACGCGGGCAGCGCGGGCGGCACCCGGGGCCGCACCGTCGGCGAGGAGCTGACCGAGCCCGGCCGCGTGTGGAACACCGACACCGCCGGAACCGGCGCCCCCACCGCCGTCCACGCGCAGGGCTCCCTGGCCTCCGGACTCGACGCCGCACAGACCACCGTCTCCGACGGCTCGGCCACCGAGGTCCGCTGCCTCGGACCCTCCGTCGGAACCTGGTTCGCCCTCCCCGGCGGCGACGGCATCGAGGGCATGCGGCTCGACGCGCTCACCGTGCACCTGGCCAACCCCGAGGACTCCCGGGCCACGGTCAGCGTGGACGTCTACACCGAGGGCGGCCCCTCCTACTCCGAGGAGAGCAGGGGCATCGCCCTGCCCGCGGGGGCGGCGACCGAACTGGACCTGACCGACCTGGTCGGCGGAACCAGCGCCGTCGGGGTCCACGTGCGCACCAGCACGGGGCGGGTCGCGGCCTCCCTGCTCGCGGAGCACTCCTCCGGCACCGCCGACTGGGTCCCGCCCACGGCCGCGCCCGCGCGCGAGCACGTGGTCCCCGGCGTCCCCGGCGGCGACGGCCGTCGCCGCCTGCACGTGGCCGCGCCGGGCGACGAGCCCGTCCAGGTGCGCGTGCACACCGTCACCCCGGCCCCGCGGGAGGGGACGGAGGAGGCGCCGCAGGAGGACGGGCGGGGCGGGGAGGGACAGGGCAGCGGGACCGCCGAGGACCCGCTGACCTTCAGCGTGCCCCCGGCCGCCTCCGCCTGGCTCAGCCTGGAGACCGTCCTGGCAGGGGAGCCCGGCGCTGTCGTGGTGGAGGCGGACGCGCCCGTGGTCGCCGGTGTCGCCGCCGAGGCGGTCACCGGAGAGGGGGACGATGTCGAGGTGGTCGAGGCGGCCCACACCTCCGCGGTGCCGCCGCTCCGCTTCCCGCTGGACACCACCGCGGTCCTGCCCGACGTCCCCGAAGGCGCCGAAACCGAGCTGCTCCTGACCGCGGTCGGCGGCGACGCCGCGCTCATGGCCACCCCCATCGGCGCCGACGCGACCCAGGGGGACGCCGTGCGCGTGCGGGTCGCCGCCGGGACCACCGCCGTGTTCGGCGGGGACGACGGCTGGCAGGCGCCCGCGGGCACCGGGCCCGGGGACGGTTACGCGGTCCGCCTGGAGGTCCTGGACGGCTCCGGGCCCGTCCACGTCGCCCGCGTGCTGCGCGGAGGCGGAGACGGCCTGGGCGTGCTGCCGGTGACGCCCGCGCCGGTGCGGACCGAGCTGCCGGTGGTACGCGACAGCATGGTGGGGGTCGTCCCCTAGCCGCGCCGACGGGGGGCCGACGCGTCCGTGCCGCCCCGGCGCACCCCGGGCGGGTCAGCCCTCGGGGTCCACCGACTCCGGTTCCACGCCGAGCAGGTTGGCGACCTCCTCGACGACCGTCTCGTGGACGAGGAGGGCCATCTCCTCCGGATCCTTCGTCCGGATCTCCACCGGACGCCGGTACACCACGATCCTGGCCCGGCCGGAGGGATCGGTCTCCAGGCGGGAGAAGGGGATCGCCTCGGTCAGGGGGCCGCGGGGCTCCACCGGGGGGACGTCCTCCACGAGGAAGTCGACATTGGCCAGCTCCCGCGCCCACAGGCGTTCGAGGCGTTCGACGGCGTCCAGGACAAGGTCGTCGAAGGCCTGCGCCCGGCTACGGAAAACCGGCAGGTCAGAGGGCACGAGAGGACCGCGGATGCCTCGGCCGCGGCGGTCCCGGCGCCGCACTCGGTCTGGTTGGCCACTGGAAAGGCGCACTCGTCGCACACTTCGAGACTAAGCCATCACGGGCCCCGCGCGTAGTCCCTCCCGAGGCGAAAGCGCTCACGCGCCCGGGGAGCGGGCCGCCGGGCGGCGGCGGGGGACGGTCCGGAGGAGGTGCGCCGACCCCCGGGAGGGCGTCGGCGGGCGGCGCGCGGAGGCCGCCGACGAGCGCGAACGGGCCAGCTCATGGAACGATGCTGGCGTGTCCCTCAGTAAAGGCATACAGTCGAACGCTGTGAGCCCTGTTCGACGCTGCTCCCGTACCGCCTGCAGACAGCCTGCCGTCTTCACGCTCACGTACGTCTACGCGGACTCGACGGCCGTCCTCGGCCCGCTCGCCGCCTACGTGGAACCGCACTGCTACGACCTCTGCGCCGTGCACGCCGACCGGCTGACGGCACCGCGCGGCTGGGAGGTCGTCCGACTCCCGGTCGAGACGTCCGGCGGCGGCCCGGGCAGCGACGACCTGGAGGCCCTCGCCGACGCCGTACGTGAGGCGGCCCGCCCGCCTGCCCGCAAGGACCCCTCCGACGAGATCGGCGAGGGGACCGAGACGCTGCGCCGGGGGCACCTGCGCGTGGTCAGATCCGATCCGGGGCGCGGCGAACAGCAGCCCCCCCGGCACTCCGGCGGGTAGACGGCGCAGCCCCCGCCGCGGCGGGGAGCCGGCCCGGGCCCGAACCGGCGGTGGTGCGGGGGTTCGCGGGGACGCCTTGCTAGTTTTGTACCGCGCGCGGCCCGGCCGCGCGGGACCGAACCCAAGCAGGACCGACCTGGCCGGAGAAGACGTGGCTGACCTCGCAAGCATCTTCAAGGCATACGACGTGCGGGGCGTGATCCCCGACACCTTCGACGCCGACACCGCCCGGGCGATCGGAGCCGCCTTCGCCCGCGTGGTCGGCGGGGAGGCCGTGGTGGTCGCCCACGACATGCGCCCCTCCTCGCCCGAGCTGGCCACCGCCTTCGCCGAGGGCGTCACCGGCCAGGGCCTGGACGTGGTCTTCGCCGGGCTCGGCTCCACCGACCTGCTCTACTACGGTTCGGGCCACCTGGACCTGCCCGGCGCCATGTTCACCGCCAGCCACAACCCCGCCGAGTACAACGGCATCAAGATGTGCCGGGCCGGGGCCGCGCCCATCAGCGGCGAGACCGGCCTGGACGACATCCGCCGCCTGGCCGAGGAGATCCTGGAGGGGGGAGCGCCCGCCCACGACGGCCCCGCGGGGACGGTCACCCACCGCGACCTGCTGGCCGGATACGCGGACTACCTGCGCGAACTGGTCGACCTCTCGGGCATCCGCCCGCTCAGGGTCGCGGTGGACGCGGGCAACGGCATGGGCGGCCACACGGTCCCCGCCGTCCTGGAGGGCCTGCCGCTGGAGGTCGTCCCCCTCTACTTCGAACTGGACGGCACCTTCCCCAACCACCCGGCCAACCCCCTGGACCCCGACAACCTGGTGGACCTCCAGGCCAAGGTCCGCGAGACCGGAGCCGACATCGGCCTGGCCTTCGACGGCGACGCCGACCGCTGCTTCGTCGTGGACGAGAACGGCGACGCCGTCCCGCCCTCGGCCGTCACCGCCCTGGTGGCCGCCCAGGAGCTGGAGCGCGAGCCGGGCGCCACGGTCATCCACAACCTCATCACCTCCCAGGCCGTCCCCGAGATCGTCCGCGAGAACGGCGGCGAGCCCGTCCGCACCCGGGTCGGGCACTCCTTCATCAAGGCCACCATGGCCGAGACGGGCGCGATCTTCGGCGGGGAGCACTCCGCCCACTACTACTTCCGCGACTTCTGGCGCGCCGACACCGGTATGCTCGCCGCGATGCACGTCCTGCGGGTGCTGGGCAACGACGACCGCCCCCTCTCCCGGATCGCCGAGGCCTACTCGCGCTACGCCGGGTCCGGCGAGGTCAACTCCGAGGTCGCCGACGCCCCCGGTCGGATGGCCGCGGTACGCGAGGCCTTCGCCGGGCGGGACGGCGTCACCGTCGACGAACTCGACGGCCTGACCGTCTCCCTCCCCGACGGGTCGTGGTTCAACGTGCGCGCCTCCAACACCGAACCGCTGCTGCGGCTCAACGTCGAGGCCCCCGACGAGGCGTCCATGGCCGGTCTGCGCGACGAGGTCCTGGCCATCGTCCGCGCCTGACCAGGCATCATGGGGGCAGAGGGACACCCCATTGCAGAGGAACGAGGACATGAGCACGAAGATCGACGGCTGGCTGCTGGAGATCCTGGCCTGCCCGCAGAGCCAGGCCCCGCTGCGCCACGACCCCGAGACCGACGAGCTGGTCTGCGACGAGAGCGGCCTGGCCTACCCCATCCGGGACGGCATCCCGGTCCTGCTGGTCGACGAGGCGCGAAAAATCGGGTGAGGCCGGGAACGCCCCGGGCGTTCCAGCAGTCATAACGGTTGCGCCGGGGTAACGGGGCACGACGGGACGCACCACCGCGTTCCCCGCAACCCGTACCCTGGTGCTGCGCGCCCCCTCACCCCTATCTCCCGGAGGACACCGATGCCCGGTCCCGAACCGCTACTGCCGAGCGACCCCTCCTCGTTCGGCGAGTACAGCGTGACAGGGCGGCTGGGCAAGGGCGGCCAGGGAATCGTCTACCTCGCCGAGGACTCCGGCGGCGAGCAGTACGCGGTCAAGGTCCTCAACGACCAGTGGTCGCGCGACAGCGACCTGCGCAGGCGGTTCGAGAAAGAGGTCCGGGCGGCCCAGAAGGTCGCCTCCTTCTGCACCGCCGCGATCATCGAGGCCCGGCTCGACGGCGACCCGCCCTACGTGGTCAGCGAGTTCGTGCCGGGCAAGGACCTCCAGGAGACCATCGCCAAGGGCACCACCCAGAAGGGCTCCACCCTCCAGCGGCTCGCCATCACCACCGCCACCGCCCTGGTCGCCATCCACAAGGCGGGCATCGTCCACCGCGACTTCAAGCCCGGCAACGTGCTGATCGGCCCGGACGGTCCCCGCGTCATCGACTTCGGCATCGCCCGGATCGACGACGGCACCGCCACCATGACCAACTCGATCGTCGGCACGCCCTCCTACATGGCGCCCGAGCAGATCGAGGGCCGCGGCATCACCGACAAGTGCGACATCTTCGCCTGGGGCTGCGTCATCGCCTTCGCCTCCACCGGGCGGGCGCCGTTCGGCTCCGACACCGTCCCGGCGGTCGTCCACCGCGTGGTCAGCGCGCCCCCGGACCTGACCGACATGGACGAGGCCCTGCGCCCCATCGTCGAGTCCTGCCTGGACAAGAACCCGGACAACCGGCCCAACGCCCAGACGCTCCTCATGCGCCTGCTGGGCCACGAGGGCCCCGAGGCCTCCGGCCCCTCCACCGACGACGCCGTCAAGCAGGGCGAGCAGATCGCCCAGACCGGCCTGTTCACCGGCGGCCAGACGCCCTACCGGCCGCACACCGGGCCGCAGCAGCCGCACACGGGCCCCCAGCAGCCGCACAGCGGCCCGCAGGCGGGCGCCGCCGGGTACGCGCAGCCCGGCGCCTCCAACCCCCGTCCGGGCATGCCGGGGCACCCCATGGGCTCCGACCCCCGCCACGGCTTCGCCCACCCCGGCACCTCCAACCCCAGGCCCGGGGTCCCCGGCCACCCGGGCACGTCCAACCCCCGCCCGGGCGCCCCCGCCTACCCGCCCCCGCCGTCCGGAATGCCCCACGGCCCGCACGCGGGCGGCAACCCCATGCTCACGGGCATGAACCCCAACCAGACCTACGCCCGCCCCGGGGCGCAGCAGCCCATGCCGCGCCCCGTCGAGCAGAACTCGGTGCTCCAGCAGAGCTGGGTGATCCCGGCGGTGCTCATCACCATCGTCATCCTGCTGCTGATCCTGCTTCTGCTCGCCATCAGCGGCTGACCGCCCGGCCGCGCCGACGCCGCCGACCGCTCAGACGCGGGTGAGCTCGTTCATGGCCCGGGACACCGCCTCGTCCACGAGGTCGCGCACTTGGGGCCAGCGGTCGTCCACGCAGTCCGTGGGCATCACGATCACACTGTCGGTGCCGGACATGCCCAGCGCGTCGCGCTCCCCCTCCGGGACGGTCAGGCGCGCGTCCGCGGTGACCGCGAGCACCCCCGTCCGGGGGCGGCCCACCTCCTGGACCACCACGAACAGCGACAGGGACGCCCCGCCCACCGTCAGCTCCAGCGCCGTCCACCAGTGCGCGGCCCCCGGCGTGAGCAGGTTGCGCACCACCGCCTCCGAGGCGGTCCCGGGCTCGGAGTCGTCCGAACCGCCCGAGTACACCGACGTGCGCGCCGCGGGGTCCAGCGCCCGCAGGATCATGGCCAGCGAGCTGCGGCGCGAGCGCACGTAGTCCAGGACGCGGCGGCGCGTCACCGCCGCCAGCGGCGACAAGGGGGAGCGGGGTTCGGGGACGTGCTCGGGGGTCCAGCTCAGCTCGTCGAGCAGCGTGCCGGTCACCAGGCGCGCGAAGTGGCGGACCATCCCGGCCAGGCGCTCGTCGGCGTCGTGTCCGCTCCACGGCGGCGCCAGGGGGTCGGGCAGCAGCGGCGGGAAGTCCGCCCGCCGCAGCACCAGGGACGCCAGCAGCCACGGCAGCGCCCACGCGTGCGTGCCCTCGGGGCGCTCGGGGTCCAGCTCGGCCAGCACCGCCACGCCCTCGGCGTAGGTCTGGGCGGCGCGCACCACCGGATGGGCGGGCACCGAGGCGGCCCGCGCCAGCCGCAGCGCCTGCTCGGAGTCCACGGGGCGCCGGGGGGAGCGGGCGGGGCAGTCCTCGGGCAGGTCCCTGGCGCGCTCGGCCAGCTCCAGGACGAACGCGGCGGTGAACTGGCGCCCGGAGGCCCCGTCCGCCGCGGCGGAGACCACCAGCTCCTCCAGGTCGGGCCCGCCGCCCAGCGCCCGCACCCGGCGGCCGGTCAGCTCGCGCCGGGCCGCGTCCCGGGCCCGCCGGGGCTGGCTCTGCCGGTGCTGGGCCCAGATGGCCCGCAGCCGGTCGACGTCCATGAGTTCCTCGCGCACCAGGGCCGGCACCCGGTCCGGGTCCGCACCGCAACGTAGGGTATCCACGTGTCTTCCGTAGCCAGCGGACAGTTGGCCAAAACCTGTCACGGGCACTGACCTGTGGCCGCTACCGGACGCGTCGGAGCGTAAACCGGGGGTGTTCAGGGGCGGCGGCCGTGCAGCAGCCGCATCGCCTTCTGCTTCTCGAAGTCCAGCGCGCGGGCGGGCGCCGCGGCGAGCCTGCCCAGCCGCTCCCCGTGCGAGCGCACCCGCGCCAGCACCTCGGGCTCGGCCAGCACCCGCAGGGCGAAGGCCAGCGCTGCGGGCGGGATGTCGAACTCGCGCTCCAGCTCCAGGCCCACCGCGATCGTGCGCAGGTCCTCCTCCGTGAACCGGCGGTGCCGGTGCCCGCGCCCGGTGGGCTGCTCCTGGGTGCGGGGCAGCAGGCCCAGGCCCTCGCGGTAGCGCAGCATCCGCGCGGTGGTGCCCACGCGCTCGGCGGCCGCGGAGATGGGCACGGGGCCGCGCGGCCGGAGGTCGGCGGGGATCGGGTCGTCGTCGAGGGCGGCCATGCACGCGACCCTAACCGAACCTCCCCACCAAGGAGCGTGAACCTGACGGTGAAATGTCAATTTCGCACGGTAGTCCCGGTCGCGGCCCTAGAATCGAGTGCGCCACGACCATCACGAGTGAGGAACGCATGGCTTTCGACTTCAAGGTCGCCGATCTCTCCCTGGCCGCCTTCGGACGCGACGAGATCCGGCTCGCCGAGCACGAGATGCCCGGCCTCATGGCCACCCGCGCCGAGTACGGGGAGAGCAAGCCCCTCCGCGGCGCGCGCATCATGGGCTCGCTGCACATGACCGTCCAGACCGCGGTCCTCATCGAGACCCTGGTCGCCCTGGGCGCCGAGGTGCGCTGGGTCAGCTGCAACATCTTCTCCACCCAGGACCACGCCGCCGCCGCGGTCGTCGTCGGCCCCGACGGCACCGCCGAGGACCCCAGGGGCGTCCCGGTCTTCGCCTGGAAGGGCGAGACCCTGGAGGAGTACTGGTGGTGCACCGAGCAGGCGCTGACCTGGCCGGGCGCCGAGGGCCCCAACATGATCCTGGACGACGGCGGCGACGCCACCATGCTCGTCCACAAGGGCGCCGAGTACGAGAAGGCGGGCGCGGTCCCCGACCCCGACAGCGCCGACAGCGAGGAGATGGGCGTCGTGCTGCGCCTGCTCAGCGCCAGCCTGGAGCGCGACGCCGCCAAGTGGACCCAGATCGCCGAGCGGATCCAGGGCGTCACCGAGGAGACCACCACCGGTGTCCTGCGCCTGTACGAGATGCGCCGCGAGGGCACCCTGGCCTTCCCCGCGATCAACGTCAACGACTCGGTCACCAAGAGCAAGTTCGACAACAAGTACGGCATCCGCCACTCGCTGCCGGACGGCATCATGCGCGCCACCGACGTGCTCATCGGCGGCAAGGTCGCCGTGGTGTGCGGTTACGGCGACGTCGGCAAGGGCGCGGCCGAGGCCCTGCGCGGCCAGGGCGCCCGCGTGATCGTCACCGAGATCGACCCCATCAACGCCCTCCAGGCGGCCATGGACGGCTACCAGGTCACGCTCCTGGAGGACGTCCTGGAGACCGGTGACATCTTCATCACCACCACCGGCAACTTCAACGTGATCATGGCAGACCAGATCACCCGCATGAAGCACCAGGCGATCGTCGGCAACGTCGGCCACTTCGACAACGAGATCGACATGGCGGGCCTGGCCAGGGTCCCCGGCGTCGTCAAGAAGGAGATCAAGCCGCAGGTCCACGAGTGGACCTTCCCCGGCGGCAAGTCCGTCCTGGTGCTCTCCGAGGGCCGCCTGCTCAACCTGGGCAACGCCACCGGCCACCCCAGCTTCGTGATGTCCAACAGCTTCACCAACCAGGTCATCGCGCAGATCGAGCTGTTCACCAAGCCCGACGAGTACCCGACCGACGTCTACACGCTGCCCAAGATCCTCGACGAGAAGGTCGCCCGGCTGCACCTGGACGCGCTCGGCGTCAAGCTGACCCAGCTCACCAAGGAGCAGGCCGCCTACATCGGCGTGGACGTCACGGGCCCCTTCAAGCCCGACCACTACCGCTACTAGGCGGCGTTTCCCCGGGGCTCCGCTCCGCCTCGCCCAGTGTTCGGGCGCCTCGAACACGGGAATCTTCGGATTCTCCGGTGTGACGGCTCGTTCCTCGCAGTCCCACCTACGAATCCTCCAGAACCCCGTGGGCGCCCGAACGCAACCCCCAGGGGTCGAGCCGACCAAGAGAGCAGGAGCCGGGCAGCACATGACACTCCCCTCCCACCAGGTGGCGGACCTCGGCCTCTCCGGGGCCGGGGTCCGCCGCGTGGACTGGGCCGAGCGCTCCATGCCGGTGCTGCGCAGCGTGCGCGAGCGCTTCGCCGCCGAACGCCCCCTGGACGGCCTGCGCGTGGCGGCGTGCCTGCACGTGACCGCCGAGACCGCCAACCTGCTGCGGGCCCTGCGCGCGGGCGGCGCGAGCGTGTGGCTGGCGGCGTCCAACCCGCTGTCCACACAGGACGACACCGCCGCCGCCCTGGTCACCGAGTACGGGGTTTCGGTCCACGCCTGGGCCGGAATGGACCCGGCGGCCTATGACCGGAACCTGGTCACGGTCCTGGAGTCGCGGCCGCACCTGCTGCTCGACGACGGGTGCGACCTGGTCAACACGGCCCACCTGGCCCGCCCCGACCTCCTCGACGGCGTGCTGGGCGGCTGCGAGCAGACCACCACCGGCGTGATCCGGCTGCGCCGGATGAGCGCCGAGGGCGAACTGCGGCTGCCCATGGTCGCGGTCAACGACACCGCCACCAAGCGCATGTTCGACAACCGGTACGGCACCGGCCAGTCCACCATCGACGGCATCCTGCGGGCCACCAACGCCCTGCTCGCCGGGCGCACGGTCGTGGTCGCCGGGTTCGGCTACTGCGGGCGCGGCCTGGCCGAGCGCGCCCGCGGCATGGGCGCCCGCGTGGTCGTCACCGAGGTCGACCCGGTCAAGGCCCTGGACGCGGTCATGCAGGGCTACACCGTCACCACCATGGAGGAGGCGGCCCCCGCCGGGGACGTGTTCGTCACCGTCACCGGCAACCGCGACGTGGTCCGCGCCGAGCACCTGGACCTGATGAAGGACGGCGCGATCCTGGCCAACTCCGGCCACTTCGACCTGGAGATCGACCTGAACGCCCTGGAGGGCCGGGCCGTGGAGGTCAACCGGGGCGTGCGCGAGCAGGCCGACGAGTACGTGCTGGCCGACGGGCGCCGCCTGCTCCTGCTGTCGGAGGGGCGCCTGGTCAACCTCGGCGCCGCCGAGGGGCACCCGGCCGCCGTGATGGACCTGTCCTTCGCCGTGCAGGCCCTGACCACCGCCTGGCTGGCCCGCAACGCCTCCGGCCTGGAGCCCGGCGTGGTGGAGGTGCCCGCCGAGACCGACACCGAGGTGGCCCGGCTCGAACTGGCCGCGCTGGGGGTGCGCATCGACGCGCTCACCCCCGGACAGGAGGCCTACCTGCGCTCCTGGCACGCCTGACGGGCGGTCCCGCGCCCGACCGGTCGCCTTGCGCTCAGCGTGGTCGCGGCGACCGTCGCCGGAACGGGAACCGGCTCGCCGCGCTCACGGAATACCTCCAGGTGACCGCGAACAGCCCCATGCATCTCGGCCGAGGCCTCGGCTTCGGTCTGCCCCAGAGCCACGCAACCGGGCAGGTCGGGGGACCAGGCTCCGTACCCACCGTCCTCGGCTCGCTCGATGATGACCGCGAACGTGCTCATCCCTGCCTCCATGTGATGGCCGCCTGCTTCCCTCGGTTCCGATCGGCAAGTCGTTACCGGGCTTACCAGCGATCGTCACCACGCCGGGTTTCCGGTCATGGACGAAGTGGCGGTGACTGCCGCGTGTGCGGTGCAGGTACCAGCCGTCCGCTTCGATCAGTTCGATGGCCTCGCGAACTTCGAGGGGCATGAGCACAACATAAAGCGACCGGATCGGGTCTTTCCGTGCCCAGGTTCACCGGGAGGAGTGCGGCCCGTACCACTGCTGCTGGGGGCCGCCCTGCGGGTGCCCGGGCCGGGCGCGCTGGGCGGCCGCCTCGTGGCGGCGCCGGCGCTCGGCGAGCACCGCGGCCAGGAAGTAGGGCGGTGTGGTCCCCGGCGGCGGGGGCGGACTGATCTGCGCGGCCACCGTGTCGGCCAGCCGGACGCCCATCTCGTGGCGGGTGTGCTCGGCCAGCTCCCCGTACCGGAGCACGTACTGGCGCGCCGCCGCCGCGGTCTCCGGGGACAGCCGCGACAGCTCGGTGCCGGACGCCCAGGCCGCCAGGTGCGGGGGCATCGGGACGACCTCCTCGCGCGGCCTGCCGCCGCGCTCCTCCACCACCATCGTCCCGGCCACGAAGTCGCCCACGCGGCGGCCGTCGCGGTTGATCATGGACGTGATCAGCGCGACCACGCCGCTCGTCAGCCAGATCTCCACGAACGCGGCCAGCGCCCGGCCCAGCGCCTGGCGGAACCGCTCGGGGGAGCCGTCGGTGCCGACCACGCGCAGGCCCAGGGCCATCTTGCCCAGGGAGCGCCCCCGGGAGACGGTCTCGAAGACGGCCGGGTAGCCGACCAGGATCAGGATCACGCTCGACAGCGACACGGCCGCGGTGATCGCGGGGTCCAGGTCCCTGCCGATCCAGGTGACCAGGACGCTCAGCGCGATCAGGGCGATGACCTGGACCAGGGCGTCGATGGCCAGAGCCGCTGCCCTGGTGGCGAAACCGGCCGGACGCAGGTCCAGGACCACGGCGTCACCCGTGACCAGAGGTGTCACGCCGTACACGTCGGCGCGGGCGTCGCCGTTGCCGGGATAGGACACCAGCACTCGCTCCCTCGGGGCTGTCTGAAACCGTCGTCCCGACATTACCCGGCACACGGGACGGCTGTTCGCAGCGGAGTCGGGAGCGCGCACCGGACGGGCGGGTCCGGGAGGCCCGCGAGCCGGTGCCAGAACCGGGCCGCGCGCGGAAGGGATAGGGTTCCTTGCGTGGATATCGACGTGTTCGCCGCGGCGCACGCCCCGGAGTGGGAACGGCTGGACCGACTGGTGCGCGGGCGCCGCTCGCTGGACGGTGAGGAGATCGACGAACTCGTCGAGCTCTACCAGCGGGTGTCCACCCACCTGTCGGTGGTGCGCTCCTCCGGGCAGGACCCGGCGCTGGTGGGCAGGCTGTCCGCGCTGGTGGCCCGGGCCCGCTCCGCGGTGACCGGCGCGCACGCCTCCGCGTGGCGCGACGTCGGCGGGTTCTTCACCCGCGTCTTCCCGGCGGTGCTGTACCGGCTGCGGTGGTGGTGGATCGGCACCAGCGCGGGCATGGTCGCGATCGCGGCGGTCACCGCCCTGTGGATCGTGTCCGAGCCCGACGTGCTGCACGCCCTGGGCACGCCGGACTTCATGGCCCAGTACGTCGACCACGACTTCGCGAACTACTACATGGAGAACCCCCGGGGCTCGTTCGCCGCCCAGGTGTGGACCAACAACGCGTGGGTGTCGGCGCAGGCCATCATCTACGGCGTGGCCCTGGGGCTGCCGACCCTGGCGGTGCTGCTGATGAACGCGGTGAACGTGGGCGTCGCCGCGGGAATCATGCTCGCCCACGGCCAGGGCGACGTGTTCTTCGGTCTGCTGCTGCCGCACGGGCTGCTGGAGCTGACCGCCGTCTTCGTCGCGGGCGGGGTGGGCCTCAAGCTGGGGTGGACGATCATCGCGCCCGGCGACCGCACCCGCATGCGCGCCCTGGGCGAGGAGGGGCGCGCCGCCATCGCGGTGGCCCTGGGGCTGGTGGCGGTGCTGTTCGTCTCCGGGATCATCGAGGGCGTGGTGACCGGCAACGCCGCGGCCGGGGTCATCCCGATCCCGGTGGCGCTGGGCATCGGCGTGCTGGCGGAGGCGCTGTTCCTGGTCTACGTGTTCACGGTGGGGAAGAAGGCCTACCAGGAGGGCGAGACCGGAGACCTGGAGAACGCCCCCGCCGCCGTCCCGGTGGCCTGAGGCCACGGGGACGGTCCGCTGCGCGCGCCGAGTCGTCCGGTCTCTGGCCGCTTGAGGTCACCGGCTGTTCCGGTGGGCGGTGCGGTGCCATCATCCGGGATATGGAGATCGAATCCCCGCGTTGGTTCAAGAGCAGTCACAGCGCTGCTGAGACGTGCTGTTTAGAGGTCACCGTCAGCACCGCCGAAGTTCGAGTTCGTGACTCGCGACGCCCGGAGGGCCTTATCGAGTTCGCGGCGCCGGAATGGATGGCTTTCTTGGTTACGACGACCCGCAGTTGAGAATGCCCGTCACGAGGATGCTTCCCCTCGTTCGATCATTTCCTTGGCCTCTGTGATGCGTTGCTCGATCATGGCCACCTGCGGGTGTTCCTGTCCCAGTTGCATGATCCAGACCCGTAGGACCTCGGTGAATCCTCTGAGAGCTGCGGTGGCGTCACCCTTTTCCTGGGCGGCTCTGGCCACATAGAAAGCGGCGTCAGCCGTCATGTGGTGGTCGGCGCCCAGGACACGTCGCCGTACTGTGTGAACACGCCGGAACCCGACCTCAGCCGTGGCGGGGTCACCCTGGCGCATGGTCGCGTAGGCCCTGTTCTGCAAGGCGAGCAGAGCCAGGGGGTCCTCCTCCCCTGCAACGCGTACCCGTGTCTCCCCGACTTCCTCCAAAGTGGCCGCTGCCTCGCTCCAACGCTCCTGCCTGAGTGCGATCAGGCCCAGTTGGTAGAGGGAATCCAGGGTTTCGACGTGCTCGTGTCCCAGAGCCCTGCTCCTGTCCTCGTGCAGAGCGCGGAAAGCTTCGTCCGCCTCCTCCACCCGGCCCTGGTACAGCCGGGACTCGGCGAGGTAGTGCTTGGCCGAGAACACAGCGCGGTCGTACCGGCCGAACTGCTTCTCGGCGAACGCCATCAGGGCGGAGAGGGTTTCTTCGGCCTCCTCAAAGGCACCGAGGCGGAGCAGCGCTCGGGCAGCCGCCACAAGAGAAACGAATGCCTTTCGATGAACGGCTGTTGTGGCCACCGCCAGTTTCCCCACGGTCACCGTGGCCGCGCCCTCGTCGTGGGAGTGCAGACGTTTACGCAGCCGGACGATCTCGTAGAGGACCCTGAGTTCGAACCGGAGGTCCCGGTCGCGGTTCCAGGCCAGCAGCCGCTCCGCCTCGTCCA
Organism: Nocardiopsis sp. iso_25; assembly: GCF_056173305.1. NCBI lineage: Bacteria > Bacillati > Actinomycetota > Actinomycetes > Streptosporangiales > Nocardiopsidaceae > Nocardiopsis > Nocardiopsis sp. iso_25. The sequence continues at coordinate 5,297,302 of NZ_CM149667.1, read as the reverse complement.
CCAGCCCCAGGTCCGCCTCTGTGAACCCCGCGCGCACGGTCTCCGACACCAGCGGGTGCAGCCGCAGCGCGGCCTCCCCCCGCGGTGAGACGACCGAGACCAGCCCGTGCACTACCAGCGCGTTGACCGCCCTGGCCAGGTCCGCGTCGGTCGGGGAGCCCAGCACACCGCTGTCCAGCTCCGACAGCGGCAGCCTGCGCAGCGGGATCTCACCGGCATCAGGACCCAGCACCGCCAACAGCTTCAACAGCGGCACCGCCCTGGGCTCGCGCTCCTCCACCAGTCGCAGGGACAGCTCCCACACCCCCGACAGCAGCCCGCGCTCGACGTCGCCACCGGTGACGAAGGGCGCCGCCAGCTCGTCCAGGGCCCCGACGCCCTCGTCGATCCGCATCAGCAGCGCGTGCGCGTCCGGGAACAGCACCCGGTGCGTGACCAGGATCCGCCCGGCCAGCGACAGCGCCAGCGGCACCCCGCCCAACCTCCGGGCCAGCTCCTCCGCGCCCGCGAGCCCGGCCGCACCGCCCGCCCCCGCGTGGTCGGCCAGCGCCTCGGACGCCGCCGACCCCTCCAGCTCCCCGATCCGGTGCACCCGCGCGGGCGCCCACTGCGCGGGGTCGTCCACCCGGCTGGTCACCAGCACGAACCCGCCCGGACTCGCCCGCATCCACCCCAGCTGGTCACCGGGTCTGTTCTCCGGGTCCAGCTCCTCGGGCCGGTCGGCGTTGTCGATCACCAGCAGCCACGGCCGCGCCGCCGCGTCCAGGTGCCGCCACACCCACCGGGCCGCCTGGCGCCGAACCCCTTTCACCCGCTCGGCCTCCTGCCGGGAGCCGCCCACCTCCACGGCGGCCTCGACCATGCTCGACGCCACGCTCCCGGGCCGGACCCAGAACACCGTCCACCCGTCGCGCCGCGCCCGCTCGGCCAGCGCCGCCGCCACCGTGGTCTTGCCGAACCCGCCCGGCCCGGTCAGCACGTGCGGGACCGGCGCACCGGCCTCCACCGCCCCGCCGAGGGCCTCCAGGAGCTCCTCGCGCCCCCGTACGGCCGTCGCCGGGCGCGGCGGGTCCAGGGACACGTCGGCGAGCGGCGGCGGCGCGGGAGCGGGCGCGTGGAGGGTCACGCCGCCGTGGATGTCGCGCACCTGGAGCAGTTGGCCGTGGACGGCTCCGGTGGAGGCGTTGTCATGGCCGTCGGGGGGAGGAACCATGTCCTCCATACTGCACGTCCGGGTGCCGCCCCGACGGGGCGGCACCCGGATGGTGAGGGCGGGAGGCCCGGGCCTACAGCCTGCCCTGCGCCTTGAGGTTGATGTAGGCGTCCGCCAACGCGGGCGCGATGTGCTCGGGGTCGGCGTCGACCACCTCCACGCCCATCCGGCGAAGCTCGGCGGTCACCCGCCGCCGCTCGCCCAGCGTCCGCTCCGCGGCGGCCGCCCGGTACAGCGCGTCCGCGCTGCCCCGCTCGGCGGCCATCAGCTCCACCGCCGGATCGTTGACCGCGGCGACCAGCAGCAGGTGCCGGGAGGTGAGCACGGGCAGCCTCGGCAGCAGCCCCTCCTCCAGCGACGCCGCGTTCAGGTCGGTCAGCAGCACCACCAGCCGCCGGGCCCGCCCCTGCGTGCCCAGGACGGTCCCCACCAGGCCCGCAGGGTCGGACTCCACCAGCTCCGCCTCCAGCGGCGCCATGGCCTCCACGATCCGGCCCACCTGCTGGCCGCCCTTGCCCGACGAACGCACCTGCGCGCGCGTGCGCCGGTCGTAGGCGAGGAAGTCCACCCGGTCGCCCGCCCTGCCCGCCAGCGCGGCCAGCAGCAGCGCGGCGTCCATGGCGTGGTCCAGGCGCGGGGTGTCGCCCACCCGACCGGCCGACGTGCGCCCGGTGTCCAGCACGATGAGGATGCGCCGGTCCCTCTCGGGCCGCCACGTGCGCACCACCACCCCGTCGCCGCGGGCCGTGGCCCGCCAGTCGATCGAGCGCACGTCGTCGCCGGGCACGTAGTCGCGCAGGGAGTCGAACTCGCTGCCCTGCCCGCGCACCATCGCCGTGTGCTGCCCCTCCAGTTCACGCAGCCGGGACAGCTTGCCCGGCAGGTGGCGCCTGCTGTGGAAGGGCGGCAGCGTGCGCACGGTCCACGGCGCGGGCAGCGTCCGCTGCCTGCCCGCCAGCCCCAGCGGCCCCAGACTGCGCACGGTCACGCCCGCGGCCCGGGCGTCGCCGCGCCGCGTCGGGGTCAGGACGGTCCTCACCCGGCGCCGCTCCCCGGCCGGTACCCGCAGCGGCTGGCTGCGCGGCGCGGCGTGCGAGCTCGGCGGCCAGGCGTCGCGCACCGACCCCCGCAGTCCCCGCCGCGTGGGGTTGGCGACGGTCACGTACACCGTCGCCGAGTCGCCCAGGCGCAGCGACGTGTCGCCCTCACGGGACAACAGCACCGCCTTGGGGCTCGCCGCCAGCACGAAGTCCAGGGCGAGCAGCGCCGCCAGCACGCCCAGGGCCACGGCCGCGGCCCCGGCGCCGATCAGACCGGACAGCGCCACCGCGACCGTGGCCGCTAGCGCCAGCAGCACCGCCCGGCCGGTGACCACCATCAGCGCGGCACCGGGACGGAGGCGAGCACACCGTCCAGGATTCCGTCGGTGGTCGCCCCCTCCAGCTCGGCCTCGGGGCGCAGCGAGATCCGGTGCCGCAGCGTGCCCTTGGCCAGCGCCTTCACGTCGTCGGGGGTGACGTAGTCGCGGCCCGACAGCCACGACCACGCCCGGCTGGTGCGCAGCAGCGCGGTGGCGCCGCGCGGGGACGCGCCCAGCTGGAGGGACGGCGACTGCCTGGTCGCCCGGCACAGGTCCACGATGTAGCCCAGGACCTCGGGCGCCACCCGCACGCGCTCCACGGCCAGCCGGGCCGCGCGCAGCTCCGCCGCGCCCGCCACCGCGGTGACCCCGGCCGCGGCCAGGTCGCCCGGGTCGAAACCGGCCGCGTGGCGGCCCAGCATCTCCACCTCGGCCGCCCGCTCGGGCAGCGGGACGGTCACCTTGAGCAGGAACCGGTCCAGCTGGGCCTCGGGCAGCGGGTAGGTGCCCTCGTACTCCACCGGGTTCTGGGTGGCGGCCACCATGAACGGGTCGGGCAGCGCGGACGGCCTGCCCTCCACGGTCACCTGGCGCTCCTCCATCGCCTCCAGCAGCGAAGCCTGGGTCTTGGGCGGGGTCCGGTTGATCTCGTCCGCGAGCAGCAGGTTGGTGAAGACCGGCCCCTCCATGAACTCGAACTTCGCGGTGTGCTGGTCGTAGACCAGCGAGCCCGTCACGTCGCCCGGCATCAGGTCCGGGGTGAACTGCACCCGCTTGTGGTCCAGGGACAGCGCCGCCGCGAGGGTGCGCACCAGCAGCGTCTTGGCGACGCCGGGCACGCCCTCCATCAGCACGTGGCCGCGGCACAGCAGCGCCACGACCATCGCGGTCACCGTCTCGTCCTGGCCCACGACCGCCTTGGCCACCTCGCGGCGCAGGGCGACCAGGGCCGCGCGCGCCTCGTCGGCTGATGGCAGTGCCTCGGGTGTGAAGGCGCTCACGTGCCGTCTACCTCTCTCGATACCTCAGTGGTCGGTCGCTGGTCCCCTCGGCTCAGGGTCACCGGAGCCTCCGGGCGCGCTCGTCGAGTTCGTCGGCGAGCCTGATCAGCATGTCGTCGTCGCCCGCGTACGGGTCGGGGTGCCCGGGGTGGAGCAGGGCCCGCAGGTGGGCGGGGTCGTCACCGGTCCGAGAGGCGACCGCCGCCACGACCGCGTCGGGCGCGGCGTCCGCGCCCAGCCCGAGCTTGGGCGCGACCCGGTCCAGGAACCCCGACCGCAGCGCGGCCGCGGCCCGGTCCCGGGCCCTGCGCGACCGGTACAGCCCCGCGCGCCCCTCGGTGGTCTCCGAGGCGCGCACCACCACGGGCAGCGACTCGGGCACCAGGGCGCCCATCCGGCGGCCCCGCCACAGGGCGAGCAGCGCCAGCGCGGCCACCAGCGGCGCCAGCGACCAGCGCAGACCCAGCGGCAGCAGCTGCCACAGCCCGGAGCCGCCCTCCTGCTGGGGCGGGTCGGGGCGCAGCCACACCACGTCCTCGGCGGCCAGGAGGTTCATCGCCAGCGCGGCGTTGCCCCCGGCGGAGAGCGCGGTGTTGGTCAGCGGCCTGCCGGTGCCCAGCACGGTCGTGGCGGAGCCGTCCCGCTCCACCCGGACCAGGGCGTCGCCGCTGCCGCCGGGGTAGCAGCCGACGGCCCGGACCCCGGATCCGGCCGTGTACAGCTCACCGGCGACGTAGGCCTCACCCGCGGCCTCGGCGGCCGACAGCCCGCACTCGGGGGCGTAGGGGGTCTCCGGGTTCGGGAACCCCTCCGGTTCCTCCCGGCCGGTCATCGTCACCCCGGGGGCGAACGCCTCCAGGGACTGCGTGGACGGCTGCACCAGTACGGTGTCCACGTCGAGCGCGGCCAGGGACCCAAGCTCCTCGGGGAGCAGGCGGTGGTCCAGGAAGACGGCGAGCACGGCGTCGTCCCCGGCGTCGGCCACGGCCTCCTCGGCGGCGGCGGAGGAGCGCACCACGTGCACGTCGCGGTCCTGCTCCAGCACGTTCACCAGCGCCCGGGTGCCGTCCGGGTCGATGGAACCGGGCTCCAGGTGGCCGGTGGGGAACTGCTCGCTGCCCAGCGACAGCAGCACCGAGACCGTGACGAGCGCGGCCACCACGGCTGCCGGAACCCGGACCGAGCGCCACACCCGCAGGACGCGCGAGTCCTCCCGGGCCGGAGCGCGGCCGGGGGAGCGCGGGGGCGCGGCCGGGGGAGCGGTGGCCGTCATCGGCCCACCTCCCCGGCGGGCCGGGCGGCCCTGAGCCGCGTGTCCAGCTCGCGCAGGAGGCGCGCGGAGTCGGCGGTGGCCGGACGGTCGCCGTAGGCCACGTCGTTGAAGATCCGCGCGCCCTCGCCCAGCCCCTCGGCCTCGGCGGTCAGCACGGCGGAGGCCTCTGCGGCCAGCTCGGTCGCGGTGCGCCCCGCGCGCGGTGTGATGATCGCCCGCTCCTCCAGGTCCACGCTGATGGCCCTCAGCCTCTCCGTGACGGCGGCGGCGAACTCACCGGCGCTCTCGTGCCGGTCGGCGGCGGCCCGGTGGTCGGCCGCGTCCAGCGGCGCGCCCTCGTGCACGGGCGCGCCCGCGCGACGGCCGCGGGTCGGGCGCAGCCAGAACACCAGCCAGACCAGCAGGACCGCGACGACCACCAGCAGCGGCCCGAGGACCGTCCAGCCGCCGAGGGCGTCCGGCGCCCGGGAGACCAGGTCCGCAAGGAGCTCGTCGAGCCAGGAGAGGAAGCGGTCCCACAGCGAGGGCTCCTGTTCCCCGTACAGGGGGTCGCTCAGCTCCTCGACGGCACGCCGCTGCCCCTCCTCGCGGGTCACCTCCCCGACGGCGGGCGCACTCACGTCCGCGGCTCCGGCAGGTAGATCTCCGGGCCCGCCTCGTAGCCCGCCTGGGCCACCTGGTGCAGCTTCAGGTCCAGGCCCTCGCTGCGCATCCGGGCGTCCACGTAGAGCAGGGTGGTCACGCCCACGGTGAAGGGAGTGGTGAGCGCGTACACCACGACGTTGCCCACGTAGACGACGGCGCCCGCCACGACCGCGGCCCAGGTCTCACCGGGCCCCACGAAGGCGGGGATCACCGACACGATGCTGAAGGGCATGCTCAGCAGGCTGCTCACCAAGCCCATGAGGACCATGGCCAGAAGTGCGATGCCGAAGGTCCGCCACCATCTGCCCTGCGTCAGGCGCCAGGAGCGGGCGAGGGCGGCGCCCGCGCTGAGGCGTTCGAGCACCACGACCGGCATGGCGAAGTAGATGCGGATGTAGATCCAGGCCGCCAGCGCGATGCCGCCGCCGAACCCCAGCACCAGCGACACGACGATGATGGTGACGCCGACGCCCTGACTGCCCGAGACGGCCAGGAAGATGCCCAGGAACAGCCCGAGGAGCCCCACGGTGATGACGACCATGGAGAGGCCGAAGAAGATCAGCAGCTGCAGCAGGGCCAGGCCCACGACGGACCAGATCCGGTCGCGCACGGCGGCCCAGGCCTGCGCCGGGCTGAGCTTGCGGCCGAGGACCGCCATGCCGACCACGGCGGTGAGCAGGCCGGTGACCAGGATGATCCCGGCCTGGGTCAGCAGGCCGCCGCCGTACAGGGCCACGAGGGACCAGCCGCTGAACGGGAACGGGGCGTTGGGGTCGAGCGACGCGGGGTCGGCCATCATCTGGTCCATGAAGGCCCCGTAGTCGGACATGTATCCGCTGAAGCCGACCGAGCTGATGATGCTCGCGACCGCCATGACGATCAGCGCGAGTCCGACGGTGGTCTTGGGGTTGTTGCGGATGAGGCTGAACGCGCCGTTGAGGATGTCCCCCAGCGTCATCGGCCTGAGCGCGACCACGCCCGGCTTGAGCGCTCGCGGCTGCCCGTACGGGGGCTGTTGGCCGTATCCGGCCGGTGCTCCGTATCCGGGCTGTCCGTAACCGGGGTGCTGCCCGTACTGTCCGTAGCCCGGCTGCTGACCGTATCCGGACTGCTGCCACTGCGCCTGCTGGCCGTGGCCGTACTGGCCGTGACCCGGAGGCTGCCCGTACGCGGGCTGCTGTCCGTAACCGCCGCCCTGGGACGGCTGCTGGCCGGAGGCGTGCTGCCCGTACTGTCCGTATCCGGGCTGCTGTCCGGAGGGCGCCTGCCCGTAGTGCTGTTGGCCGTACCCGGGAGCCTGCCCGTACCCGGGAGCCTGTTCGGGAGGGGCGAAGCCCGGCTGCCCCTGGGGCGCCTGACCGGCGGACGCGGGGTCCGGCCGCCCACCGGAGGGAGCGGAGGAGGCGGAGGACGGGCCCTCCCGGCCGGGGGCGGCCCATCCGCCGGACGCGGGCGGGGGAGCGGCCTCGGGGGCCCCGCCGCCGTCCGGTCCGTCCGGGGGGTTCCCCGACGTGTCCCGGTGGTCGTCCTCCTGGGTCATCTGCCCCGCCCTCCATGGGGTTCGGTTACGCTGCGCGAGCGCGCTTCCGCGGTTTTCGGCCTCTGGTCAACCAACCTACCCGCCGGTTCCACCGGTGCCCGCGATGTTCGGGCGTATGCAGGTGCAACCGACCCACTTCATTCCTTTTGTATGCTTTCTGTTACCAACCGGCCGAGTCGCGAAGGTTCGCGTGCCAGGTCACCAGGGTCGACGCGCCGCAGGCCGAAACGGTTCCCACGGACCGAAAAACACCGACCACTCTCCCGATCCCGCCCGAAGGTGGCAAGGTGGGGGGAGGACGAAGCAGTTCCCCGCGTCTCGGGGCGCACCGAACGTTCATGCCGCTTGAGTGTTTTCAGAGAGAGGAGTAGGCGCCGCCGTACCCGCCCGCCCGCGGGTCCGACGCCCGGCGCCGGACGCACCGATGAAGGGACGTGTACTGGTTGTCGACGACGACCTCGCCCTCGCTGAGATGCTGGGCATCGTTCTGCGTGGAGAGGGGTTCGAGCCCTCGTTCGTGCACGACGGGGACAAGGCCCTGGAGGCCTTCCGCGAGACCAAGCCGGACCTGGTCCTCCTCGACCTGATGCTCCCCGGCGCCGACGGGATCGACGTCTGCCGTCAGATCCGCGCCGAGTCCGGCGTGCCCATCGTGATGCTCACCGCCAAGAGCGACACCATCGACATCGTCCTCGGGCTGGAGTCGGGCGCCGACGACTACATCGTCAAGCCCTTCAAGCCCAAGGAGTTGGTCGCCCGCGTCCGCGTGCGCCTGCGCCGCACCGAGGAGCCCGCGCCCGAGGTGCTCCAGATCGGGGACATCACCATCGACGTCGCCGGGCACGCCGTGCGCCGCGACGGCGAGCAGATCAGCCTCACCCCGCTGGAGTTCGACCTCCTGGTCGCCCTGGCCCGCAAGCCGCGCCAGGTCTTCACCCGCGAGGTGCTCCTGGAACAGGTCTGGGGCTACCGGCACGCCGCCGACACCCGCCTGGTCAACGTCCACGTCCAGCGCCTGCGCGCCAAGATCGAGAAGGACCCGGAGCACCCCGAGGTCGTCGTGACCGTCCGCGGCGTCGGCTACAAGGCCGGAACCGCCTGATCCTCCCGAGCCGCACATGACCGCAGCCACACCAGAGGAGGAGCGGGGGACCGCCTCCGACACGCAGATCCCGCCCTCCGGGCCGTCCACGGCCCGAGGTCGCTGGCGTGACGGCGGCACCGGGCTCACCCGCTCCTACGCGCTCGCCCAGCGCGCCGCCCGCGCCCTGGTGCGCGGCGTCCACAGCAACTGGCGCCGCTCGCTGCACCTGCGGGTCATCTCCACCACCCTGGTGCTGTCCCTGGTGGTCATGGTGGGCCTGGGATACGTGCTCATCTCCCAGGTGCGCGGCGGCCTGCTCGACGCCAAGATCTCCACGGCCGTCACCGACCACCGCGCCGGGCTCAACTACGCGTCGGCCGAACTCCAGGAGAACGAGTCGGGCGACCGCAACCGGCTCATGTACAACCTCGCCAACGAGCTCACCAGCCGCAGCGGCGACACCGGGCTGTACAGCGTGGTCATCCTGCCCTCGGTGGGCGGCGAGGTCGGCTGGGCCACCGGCGAGGGCAGCGTTCCGCAGCGGCTCATCAACCAGGTCCACGAGTCCGAGGTGGACGAGCAGCAGTACCACACGTACACGCGCATCACCACCGACCAGGGCGAGGAACCCGCGCTGGTGGTCGGCGCGCAGCTCACGCGCGCCTACGAGCTGTACTACATCTTCCCGCTCCAGCACGAGCAGCAGATCCTCGACCTGGTCCAGGGCACGGTCGGCCTGGTGGGCGTGCTGCTGGTCATCCTCCTGGGCCTGATCGCCTTCGTCATCACCCGGCAGGTGGTCAGCCCGGTCCGCTCGGCCGCCCAGTCCGCCGAACGCCTCTCCTCGGGCGACCTCACCGAGCGCATGGCCGTACACGGCGAGGACGACCTCGCCCGGCTGGCCCTGTCCTTCAACGACATGGCTGGCAACCTCCAGGAGAAGATCCAGGAGCTGGAGGAGCTGTCCAAGCTCCAGCGCCAGTTCGTCTCCGACGTCTCCCACGAGCTGCGCACCCCGCTGACCACCATCAAGATGGCCGGGGACGTGCTCTTCGACGAGCGCGAGGAGCTCGACCCCACCATGCGCCGCTCGGTGGAGCTGCTGCAGAGCCAGGTGGAGCGGTTCGAGGAACTCCTCTCCGACCTGCTGGAGATCAGCCGCCACGACGCCGGGGCCGCCACCCTGGGCACCGAGTCGCTCGACATCCGCGACGCCGTCATGAAGGCCGTCGGCGACGCCGAGCAGATCGCCGAGCGGCGCGGCATCAAGGTCGTGCTGCGCCTGCCCACCGAGCCCTGCACCGCCGAGTACGACGGCCGCCGCATCAACCGCATCCTGCGCAACCTCGTGGTCAACGCCATCGAGCACAGCGAGGGCCGCGACGTGGTGGTCACCGCCGCCTGCGACCGCGACGCGGTCGCCGTGGCCGTGCGCGACTACGGGGTGGGCCTCAAGGAGGGGGAGGAGCACCTGTGCTTCGACCGCTTCTGGCGCGCCGACCCGGCCCGGGTGCGCACCACCGGCGGCACCGGCCTCGGACTCTCCATCGCCAAGGAGGACGCCACCCTGCACGGCGGCTGGCTCCAGGCGTGGGGGCAGCCCGGCCAGGGCTCCCAGTTCCGCCTGTCCCTGCCGCGCCGCTCCGGCAGCGAGCTGCGCGGCTCCCCCCTGCCGCTGGTGCCGCCGGAGTTCGCGCTGGGCCGCACCTACACCGCCTTCGCCGACAAGGCCGACAAGGGCGACAAGGGCGAGAACGGCAACGGCGCCGTCCGCGCCGAGAAGGTGCCGGCCAGGAACGGCGCGGACACCACGGAGGAGGGCGCGGCCGCCGTCCGCGCCGAGCAGCGCGAGGGCGAGGAGAAGCTGTGAGGACACCGCACCGGTTCGGCCGCGCCACGCGCGCCTGCCTGGCCGCGGCCGTGGCGGCCGTGTCCATGGCGGCCTGCGCGACCGTCCCCACCACCGGCCCGGTCGTGGCCAGCGACGGCAACGAGTCCGAGGGCGACCCCTACGGCGGCTACGTGCGCCTGCTGCCCGCCGGACCCCAGGAGGGCGTGGCGCCGGAGGGCCTGGTCAGCGACTTCCTCAAGGACATGGGCAGCTTCGAGCAGGACTACGAGGCCGCCCGCAGCTACATGCTGACGAGCACGGACGAGTCGTGGAACCCGGACGGGACGGTCAAGGTCTTCCCCGGCCACGACACCGTCGACCTCGACACCACGATCAGCGGAGACGGGCTCACCGCCACCGTGCGGATGCGCAGCTCACTGGTGGCCACGATCGACGAGGACGGCAGGTACGTCTCCGGCGACTCCGGCCGCCTGCTCGACGAGACCTTCGTCCTGGCCCGGGAGGACGAGGACCCCGAGGGCGAGTGGCGCATCCAGAGCCTGCCGGACGAGCTCGTCCTCAGCCAGCTCGACCTGGAGCGCACCCACCGCCCGTTCAACCTGTACTACTTCAACCCCGACGAGAACGCCCTGGTCCCGGACCCGGTCTACCTGCCCGTCAGCAACGACGAACTCACCCAGCGCCTGCTGCACCGGCTCGTCCGCGGCCCCAGCGCCTGGCTGGAGCCCTCCGTGCACTCCTCGTTCTCCGAGGACGCCGATCCCGAGGTGGAGGTGGACGAGGACCGGGTGACCGTCAGCGTGACCGCCCCCGGCCAGGCCGACGAGTTCGGCATGGGCGCCCAGATCGCCTGGACCCTGCGCCAGCTGCCGGAGATCCAGGAGTTCACGCTGCGGGTGAACGGCAACGAGGTGGACTTCCCCGGGGCCGAGGGCGAGAGCGCCGACCGGCCGCGCCCGGGCAGCACCTACTGGTCGGAGGTCAGCCCCGGCGCGACCTCGCCCGGCGTCCACGTCTACTACTCCCACGAGGGCCAGCTGTGGGCGGCCTCGGACTGGGACACCGACACCTTCGGCAGCGGCGAGCCGGTACCCGGCCCCCTGGGCTCGGGCGAGGTCCCCCTGGGCAGGTTCGCGGTGTCGCTGGACGAGCAGACCATCGCCGGGGTCACCACGGGCGGCCGCAGGGTCGTCACGAGCGAGGCCACCCCGGGCGCCGCCGTCCGGGAGGTCCTGGCCGACGGGGTCTTCACCGAGCTGTCCTGGGACGTCAACGGCGACCTGTGGGTGGTCGAGGAGGTCGACGAGGAGGACGGTGAGGAAGGCGAGGAGGCGCGCGAGGACTCCGACGCCGAGAGCCCCAACCTCAACGGGCCGCCGCCCTCCCCGGGCCCGACGCACCTGTGGCTGCTGCGCGACGGCCACGAGGTGGTCCGCGTGGACGTGTCCGACCTGCGCGACAGGCCGCTGGTGCAGTTCCAGATCTCCCGGGACGGCACCCGCGCCGCGGTGGTGACCGAAGTGGACGGGCGCCGCTCGCTCCAGGTGGGACGCGTGGTGGAGGACGCCGACGGCCAGGTCTCCGTCGAGTCGTTCGTGACCCTGGCCCGCGAGCTGGAGGACGTCACCGACATCTCCTGGCGCTCGGGCGACCAGCTGGTCGTGCTCGGCACCCGCGAGGGCGGTACCAGCCAGGCCCTCCTGGTGTCGCTGGACGGCGGCACGCCGCCCGCCAGTGCCGGGACCCCGGTCGCCAGCATGGTGACCGTCTCCGGAGCCCCTGGCCAGCCCCTGGTGGCCGGTTCGGACGACGGCAACATCTGGGTGTCCAGCGACCCGCTGAACTGGCAGAGCGTCGTGGAGGGCGGCTCACCGTCCTTCCCGGGCTGAGGCGTCGCGGGCGCGGCCGGACCCCGGCCGCGCCCGCGACGAAACAGGGGTGCGCCCGGCGCGGAGGCCTGGAAGGGTGGCGCCATGGACGACCTGACCCGGCTGGGTACGCCGATCGACGCACGCCCCCACTTCTCCGGGGAGCGGGAGGACCTCCTCGCGCTCCTGCGCGGCCTCACCCCCGACGAGTGGCAGGCCGGGGCCGTGACCGGGTGGAGCGCGCGCGACGTGGCCGCCCACCTGCTCGGCGACGACTACTGGCGCATCGCGGGGATGCGCGACCGCTACCGGGCGGCACCGGCCCCGGCGCCTGGGGAGCCGCTGGCGGCGTTCATCCACCGCAACAACCAGGAGTGGGTGCGGGCCACCGCCAGGATCAGCCCGCAGGCGCTGGTCCAGACGCTGGAGATGACCGGACGCGAGCTCGCGCGGCTCTGGCGCTCCGCGGACCCGCACGCCCCGGGTGTCGCCGTCTCCTGGGCGGGCGCCGACCCGGCGCCGGTCTGGCTGGACTGCGCCCGCGAACTCACCGAGAACTGGGCGCACCGGCAGCAGATCCGGCACGCCGCCGGGCGGGCCACCGACCCCGGGCCCGCGGGCTCCCTGGTGCTGGACACCTTCATGCGCGCGCTGCCGCACACCCTGCGCGACGTCCCGGCGCGGACCGGAACGCGCGTGAGCGTGGCCGTGGACGGCCCGGACGGCGGCGAGTGGACCGTCACCCGCACCGGGACCGGGTGGTCGCTGGCCCCCGACGCCGCGGGGGACTCCGGCCCGCCCGCGGCGGCCGTGCGCTGGGACTTCGAGACCGCCTGGCGGCTGTGCGTGCGGGGGATCGAACCCGAGGAGGCCGAGGCCGGGGGAGCCCTCTCGGGAGACTCCGGCCTGGCCCGGGCCTGCTGCCGCATCGTGTCGATCATCCGCTGAGCGCGCGGACCGGCCGCGGCCCGTGCGGCGGCCGGCGGCGGCCTGCGGCGACCGGTCGGTCCGGGCCGTGCCCGGTGCCGGAACCGCGGTGCCGGGACCGGAGCGGGAGCCGGTGAGGGGCGCGGAGGAGGCCTTCGGGGGCGTTGTCCACAGGTCCGGGAAGGGGCTGGCGGAGGCTGTTCCGAACGCCCAACCTTGAGGTATGGACGAACGGACACATCCCACGGGCGTGCTGCGGTGGATACTCGGCGCGCTGCTCGACCTGCTCCTGCCCCAGCCCTGCGCGGCGTGCGCGGGCCCCTCGGGGCCGCTGTGCGCGCACTGCCTCACCGCGCTGCGGCGCCGCCCCCACCGCTGCGCGCCCAGGCCCGGCTGCCCGCCCGTCTGGGCGGCCGGGCCCTACGCCGGGCGCCACCGCGGGGTGCTGCTCACCTACAAGGAGGGCGCTGCGGACGCCCTGGCCGCGCCCCTGGGCGGATGGCTGGCCGCCGCCCACACCGCGTCCGGCCTGGCCCGCCCGGACACCCTGCTCGTCCCCGTGCCCGGGCGGGGCCCGCCGGGCGACCCCCGGGCGCCGGTCACCCGGCTGGCGCGCGCCTGCCTGGCGCAGGCGGGCGGAGCGGGCGCCGGGCGGCTGGCGCCCCTGCTGCGCTATCGGGGCCGTCCCCGGCGCCAGGCCGGTCTGGGGCGGGACGAGCGCCTGGCCAACCGGGCGGGCACCCTCGTCGCGGACCGTCCGCTTCCCCGGGCCCTCGACGCGGCCCCCGGCGCGCGGCCCGGCCCGGAGACCGGGGGAGCCGCGGTCGTGGTGGACGACGTCCTCACCACGGGCGCCACGGTGGCCGAGGCGACCCGCGCCCTGCGGGCCCGCGGGATTCCCGTGGCGGGCGCGGTGGTCCTCCTCGAACGCCTGCCAGGCTCTGGCGGAGGTCCTTCCCGGGAGAAGGAGGCGGGTGGTGCAAGAAGGTTTTACGAACCCTCGTGAACAGGTGAAAAGTCCATGTACAAAGGGGTTTGAGGCAGTTACCGATGAGTTGGGAGGGTGGCTGCTACCTGACATCCTCGCCAGGACAGGTTACGGTCACGGTATGGCACCCGTCCGGGTCCGTGGTTGCGTCGGAGTCTGTGAGCTCCCGGGAACACCGGGGGGCCACTCCGGCAAGCCGATGCCAGGCGCAGGCGAAACGGCCCACGTAAGGCGACTTTTCGTCGACCGATCACGGTGCGCCTTAGAGGTAAGCCCTGCCCCGCGGAGGGTCCAGATGTCCCTCATGACAGGGAGAAGAGCAGTAGTCGCGTACAAGAGCGGCGACACTCTCAGCAGGCGGATGTGGGGACGAAGACCAGGTCGGCCGGACGGGTGGCATCCCATCGTCCGGGGGTTCGCCAACGGCGAACCCCCGGAGACGATCCCCCCGCGTCCCCGCCGCGCGCGTCCCGCCGCGGCCCCGGGCGACCTGCGGTTCATCGAGGGGCGACCCGTCCCGACAGTCCCGGCAGTCCTTTCCTCCACCGCGGCGGCCTTCGCCAATCACGCCCCTGGTACGCGTGATGACACCCCCGCTGGTGGGTATACGCATCTCCAACCGAGCCGTGCCCCCTACAGGACGGGGGCACCAGCGGAAGGGGGCTAGCGCGACACCCCTCCCGCCCCCCTGACGGCGGAAGGGACGCAGAGCCAGCCTGGCCGTCGTCTTCCGGCGGCCACGCGATGAAGGGGGTCCTATGGACATCATCGTCAAGGGTCGACGCACCGGTGTGAGTGAGAAGTTCCGTCAGCACGTCGACAACAAGCTCGACAGGCTCTCCAAGTGGGAGAAGAAGGGCATGACCGTCGACGTGGAGGTGTCCAAAGAGCGCAACCCCAAGCTCGCCGACGTCTGCGAGCGGGTTGAGCTGACCATCCGGACCAACGGTCCGGTCATTCGCAGCGAGGCCGCCGCCTCGGACCGGTACGGCGCCCTCGACCTCGCCCTCGACAAGATCGAGGCCCGCCTGCGCAAGTCCGCGGACCGGCGCAAGGTCCACCGGGGCAACCACGCCCCCGTCTCCGTCGCGTCGGCCACCGCCGACCTCCCCGGAGACCTGCCCTCGTCCGCCACCGCCACCGCGACGCAGGCTCCCCCCGCGCAGCGGCGCAGCGGCGAGGAGGACGTCAACGGCACCGAGCTGGACGGGAGGTTCTCCGACGAGTTCGTCGAACTCGACACCCAGGGAGACGCCCCCGTCGTCGTCCGGGAGAAGTTCCACCGGGCCAAGCCCATGAGCATCGACCAGGCGCTCATGGAGATGGAACTCGTGGGCCACGACTTCTACCTCTTCCACGACGAGGTCAAGGACGCCCCGAGCGTCGTCTACCGGCGCAAGGGCTTCAACTACGGCGTCCTCCGACTGGTCGACTAGGCAGTGTTTTTTTGGACCTCCGCTCCGCTTCGGTCCGTGTTCGGGCGCCCGGAGAACGGGAATCGGGTTGAAGCAGGCACAGCGGTGCCGGAGACGGGTTCAAAGAACAGACCCTAGACGTCCGCGACCGCCCTCGACGGATCCCCCCGCACGAAGCCGCGGCGGGTCCATCCGGACCCGCCGCGGCGGTGTGCACTCACCCCGTGCCCGGCGCTCGTCTCCGCCGGTCCGGCCGTCGGCCCGCGCCTACCCGGGCCGGTGCTCGGCGTCCTCCTGCTTGATCCGGTGCAGCGGGGTGTCGTGCGGCTCCTCGGACTCGGCCCGGGGCGTGTCGAGGACGACGTCGCTCATCAGGTCGAAGACCAGGGCCACCACGGCCGCCGCCACCAGCAGGACCGCGGCGACCACCAGCAGGACCACGGACATCCCCATGGCGACGCCGACCCCGCCCACGACGAACCCGGCGCACGCCAGCAGGACCGCCGCCCACGACGACACGCGCCCGCGATGGCTGCTGCTCGGCGCGAGGCTGCCGCCCTGGTGCTGGAACCCCCGGATGCGCCCGAAACGGCTGTCGCCGTCGGGATGCTCCTTCTCCCAGGCCAGCGCGGGGTCGTCGGCCACCGGGTCGCGCCGAAGGACGGGCGACTCCCCGACGAACTCCTTGGCCACGTCGTCGGGAGAACGCGGGGAGGGCGCCGACAGGTCCCTCGCCTCGCGGCCCCCGCCGTCCCGTGTCCCGCGGTCCTTCTTGTCTCGGTTCGTTCGCATGGTGATCCCCCCTGGGAACACGTTCGCGTCCGGTCCGTCCGCGGCCGTTCGGCCGCGGTACGACCTCCTACCACGTGCCTACCCACGAAAGCCGGGACCCACCGGTGCCCGCTCCGAAAGCGCGGGGAGGCGCTCCGAAAGCGCGGGGAGTCGGTCGGCGTACGCGACCGGCGCCCCGTCCGCGCCGGTATCCGATCCCCCCTGGTACCGGGGCGACGCGAAAAACCTTCCGAGCCCGCTGCCAGGTCTGTGACATGCGGGAACATATCGGTCGGTTCTCTTCGTTGCGCACAGGGAAACGTGCGGTCGGGCCGCTCCACCTGAGAGGGTGGGCGTAGGGTTCGTGTCCTCTAGGATGTAGGGCCGAGGGCCCAGGAACCCCCGCCGTCCTCCGCGGCCACGGGAAAGCGGTCAGCGGGCCTAGATCTGAACTCCACGTGGGTGGAGCCAACCGCGATCTGCGAGGAGCGCATAGGAAGTGCCAGGGATACTCGACAAGCTCCTGCGCGCGGGTGAGGGAAAGATCCTGCGCCGACTCAACAAACTGAAGGACCAGGTCAACTCGCTGGAGGAAGACTACGTCGACCTCACCGACGAGGAGCTGCGCGACCTCACCGGGGAGTACAAGGAGCGCTACGAGGACGGGGAGTCCCTGGACGACCTGCTCCCCGAGGCCTTCGCCACCGTCCGGGAGGCGGCCAAGCGCACCCTGGGCCAGCGCCACTTCGACGTCCAGATCATGGGCGGCGCCGCGCTGCACCTCGGCAACATCGCCGAGATGAAGACCGGTGAGGGCAAGACCCTGACCGGCACCCTCGCGGTCTACCTCAACGCGCTCGCGGGCAAGGGCGTCCACGTCATCACGACCAACGACTACCTGGCCAAGCGCGACGCCCAGAACATGGGCCGCATCTACCACTTCCTCGGCCTCGAGGTCGGTGTCGTCGGACCGCAGATGACCGCGGCCGACCGCCGCGGCGCCTACCAGGCCGACATCACCTACGGCACGAACAACGAGTTCGGCTTCGACTACCTGCGCGACAACATGGCGCTCTCGCTCAAGGACACCGTCCAGCGCGAGCACTACTTCGCCCTGGTCGACGAGGTCGACTCCATCCTCATCGACGAGGCCCGCACCCCGCTGATCATCAGCGGCCCCTCGGAGCAGAACTCCCGGTGGTACGCCGAGTTCGCCAAGATCGCCCCGCGCCTCAAGCGCGAGGAGGACTACGAGGTCGACGAGAAGAAGCGCACCGTCGGCATCACCGAGTCCGGCGTGGCCAAGGTCGAGGACTGGCTGGGCATCGACAACCTCTACGAGGCCGTCAACACCCCGCTCATCAGCTTCCTCAACAACTCCCTCAAGGCCAAGGAGCTGTACAAGCGGGACAAGGAGTACATCGTCAAGGACGGTGAGGTCCTCATCGTCGACGAGTTCACCGGCCGCGTCCTGGCGGGCCGCCGCTACAACGAGGGCATGCACCAGGCCATCGAGGCCAAGGAGCGCGTCAAGATCAAGGACGAGAACCAGACTCTCGCCAAGGTCACCCTCCAGAACTACTTCCGCCTCTACGAGAAGCTCGCCGGCATGACCGGTACCGCCCAGACCGAGGCGGCGGAGTTCACCCAGACCTACAACGTCGGCGTGGTGCCCATCCCCACCAACAAGCCGATGGTCCGTCAGGACGTCAAGGACGTCGTCTACAAGCATGAGGACGCCAAGTTCCAGGCGCTCGCCGAGGACATCGCCGAGCGCCACGAGGCCGGGCAGCCCGTCCTGGTCGGTACCACCAGCGTCGAGAAGTCCGAGCTGCTGTCCCGGATGCTCAAGCGCGAGGGCGTGCCCCACGAGGTCCTCAACGCCAAGAACCACGCCCGTGAGGCCGCGATCATCGCCCGCGCGGGCAAGCTCGGCGCGGTCACCGTCGCCACCAACATGGCCGGTCGCGGTACCGACATCATGCTGGGCGGCAACCCCGACTTCCTCGCCGACGAGGAGCTCCAGGGCCGCGGACTGAGCCCGCTGGAGACCCCCGAGGAGTACGAGGCCGCCTGGCCCGAGGCGCTGGAGAAGGCCAAGGCCGACTACGAGGAGGAGCACGAGAAGATCGTCGAGGCCGGCGGCCTGTACGTGCTCGGCACCGAGCGCCACGAGTCGCGGCGCATCGACAACCAGCTCCGCGGCCGCTCCGGCCGCCAGGGCGACCCCGGCATCTCCCGCTTCTACCTCTCCCTCCAGGACGACCTGCTGCGCCTGTTCAACAGCAGCCGTCTGGAGGCGTTCATGAACCAGCTGAACATCCCGGACGACCAGCCCATCGAGTCCGGCATGGTCAGCAAGGCGATCGCCTCCGCGCAGGGCCAGGTCGAGACGCAGAACTTCGAGATCCGCAAGAACGTCCTCAAGTACGACGAGGTCCTCAACCGCCAGCGCAAGGTCATCTACGCCGAGCGGCGCAAGGTCCTGGAGGGCCAGGACCTGCGCGACCAGGTCATGAGCATGCTGGAGGAGGTCCTGCGCGGCTACGTCGTGGAGGAGACCGCCAACGGCGACCCCAGCGACTGGGACCTCGACAAGCTCTGGCGGGCGTTCAAGCAGGTCTACCCGATCAGCTTCACCGTCGACGAGTTCATCGAGGAGAACGGCGACCTGCACACGCTGACCACCGAGGTGATCTCGGAGCGCGTGGTGGAGGACGCCAACACCGCCTACGAGGCCCGCGAGGCCGAGCTGGGCGAGGAGGCCATGCGCGAGGTCGAGCGCCGGGTCATCCTCCAGGTCATGGACCGCAAGTGGCGTGAGCACCTCTACGAGATGGACTACCTCCAGGAGGGCATCGGGCTGCGCGCCATGGCGCAGCGCAACCCGCTGATCGAGTTCCAGCGCGAGGGATTCGACATGTTCCAGCAGATGCTGGAGGCCATCAAGGAGGAGTCCGTCGGCTACCTCTTCAACGTCGAGGTGCAGGTCCGCAAGAAGGAGGAGCCCGCCCTCACCACGGCCGCCGCGGCCAGGACCGCCGCTGCCGTCGGCGGCTCCGCCAGCGCGACCGCCGTCGCGACCGCGGTGGAGGAGGACGAGGAGGTCCAGGACGCCGCCTCCCCTGTGGAGGAGGCCGAGCCCGCCGAGGACGTGGTCGTCCCCGGCTTCGGCGAGGGCCAGCCCAACCAGCTCCAGTACTCCGCGCCGAGTGAGGACGGCACCGTCGAGCGCCACAGCGAGACGGCCGACGAGTACTCCGGCACGGCGCGCAACGCACCCTGCCCGTGCGGCTCCGGCAAGAAGTACAAGAAGTGCCACGGCGACCCGGCCGCCAAGTAGGCGGGCGGTAGGCCCCGGCGGCAGCCGGAACACGACGCGCTCGGGCGCGGCTCCCACGGGGGCCGCGCCCGAGCGCGTTCGCCGTCCGCTCCGCGGGCGCGCCCGGGCGGCCGCGGACCGCCGCCCGGACACGGGCGTCCGGACTTCAGGCGGGCAGGGGCCGCTCCCGCACGACGTGCTTCATCACCAGCGTCGAACTCAGGTGCTGGACGCCGGGCAGGGTGGCCAGGGACTCGTCGTAGAGCACGCGGAAGGCGGCCAGGTCGGCGCTGACCACGCGCAGCAGGTAGTCGGGGTCGCCGAACAGGCGCTCGGCCTGGACGACCTGGGGGATGTCCTCGACCGCCCGCTCGAAGGCCGCGACGGTGTCCCGGTCCTCCTGGCGCATGGTGACGAAGACCAGCGCCTGGAAGCCCAGCCCCACCGCCTCGGCGTCCACGACCGCGCGGTACCCGCTGACCACCCCGGCGCGTTCGAGTTCGCGCAGTCTGCGGTGGCACGGGGAGACGCTGAGCCCGACGCGGTGGGCCAGTTCGGTGACGCTCAGACGGCCGTCCTCCTGGAGCTCGGCAAGAATCTTCCGGTCGACGTTGTCCATGGAGGAGATTCTTCCACCAACGGCGGTTTCGCCCGCAAGAAGTGGAACCATTTTCGGGCGTTTTATGGCTACTCTTCCCCTCTGAACAGGAGTTTCGAGGAGAGGAGTGGCCGTGGAACCGGCTTCGGTCGCGGCGTTCTGGACGGTGTCGGTCCTGCTGATCCTGGTGCCGGGGGCGGACTGGGCCTACACCATCTCCGCCGGGCTGAGGGACCGCTCGGTGCTCCCGGCGGTGTCCGGGCTGCTGCTGGGCTACGTCGCCCTCACCGGGGTCGTCGCGGGCGGGGTCGCGGCGCTGGTGGCCAGCACACCGGCCGTGCTCACCGGCCTGACCCTGGCGGGCGCCGCCTACCTGGTGTGGCTCGGAGCGGCCACTCTGGCCCGCCCGGCGGTGCCCGGCGCGGGCGGAGCCGCGGTGCCCTCCTCCTGGGGCTCGCGCGTGCTGACCGGTACCGGCGTCAGCGGTCTCAACCCCAAGGCACTGCTGCTGTTCCTGGCCCTGCTGCCGCAGTTCACCGACCCCGCGGGCGGATGGCCGATGGCCGCGCAGATCGGCACCCTGGGCCTGGTGCACACGGCCAGCTGCGGGGCGGTCTACCTGTGCGTGGGCGTGCTCGCCCGCACGGTGCTGGGAACCCGCCCCGCCGCCGCGCGCGCCGTCAGCCGCTTCTCCGGGGCGGCCATGATCCTCATCGGCGCGGGCCTGATGGCCGAACGCCTCCTCTAGGGCGCGGGCCGCGACCGTCCCCGCGACGCCGCAGCGGTGTCAGGAGGGGCCGCGCCGAAGGGCGAACTCGGCCATCCTCTCCGCGCCGTCCCGCCACTCCTCGCCGTGTCCCACGAGCACGGTCCGCGCTCCCGTGTCCGCGATCGCGCCCAACGACGCCAGCGCGCGCTCCTCGTCCGCGGTCGCCGCTCCCGACACGATCTGCGGTCCGTACGTGCCCCGGTACGGGTTGAGGGTCACCACGGCGTCGCCGGCGATGACCGCTCCGCGGTCCGGGAAGTGCAGGGCGCAGTGGCCGAGAGTGTGACCCGGGGTGGGAACGACCCGCGGCCCCCCGGGCACCGGCAGTTCGCCGTCCCGGAAGCGGTGCACCTCCCTGACCGGCTTCGGCCACCACGCCCGCCGCCCCACGAACGAGGCGACCATCGGAAAGGCCTTCACCTGCGTCAGGAAGTAGGGAGTGCGGGCACGCGCGTGCCCGTACTGGCGGGGATGCCGCGTGAGCGGAACGTCGTTCTCGTGTATGTGGACGGGAACGCCCATCCGGGACCGGATCCGCTCCGCGAACCCGAGGTGGTCGAAGTGCCCGTGCGTCAGCACCAGGGCGCGGATGTCCCGGGGCTGCCGCCCGAGCAGCATCAGGGCCCGCCGCAGGGAGTCCCAGGAGCCCCCCACCCCGGCGTCGACGATCGTCAGCAGCCCTTCGTCCTCGACGATGAACCAGTTGACGTACCCGTCCCGCACGCAGTGGATGCCCTCCGCCACGTCCTTCCTGAACACCGCCCACCTCCCGGGAGGTCGATGAATCCGGTCTGGTGCGTCGGACTGCCCTGACACGAGCGGCCCGAAACCCGCGCACGGGTTTCGGGCCGCGGGCCCGCGGACGTCCCGGCGGATCAGCCTGAGGAACCCGTCCCGCCCTTCGACGAACCTCCGGACTCCGGCGGGTCCTCGCCGGTGTTGGTCTCGGTGTGCGCCCGCACGGTCTCGCCCGGGTCGTCCGGGTCGCGCTCGCGGCCCGGCGTGGGCAGGTTCAAGCGGGTGATGAGCAGGTAGAAGATCCCGAAGTAGGCCGCGAAGTACACCAGGCCCAGCAACAGGGTCAACCCCAGCCCCTGGGTGTTGTCCTTCGTGGCGTTCAACAGCATGTCGATCAGGCCCGCCGAGAACCCGAAGCCCAACTGGGCGTCCACCGCGTTGAGCACCGCCATCGAGACGCCGGTCAGCACCACGTGCACCGCGAACAGCGCCGGGGCCACGAAGATGAACGCGAACTCCACCGGCTCGGTGATGCCCGTCGCGAACGCCGTCAGCGCCGCGGGGATCATGATCGACCCGATCTGCGTCCGCCGGGCCTTGGGCGTGGCCAGCCACATCGCCAGCGCCGCGCCGGGCAGGCCGAACATCAGCACCGGGAAGAACCCGGACAGCAGACCGCCCGCGTCCGGGTCTCCGGCGAAGTAGCGGGTGATCTCGCCGTGCGTCACGGTGCCGTCGGGAGCGGTGTAGGTGCCCGACACGAACCAGATGAACGAGTTCACCACGTGGTGCAGGCCCAGCGGCAGCAGCAGGCGGTTGATCACCCCGTAGGCTCCGGCTCCCACCGCGCCCGCGCCGATGATGCCCTCGCCCAGGTCCTGGATCCATCCGCCCACGACCGGCCAGATGAGGCCGAGCGCCACGCCCATCAACAGACCGGCCAGCGCCGTCACGATCGGCACGAACCTGCGGCCGCCGAAGAAGCCCAGCCAGGTCGGCAGCTTGATCCGGTGGTAGCGCTGCCACAGCACGGCCGCCACCAGGCCCACCGCGATGCCGCCGAGCACGTCGGTCGGGTTCTTCACCGCGTGGTTGATCACCGGCATGACCGCGTTGACGGCCTCGGGATCGGTGACGGGCTGGCGGGTCACCGGGTCCACCGCCAGCGGGTACGTGGTCAGCCGCGACCCCAGGTCGCCCGTGGCACCGTCGAAGGTCACCATCGTCCACGTGGCCACCCGGTCGAACACCAGGTAGCCCACGACCGCGGCCAAGGCCGTCGAACCGTCGGCGCGCTTGGCGAACCCGATCGCCACACCGATCGCGAACAGCAGCGGCAGGGCCTGGAAGACCGCGTCGCCCGCCATGCCGACGGCGCCCGCGACCGGCTCCATCCACCCCATCCCGGAAAGCCCGGCCAGGCCGTCCGCGCCGAGCAGGTCGGGCTGGCCCAGGCGGAGCAGGATCGCGGCTGCGGGCAGGACCGCGATGGGCATCATCAGGCTGCGGCCGAGCCTTTGCAGGACGGCGAGCGTGGACGAGCCGCGCTTGGACCGGCTCGCGCCGCCGCCCGGGGGCTGCGACGCGGTCGGTGTCGGGGTCTGGTCCGAACTCATGGGGGGTCCTTCCTCGGACACGCGCCTCGTGGGCGCGGGACTTCAGTCGCCGTGCCGCCGGGGGTCCAGCCGGGAGTGCAGCTGGTAGCGGTCGGCTCGGTAGGTGGACAGCGCCAGTTCCACGCACTGTCCGTTGGCGAAGCTCCGGCGCTGCATCACCAGCACCGGGCTCCCAGCTGGCAGGCCGAGGAGTCGGGAGTCGGCCGAGTCGCAGATCCCGGCCTCGATGGTCTGTTCCCCGGAATCCAACAGGATGTCGAACTCGTTTTCCAGCACCTCGTAGAGGGACCGTTCGGCGAGGTCGTAGTCCTCCAGGCCCGGGACCATGGCGGCGGGGATGTTGGAGCGCTCCACGGCCATCGGCTCGTCGTCGGCGGTGCGCATGCGCTCGATGTGGTGCACCAGCGTGCCCGGTGCGATGTCGAGCATGCGCGCGGTGTGTCCGCTCGCCGGGATGACCTGGCGGATCAGCTCGCGGGCTCCCGGTTCGAAGCCGCGTGCGCGCATGTCCTCGCTGAAGGAGGCCAGCACCAGGGACATCTCGATCTTGGGACGGGCGATGAAGGTCCCCTTGCCGGGGACCCGGTACAGCCGCCCCTCGGCCACCAGCAGGTCGATGGTCTGGCGGACGGTCATCCGC
The DNA here is from genome assembly GCF_056173305.1 of Nocardiopsis sp. iso_25. Classification (NCBI taxonomy): domain Bacteria; kingdom Bacillati; phylum Actinomycetota; class Actinomycetes; order Streptosporangiales; family Nocardiopsidaceae; genus Nocardiopsis; species Nocardiopsis sp. iso_25. Next base: position 5,273,682 of record NZ_CM149667.1, on the reverse strand, counting down.
GAGAGCCCGTAGGTGGCGCTGAGCTCGCGCTCGGAGGGGATCATGTCGTCCACGCCCAGCCCCGCCGCGGTGATCCAGTCCAGGAGCAGGTCGCGCAGTTGGCTGTACTTGGGCAGCGGGTTGCTGGGGTCGATCGACATGGAGCGGGCGGCCTTCTCGGTCGGCGGGTGGGTTGGCGTCAGACCTTAGCGCGGACGGACCCTGCGTGTCCGGCGCACCAGGTCCGGGCACCTCCGGGACGATTCGGGCATGACTGGTATAGTCCGGACTAGACCACAGCTCCGACCGCGTGTCAATCCACCCAAGGGCAGGCGGTTCGCACCTGTTACCTGGGCGGACCGGGGGCCCGTCCGGGAGTCCGCTCCACCTGCGCCACACCCCCGCCCGCCGTCCGTCGGCCCCGACACGCGCTCCGCCGCGTCCACCGCCCGCGCCACCCACAGGAAAGGCCCTCCATGACCACCACGAGCGTGATGCGTTCCGAGATCGCCGAGCAGCCGGAGGCGCTGCGCCGCACCTTCGCCGAACTCCTGCCGCTGCGCCCCCAGATCGAGGCCCTGGGCCGCCGCACCAGGCACGTGCTGTTCATCGCCCGCGGTTCCTCCGACAACGCAGCGGTCTACGGCAGCTACCTCCTCCAGGCGCACACCGGCCGCCTGGCCACCCTGGGCTCGCCGTCCATCGCCACCACCTACGGGGCGCGGATCGACCTGTCCGACGTCCTGGCCGTCGCGATCTCCCAGTCGGGCAAGACCGAGGAGATCGTGGAGACCATGCGCTGGGCCGCCGACTGCGGCGCGCGCACCGTGGGCGTCACCAACGGCGCGGAGTCCCCGCTGGCCCGCGAGGCCGACGTCGCCCTGGTCACCCGCGCCGGGAGCGAGGTCGCGGTGCCCGCCACCAAGACCTACAGCACCCAGCTCGCCGCCCTCGCCGTCCTGGCCCTGGGCCTGGGCGCCGACCTGGACCCCGGCGACCTCACCCGCGTCTGCGAGGGCATCGAGGAGACCCTCACGGCGCCCTCGGACGCCCTGGAGGAGATCGTCGAGCGGATGGTCGCCGTGCAGGGAGCGGTCATCTCCGGCCGCGGCCTGGCCTTCTCCACCGCGCTGGAGGCCGCCCTCAAGCTCAAGGAGGCCTGCTACCTCCACGCCATGGGCCTGTCCTACGCCGACCTGCTGCACGGACCCATCGCCGTGGTGGACCCGCGCACCCCCGCCCTGCTGGTGGCCGCGCCCACCGGCCCGACCCTCCAGGGCACGGTCTCCCTCGCCGAGCGCGTCCGCTCGGCCGGGGCGCCGGTCTTCGGCTTCGGCGGCGGCGACGCCCTGGCCGCCGCCAGCGACGTGTCCGTGCCGGTCCCCGACGTGCCCGAGTGGGTGTCCCCGATGAACCTCATCGTCCCCGCCCAGCTGCTCACCGAGCGCCTGGCCCGCCGCCTGGGCTACAACCCCGACGTCCCGCGCGGCCTGAACAAGGTCACGCAGACCTCCTGAGCCGAGGACAACACCCCGTCCGGCCCCCGACCCTGGTGCGCGCGGTGCGCCGCCCCTAAGCTCGCCCTCAGGTTTCGGGTACACCCCGTTCCACGGCAGAACACGGAGGACACATGGCGGACAAGGCAGCGGCGATCGTCGCCGGTCTGGGCGGCGCGGACAACATCGAGGACATCGAGGCCTGCATCACCCGGCTGCGCACCGAGGTGGCCGACCCCGGTCTCGTGGACGAGAAGGCCCTCCAGGCCTCCGGAGCCCACGGCGTGCTGGTCTCGGGCAACGTCGTCCAGGTGGTGGTCGGTCCCGAGGCCGACGCCCTCACCGACGACATCCGGGACCTGCTCTAACAGGCCCCGCCAGGAAGGATCAAACGCCCAAGGGAGGGAAGACACCCCCCATGTCAGATGTGATCGGTACGCTGCGCGTACTCTCCCCCGTGCCCGGAACGGCGCTGTCCCTCGACACTGTGCCCGACCCCGTCTTCTCCCAGTCGATGGTCGGCCCCGGGGTCGCCGTCCACCCCGAGCCCGGACAGGAGGGCGGCCAGGAGGGCGTCCAGGACGCCGTGTCCCCCATCGCGGGGACCCTGGTCAAGCTCCATCCCCACGCGTTCGTGGTGATGGCGCCCGACCACCGCCGGGGCGTGCTCGTCCACCTGGGCATCGACACCGTCCAGATGGCGGGGGAGGGGTTCACCCTCCTGGCCGCCGAGGGCGACGAGGTCGAGCCGGGCACCCCTGTGGTGCGCTGGTCGCCGGGTTCGGTGGCCGCGCAGGGGAGGCCGTCGGTGGTCCCGGTGGTCGCCCTGGACGCCTCGCCCGACGCGCTGGGCGAGGTGGTCAGCGGCTCGGTCGCCCGGGGGGACGCCCTCTTCACCTGGTCCTGAACGATCTCCTGCGCGCGGACCCGGACCCGCGCACACCGCTCGACGGAGCCCCGAACCGCCGCCACGCGCGCCCGCGTGGCGGCGGTTCCGCCTCCGGGCCTGCCGCAACGGGTATTTTCGGCGGCGAACCCACGATTTCGCCGGAGATGAAGTCCGCCATGAAACTGTCCGTTCCGCACGCCCTGGCCCCGGCCTGCGTGGGACTCGCACTGATCGCCACCGCATGCACCACAGAGGAGGTGGGTTCCTCGCACGAGGACCGCGAAACCCAGCCGTCGGCCGAGGCCGAACCCTTCGAGCCCGTGCTCGCACCCCGGCTGCTCTCCGAGATGGACCTGGACGACAAGATCGGCCAGCTCCTCGTCCTGACCGCCCAGGGCACCTCGGCCGCCGAGAACGCCGCCCAGATCGAGGCCTACCGGCCCGGCGGCCTCATCTACTTCGACGCCAACCTCACCGACGCCCAGCAGATCGCCACCATGTCGGCGGGCGTGCAGGACCTGGCCGCCGAACAGGGGCAGGGCGTTCCGCTGTTCGTCGGCATCGACCAGGAGCAGGGCCTGGTGGCCCGGCTGCCCGTGGGCACCCGCTTCCCCGACGCCATGGCCGTCGGCGCCACCCGCGACACCGAACTGGCCGAGCTGCGCGCCTCCACCACCGCCGAGGAGCTCACCGCCCTGGGCATCAACCTCAACTACGCGCCCGACGCCGACGTCAACACCGATCCCGACAACCCGGTCATCGGCATCCGCTCCTTCGGCTCCGACCCCGACCTGGTCGCGCAGATGGCCGTCGCCGAGTCGGGCGCCTACTCCGGCGCCGGTGTGGTGTCGGCGGTCAAGCACTTCCCCGGGCACGGCGACACCGACGTGGACAGCCACAGCGGCCTGCCCGTCATCGACATGCCGCGCGAGCAGTGGGAGGCCGAGCACCTGCCGCCGTTCCGGGCGGCCATCGACGCGGACGTGGACGCCGTCATGACCGCCCACGTGCTCATGCCGCAGCTGGACGGGAGCGAGGACCCCGAGCCCGCCACCATCTCCCCGGAGCTGATCGACGGCATCCTCCGCGGCGAACTGGGCTACGACGGCGTGGTGACCACCGACGCCCTCAACATGGAGGGCGTGCGCCAGCGCCACTCCGACGGCGAGATCGCCGTGCGCGTGCTGGAGGCGGGCGTGGACCAGCTGCTCATGCCGCCGGACCCCGCCGCCGCGGTGTCCGCGATCCGCGAGGCGGTCGAGCAGGGCCGCCTGAGCGAGGAGCGCATCGACGAGTCCGCGCTGCGCGTCCTGGCGCTCAAGGAGAAGCGCGGGGTCCTGGAGGCCGAACCGGTGGACCCGCAGGGCGCCGCGGCGGTCCTGGAGGACCCCGGGCACGCCGAGGCCGCCCAGCGCGTGGCGGACGCCTCCGCGACGCTGCTGCGCAACGAGGGCGACCTGCTGCCCCTGGCCGAGGGCAGCGGTGTCCGCGTCCAGGGCGTGGGCGCGGAGCAGATCTCGGCCGCGCTCACCGAGGCCGGTGTCGACGTGGTGGAGAGCGGGGCCGACGCCGTGGTCGTGGGCACCGGGGGCGGCAGCGGGGCCTCGGAGCAGAGCGGCCTGGTCCAGGCCGCGCGCGCCGAGGGGCTGCCGGTGGTCGTGGTATCCCAGGGCACGCCCTACGACCTGGCGGCCTTCCCGGAGGCGGAGGCGTTCGTGGCGGTGTACTCGTCCGTGGACGTCTCGCGGGCCGCCGCCGCGCGGGTCATCGCCGGACAGGTGAAGCCCTCCGGGAAGCTGCCGGTGGACATCCCCGCGGCCGACGTGGAGATCGGTACCGGGCTGACCACCTGACCGGCCGGGTTTCGCCGGGGGTTGAAACGGGCGGGGAACGGGAAGAACGCTTCCCCGCCCGACCCGCGGGCGTCTGGGGGAGAGGTCACCGACGACCGGAGGAGGGGATCGGATGGACGGCACCCGGCGAGGGGTCATCTGCGACTGGGGTGGTGTCCTCACACCGCCGCTGCCCGTGGGCATCCGGGCCTGGCTGCACGCCGACCGCATCGACGTCGAGCACTACCACGAGGTCATGCGCCCCTACTTCGACGGCAGCGTCGAGGGGGAGAACCTCGTGCACGCCCTGGAGCGGGGCGAGATCGACACCTGCGCGTTCGAGCGCGAGCTGGCGGCCCTGCTGCGCTGCACCCACGGCGGTCCGGTGGTCGCCGAGGGGCTGATCGACCGCATGTTCTGCGAGTTCGACCCCGTGCACGACATGTACGAGGCCCTGCGCGAGGCCAGGACCGCCGGGGCCGCGACCGCCCTGCTGTCGAACTCCTGGGGCAACTGCTATCCCCGTGAGCACTTCGACACCACCTTCGACGCGGTGGTCATCTCGGGCGAGGTGGGGATGCGCAAGCCGGAGCACCGCATCTACCTGCACACCTGCGAGCGGATCGGCCTGCGTCCCGAGGACTGCGTGTTCATCGACGACCTGGAGCACAACGTCCGCACGGCCGAGGAGCTCGGGATGACCGGCATCCTGCACAGCGACGTGGACACCACGCGGCTGGAGCTGGAGCGCTTCCTGGCGCCGGACGGCGACGGCGCGCCCCCGGTGCCGGGGGAGCGGGCCGCCTGAGCCCGGGGTTTGGCACACTTGGTGTGTTCAGCCCACATCCTGGAGAGCCGCTCGCATGTACGTCTTCCTGCCCAGCACCATCCCCGCCCTGGCTCGCCTGCTGGAGGAGGGGCGGCTGGAGGGCGTGCCGCTGACCGCGTTCGCGGCCGACCCCGGCCCGGACGAGGACGTGGAGGAGGCGGAGTACGAGGCGATGTACGCCGCCGCGGGGGAGTCGCTGGCGCTGCTGGCGGCCGACCCCGGCGCTCCCCGGCGACGGGTGGTGCTGGCGGCGAACATGCCCGACCAGGTCGTCGAGCGCGCTGGCAGCGCGGGGCGGGGCGTGGCCCGGGTGAGGGTCACCGGGGCCGTTCCGTTCAAGAAGCTGGCGTCGGCCCACGTGGACGACGCCGACGCCGCCGCGGACGTGGCGGCGTCGGTGCAGGACCCGGATTCGGGCGCGGTGGAGGACCACGAACTGATGTGGTTCGCGGTCCAGGAGCTGCGCTACCTGGTCGACGAGGCCACGACCACGCAGCCGTAGGGCGAGGGCCGACGGCTCGCTGCCGGGAGGTGAGCGCGAACGCACACATCCCGGCTCCCGCCTCGCTGCCGCACCCGGACGGAGGTTTCCGCCCTCATGCGCCCATACGGCAAGATGGAGGGGCCCCACCCCCGTCGCGTCCCGAGGAGTTCGCCATCAGCCGCCTGGTGCTATGGAACATCGACCTCACCCTCCTCGACGTGGGACGGGTGACGAGGGCGGCCTACGCCGAGGCCTTCGAGAAGGTCACCGGTGAGCCCCTCGTCTACCTGACCTCGTCGGCGGGCCGGACCGACTCGGAGATGTTCTTCGAGTTCTGCGCCCGCAACTACGTCGACGTCGAACCCGACACCGGCTCCCTGGGCGAGTTCCTCGACGCCCTGGAGGAGTCCTTCGGCAACCGCTCGGACGAGCTGCTCTCCAAGGGCCGCGTCATGCCCGGCGCCGCGGCCTCGCTGGCGGCGGTGGCCTCCATGCCCGACACCGTCCAGACCGTGGTCAGCGGCAGCACCCGCGCCAACGCCACGGCCAAACTGGTCGCCTTCGGACTCGACACCTACCTCAACCTGGCGATCGGCGGCTACGGCTCGGTCAACTACCCCAAGTCCAGCCTCATCCAGTCCATCCGCCTGCACGCCGCGGGCGAGGGCGGCCGGGTCTACCCCGAGGAGGAGACGGTCTTCATCACCGACTCCGCCCCGGACGTGCGCGCCGCCGTGATCGGCGGCGCGACCCCGGTCGCGGTGCTCAACGGCTCGACCACGGAGAGCCAGCTGCGCGAGGCCGGAGCGGTCGTCGTCCTGCCCGACCTGACCGACCCCCGGGCCGTGATGACCGCGGTCCTCCAGGCAACGGATCGGTAACGACATGTCCCCCTGTGCGGGGGGTAGGTGGTGGTCCGTGTACGCAGTAACCGATCACCGCAATCTGTTTCTAACACTCCGCAACCGCCCTGTAACGGTGTTGGACCTGTCCCCGGGCCCGAAAGCCAGTAGCCTTGGCACCGGGCGGGGCGGGGACAACGAGGTCCGGCGCCCCGCGACCCCAATCCGAACCACCACGGTCGTGGGCTCCTTGCGGCCCAGGGAGTTCACACCGAATCACGCAGTCGCCCAGAAGTTCACAGGTCGTATGACCGGTCGTTCTGCCAGCACTCGTGCGACGTTGCTCACAAAGGAGTGAGAGATCCCTATGTCCGGGCAATCCGACGTCCAGCTCCAGAAGCTGCTCAGTGAGGCGGCCGCCAAGTGGTCCCCCGGGGCGCGCATCAGCCCCGAGGAGGCCGACGCCGTCCGCCGCTTCCTCCCCGTGTACTACCGCCACACGGACCCCGAGGAGATCAGCGGCCGTTCCGCCGAGCAGATCTGCGGCGCGGCCGAGGCCCACCGCTCCTTCGGCGCCCGGCGCGCCGCCGGACGGGCCAAGGTCCGCGTCTACACCCCCGACGCCGAGCGCGACGGCTGGGACCAGCAGACCGGCGTCGTGGAGATCGTCACCGACAACGCCCCCTTCCTCGTCTCCTCCGTCACCATGGCCCTCAGCGACCTCGGCGCGGGGGTCCGGCTGATCATCCACCCCCAGACGACCGTCGTCCGCGACCTGGAGGGCCGCCTGGTCCGGGTGGAGCCGGAGACCGGCGGCGAGGGCCTGCTGCCGATCGACGAGTCCTGGATGCACATCGAGATCGACCCGCAGCCCGACCCCGAGCGCCTGCGCGAGATCACCGCCCGCGTCGAGTCCGTGCTGGCCGACGTGCGCTACGTGGACGAGGACGCCGGCAAGATGAGCGACCGGGCCATCCGGATCGCCGACGAGCTGGCGGCCTACCCGGACCGGCTCGTGGCCGGGGGAGTGGACCCGCGCGAGATCGGCGAGAGCGTCGACTTCCTGCGCTGGATCGCGGGGCGGCACTTCACCTTCATGGGCTACCGCGAGTACACCCTGGTCACCGACGAGAACGGCGACGACTCCCTGCGCCCCGAGCCCGGCTCGGGCCTGGGCATCCTGCGCATGGACTCGCCCGCCTCCACCAGCTTCGCCGCCCTGCCCCCCGAGATCCGCGGCAAGGCCCGCGAGCCCTACGTCCTGGTCCTGACCAAGGCCAACTCGCGCGCCACGGTCCACCGCCCCAAGTACCTGGACTACATCGGCGTCAAGAAGTTCGACGCCCAGGGCAACATCGTCGGCGAGCGCCGGTTCCTCGGCCTGTTCACCTCCCAGGCCAGCACCACCAGCATCGCCCAGATCCCCATCATGCGCCGCAAGCAGGCCGAGGTGCTGGCCCTGGCCGGGTTCGAGGCCGACAGCTACGACGGCAAGGACCTCATCGAACTGCTGGAGACCTTCCCCCGCGAGGAACTCCTCCAGATCCCCGTGGGCGAGCTGTACAACATCGTCCGCGGCGTCCTGCGCCTGCGCGACCGGCGCGGCACCAAGCTGTTCATGCGCCGCGACCCCTACGGCGGCCGGTACATGTCCTGCTTCGTGTACATGCCGCGCGACCAGTACAGCACCCGGGTGCGCCTGGACATCCAGAACGTCCTCGCCGAGGCCTTCCACGGCGCCACGATGGACCACAACGTGCTCATCGGCTCCGCCCCGCTGGCCCGCCTGTACCTGGTGGCCCGGGCCCGGCACGGGCGCACCCTCGCCGACATCGACCAGGTCGCCCTGGAGGAGAAGGTCCGCGAGGCGGCCCGCTCCTGGGACCTGGACCTGGACGACGCCCTCGCCGCGGCCTTCGGCCCCGTGCGCGCCACCGAGTTCAAGGAGCGCTACTCGGGCGGCCTCACCGAGGCCTACAAGGTCGACAACAGCCCCGCCACCGCGGCGGGCGACATCCGCGAGCTGGAGAAGCTCCTGGCCCGCACCGACCCCGGGCGGCGCCACGGCGAGTTCTCCGCGGTCCTGTACCAGCGCGAGGACGCCGACCCCGGCTGCTGGCGGTTCCGCCTCTACCGGATCGGCGAGCCCATCTCGCTCTCGCGCGTCCTGCCCGTCCTGGAGAACCTGGGCGTGGAGGTCGTCGACGAGTGGCCCTACGACGTCACCGTCCGGGACGTGGGCCGGGTGTGGATCTACGACTTCGGCCTCGGTCCCATCCCCGAGTCCGACCTGGCCCCCGAACGGCTCAAGTGCCTGTTCGAGGAGGCCTTCGACGCCTCCTGGCGCGACCTGGGCGAGAGCGACCGCTTCAATGCCCTGGTGGTGCGGGCCGGCCTCGACTGGCGCCAGCTCACCGTGCTGCGCGCCTACGCCAAGTACCTGCGCCAGACCGGGTCCACGTTCACACCCGAGTACCTGGCCGACGTGCTGGTGGCCAACGTCGGGATCGCCAACCTGCTGGTCGAGCTGTTCGAGGCCCGCTTCGACCCCGACCAGCCCGGCGAGGGCCGCGACGAGCGCGCCGACGTCCTCGTCGGCAAGGTCGAGGGCGAACTGGAGGCCGTGGCCAGCCTGGACCACGACCGCATCCTGCGCTCGTTCCTGGCGGCCATCCGCGCCACCCTGCGCACCAACCACTACCAGGGCCACCCCTACCTGGTGCTCAAGCTCGACCCGCAGGAGATCCCGGACCTGCCGCACCCGCGGCCCCGGTTCGAGATGTACGTCTACTCCCCGCGGGTGGAGGGCGTGCACCTGCGCTTCGGCGCGGTCGCCCGCGGCGGACTGCGCTGGTCGGACCGCTTCGAGGACTTCCGCACCGAGATCCTGGGCCTGGTCAAGGCCCAGATGGTCAAGAACTCCGTCATCGTGCCCAGCGGCGCCAAGGGCGGCTTCGTGTGCAAGCGGCTGCCCCAGAACGGCACCCGCGACGAGGTGATGGCCGAGGTCGTGGCCTGCTACAAGCAGTTCATCAGCGGCCTGCTCGACGTCACCGACAACCTCGTGGACGGCGAGACCGTGCACCCCGAGCGCACCGTCCTGCACGACGGCGACGACTCCTACCTCGTGGTCGCCGCCGACAAGGGCACCGCCACCTTCTCCGACACCGCCAACGCCATCTCCACCGAGCGCGGCTTCTGGCTCGGCGACGCCTTCGCCTCCGGCGGCTCGGTCGGCTACGACCACAAGGCCATGGGCATCACCGCGCGCGGCGCCTGGGAGTCGGTCCGGTTCCACTTCCGCGAGATGGGCGTGAACGTGCAGGAGGAGCCGTTCACCGTCGTCGGCATCGGCGACATGTCCGGCGACGTGTTCGGCAACGGCATGCTGCTCTCCCGGCAGATCCGGCTGGTCGCGGCCTTCGACCACCGCCACGTCTTCCTGGACCCCGACCCCGACCCGCACACCTCCTGGGTGGAGCGCAAGCGCGTCTTCGACCTGCCCCGCAGTACGTGGGAGGACTACGACCCCAAGCTCATCTCCGAGGGCGGCGGCGTGCACCCGCGCACGGCCAAGTCCGTGCCGGTCACGCCGCAGGTGCGCGAGGCCCTGGGCATCGACGAGGGGGTGCACAGCCTCACACCGGACGAGCTGATCCGGTGCGTGCTCACCTCGCCCGTCGACCTGCTGTGGAACGGCGGCATCGGCACCTACGTCAAGGCCGGTACCGAGACGCACGCCGACGCGGGCGACAAGGCCAACGACCAGCTGCGCGTGGACGCCGCCGATCTGCGCGTCAAGGTGGTCGGCGAGGGCGGCAACCTGGGCCTGACCCAGGACGCGCGGATCGAGTTCGCCCGCGCGGGAGGCCGGATCAACACCGACTTCATCGACAACTCCGCCGGTGTGGACACCTCCGACCACGAGGTCAACATCAAGATCATGCTGGACCGCGAGGTGCGGTCGGGCAAGCTGGACAAGGCCGACCGCGACCAGCTGTTCATCGACATGACCGACGAGGTCGCAGAGCTGGTCCTGGACAACAACGACGCGCAGAACACCGTGCTGGCCGCCGCGCGCAAGCAGGACGGCCAGATGCTGCACGTCCACGGCCGGTACATGCGCCACCTGGAGCGCACCAGGGTGCTCAAGCGCAAGCAGGAGGACCTGCCCTCCGACAAGACGATCGCGGAGCGGCGCGCGGCGGGCAGGGGCCTGACCAGCCCGGAGTTCGCCACGCTGCTGTCGTACACCAAGATCAGCCTCAAGGACCAGCTCGACCTGTCCGACCTGGCCGAGGACCCCTACCTGAACGACACCCTGACGGCGTACTTCCCGACGCCCCTGCGGTCGGAGCGCTTCGCCGAGGGCGTGCACTCCCACCCGCTGCGCCGGGAGATCATCGTCAACCAGGTCGTCAACCAGATGGTCAACCGCTCCGGTCTGACCTTCGCGTTCCGGCTCAACGAGGAGCTGGGCTCCAGCTCCGCCGACATCGCCCGCGCCTACCTGGTGGTGCAGGACGTGCTGGGGCTGCGCCGGTTCTGGAGCGGGCTGGAGGAGCTGGACCACGAGATCTCGATGGGCAGCCAGCTCGTCCTGCTGCTTGAGGCGCGCAAGCTCGCCGAGCGCTCCGCCCGCTGGCTGCTGCGCAACCGCACCTTCCCCTTCGACATCAGCAGCGAGATCGGCTACTTCGCCGACGGCGTGGGCGAGCTGCTGCCGCAGCTGGTCGAGCTGCTGCGGGGCCGCGACCGCGAGGCCTTCGTCGAGCGCCGCGACCGTTACACGTCGATGGGCGTGCCGACCGAGCTGGCCGAGCGGGTGGCCGTGATGGTGCCCGCCTACTCCACCCTGGACCTGGTGGAGATCGCCCAGCGCACCGGCCGCCCGGTGGAGAAGGTCGCCGAGCTCTACTTCGAGCTGGCCGACCGGCTCAACATCAGCTGGTGGCGCGAGCGCGTCATCGACCTGCCGCGCGACGACCGGTGGGTGACGACGGCGCGCTCCTCGCTGCGCGACGACCTGTACGCGGCGCACGCCGACCTGACCGCGCGGGTGCTGGAGAGCGGTCCGGCGCAGGAGCCCTCCGAGCTGATCGCGGCGTGGATCGAACAGAACAGCGACCGGGTGCAGCGCGCCGGGATCACGCTGTCGGAGATCCAGGAGAACGAGCGCTTCGACCTGGCCACGCTGTCCGTGGCGCTGCGGTCCTTCCGCGGCCTGGTCGACTAGCCAGTGTCGTTCTGGACCTCCGCTCCGCTTCGGTCCGTGTTCGGGCGCCCGGAGAACGGGAACCTTCGGTGCCTACGGCGGGTTCGCTCGTTCCTCACGAACCCGCCTCCGGCCCCTCCAGAACCCCGTGGGCGCCCGAACCGAACCCCCGCAAGCTGAGGCCCGTCCAGAAAACGGGCCCGGCCCCGCCCTCCGACCCCGACGGGCTCCCCGCGCCGGTGCGCGCGGGGAGCCCGTCCCCTGTTTGGGGCCTACACTGGGGTCCGTGGCAGAACTGGACCCAGCAGAGAAGATCAAGGACCTCGCGGCGACCCTGGCGAGCGTCAGCGCCGTGTTGGACCTGGAGGCCATGCACACGCAGATCGCCGAGCTGCGCGAGCAGTCCGCGGACCCCGAGCTGTGGGCCGACCAGGACAACGCGCAGAAGGTGACGCGCCAGCTCTCCAGCCTGGAGTCCATGGTCAACAAGGTCAACGGCATCGGCCAGCGGCTCGACGACCTCGGCGTGCTCTACGAGCTGGCCGAGGCCGAGGACGACGCCGACACCAGGGCCGAGGCCGACCGCGAGCTCGACCAGCTGCGCAAGGAGATCGGCGAGCTGGAGGTGCGCACCCTCCTCAACGGGCCGCACGACGAGCGCGAGGCCATCGTCACGATCAACTCCCAGGCGGGCGGCGTGGACGCCGCGGACTGGGCGCAGATGCTCCAGCGCATGTACCTGCGCTGGGCCGAGCGGCACGGCTACCCCACCGACATCTACGAGACCTCCTACGCCGAGGAGGCCGGCATCAAGTCCACCTCCTTCGCGGTCAAGACCGCGTTCGCCTACGGCACCCTGCGCGGCGAGCACGGCACGCACCGCCTGGTGCGCATCTCGCCGTTCGACAACCAGAACCGGCGCCAGACCTCGTTCGCGGGCGTGGACGTCGTCCCGGTGGTGGAGCAGAGCGACCACATCGAGATCGACGACGGCGACCTGCGGGTGGACGTGTACCGCTCCAGCGGCCCCGGCGGCCAGGGCGTCAACACCACCGACTCGGCGGTGCGCATCACGCACCTGCCGACCGGCATCGTGGTGTCCTGCCAGAACGAGCGGTCGCAGCTGCAGAACAAGGCCACGGCCATGTCGATGCTCCAGGCCAAGCTGCTGGTGCGCAAGCGCGAGGAGGAGCAGGCGGCGCTGGACGAGATCCGCGGCGACTCGGTGAGCAGCTGGGGCACCCAGATGCGCAACTACGTCCTGCACCCGTACCAGAGCGTCAAGGACGTGCGGACCGGTGCCGAGACCGGCAACACCTCGGGTGTGCTGGACGGGGACATCGACGAGTTCATCGACGCCGAGATCCGCTGGATGCGCAGCCGGGAGCGGTCCGAGGACGCCTAGGTCGTGTTCCTCGGATCATTCCGGGCTCGCGACCACCGGGCTGCCTCTCGCTGCGCCGGTTTCGCTTGGAAAGCCAACCAGGCTGATCTGCGCGAACCGTCTTGCGAGAGATTGCCCGGACGGCCGCTCGCTGATCCGAAAGCCTCTGCGGAACACTCCCTAGCGGCGCCCTCCCCGGCGGCCCCCTGGGGCAGTGCCTCCGTCCGCCCGCGCGCGCTGCGGGACGGCCACCGCGCAGCCCCGGGGGCGCCCAACCCGGCGAGTGGAACGCGAGCCCCGGAGCCCTCGGGCGCCGGGGCCTTCCGCGGCCGGACCCGTTCCGGCGGGGGCGCGGACACGCCCGGTCGCAGCTGCGGCACCCCGGGGCAGCAGGTGGGACAGATGTGGTTGTTGTGTCCCAATGGTGATGATCACGTCTCCGCAGTTTTACCGAAACTGCTATATGTGAACGTTATCATCGGTTGACGCCTCCGATATGCTCGAGGCTGTTGTCCGATGGTGCACTGATCTATCGGGTGTGAGGCGACCGGGACAATCCGGGCCGCTCCCCCCTCTACACTGTCGGTTGGCCATGTGGCCGGTACGATCCCGCGCGGAGTGCCCTCCACTGCGGGTGCCCATACCTTCGAGAACCTTGTGATGCGCCTGTGATCCACTTCGATAACGTCACCAAGGTCTACCCGACCCAGAAGCGCCCCGCGCTCGACGGCGTTTCCATTGACGTAGACAAGGGCGAGTTCGTCTTCCTGGTCGGCCCGTCCGGCTCCGGCAAGTCGACCTTCCTCCGCTTGGTCCTCAAGGAGGAGAAGCCCGACAAGGGACGTGTGCACGTCGCCGGCAAGGACCTGGCGCGCCTGTCCAACTGGAAGGTCCCCCACCTGCGCCGCCGTATCGGCTGCGTCTTCCAGGACTTCCGCCTGCTGCCGAACAAGAACGTCTTCGAGAACGTCGCCTTCGCCCTGGAGGTCATCGGCAAGCCCCGCCGCTTCATCCGCAAGGTCGTCCCCGAGGTCGTCGAACTCGTCGGCCTGGAAGGCAAGGCCGGGCGGATGCCCAACGAACTCTCCGGCGGTGAGCAGCAGCGCGTGGCCATCGCACGCGCGTTCGTCAACCGCCCCCAGATCCTGCTGGCCGACGAGCCCACGGGCAACATCGACCCCGCGACCTCCATCGGCATCATGAAGGTGCTGGACCGAATCAACCGCACGGGCACCACCGTCGTCATGGCGACCCACGACGCCGCCATCGTCGACTCGATGCGCAAGCGCGTGATCGAGCTTGAAGAGGGCTTGGTAGTGCGCGACCAGACGCGCGGCGTCTACGGCCAGGCGTACTGACCTCCCGCTGCGAGGACCGGCGCGGCGAAGCCCCGAAGGATGGACCTTTAACAGATCATGCGAGCACAATTCGTTCTCTCCGAGACGTGGATCGGCCTTCGCCGAAACCTGACGATGACCATCGCGGTCATCACGACGGTGGCCATCTCACTGACACTTTTCGGCGCCGGTCTACTGGTCAACCAGCAGGTCTCCGAGATGCGCAACTACTGGGACGAGCGGATCACGCTCACCATCTACATGTGCACCGAGATCTCGCCCACCACGACCTGTCAGGAGAACGGTCCAGCCACCGACGAGGACCGCCAGGCACTGGAGCAGACCCTCGACGGCCTGGCCCAGGTGCAGGAGTACACCTACCTCACCTCGGCCGAGGCCTGGCAGGACTTCCAGGACCGGCTGGGCCCCGCCAACGAGGCGCTGGCCAACGCCGCGCAGGAGGGCGACATCCCGGACAACTACCGGGTGCAGCTCACCGACCCCTCCCACTACCAGACCGTGCGCTCCGCGGTGGAGGGCGCCCCGGGCATCGACAGCGTCTCCGACGACGAGATCGTGCTGGAGCAGTTCTTCGGACTGCTGGACGGCCTGCGCGCGGCCGCCCTGGTGCTCGCGGGCGTCCAGCTGGCCGCCGCCGCGCTGCTGATCGGCAACACCATCCGGCTGTCGGCCTACAGCCGCCGCCGGGAGACCGGCATCATGCGGCTGGTCGGCGCGTCGAACTTCTACATCCAGCTGCCGTTCCTGCTGGAGGGCGCGGTCGCAGGCCTCATCGGCGGTCTGATCGCCTCCGGCTTCATCGTGGCGACCCGTTACACCCTGCTCACGCAGATCGAGGCCTGGTTCCAGTTCGACGTGGCCCTGGGCGCGGGTTCGCTGATGTACGTCATCGGCGTCTCGATGATCCTCGGCATCCTGCTGTGCACCATCACCTCGTTCCTCACCCTGCGCCGCTACCTCAAGATCTGACGCGGCCGCCTGGGGCGGGGAGGATTCGACACCGGGGGGCCTCGTGCCCCCCGGACGTATGAAGGGACACACCTGTGGCACGGGAGACCGGGCGCAAGCTCATCGCGCAGAACCGCCGGGCCCGGCACGACTACCACATCGACGAGACCTACGAGGCGGGCCTCGTCCTCACCGGTACCGAGGTCAAGTCGCTGCGGCAGGGCCGCGCCTCCCTCGTGGACGGCTTCGCGCACATCAACGACGGCGAGGTGTGGCTGGAGAACGTCCACATCCCCGAGTACTCCCAGGGAACGTGGACAAACCACGCCGCCCGACGATCGCGTAAGCTACTCCTGCACCGCGAGCAGATCTCCCGGCTGATCGGCAAGACCCGGGAGCCCGGCTTCACGCTCGTCCCGCTGTCCCTGTACTTCAGTGACGGGCGCGCCAAGGTGGAGATCGCTCTGGCCCGCGGTAAGCGTGAGTACGACAAGCGCCACGACATCGCCGAGCGTGAGGCGAAGCGCGACATGGAACGCGCCCTGCGCCGCCGTCGATGAGGCAGCCGAAAGGAACACACACGGTGTCCCCCCGTCCCCTCGGCCGGTTCACGGCCGCCGGCAGCGGCCTGCTCCTCGCCGCAGCCCTGGTCGCGTGCACACCGCACCCCAGTCCCGAGGTGGCGGTCAGGTCCTTCCTGCTCGCCTGGCAGGACGGTGACCACGAGACCGCCGCCGCCTACACCGACGGCGACCCCGCACAGGTGTCCGCGGCCCTCACGGACATGCGCGAGCAGCTCGACCTGGCCTCCCTGCGGTTCCAGCTCGGACCCATCTCCCGCGAGGGCGATTCGGCCGAGGCCGAGTTCGGCGTCAACGCCGACCTCGGCATCGGCGACCCGACCTGGAACTACACCGGCCGCATGCCCCTGGAGTGGGGCCCCGACGGCTGGCGCATCTCCTGGTCCACGAGCGTGCTGCACCCCGACCTGAGCGAGGAGGAGCGCCTCGCGGTCAGCTACGAGAGCCAGGAGCGCGGCCAGATCCTCGACCGCGAGGGACAGCCGCTGGTCACCGCGGACAGCGTGACCGCCTTCGGCGTCTACCCCGCGGACATGGAGGACAAGGAGGCCGGGGTCACCCAGCTCGCCGAACTCCTCGACGAGGACCCCGACCCGCTCCTGAACCGGGTGCGCTCCGCGCCGCCCGAGCAGTTCCAGCCGCTGGTGCTCATGCGCGGCTCCAGCGTGGACGAGACGCTGCTGAGCGAGGCCTCGCAGATCTCCGGGGTGGACACCCAGGAGGTCCAGGTCAACCTGACGCCCTCGGTGTCGCCGTTCCTGCTCGGCGAGGTCGCCGGGACCGCCGAGCACCGGGTCTCCTCCCGCGTGCCCGGCTCCTACCAGGCGGGCGACACCGTCGGCCTGAACGGGCTCCAGAACATCTTCCAGCACGAGCTGGCCGGTTCGGGGACCACCCAGGTGGTCTCCCTGGACCAGGACGGACAGGTCACCGACGTCCTGGAGGCGTGGGAGGGCTCGCTCAGCGGGGCCATCGACACCACCCTGGACCTGGACGTGCAGCGGGCCGCCCAGAACGCGCTGACGATGGTGCCGGGCAACGGCTACCTGGTGGCGGTCGACACCGGCAGCGGCGAGGTCCTGGCCGCGGCCAGCGCCTCGGGCGGCACCGCGGACGACAACGCCTTCACCGGCTCCTACCTGCCGGGCAGCACCTTCGGCATGGTCACCGCCCTGGCCGCCCTGGAGTCGGGCGCGGCCACCCCCGAGAGCGAGGTGCCCTGCGGCTACTCCGCGGAGATCGGCGGACGCACCTTCGTCAACCCGGGCGGCGGTGCACTGCTCGACCAGGCCACCCTGGCCCGCAACATCACCTTCAGCTGCAACGTCGGCTTCGCGGGCCTGGGCGAGCAGGTGGGGTCGGAGGCCATCGCCGAGACCGCCGGGCGGATGGGCGTCGGCGCCGACTGGCAGCTGCCCGTCCCGGCCTCCTCGGGTTCGGTCGCCGTGGAGGACGGCGAGGAGAACGTGGCCGCGGCCATGATCGGCGAGCACGGAGTGCGGGTCAGCCCGCTGTCCATGGCCCTGGTCGCCGCCGCGGTCGCGGACGGCACGTGGAACGCGCCGACCCTGGTGCCCGAGGAGGGCCCCAACCCGATCGGCGCCACCACCCTGGACGACGCCCACCTGGAGGTGGTCCGCACCGGGCTGCGCGACGCGGTGGTCAACCGCATGCCCGAGCTGCTGGCCACCGGGGGAGAGGTCCTCGGGCAGGCGGCCCGCGTGGAGCAGGGCGACACCTCGCTGCACTGGTTCGTCGGCTACAAGGACGACGTGGCCTTCGCCGTCCTGGCCGAGGCCGACCCGGCGACGACGCTGGTGTCGCAGCACGCCGTGAACGCCGCGGGCTCCTTCCTCAACGGGATGGCCAACGGGGTGCCCGAGGAGGCCCCCGCCGGGACGGTCACCGGCGAGCAGGTGCCCGGCGGCCCCACGACCACCGAGGGCGTGGGCCTGCCCTCGGAGCAGACGGGGCAGACGCCGACCGAACCGACGGGGCCGACCAACCAGGCCGACCTGACGGGCACGGAGGAGACCGGCTGGTAGGGCCGACCGGACGGCGGCTACGGTCACCGTTCGCTCCGGACAGGGCAGAACCAGGCAAAGAGCGGACCCCCGGGCAACCCCCCGGGGGTCCGCCCGCGTCTTCCCCTATGACTGGGCCGCGACAGGGGGTAGCGGACCAGTGAGGGGCAGGACCTCATCTCGGGGGAGATCCTGTCGTTTCCCAAGGTCGGCCCGACCCTGCCGACCGCCCCCGCGGGCCGCGTCGACCACCTCTTGCGTCCGCGCCCGCGGGGGTTTCTCCCTGTCCGAGCCCGGTGACCGCGGATTCCCCTCCGCGACCGGGAATCAGCTTGGCCCCCGCACTGTTCAACAGGTAGAGTGACGGACGCGCGAGCGTTCGCCGCTCGCATGTCGGCCGCCCCGCCCAGCGGGGAGGCCGTGACAATTCCACAGGGGGTGATCGGTTTCGACTTCGGTAGTCGTTCCAGGGGAAGCGGGTCGAGGGTTGCGTTTGTGACCTCGTTAATCCTGCATTCGCGTAAACACAAGTGCCAATTCCAAGCGCACTGAGTTCGCTCTCGCTGCCTAAGCGATAGCGTCTCTGTCGGCCTGGGCTCGTCATCGGCCCAGATCCCGGCATCAGCTAGATGACTCACCGCTCAGATCAGGCCACGGGGCCTGAGCGGGACATCTTCGTGGCTGGGCCTGTCAGCGATGTGTCCGTGCAAGCGCTGAGGCCGAGTAGAACGACAGCGCGGACTGCACCCGGAGAAGCCCTGGCTCGGTGCTGAAGGACGCGGGTTCGATTCCCGCCACCTCCACGTGTTGCGCGGGCTGCTGCTCGCCGGTCTTCGACCGGCTCGCCGCAGCCCGCGATGCTTTCCGGGGGGAGACCCCCCGAACCCCCCGAGGTACCCCCCTGTGGTTTGGGTCGTGCCGGTCGGTGGGGTCGGCGCGGCGGTTCCTGATGACGCGGGGTTTGGCCATGGGGTCGGGGCTGGTCGCGGGAGACCCCCGAGGTACCCCCTGTGGTTTGGGTCGTGCCGGTCGGTGGGGCCGGTGTGGCGGTTCCTGATGACGCGGGGCTTGGTCGTGTGGAGCGGGGCCGGTCGCGGCAACCGGTCGCTTCGGAAGGGCGGGGGCACCGCACGCCCGGTGACTTTCCGGGTACGGTCGGACCCGAGGCGGTGAACCGGGGCCGCGACGAAAGCGTTATCCTCTTTGCCCCCCCGACCCCGTGTCCGCGGGTGAGCGAGAGCCTTCGACCGAAAGCCTTCCGATGCCGAAGAAGACAGCCGCCTCCCTCAACGCCAACCGATCCTCCCTCGTCCACAAGGTGCGCTACGCGCTGCGCAATCCCGGCAGGGTGGTGCCGTACGTGCGCCGCTCCGCCCGCGACCTGCGGCTGCGCCTGACCCACCGCGACCACGTGGACTACTACCGGGCGGTGATGGCCTCCGACGCCGCCCGCGACCCCAGGTCGGCGGTGGGCAGCCAGAGCCAGGAGCGCTGGCTGGCGCTGGGGCAGATGCAGTTCGACTACCTGGTCGAACACGGTCTCAGACCGGAGCACCGGATGCTCGACATCGGCTGCGGGAACCTGCGCGCCGGGTGGCGGCTGATCGACTACCTCGACCCGGGCGGCTACTACGGGATCGACATCTCCCCGGACATCCTCATCGCCGCCAAGGGCGTGCTGGCCGAGCGCGGGTTGCAGGAGAAGCTGCCGCACCTGACCATCACGCGGGACCTGACCTTCTCCTTCCTGCCGGAGGGCTACTTCGACGTCGTCCACGCGCACAGCGTGTTCTCGCACTCGCCCATCGAGGTGATCGACGAGTGCCTGGCCAACGTCGAGCGGGTCCTGGCACCGGGCGGGTTCTTCGACTTCACCTACGACCGGACCGAGGGGGTCGAGCACCAGGTGCTGCGGGAGGACTTCTACTACCGGACCGAAACGCTGATCACCCTCGCGGAGAAGCACGGGCTGTCGGCCCGGTTCATGCGGGACTGGGAGGAGCGCCCGCACGGACAGTCCAAGATCCGCGTCACCGCGCGCGGCTGACCGGTTGCCCGCGCGGTCGCGGGGCCGCGGACGGCCCCGCGCCGGGCGGTGTCAGAAGCCGGAGACCGGGCGCGGCGTGTAGTGGCGCTCCAGCTCCTCCACCTCGTCGTCGGTCAGCTCCAGCGACAGCGACGCGATCGCGTCGTCCAGGTGGTGCGGTCTGGTGGCGCCGATGATCGGCGAGGTCACCGCGGGGTTGCGCGACACCCAGGCCAGGGCGATCTGCGCGCGGGAGACCCCGCGCCTCCGGGCGATCGCGCCGACGGCGTCCGCGATCGACCGGTCCGCCTCCGCGTACAGCCGCGCGCCGAACGCGTCACCGCGGCTGCGCGCCGTCTCCTCCTCCCACGCGCGGGTGAGCCGACCGCGGGCCAGGGGGCTCCACGGGATGACCCCGATGCCCTCGTCCGCGCACAGGGGCAGCATCTCCCGCTCCTCCTCGCGGTAGAGCAGGTTGTAGTGGTTCTGCATGGTGGCGAACCTGGTCCAGCCGTGGACGTCGGCGACCCGCAGCGCCTTGGCGAACTGCCAGGCGTGCATCGAGGAGGCGCCCACGTAGCGCGCCTTGCCCGCCCTGACCACGTCGTGCAGGGCCTCCACGGTCTCCTCGATCGGCGTGGTGGGGTCCCAGCGGTGGATCTGGTACAGGTCCACGTAGTCGGTGCCCAGGCGCCGCAGGCTGTGGTCGATCTCGGTGAGGATCGCCTTGCGCGAGAGCCCGCCGCCGTTGGGGCCCGGCCGGGCGCGGCCGAACACCTTGGTGGCCAGCACGATCTCGTCGCGGTCGGCGTACTCGGCCAGGGCGCGGCCCACGATCTCCTCGCTGCTGCCGTCCGAGTAGGTGTTGGCGGTGTCGAAGAAGTTGACGCCCGCCTCGACCGCCTGGCGGATGAAGGGCCTGCTGGCCTCCTCGTCCAGGGTCCAGTCGTGGGTGCCCCTGGCGGGGTCTCCGTAACTCATGCAGCCGAGGGTGACGCGGGAGACGTCCAGTCCGGTCCGGCCCAGCTTGACGTAGTCCACGGGCTCGCCTTCCGTCGATGGATGGGGACGGCACGACTCTAGGGTGCCGGGTCGCGGGCTCCCCGCACGGCCTCCGGGAATCCACGCCGTAAAGCTCCATGGAAACGCCGGGGCGATACGCGGACGGGTGCGGCGCCGGTGGCACCGCACCCGTCCCGCGCGGCCGTCACGCCTCGGTGGCTCCCACGAGCCAGGCGACCTTGTGGGCCGTGACGCCGAGGCTCCCACTGCTGCCGAGGTAGACCCCGAACGAGGCGATGAACGCGTAGTCGTGCTCACGGCGCTCACAGATCACGTCCTCGACCGCGCACGCGGATGACGGGTTGCGCACGCGCAGGCACGGCGACGACTGTTCGTCGACCACGTCCGCCCGTACGTCGTACCGGGACAGTTCCGCGGCTAGTTTGCCGAGGTGCTCGTGCTCCTCGGAGGGCACACGGGTCGGCTGCTCGTCCCTCGTCTGTCTCGACTTGGCCATGGCGCAGATCCTTTCGTGTCGAGCGTGGTGGCTCTCCTCGATGCCCTGCCGCCATTGTCACCCAGGGTTATATTACTAGTCCGTAACGCGGTTACGACACGCCGTTACTCCACCCAGGCACCCTCGTACACCACCTCGCGGACCCCGAGGTCCTCGTCGAGCACGACGAGGTCGGCGCGCCCTCCGACCTCGATCCGGCCCACCCCGTCCAGCCCCAGCGCCGCGGCCGGAACCGACGACGCCGACCGCACGGCCTCGGGCACGCCGACGCCCAGACCCCGCACGGCGTTGCGCACCGCCTGGGGCAGGACGATCGTGCTGGAGGCGATCGTGCCGCTCTCCGCCAGGCGCGCCTCGCCGCCGCTCACCCGTACCCGCAGGTCGCCCAGCGTGTACTCGCCGTCGCCCAGGCCCGTCGCCGACATCGCGTCCGTCACCAGCGACACCCTGTCCGCGCCCGCGGCGTCGAAGACCAGCCCGGCCGCGCCCGGGTGGACGTGCACGTTGTCCACGATCAGCTCGACCGTCACGCGCTCGTCGCCCAGCGCGGCGGCGATCGGCCCCGGGTCGCGGTGGCCCAGCGGGCGCATCGCGTTGTACAGGTGCGTGGCCACCGACGCCCCCGCGTCGAAGGCCGCCAGCGTCTGCTCGTAGGTGGCCTCGGTGTGCCCCACCGCCGCCACCACGCCGGAGGAGGCCGCCGCGCCGATCAGGTCCAGTGCCCCGGGCAGCTCCGGGGCCACCGTGACCATGCGCACGTGCCCCCGCCCGGCCTTGAGCCAGCGGTCGAACTCGGCGGTGTCGGGGTCGCGGAGGAGTCCGGGGTCGTGCGCCCCGCACCTGGCCCGGGAGATGAAGGGGCCCTCCAGGTAGATGCCCGCCAGTTCGCCCGCGTCGCACAGTTCGGCCAGCGCCGCCACCTGGCGCAGGGTGTCCTCCGGGGCGGCCGCCACGAGGCCGCCCACCAGCGCGGTCACGCCCCGGGAGCGGTTGAACGCGATAGTCCTGCGGACGCCCTCGGGGTCGGTCTCGGTGAACGCGTGCCCCGCGCCGCCGTGGATGTGGGTGTCCACCATGCCGGGGACGACCCAGGCGCCGCCGAGGTCGCGGCCTTCGGGGACGGGTCCGTCCGATCCGAGCGCGGCCACGCGGCCGTTCTCGATCCTCAGCCATCCTTCGTGGACCCCGTCGGGGGTCACGACGCGCGCGTTGGTGAGTGTGACGGGGGTGTGGGCCATGTGAGGGGTTCCTCGTGTCGTCTCGTCGGTGTGTGTCGCACATTACACAGGCCTTCGGGGTCGTCACCGCGGGCTTCCGTATTGCCTGCGGAGCTGGGTGATCCCGCTTCCTGGGACGGCTGTCCGAGGGGTGGACCGCCCACCGTGGCGCGCGCACGCATTGACGATAACGGCCGGGGCGCTTCATGATGGAGACATGTCCGCCGGTGAGCTGCTTGTCCAGCGCCTGCATGTCGATCTGAGACAGCAGGCGAGCGCGCTCTGTCGTAGCTAGCGCCCTGCGGGGTTTCGCCCCGCGCCCCTCGTGCCCCGTCGCACGTGCCCTGTCGCAGACACCGGACGCTCATCTCTTCCCCTGGGTTCTGTGGGGACCGCCCCGCGGTCGCCGAAGCAGACCTGCCAGGCCCGACACAGGCGGTTCTCGGACAGCGTGGTCCGCCCCCGTGTCGGATGCGAGGAATCGCGAGAGTCCCAGGACGTTCGTCACCCCTCCTTCCGGTGTCAACCACCCCGCCGTCCTCTTCGGCTGGTGTCTCCTCCGATCCCGGCTCGCTCTGTTCGAACCCAGGAGTTCTCGCATGACCCGCTTCACCGTGCTCGTCGCCGCCCCCCAGATCCGTTCCTCCGTCCGCGACGCCGCCCTGCGCGCGGCGTCCGAGGTCGCCACCCGCGCGGGTGTCGACTCCCGTCCCGACGTCATCGACATCGCCGAACTGGGCGCCGAGCTGCTCTCGGAGTCCTCCGCCGCCGTCGACGCGGCGCTGGCGAAGGTGCGCGAGAGCGACGTGCTGCTCGTGGCCTCCCCGCAGGCGCACGGCACCTACACCGGGCTGTTGAAGGTCTTCCTCGACCGCCTGCCCGAGCTGGGGCTGGGCCACACGGTCGCGGTTCCGCTGGCGGTCGTGGAGGACCTGCGCAACAGCCGGGGCATCGAGGAGGACCTGCGTATCCTGCTGGCCGACCTGGGCGCCTGGGTGGCCGAGCCCGGCCTGATCCTGGCCGAGGGGGAGACCGGCCAGCCCGACAGCGTGGTGCGTGCGTGGGCCGACGTCGCCGCCCCGGGCCTGCGCGAGGCCGTGTCGGTGGCCGTCTGAGCGGGTCCGCCGGGGCGGTCCCGCCGCGTGCGCCCTACGCGTGGGCGCGTCTGCGGCCGGTGTCCGCCTCGGCGGCGGCCACGTTGCCGCGGACCAGGACGACCACGACGAGGGTGAGCGCGAACCCGCCCACGCGCAGGGCCAGCATGACCGGGTCGTCGGGCAGGCGCTCGCCGAACAGGATCGTGCCCATGACGACCATGAACACGTTGCCCACGACGTTGGACACCGGGGCGGTGATGGAGGCCCGCGAGCGCTGGAGCGAGGTCTGGAAGAGGACGATGCCCACCGCCCAGCCCACCGCGTACAGGTAGGGGTAGGGCGAGAGCAGCGCGGGGACGACCGCGTTCCACAGGCCGTGGTCGGCCAGCAGGCCGCCCAGCCCCTTGCCCTGGAGGCCCGCGCTGCCCTGGGCGAAGCCCGCGGCCGCGCCCAGGGCGGCGGCGGACATGTAGCGGCCGCGGCCGCCGACCAGGCCCACGACGGCCAGGCACGCCGCCACGGTGAGCAGGCTGACGGTGATGAGCAGCGGCGTGTCGGCGGTGGTCCCGGTCTCGGCGCCCTCGGCGGTGGACAGGCTGAGCAGGCCCAGCGCGACCGGCATGACGCCGAGGGCCACGTACTCGCCCCGCGTGACGCGCTCGCCCAGGACGAGGGTGATGACGAGGATGCCGCACGCGACCCCGGCGGCGAAGGCGGGCTGGGCCACGGACACGGGCGCGAGGCCGAGGGAGACGATCAGGCCGACGCTGCCCAGGGCGGCGAAGAGGCAGCCGAGCACCCAGCGGGGGTTGGTGAGCAGGACCCGGGCCAGGTGGAGGGGGCGGTTGATCGAGATCGACTCCGCGCCGTGCAGGGCGCGCTGTTCCACGGTCAGGCCGACGGTGTAGACCACCGCGGACAGCAGGGCTACCAGGAGTCCGGTCACGGGGGTCCTGCTTTCCGTCGGGGCGCGGAGTCGAGAGGGCGGGGACGGCCGCTAACGTCGGTGTAGGCGGTTCCGCTCGGCCGCAACGAGTTGACGAATTATATATAACCAGTTCTAGTCTTGTCTGACGAACCCCCTGTGGGGGGTAGAACCCGTTCTGGGAACGCAGGGGGCGCGGTGCGCGGATCCGACGAACGCTCCGTGTGGTGGTCGCGCGTGGCCGACCGCTTCGGCAGGCTCCGGTTCCGCTGGCCCCGTCCGCGCGGGGCCCGGTCCGGCGAACCGGGGCGGGAGCGCCCGCGACCGCCGCGTTGGGCGTGGCTCCTGGACCGGTGGCCCCGACGGCTCCGCCTCCGGCTGCTCCGGCCCCGCTGGGACAGCCACTCCCGTTTCGAACCCGGGCCCCTGGGGCTGCTCGGCGTCATGCTCTCGGCGATGGCGGTCACCCTGCTGCTGGTCCAGAGCGGCTCCGGGGGAGGGGCCGCGCAGGAGGGGCGCGCCGAGGAGCCCGTCACCGTGCCGGGGCCGCCGGACGGCGAACTGCGCGTCATGGTCGTCGGCGACTCCCTCTCCCAGGGCAGCAGCGGCGACTACACCTGGCGCTACCGCCTGTGGTCCCACTTGCGCGGGGCCGGGGTGGAGGTGGACTTCGTCGGCCCCTACGACGGCATGTACGGGCTGGCGGACCGGGAGTTCGGCAACCAGGACTACGCCGACCCCGACTTCGACACCGACCACGCCGCCCGCTGGGGCACCACCGCGCAGGAGCTGTCCACCGGTGCCGCGCTGGTGGCCGCCGAGTACCGGCCGCACTACCTGCTCCTCCTGGCCGGTACCGAGGACATCCTGGCGGGCGGGGACGCCGACAGCGCGCTGGAGGGGGTGGGCGAGACGGTGTCCACGGTGCGCGTCGTGCGGGGGCAGACCCGGTTCGTCCTCGGGGAGCTGCCGCCGGTGGAGGACCCCCGGGCCAACGCCGAGATCGACCGGTTCAACATGGGACTGGTCGACCTCGCCGAGCAGCTCACCTCCAGCGGCTCGCCCGTGGTGGTCGCGCGGGTCGCCGACGGGTACGCCCCGGCCAGCGACAACTGGGACGAGGCGCACCCCAACGCGCGCGGCGAGCTGAAGATCGCGGCGGCCTTCGCCGACGCGCTCGCCGAACCGCTGGGGGTCGGCACGGCCTACCGGCGGCCGCTGCCGGAGGCGGCGGTGGGGCCCGCGACCGCACCCGAACCCGTGGCGGAGGAGTCCGAGGACGGCCTCGTGCTCAGTTGGGACACCGTGCCCGGCGCGACCGGCTACCGGGTGGTGCAGCGGCGCGTGGGGCCGGACCCGGACGAGGCCGCCGTGCTCCCGGTGGACGTGCGCGCCGACGGTGACAGCCGTTCCGTGCTGGTGGAGGCGCTCTTCAGCGGAGCCCGCTACGAGTTCGTGGTGCGCTCGTTCAAGGGCCGGGACGAGGGGGCGGAGTCCGAGCCCCTCCAGTGGGTGTGGGACGACGATCCGCCTCCGGGGCCGTCCTGGCTGCGGGTGGTCGACGGCGGGGCGACCGTGGAGTGGGAGGACGTCGGGGAGGCCTCCCACTACGAGGTGTGGGTGCGCGCGCTGGAGTGCGGGGCCGCCGACGACCGGCGCGCGCCCGCGTCCCCGGACGGCGACCGCGCCTCGGAGGTCCCCGTCGAGTCGCCCGTGCCCAGCGCCGGGCCGTCCGACCCCGCTCCCGACGCGGACCCCGGTCCGCGGCCCACCCCCACGCCGACCCCCGCTCCCATGCCGTCCGTGCCCGAACCCGAGCCCGTCGCGCCAGGTCCGGACTGCGAGCGCCGTGACGGGCTCGGCCCCGGCGACGGGCGGGAGTGGCGCACGCTGGGCCCGGCGGGGGAGGAGCCGCGCTGGTCGGTGACGGTGTCGGGTCCCTACGAACTCGTGGTCCGCTCCTACCGCGACTACGTGGAGGGCGGCTACTCCGACAGCGTTCTGCTCGCGCGGGGCTGACGGAGGGTCGGGGGACTGCTTTCCAGGGGCGGAGGTCGATGGTGTCGGTCACGGGGCTGAGGGCCCGGCGAGCGCGGGGAGGACGGGGAGGAGGGGAGGCCCGGGGAGGGTGGGGCGTCCGGCTGCTGCCGTGGGCCGTGGGGCTGCTCGCCGGTGTGCTGGCGCTCGGTCCCGCGCTGGGGCCCGGGTACGTGTTGCGCTACGACATGGTGTTCGTGCCCGACCTGTCGCCGGCCACGGTGCTGCGGGGCGCGGACGGGTTCCCCCGCGCGATCCCCAGCGACGCCGTGGTGGCGGTGCTGTCCGCGGTCCTGCCCGGGGACGCGGTGCAGTCGCTGGCGCTGCTGGCGGTGTTCGCCGTGGGCGGTGCCGGTGCCGCGCGCCTGGCGCTGCGGGTGCTGCCCCGCGGCGGCGCCGGGGCCCTGGTGGCGTCGGCCGCCGCCGGGACGTCCTACGTGTGGAACCCGTTCGTGGCCGAGCGGCTGCTGTTGGGCCAGTGGGCGATGCTGCTGGGTTACGCGGGGCTGCCGTGGGTGGTGGGGGCCGCCGTGCGCATGGCGCGGGTGCGGCCGGGCGCGGGGTTCGCCGGGCTGGTGCGCGCTCTGGTGCCCGCGGCGATCGGGGGGTTCTCGTCGGTGGTGCTGACCGCCCTCACCGCCGGCCCCGTCGCCCTCACCGCCCGCTCGGGCGCGTCGCGCTGGTGGGTGCGGGCGGCGCTCTTCGCGCTGGCGCTGGTGGTGGTCTCCCTGCCCTGGCTGCTTCCGTCCCTGGCCAGCGGGGCGGGCACGGACCCGGCCGGGGTGGCGGCGTTCGCGGCCCGTTCGGACACCCCGTTCGGGGTCCTCGGCTCCCTGCTGCTCCTGGGCGGGGTGTGGAACTCCGGTGCGGTTCCGGCGGGCTACGGCGAGCCGGTGACGGCCGCGGCCCGCCTGCTGCTGTGCCTGCTGGCGTTGGCGGGCTGGGTGTGGTTGCTGCGCCGGGAGCGGCCGGGGTTCGGCCCCGGCCTGTCGGCGGCCGCCGTCCTGGGGCTGCTGATCGCCCTGCTGGGCGCCACCGGGCCGGGGCGCGCGCTGCTGGTCTGGCTGGTCTCCTCCTGGCCGGGGTTCGGGCCGCTGCGCGACGGCCAGCTCTACGTGGCCCCGCTGTCCCTGGTCCAGGCGCTCGGCCTCGGCGTGTGCGTGTGGTGGCTGGCCGGGCGGCGGGGCGCCGCGCTGCGGACGGGGCTCGCGGTGTTCGCGGCGCTGCTGCCGGTGGTGGTGCTGCCGGGATTGTTGTGGGGCGCGAGCGGTCGGCTGGCCCCGGTGCACTACCCCGGGGAGTGGTTGGCGGCCCGGGAGGCGGTGGCCGCCGACGACCGGCCCGGGGCGGTGCTGGTGCTGCCCTGGAGCGCCTACCGCGGCCCCGACTGGTCGGGTCGGGCCACGGTCGTCCTGGATCCGGCGACCAAGCTCTTCGACCGGCGCGCCCTGTGGAACGACGACCTGGTGGTGGGCACCCCGGACGGGGGAGAGGTGGTCGTGACCGGCGAGGACGCTCGGGCGCGGCGGGTCGCCGGGGTGCTCGGGCCGGACCCGGCGACGGGCCTGCCCGAGCGGTTGGACGCCGCTGCGCTGGGCGGGCTGGGGGTGCGGTACGTGGCGGTGTCCGCGCCGGTCGATAACCAGTTCTGGTCAGGTGTGGAGGGCCTGTCCGTGGTGGTGGAGGGCTCCGGCATGGTGCTTCTGCGAGTGCAGGACCAGCATGTAAAGGCCGATAAAGCTGGCATTCCGGGGTTGGAAGTTACCGGCGGGTTAGTTACAGTTGGGGCAATCATCTGGTCTATGGCTAGATCAGGTTCTAGTCTCGTTTTCCAGCGCTCCGGACCCAGCGCGGGATCGGGCGCGCGGAAGGAGATCCCCAAGTGATCAAGGTAATCGCCGCCTGCGTCATCGGCGCGGCCCTGGCGGGAGGTGCCACCTTCGTGGCCACCAGCCTCGCCACGGACTCGACCGCCACCGCGGAACCGGTGAACGAAACCCTCTACAACTACGGCGACCGCTAGGGCGGCCGTACGGCGGAGGTTCGCGGGCGCTCCGCCCCGGCGGGGCGCCCCACTCCCCCGACTCCCGCGGCCCCGGGTACCCTCCCCCGGCCGCCCACCACCACCGACGTCCGGCCCACGGGCCCGTTCGGCGTGCGCTCCACCCTTCCCTCAGGGGATCGCCGTGCGTGTTCATCCGCACGCGCGCGGTGGCGGCACGCACGTGCGGCCGGATTCCGCGCGGAAGGAGAGCGTGTGGTCTTCCAGAAGGTCCACCGGATCCGCCAGGAGGCGGAGCCGGGCCTGCCGGCGGTCACCGGGGCCCCGGCCGCCGTCGTCCCCGTCCAGGTCCCGACCGCCCCAGACGCCCCCGTCGCCCCGGACGCCCCCGCTGTCCCAGGTGCCCCGGGCAGCACGGGCGCCCCCGCCGTCCCGGAGGCCCCCGCCGACCTCGGGCCGCGCCTGGACGGGGTCCGCCTGGTCATGGTCAACTGGCGCGACCCCTGGCAGTCCACCGCGGGGGGCGCCGAGGAGTACTCCTGGCGGATCAGCCGCCACCTGGCCGAACGCGGCGCCATCGTCACCTTCCTCACCAGCCGCGAGCCCCACCAGGCGCGCGTGGAGACCAGGGACGGGGTCGTCATCCGCCGCATGGGCGGCAGGTTCACCGTCTACCCCCGCGTCATGGCGTGGTTGGCCCTGTGGCGCCGCGAGTACCAGCTCGCCTTCGACTGCATGAACGGCGTCCCCTTCCTGTGCCGCCTCGTCCTGCGCCGCAGCACGCGGGTGGTCAGCGTCGTCCACCACGTCCACGACCTCCAGTTCAACGCCTACTTCCCGGCGCCCGTCGCCTGGCTGGGCCGCACGCTGGAGTCGGCCGTGGCCTCGCGCGTCTACCGCCGCTGCACCACCGTCACCGTCTCGGAGTCCTCCCGCCGGGCCATGCGCGAGAAGCTGGGCTGGCGCGCGCCGATCGAGATCATCCACAACGGCGGACTCCCCGGCCCCCAGAAGCCCCTCGACGACGCGCCCGCCCCCGCCGACATGGGCCGCCCGGCCGTGGTCAGCCTGGGCCGCCTGGTCGTCCAGAAACGCGTCTCGCGGGTGGTCGACCTCGCCCGCGCCCTGCGCGAGGAGCACCCCGACCTGAAGGTGCACATCATCGGCCGCGGCCCCGAGGGCGAACCCCTGGCGGAGCAGGTCGCGCGCGACGGCACGGGCGACCGCGTGCGCCTGCACGGCTTCCTGCCCGAGGAGGACAAGAACAGCGTCCTGGCCTCGTGCCACCTCCACGTCACCGCCTCCGAGTTCGAGGGCTGGGGCCTGACCGTCATCGAGGCGGCCCGCCTCGGCGTGCCCACCGTGGCCTACGATGTGGACGGACTGCGCGACTCGGTCCGCGACGGCGAGACCGGTTGGCTCGTGCGCGAGGGCGAGGAACTCGCCGACGTGGTCGCGCGCGCCCTGGAGGAGCTGTCCGACCCCCGCCGGGCCGAAGCCGTCCGCCGCGCCTGCCGCGCGTGGGCGTCCCGGTTCACGTGGGAGGCCAGCGGCGCGCGGATGACCCGGCTCGTCGCCGGGGAGCTGGGCCTGTCCGGCGCCGCGGAACCGGACGCCCCCGCCAACGACGCCCCCGTCCCCGCTCCCGCTCCCGGCACCACCCCCGCACCGGGCGCCCCCGCCCCCGACCCCCTCACCTCCGACGACCCGGGCGCCCCCGCCGCCCGGAACACGGCAGCAGGCAGGAAAGCGAAGACGTGACACCGACGGAATCCACCGCCAGGCGCGAACCGGAGGATTCCCGCACACCACCTTCCACCGGCCCCGGCGGCGCCGATCCCCGCCTCCTGGCCCGGCTCAAGGTCCTCACGGTGTGCCTGCTCCTGGGAGCGCTGGCCGCCAGCATCGACCCCGGCAGGATCGTCAGCGACACCAAGCTCGACCTGACGGCCGACCCCCTGGGGTTCATGGAGCGCGCCCTGCACCTGTGGGACGCCTCCTACTTCGGCCAGATCCAGAACCAGGCCTACGGGTACTTCTTCCCCAACGGCCCCTTCCACCTGCTGTTCGACCTGCTCGGCGTGCCCGACTGGCTCATCCAGCGCCTGTGGATGGCCGTCCTGCTCGTCGCCGCGTTCACCGGCGTGTACAAGGTCGCCGGGGCGCTGGGCATCGGCACCGTCAACACCCGCATCCTGGCCGGGGTCGCCTACGCGCTGGCCCCCCGCGTGCTGACGCTGCTGTCGTACAACTCCGCCGAGTTGCAGCCCATGCTGCTCATGCCGTGGATCCTGCTGCCGCTCGTGCTCGGGGCCCGGCACGGGCGTTCACCCGCCCGCGCGGCCCTGCTCTCGGGTCTGGCCTTCCTGCTGTGCGGCGGCACCAACGCCGCCTCCGAACTGGCCGTCCTGGTCGTCCCGGGGCTCTACCTGCTCACCCGGGCGAACGGTCCGCGCAAGTGGCGCCTGATCGCCTGGTGGGCGGTCGCGCTGGTCCTCGCCTCGTTCTGGTACGTCGCGCCGCTGCTCCTCATGGCGCGGTACGTGTTCTCGTTCATGCCCTACACCGAGGACGCCGCCGTCACCACCGGCGTCACCTCGCTGCTCAACGCGCTGCGCGGCACCTCCAACTGGATGGGCTTCCTGCCCGACCAGGGCAACACCGCGCTGCCCTCGGGGGCGGAGCTGTCCACCACCCCGTGGTTGATCGCGGTCACCGCGCTGGTGGCGGGCCTGGGCCTGGCCGGGCTGGTCAACCGGCGCACCCCCGAACGGCTCTTCCTCATCGCCAGCCTCCTCAGCGGCACCGCCGTCATCGTCGCGGGCTTCACCGGCGACCTCACGGGCCCCTTGGCGGGGGCCGTGCGCGAACTGTTCGACGGCCTCCTCTCCCCGTTCCGCAACGTGCACAAGTTCGACGCGCTCGTGCGCCTGCCCCTGGTGCTCGGCCTGGCCCACCTGCCCGTGGTCGTGGCCCGGGACCTGGCCGACCGCAGGGGCACGCCCGTGCCCGGACGCGTGCGCCGCGCCGTCGCGGGCGCCACCGCCGCCGTCTTCGCGGTCACCCTCGTGCCCGTGGGCACCGTCGGGATCGCCCCCGCGGGCGGCTTCGCGCAGATCCCCGACTACTGGTACGAGGCCTCCGACTGGCTGGAGGCACGCGCCGACGAGCGCGGCATGACCATGGCCCTGCCCGGTTCGGCGCGCGGCGAGTACGAGTGGGGCCGTCCCATGGACGAACCCCTGCAACCGCTCTTCGAGGGGGCCTGGACCAACCACCAGATCATCCCGTGGGGCTCGGCGGGAGTCTCCCGCATCACCCACGAGATCGACCAGCGCGTCTCCTCGGGCCGCGGCTCCGCCGGGCTCGCCGACACCTTCGCGCGCATGGGCGTCACCCACCTCCTCGTGCGCAACGACCTCCAGCGCACCGGCAACAACGGCGGCTGGCCCGCCCGCGTCCACCAGGCCCTGGCCGACTCGCCGGGCATCGCCCTGGCCGCCGAGTTCGGCCCGGTCATCGGCTCGCTGGACCACCAGTCCGCCTCCCAGTGGTTCGACCAGCCCTACCGGGCGCTGAGCGTCTACGAGGTGGAGGACGCCGCGCCCACCGTCGGCACCGTGCCCGCCGACGAGGTGCTGCGGGTCACCGGCGGCCCCGAGTCCGTGCTCCACCTGGCAGAACAGGGGGTGGTCGACGACGACCGCCCGATCCTGCTCGGGGACGACCCCGGGGCCGGGGAGGTCGCCGCCCGGGACACGATCGTCACCGACACCGCCCGCCGCCGCGAGGTGGTCTACTCCGACGTGCGCCGCAACGTGTCGGCCACCCTCACCGAGGACCAGGAGCTCGAACGCGACGTCCCCGCCCCCGACGTCCTCGACCCGGCCTGGGAGGACCACGTCGCCCACGCCGAGGACATCGGGATCGCCTCGGTGAGCGCCTCCTCCGCCGAGAGCGGTGCGGGCGCGCGCGCCGCCGACCGCGACCCGGGGCACGCCCCGCACGCCGTGCTCGACGACGACCTCACCACCTCCTGGCGGTCCAGCGCCTTCACCGGAGCCCTGGGGGAGTGGATCGAGGTCGAGTTCGAGGAGCCCCAGGACCTCACCGGGCTCAGCGTCGCCTTCGAGCACCTGCCCGGCGAACCGCCGCCCTCTCGGGTCACGCTCGTCACCGACGGCGGCGAGGCGCAGGTGCCCGTCGCCGAGACCGAGGAGCCCCAGGAGCTGACGGCCCCGCCCGGCACGACCACCACGCTGCGCGTGCGCGTGGACGAACTGGCCTGGGAACCGGAGTACCGGTTCGGCACCCGGGTGGGCGTCGCCTCGATCTCCGTGCCCGGCCTGGAACCGGCCCGCACGCTGCGGGTCCCCGGTCCCGCCGACGCCGGAACGCTGCTGTTCACCGGCTCCACCGGCACCGCGCCCGGCTGCATGGAGGGCTCGCACGTGTGGGTGTGCAACCCCGACCTCCAGGTGCAGGGCGAGGACGCGCGCCGCCTGGACCGCACGTTCGAGCTGTCGGCGGAGTCGGCCTCGGCCCCGCACACGGTCTCGGGCGAGGTCGTGCTCACCGACCCCCGGGAGGCGGAGAACGCCGCCAACCGGGCCAGCCCGCACCCGCGCGTGACTGCCTCCTCCACGGCCGTGCAGCACCCCGCCGCGATGGGCCGGGGCGCGCTCGACGACGACGAGAGCACCGTCTGGTACCCGGACCCGGAGGAGAAGAACCCCTGGCTCGACATCGAGCTGGGCGCGCCCACCGAGATCGGGCACCTGGAGGTGGAGTTCCCCCGCGCCGACAGCGTGCTGAGGCCGATCCGGGTGACCGTCGAGGGCGGCGGCACCGTGCGCGAGGGGTGGCTGGACGGCAGCGGCCGGGTGGACTTCGCCGAGTTCACCGCGGAGTCGCTGCGGGTGACCTTCGAACGGCCCGAGGGGCAGGCCCTGGAGGTCGGCACCGTCACCCTGCCCGGGGTGGACCCGGTGGAGCCGTTGCCGGAGGGCGACGCCTCCACCGCGTGCGGCCTGGGCCCCACGCTGCGGGTCAACGACCAGCGGGTGGAGACGCGGATCAGCCGGGGCACCCTCGCCGACCAACTCGCCGGCCGCCCGCTGCGCTACGAGAGCTGCACCGACCTGGACCTGGTCGGGGGCGAGAACCGGATCGTGGTCGATCCGGGCAACCGCTACGAGGTGCGCTCGGCCCTGGTGGAGTCCGCCGACCCCGTCTCGGACCGGCCCGAGGTCACCATGGCCGAGGTGGAGGAGGTGCACGCCTGGGGTCCGGGCGAGCGCCGCTTCGACGCGGACGCGGCCGAGGACA
The DNA here is from genome assembly GCF_056173305.1 of Nocardiopsis sp. iso_25. NCBI lineage: Bacteria > Bacillati > Actinomycetota > Actinomycetes > Streptosporangiales > Nocardiopsidaceae > Nocardiopsis > Nocardiopsis sp. iso_25. Next base: position 5,239,670 of record NZ_CM149667.1, on the reverse strand, counting down.
GCCTCCTGGTGGTGAACGAGAACTTCAACGAGGGCTGGCAGGCCCGCCTGGAGGGGGCGGACGCGGCCCTGGAGCCGGTCCGGCTGGAGGGCTGGAAACAGGCCTGGGTGCTGCCCGCGGGCAGCGCGGGCACCGTCACCCTGACCTACGCGCCCGACACCGCCTACCACCGGGCCCTGGCCGTGGGCGCCGCGCTGGCCGCGGTGCTGGTGGTCGCCGCCCTGTGGCCCGGGCGCCTGCTGCCCGGGGGAGCGCCGGCCGGGGCCGCGGCCCCTCGGGGCGCCCGCGCCCTGCCCGGCGCCGGACCCGGGTGGCTGGGAAGGCGGGTCGTGCTGCCGCTGGGCCTGGCCTACGGGGTGTGGGTGGCCGGTGCGGTCGGAGCCGCCCTGGTCGCGGTGATCCTGGTGTGCATGTGGTGGCTGGGGCGCCGGGCGCCCCGGAGGCTGCGGCACGCCAAACCGGGAAGGCCCTCCATGGGCGGGCGGACGCTGCCGCTCCTGGCGGGGCCCTGGCCGGTGGCGGCGTCGTTGGCGCTGGCGGGACTCGCCATGGGCGCGGGCACCTACCTGGCGCTGTACATGCCCTTCCACGACGTGACCGAGGTGCTCGGGGGAGCGCTGCGCGGCTGGGTCTCCCAGCTGCTGTGCCTGCCCGCGCTGGCCCGGCTCGTACTGGCCCTGGGCCAGCCGGGCGACGGTGAGGACGCCGACGCCGATCCGCCGTCGGTCCGCGCCCGGGCCGCCGCCGCGAACGCCGCCGGCGGCGGGGCGGACGGGTCCGCTCCATCCGACGGTGCGACCGATGCGGCCGGTGGGGCTAACGGTGCTGTCCTTGTCGGGGCGGGCAGGGCCTCCGGGGCCCATGCTGCTTCTGAGGGGCAGGGGACTGCGGTCGCGGGGGCCAGCGGTGCTGGTGGGGTTCGTGGGGAACGTGGACCCGAAGCTGCTGACACCGGGGGAGACCGCGAGGCCAACAGGGCCTCGGGGGCCCACACGGCTCCTGAGGGGCAGGGGACTGCGGCTGCGGAGGCTGCCGGTGAGAGATACGGGACTGGTGCTGCCGAAGCCGGTGGGGCCGACGGCGCCGCCGAGGGTTCGGCGCCCCCTGCGAACGATGAGGTCGACGGCGCTCCCCGCGGCGGGGGTTCCCCGGACGACGACCGGTGGGAGAACGACCCCGAGGAGGCCCGGACATGAGCGCGCTCGGCTTCGGTGGGGCCGCCCCCAGCCAGGTCGGCCCCGAGCGCCGACCGGGGCGCTCCCTGCCCCGCGGCACCCTGCTGGTGGCCGCGGGCGCCTTCCTGCTCACCCTGGCCGCCCTGCTCCCGCTCTACGTGTACGAGCGGATGGCCCTGCTGCCCGCCGGTGCCGAGTTCGACATCCGCATGCTGGACGAGGACGCCGGTTACCTGGACACCTCCACGTGGTCGTGGGTGGAGTCGGCCGAGCTCAGCCGGGTCACCCGGGTGGACGCCTCCGCGCACGGCGGCGACTGGTCGGCGTGGGAGATGTCGGTGGACACCTCCGTGCCCGACCGGATGATCGACCACTGGAGCCGCCGCGTCATCGTCGACCGGGAGACCGGCCGGGCGGTCAACTGCTGCGGTGAGCACGTCGACGGCGACCGGGCGGTCCGGCAGGCGGGGCTGGTGCACTTCTGGCCGCCCGGCGACGAGCAGGGCGAGTACCCCTTCTACGACGCAGAGGTGCGGTCGGCGCCGATGCTGGAGTTCCAGGCGTGGGAGGAGGTGGCGGGGGTGCGGGTGCGCCGGTACAGCCAGTGGATCGAGTCCACCCAGGTGCCCGACTCGGCCCGCCCGGTTCCCGCCTCCCTGTTCCGTTCCGGGGCCGCGGGCACGGTCACCGCCACCCGCTGGCTGGAGGTCAGCCGGACGTTCTGGGTGGAGCCGGTCAGCGGGATCGTGGTCAACGCCCACGAGACCCGCGCGGAGACCCTGCGCCCGCAGAACGACAGCGGTGAGGCGCCCCTGCTGCACGCGCAGCTGGTCCTGGCCGAGCAGCAGGTCGCGGCCCAGGCCGAGCAGGCCCGCGTGCGCTCGGTGCTGCTGCGCGCCCTCTCCTCGTGGGCTCCGTGGACGCTGGCCCCGCTCGGCGGCTTGGCCGTGCTGGTCGGCCTGGTCCGGGCACGGCGGGACCGAAACGCGGACGGGGGCGCGGAGCGGGGCCCCGACCGTGCAGAGGAGCCCGCCGCACCGGCGCCCGGCTGAGACCCGGCGGGACCGGCGGGCCGTGCCCGGTGCCCCAGGGGTGGGAAACACCGGCGGATACGGGTGTTCCGGGAGAGAAGGAGCTGTTTCGACCGTAGGATCACACCCATGTGCGGTCGTTATGCCCAGTCCAGGAACGTGCACCAGTTGCAGCTCGCCTTCGGCCTGCCCGAGCAGGCCCTTCCCGAGGAGACCGATCCCCGGGCGTGGCCGCCGCTGGAGGAGCTGGACCCGGACTACAACATCTCACCGGGCAGGCCGGTGTACGCCGTGCTCGGCCCGCCCCCGCAGGCCGGGGACCGGGGGGAGCCGGGGCCCCGCTCCCTGCACACCATGCGCTGGGGCCTGGTGCCCTCCTGGGCCAAGGACCGCAACATCGGCTACCGGATGATCAACGCCCGTAGCGAGACCATCGCCGACAAGCCCGCCTTCCGCACGGCCTTCCGGCGCCGCCGCTGCCTGCTGCCCGCCGACGCCTACTACGAGTGGCAGCTGATCGGCCGGGACGGGACCGTGCAGGCCAGCACCTCGCCGGTCACCGACCCCCACCACAAGAAGCGCAAGGCCAAGGCGGACAAGAAGCCCTACTCCATCCACTACCCCGACGACCGGCCCCTGGCCATGGCGGGGATCTTCGAGCGCTGGCGCGACCCGGAGGCGGCCGAGGACGACCCCGCCGCGTGGGTGTGGAGCTGCGCCGTCGTCACCACCGAGGCGGCCCCCGAGCTCGCCCACATCCACGAGCGCATGCCCGTCGTCGTGCCCCCCGAGGACTGGGCGGCCTGGCTGGACCCGGCGACCGGGGCCGACGAGCTGGCCCACCTGCTCCAGACCACCCCGGCCGACCGCTTCGACGTGGACGAGGTCTCCACCGACGTCAACAGCATCAAGAACAACCGCCCCGACCTGCTCGAACCGCTCTCCGACACCGGGGGAGACGAGCCGCAGACGCTCTTCTGACCCGGGGGGAGAGCGGCACGGACCCGTGCCGTCCGCTCCGCCGGGAGTGGCGTGCGGGGGACAGTTTTGTATCCCGGGGAGGGTGGACAGCCCCGCTCCGCGGCCGGATACAGTGTCGGGGGCCGCACGGGCCGGGGACCGCCCCGGTCCCGCGTGCCCGGGGCGCCCCAGACGCCCCCACATCTTCATACGCAACGCGGGAGCTCGCGCCATGGCGGGCTGAGAGGGCGACTCAACGGTGTCGCCGACCGCAGAACCTGTTCGGGTAATTCCGACGTAGGGAGGCATGCCATGACGGCTCTCGACGGCCGCGACGTCAGTTCCACCGCCGACCACCGGGTGACCACCGGTCCCATCATGGGATCACGCAAGGTCTACCGGGAGGTCGCCACCCCCGAGGGGCACACCCTCCGCGTCCCGCAGCGCCGGGTGGAACTCAGCAACGGCAGCCACTTCGACCTGTACGACACCTCAGGCCCGTACACCGACGACACCGCGTACATCGACGTCCACCGGGGCCTGGCCCCCACCCGCGGGGAGTGGGCCCACGAGCCCGCCCCCTCCGGCGGCGCGACCACCCAGCTGGCCCACGCCAAGGCCGGGACCATCACCCCCGAGATGCGGTTCGTGGCCGCCCGGGAGGGCGTGGACCCCGAGTTCGTCCGCCGGGAGGTGGCCGTGGGCCGGGCGGTCATCCCCGCCAACCGGTGCCACCCCGAGTCAGAGCCGATGATCATCGGCAAGAACTTCCTGGTCAAGATCAACGCCAACATCGGCAACTCCGCCGTCACCTCCTCCGTCCCGGAGGAGGTGGAGAAGATGGTGTGGGCCACCCGCTGGGGGGCCGACACCGTCATGGACCTGTCCACCGGCAAGCGCATCCACGAGACCCGCGAGCGCATCCTGCGCAACTCGCCCGTCCCGATCGGGACCGTGCCCATCTACCAGGCCCTGGAGAAGGTCAACGGCGACCCGGCCGCGCTGAGCTGGGAGGTCTACCGCGACACCGTCATCGAGCAGTGCGAGCAGGGCGTGGACTACATGACCGTCCACGCGGGCGTGCTGCTGCGCTACGTGCCGCTCACCGCCCGCCGGGTCACCGGCATCGTCTCGCGCGGCGGCTCGATCATGGCGGCCTGGTGTCTGGCCCACCACCGGGAGAGCTTCCTGTACACCCACTACGAGGAGCTGTGCGAGATCCTCCGGGAGTACGACGTCACCTTCTCCCTCGGTGACGGGCTGCGGCCGGGGTCGATCGCCGACGCCAACGACGAGGCCCAGTTCGCCGAGCTGCGCACCCTGGGCGAACTCACCCACATCGCCCGCGCGCACGACGTGCAGGTGATGATCGAGGGACCCGGACACGTGCCGATGCACAAGATCGCGGAGAACGTGCGCCTGGAGGAGGAGCTGTGCGGCGAGGCGCCGTTCTACACGCTCGGCCCCCTGGCCACCGACGTCGCGCCCGGCTACGACCACATCACCTCCGCGATCGGCGCCGCCCAGATCGGCTGGCTCGGTACGGCGATGCTGTGCTACGTCACCCCCAAGGAGCACCTGGGGCTGCCCGACCGGGACGACGTCAAGACCGGTGTGATCACCTACAAGCTCGCCGCGCACGCCGCCGACCTGGCCAAGGGCCACTCCAAGGCGCAGGAGTGGGACGACGAGCTGTCCAAGGCGCGGTTCGAGTTCCGCTGGCAGGACCAGTTCCACCTGGCCCTGGACCCCGAGACCGCGCAGTCCTTCCACGACCAGACCCTGCCCGCCGAACCGGCCAAGACCGCGCACTTCTGCTCCATGTGCGGGCCGAAGTTCTGCTCCATGAAGATCACGCAGGACGTGCGCAGGTACGCCGAGGAGAACGGGTTGGAGACGGTGGCCGCCATCGAGAAGGGCATGGCCGACAAGTCGGCGGAGTTCGCCGAGCAGGGTAAGCGGGTCTACCTGCCCCTGGCGGAGTAGCGGCCGCGAACAGGGGCTGGGCCGCGCGGCCCAGCCCCTCCGGTGCGCCCGGTCGGCGGAGGACGGCCCTAGCCGGGCTTGCGCGCGCTCGCCACCAGGTGCACGCCCACGTAGTCGTCGGACTCCGTGGCGCGCAGCTCCATCTCCACCAGGCGTCCCATCGACCTCGGGTCGCGCGCCAGCATCATCTCCACCGTGGAGGCGGACAGCACCGTGCGGGGCTTGATCCACTCCAGTTCCAGACCGGCGTCGGTGAGCGCCTCGGTGAGCTGCTCGGCCGTGAAGCACCGCGTGATGGAGCCGTCCGGCCAGGGCACCAGGAGCACGTCCGCGTTGGGCGCGTGGCTGAGCTCGGGCCAGCGGTCCTGCTCGGCCAGCATCGCCATGCCCAGCACCACCGAGTCCACGCACAGCAGGGCGCGGCCCCCCGGGCGCAGCACCCGGCTGACCCGGGCCAGCGCCTCCTCGGTGGCCAGGTGCCGGGACAGCACCCGGTTGTCGGCGATGACCCCGTCGAAGGAGTCCGGGGCGAAGCTGCGCAGGAAGGCGGAGTCGCCCACCACGTGGCGCAGCCGTCCGCGCCGGGCGGGCCGGGGCACCACCGCGCGCCCGTTCACCAGGGTCAGCGGGCGGCGCACGGCCACGTCCACCGACGGCAGCAGGGTCACCACGTCGTGTCCGGCGGCCACGGCGCGCGGGGCGCCCTGGTAGTCCGCGCCGGAGAGGTCGAGCAGCAGGGAGGGGGTGTCGGGGAGCCACCGGGCGACCTGCGCCTCGGCGACCGCCCAGTAGAATCGCCAGTAGTCCGACAGGCGGTCGGGGGTGGCGAACTGGGCAGCCGTGGAACGGGGGCGGTCGGAGGCCGGGGTCGGGGACGGTCGCACGTGCACTCCTCTCCCATCCTCCAGGTGTCCTACCCGCACTCTGCCATGCCTCACCTCCGCTGACGGAGGTAAACGACAAAGTTCGCCCAAGGAGGGGACCTTCGTCCCCCAGCGGCGCGGAATCAGCTCGGGCGAAGCGTTGTTCTCCCCTACACCGCGCCCGGAGCAGCAGCGTCCGGGCGCGCCACACGCGAGTATGCGGGGAGGGCCGACAGACCATGCCGACAGCCGGGACGTGCCTGGAGCGCGAGGAGACGGTGTCGGCGCCACGCGGCGCCGATGCGCGGGTCCGTGCCATGGGACCGTATCGTTGGGGTATGGACGCCCCAACCGGGACCAGCGCGAGGAGGCCGACGGGCTTGGAACAGGGCCAGGAGCAGGAGACAGCCGAGGAACGGGAAGAGCGCTTCGAGAGGGACGTGCTTCCCTTCCTCGACCAGCTCTACTCCGCGGCGCTGCGGATGACCCGTAACCCCGCCGACGCGGAGGATCTCGTACAGGAGACCTTCGCCAAGGCGTTCGGTTCGTTCCACCAGTTCAAACAGGGAACGAACCTCAAGGCGTGGCTCTACCGCATCCTCACCAACACCTTCATCAACTCCTACCGCAAGAAGCAGCGCGAACCGAAGCAGGCGGGGACCGAGGACGTCGAGGACTGGCAGCTGGCGCAGGCCGCGTCGCACACCGCGGCGGGCCTGAAGTCGGCTGAGGCCGAGGCGCTCGAACACCTCCCCGACACCGACGTCAAGCGGGCGCTCCAGGAGCTGCCCGAGGACTTCCGGATCGCGGTGTACCTCGCCGACGTCGAGGGCTTCGCGTACAAGGAGGTCGCCGAGATCATGGGGACGCCCATCGGGACGGTCATGTCCCGGCTGCACCGCGGGCGCCGCCAGCTCAGGTCGATGCTGGAGGAGTACGCGGTGGAGCGGGGGTTCCTGCCGGCGAGGGCGGCGGCCGAGGCCGGCGCGGTCGCCTCGGGGACGTCCCCGCGCGGACGGGGACAGGACGTCTCGGATCGAGGAGACCGGCAATGAGCGGCGGCCACGGCGAACACAGCGACACCCCGTGCAGCGAGGTGCTCGCCAAGCTCTACACCTACATCGACGGGGAGCTGGAGGAGGGCAACTACGAACAGGTGCGCGAGCACCTGGACGGGTGCGGGCCCTGCCTCGACGAGTACGGGCTGGAGGAGGCGGTGAAGAAGCTCGTGGCCAAGCACTGCGGCTGTGATCCGGTTCCGATGGACCTGAGGGACAAGGTGCTCAGCCGCCTGGCCCGGGCGCGCACGGAGCAGTTGGCGCGGGAGGCGCGCGTGGAAAGCCCGGGCACCGCGCCCTCCTGAGGGGCCGGGCAGGAGCGAGCCCGGTATCCGACGAAACCTGGCACACCTGGTGGCGGAAGCTGGAATTCCAGCTTCCGCCACCTTTTTGTTGGTTTTTGTACCCGGTTTCGTTGTTAGCGCGCCCTGAAGTGATGTGTGGCTTTTATGTACTTTTGCGGGAATGTCGTGCCGTATTCCCCGCGCCTGTCGGGTTTTTGGTCAGGCACTTCCGGGCCGTGTTCCCGGCTCCTCCCCCGACACGCCCGGCACGCCCGGGCCGTTCCCCGTCGTGACCCACTCGGAATGTTTTTTCTGTCCGGATCCGGACACCGTGTCGTTCGGTTACCTGGGGTAGTCATGCCTGGTGGTTCCGGTCGTTGGGCGGCAGGGCAAGCGCCCAGGCGGTGGATCTTCGTGCGCCTTCGCGCCCGGGGGTGTGGTTACTCAGGGTGATCGAAGAGCATCACTAATTGAATTCGTAATTCCATATTCCGGAACTTGGTGCCAGTGGGAGGGGGTGCGGTGACGGTAGTTCGGGTTGGGGGTAATCGGGGCGCTGTCGTTGCCCGTTAAACTGGACGCCATATCCAACGAATGGGGTAATTTACGCGGCGTGCCCGGGGAAAAAGACGGTGCGCACGCGTCGGGGGAGAGGGGACAACGGTGTTCTTCGGCATGCTCCACGCGGTGACGGGAGTTCTTTGGGTGGTAACCGCCTTCAGTGGATGGTCCTGGTGGTAGAACAGAACCGGTGAAACCATGACAGTCCGGTCGTCGTCGGCGGGGGGTGAACGGGGGTGCGGGCTCTTCCTGGGGGCGCGCGTGTCTACGTCGGAATCATCGTTGTCAGTGCTGTCACCATCATGCTCATCGGTCCCTACACGGGACTGGATCTGCACACACTGGTCCTGATCGCGATTCTCTTCGTGGTCGCGGAGTCGATCAGTACGGCGGTCCTGACGGGCGTCAAGGCGGGGATCTCGCCGAGTTCGGCGGTCGCCCTGGCCGCCGTCGTCCTGGTCGGACCGGTCGGGGCGGCGGTGGTCGGTTTCGCCTCCTGCTTCGTCATCCGCAAGCAGAACCTCGTCAAGAGGGCGTTCAACGGAGCACAGTTCGCACTGGCGGCCTACGCGGCCGGACACGTCTACCTTCTACTCGGCGGAACGGTGGGAGAACCCGGCCGGGAGGACTTCCCGGCCATCGTCCTCCCCTACGTCGCCGCCGTCCTGACCCACTCCCTGGTCAACTCGGCGCTCGTTGCCGTCCTGATGTGGACCCTGGGCGTCGTGCGCCCCGGGGGCTCCCGGGGCCGGTTCGACTGGCGCCCGCTGGTGGGGGTCGAGCTCTCCTCCATGGGCTACCAGATGCTCGGCCTGGCCATCGCCGCGGTCTGGGGCGGGGTCGGCCTGATCGCACCGCTGCTGGTGCTGCTCCCGCTGTTCATCGCGCGCTGGACCTTCGCCCAGCAGCTGGACGAGGCGCGCGCGCACGAGGCCACCCTGGCCACCCTGTGCCAGGCGGTGGAGACCAAGGACTACTACACCCGGGGCCACTGCATGCGCGTGGCCGAGGGCGCCGCCATGATCGCCCGGGAGCTGGGCATGTCCGCCGACCGGGTGCAGAAGATCCGCTACGCCGGGATGCTGCACGACATCGGCAAGCTCGGAGTGCCGACCAAGGTGCTGCAGAAGACCGGCAAGCTCACCGACGACGAGTACGCGACCATCAAGCTGCACCCCACGCGCGGCTACGAGATCGTGCGCGAGATCAGCTTCCTCGACGAGGCGCTGGCCGGGATCCGGCACCACCACGAGCGCCTGGACGGGCGCGGGTACCCCATGGGCCTGGTGGGGATGGAGATACCCGAGTCGGCGCGCATCATCAGCGTCGCCGACGTCTTCGACTGCCTGACCTCCACGCGCTCCTACCGAAGGGCGTGGTCGGTGGAGGACGCCGTCGCCGAGCTGCGGGCCTGCGCCGGAACCCAGTTCGACCCCAGGATGGTCGAGGCGCTCGTGCGCGCCGTCGAACGCGAGGGCTGGGAGACCCCCGACATCGCCGAGCCTCCGGGCGGCTGCTACGGGTCGGAGGCGGCCGAGCGCTCCGTGGAGGAGTCCGGCCGGACCGGGGGACCGGAGGAGGTGCCCGCCGACGCCTCCGCCCAGGAGCGCGCCGCCGGTGAGCCGTCCTCCGCAGGGGCGGCGGCCGACGAGGCCGCCCCCGCGGACGCCGCGGCCTCCGCCGAGGCAGTGACGGGCGGGCGTGAACGATGATGACGCAGAGACAGTCGGACGGGGCCCGGTCGGCCGGACCCGTGCTGAGCGGCCCCGAGGGCGGCGCCCTCAACCACCAGCGCCCGCGCGGGCCGATCTGGCGGACCTCGCGGCCGGTGCGCGCGGCACTGGTCGGCTCGGTGGGCTCGGGCGCCCTGGCCGCGCTGGTGTGGACGGCCTCGACCGGGGTCGTGGAACCGCACGTGGCGCTGGCGTTCTGCCTGGTCGTCGCGGCCGGTGAGCTGGCGCGGATCACCCTGCCGGGTCACCGGGAGGTGGCCCCCATCGCCTCGGCCGGCGCGATCAGCTACGCGTTCCTGCTGTCGCTGGGCTCGGGGCCGCTGCACCACTCCGCCTGGCAGGTGGTGGCGGTGGTCGCCCTGGGCGTGGCGCTGGGCGAGCTGCCGCACATCGCGGTGGGCCGCAGCCCCCGGGTGGAGGACGTGGCCCGCAGGGTGCTCGTCGCGGCTGCGCTGGCGACCGCCTTCCGGCCGCTGGCCGACCAGCTCCACCTGTCGGGCCCCTCGGTCACGGCCACGCTGCTGATGGCGGCGCTGGTCATGCTCGTCTGGGCGGCGGACTCCCTGCTGGCGGCCGTGCTGCGGGCCGAGCGCCTGCGCACCAGCGCCTCCGTCGCGGTCCGCGACGAACTGCGCGCCCAGTTCGCCACCGGCGCCGCGATCGGCTCCAGCGGTGTGCTGATCGCGCTGGCCTGCACGGTGACCGGCCTGGGCGGTCTGCTGGTGTTCATCGCCCCGCTGCTGGTCTCGCAGGTGGCCTTCCGCCGCCACGCGGAGGTGCGCCGGACCTACCTGGAGACGGTCCGGGCGCTGTCACGGGTCACCGAGGTGGGCGGCTACGTGGAGAACGGGCACTCGCGCCGGGTCAGCCACCTGGCGCACGGGATCGCCTGCGAACTGGGCCTGGCCGAGGCCGAACTGCTGGAGCTGGAGTACGCCGCCCTGATGCACGACATCGGCCAGCTGTCCCTGCGCGAGCCCATCGCGGGCGGCGCCACCGTGCTCGCCTCGCCCAGGGAGCAGCGGCGCATCGCCGAACTGGGTTCGGCGATCATCCGGGAGACCGGCGTCCTGGACAACGTGGCCGAGACGGTCCGCCGCCAGTGCGAGCCCCTCGCCGGGGACGGCGACGAGGGTGTCCCGCCGCTGGGCAGCCGGATCATCAAGGTGGCCAACGCCTTCGACGACCTCGTGGGCGACAGCGGCGACGCCGAGCGCCGCACGGCGGTCCTGGAGCGCCTGCGCATGGACACCGACAGCGAGTACGACCCCCGCGTGGTGGACGCGCTGGCCACGGTGCTCTCCCGCCTCTGACCCCCGGGGCCCGTCCGGCGGGGCCCAGCCGGCCCCGAGTACGGGGGCGGCCCCTGTCACGGCCCCGCGGGGGCCGGGCGGGCGCGGGAGCGCCCTGCTCCGGCGCCCGCACGCACGGGGGTCAGTCCCGGGGCGGGCGCAGGCGTGTGACGAACTTGTACCGGTCGCCCCGGTAGAGCGAGCGCACCCACTCCACCGGGTGCCCGTCGCCGTCGAAGCTGTGCTGGCAGTGCAGCACCAGCGGCAGGCCCACGTCCACGCCCAGCAGCCGCGCCTCGTTGGGCGTGGCCAGGACGGTCTCGATCGAGGCCTCCGCCTCGGCCAGGGAGACGTCGTAGGCGCTCGCCAGAGCCTCGTAGAGCGACGCGTAGCGGTCCAGCTGCCGACGAAGGCCCGGGAAGCGCCGCGCGGCCAGGTGCGCCGTCTCCACGGCCATCGGCTCGCCGTTGGCCAGCCGCAGCCGCTCGATGCGCAGCACGCGTCCGCCGGAGCGGATGGCCAGCAGCTCGGCGAGCTGGTCGTCGGCGTTGATGTAGCTCACGTCCAGGATGCGCGTGGCGGGGTGCAGGCCGTGCGCGCGCATCTCCTGGGTGTAGCTGGTCAGCTGCAGGACCTGTGCCACCTTCGGCTTGGCCACGAAGGTGCCCTTGCCCTGGATGCGCAGCAGACGGCCCTCGACCACCATCTCGGTGAGCGCCTGGCGCACGGTGGTCCGCGAGGTGCCGAACTGGGTCGCCAGGGCGCGCTCCGGGGGGACCGGGTTGCCCGCGGGCATCGCCTCGATCAGTTCCAGGAGCTGCTTCTTCACCTGGTAGTACTTCGGCACCCGGGGGTTGCCGTCCAGTGTGCGCTGACCAGTCATCAGTCTCCTTCGCCGAGTCCCGCGCTTGCCCCACAACCCTCCCGGTGTGGTCGGCACGGCGGGGGTGGCGGCCGCCGATTGGTGTGGACCACTGGTCGAGTGCGTACCTCTTGAGTATGCACGCCTTCATGGGATGATTTGTGAGTGCCTCACCTCAGTGATCTCATCTGGCGACACACGTCACTCAAACAGGCCGACCTGGAGTGGTTCCACTCCCTGGTCTCGGACTGGCAGCTCCTGGCGGACCTGTCCTTCGCCGATCTCGTGCTGTGGGTGCGTCTGCGCGAGGACGACGGCTGGGTGGCCATCGCCCAGATGCGTCCCACCACCGGGCCCACCGCCTTCCAGGACGACCTGGTCGAGACCGTCCTGCGCGACGACATGACCGATGTCACGTCCCGCTCGGCGCCGCGCGTCATCGGGCGCAGGGCCCTGATCGACCGCGCCTGGGAGGAGGGGCGCATCTGCCGCGACGGCGACCCGGACTGGTCGGGTGGCGTCCCGGTGCGCGAGGAGACCATTCCGGTGCGCCGCCAGGGCAACCTCATCGGGGTCATCCAGCGCAGCACCAACCTCAGCTCGGCGCGCACGCCCAGCCGCCTGGAGCTGACCTACCTGCAGAGCGCGGGTGACCTGGCCCAGATGATCGCCGAGGGCGCGTTCCCGTTCAGTGACCAGGGCCCCCTGATGGTGCGCTCGCCCCGGGTCGGAGACGGGCTGCTGCGCCTGGACCAGAACGGCGAGGTGGTCTACGCCAGCCCCAACGCCCTGTCGGCCTACCGCAGGCTGGGCCTGACCGCCGACCTGGTGGGGGCGCGCCTGGACCGCACCACGCTGGAGCTGGCGGCCCCGGGCGAGGCGCGCGACGAGGCGCTGACCTACACGGCCAGCGGTCGGGCGCCGCAGGAGGCCGAGGTGGACGCGCGCGGGGTCACCGTGCAGCTGCGCGCCATCCCCCTGGTCATCGACGGGGTGCGCATCGGCGCCCTGGTGATGGTGCGCGACGTCACCGAGCTGCGCCGCCGCGAGCGCGAGCTGATGACCAAGGACGCCACCATCCGGGAGATCCACCACCGGGTGAAGAACAACCTCCAGACGGTCGCCGCCCTGCTGCGCCTCCAGGCGCGGCGCCTGGACGTGCCCGAGGCGCGGGCGGCGCTGGACGAGGCGGTGGGCCGGGTCGGGTCCATCGCGATCGTGCACGAGATGCTCTCGCACACCCCCGACGAGGTGGTGGACTTCGACGACATCGCCGACCGGGTGATCCAGATGGCGGCGGAGGTCTCCTCCACGGGCACCGCGGTGGTGCCGCGCCGGATCGGCGGTTTCGGCCTGTTGAACGCGCTGGTGGCGACACCGCTGTCGATGGTCCTGGCCGAGCTGGTGCAGAACGCCGTGGAGCACGGCCTGGGACAGGGGCCGGGGCGGATCGAGGTGCGGGTGCGCAGGTTCGACGCGCAGCCGGGCTACCCGGGGCCGAGCAGCCTGGAGCTGGCCGTCTCCGACGACGGCGGGGGGCTGCCCGAGGACTTCGACCTGGAGGGCACCACGAGCCTGGGCCTGCAGATCGTGCGGACCCTCATCGTGGGTGAGCTGGGGGGAACCCTGGCGATCAAGCCCAAGGAGAGCGGAGGGACCGAGGTGGCGATCAGCCTGCCGCTGGAGCACGAGGAGGGTGAGCTGCCCTGACACGGGGGCTCGCGCGGACCGCGCGCGGGGCCGGTCCGAGGGGCCGCCGGGCGCACCGGCCCGCGACGGCCCCGGGAGCGGTCCCCGCCGCGCCGCGCGGGGACTCCTCGGGACCTTGGACTCCCCGGGGTCTCCCGGGGACCCCCGGGGCCCTACCGTGCGCGGGGCCTCAGCTGCTCACCATGGTGCGGTAGGCGCTGCCGCGGCGCTTCTTGAGCGCGCGGCGCTCGTCCTCGCTGGTGCCGCCCCAGACGCCGCCGTCCTGGCCGCTCTCCAGGGCCCAGCGCAGACAGGCCGAGCTGACCGGGCAGCGGTTGCAGACCGCTTTGGCCTCTTCGATCTGGATCAGTGCGGGGCCGAAGTTCCCGATGGGGAAGAAGAGTTCGGGGTCTTCGTCACGGCAGGCTGCGTCATGGCGCCAGTCCATGCGGTCCACTCCTCACGGTGAGGCGATCGGGGGCTTGTGAAGCTTTTCACGATCTTGTGCGCGTCCGTAACGGGCGAAGGGCGCCCGATGGATGGGTTCCATCGGAAGGGGTGTTCGGGCCGAGGTCCGTCCAGGTTTCATCCCACGGCCATGTGGGAAGCGCCCCAATTAACTCGCCTGTAACTCGCGGCGATATCTTGAGCGTGACAGCATCGATCGGCCCATGCAAGAGCTGCCGAGGCCGAAGGTCCTGTTCGGCGTGTCGGGTGCGTCACAGTGGCTCGGAATGGCGTCTTTCGGCGCAATTAACAGACGATTCGTAATGCCTTCGGTACAGAGTGGAAGTTGACCTGTTCGCGGTCTCCCAGGTATTCGCCGTCGATTTGGAAGGCCCTGGGGTGGGATGACGTGATCTGGAGAGAGTCCTGGTCATGCCACGTCACGTAGCCGTCCCCACGTGCGGGAAGGCCTTTGGGGAAGAACATTTGGGAAAGGATCCACCCCGTGAGCGCGTGCGAGGAGTGGGTCAGCGCGAAAGCGTCCAGGCCCAGATCGAAACGGGAGGACGGGGTCGGCTGAAGCGGCAGCGCCCCCGCGTAGGTCCAGGGCGTGGTGTTGGTGACGAGCGCGAAATACGCCCCCACAAGGGACCTTCCGTGACTGACCACGCTTAGTGACGGATCGCGGATATCCCCCTGGAAGAACAGCTTTACCGCCACTTCCGCGTACAGCGCGGGAGTGGCCCTGCGCCCGTTGGCGCGCTCGTTCTCCACCTGCTGGACCACGTCGGCGTCCCAGCCGAAACCAGCACAGAAAGTGAAGTAGCGGTCGTCCTGGTCGCTGGTGATCCGGCCGAGGTTGATCTCGCGCTCGCGGCCCTCGCGGACCGCCTCCAGCACGAGGCCGGTGGCCTCCACGGGGTCGCCGGGCACGCCCAGGGACCGGATGAAGACGTTGGCGCTGCCGCCGGGGATCACCGCGTAGCGGGGGCGCCTGAGCCCCTCGGGGGTGGTGAGCAGGCCGTTGACCACCTCGTTGACGGTGCCGTCGCCGCCCAGGCTCAGCACCAGCTCGTACCCGTTCCCGGCCGCCTCGCGGGCCAGCTCGCCCGCGTGGTCGCGGTACTCGGTCTCGGACACGGTGACGTCCAGCTCCGACGCCAGGGCACCCATGATCACCTCACGCGTGCGTGACGTGGTCGTGGTGGCCTGGGGGTTCATGATGAGAAGGGCGCGCACCACGCCAGTCTAGGGCGTATCTCCCGGGGCCTCCGCTCCGCTTCGGCCCGTGTCCGGGCGCCCAGGGAGCGGGAACCTTCGTCGTCTGAGGTGGGTCGGCTCGTTCCTCGCAGACCCACCTCCGCCGCCTCCAGAACCCCGCGGGCGCCCGGACCCCTGTCGGGGCTGGTCGGGGCCTCCGCTCCGCTTCGGCCCGTGTCCGGGCGCCCAGGGAGCGGGAACCTTCGTCGTCTGCGGTGGGTCGGCTCGTTCCTCGCAGACCCACCTCCGCCGCCTCCAGAACCCCGCGGGCGCCCGGACCCCTGTCGGGGCTGGTCGGGGCCTCCGCTCCGCTTCGGCCCGTGTCCGGGCGCCCAGGGAGCGGGAACCTTCGTCGTCTGCGGTGGGTCGGCTCGTTCCTCGCAGACCCACCTCCGCCGCCTCCAGAACCCCGCGGGCGCCCGGACCCCTGTCGGGGCTGGTCGGGGCCTCCGCTCGGTTTCCGCGCGTTCGCCGCCCGCCGGGGGGGGTCTGCGCCGGGGCGGGCCGCCCTCGACGGACGCCGCGCGCCGCTCCCGACTGTCCGGGCGGGGCCGCGTGCGCGAAGCCGGGGCCGAGGGGAGGGACCCCCGGAGCGCGTATAGGCTCGTCAGGTGTCTTCGCGTCCCGTCACCATCGTCATCGCCGCCGCCCTGGAAGCCCTGATCGGGCTGGCCGCCGCGGTCAGCGGGGTCTACAGCCTCTTCACCGCGATCACCGGCCAGGCCAGCGACCTGACCAGCGCGATTCCCCTGACCGCCCTGGGACTGGGCGCGGGCGTGCTGCTGGTCTTCGTCGCGCGCGGGCTCTGGCAGCTGCGGGACTGGGCGCGCACGCCGGTGTTCGTCACCCAGCTCTTCCTGGCCGTGGTGGCCTACTACATGTTCACCAGCGAGCAGTACGCGCTCGCCGCGGTGCTCGCGGTCGTGGCGGTGTGCGCCTCCGCGGCCGTGCTCTCACCGCCGACGACCGCGGCGCTCTTCCCCGAGGAGCGCGGGAAGTAGCGCCGCGGCCGCCCCCGGCGACCGCTCGCGCGTCAGTCGTCCGTGGTCAGCGCCTGGCGCAGCTGCGCCAGGGTGCGGGCCAGCAGACGGGACACGTGCATCTGCGAGATCCCCAGCTCCTGGGCGATCTGCGACTGCGTCATGTTGCCGAAGAAGCGCAGCAGCAGGATGCGCTTCTCCCGCGGCGGAAGCTGTTCCAGGAGCGGCTTGAGCGACTCCCGGTACTCCACGCCCTCCAGGGACTCGTCCACGATGCCCAGTGAGTCGGCCACCGCGGGCGCGTCCTCGTCCCCGCTGTCGGGCGCGTCCAGCGACACCGTCGAGTAGGCGTTGGCGGACTCCAGGCCCTCCAGCACCTCCTCCTCGGTCATCTGCAGGTGCGCCGCGAGCTCGGCGACGGTCGGGGAGCGCCCCTCCCGCTGCGACAGGTCGCTGACCGCCTTGGTGAGCGAGAGCTTCAGCTCCTGGAGGCGACGGGGAACCCGCACCGCCCAGCCCTTGTCGCGGAAGTGCCGCTTGATCTCACCGACGATGGTGGGGGTGGCGTAGGTGGAGAACTCCACCCCGCGCTCCAGGTCGAACCGGTCGATGGACTTGATCAGCCCGATCGTGGCCACCTGGGTGAGGTCGTCCAGCCACTCGCCGCGGTTGCGGAAGCGGCGGGCCAGGTACTCCACCAAGGGCAGGTGGAGCTCCACCAGCTCGTCGCGGATCCGCCGGCGCTCCTCGGAGTCCGCCTCGAGTTCGCCGAGGCGCTCGAACAACTCTCTCGCGCGGGCCCTGTCGGGCACCGCGTGCTCGGTCTTCGCTGTCAGAGCGGGCCCCCTCTCGCTCACGCCGACTCCAGCGTGCCGCGGCGTTTGTACAGGACGATGTGGACACGGTCGTCCGGTCCGACCCCCGCGTCGACCTCTCCCGCGAGGGCGGACAGGACGGTCCAGGCGAAGGTGTCGCGGGCGGGCAGGCGCCCGTCCGCGGTGAGCACCGAGACGGAGATGCGCATCCCGTCGGGGGTGAGTTCGAATTCCGTGGTCAGTTCCGTGCCCGGCAGCGCCTGGGAGAGGAGCATGGCGCAGGCCTCGTCGACACCGATCCTCAGGTCCTCGATCTCGTCGAGGGTGAAGTCCAGTCGCGCGGCCAGACCCGCCGTCGCCGTCCGCAGAACGGACAAGTAGGCGCTGTCCGCGGGCATGTTGACGGTGACAGCGTCCCGGACGCCGATGGCGTCGGCCGTGGGCACAGCGGTTTCTTCGGTCACGTCCCTCCTTCGGGGGGCGGGGTTGCCGCTTGAGAGCAATGTATCTGGTTTACCCTGCCACTGACGCAGGGCGAACGGATCGTGTCCACACGATCCGGGGCGAAAGGCGGGACGGACGGCCGGTCTCAGGGGCCCTCCGAGCCCAGTGCGTCCAGCGCGCCGCCGTCCAGGCGGCGGACCGTCCACCCGTCCATGGGACGCGAGCCCAGGGACTCGTAGAACCGTATCGAGGGCTCGTTCCAGTCCAGCACCGACCACTCCAACCGGGTGTAGCCGCGTTCGACGCAGATCCGCGCCAGGGTCCGCAGCAGGGCCAGTCCGTGCCCCCGCCCGCGCGCCTGGGGGCGCACGTACAGGTCCTCCAGGTACACGCCGTGTTTACCGGTCCAGGTGGAGTAGTTGCGAAACCACAGCGCGAACCCGACGACCGGGCCGTCCCCGTCCTCCTGGGCGACGTGCGCGAACACCGCCGCGTCCGGTCCGAACAGTGCGGTGCGCAGGTCCTGTTCGGTGGCGACGACCGCGTCCGGCTCCTTCTCGTACTCGGCGAGTTCGCGGACCAGGGCGTGGATGACGGGAACGTCGTCGGGACGTGCGGGACGGATCATCGGACCACCTCTGGCGCGCGGCGGGGACACGGTCGCATCCAGGGTATGCGCTGCGGCGGGGCGCCCCCGCGCTCCGGGGCCGCTCAGGGCCGGTGGGCGACCACCCGCTCCACCAGTCCGAGGAACAGCCGGTCGTGGTGGACGACCTCGAACCCGGCCTCGACGGCGACGTCCCGGGGCAGGCGGCGCGGGTTCTCCCGGCGCCGCTCCACCAGCCGCCCGGGCATGCGGGCGTACTCGATGTGGTCGACCATCAGGAGCCTGCCGCCCGGCGTCAGCACGCGGTACATCTCCGCCAGGGCGCGCCCCTGGTCGGGGACGGCGCACATCGCCAGCGTGCACAGGACGGTGTCGAAGGCCCGGTCGGGGAAGTCCAGCTCCTGGGCGTCGCCCTCCACGAAGCGCACGGCCCTGCCCAGCTCCTCGGCCCTCTCGCGGGCGCGGTCGAGCATCCGCGGGCTGACGTCGACGGCGGTGAGGCGCACCTGCGGCGGGTAGTGGGCGAGGTTGCGGCCCGACCCGACCGCGACCTCCAGCGTCTCGCCGCGCGCACCGGCGCACAGGATCTCGCGGGTGCGGCGCATGGCGGGGCTCTGGAAGCGCTCGCTGTGCTCGCAGTAGGCGGCCATCCGGTCCCAGCGCCTGCGTGTGTGTTCCGTGCGAGCGTCCATGTGCCTCTCCCGAGCGGGGCGCGTACACCACGACTCTGGCGACGCGCCGCCGCGCGGTCAAGGGATCCGGGGGTGTTTCCCCGGCCGGTACCGGCCGCCGCGCCCGGGTCGGGGTCGCGGCGGCCTCCGCGGAGCGCTCAGAGCACCTTGGACAGGAACGCCCGGGTGCGCTCGTGGCGCGGGTTGGAGAGCACCTCGGCGGGCGTGCCCGACTCCACGACCAGACCGTCGTCCATGAAGACCAGGGAGTCGCCGACCTCGCGGGCGAACCCCATCTCGTGGGTGACGACCACCATGGTCATCCCGCCCCGGGCCAGGTCGCGCATGACGTCCAAGACCTCGCCGACCAGCTCCGGGTCCAGGGCGCTGGTGGGCTCGTCGAACAGCATCAGCGACGGTTCCATGGCCAGCGCTCGGGCGATGGCCACGCGCTGCTGCTGGCCGCCGGAGAGCTGGTCGGGGTAGGCGTCGGCCTTGTCGGGCAGGCCCACCCGCTCCAGCAGCTCCACGGCCTTGGCGTTGGCCTGGCTCCGGGGGATCCGCTTGACCTGCACGGGCGCCTCGGTGATGTTGCCCAGGACGCTCAGATGCGGGAACAGGTTGAAGCGCTGGAAGACCATGCCGATGTCGCTGCGCTGGGCGGCGATCTCGTTGTCGCGCAGCTCGTAGAGCTTTCCGCGCTTCTGCCGGTAGCCCATCAGCTCGCCGTTGACCCACAGCCGTCCGGCGGTGAGCTTCTCCAGGTGGTTGACGCAGCGCAGGAACGTGGACTTGCCCGACCCGGACGGGCCGATCACGCACATGACCTCGCCGCGACCGACCTGGAGGTCGATGCCCTTGAGCACCTCCAGGCGGCCGAAGCTCTTGCGCACGTTCTCCGCCACGACGAGCGCGTCGGCGGGCAGGGTGGCGCCCTCGGCGGTCTCCACGACGCCCGGGTCCTTCGTCTTGTCGCTCACCTGTGCGCCCCTCCGACGATGCGGTCGCGGATACTGCCGTACTGGCCGGGGTTGAACCTGCGTTCGAGGAAGTACTGGCCCACCATCAGGACGCTGGTGATGGCCAGGTACCACAGGCACGCGGCGACCAGCATCGGGAAGATCTGGTAGGTCCGGGAGCCGATGGCCTGGAGCTGGTAGAACAGCTCGATGGTCACCGGCACGTAGGCCAGCAGCGCCGTGTCCTTGAGCATGGCGATGGTCTCGTTGCCCGTGGGCGGCACGACCACCCGCATCGCCTGCGGCAGGGTGATGCGGCGCAGGACCTTGCCCTTGCCCATGCCCAGCGCCTGCGCGGCCTCTGTCTGGCCCTTGTTGACCGACTGCAGGCCCGCGCGGATGATCTCGGCCATGTAGGCGCCCTCGGACAGCGACAGCGCCAGCAGGCCGGCGGTGTAGCCGCTCAGCACGGTGCGGGTGTCGATCTCGAAGAAGCGGGCGTCGCCCTCCAGGCCCAGCCACGGCATCCAGTAGTTGTCGAAGGGCAGGCCGAACTCGATGGTCTGGTACAGGATGGCGATGTTGCCGAAGAGCACCGCCAGCACCAGGCGGGGCACGCCCCGGAAGAACCAGGTGTAGAGCCAGGAGACGGACACCAGGACGGGGTTGCCCGACAGCCGCATCACGGCCAGGACGATGCCCAGGACGACGCCGATGACCATCGACAGCACGGTGGCGCTGAGGGTGATCCACACGCCGCGCACGACCGGCTCGGAGAACATGTGGTCGAACATGAACGGCCAGTTGAAGGCGTCGTTCGTGAACAGCATGTGCACGAACATGGCCGCGAGGACGAGGATGACCCCGGCGGCGACCCACCGCTCGGGGTAGCGCACGGGGACGGCGGTGACGTGGTCGGCCGGACGGCCCGGTGTCGAGGTCTTCGACACCGGGCCGTCCGTCGGTTCGGTCGGTGAGGACAAGGGTCGGTCTTTCGCTCAGTGGGTGTGGTTCGGCCTGCTCACTCGGCGAGTTCGGGGTTCACCTCGGCGGACTCCATGACGCCGGCGTCCACGCCCCACTCGCCCAGGACCTCGGCGTAGGTGCCGTCCTCGATGAGCGCGTTGAAGGCGGCGGCCACGGCCTCGGCCAGCTCGGTGTCCTCCTTGTTGGTGAGGATGCCGTAGGGAGCGGTGGAGTACTGCTCACCGATGAGCTCCAGGACACCCTCGCCGGTCTGGTCCAGCGCGTAGACGGCGGTGGGCAGGTCGGCGAGCGAGGCGTCGTTGACGCCGGAGACGACCGTCTCGGTGGCCAGCGGCTGGCTCTCGAACTTCTGGATGGTGATGGCCTCCTCACCGGCGTCGACGCAGGCCGCGCTGCGCTCCTCGATGTCGGTGTCGTGCGTGGTGTTGGACTGCACCGCGATCCGCATGCCGCAGGCGTTGTCGGGGTCCACGCCCTGGGGGTTGCCCGCCTGGGCGAACCACTGGGTGCCCGAGGAGAAGTAGCTGACCATGTTGACCTGCTCCATGCGCTCCTCGGTGACCGTGAAGGAGGAGGAGCCCAGGTCGTAGGTGCCCGTGTCCACGCCGATGATGATGGAGTCGAAGGCGGTGGGCTCCCACGTCGCCTCCAGGCCGAGCTTGGCCATGGCGGCGTTGACGAGGTCCACGTTGAAGCCGAGGACGGTCTCGCCGTCGGGGTCCAGGTACTCGCCGGGCGGGTAGGAGGCCTCGACGCCGACCGTGACGGTCCCGGCCTCGGCGATGTCGGCGGGCACGAGCGCCGCGAGCTCCTCATCGACCTCGACGGAGGGCGCCTCGGGGGCGGCCGACTCCTCCGCGCCTCCGCCGCCGCCTTCCCCGCCGCCACAGGCGGTCAGCGCCAGGACGCCGGCGAGGGACAGGGCGCCGAGGGCGAACGGCGTGGGCAGGGACTTGTGCAGAGCCATCGCGGGGTCTCCTTCAGGGGCGCGTAACGCCTGGCGGGGGCGGGTTCGTGACCCGACCGCCCGAGCCGGAACGACATTCAGGACAATCTTCTTTTAACACTCAGAAGCCGGTGCCGTCCCATCGTGCACACCCGCGATGTTCCTGTGGTCACCGTTGTGAGAGGATTGCGTAACGGGTCATCCCCGTGAGAGGCGGCCGCGCAGCAACTCGTATAGGAGTCCGGCGAAGAACGACTCTCCCCGGCGACACCACCGGTCATGGCCGACCGGCGCCGAGGAGGGCCCCCTAGCAATCGTCACGTCTTCGCGCGCGGTCCGCACCACCGCCAGGTCCGCCCCCGTCATGGCCGACGGCGGGTGGAACACGCAAGACCTGAGGGGTTTTCAGCCGTGACCACTGTTTCGCGTTCCCAGAACCCGCGTCGTGACGACGATCCCGCCTTCGCGATGCACCGCGGCGGCAAGCTCCACGTGACCTCGTCCGTGGACGTCCGCGACCAGGAGGGACTCTCCCTCGCCTACACCCCCGGCGTCGCCCGCGTCTGCGACGCCATCGCCGAGTCCCCCGAGCTCGTCGACACCTACACCTGGAAGAGCAACCTGGTCGCCGTCGTCACCGACGGCACCGCGGTGCTGGGCCTGGGCGACATCGGCGCCGAGGCCTCCCTGCCGGTCATGGAGGGCAAGTCGCTGCTGTTCAAGCAGTTCGCCGGCGTCGACTCCGTGCCGATCGCGCTGGGCTGCACCGGGGTCGACGAGATCGTCGAGACCGTCGTGCGCATGGCGCCCTCCTTCGGCGGGATCAACCTGGAGGACATCTCCGCGCCCCGCTGCTTCGAGATCGAGCGCCAACTGCGCGAGCGCCTCGACATCCCGGTCTTCCACGACGACCAGCACGGCACCGCCATCGTCACCGTGGCCGCGCTGCGCAACGCCGCCCGGCTGACCGGGCGCACCCTGGCCGACCTGCGCGCCGTGGTCTCGGGCGCGGGCGCCGCGGGCGTGGCCGTCACCAAGATGCTCGTCGACGGCGGGATCGGCGACATCGCCGTGGCCGACTCCAAGGGCATGATCTACGACGGCCGCGAGGGCCTGACCCCCGTCAAGCGGGAGCTGGCCTCCATCAGCAACCGTGCCGGGCTGCGCGGGTCCATCGAGAGCGCGCTGGAGGGGGCCGACGTGTTCATCGGCCTGTCCGCGGGCGAGGTCCCCGAGTCCGTGGTCGCCACCATGGCCGACGACGCGATCATCTTCGCGATGGCCAACCCCAACCCGGAGGTGCACCCGGACGTCGCCCGCAGGCACGCGAGCGTGGTCGCCACCGGGCGCAGCGACTTCCCCAACCAGATCAACAACGTCCTGGCCTTCCCGGGCGTGTTCCGGGGCGCCTTCGACGCGGGGGCCACGGACATCACCGAGAACATGAAGCTGGCCGCCGCCACCGCGCTGGCCGACCTGGTGGGCGACAAGCTGTCCGCCGACTACATCATCCCCAGCCCCTTCGACGAGAGGGTGGCCCTGGCGGTCGCCGCCGCGGTCGCCGCCCAGGCCCGCGAGGACGGCGTCGTCCGCGGCTAGACGCACCGGACACGACGGGGCCCGGAGGGCGCGCCCCCGCGCCGCCCTCCGGGCCCCTCCTTGCACTGCCTACCTGCCGTCGCCGGGGTCGTCGACCGCCTCGCTCCAGGGGTCGGCGGACGGCCTCGGACGCGTCCCGCCCTCGGGGGCGGGCTCGTCCCCGGGAGTCCCGGGCTTCTCCGGGGCGGGCTCGTCCTCGGAAGTTCCGGACCGCTCCGGGGCGGTGGGCTCCTGCTTCCCCGTCTCGGGGGCGGTGGCAGCCCCCTCCCCGGCGGGAGCGGCCCCGTCGGCCCCGTCCCCGGACCCCTCCGCGCGGTCGGCGGGCGGGCCCCAGTGCCGCATGTCCCGGCGGATCACCTCGACCGTGTCGTCCAGGATGCGCCGCAGGTCGGTGGCGGCGGCCTCCCCGACGTGTCCGGCCTCGCGGACCACGTCGCGCACGCGGTCGCCGAAGTCGTGCAGCGCGCGCTCGAACTCCGGGCCCTGCGACGGGCGCTCGGAACCGCGCCTGCCGCCCCAGGCGGCGCCGAACGCGCCGAAGCCCTGCGTGAAGCGCTCCCACTCGCGGGACCACCGCGAGCCGTCCTCGCAGCCCTGACCGGACTGTTCGCGGCTCTCGCCGGACTCCTTCCCGGAGGCGTCCGCCGTCTCCTCGCCCCGACCGCTCTCCTCCGAGGCCGTGGAGTCGTCGGGCCCGGTGGAGCCGGCGGCCCCGGCGGGTTCGCCCGGGGTCTCGGGTCCGGAGCGGCGCGCGCTCCCGGAGGCGAACTTGAGCTCGTCGCGCAGCGAGCTGATCGTCGCGCGCACGTCCTGCTTGACCGCGCGGGCGATGTCGCGCACCGAGTCGGTGATCTCCCGCTCCAGGTCGTTCAGGTCGTTCTCGCGCTCGCGCAGCTCCTCGCGGCCCTTGTCGGTGAGGCTGTAGACCTTGCGTCCGCCCTCCTCGGTGTGGGTGACCAGCCCCTCCTCCTCCAACCGGGCCAGCCGGGGGTAGATCGTGCCGGGAGAGGGCGAGTACACGCCGAGGAAGCGGTCGCGGAGCAGGCTGATGATCTCGTAGCCGTGCCGCGGGTTCTCGTCCAGCAGCTTGAGCAGGTACAGCCGCAGTCTGCCGTGGCCGAAGATGGTGCTCATTCAGGCCCCCTCGGGGATCGCGGCCGGTGCCTCGGGCGCGCGCCGCAGCAGCGCGGTCCGACCGGACGCGGAGTTGGTGGTGATGGAGGCGGGGTCGACGCCGCTGCCGATCCTCCCGCTCAGGACCGTCCTGGCCGGGGCGCTGCGCCGGTCCAGCCCGAAGTCGGACTTGGCGGGCGCCGCCGCGGTGCGCAGCTCCACGGTCGCCGAGGTCTCGGAGGGCACCCGCAGGGCGATCTCGCCCGAGACCGAGGTGAGCCGGACCCGCCCCGCCGGGGCGACGCCGGTGTCGACCAGCAGCTGACCCGAGACGGTCTTGGCGCTCAGCGCGGACAGCCGTCCGCCCGCCACCGCCAGCTGGCCGCTCACGCTGTTGAACTTGAGGTTGCCGTGGGGCTCGCGCACGGCGGTGCTGCCCGAGACGGTGTTGATCTCGGTCTCTCCCGAGACGTCGTCCAGGGTGATCTCCCCGGTCGCGGTCCGCAGCTGGCTGCGGGCGCTGAGCCCGGCGGCGACGATCGGCGCGCTGGCCGTGCTGACCTCGACCGGGCAGTCCTTGGGCAGCCGCAGGTTCACGGTGGCCCTGCGGTGCTGCACGCTCTTGTAGCTGTTGAGCTGGACCGGCCGCAGCCGGTCCAGGAGCCCCTGGCCGGTGAGGTCCTCGTACTGGATGGTGAGGATGCCCGCCTCCTGCGTGACCAGGAGGGGTTCACCGACGATGTCGGTGACCTCGAAGGTGACCGGGTCGTCGGTGGGAAGGATGTTGACGTGGCCCCCGATGATCCGGACCCGCAACGCGACGATGCCGTCCAGGGTCTGGGTCATCGGCCTGTCGATGGTCCAACGTGCCATCGTGCTCGGCCCCTTTCGCTCGCTCTGTGGTCTCACGATATGTCGCGTCTGCGGCGAACTCAAGATATGTCGCGGATCGGCGGGTTGTTTCAGGGAGACCTCCGGGCGAACCCCGAGACCGCCGGGGGAGGACCCCGGGCACGCGAAGGGGCCCGGGTCGTGCTGACCCGGGCCCCTCAGGCGGTCCCTACTCGTCGTC
This sequence comes from Nocardiopsis sp. iso_25, assembly GCF_056173305.1. Classification (NCBI taxonomy): domain Bacteria; kingdom Bacillati; phylum Actinomycetota; class Actinomycetes; order Streptosporangiales; family Nocardiopsidaceae; genus Nocardiopsis; species Nocardiopsis sp. iso_25. Next base: position 5,214,276 of record NZ_CM149667.1, on the reverse strand, counting down.
CTCGTCGTCCAGCCGCGCCAGCCACGTGGCCAGCCGGTCGACCGGGGTCTCGAACTCGGGGTTCATGTCGGTGAACGCCCGCAGCTGCTCGGCGAGCCAGGCGAAGCTGACCTCCTCGCCGCCGCGGCGGTTCTCCAACTCCTCGATTCCGCGATCGGTGTAGTACACGTTCTTCCTTCTCCGTGCTCGCAGGCCCGCACCGGGGCCCGGGGTGCGCGGAACCGCGCCCCGGGCCCCGGCCCCTCCGAGAGCTAGTCGGCGGGCGGGAAGACCGTGTCCACCAGTGCCCGCTGCTCGGCCTCGTGGCGCTTGGCCGAACCGGCCGCGGGCGCGGAGGAGGCCGGACGCGAGATCCGGGTGAACGGGCGGTCGAGCTGCTCGGAGAAGACCAGCGCGACGAAGGGCCACGGGCCCATGTTCGCCGGCTCCTCCTGCACCCACAGGACCTCTCCCGCGTTGGGGTAGGCCTTGAGCTGCTCGCGGATCTCCTCGATCGGCAGCGGGTAGAGCCGCTCCGCCCGGATGATCGCGGTGTGCTTGTCACCGCTCTTGCGGCGCGCCGCGTCCAGGTCGTAGTAGATCTTGCCCGAGCACAGCACCACGCGCCGCACCTTGTCCGGCGCGATCGAGTCGTCCTTGATCAGCGGCTCGAAGTGGCCCGAGGTGAAGTCCGCGGCGGCCGAGGTGGCGGCCTTGAGGCGCAGCAGCGACTTGGGCGTGAACACCACCAGCGGGCGCTCCAGCGGCGACTTGGCCTGCCAGCGCAGCAGGTGGAAGTAGCTCGCCGGGGTGCTGGGGTGGGCCACCGTCATGTTCTCCTGCGCGCACTGCTGCAGGAACCGCTCGATGCGGGCGGAGGAGTGGTCCGGCCCCTGGCCCTCGTAGCCGTGCGGCAGCAGCAGGGTCACGCTGGAGCGCTGTCCCCACTTCTGCTCGCCCGCGCTGATGTACTCGTCGATGATGGTCTGCGCGCCGTTGACGAAGTCGCCGAACTGCGCCTCCCACATCACCAGGGCGTCGGGACGGGTCAGCGAGTACCCGTACTCGAAGCCCAGGGCCGCGTACTCGCTCAGCAGGGAGTCGTGCACGTGGAACCGGGTGATGCCGTCGTCGAACTGCTTGAGCGGCGTGTGGGTCTCGCCGGTCTCGCGGTCCATCAGCGTGGCGTGGCGCTGGCCGAAGGTGCCGCGGCGGCTGTCCTGGCCGATGAGCCGGACGGGGTGGCCGTCCAGCAGCAGCGACCCGAAGGCCAGCAGCTCACCGGTGGCCCAGTCGACCGCGTCGGTCTCGACCATCGTCGCGCGGCGCGAGAGCTGGGGGGCCAGCCGCGGGTGCGGCGTGAAGCCCTCGGGCAGCGACACCTGGGTGTCGATGACCCGCTTGACCGTCTCGGTGCTGATCGCCGTCTCGACGGCGGAGTGCTCCAGGCGGCCCTCGGTGAACACCTCGGGCTTGACCACGGCGCCGGGCTCGATCGGCTTCTTCTCGACCTCGCGGGTCTCGGTGAAGGCCCGCTCCAGCTCCGACTGGTAGTCGCGCAGCGCTGACTCCGCCTCCTCCACCGTGATGTCGCCGCGGCCGATGAGGGCCTCGGTGAACAGCTTGCGGGTGGAGCGCTTGGCGTCGATGACGTCGTACATCAGCGGCTGGGTGAAGGCGGGGTTGTCGCCCTCGTTGTGGCCGCGGCGCCGGTAGCAGACGAGGTCGATGACGACGTCCTTGTTGAACGCCTGGCGGTAGGCGAAGGCCAGGTGCGCGACCCGGACCACGGCCTCGGGGTCGTCCCCGTTGACGTGGAAGATCGGCGCCTGCACCATCCGCGCCACGTCCGTGGCGTAGACGCTGGAGCGGCTGTCGGACGGCGAGGTGGTGAAGCCCACCTGGTTGTTCACGATGACGTGCACCGTGCCGCCGGTCCGGTAACCGCGGAGCTGCGACAGGTTCAGCGTCTCGGCGACCACGCCCTGCCCGGCGAACGCGGCGTCGCCGTGGATGAGGATCGGCAGGACGGTGAAGCCCTGCGGGCCCTTGTTGAGCACGTCCTGCTTGGCGCGGACGATGCCCTCGGCGACCGGGTCGACGGTCTCCAGGTGGGACGGGTTGGCGGCCAGCGAGATGCGGATCCTCTGGCCGTCCTGGGTCTCGAAGGTGCCCTCGGTGCCCAGGTGGTACTTGACGTCGCCCGAGCCGTGCGCGCTGCGCGGGTCGAGGTTGCCCTCGAACTCACCGAAGATCTGCCCGTAGGACTTGCCGCAGATGTTGGCCAGCACGTTCAGGCGGCCGCGGTGGGCCATGCCGATGACGGCCTCGTCCAGCTCGGCCTTGGCAGCCTTGGAGATCACGCCGTCCAGCAGCGGGATCAGCGACTCGCCGCCCTCAAGGGAGAAGCGCTTCTGGCCCACGTACTTGGTCTGCAGGAAGGTCTCGAAGGCCTCGGCGCTGTTGAGCCGGTGCAGGATGTGCAGCTGCTCGTCGCGGTCGAGCTTCTCGTGCTCGCGCTCGACGTGCGCCTGGATCCACTCCCGCTCCTCCGGGCTCTGGATGTGCATGTACTCGATACCCACCGTGCGGCAGTAGGTGTCGCGCAGCACGCCCAGAACGTCGCGCAGCTTCATGACCTGCTTGCCGCCGAAGCCCCCGGTGGGGAACTCGCGGTCCAGGTCCCACAGGGTGAGACCGTGTTCGAGCACGTCCAGGTCGGGGTGCTTGCGCTGCTCGTGGTCGAGCGGGTTGGTGTCGGCCATCAGGTGGCCGCGCACGCGGTAGGCGTGGATCAGCTCCTGGACCCGGGTGGTCTTGTCGAGCTGGGTGGCCTTGTTGACGTGGATGTCCTGCACCCAGCGCACCGGCTCGTAGGGGATGCGCAGCGAGTTGAAGATCTCGTCGTAGAAACCGTCCTCGCCCAGCAGCAGCTGGTGGATCCGGCGCAGGAACTCGCCGGACTGCGCACCCTGGATGATGCGGTGGTCGTAGGTGGAGGTCAGCGTCATGACCTTGCTGATGCCCAGCTCGGCCAGGGTGTCGGAGGAGGCGCCCTGGAACTCGGCCGGGTACTCCATCGCGCCCACGCCCAGGATGGTGCCCTGGCCCGGCATCAGGCGCGGGACCGAGTGCACGGTTCCGATGCCGCCGGGGTTGGTGAGGCTGATGGTGGTGCCCTGGAAGTCCGGCACGCCCAGCTTGTTGCCGCGGGCCTTGCGGACCAGGTCCTCGTAGCCGCTCCAGAACTCCGTGAAGTCCATCTCGTCGGACTTCTTGATGGAGGGCACGACCAGCTGCCGGGTGCCGTCGGGCTTCTGGAGGTCGATCGCCAGGCCGAAGTTCACGTGTTCGGGCTTGGCGACGCCGGGCTTGCCGTCCACCTCCGCGTAGGAGTGGTTCATCTCCGGCAGGGCCTTGAGGGCCTTGACCATGGCGTAGCCGATGAGGTGGGTGAAGGAGACCTTCCCGCCACGGCCGCGCCGGAGGTGGTTGTTGATGACGATGCGGTTGTCGAAGAGCAGCTTGACCGGCACCGCGCGCACGCTTGTGGCGGTGGGCAGGCCCAGGCTCGACTCCATGTTGGTCGCGGTCCGCGCGGGCGCGCCGCGCAGGCGCTCCTGCTTGACCTGGAGGGCCTCGTCCTTGCCCTCCTTGTCGTCCTTGCTCTTGGGCTTGGCGGACGCGGCCGGGGCCGCGGGGGCGGCCGGCTTCTTCTTGGGGGCGGAGGCCGCGGGGGCCTTCTCGCCCTGCGCCTTCGCGCCGCTCCCGCCCTTCGCGCCAGCAGTCTCCGCGGGCTTGTAGTCCGCGAAGAAGTTCCACCAGGCCTTGTCAACGGAGTTCGGGTCGTTCAAGTACTTCTGATAAAGCTCCTCGACCAACCACTCGTTGGGACCGAAATCTGTCAGGGGTTGAGACGCCTCAGACGACACGGCGGAGATCGCCCACTTCCGCAGCTCGCTTGTGAATGTGTAGGAAGACGGGTGGCTGCTGGCAAGGCGGGCTCAAGAAACGAACGCGGGAGCTGTTCCGCGCATACGGAGAAGCATCTGGCCTGGCCAGCACTCGTCGGGTACAAGGCTACTTGTACCGGCCTCCGCGCGGGGAACGCTGACCTTGTGGAAACTAGGAGATAGGTAACAATCTTTCACATCGACACTGCCACTACGTGTGAGTAACAAAGCCCAGAGTGGCGAGGGTGCCAGGTTTGCGGGGTTTTGCAGGGGTTTCGCGATGTGAACTTGCTGGCCGCGTCCGGCCATGACGGATGTGGCGTGTAACACGGTGCCCCCCGGGGAACCGGCCGGGGCGGGCCCCCGTCGGAGGGGGTGCGAGCGGCCGGGCAGGACGGCCGGGCCCCCTCCGCCGGTCTTCCCAGCGGGCGGGACGGGGCCCGGGCCCGGCCGCGAACGCCCTTTCCCTCGTGCGAGAACGCGTGTTCGCTGCTGAAACGCCGGTGACCGGTGCCGGGCGTGTGCGGATCTGTGTGCTCTCCGGAGTTCTCCCACGCGGGAGGCCCCCTCGTGTCTACGATCCTCGGAACCGAGGACTTGACGGGCGGGGAGGCCATGAGGGGTCTGGGTGAACTGGAGGCGGCCATCATGGACGCGCTGTGGCGGTCCGAGGAGCCGATGTCCGTGCGCCAGGTCCGCGAGAGCATGGTCTACGACCGCGACGTGGCCTACACGACCGTCATGACGGTGGCCAACATCCTCTTCACCAAGGGTCTGCTGGACCGGGAGAAGACCGGCCGCGCCTGGACGTACTGGCCGCGCGAGTCGCACGCCGAGTACACCGCGCGGATGATGGACGAGGTCCTCAACACCGGGCCCGACCCCGGCGCCACCCTGCTGCGCTTCGTGGAGCGCTTCAGCGACGAGGAGGTGGCGCGCCTGCACCGCGTGCTGGCCCAGGCCCGGGACCGGCGCGGCGTCGCCAGCTAGCGGCCCGCCCGCCGGACGCGCCCTAGGAGCGCGTCAGGGTGCGCACGCTGCGCGAGGAGACCGCGGCCAGGGTGGCCAGCAGCGTCAGCGAGGCCACCAGCACCAGGGCCCGGGCCGGGCCGAACCGCTCGGCGAACGGGCCGATCGCGACCTGCCCGAGGGGCATCGCCACGAACGAGCCCAGCGCGTCGTAGGAGTACACCCGCGACAGCCGCTCCCTCGGCACGTTCTCCTGGACGGCGACCTCCCAGGCCACGTCGAACTGCTGCACCGCCACGCCCGCCAGGAACATCGCGGCGAACAGCACCGGCAGCGGCGACGGCCCGGTCAGGGCCAGGAAGGGCACGGCGTGCGCCGTCATCAGCGCCGCGCCGTAGACCAGCGCCCGCCGCGGCTGCCAGCGGGCCGCCAACACACCGCCCGCCAGCAGTCCGACGCTGTTGGCCGCCATGAGCAGGCCCCACGCCGTCCGGCCGAAGGTCTCGTCGGCGATGCCCGGGCCCAGCACGGCCGTGGCCGCCGACCAGCCCGCGTTGACCACCATGAACTGGAGCACGACGATCCAGACCCAGGGCCGCGACACGAACTCGCTCCACCCCTCCCGCAGGTCGCGCAGCACGTTCGCGTCCCCGGTGTCCACGGGCCCGTCCGCCCGGGCGGCCCGCACGGACAGGAAGGCCGCCCCGGCGCAGGCGAACAGCGCCGCGTCCGCGGTGATCGCCCAGCCCGCGCCCAGCAGGCCCACCACGACGCCGCCCGCCGACATCCCCAGGAACATCCCGCCCTGGACTCCCACGCCCATCGCCGCGTTGGCCTGGCGCAGCAGCTCCCGGGGCACGGTCTGCGGCGTCAGCGCCGCGGAGGCGGGCAGGTTCACCGCCGCGGCGGCGCCGTTGAGCAGGCTCAGCGCGATCATCAGCGGCAGCGAGGCGGTGCCCGTCAGCAGGAGCGCGCCCAGGGCCGCCTGGGAGAGCGCGGCCAGGGCGCACCCGCCCTGGAGCACCAGTGCGCGCGGCAGCCGGTCGGCGACGACGCCGCCGAGCAGGAGCAGCGCCACGTTCGCCACCGAGCGCGCGCCCACCACCAGCCCCACACCCGTCAGCGAGCCGGTCACGTCCAGCACGGCGAAGGCCAGCGCCACCGACGCCATGCCGTTGCCCAGGGCCATGAGGGTCCGGCCCAGGGCCAGCCCGCGAAAGGCCGGGTGCCCCAGCGGGGCCGTCAGCCCCGCGCCTCCGCCTCCGCTGCGCGCCATGGTCCCCCGCCCCCGCTCGTCCGGACGCGGCGACGATCCCGCCCCGGCCGCGGGGTGTCAACGGGTTTTCGCGCGGAGCCCGGGCGCCCGGCTAACCCAGCACCCAGCTGCGGCCCTCGGCGGCCAGCTTCTCCACCAGGGTGGCGCTGTCGTGCTCCTTGGCGAACAGGTGCTCGGGGCGGGTGATGGGCACGATCCACAGCCACCGCACGGGGTCGCCCTGGAAGGACAGCCCTGCGGTGTCCGGCGGCCGGTGCTCGGGGCGGGTGACCAGGGCGGTGGGGTCCTCCAGGAGCAGCACCGCTCCCGCGCCGCCGCGCATGGCCCGGTCCTCGGGGTTGTCCAGCCACTTGACGGTGTGCCCGGTGCCGAACCAGGTCACCGCCCGCCAGGGGAAGGCCCCGATCCACCGGAAGACGCGGGCGGCGTGGTGCGCGGGCAGCGTCGTGGCCAGGGCCAGCTCCACCCGGGCGTGCTGGGAGGTGTTGGCCATGTAGCGGTCCAGGGTGGGCATGCGCTGGCCGCACATCCCGACCGTGGACAGCACCGTGTACGGGCGGTCCGCGGTGGGCGGGCGCTCCGACACGCGCAGCAGCGGCGGGTGGCCGTCGGAGACGTCCCAGTAGTGCCCGGGCTCGCCCACGTTGCGGTTGAGGTGGCTGAGCACCGTGCGCTGCACGCTGCGCCAGGCCCCCGAGGCGCGCCGCCAGTCCCAGTAGGCCTCGGCGTGCACCACGCGCGGCCACAGCTGCCCGCGCACCGAGTCCAGCTCCCAGGCGTAGGCGCTGCGGCCGATCGCCTCGCGCGCGTACCCCGGCAGCCCGCTGTCGGCCTCCGCCCAGCCCGGGATGACGGCCAGCAGCCCCTCCTCGTCCACCAGGGCGACCCCGTCGCCCTCCTCGAACCACACGGCGCGCAGGCGGTCGGGGTCGAAGCGGGGACGGCCCTGCGGGTGCTTGGTGTAGGCCTCGGGCATGAGCGGGGCCCGGCCCTCGTAGAGCCCGCCGGACTCGCTCGTGCGCGGCGCGATCTCGTGGTTGGCCAGCCACACCGGGACGCGGATGCGCCCGCGCGCGTCCAGCAGGTAGGCGGCCGTGGTGTGGGAGTCACACTCGACGACGACGCGTCGGCTCTGGTACGGGCTGATCTCGTCGAGCAGGACGTCGATCCCTGTCACCGGCCCTCCCACACACCGATCCCCGGTCGTCGTAGCCGGACGGACCCGTCAGGACCGTCCGCGCAGTGCGTAGAATCGACGGTAGTGCCCTGACAGGCGGAGCTGCACCGCGGCGGCGTATAAGTCGTATAACGACACGTTCCGCCGCCGTCCGCGCCCGGGCGCCAGACCACCGACTCCACTTCCTACGGACTGTCTATGCCCGCCGAGCTCACCTTTGTCGCACCCCGTCGTGCCAAACCTCCCCGGCACCTGGCCGACCTCAGCCCCGACGAGCGGGCCGAGGTCGTCCGTGAGCTGGGCGAGAAGCCCTTCCGGGCCAAGCAGCTCGCCCAGCACTACTTCGGCTCCCTGGTGTCGGACACCTCGGCCATGACCGATCTGCCCGCCTCCTCCCGGGAGCGGCTCGGCGAGGCGCTGCTGCCCACCCTGCTCACGCCCGTGCGCCACATCACCTGCGACAACGGCATGACTCGCAAGACCCTGTGGAAGGCGTTCGACGGGGTGCTGTTCGAGTCGGTGCTCATGCGCTATCCGGATCGCGTCACCCTGTGCATCTCCTCCCAGGCCGGGTGCGGCATGAACTGCCCGTTCTGCGCCACCGGCCAGGCGGGCCTGACCCGCAACCTCTCCACCGGGGAGATCGTCGACCAGGTGGTCGCCAGCGCCCGCGACCTGGCCAACGGCGAGGTCGCCGGCGGCCCGGGCCGCATCAGCAACATCGTGTTCATGGGCATGGGCGAGCCCATGGCCAACTACAAGCGTGTGCTCCAGACGGTGCGCCGCATCACCGACCCCGTCCCCCACGGCCTGGGCATCTCCCAACGGGGGGTCACCGTGTCCACGGTCGGCCTGGTGCCCGCGATCAACAAGCTCATCGACGAGAGGATGCAGGTCCGCCTCGCGATCTCCCTGCACGCCCCCGACGACGAGCTGCGCGACGAGCTGGTGCCCATCAACACCCGCTGGAAGGTCGCCGAGGTCCTGGACGCCGCCTGGCGCTACGCGGGCACCACCGGCCGCAGGGTCTCCATCGAGTACGCGCTCATCAAGGACATCAACGACCAGGCCTGGCGGGCCGACCTGCTGGGCAAGCTCCTCAAGGGCCACCTGGTGCACGTCAACCTCATCCCGCTCAACCCCACCCCGGGGTCCAAGTGGACGGCCTCGCGCCCCGAGGACGAGCGCGAGTTCGTGCGGCGGCTGGAGTCGCACGGGGTGTCGGTCACCGTCCGCGACACCCGCGGACAGGAGATCGACGGCGCGTGCGGGCAGCTCGCGGCGGCCGAGAACTGACCGGCCCGCCCGCGGGGCCCGGGAGCACGGGGTGATCGAGACGGCGCTGGCCTTCGTGGTCGCCCTCGTCTCCGGGCTCGTCCCGGTCATCAACATCGAGGTCTACCTGGTGGGCGCCGTCATCGCGATGGAGGACGGCGCCCTGGTCGCCATGGCGGTGGCGGCCGGGGTCGGACAGACCCTGGGAAAGCTGCCCTACTACTACGCCGGGCGCGGGTCGCTCTCCGCGCCGTGGATCCGCCGCAGGAGCGCCACGCCCGGCAAGTGGGCCGCACGCGCCGAGGGCTGGCGGCGCAGGGCCGAGGAGCGGCCCGCCTGGGGCGCGGGCCTGGTGGCGGTGAGCTCCCTCGCCAGCGTTCCGCCGTTCATGGTGGTGTCGGTGCTGGCCGGGGTGGTGCGGATGAACGTCGTGCTGTTCGCCCTGATCACCTTCGTCACCCGCACCGCGCGCTTCCTGGTCGTGGTGTTCGCGCCCGCCTGGGGACTGTCCCACCTGCCCTGAGCGCGGCCCGCCCCTGACGCGGGTCTGGCGCTGCCGAACCGGTCCCCGGCTCGGCGGCGCCCCGGACCGCGTCCCCGTCAGACGCCGACCAGGTCCCGGCGGCGAAAGCCCGCCAGGGCGACCGCGTTGGCCGCGAGCGCCGCCCCCAGCGCGACGGCCACCGGGACGGCGTCGAACTCGTCGGCCGGCAGTTGCGGCAGCAGCCCGAACGCGCTCAGGTCCAGCAGCCGGTCGTCCAGGCCCAGCATCGGTCCGAGCAGCGAGACCAGGAGGCTGTACCCCAGCCACGCCCACACCAGCGGGGTCAGGCGCGGGGCCGTTCCCACCAGCAGCGCGGTCAGCGCGGCGAACAGCAGGGCCACCGGCAGTCCGGCCAGGGCGGCCCCGGTCATCGTCCAGGTCCAGGAGGGGTCCTCCAGGGCCGCGGACGCGCTCAGGCCCATGCCGACGCCGCCCGCCACCACGATCACCGCCGAGGACAGCACGCTGACCAGCAGGGCGCCGCCGAACCAGCGCACCCTGCCGACGGCCGCGGACAGGGTCAGCTCGGCGCGCCCGGAGGTCTCCTCGCCCCGCGCCCGCAGCACGGACATGACGGCGTAGGCCGACGCGGCCATCAGCACGTAACCGCTCATGGTGCCGAGGAAGCCCCCGGTGACGTCGTCGGCGGAGCTGCCGAGGACGGCCAGCAGGTCGGGGTTCTCCTCCAGCATCCCCTCCACCTCCGTGGCCAGCGAGCCGAACGCGAGGGCGAAGAGGAAGACCGCGACCGTCCAGGCGAGGACCGCCCCGCGCTGCTGGTGCAGGTGCAGCGCGAACACGCCGTTGAGCAGCCCGCCCGCACCGGCCGGACCGGGCCGGGAGGGAACCAGGCCCGCGCCGAGGTCGCGCCGGTCCGCCAGGGCGTAGGCCAGTGCGAAGAGCACCGCCACCAGGACCGCGTACAGCGCCAGCGGCCACCAGCGCAGGTCGTCGAACACGCGTGTCTGCTGGACCCAGGCGAACGGCGACAGCCAGGACAGCGCGTTGCCGCCTTCCCCTGCCATGTCGCCGACGACCCGGGACGGGAACAGCACGCCGGTGACCAGGAAGGCCAGGCCCGCGGCGGCGCGCCCGTGCTCGGTGACCTGCGCGCACACGGCGGCGACGGCGCCGAAGGAGATCCCGGCCAGGGCCAGTCCCAGCCCGTAGGCCGCGGAGTCGGCGACCGCCAGGCCGTTGCCCGACATGGCCAGTGCGGTCAGTCCGCCGATGAGCAGGTTGACGACCGAGACGGTCGCCAGCGCGGCGGTCATCTGGGCGCTCGTGCCCAGGACGCTGGCGCGCAGCAGTTCGGCGCGGCCGCTCTCCTCCTCGGCGCGGGTGTGCCGGACCACGTGCAGGACGCTCATGACCGCCAGGGCGATGAGCACGCTCATGGTCAGCTCGTTGACCACCATCGGGCCGAGCTGGTAGTCGTCCAGCCCGTACCCGGGGCCGCCGAAGACGACGCCGGTCGGGGTGTCCATGAGCGCCGCCCGGGCCTGGCGCTGGGCGTCGGTGGAGAACATGTCGTCGAGTGTCGGAACGGTCGCGACGACGGTGCCGACCAGGGCCAGGGTCCAGACGGTCAGCCGGATGCGGTCGCGGCGCAGGACGAACCGGACGAGGGTGCCGGTGCCGGTGAACGCGTTCATGCCCCGGTCCCCCCGTCGCCGTCGGCCCCGTACGCCGCGAGCTCGTCGCCGTAGTGGCGCAGGAACAGCTCCTCCAGGGAGGGCGGGTTGCTCACCAGGGAGCGGATGCCGAGGCCGGTGAGCGTGCCCATGACGGCGCCCATGCGGGTGTTGTCCACGTCGAAGGCGACGGTGTCGCCGTCGAGCCGCAGGTTGTGCACCCCGTCGGCGCCCTCCAGGACCCGGGCGTCCCCCGTGACGGTGGCGCGCACGGCGGAGCGGGTCAGGTGGCGCAGGTCGTCCAGGGTGCCCGACTCCACCGCGCGCCCCCTGCGGATGATGGTGACGGTGTCGCACAGCTTCTCCACCTCGGAGAGGATGTGGCTGGAGAGCAGCACGGTGCGGCCCCGGGCCTTGGCCTCCAGGACGCACTCGGTGAACACGGCCTCCATGAGCGGGTCCAGGCCGGAGGTGGGTTCGTCGAGGATGAGCAGTTCGGCGTCGGAGGCCAGGGCCGCGACCAGGGCGACCTTCTGCCGGTTGCCCTTGGAGTAGGCGCGCGCCTTCTTGGTCGGGTCCAGCTCGAAGCGGGCCAGCAGCTCCCGGCGGCGTGCGGGGTCGAGCCCGCCGCGCAGCCGTCCGAGCAGGTCGATCGCCTGCCCTCCGGTCAGGTTGGGCCACAGGGTGACGTCGCCGGGCACGTAGGCCAGGCGCCGGTGCAGGGAGACGGCGTCCCGCCAGGGGTCGCCGCCGAGCAGGCCGACCGTCCCGGCGTCGGCCCTGAGCAGGCCGAGCAGGACGCGGATGGTGGTGGACTTCCCGGAGCCGTTGGGACCGAGGAAGCCCGCGACCTGGCCCGTGCGGACGGTCAGGTCCAGCTTGTCCAGGGCCTGGAAGCGGCCGAAGCGCTTGTCGACGCCGCGGACCTCGATGGCGGTTGGTGTCATGGTCGTCGTTCCCTCCGTGCGTGGTGGGGGTCGGGGACGGGGGTTCGGGGCGGTCAGCGGGGTTCCTCCGGGGGATCGCCGACGTACGCGAGGTAGGCGTCGAGGATCGTGCGCTCGGTGAGCAGGCCCTCGGTGTACAGCTCCAGGGTCGGGAGCATGTACTCCTGGGACCACTCGCGCGCGACCCGGGCGAAGTCGACCTCCCCCTCGAAGCGCTCCAACGTGAGGAACAGCAGCAGCGACCCGAGGGAGTTGGCGGCCAGGTAGCGGGCGCGCCGGGCAGGGTCCCGGCTCGGGCGGATGGTGCCCTCGGCCTCGCCCGTGGCGAGGTAGACCTCGATGTCGGCCACCATGCGCTCGAAGAGCCCGGTCGCGAGCGGGCCGCCGGCCTGCATGGAGCGGACGACGTAGGCCAGGAGCGGGGCGTACTGCTCCATCGTCGCGAGCTGGTGGAGGAAGGTCTGCCCGTCGTGACTGCTGACCGTGTCCGTCTTGACCTCGTTCACGGCCGCGGTGACGTGGTCGTCGCAGGCCCGCCGGAGCCTGTCCTTGGAGCCGAAGTGGTGGATCACCAGCCCGGGGGAGACCCCGGCCTGTTCGGCGATCGCCCGCACGCTCACGCCGAACCCGCGCTGGCCGAAGCACGCGATCGCCGCGTCGCGGATCCTGGCGCGGGCTGTGAGGTCGGACTCCCTCTCGGGCCGGTCCGGACGGTCGGTTGAACTCATGTTCAATACATTAAACGCATGTTCAGCCTCCTGGCAAGGGGCAGCCCCGGAACTGGCCGTACACTCGGTGCACGGCGCCCCGGGCGCCCCACGCCGACGAGGAGAGGTTCGATGGTGCAGGTCGCGGTCGCCCAGTTCGCCCCAGGTCAGGACAAGGCGCGCAACCAGCGCTCGGTGGCGGAGCTGACCGCACGCGCCGCGGCGGACGGGGCCCATGTGGTCCTGTTCCCCGAGTACACGATGTTCACCGCGGGCCGCGTCGACCAGCGCTACGTGGCGGCGGCCGAGCCCCTGGACGGACCCTTCGTCTCCGAGGCCGCCGACACCGCCCGGCGGGAGGGCGTGCACCTGGTGCTGGGGGTCGGCGAGGCCGAGGGCGGCGCCGACGCCACCCGCTTCACCAACACGCTGGTGGCGCTGTCGCCGGAGGGCGAGCGGGTCGCGCACTACCGCAAGATCCACCTGTACGACGCCTTCGGGGCCCGGGAGTCGGACGTGCTGCGCCCCGGCCCGATCGAGGAGCCCGAGACCTTCACCGTCGACGGCGTGGTGTTCGGTCTGCAGACCTGCTACGACCTGCGCTTTCCCGAGGTGACGCGGCGCATCGCCGAGGCCGGGGCGCACGTGGTGCTGCTGGCCGCGCAGTGGGTGCCCGGCCCGCTGAAGGAGGAGCACTGGCGGACCCTGGCCCGGGCGCGCGCCATCGAGAACACCGTGTACGTGGCCGCCTCCGGGCAGGCGGCGCCCGCGGGCGCGGGCAACAGCATGGTGGTCGATCCCATGGGGACACCGCTCGCGGCCCTGGGTGAGCAGACCTTCGCGGTCGCCTCGGCCGGGGTTTCGGCCTCTCGGGTCGAGGAGGTGCGGGAGCTCAATCCGGCGCTCTCCCTGCGCCGTTTTTCGGTCTCTGTGCGGGCCGAGGACTGAGGTCCCGGATCACTACCGCCCCGCAGCTAGCCGGACAAAACTGATGAATCCCATCCTGCGAGACAGGGTCTTCCCAGGCATCATCACTTAGGGTTATGATTCCCGTGCATGGTGTGATGTAGATCGGTCCGAACCATTCCAGGTGCCCAAAGCTTCTGATTCAATAAAGAGCCGGTAACTATCGGCCCGCCAGACTGTCCTAAACCACGGGGGGAGCAAGGACATTGCGCGGAACGAGCATGATGTGCGAACCAGACACGCGGCCCGCGATCGACGTCGAGGTCTACGATCCGGACTCGCTGAGCTGGGCGCAGTGCATGGGGGATGCCTGCGTCGTCTGCCACACCAAGTGGCCCCGGCCCCGCCGGGTGCTCGGTGAGCTCCCGGACGGGAGCGCGGTGTTCGGTTGTGAGGAGTGCGCCGACCTCGTCGGCGCGGAGCCCCGGGTGGCCGCCGAGGAGCGGCTGTTCGCGGTGCGCTAGCGGTGCGCAGACGGTCGCGCTCCGGGTCCAGGGGGAGAGGCGGACCCGGAGCGCTCCCGTTGGCGCGCCCGCTTCCATTGGGGAGGAGGGGAAATGAGCGCGCCCTTCCCGGATGGTTCGTGCGTCGGCTGCCGGCGCCGACCACGCCCCGTGAGGGGCGTCCTGTGACAACGATACTCCGTGTCGTTCACCGCCGACCGACAGTGAGGCAGATCCGTCCGTTATTTTCGCGGAATCCGAGTCAACCGTTGGTGGGGAACCCCAGGTCGACGCCTCCCTCGGGCCGTTGGCCCGGGTCGCTCCAACGGGCCGTGACCGCCTTGGTGCGGGTGTAGAAGTGGACACCCTCCGTGCCGTGCGCGTGTGAGTCGCCGAACAGGGACTGCTTCCAGCCGCCGAAGGAGTAGTAGGCCATCGGCACCGGGATGGGGACGTTGATGCCCACCATGCCGACCTCGACCTCGTTCTGGAACCGTCGGGCGGCGCCCCCGTCGTTGGTGAAGACCGCCGTGCCGTTGCCGTAGGGGCTGGCGTTGACGAGCTTGACCGCCTCGTCATAGCCGCCCACGCGCACCATGCTCAGCACCGGGCCGAAGATCTCGTCCCGGTAGCACGACATCTCGGGGCCGACGTGGTCCAGCAGCGACGGTCCCAGCCAGAACCCGTCCGGGCTCCCGCCCGACACCGGGTGCACGCGGCCGTCGACCGCCAGGGTCGCGCCCTCGCGCACCCCCGACTCCAGGTAGGAGGCCACCCGGTCGCGGTGCTCCCTGGTGACCAGCGGCCCCATCTCGCTGCGCTCGTCGTCGCCGGGGCCCACGCGCAGACGCGCCACCCGCTCGCGGATCCGCTCCACCAGCTCGTCGGCCACCGAGTCCACCACGGCCACCGCGGAGATGGCCATGCACCGCTCGCCCGCCGATCCGAACCCGGCCGAGACCGCCGCGTCCGCGGCCAGGTCCAGGTCGGCGTCGGGCAGCACCACCATGTGGTTCTTGGCCCCGCCCAGGGCCTGCACGCGCTTGCCGTGCTCGGCGGCGGTCCGGTACACGTATCGTGCGATCGGGGTGGAGCCCACGAAGCTGACCGCCGCCACGTCCGGGTGCTCCAGGAGGGCGTCCACCGCCTCCTTGTCGCCGTGCACCACGTTGAACACGCCCTCGGGCAGGCCCGCCTCGGCCCACAGCCCGGCCAGCAGCACCGACGCGGAGGGGTCCTTCTCGCTGGGCTTGAGCACGAACGTGTTGCCGCAGGCCAGGGCCACCGGGAACATCCACATCGGCACCATCGCCGGGAAGTTGAAGGGCGTGATCCCGGCGACCACGCCGAGGGGCTGGAGGATCGAGTAGGCGTCCACGCCCGTGGACACGTTCTCGGAGTAGCCGCCCTTGAGCAGGTGCGGGATGCCGCAGGCGAAGTCGACGACCTCCAGGCCGCGGGCCACCTCGCCCCGGGCGTCGGAGAAGACCTTGCCGTGCTCGGCGCTGATCAGCTCCGCCAGCCGGTCGGCGTCGGCGCTGAGCAGCTCGCGGAAGCGGAACAGGACCTGCACCCGCCGGGACAGCGGGGTGTCGCGCCACCCCGGGAAGGCCTCCCGCGCAGCCGTCACCGCCGCGTCGACCTCCTGTCGTCCGGCGAGGTCGACCGCGCCGGTGACCCGCCCGGACGCCGGATCGTAGATGTCCCCCGTGCGCCGGGCCGGCCCCTCCTGGGCGGTCCCGCCGATCCAGTGGGTGACGTGCTTGCTCATGCCGTTCTCCTCCTCGTCCACAGGGGCGCGGTGGGGGCTGGTGCGCCGCGCCCCGGCGCGGTTTGCTTGATACGGGGGGTCCCCGGGGGCCGCCGACGTCGTGCTGCCCGCCTCCGCGACCGTGCGCGGCGACCCCCTCGGGCCCGGCTGGCCCCTCCTCAGACCCGGCCGACCCTTCCTCAGGCCTCGGCGTCCACCGCGCGCACCGCGTCCAGCAGCACGTCGCGGCCCTCCACGGCCTCCTCCTGCGACAGCGTCATCGGCGGCGCCATCCGCAGCACGTTGCCGTGCACGCCGCCCTTGCCCACCAGCAGTCCGCGCTCGCGGGTGGCCTCCAGCACCTTCGCAGCCAGGGGGGAGGACGGCGCGCCGGTGGCGGGGTCCGCCATCTCCACGGCGAACATCAGCCCCTTGCCGCGCACGTCGCGCACGCTCGGCAGCGAGGTCAGCGCTCTGAGCCCCTCCAGGATCAGCGCGCCCTGGCGACGCGCGTTGCCCTGGAGGTCGTGCTCCAGCACGTAGTCCAGGGTCGCCCCCGCCGCCGCCATCGACACCGGGTTGCCGCCGAACGTGGCCACGCCCAGCGCGCCCAGCCGGTCCATCAGGTCGCCGCGCGCCACCACACCGCCCACGGCGAACCCGTTGCCCAGGCCCTTGGCGAAGGTCATGGCGTCGGGTACCACCCCGTGGTTGCCGATGCCGAAGAAGCTCGTGCCGGTGCGCCCCCAGCCGGTCTGCACCTCGTCGGACACGAACAGGATGCCGTGCTCGTCCAGCACCTCCTTGTAGGCGGCGTACAGGCCGTCCGGCGGCATCGCGAACCCGCCCACGCCCTGCACGGGCTCGGCGATCAGGCACGCCACATTCGGCGCCGCGGTGTCCAGCACGTCGCGCAGGTCGGCCACGCACGCCTCGACGTACTCCCGGTCGGTCATCCCCCGGAAGGCCGGGGCCGCGTGGTCGGTGCCGTGCAGGTAGTGCACGTTCAGCGGTGACAGGGAGGAGTTCTTCCACGCCCGGTTGCCGGTCACGGCCACCGTGCCGAACGAGCGCCCGTGGTAGCTGCCGCGCATCGCCAGCACCTCGTCGCTGCCGCGCGCGTACGTGGCCAGCAGCAGGGCGGTCTCGTTGGCCTCGGTGCCGGAGTTGGTGAAGAACACCTTCGCGTCCGGGATGCCCGACAGGCGGGCGATCCTCTCCGCCAGCTCGACCTGGCTCCGGATGAGGTAGAGGGTGGAGGTGTGCACGACCCCCCTGGCGATCTGGCGCTCGACGGCCTCGCGCACCTCGTCCACGTCGTAGCCGAGCATGTTGGTCACGATGCCGGTGAAGAAGTCCAGGTAGGTGTTGCCGTCGGCGTCCGTGACACGGGCGCCCTTGCCGCCGGTGATCTCCAGCGGGGACTCGTAGTACAGGGGAAGCCAGGAGGGCATGACCGCGCGGTGGCGCGAGAGAAGTTCCGACATGCCCCCAGTCTCGCCCCGACCCCCGGCCTTGGCCAGGATCAGCATGTTGACAACATGGCGGCCGGTTTTACGACGTGTAACCTCCCGCGTGTGCCCTCCCCTCAGGTCAGGCCCGGTCGGCGCGGTACACCGTGTAAACCCGGAGGCCGGGAGCCTGACACTGCGTTCCGCGCCCGCCTTCTAGGATGGGTGCCGTGCTTCCCACCCTCGCCGAGGTCCTCCGGCTTCCCGCCCTCCAGCGCGCCCGCCCCCGGGTCGTGGCGTGCCCGGACCGGCTGGACGTGGCCGTGCGCTGGGTGCACATCGCCGAGGTCACCGACCTCGCCCACCTGCTGCGCGGCGGCGAACTGGTGCTCAGCACCGGCATCGCCATGCCCGACGACCCCGAGGCGCTGCGCCGCTACATAGACGACTTGGCCGCCGCCGGGGTCAGCGGCATCGCGGTCGAGCTGGGCCGCAAGTACCACGCCGAGCTCCCGCCCGCCTTCCTGGACGCCGCGCGCGACGCGGGCGTGCCGGTGGTCCTGCTCGACCGCGAGGCCCGTTTCGTGGAGATCACCGAGGCCGTGCACATCCGGGTGGTCAACGAACAGCTGGAGGAGCTGCGCGAGTCCGAGAAGCTGCACTCGGTCTTCACCCAGCTCTCGGTGGAGGGCGCCGACACCGGGCGCATCCTGCACGAGGTCGCCCAGCTCTCCGGCTGCCCCGTGGTCCTGGAGAACCTCACCCACCAGGTGCTGGCCTGCGACCTCAACGGCGAGGAGCCCGGAACCCTGCTCACCTCCTGGGAGAGCCGCTCGCGCGCGGCGCGCTCGGGAACGCGCACCGTCCACACGCCCGCCAACGGCTGGCTGGTCACCACGGTCGGGGCGCGCGGCCAGGACTGGGGGCGGTTGATCCTCGTGGTCGGTGCCAACCCCACCCCGCGCCAGAGCATGCTCATCGAACGCGCCGCCACCACCCTGGCGCTGGGCAGGCTGCTGGAGCGCCATCAGGAGAGCCTGGAGCGGCAGACGCACCGCACGATCATCGCGGGCATCATCGACCGGGCCTACTCCGACCCGGAGGAGGCGCTGGTGCGGGCCCGCGCCGTGGGCGTGCCGCTCAACGGCCGCGAACTGGTGGGGCTCGTGCTGCGCCTGCGTGAGACCGGGACCGGACTGGCCGCCCAGGCGCGCCTGTCCGACACCGCCGAGGGAGCCGCGCGCGCCTGCCGCGAGCTGCGCCTGCCCGCCCTGGTGGGCTCGCTCGACGACCTGCGCGTGGGCATCCTGCTGGCGCTGCCGGGCCGCCAGCGCCTGGACCCGACCCTGCACATGCTCGCCGAGCGCATCCGCACCGCCGTGGGCGGCGCCGCGGTGCTGGCCGTGGGCTCCTCCGCGGACGGCGTCCGCGAGGTGCGGCGCTCCTTCCTGGAGGCGCGCCAGGTCGGCGACGTGGCCATCCGCGAGAGCGACCAGCGCCCCTTCTACCGGCTGCCCGACCTGCACCTGCGCGGCCTGCTCCACCTGTTCCGCGACGACGAGCGGCTCCAGACCTACGTCGAGCGCGAGCTGGGGCCGCTGCTGGACCACGACGCGCGGCACGGCGGCGACCTGACCGACATGCTCCGCCACTACCTGGGCGCGGGCCGCAACAAGGCGCTCGCCGCCGGGCGGGCGCACCTGTCCCGCCCGGCGTTCTACGACCGGCTGCGGCGCATCGCCCACGTCCTGGACGCGGACCTGGACTCGGTGGAGACCTGTCTGTCCCTGCACGTGGCGCTGCTGTCGCTGGACTCGGTCCGCGACGAGCGCTGATCCGGCGCCTTGTCAGCGCGCCCCGGGCGCTCCCTCCAGCTCCATCCCCAGCAGGACCGAGGCCAGGCTCTTGCCGTGGGCGTCCAGGTACAGCGACGTGGTCACGGTGTCCTCGCCCGCGCGCGGGCACACCAGGACCAGCGCGCACACGTTGTCCATCCGGTGGACGGTGACCGGCCCGCGTACGCGCCCGCCCAGCGCGCGGGCGACCCGGTCGGGGGTCAGCTCGTCGCACAGCACCGGGTACCACTCGGGTTCGTAGGCGATGACGGCGATCGTGTTGAGGTTGCCCTTGTCCCCGGCCCGGGCGTGGGCGACGTCGCGGAGCACGGTGCTCACCGCTCCCCCTCTCCGAAGAAGTCGACCCGGGTGCGCACGGCCTCCCGGTCGACGGTGGTCGACAGCACGCCCACGACCTCGTGGACGGAGGTCCTGAGCCCGCCCCCTCCGGCGGGCCCCGACGTGTAGAGGGCGCCCACCTCCTCGACGACCGCCTCGGCGTCCGCGCGGGCGGAACCGAGGGCGGCCACCCGCAGCCGGCACTCGAAGGGCTCGTCCCGGCCGTCCCCGCCCCGGCCGTCCCCGCCCCGGCCGTCTTCGCTCCAGCCGTGCAGCGCGTCCACACCCACGACGTCGGCGCGCAGCCGGGAGACCTTGCCACGCAGGCGCTCGCGCACCACCTCGCCCGCCAGCCGGGCCCGCGCCAGCGCGCCGGGGCCCGCGTAGGAGATCTCGCCCTCGCCCCGGAAACCCGCCCGGTACCCGACGCTGACCTTCAGCTCCCCGGGCCGGGGCAGCCCCCGGGCCCCGGTGACCAGCACCCGGTCCGGTCCGGTCTCGGCCAGCCGCACCCCGGTCATGTCGAGCACCGCGTCCGGCGTGACGTAGGCCCGGGGGTCGGTGACCTCGTAGGTGAGCTGTTCGGTGACCGTGAGCCGGTCCACCCGGCCGCCTGTCCCCGGCAGCTTGGTGACCACGGCCGAGCCGTCCCGCTCCACCTCGGCCAGGGGGTAGCCGAGGCGGGCCAGGCCGGGGACCTCCTTGCGGCCCGGGTCGGCGAAGTAGCCGCCGCTGACCTGGCCCGCGCACTCCAGCAGGTGGCCCACCAGGGTCCCGGCGGCCATCGCGTCCGCGTCGCCGGGGTCCCAGCCCAGGCGGTGGGCCAGGGGCGCGAGGAACAGCGAGGGGTCGGCCGCCCGGCCCGCGATCACCACGTCAGCCCCGCCCTCCATCGCGGGCGTCAGGGCGTCGGCGCCGACGTAGGCGTTGGCGGAGACGATCTCGCCGTGCGCCTCCAGCGGCAGCCCGTCCTCCCAGCAGGGCGCGGACGGGTCCAGCAGGTGCAGCACGTCGTCGCCGGAGACCGCGGCGACCACGGTCGGCAGCCCCAGCTCCCGGGCCGTGGCGCGGGCCATGCGCGCCGCCGCCACGGGGGCGGCCGCCCCGGCGTTGGTGACCAGCCGGGTGCCGCGGCGGTGCAGCGGTTCGAGCAGGAGTTCCAGGCGGCGCCGCAGGGTCGGGTCGTAGCCGGGGCCCGACCCGCTGGCCTCCCGGAGCGAGGCCAGGGACACGGTGCGCTCTCCCAGGCACTCCAGCACCAGGGTGTCGAGGTCACCTCCCTCCACGAGGTCGACGGCGGGTTGGAGGCGGTCGCCGGCGAAACCGGCGCCGCACCCGATCCGGGCTCTGCTGGGCACACTGACTCCTTCGAACGGTGTGGACGGGGCGGTCAGCCGACCCAGAGCGGGACGGCCCCGCTGACGAGGGCGACCGCGAGGACGACGAGGCTGACCAGCCAGGCCCACGGCAGCAGGAAGCGGATGTGGGAGCCGATGGGCACCCCGGCCAGGCCGACCAGCAGGTAGAAGGAGCCGGTCAGCGGGCTGATCGGGAAGCCGACGGTCTCCTGGCCGATGATCGATGCCTGGGCGATGTCGACTGCGGCGACGCCGAAGCCCTCGCCCACGGCGGTCAGTACCGGCATGACGGCGAAGTAGTAGGCGTCGGGGCCGAAGAGCAGGCTCATGGGCACGCCCAGGACGCCGACGACCGCCGCCATCCCGGGGCCGAGGAACCCGGGCATGGCGCCGGTCATGGCCTGCCCCATCGCCTCGATCATGCCGCTGTTCTCCATGACGCCCAGGAACACGCCCGCGGCGAGCAGGGTGCTGGCCATGAGGATCGCCCCGGAGGCGTGGGCGTTGACGCGGTCGGTCTGGGCCTTCATCCCCGGGTAGTTGACGACGAGCGCCACGACCAGGGCCAGCATGAAGACGAGTTCGGGGGAGAGCAGCCCGAAGACCAGGGCGAGGACGGCGGCGACGGTCAGCGCGGCGTTCACCCAGTACAGGCGCGGGCGCAGCAGGTCGGCGTCGGGCTCCTGCCCGCCCGCGGCGAGCGGGTCGGTCCCGCCCGTCCCCGCGGTCCCGCCTTCCCCGGCTCTCCCGCCCGTCCCCGCGGTCCCGCCTTCCCCGGCTCTCCCGCCCGGGCGGCCGGTCGCGGTTGGCACCGGGGAGGGCACGGGACCGGCCGCCGCCAGCCGCACGCGCTCGCGGTGGCCCAGGTAGCAGGCGACGGCGACGCAGGCGGCCATGCCCGCCAGTTGGGCCGGGATCAGCGGGGCCCACAGTTCGTTGGCCGGAACGCCGAGGACGGTGGCGGCCCGGGCGGTGGGCCCGCCCCACGGGACCATGTTCATGATCCCCGCGCCCAGCCCGACCAGCGCGGCCAGGACCAGCCTGCGCATGCCCAGGGCGTCGTAGAGCGGGAGCATCGCCGGGATGGTGATGAGGAAGGTGGTCGCGCCCGCGCCGTCCAGGTGGGCGACCATCGCGAGCACCACCGTCGCGACCGCCACGGTCACCGGCGTGTTCCCGGCGAACCCGAGCACGCGGCGGATGATCGGCGCGAACAGCCCCGCGTCGCGCATCACCCCGAAGTAGAGGATGGCGAACACGAACATCGCGGTGGTGGAGGCCACGCCACCGATGCCCTCGCCGACGAAGGAGGCCACCTCGCCGGGGCCGAAGCCCAGCGCGAAGGCGGCCGCCACCGGGACGCCGACGAGCGCGACCACCGCGCCCACCCGGTTGGACAACAGCAGCAGGAGCACCACGGCGATCGTGGCGAAACCCATGGCGGTCAGCATCTGGCACGCTCCTCGGACACCCTCACGGGGGGAAGTGACGGGGGACACATGCCGACATGGTTTCGCGGGGTTCTCCCCGTGTCCAACATCAGTTTCCTCTGGATCTATGCTCTGGAGGCATGGATCTGAGCCTGAGGCAGTTGTCCGCCTACGCCGCGGTGGCCAGGTACGGGAGTTTCACGCGCGCCTCCCGTGAACTGCGCGTCGCGCAGCCCTCGCTGAGCAGGACGGTGCTCGGGCTGGAGCGCACCCTGGGGGTACGCCTCCTGGAGCGGACCACGCGCAGGGTGGAGTGCACCCCGGAGGGGGCCGAGCTGCTGGCCGTGGCCGAACGCCTGCTGGAGGCGCACCGCTCGGAGATGAACGGGCTGGAGCGCTTCCTGCGCGGGGAGCGCGGCACCGTCGCGGTGGCGACGCTGCCCTCGGTGGCGGCCGCCCTGCTGCCCTCGGTGATCTCCCGGCTCAGGTCGCGCACGCCCGAGGCCGACGTCCACGTCCTGGACGGGATGTCGGAGGCGGCCGTGGAACGGCTTCAGGCGGGGGAGTGCGACCTGGCCCTGGTGGCCGCGGGCCGGGTGCCCGGCGAGCTGGTGTCGCGGCCGCTCCTGCGGGACCGCTACTTCGCGGTCGTGCCGGTGGGGCACCCGTTCGCGGAGCGGACCGCGCTGACCTGGGCCGACCTGGCGGGGGAGGCCTTCCTGACCACCGGAGGCGACTCCAGCGTGCGCGCGGGGGCGGACGCCGCGTTCGAACGCGCGGGCGTGGTGCCCGAGCGGATCGTGCGGGCGGGCAGCGTCTCGACCATCGGCGGCCTGGTGTCCGCGGGGATCGGCGTCACCGCGCTCCCGGCCCTGGTCGGGGTGCTGATGAGCTTCGCCGACCACGTGCGCGTGCCCCTGACCGACCCGGTCGTCGACCGCGGGCTGAGTGTGCTCACGCGCCGGGACCGCAGGCCGGGGCCGGTCGCGGCGGGGTTCCTCTCACTGCTGGAGGAGATGCGCGCCGAGGACCACCCGCTGCCGCGGGACGTGGCCTGGACGCACTGACGGCGCCGGAGCGGGGGGTGTGCCGACGGTGTCGCGTGCGCGATGGCGGCGGACGCACCGGCGCGATGGCGCGCCGCCACGGGCGGGACCGCGGAGCGGGGACCGGTGACGGCGGAGGCGGCGGGCGGCGCTCCCCGCACCGTCCGCCGCCTCCGCCGCACGGGTGCTACAGCTGGGCGAAGGCCTCCTCCAGGATGTCCAGGCCCTCGTGCAACAGCTCGTCGCCGATCACCAGCGGCGGCAGCATGCGGATCACGTTGCCGTAGGTGCCCGCGCTCAGCAGGACCAGGCCGCGGGAGTGGCAGTAGGACAGGACCTCGGCCAGCGCCTCGGGGGCGGGCGTGCGGTCGGCGTCCCGGACCAGCTCGATCGCGATCATCGCGCCGCGTCCGCGCACGTCGCCGATGACCTCGTACTTGGCGGCCAGCTCGCGCAGGCGGCCCAGCATCAGCTCGCCGATCTCACGGGCGCGCTCCACCAGGCCGTCGGACTCGATCGCCGACAGGGCGGCCAGCGCGGCGGCGCACGCGGCCGGGTTGCCGCCGTAGGTGCCGCCCAGGCCGCCGCCGTGCACGGCGTCCATCAGCTCGGCGCGGCCGGTCACCGCGGCCAGCGGCAGGCCGCCCGCGATGCCCTTGGCGGTCGTGATCAGGTCCGGGACCACGCCCTCGTGCTCGCTGGCGAACATGCGGCCGGTGCGGGCGAAGCCGGTCTGCACCTCGTCGGCGACGAACACGATGCCGTTGGCGCGGCAGAACTCCACCACCGCGGGCAGGAAGCCGGGGGCGGGCTCGATGAAGCCGCCCTCGCCCTGGATCGGCTCGATCACCACGGCCGCCACGTTCTGGGCGCCGATCTGCTTGGTGATCTGGTCGATCACCATGGCCGCCGCCTCGGGGCCGCAGTTGTCCGGGCCCGTGGGCCAGCGGTACGGGTAGGCCATCGGCATCCGGTGGATCTCACCGGCGAACGGCCCGAAGCCCTGCTTGTAGGGCATGTTCTTGGCGGTCAGCCCCATGGTGAGGTTGGTGCGGCCGTGGTAGGCGTGGTCGAACACCACGACCGCCTGGCGGCCGGTCGCGCTGCGGGCGATCTTCACCGCGTTCTCGACCGCCTCGGCGCCCGAGTTGAGCAGGATCGAGCGCTTCTCGTGGTCGCCCGGCGTGATCCGGTTGAGCGCCTCGCACACGTCCACGTACGCCTCGTACGGGTTGACCATGAAGCAGGTGTGCGTGAACCGGCCGAGCTGCTCGGCGGCGCGCTCCACCACGCGGGGGTCGGCGTTGCCGACGTTGGTCACGGCGATGCCGGAGCCGAAGTCGATCAGGGCGTTGCCGTCGACGTCCTCGACGATGCCGCCGCCCGCGCGCTCGACGTAGACCGGCAGGACGCTGCCCACGCCCTGGGCGACGGCCGAACGGCGGCGCTCCTGGATCGCGCGGGACTTGGGGCCGGGGATCTCGGTGACGATCCGGCGGGACTGGGCGACCTCGGTCGCTGCCATGCGGCTGCCTCCTTCTGCGGTGGACGGGAGCGGAGAGGGGCCGGGGGTGGGCTCCCCGACCTGGGACGACACTAGGGCGCGCGGAACCGCCCCCACATGGACAAGGTGGATAATCAGGGCAGAGCCTTGCGCCAGCGCGTCAGGGTTCGCACGAAGCGGGTCCGCCGGAGCGGCGGGAGGACGGCCCGCGTCCGGTCCCGCCGACCGCGCCGAACCGCCTCGGCCGGCGGCCGAAGTGGAGGGGGAGCCGATGCCACCGACCCTGGGGGCACTGATGCGCACGCCCCGCCTGCGCCTGAACCTGCTCACCGGTCAGGAGAACCTGGACCGGCGGGTGGAGTGGGTCGCGGTCAGCGAGCTGGAGGACCCCACGCCCTACCTGGCGGGCGGCGAACTCCTGCTCACCACAGGCGTGCGCTGGGCCACCGGCGTCCCCGACCTGCGCGACTACACGCGCCGCCTGGCCGAGTGCCGCGTCACCGCGCTGGGCTTCGCGGTCGGCGTGGTCCTGGAGCGCACCCCCGAGCCGCTCCGCGAGGCCGCCGCCGAGTTCGGCCTCACGCTGCTGGAGGTGGCCCGGGAGACCCCCTTCATCGCGATCGGCAAGGAGGTGTCCCGGCTCCTGGCCAAGGAGGAGTACGAGGGGCTGAGCAGGGCCTTCGCCGCCCAGCGCGACCTCACCCGCGCCGCGCTCACCGGGGAGTCGGCGATCGTGGACCGGTTGGCCCGCGAACTCGGCGCCTGGGTGCTGCTGCTGTCCGCCGACGGCGCCGCCCGGCACGCCGCCCCCGCCGGGGCCTCCCCCCGCGCCGCCGGACTCGCCGAGGAGCTGGACCGGCTGCGCGAGGCGGGCGTGCGCGCCAGCGTCTCCCTCACCTCGGGCGGTGAACACGTCTCCGTGCAGCCCCTGGCCACCAGCCGACGGGTCCGCGGGTTCCTGGCCGTGGGCACCGGCGGGCGCCTCGGCTCGGACGAGCGCACGCTGGTCAACGCCGCGGTGTCGCTGCTCTCCCTCGAACTGGAGCGCACCGCGCACGATGCCGCGTCCCGGGTGCGCGAGGGGGTGCTCGCGGCGCTGCTCGCCGGGGCGCTGGACCCCCTCCACCCGGGGGCGGAGCGGCTGCGCGGGGTCCTTCCCGCCGAACCCGTCATCGTGGCGGCCGCCGACGGGGCCGGGCCCGCGCACCCGCCCGAGGGCGTCCTGGTCACCGAGCACGACGGCCGCGCCCTGCTGCTGGCCCCCGCCGACACCGCGACGGGGGTGCTCTGCGAGGTCCTGGAGGGGCCGGTCGGGGTGAGCGACCCGTCCCCCTACGCGGAACTGTCCGCGGCGCTGTCCCAGGCCGAGCGCGCGCTGGCCGCCGCGCGCGACGCGGGGGAGGGGCTGCTCCGCGTCGGCGACCTGCCCGGCGGGCTGCTCGGGCTGGCCGACACCCCCGCCGGCGCCCGCATGGCCGGGGACCTGCTCGCCCCGCTGCTGCGTCAGCGCACCTCGGCCGAACTGCTCGCCTCGCTGCGCGCCTACCTCGCGGCCTCGGGCCGGTGGGACGCGGCGTCGGAGGCGCTGGGGGTCCACCGGCACACGCTGCGCTACCGCATGCGGCGCATCCGCGACCTGCTGCCCGGCGACCTGGACGACCCCGACTACCGCACCGAGCTGTGGATCGCCCTGCGCGTCCGCGGAGCCGCGGACTGACCGCCCTCCCGCCCCCCGGTCCCCCTCATCCAGGCGTCGTCACCCGGAGTGAAAGTGGTGACGGGTTCCGGTGTTCGCGGGGTCCGCGAGCGGTCCGTACACCACAATGGCTTGCTGTCGGTGGGTAGTCGGCCGATGACACAGACGTGTGGGGGAGACGTTGAGGTCACTGCGGGACGACGAGGACGAGATCGTGCGCGCGGGCGTGCCGGGGGCGCCGCCGGGAGCCGCCGGCCCCCTCCCCGGGGCGCTCGGCGGCCCGTCGGGCGTCGGCACGGCCTCGCTGCGCTGGAAGCCCCCGATCGACCGTTCCGAGGTGCGCTCCCTGCTGGCCTACCTGCGCGCCTGCCTGCGCCGCGAGGCGGTGCACACCCACGTCGTCCCGGTCGGCGACCTGGGCTCCGACAGCTGCGCGTGCCTGCCCCCGGGCCCCGAGGTGCTCTTCAGCGGGGTCAGGGAGACGCTTCCGCTGCACCCGGAGTCCGTCCGCGTCCTGCGCGCGGCCCACGACCTCGGCCAGTCCGTGCGCTACGGCTACCCGCTCGTGATCCTGGGGGAGGGCGGGGACCGGGCGGCCCTGCCCCTGCTCACCGTCGACGTGCGGATCGCGGACGAGACCGCGGACGCCCCCGCCGGGGCCGGGGACACGCTGGTCCGCGCGGTCGGCCCGCCCGACGTCAACCCCGCGCTCCTGGAACGCCTCGGCCTCACCGACCCCGAGGACCTGTTCGAGCTGCGGACCCGGCTGCGCTCCGGCGCGCCCGACCCCCTGCGGCGCCCCGCGGCCGTCGCCGACCTCGCCGCCAGGATCCGCGCCCTGCTCTCCGGCCTGGAGATCGAGCGGGTGGACGACATCGCACCCCTGGGCACCCGGGGCGCCCCGCGCACCGGGACGGACGGAGCCCACAACGTCGCCGTGCTCTTCCGGGCCGGGCCCGGCGGGGGACGCCCCGACGCCGACGAGCGCGAACCCGTCGGCGTCGAGGGGGTCCTGGCCGACCTCGACCCCTCCGGCCGCGACGGCCTCGACCCCGAGGACGTCAGCGGGACCGCCCTGGAGACCCTGCTCGGACAGCCCTCCCGGACGGCCGGGGCCCCCGGCCCGGCGGCGTCCGGACGGCTCTTCCGCGGCCACCGCGCCGCGACCCGCCGCGGCTGCGCCGACCCCGCCGGAAACGCCGCCGAGCCCCCCGTCCCGATCTCGGCGACCGCCCTCGACCAGTCCCAGTACGCGGTCCTGTGCGCGGCCATGCGCGAGCAGCTCACCGTGGCCGCCGCCCCGCCCGGAAGCGGTGTGCACGACCTGGTCGACGCCCTCGTGCGCACCGCCGTCAGCAACGGCCAGCGCGTCCTGGTGTGCGGACGCACCGAGGCCGACGTCGACGCGGTGCGCCTGCGCGCGGACACCTCCCCCGGGCACCCCGTCGTGCGCGTGGGCGGGGACGGACGGAGCACGGCCGAGGCCGTGCTGCTCACCCGGCTCCTCACCGAGCACTCCCGGAGCCTGCCCGCGGCCCCCGCCGGTTCCGGCGGGGAGGACCCCACCGTCCACTGGACGGACCTGGCCGCGGACTGGGCGGCGGTCCGCGAGGCGTGGCGTGCCATGGACACCATGGCCTCCGGCGGCCACGCGCTCGCCCGTCTGGCGGAGGAGCGCGGCCGGGTCGTCTCCCAGGGGTGGGACCCCGACTCCCTCTTCACGCCGGAGCGGGGCGGGCCCGAGTACTGGCTGCACCGGGCCGAGCGCGCGGGCGCCGGGGGCCTGGCCGGGCTGGCGCACCGCGGCGCCGTCCGCCGCGAACTGGGGGTGGACACCGACCCCGACAGCCTCGCCCGCCTGCGCGCGGTCGCCCGCCTGGAGGGCGAGTGGCGCGCGGCCGTGGACCGGCGCACCCGCTGCGCGCCGCTGAACACGCTCACCGCCGACCTGGCCGACGCCCTCGCCCGGCACCGCAGGTCCAGCTCCGCCTGCCTGCGCGCGGTCGGCGACCCCCGGCTGTGGCGGGGCCGCGCCGCCATCGAGCACCGCCTGGAGAGCCTCAACTGGCACCGCGGCCACGGCTGGCCGGGCCTGGGCGGGCTGCTCGACACCCTGCCCGCGTGGGTGTGCCGCACCGACCAGGTCCGGGCGCTGCAACCCCGGGCGGGCCTGTTCGACCTGGCCGTCGTGGTCGGGGCCGAGCGCACCCGGCTCGCCGAGCTGCTGCCGGTGCTCTACCGCGCCAACCGCGCCGTGGTGTTCGGGGACCCCGCGCACCCGGGACCGGTGAGCGTGCTGGAACCGGACGAGGAGCGCCGCGCGCTGTCCGCCGCCGGTCTGGTCGCGGGCCAGCTGGACGACCGGGGCCTGCGCTACGGCGGCGGTTCGGCGATGCGCGCCCTGTACCGGGCCGCGCCGCCCATGCGGTGGCTGGAGGAGCACGAGGGTGCGCCGCCCCAGCTCGCCGGGGCCGCCTCGCGGCACTGCTACGGGGGAAGGCTCGCGGTGCGCACCCTCCCCGACCCCTCGGCCGGTCCCGCGTTCGAGTGGCGCGACGTCACCGGGGTCTGCGAGGCCGCGCCCGGCGCGTCCTTCGTCAACCGGGACGAGGCCTACCGGGTGGCGGTGGTGGTGGGCGAGCTCGACGACCACCTGCCCCGGGGCCGGGTGGTCGCGGTGGTCGCGCCGACCCAGCCCCAGGCGGCCCTGGTGCGCCGCCTGCTGCGCAGGCGCGTCCTGCGCCACGAGGTGCGGGTGGGCGGACCGGACCTGTTGGCGGACGACCACGATCCGGCGGACGTCACCGTCCTGACGCCGACGCTGGCCTCCGGGGCGCCCGCCGTCGCCGAGCGGCGCGTCCGCCGGATGGGCCACCTGTGGTCGTCGGTGCTCACCCGCACGCGCCAGCGGCTCGTGGTCGTGGGCGACCGCGGGTACTGGTCGGGCGACGACGGCCCGCTGGGCGAGCTGGAGGCGTCGGTGCCGGGCGGTCGCGCGGGGCGGACCGACGCGGCCGCCTCCGCGCTGGTCAGGGAGCTGCGCGGGGTGGGGGCGGAGGTGACCCTCCAGCAGACGGTCGAGGGCTGGACCGCCGACATGGTGGTCCGGTTCGGCTCCCGCCGACTGCTGCTCCTGCTCGACCGGGAGCCAGACGGCCGCTCCCTGCGCTGGCTGCTCGCCCGCGGGGAGACGCTCAACCGCACCACGGGGGACCCCGTGGTCGTGGTGCCCGCCTGGCGCTGCCTGGCCGACCCGCGCGCCCTGGTGGAGGAGATCCTCACCGCCCACTGACCCGCCGGGCGGCCCCCGCCGGGGCCGGACGCCGACCGGACCGGCGGACGGGGCGGGCGCACTACCCTGGAGCCCGATGTCCGGAAAAGCGGTGTTCACGCCGCCCCGGGCGGACGGGGGAGGAGAGGACCGGTGCCCGAGGGCCACACGCTGCACCGCCTGGCAGCGCACTTCGACAAGACCTTCGGCGGCGGCGCGGTACGCGCCAGCAGCCCGCAGGGGCGCTTCGCCGACGGCGCCGCCCGGATCGACGGCCGGGTCCTCACCGAGAGCGAGGCCCACGGCAAGCACCTCTTCCTGGGGTTCGACTCGGGGGAGTGGCTGCGGGTCCACCTGGGCCTGTACGGCGCCTGGTCCTTCGGCGACGCCGACGGCGAACGCCACCTGGGCGCGCCGCGGGCCGCCGGCGGCGCCCGCCGGGAGCTGCTCCGCGACGCCGAGGGCTTCGCCGTGCCGCCCGAACCCGTCGGGGCGGTGCGCGCCCGTCTGGTCAACTCCTCCGGCTGGGCCGACCTGCGCGGCCCCTCGGCCTGCGAGGTCGTCACCGAGGACGACAAGCGCGCCGTCCAGGACAGGCTGGGACCCGACCCCCTGCGCGACGACGCCGACCCCGAGCGCGCCTGGCGCGTGGTCAGCCGCTCCCGGACCAGCATCGCCGCGCTCCTCATGCGCCAGGACGTGGTGGCGGGCATCGGCAACATCTACCGCGCGGAGTCGCTGTTCCGGGCGGGCCTGGACCCGATGACCCCGGGCCGCGACCTCACGGCCGGGCAGTGGTCGCGGCTGTGGGACGACCTGTCGGGCCTGCTCCGCGACGGCGTGCGGGACGGCTACATCATCACCACCCTGCCCGAGCACCGACCCGACCCGGACGCGCGCCCCGTGCCCCGGCCCGACAGCCTCTACGTGTGCTACCGGACCGGCGAACCCTGCCGGGTGTGCTCCTCGCCGGTCGCCTCCGCCGAACTGGCCGGACGCACCCTCTACTGGTGCCCCCGGTGTCAGGGAGTTTGATAGCTTTCGTGAGTTAAGTACCCATTTGTCGGGTTAGATGCCAAGGTCATGCAGTACAATCCCGAACCGTCTGCTTAACCGGTTCAGCATTGTGTGATCAGGGGGACGAATGGGGGGTTTGATGCGGCGTCCGACCATCATGGACATCGCCAAGGCCGCGGGGGTGTCCAAGGGGGCCGTGTCCTACGCGCTCAACGGGCGTCCGGGGGTCTCGGAGGAGACCCGAAGACGCATCCTGGCGATCGCCAGCGACCTCGGCTGGGCGCCCAGCAGCCCGGCGCGCGCACTCGCCCCCGGCGGCCGGATCGGGGCGGTCGGCCTCGTGGTCGACCGGCCCGCCCACTCCCTGGGGCTGGAACCCTTCTTCATGCAGCTGGTCTCGGGGATCGAGGCCGAGCTGGCCTCCTCCGGGGTCGACCTGTTGTTACAGGTCACCGAGGACATGGGCGCCGAGATCGCGTCCTACCGCCGCTGGTCGTCCGAACGCCGGGTGGACGGCGTGATCATGGTCGACCTGCGCGTGGGCGACCCGCGCGTCCAGGTCGTCGAGGAGCTCCCGCTGCCCGCCGTCGTCCTCGGCGGACCCGAGGGCGTGGGCTCCCTGCCGTACCTGCACACCGACGACGCCACCGCCATGCGCGAGGTCGTCCACTACCTGGCCGCCCTCGGCCACCGGCGCATCGTCCAGGTGGCGGGCCCGGAGAAGTTCGTGCACACCCGCGTACGCACCCAGGCCTTCCTGGACGCGGCGGCCCAGGCCGGACTCAGCGAGGCCCGCTGGGTGCACGCCGACTACACGGGCGAGGGGGGTACGAGGACCACGCGCAAGCTGCTGGCCGCCACCGACCGGCCGACCGCCCTGATCTACGACAACGACCTCATGGCCGTGGCCGGACTGGGCGTGGCCCACGAGATGGGCGTGGACGTGCCCTCGCAGCTGTCCATCGTGGCCTGGGACGACTCGGTGCTGTGCCGCCTGGTCCGCCCCTCGCTGACCGCCATAGTGCGCGACATCGTGTCCTACGGCCGCCAGGCCGCGCTGATGCTGGCCAAAACGATCGAGGGCAAGCCGGTGGCCAACAGCGAGACCTCGCGCGGAGAGCTGCTCCCGCGCGCCAGCACCGGCCCCCTGGGCGCGTGACCCGGCTTCCCC
This sequence comes from Nocardiopsis sp. iso_25, assembly GCF_056173305.1. Taxonomy (NCBI): domain Bacteria; kingdom Bacillati; phylum Actinomycetota; class Actinomycetes; order Streptosporangiales; family Nocardiopsidaceae; genus Nocardiopsis; species Nocardiopsis sp. iso_25. Next base: position 5,182,538 of record NZ_CM149667.1, on the reverse strand, counting down.
GACCGGCCGCCCGCGGTCGGGGGACGGACCGCGGCCGCCGGGCGCGCGCCCGGTCCGGCGTGTACACCGGGTGAGAGCCCCAGAGCCCGGTGTGGCGCGGACGCCGGGGTTCTCGGCGTGCGCCGCGGCAGTTGTTAACGATGTGAAAACAGGGGCGCGGGTTGCCTCGGTGGTCTCTGCGGCTTTGGTGTCCAAAAGGTGACCGTGAGGGTGCTACCACCCCCTCCCGAGCTGTGGAAGGCTGCGGCGCGTAACGCCCCACGCCGACAGGCCACCGAGGGAGCGAGAACGCCCGTGCGGAACCGGTTCAGCGCTGCCGAACTTACTGACATACCCGCATCTGTGCTGTTACAAGCGAATAACAGCGAAGTGTCGGGCATTGACGCCCTTCCTGTGGACGTGTTGTTGTTAACGTCACTTACCCGGTTCAGCAACGGTCTCGTGCGCTCACCACTGGGAGCGCTCCCACCCTTCCGGTCTCACGGAGGGGACTCCCCCCATAGGCCGGCCGGGTGACAAGGAGGAGTCGAGATGAGAATGCTGCGGCTTCCGGCGGCACTCGCGGCCCTGGCCCTCGCGGTCAGCGCCTGCTCGGGTGGCGGCGGGAACAGCGACGGCGGTTCGGGCCAGTACCCCAGGAACGAGACCCTGTACACCACGGGTACCGCCTGGGAGGCGCCGACCAGCTGGAACCCGATGATGCGGGGCCAGTTCGCGGTCGGCACCAACGGCCTGGTCTACGAGTCGCTCTTCCACTACGACGCGGACGCGGGAGAGTACGTCCACTGGCTCGCCGAGAGCGACGAGTGGACCTCGGAGACCGAGCACGTGATCACCCTGCGCGAGGGCGTCACGTGGAACGACGGCGAACCCTTCGTCGCCCAGGACGTGGTCACCACGCTGGAGCTCGGCCAGGTCTCCGGAGTCCCCTACAGCAACGTCTGGGACTACATCGAGAGCGTCGAGGCCACCGACGAGCGCACGGTCACCGTCACCTTCTCGGAGAGCCGTCCGCAGGAGTGGATGAACTGGGCCTACTCCAACCCCATCGTCCCGGACCACATCTGGGCCGACATGGAGGAGACCCAGATCACCGACAGCCCCAACGAGAACCCGGTCGGCACCGGCCCCTACGTCTACGAGTCGCACACCGACGACCGCATGGTCTGGGAGCGCAACGACGAGTGGTGGGCCGTCGACGCCCTCGACATGACGATGGACGCCCGCTACATCGTCGACATCGTCAACGCCTCCAACGAGGTGACGATGGGCATGCTGAACCAGGGCGAGGTCGACCTCTCCAACAACTTCCTGCCCGGCATCGACCAGGTCCTCAACAGCAACGAGACCATCACCAGCTTCTACGACGGCCCGCCGTACATGAAGAGCGCCAACACGGCGTGGCTCATCCCGAACCACACCCGTGAGCCGCTCAACGACACGGCGTTCCGCCAGGCCCTGGCCCACTCGATCAACATCACCCAGATCGTCGAGGGCCCGTACGCCAACCTGGTCCAGGCGGCCAACCCCACGGGACTGCTGCCCGAGTGGGACGCCTACATCGACCACGAGCTGGTCGAGCGGGAGGGCTTCACCTACGACGCGGACGAGTCCGTGGCCATCCTCGAAGAGGCCGGCTACATGGACGAGGACGGCGACGGCTTCGTCGAGACCCCCGACGGCGAGCCCATCGCGCTGACCCTCGCGGTCCCCTCCGGCTGGACCGACTGGATGGAGGCCGCCCGCATCATCGAGCAGAACGCCCAGGACGTCGGCATCAACATCACGGCCGAGTTCCCCGACGCGGGCCTGCTCGACGACAACCGCAACTCCGGTGAGTTCGACCTGGTCATCAACAACGCCCGGCAGCTGAGCAACTCGCCGTGGACCTACTACGACTACCTCTACCAGCTGCCCATCCAGGAGCAGCAGACCACGGTGAACTTCCACCGCTACGAGAGCGACGAGGCGTGGGCCCTCACCGAGGAGCTCGCCCGGGTCCCCGCTGACGACGTCGAGGCCGCGGCCGAGGTCACCTCGCAGCTCCAGGAGCACTTCCTGGCCGAGCTGCCGACCATCCCGCTCTGGTACAACGGCCAGTGGTCGCAGGCCAACAACAGCGCCTGGACCAACTGGCCCAGTGAGGCCGAGGGCACGCCCAACAGCCCCGCGGTGATGTGGGAGGGCTGGTACGAGCTCGGCGGGGTCGAGACCCTCGCCTCGATCGAACCGGTCGAGTAGGGGAGGGGGAGCGACCTCCCCCCGTCCACCCCGCTGACCACTCCCCGACCCCGGCCGCGGCACGGCGCGAAAGAGCCCGGCCGGGGGACGCCCCGGGAGAGCGGGCGCGGCACGGAACACCCCCCACAGGGTCCGCGCCGCGCCCCCTCCGGGGCCACTCGACTGTCCGCCGCCATCACCTGGAGGAACGTGTGTGGCGCTATATCGGTCGTAAGCTCTTCGTCTACCTGCTTACGTTCATCGTCGCGGTCACCATCAACTGGATGATTCCGCGCTTCATGCCCGGCGACCCCATCCGCAACATGCTCTCCCGGGCCTCGGTGGGCGACCCCGAGGCCCTGGCCGCCATGACCTCGTACTACGAGGAGGTCTTCGGCCTCGACAAGCCGCTGCACGAGCAGTACCTGAGCTTCTGGGCGGGCCTGTTCCAGGGGGACCTGGGCATCAGCGTGATGCTCTACCCCGAGCCGGTCACCGACGTCATCATGAGGGCGGTCCCCTACACCCTGGGACTGCTGCTCCCCGCGATCCTGCTCAGCTGGATCATCGGCAACCGCTTCGGCGCCTTCGCCGCCCGCAGCAAGGCCCTGGACAACACGGTCCTGCCGGTCGGCTACATCCTCACCGCCACGCCGTACATGTGGCTGGCCCTGCTGCTGGCCTGGAGCCTGGGCATCGTCGCCGGGATCTTCCCGACCTCGGGCGGCTACAGCTTCTCCCTGCGCCCCGAGTTCAGCTGGCTGTTCATCTCCAACCTGATCACCCACTGGTTCCTGCCGTTCCTGTCCATGTTCCTGGTGGCGCTCGGCGGCTGGGCGATCGGCATGCGCAACATGATCATCTACGAACTGGACGCGGACTACTCCAACTACCTCCAGGCCCTCGGCGCCCCGCGCAAGCTGGTCCGGCGCTACGCGTTCCGCAACGCCATGCTGCCGCAGATCACCGGCCTGGCCGTCCAGCTGGGCACGATCATCGCGGGCTCCCTGCTCACCGAGATCGTGTTCAACTACCCCGGCCTCGGCAGCCTCATCCTGGACTCCCTGCAGAACCGCGACTTCTTCCTGCTCCAGGGCGTGTTCCTGTTCGTGGTCATCGGCGTGCTGATCGCCAACTTCATCATCGACATCGTCTACGTGCTGATCGACCCGCGCACCCGGGTCCAGATGACGGGAGGCTCCTCATGACGAACGTCGCCGGAGCTCCGGGCACCGCCGAGAAGGCGGACGCCCCCGAACCGGCCGAGCGCAAGGGCTCCGAGGCCCTGTACTTCGCCCGGCGCAACCCCAAGCTGCTCATCGGCTCGGGTATCGTCCTGGCCTTCCTGCTGCTCGGGATCATCGGCCCCTTCTTCGTCAGCGACAGCCCCAACGAGTACGTCGGCCCCCAGACCCAGCCGCCCAACGGCGAGTACTGGTTCGGTACCACCACGTTCGGCCAGGACATCTGGGCCCAGTTCGTGCACGGCGTGCGCGCCACGTTCATCATCGGCCTGTTCGGCGGCGGCATCGCCTTCGTCATCGGCACGGCGGTCGGCTTCGTCGCCGGGTACAAGGGCGGGATCGTCGACGAGATCCTCAACATGATCACGAACGTGGTCCTGGTTCTGCCCGCGATGGTCGTGCTCATCGTCGCGATCGCCTACCTGGACGCGCGCGGCCTGTTCGTGCAGGGCCTGTTCATCGGCCTGACCGCCTGGCCGTGGGCGGCCCGCGCGGTCCGTTCGCAGGCGCTGTCCCTGGCCACCCGCGACTACGTGGACCTGGCCCGGCTGAGCGGTCGGCGCACCTGGAAGATCATCACCGCCGAGATCGCGCCCAACATGAGCTCGTACCTGGTGATGGCCTTCATCCTCCAGTTCGGCGGCGCGGTCCTCACCGCGGCCGGCCTGGACTTCATCGGCCTCGGCCCCTCCAACGGCGTGTCCCTCGGACTGATGCTGGAGAGCGCCGTCGCCTGGAGCGCGCTCACCCTCGGCATGTGGTGGTGGTTCATCCCGCCGGGTCTCGGCATCACCGTGATCGTGGGCTCGCTGTACATCCTCAACGTCGGGTTGGACGAGGTCTTCAACCCCAAGCTGCGGGAGCTGTGATGACCCTGCGCGTCAAGGACCTGAAGGTCTACTACCAGACCCTGCGCGGGGACGTCCACGCCCTCGACGGCGTCACGTTCGACCTCGCCGACGGGGAGATCATGGGCCTGGCCGGGGAGTCCGGCTGCGGCAAGACCACCCTGGGCAAGAGCCTGATCCGCCTGGACTCGCGGATGCGCCACGTCGGCGGCACGATCGAGCTGGACGGCAAGGACGTGCCCATCGCCGACGACCAGGCGATGGTGCCCCTGCGGTACCACGAGATCTCGCTCATCCCGCAGTACGCGATGAGCGCCCTCAACCCGACCCGCAAGATCGGGAGGATGATCAACGAGCTGCTGCGCGCTCGCGGCGTGCGGCCCGCCGACATCACCGAGGAGCTCCACCGCCGCCTGGAACTGGTCGGCCTGGACACCGACGTGCTCAACCGGTTCCCGATCGAGCTGTCCGGCGGCATGAAGCAGCGCGTCGTCATGGTCATCTCGACCCTGCTCAACCCGTCGCTGCTGATCGCCGACGAGGTCACCTCGGCCCTGGACGTGTCCACCCAGCGCTCCGTCGCGGAGTCGATGGTGGAGTTCCGCGACCGGGGCTACATCAAGAGCATGGTCTTCGTGACCCACGACATCTCGCTCGTGTACCAGATGGCGGACACGATCATGGTGATGTACGCGGGCCACATCGTGGAGAAGGCCGCCGCGGGCACCATCATCAACGAGCCCAAGCACCCCTACACCCAGATGCTCATCGGGGCGCTGCCCGAGGTCGGGTCCACCTCCACCGTGCAGGGGGGCCGCCTGGAGGGCATTCCCGGCACCCCGCCGGGGCTGCTCAACCCGCCCACCGGCTGCCGGTTCAAGGACCGCTGCCCGATGGCGTTCTCCAAGTGCTCCGAACAGCCGCCGCTGGTGGAGATCGAACCCGGCCACTGGGCCGCCTGCTGGAAGACGGGGTGAGGTAGACCGTGCTGGAACTCAGCCACGTGCACAAGGTGTACAAGGTCGGCGCGTTCGGCGGTGGCCGCCTGCGCGCCGTCCGCGACGTGAGCCTCACGGTGGGGGCGGGCGAGGTCGTCTCGCTGATCGGTGAGAGCGGCAGCGGCAAGAGCACCCTCGGCAAGATGGTGCTGGGCCTGTTCAAGCCGACCTCGGGGAGCATCACCTTCGAGGGCACCGACATCACCACCATCAGGGGCCACACCGCGCGCAAGGAGTACTACCGCCGCGTGCAGGGGGTCTTCCAGGACCCGTTCAGCTGCTTCAACCCCATCTTCAAGGCCGACCGCGTCTTCGAGATGGTCCGCACCTCCTACTTCCCGAACACCCCGGAGACGGAGTGGCGGGACAAGGTGCTGGACGCGATCGCGACGGTGCGCCTGGACCCGGGCAACGTCCTCAACAAGTACCCGCACCAGCTCAGCGGCGGCCAGTTGCAGCGCCTGCTGATCGCGCGGGCGCTGCTGCTGGACATCAAGCTGCTGGTCGCCGACGAGATCATCAGCATGCTCGACGCCTCCACGCGCATCGACGTGCTCAATTTGCTCGCCGACCTCAAGGAGCGCGGCCTGGGCATCCTGTTCGTCACCCACGACCTGTCGCTGGGCAACTACGTCAGCGACAAGTCGGTGATCCTGCGCAAGGGCGCGATCGCCGAGATGGGCCCGACGGCCAGGGTCTTCGACAACCCGCTGCACCCCTACAGCCGCCACCTGCTGTCCTGCGTGCCGCAGCTGCACCGCACCTGGGCCGAGGTGGACGCCGAACTGGCGGCCAACCCCCCCGAGGACGTCGTCCTGCCGACGGCGCCCGACGAGGACTCCGCTCCGCTGATCGAGGCCGAGGAGGGCCACTTCGTGGGGATCGACCAGGGCTGAGCCGCCCCCTTCCCCGCATCCCGGCGCCCGTCCACCCCCCGCGGGCGCCTCGGTGTTTTCCGGCCCTTCCCGCGCGCTCCCGACACCGGCTTGCGAAAGCCGCGATTCGACGCGCGGACCCGGGCGGCCGGCGGTGGTTTCCGGGTGCCCGCGCGGTCCCGGATCCCGTCGCGGGGGCCGGTTCCGGGCGCCGACGGGCCCGTCGCGGAGGGCGCTGGCGGACGCCGCCGGGCCGCTCCGCCGCCCGGCGGGCCGCACGCCGGGGCGGCCTCGGGCTGCGCCGCCCCGGAGCCGGGCGCGCTCGCGTGCGCACCCGTCCTGAGGTGCGCCGACGACGTGGCGGCGACGTCCGCCTGAACGGGGTGTGACATCCCGGCGTGCGTTCCCACGCGGCACACGTGTACCCTGGAGGGTCCGCCGGTATTCCCCGGCGGGCCGTGCGGGTTGCCACATCGGAATCCTTCGCCGGCCGACCCGTCTGTGGTACGTTCGAAGTGATTGTTAGTCGTTGAATTTCGCAGTTGGTGTCTTGCCCGCGGAGTTTGTGACCGGCGGGCGGTTTCTTCAAGGAAGTCCGGCTCGCGGCAATTCGCGGACGTGAGTCTGCGTCCGTGTACACCGAGCTGAAGGAGAGAACATGGCTCAGGGAACTGTGAAGTGGTTCAACGGCGAGAAGGGCTTCGGCTTCATCTCCCCCGACGGCGGCGGCCCCGACGCCTTCGTTCACTACAGCGCGATCCAGGGTACGGGCTTCCGTAACCTGGAGGAGAACCAGCGCGTGGAGTTCGAGGTCGTCCAGGGCACCCGTGGCCCGCAGGCCGAGAACGTCGTCGCGATCTAGCACGCGATAACTTCGCGCAACGCCCCGGAAGGCACCGCCTTCCGGGGCGTTCGCGTGTGCCGCCCCCGAGGGGGCGGCGGGGGCTCACCCCTCCAGCAGGGCCTCGGTGCGCCGACGCACCTCGGGGGTGTCCAGTCCCCGCACGGTCACCGTCGTGCGGCGGCGCAGCACGTCGTCCGCGTTCACCGCCCACTCGCGGTCGCGGGCGAAGACCACCTGCGCCCAGATGTCGGGGCCGTCGGGGTGGATGCGCTCGCCCAGACGCGGCTCCTCGCGCACCATCGCCGCGATGTCCATGGCCAGGCTCCCGTAGTGCGACGCCAGGTGGCGGGCGACCAGCGGGTCCAGCGGGGCGCCGGGCGCGCGGTCGGTGATCAGCCGCTGGGCCACCGCGTCCGGGCTGGCCAGTCCGGGCAGCGGCACCGTGCGCAGCGGGTCGACCATGTCCTCCGACAGCGGCACGGCGCTGACCTTGCGCAGCTCCTTGAGGACGGCGCGGCCGATGTGGCGGTAGGTCGTCCACTTGCCGCCCGCCACCGAGAGCATCCCGCCCCGCCCCTGGGTGACCACGGTCTCGCGCTTGGCCGCGCTGGTGCCGCCGGGTCCGCCGGGCAGCACCCGCAGCCCCGCGAAGGAGTAGTCGACGTGGGAGGCGTCCAGGTAGGGCGCGTCGATGCCCAGCGCGGCCTCGCCCAGGATCTGCTCCACGTCGGCGGGCACGACCGACACGTCGGCCGGGTCCCCGGTGTACTCCTCGTCGGTGGTGCCCAGCAGCAGCCTGCCCTCCCACGGGATCGCGAACGACACCCGGTACTTGTCCACGGGGATGGTCAGCGCGGCGCGCCAGGGCTCGGGGGTGCGCAGCACCAGGTGCGCGCCCTTGGACAGGCGGACGCTGGGCGCCGCGGAGGGGTCCTCCATGCTCCGCAGCCGGTCCACCCACGGGCCGGTCGCGTTGAGGACCAGCCGCGCGTCGATGCCGAACTCCCCGCCGTCGACGCGGTCGCGCAGGTCGGCACCGGTGACCCGGCCCCGGGTGGTGCGCAGCCCCACGACCTCGGCGTGGTTGAGCACCACCGCGCCCGCGTCCACGGCGGCGCGCACGCTCATGACGGCCATCCGGCTGTCGTTCATCTGGTGGTCGCTGTAGGCGGCCACCGACCGCAGGCCGTCGGTGCGCAGGCCCGGGGCGAGCCGCCGCGCCTGGGCGGGGGAGAGCAGACGGCCCATGCCGTCGCCGAAGGCCGACAGGGCCGAGTACAGGAACACCCCGGCGCCCATCTTCGCGGCCCCGTGCGGGCCGCCGGAGTAGATCGGGACCAGGAACGGCATGTGGTTGACCAGGTGCGGTGCCACATCCGAGGCCAGAGACCGGCGCTCGCGGTGGTTCTCGGCGACCAGGCGCACCTGCCCGCTCTGGAGGTAGCGCAGTCCGCCGTGCACCAGCTTGGAGGAGGCGCTGGAGGTGGCTCCGGCGAAGTCCCCGGAGTCGACCATGGCCACGCGCAGTCCCGCCTGGGTGGCGGTCCAGGCTACGGAGGTCCCGAGGATCCCGCCGCCGACGACCAGGAGGTCGAAGGTCCCCCGGGTGAGTTCGTCGCGTGTGCGCGAGCGCGACGAGGCGATGCGGTTCTGGCTGGCGCTGACGGTCATGGCTGTGCTCCTCGGAGGGATGGAGGGGGCCTCGCGTGCACCTGAACAGTCTCCACGTTTCAGGCGATGTATCGCCTTCATAATACGACAATGCCGAACGCTGATGAAGAAGAGGGGGCCTTCCCGCCGAGAAAACGGGTCCAGTTGCGGCCCGAAGCACAGATGAGCTTGACGGGAGTTGCCCAGGGGAGTCGGGTCAACACGTGGGGCTTCTGAGATGCGGCATTGTCGCACTTCGCCGGACGACCGCGCGGTCGGTCCGCGGGGAGGGCGCGCACGGCGAAGCCCCGGGGCGTCGCCGTGCGACGCCCCGGGGCTCGGCGGGGTCCGGGTCCGCCCCGCGGGTCCGGAAGGCGGAGCCCCGGGAGCCCCGGGAGGCCCGGGGTTCGTGGGCGTGCCGGCCGGGGACGGCGGTCACACCGTCCCCGGGTCGGCGGCGCTCAGGCGCCGAACCCGGTGAGCTTCCAGATCCACGCTCCGATCACGCCGCCCAGCAGGGGGCCGACCACCGGAATCCAGGCGTATCCCCAGTCGGAGGGGCCCTTGCCGGGGATCGGCAGCACCGCGTGCGCGATGCGCGGCCCCAGGTCGCGGGCCGGGTTGATGGCGTATCCCGTCGGACCGCCCAGGGACAGGCCGATCGCCAGCACCAGCAGGCCGGTCAGCAGCGGCGCCAGGCCGTTGGTGAACAGGCCGCTCAGGTCCACGCCGCCCTCGATGGAGACGTAGCCGGAGTTCGCGCCGATGCCCAGCACGCCCAGGAGCAGCATGGCGGTGCCGACGACCTCGGTGATGAGGTTGGCCACCGGGTTGCGCACGGCCGGGGCGGTGCTGAACACGCCCAGCTTCGCGTCCGGGTCGTCGGTGACCTTCCAGTGCGGCAGGTAGACCAGGTAGACCAGGACGGCGCCGGTGAACGCGCCGCCCATCTGGGCCAGGATGTAGCCCGGGACCTGGGCCCAGCCGAACTCGCCGATGCTGGCCAGGCCGAGCGTGACCGCCGGGTTGATGTGGGCGCCGCTGGTGGCGCCGACGACGTAGACGGCCATCGCGACCGCCATGCCCCAGCCGAAGGTGACGACGATCCAGCCGCCGTTGAGGGCCTTGGAGCGTGCGAGCGAGACACCGGCGACGACACCGCCGCCGAGCAGGATCAGGATCGCCGTACCGACGAACTCTGCCAGATAGACCATGGAGACCTCCGCCCCGTCAGGGGGAACCGGGTCACGGGGGCCTCGTCCCCGCCGACCGGCGCCTGGCCGGAGGCGGGGGTTTAATAGGACGCACCCGTCACAGGAATGGGATGGAGCGGAGCGCGCACGGCGCCCCGCGGGCCGGTTCCCGGGAGCCGAAGGTGGCAGCCGGGGCTCCTGGGAACCGGTCGTTCGGTGGGGTGACGCCGCCCCCGCGCTACTGGGCGTCCTCGTGCTCGACCCAGTCCAGGGTGCGGCGCACGGCCTTGTTCCAGTTGCGGTACTCGCGCTCGCGCACGGCGGGCTCCATCTTCGGGGTCCACTCGGCGGCCTTGTGCCAGTTGGCGCGCAGCGTCTCGACGTCGGGCCAGTAGCCCACCGCCAGCCCCGCGGCGTAGGCGGCGCCCAGACAGGTGGTCTCGGCGACCATCGGGCGCACGACCTCGGTGTCGAGCACGTCGGACAGGATCTGCATGAGCAGGTTGTCGGCGGTCATACCGCCGTCCACCTTGAGCGTGGTCAGCTCCGTGGGCGCGTCGGCGTTCATCGCGTCGACGACCTCGCGGGTCTGCCACGCGGTGGCCTCCAGGACGGCGCGCGCGATGTGGCCCTTGTTGACGTAGCCGGTCAGGCCCGCCATGACGCCGCGCGCGTCGCTGCGCCAGTGCGGGGCGAACAGGCCGGAGAAGGCGGGCACGATGTAGCAGCCGCCGTTGTCCTCCACGGTGCGTGCCAGCGTCTCGATCTCGGGCGCGGTGGAGATCAGGCCCAGGTTGTCGCGCAGCCACTGCACCAGGGAGCCGGTCACCGCGATGGAGCCCTCCAGGGCGTACACGGCCGGTTCGTCGCCGAGCTTGTAGCCCAGCGTGGTGAGCAGGCCGTTCTCGGAGGTCACCGGCTCCGTGCCGGTGTTCATCACCAGGAAGGTGCCGGTGCCGTAGGTGCCCTTGACGTCGCCCGGGTCGAAGCAGGTCTGGCCGAACAGGGCGGCGTGCTGGTCGCCGAGGGAGGAGGCGACGGGGGTTCCGGCCAGGTAGCCCGTGGCCTCGCCGTAGACCTCCGACGACGAGCGGATCTCGGGCAGGACGCCCTCGGGGATGCCGATGGCCTCCAGGATCTCGGGGTCCCACTGGAGGGTGGACAGGTTCATCAGCATGGTGCGGCTGGCGTTGGTCACGTCGGTGACGTGGCGGCCGGTCAGCTTCCAGATGATCCAGGTGTCCATGGTGCCGAACAGGACCTCGTCGCGCTCGGCGCGTTCGCGCAGGCCGTCGACGTGGTCCAGCAGCCAGCGCAGCTTGGGACCGGAGAAGTAGGTGGCCAGCGGCAGACCGCACCGGTCGCGGAAGCGGTCCTGGCCCTCCTCGCCGCCCAGTTCGCGGACCAGGTCGTCGGTGCGGGTGTCCTGCCAGACGATGGCGTTGTGGACCGGCTCGCCCGTCTCGCGGTCCCAGACCAGGGTGGTCTCGCGCTGGTTGGTGATGCCGACGGCCGCGATCTGGTCGGGGGTGATGTCGTTCTTGTCCAGGGCTCCCCTGATGACCGCCTCGACGTTGGCCCAGATCTCCACGGCGTCGTGTTCGACCCAGCCGGGCTTGGGGAAGATCTGCCTGTGCTCGCGTTGGTCGACCGAGACGATACGTCCGTCGCGGTCGAAGAGGATGCAGCGGCTCGACGTGGTGCCCTGGTCGATCGCGGCGACGTACTGCTGACTCATCGGGTGCTCGCCTTCAGGGTGGGGCTCGGGACGGGGCCGGACGCACACGGTTTCGGATTAAACCCGCACGTTGTACGACATTGACGTATGAGTAGCCGTTAGTTTCATCCGTCTTTCCTTCCCATGTCAAGGCCGCGTGACGCAATCGTGTCGCGTGCGTCACGCCCTCTCGACGGCAACGCTGCCAGGCTCGGGCGGACGCCGGAAGCCGCCGCGCGGAAGGCCTTCCGCGGGCGGTGTCGGAACCGTGCCGTGATCCCTCAGTAGGGGGTGACGCCGAGTTCCCGGGAGATGGCCCGCGCCGCGTCGCGCACGTAGGAGACCTGCTCCATGTCGGGCCTGCCCCCCTCGCCGCGCAGGCGCTCGACGGCGCCGCGCACCCCGATGGCGCCGACGGTCGTGCCGCGCCGGTCGCGGATGGGGGCGGCGATGGAGACCTCGCCGTCCACGAGCTCCTCGGCCTCCCAGGCCCAGCCGTCGTCGCGCACCTGGTCGAGCTGGCGCTCCAGCGCGGCGGGGGAGGTGACGGTGTGCCGGGTGAAGGAGGTCAGGGCCGGGGCCCCTCCGCTCTCGACCACGGCCGGGTCCTCCTCGGGTGCCGCCAGGGGGTCGAAGGCCATGAGGACCTTGCCGATGGCGGTGGCGTGCAGCGGCAGCAGGGTGCCCACGTCCAGGGTCTGCTGGGAGGCGTCGGGGCGGAACACGTGGTGGACCACGAGCACCTGGTGCTTGTGCAGCGTGCCGATCCGCACGCTCTCGCCGCTGCGCGAGGCCAGGCTGTCCGCCCAGTTCAGGGCACGGGTGCGCAGTTCGTTGCCGTCCAGGTAACGGGTGCCCAGGCTGAGCATGCCCCCGCCCAGGCGGTAGCGGCCCGACTCGGGGTCCTGCTCGACGAAGCCCACGTGCTGGAGGGTGCGCAGGATGCCGAGCGCGGTGCCCTTGGGCAGCTCCAGGGACCGGGAGATCTCCGCCAGGCTGAGCCCGCGGGCACCGGTGGCCAGGATCCGGAGAATGGCTGCCGCGCGTTCGATCGACTGGATTCTTCCCGGCATTGCGGTGCTACCACTCTCTAGTACGACAATGTCATACGCGAAATGCTACTACGCGTTGTGACGCGTGGCACGCCCGCGGCAGCCGGGCGGTCAGGCGATCGGCACAGTCTAGGTCGGCCGACCGCCGCGCCCGGCCGCCGGGGTCACAGCTCGGCGAAGGCCTCGGCCACGCCCCGGGCGGCCTCCTCGACGTCGCGGTCGGTGGTCTCCAGGTGCACCACCAGGCGCACGGCGTCGCCGATGCCCAGCCCCGCGACCCCGTGGCGGGCGAAGGCCTCGGCGTAGCGCGCCCCCTGACCGGCGGGGGCGGGCACCAGCACCATGTTGGTCCGCGCCTGTACGGCCAGCCCGGAGCGCTCGGAGATCAGCCGGGCCAGCTCCGCGGCGCGCTCGTGGTCCTCGACCACCCGCTCCCGGTGGTGGCGCAGCGCGTACAGGGCGCCGGCGGCGATGATCCCGGCCTGGCGCATCCCCGCGCCCAGCAGCTTGCGCCCGCGCCGGGCCCTGCGCACCGTGTCGGCGTCCCCGACCAGCGCCGAGCCCACCGGGGCGCCCAGGCCCTTGGAGAAGCACACCGACACCGTGTCGAACCCGTCCGCGACCTCGGCGGGGGCGGCGTCCAGTGCGGCGGCCGCGTTCCACAGCCGCGCCCCGTCCAGGTGCGCGCGCAGTCCGTGCCGGTGCGCGAACCCGGTGACCCGGCGCTGTTCGGCCAGCGGCACGACGCGGCCGGTGAAGGTGTTCTCCAGCCACACCAGGGCGGGTTCGGCCCGGTGGACGTCGCCCCGGCCGGCGATCCACGACTCCAGCACCGCGTCGGTGGGGCAGAGCCCGTCCGAGTACAGGCGCGGCAGGGCCCGGGCCAGCACCGCGGTCGCGCCCTGTTCGTCGCCGATGAGGTGGTGGTTCTCGTGCGCCCACACCTCCTCGCCGCTGCGGGTGGACACGTACAGCCCCAGCTGGTTGGCCATGTGCCCGGACGGCACGTACAGCGCGGCCTCCCTGCCCAGCAGCCCGGCGGTCTCCTCCTCCAGCTTCCGCACGGTCGGGTCCTCGCCCCACACGTCGTCGCCCACCTCGGCCTCGGCCATGGCCCTGCGCATGGCCGGGGTGGGGCGGGTGACGGTGTCGGAACGCAGGTCGATCATGGCGTCTTCCTCCTGGTGGGACGCGTGCCCCCGGGCGGGGGCGGGCCCGGGGTGGACGGGGTGTGCGCCCGACGATACTGCCCGCCGCTCAGTCGCTCCCGATCCGGTCCAGGGCACGCGAGAGCCTGGCCAGCGCCTCCAGCACGCGAGCGCTGTCCTCCTCGCCCAGCTCGGCGACCAGGGCCTTGGCCACCCGTTCGTGGTCGGGGCTGATCCGGCGCAGGGCGTCCAGGCCCTCCCCGGTGGCGGCGAGCAGCTTGGCGCGGCTGTGCGCCGGGTTCGGCCGGTACTCGGCCAGCCCCTGCTCCACCAGCAGGTCTGCGATGCGCTGCACGCTCTGCCGCGTGGTGCCGAAGCGGCGCGCGACCGCCGACACCGGCAGGGGTTCCCGGGTCACCGCGCCGAGCACCTGCCAGCGCGCGGCGGTCAGTCCGGCGGTGCGGGCCAGTTCCTCGGCCACCGACAGGAACTGCCCGTTGAGGCGGAAGACGGTGAGCGCGGTCCCGGTGAGCAGGTCGGAGTGTCTGTTCTCGGCAGGGGCCATGCTCAGGCCCCCTCCAGCAGCACGTGGTAGGCGCGGGGGTCGTGCTCGGCGTGCAGCCGGTACCACGCGTCGAGGACGCGGGGCGTGTACAGGTCCAGGGCCGCGAAGACCTCCCGGGCGAACTCCAAGGGCGCGGTGGGCCCGGCCGTGATGAGGCCGCCGTCGGAGACCGCGAGCGCGGAGCGGTAGCGGCGCATCCCGGCGTAGCCGGTGGCCAGCAGGTACTCGGGCGCGGCGCTGGTGTGGTCGCGGTAGTCCAGGAGCCCCTCCCGGGCGAGCCCGGCCGTGGCGCCGCAGATGGCCGCCACCGGCACACCGGCGTCGAGCCAGATCCCGGCCGCCGAGGCGAACGGGGAGAAGGCCTCGGGGTCCAGGTCCCAGCCGTCGGCCCCCGGCAGGATCAGCATCGCGCTGGAGGAGGGCTTGAGCTGGGGCAGGGTGATGTCCGGCAGGATGGTCAGCCCGCCCGCGGTCGTGACGGGCGCGCCGGTGAGGCCGACGGTCACCACGTCGTAGCGCCCGGGGTCGCGCTGCCAGTCGCCGCCCCGGATGGTCGCGGTGGTGTGCCCGATCTCCCAGTCCGCCAGCTGGTCGTACACGGCGAGGTGGACGGTCTGCCTGGTGTCTTCGATCATGACAACATGCTGTCAAATGGACAACATGCTGTCAATGCTCGGAGGATGATCGGAGGCAGAGGGCTTTCCGTGGGCTCGCACGCGACCGGTGAGTCCTATGTGGGTGTTTGTGCTTTTCCACGGGGGTGGGGCCCCGGAGCCCCCACGGGCATAATGGATCAGACAGCGCCTGCCGCGCTTTTTCGGGCCTTCGACAAGTGCATAAAAACCCCTGAAGAAAACCGAGAGGTTGCCCCCTTGCCGAGTGGAACCGGCCGTCGCTTCTTCCTTGCCGTCGGTGTTTCCAGGTACCAGTACCTGTCCAGAGAGGAGCAGCTGACCGGGGTCGGAGAAGATGTTCTCGCCGTCCGGAACCTGTTCACGGGCTTCGGCTACGAATCCGTTCTGGAGGGAATCGGCGACTACGGGAGCGCCAACGACATCCGCGAGAAGATCCGCCGCTGGGTCGCCGATGTCGAACTGGGCGAGGAGGACGTCGTCGTCCTGTATTTCGCGGGCCACGGATACGCGCCCGACCGGGACCGGCACTACCTGTGCTGCTGGGACACGCGCGAGGACACCCCCGCCTCGACCGCTCTGGCCACCGAGGACCTGGTACGGATCCTGTGCGAGGGGCGGCTGCGCAGGCTGCTGCTGATCCTGGACACCTGCTCGGCCGGGGCGGGCGCCTCCGACGCGGCCGGGATCGCCCTCAACACCCTCGCCTACCGCCTCACCGGCGGCGACGTGTCCACCTCGGTGTGCTTCCTGTCCTCCGCGCGCGCCAAGGACCTGGCCCAGGACGGGGCCTTCGCGCCCGCGCTGCGCGAGGCCGTGGAGACGGCCACCGAGAGGGCGGGCCAGCGCCAGCCCTACCTCGACCTGGCCTCGGTCGTCCAGCACGTCAACGACCACTTCGCCGAGAACGGCGTCCCCCAGCGCGCCGAGCTGGCCAAGGGCGCGGGCACCGGCCTGGACCCCTTCCTGCCCAACGACTCCTACCGCTCCGACCTGCCCTCGGAGGGTACCGACCTCGACTTCCAGCGCCAGGCGGCCGAACTGGCCGAGCACTACGGCCCGCGCTCGCGCGGAGTGGAGTTCGAGTCCGAGCAGGGCCGCTACTTCAGCGGCCGGGAGTGGGTCCTGCGCGAACTGGTCTCCTGGATGACGTCGCCGGAGGGCGACGGGCGGGGCCGCATCGTGACCGGCAAGCCCGGCTGCGGCAAGTCGGCGGTGCTGGGCCGGATCGTCACCGTGTCCGACCGCGAGTACCGCGAGCGGCTGGGGCTGGCGGAGGCCTCCGACGACACCCTCGTCCCCGTGGGCACGGTGACCGCCGCGGTCCACGCCCGGCACAAGCGACTGGAGGAGATCGTCGAGCGGGTCTCCGCCGCGCTCGGCTCCCGGGCGCGGACCCCCTCGGCGGCCGGACTCCTCCAAGAGCTGGCCCAGCGCGCACGGGCCAGCGAGCGGCCCCTCGTCATCGTCGTCGACGCCCTCGACGAGGCGGGTTCGGGCAGCACGGCCGACTTCGTGGGCCGCGGTGAGCCGCGCCGGATCGCCCGCGAGCTGCTGCGCCCCATGGCCGAGATCCCCGGGGTGCGGCTGCTGGTGGGCACCCGGCGTGAGCTGGTCAGGGCGCTGGAGTCGGTGATGGCCGTCATCGACCTGGACACCCGCGCCACCGACACCGAGGCCGACATCCGCGGCTACGTGCGCCAGGTGCTGCTCGCCTCCGACGAGGCCAGCACGCGCACCCCCTACCGGGACCGGCCCGAGCTGGCCGACCTGGTGGCCAGGGGAGTGGCGGGCCGCGCGGCGGGGGTCTTCCTGGTCGCCCGGCTCACCGCCCGCAGCCTGCGCAAGGAGCCGACACCCATCGACACCTCGGTGTCCGGCTGGCAGAGGACCCTGCCCAGCGGGGTCGGCGAGGCCTTCGACGACTACCTGGCGCGCTTCGGTGAGGAGGAGGACCGGGTGCGGCGCCTGCTCACCCCGCTGGCCTTCGCCGAGGGGCAGGGGCTCCCCCGGGGGAGCACGTGGGCGGCGATGGCCACCGGGCTGTCGGACGCGGAGTGCTCCGACGCCGACATCAGCGAGGTCCTGCGCTTCGCCAGCGACTACGTCGCGGAGGTGGTGGAGGGGGAACGGTCGGTGTACCGCCTCTACCACCAAGCGCTCGCCGATCACCTGCGCGCCTCCTACAACGGCAGCGGGGACGCCGCCCGCGCGCAGGAGCGGATCGTGGCCGCGCTGCTGGGCACGGTGCCGGGCCGCCTGGACGGTCAGGGGCCGGACTGGTTCTCGGCCTCCGCCTACGTCCGCGTGCACCTGGCCACGCACGCCTCCGACACCGGGCACCTCGACGCGCTGGTGGCCGATCCGGTGTTCCTGCTGGCGGCTGGTCAGCTCCCCCTGATGCGGGTGCTGGGCAGGGTCTCCGGCGAGGAGGCGCAGGCGGCCCGCACGGCCTACGAACAGGTCGCCCACCGGCTGTCGGAGAGGTACCCGCTCAAGGACCGGACCTCCGACCTCCAGCTCTCGGCCCGGCGCTGCGGCGCCGACGCGCTCGCGGAGCGGATCGACAAGTCGGGGTTGCCTTCCACGTGGACCACGCGGTGGGCGTGGTGGTCCACCAGCGGTGCGCACCGGCAGCTGGTGGGGCACACGAAGCCCGTCACGTGCGTGGCCACGACGGCGCTGGACGGACACCGAGTCGCGGTGACCGGCAGCGCGGACAAAACGGTGCGGTTGTGGGACTTGAGCACCCAGAGCCAACTGGGCGATGCCCTGGAACTGCCGGTCCAGCCCACATGTCTCGCCCTGGGGGATCTGGGGGAGTACTCGGTCGCCCTGCTCGGAGGCATCGACGGCCATCTGCGGATCGTGGACCTGTCCACCAACCGTGTCCTCGGCGAGCCGTGGCAGGCCCACACGAACTTCGTCACGGATGTGGCCATGGCGAACTTCCGGGGCAGGACCTTTGCGCTGACGTCGAGTCAGGACGGGACCGCCCGCCTCTGGGACCTGGAGAACCGGCGGCCCTTGGGTAGACCATTGGAGGCACATCGCAGCTCCGTGATGGCCGCTGCCCTCGCCTCTGTCGGTGAGCAGCTGATCGGGGTGACGGGTGGAGCGGACCGCAGGGCCTATGTCTGGGACCTGACTGCACTGCCCGACCGCCCGTGTGCGGAGGTGTCCGGTGACCCTTTCGTCGCTCACACGGCGGAGGTGACCGCGCTCTTCCTCCTGGACACCTCTGACGGTCCCGTGGCGCTGAGCGGCGACCAGGAGGGGATGCTCAACCGCTGGAACCCGCTCAACCGTCAGCAGATCGGAGAGCCCACCCTTGTGCACCCCCATTTCATGTCGGACCGCTCGAGTATCCGATCCATCGACGTGGGGGTATCCCAGGGACGCAGAGTGGTGTTGACGAGCGCCTGGGAGGACGCGCGTGTGTGCGATCTGGAGACCATGCGCCAGCAGGGGCATCCGCTGAGGGGTCACAACCTCGCTCTGGAGGGGGCGGTGCTGATCTGTCAGGAGGAGGAGACCTACGCGGTCACCGTCAGCGGTGACCGTACCGCGCGGGTGTGGGACCTGGCCGCTGAGCGACCCGATACCGGGCACGTCGATGTGATCAACGACGTCGCGGCCGCGACGCACGAGGGGCGGTCCTACGCCGTGACGGGCGGTGCCGAGGGGATGCTGTGCGTCTGGGACCTGGACGAACTGCGAGGAGTCACTCGACCGCTGGAAGGCAACCACGGCGCCATCCGGGCCGTCGCACTGGCGTCCGTGGACGGTGATCTGGTCGCGGTCACCGGGGGCGACGACACGAGTCTGCGCGTCTGGCACCCGCTGAGGGCACGCGAGTCCGTCCAGCACCTCACCGGGCACACCAACGCCGTCACCTGTCTCCAACTGGTGGAACTGCACGGCCGACCGCTGGTGATCAGCGGGAGCGATGACGGCACCATCCGCCTGTGGGATCTGGGTACCAGGGCGGAGGCAGTCAGCCCGCTGACCGGACAGATCGGCGGCATCCATGAAATGCGGGCCCGGGTGGACTCCGGTGTCCTGCGGCTCGTCGCCCGGACGACGCTGGACTACCTGTACCTGTGGTCCTGGGAGGGCAGGGACGGGGCGCCCGAACGCGTGGTCGTGCGGGATCCCTGGGACGAGGACCTGGGCAAAAGCACGGTCGGCATCGGCTTCTTCCGGGGCGCTCCCGTGGCGATGATCACGAGCGGTGCGAACGACCTGCGCTGCTACTCCGTCGACCGGTGGGAGCCGGTGGGCAGCACCATCGAGGGATGGGGTACACGGCTTACGGCCGCGATCCTGTCCCCTTTCGCCAACGACGACCACGCGGCGGTGGTCGACACCCAGGGAACGACCCACCTCTGGCGTGTGGGTTCGGCGAGCCGGACCGGTTCCCCCCTGCTCTCCAGCGAGAACGCCCCTGGTAGGGGCGTCTTCGCGGCGACCGCCGAGGGGCTCAGGTACCTTGCCGTCCGCTATGAACAGGCACGCCTGTGGGACGTGCGCACGACGAGTGCCGTGGGTGAGGCCTTCTCCGGACTCGGGCACAGCCTGTCCGGTGTGTGTGTGGACGAGCCCGGCGGGGTCGTGCGGACCCTCGACCTGGACGGAACGCTGCGCGTCCACGACACGGACACCGGGAGGCTGTCCCGGCCCCTGCTCACCAGCGGAGAACGCGGTTTCGGACTGCGCAGGGTCTCCGACACGACCCATCTCGTTCAGCGCTGGCAATGGATGGAGGCGTTCGACACGGTGGCCGGTAAGACCGCAGGCTCCTTCCATGAGCAGGACCTGGAGGTCAAAACCGAGTTCGCCGTGCACGACCTGGACGGGCGGACCGTCGTGGTCACCGTGGGGAAAGACGCCCGACTGCACGTGTGGGACCTGGAACGCCGTACCCGTGTCGGGGAACCGCTGAGCGGGCACACAGCAAGAGTCTACGACCTCAGGATCGCGCGGATCGGTGACCGGGACCTGCTTGCCAGCGCCTCCGCCGACGGCACGATCCGGGTGTGGGACCTGCGGACTCGCGAACCCGTCGCCGGTCCGTTCGGTGATGACGAGACGCGACTGTACGCGGTGGACATCGCCGATATCGGTGAGCACGGGATGCTGCTCGGGGGGAGCCGTAAGGGCTTCCTATACTCCTGGGATCCGCGGGACTGGTCGCGTACCGCGCTGCCGGTGTCCAGGCTCGAGGACGGGATCCAGTCTGTCCACATCGTCCGCGTCACGGGCGTCCCCCTGATCATCTCCGTCGACCTGGAGGGCGTCATCCGCGTCTGGAACCACGCCACCGCGACCATGGTCAGTGAGATCGGGGTCGGAAACCAGATCCACGACCTCTCGGTCACCCCGGACGGGAACCTCTACGCCGCCACCGAATCCGGCCTGGTCGCCCTCCGCCTCAACCCGGACTCACTCACCCGCCCCTGAACCCCCACACCGCTCCAAGGAGGCCGCGTGGCCAGGATCCTCTGCGTCCACGGCATCGCCCAGCAGTTCAAGGGCGCCGAGACCCTGCTTGCCCAGTGGCGCCCCGCGCTCACCGACGGCGCGGCCCTGGCCGGGGCCCGCCTCGGTCAGGACGACGTCGCCATGGCCTTCTACGGCGACCTGTTCCGGCCCGCCGGGCACCGCTCGGTCGGACTCCCGCCCTACGACGCCTCCGACGTCGAGGAGGGCCTGGAACAGGACCTGCTGCGCGCCCTGTGGGAGGAGGCCGCCCGGACCGACCCCTCGGTGCCCGGACCTCAGGCGCCGGTCCGGTTCGGCGCCCCCTCCTGGGTACAGCGCGCCCTGGTGTCGCTGTCCCGCCACTCCGTCTTCGCCGGGCTGGCGGACCGCGCCATGATCGCCGACCTCAAGCAGGTCCGCGCCTACCTCACCGACCCCGCCGTGAGGGCGGCGGCCCAGCGGCGGGTCCTCGCCGGGATCGGCCCCGACACCCGCCTCGTCGTCGCGCACTCGCTCGGCAGCGTGGTCGCCTACGAGGCCCTGTGCGCCGCCTCCCTCGCCCCCTCCGACGATCCCGTCTCCGCCTCCGGATCTGCTCCGGTCCTCGACCTCGTGACGCTCGGGTCTCCCCTCGGTATCGCGGGGCTGATCTTCGACCGCCTCCTGCCCTCCCCGGAGAAGGGCCGCGGCACCCGTCCGCCGGCGGTGCGTACGTGGACCAACGTGGCCGACCGGCGCGACGTGGTCGCCCTGGTCAAGGAGCTGGACCCGCTGTTCGGCGGCGTGGCGGACCTGCCGGTGGACAACGGGCCGAAGGCGCACGACGCCTCGCCCTACCTCACGTCCCGGGAAGTGGGGCGGGCGGTGGCCGCGGGGCTCGCGGGGTGACGACCGAACGCCTCCATGTGTCGCATGTCACCCTCGCCCCGAAAGCTGCTGGTGGATCGGGTTTCCGGTGACGCAGGTCTCGCGGTTGTAACAGAACGGAACGCTGGTGTTCACATAACCTCACAAATGGTATTACCATTCTCGGAGCCTGCCCCCAGAGCAGGTCGGAGCCGTACTCCCGTACAGCTCAGCACCACCGCACACCCACGGAAGGCTCCGTCGTGGAGAACTTCGAACCCGTCTACGGGACGGGACCCCTTCTCGGGATCGCTGCGGGAGCCATCGCCCTCCTGCTGTTCCTGATCATCCGCCTCAAGCTGCACGCGTTCGTGGCGCTCATCCTGGTCAGCGTCCTGACCGCCCTGGCCACCGGCATCCCCGTCACCGGGGTGGTGCCCACCCTCCTGGACGGCTTCGGGAGCACCCTCGCCAGCGTCGCCCTGCTCGTCGGGCTCGGCGTGATGATCGGCCGCCTGCTGGAGATCACCGGGGGCGCGGCCGTCCTGGCCGGGGCGCTGATCAAGCTCTTCGGCGAGAAGCGCGCGCCGCTCGCGCTCGGCGTCGCCTCCCTGCTCTTCGGCTTCCCGATCTTCTTCGACGTCGGCCTCATCGTCATGCTGCCGATCGTCTTCAGCGTGGCCCGCCGCGTCGGCGGTTCCGTGCTCATGTACGCGCTGCCCACCGCGGGAGCCTTCGCGGTCATGCACGCCTTCGTGCCCCCGCACCCCGGCCCGGTCACCGCAGCCGTGGAGATCGAGGCGGACATGGGCCTGGTGCTCCTGATCGGCACCATCCTGGCCATCCCCACCTGGTACCTGGCCAGCTACCTGTTCGGCCTGTGGGCCGGGAGGAAGTGGGAGCTGGCGGTCCCCGAGGACATCATGTCCGACGGCACCGTCAAGCACGAGAACCCGCCGCGCCTGGTGACCGTGCTGGCCGTCCTCCTGCTGCCGATGCTGCTGATCTTCGCCAACACGGGTGTGACCACGCTCGTCTCCACGGGCGCGGTGTCCGCCGAGGCCACGTGGGCGCAGATCCTCCAGCTGCTCGGACAGACCCCGATCGCGCTGCTCATCACCGTGCTCTTCGCGATGGTCGTGCTCAGCCCGGGCCGCTTCACCCGTCAGCGGGTGGAGGAGATCGTCGGCGGCGCGCTCGGCCCGGTCTGCGCCATCATCCTCATCACCGGCGCGGGCGGCATGTTCGGCGGCGTGCTGCGCACCAGCGGCATCGGCGACGCCCTCGCCGACAGCCTGGAGTCCACCGGCCTGCCGGTGATCGTCGCCGCCTTCGTCATCGCGCTCGCGCTGCGCGTCGCCCAGGGCTCGGCCACCGTCGCCATCACCACCGCGGCGGGTCTGATCGCCCCGGCCGTGGCGGCCACCTCGGGACTCTCCTCGATCGACCTGGCCCTGATCGTCATCGCGATCGCCTCCGGCGCCACCGCCCTGTCGCACGTCAACGACTCCGGGTTCTGGCTGGTCGGCCGTTTCCTGGGTATGGACGTCAAGACGACGCTCAAGACCTGGACGGTCATGGAGACCCTGATCGGCTTCATCGGCTTCGGGCTCGCCTTCGGACTCAGCCTGGTGCTGTGACCGCGCGGGCGGAACCCGGCCGTCCGCTCAGGACGCGGGTTTCCGCCCTCCGGTCGCCCTCCAGCGCGACGGACACTTCGGTGACGATGGAGCGCATCGCGGCCTCCGCCACGTCGGGGAGGCCGTCCCGGATCGCCTGGGCCACGGCCTTGTGCAGCCGCAGCGCCTCCGGGCGCGGGTTGCGCGGCATCAGGTGGTAGGAGGTGCGTCCGACCAGGACCTCCGCCACCACCTGGGACAGGCCGACGAACATCTCGTTGCCGGACAGCTCCAGGATGCGGCGGTGGAACGTGACGTCCAACTCCAGGAAGGTCTCCAGGTCCCCGGCGCGCCCGGTGCGGACCATCTGGTCGGCGACCACCACCAGCTGGGCCCGCTCCTCGGCGTCGCCGCGCTCGGCGGCCAGGGCCGCGGCGCCCGGTTCCAGCGCGGCGCGCAGCTCGTTGAGCGAGCGCAGCTGCTCCATCCGGCCGGGCCCGGCCAGGCGCCAGCGGATGAGCTGGGGGTCGAAGACGCTCCAGTCCCGGCGCGGGCGCACGCGGATGCCGGTGCGGGGGCGGCTGACCACCAACCGCATGGACTCCAGGACGCGCACGGCCTCGCGCGCGACCGTCCGGGAGACGCCGAAGTCCTGTTCCAGGCCCTGGAGGGTGAAGGTGTGGCCGGTCCGGTACTCGCCTGCGGCGATGGCGGGTCCGAGCACCGCCAGCACGCGGTTGTGCAGTGTGCGGTGGTCCGTGGCCATCGTTCTCCTCGTGCTCCGGGGCCGTCCGGTTGGCCGCATGCGGCCGTGGGGTCACGCTGAAGCCTAGCCCGATTGATTGATATCACTATTAATGGTGACGCTTGCGGCCACGCAGGGGCACCACGACACGGAGAAACCATGCACTTTGTCTTCATGGGGGTCTCGGGCAGCGGCAAGACCACTGTCGCTGAACGTGTGGCCAAGCAGCTGGGCCTGCCCTTCGCCGAGGCCGACGACTTCCACCCCCGGGCCAACATCGACAAGATGGCGGCGGGCGTGCCGCTGACCGACGAGGACCGCTGGCCGTGGCTGCACGAGCTGGCACGGTGGATCGCCGAACACGAGGCCGCCGGCCAGTCCACGGTCATGGCCTGCTCGGCGCTCAGGCACAGCTACCGCGACGTCCTGCGCCAGGCCGCCCCGGGCGTGCGCTTCCTGCACATGCACGGCTCCGCCGAGGTGATCTGGCGGCGGATCGAGGCCCGTCAGGACCACTTCATGCCGCCCGCGCTCCTGGAGTCGCAGCTCGACACCCTCGAACGGCTGAAGGCGGACGAGCCCGGCCTCGAACTCGACGTCAGGGACGACGTGGAGGCCCTCGTCGGGCAGGCCCTGGAGTACGTGGGGCCGCTGCTGCGCCCGGCGGGGGCGCCGGTCGTCGGGGACTGAAGGGGAGCGGCGGCGGGCCACGGTCACGTCACCGTCCGGTCTCGAATTCCGTGCACGGTTGCGCGGGCGTCTTGCGTGGTTCCTCCCGGAACGCGACGCTGTTCGGCATGTCGAACTCCGTCTCGTCCCCCGTGTCCCCCGCCTCCCGGATCCTCGGCACCGCACGGTCCTCCGCGGCGGGCCTCCTCGCGGAGCGCCGCCCCGGTGCGCGTCCCCCGCGCGACGTGCGCCAGACCTTCGTCCTGATGCTGGTCGCCGTCCCCTTGTACGGCCTGCTGGCCTACCTGGCGGGCGACCGGATGCTCTCGGGCGCGCACGAGGACGCCGCCGACGGCCTGCGCGCCCTGATGGTCACCGCCGCGCTCGCGGGCGTGGCCCTGGGGGCCCTGGCCGTCCCGGTGCGCCGCGGCGGCAACGCCCTGTGGCGCACCGCCCAGGTCGGCGCCGTGGCCGGAATGGGGGTCGCCGTGGCCGGTCTGTACGCGGCCGCGCGGCTGGTGGACACGCAGCTGCTGCTGGCCGCGGTCGTGGTGGCGGTCGCCGCCATCGTCGTCAACATCGCGCTGTGGAGCACCGAGGTCCACCGCTGGTGCGGCCGGTAGGAGGTCCGGCGCCCGCGGACCGGTCCGCCGCTACGCCCCGTCCCTCGCGGGCGGGGCGGCCGGAGCCGGGGTCCCCGCCGCGCGCGTGACCGAAGGGGGAGGGGGACGACGGCGCGCCGTCGTCCCCCTCCCGCGCTACTCCTCGTCGTCCTCGCCGTCGGCGGCCGCGTGCAGCCGCGCCAGGTGGTCGCTGTCGTCCTCCCCGTGGCGGCCCAGGTAGATCTCCCTGGCCTCGTCCGCGATGTCGGCCGACTCGTCCTCGAAACCGTAGTCGGCCAAGTCGTCCAGCAGGTCCAGCGCCCGGTGCAGGGCGTCGCCGTCGTCGGGGGACTGGGCGGCCTCCTGGGGGAGGTGGGCCACGACCCTGGCGAGGACGGCGGCGCGCGCCTCGTCCACTGCGCTCTCGGATCCGGCCGCGGCGGTCAGCCGGATCCTGGTGATGGGATCCTCGTCGGCCACCAGCATCAGCTGTTCGGCCAGCCAGGAGGCCTCCTGGCCCTCGAGGAACGCGGTCAGCGCCGCGTCGTCAAGCGGTGTGGTCATTGGCAGATCATAGGCCCGCCCGGCGCCTCCGCCGACACCGGAGCCCGGGCTCCGGGGCGGGTCCGCGAGGCCGGAAAACACACCCTTTCATCCCATCATCGGATATCAGACGGCGGGGAAAATTCTCTTTCCCGTGTTACGGGGGTGTTGCCGTGAAGTTTCACGTGATAGTGCGTTCATCTGTTCGACAACTCGTATCCGAAAATGCGCCCATGGATCACGGCACAGATGGGAAACGGTTGTATTAATACCCAGCTGTCTATCTTCACAGTCGCTCTCGGTGCGGTCTAGGGTCCACTCAATCGTTCCAGGGCCTGCCGGGCCCCGCACTGAGGTGGACCATGTTCAGGAAGCCTTTCCGAAAGCCGTTGGCCCTCCTGGCCTCCGCGGCCGCGCTCACGCTGGTGGCCACAGCGTGTGCCGAGAGTAACCGCGAGGGCGGGGGGACCGACGCGTCGGAGCCCTTCGTCTTCGCCTCCGCGGGCGACATCAAAACCCTCGACCCCTTCCTCACCAGTGACGGTGAGACCTTCCGTTACAGCAGGCAGGTCTTCGAAACCCTTCTCGAACACGAATCGGGCGGGACCGAAATCGTCGGCGGACTCGCCGAGGACTGGGAGCAGTCCGAGGACGGCACCGTCTGGACCTTCCACCTGCGCGACGGCGTCGTGTTCCACGACGGCGACGAGTTCAACGCCGAGGCGGTCTGCGCCAACTTCGACCGCTGGTACAACCTCACCGGCGGTTTCCAGAGCTCGAACAACTCCTATTACTGGCAGTCGATCTTCGGCGGCTTCGCGGAGAACGAGAGCGAGGACCTCGCCGAGTCCCGGTACGTCTCCTGCGAGGCCACCGACGAGCTGACCACGGTCATCACGATCGACGAGTACTCCTCCATCTTCCCCGGCGGCTTCAGCCTCGCCTCGTTCGGCATCATGAGCCCCACCACGCTGGAGGCCATCGCCGACGCCGAGATCACCGGCGAGGAGGGCAACTTCACCCTCCCCGAGTACACCCAGACGGCCGGAACCGTCGCGGGCACCGGACCCTTCACCGTCCAGGAGTGGGACCACGACCAGGCCGAGGTGACGCTCCAGCGCTTCGACGACTACTGGGGTGAGACCGCGGGCTTCGAGACGATGATCCTGCGTGCGATCCCCGACGAGACCGCCCGCCGCCAGGCCCTGGAGGCGGGTGACATCCACGGCTACGACCTGGTCGCCCCCGCCGACGTCGCCCCCCTGACCGAGGCCGACTTCCAGGTGCCCACCCGCGGCGTGTTCAACGTCCTGTACATGGCCTACCAGCAGGAGGCCAGCGAGGCACTCGCCGACCTGGAGGTGCGCCAGGCCCTCGCCCACGCGGTGGACCGCCAGCGCATCGTCGACACGATCCTGCCCGAGGGCGGCGAGGTCGCGACCCAGTTCCACCCCGACACCCTCGACGGCTGGTCCCCGGACGTGCAGACCTACGAGTACGACCCCGAACTGGCCCGGGAGATGCTGGCGGACGCCGGGCAGGAGGACCTGACCCTGGAGTTCTGCTACCCGACCGACGTCACCCGCCCCTACATGCCCGCGCCGCGCGACATCTTCGACGTCATCGCCGCGGACCTGGAGGCGGTCGGCGTCACCGTGGAGCCGGTCACCTACGAGTGGACCGAGTACGTCCCGCGCACCAACTCCGGTGAGTGCCCGCTGTACCTGCTCGGCTGGACCGGCGACTACAACGACGCCTACAACTTCATCGGCACCTGGTTCTCCCAGTACAACAGCGAGTTCGGCTTCCGTGACGAGGACCTGTTCGACGCCATGGAGGAGGCGAGCACCAACCCGAACGAGGAGGAGCGCGTCGCCGCCTACCAGGACCTGAACAACCAGATCATGGACATCCTGCCGGGGCTGCCCATCTCCAGCTCCCCGCCGTCCATCGCCTTCTCCGCGAACGTCAACCCGCCCAACGTCAGCCCGCTGACCCAGGAGAACTTCTCCGAGGCCTCCTGGAAGTAGTCCCCCCTCCCGAGGGAGAGGGGAAGGGCCCGACCGGCCACCGGTCGGGCCCGCCCGCTGCCCGGGGCCGCGGTCCACGGTCCGTCCGGGGCCGCGCGCCCCGTGCCGCGACACCGCCCGGCGGGGGCGCGCCGCCCGCGCGCCGCCCGGGCCCCTCGTCCGAACCACCCGCTCGAACTCCCGCCGCGATCCGGCGGGGACGCTTCGCGTCCACAGTTCCCACCACTGGCGAAAGGCGGCGAAAGTGCTGCGATTCATCGTCAGGCGTCTCCTCCAGCTGATCCCGACACTGGGCGGCCTGTCGATCCTGCTGTTCGTCTGGCTGCAACGGCTGCCGGGCGGACCGGAGTACGCCCTCCTACCCGACGACGCGACGGCCGAACAGCGCGCCGCGCTGCGTCGCTCCCTCGGCCTGGACGAACCGGTCACGGTTCAGTACCTGGCCTTCCTGCGCCGTATCCTCCAGGGCGACCTCGGAACCTCGCTCTCCACCGGACGGCCGGTCACCGAGGAGTTCCTCACCCGTTTCCCGGCCACGTTCGAACTGTCGGTCACCGCGATGCTGATCGCGGTCGTCGTCGGAGTCCCCCTCGGCTACCTCGCCGCGCGCAGACGCGGCTCCGTGCTGGACTTCGCGGCCGTGGGCGGTTCCCTCCTGGGCATCTGCACGCCGGTGTTCTTCCTCGCCTTCATCCTGAAGGTGGTCTTCGCCGAGCGGCTCGGGATGTTCCCCTCCGCCTTCCGGCTCTCGCCGGGCCTGATCCGCACCGACCTCAGCGGGTTCGTCGTCCTCGACGGCCTGCGGACCGGGGAACTCGACGTGGTGTGGGACGCCCTGCTCCACCTCGTGCTGCCCGGGGTCGCGCTGGCCTCGATCCCGCTCGCCGTGATCGTCCGGATGACCCGCGCCAGCGTGCTGGAGGTGGTCGGCGAGGACTACGTGCGCACCGCCAACGCCAAGGGGCTGCACCGCAACACCGTGCGCACCCGCCACGTGATGCGCAACGCCATGCTCCCCGTGGTCACCTCGGTCGGACTGCTCACCGGAAGCCTGTTCGCAGGAGCCGTGCTCACCGAGAGCGTCTTCGCCTTCCCCGGTATCGGCTCGTTCGTCTACGCCGCCACGCAGGGGCGCGACTACCCGGTCCTCACCGGGTTCATCCTGCTCATCGCGACCATGTACGTGTTCATCAACCTGTTGGTGGACATCTCCTACAGCCTCCTCGACCCGAGAGTGCGGGCCCAGTGATGCCGACGACACCGAGCCCCCACCACCGGTCCGAACCCGCGGGCGCACCGGAGCCCGAGGGCACCGCGGCCCAGCGCACGCCCCTCCTGGGACGCAAGGCGGCCAGGGTGGACCGGCTGGCCGAACTCATGGGCCAGCGCGAGGAGGGCGAACACGGCGCGGGCATCTGGCGCACCGCCTTCGAGCGCATGCGCCGCAGCCCCATGGCCATCACCGGCGCCGTGATCGTCGTGGTGTTCCTCGTCGTGGCGCTGTTCTCACCGCTCATCGCGCCCTACGACCCCGTCTCCCAGAGCTGGGGCGACGAGGTCTTCCCCAACCGCAACGTGTTCGTCGGCCCGCGCGCCGAGAACTGGCTGGGCCTGGACAACCTCGGCCGCGACCAGTTCTCCCGCATGGTGATCGGCGCCCGCCAGACCCTCCTGGTCGGCGTGGTCGCCACCCTGGTCGGCTTCGGCGTCGGCGCGCTGCTCGGCGGCGCGGCCGGGGCCGCCGCGGTCCTGGGCGGCCGTTGGGGCCGCCAGGTGGACAACGCCGTCATGCGCGTCATCGACATGATGCTGGCGCTGCCCACCCTGCTGCTCGCGGTCACCATCGCCGCCCTGGTCGGCCCCAGCCTGACCACGGTCATGTTCGCGGTCGGCGTGGCGCAGATCCCCATCTTCGCCCGCCTCCTGCGCGGCGCGATGCTCTCCCAGGGCAACCGCGAGTACGTGCTGGCCGCCCGCGCGCTGGGCGTGCGCAAGCACAAGATCGCCCTCGTGCACATCCTGCCGAACTCGCTCGGCCCGGTGATCGTGCAGTCCACGCTCACCCTGGCCACCGCCATCATCGACGCGGCGGCCCTGTCCTACCTGGGTCTGGGCAACCCGGACCCGGCCTTCCCCGAATGGGGGACCATGCTCGCCGACGCCCAGCGGTTCCTGTCCAGCGCGCCGCAGCTGGCCGTGTACCCGGCGCTGGCCATCATCGTCACCGCCCTGGGCTTCACCCTGCTGGGTGAGGCGATGCGGGAGGCGCTCGACCCCAAGCTGAGGAAGTGACATGAGTTCCAGCACGCCGCTGCTGGCGGTGGACGAGCTGTCCGTGGTGTTCGGCGGACGCGGCTCCGACGAGGTGCGGGCCGTGGACGGGGTGTCCTTCACCCTGGAGGAGGGACGGGTGACCGGCCTGGTCGGCGAGTCCGGCTGCGGCAAGAGCGTCACCTCGCTCGCCCTCATGGGCCTGCTCCCCGACCGGGGGGTGCGGGTCGGCGGCAGCGCCGTCATGCGGTTGCCCGACGGCCCGGTCGACCTGTTGGAGCTGTCGCAGAAGCGGATGCGCGACCTGCGCGGCTCCCAGCTGGCGATGATCTTCCAGGACCCGCTCAGCTCCCTCAACCCCGTGGTGCCCATCGGCCGCCAGGTCACCGAGATCCTGCGCCGCCACCGGGGGATGCGCGGTTCGGCGGCCGAGAAGGAGGCCGCCGACCTGCTGGACCGGGTGGGCATCCCCGACCCCACCCGGCGGCTGCGCGAGTACCCGCACCAGCTGTCGGGCGGCATGCGCCAGCGCGCGCTCATCGCCATGGCGGTGGCCTGCCGCCCCCGCGTGATGATCGCCGACGAGCCCACCACCGCCCTGGACGTCACCATCCAGGCGCAGATCCTGGAGCTGCTCCGGGACCTGGTCACCGAGGAGGGCACCGCCCTGCTGATGATCACGCACGACCTGGGCGTGGTCGCCGGGCTGTGCGACGACATCAACGTCCTGTACGCGGGGCGGGCGGTGGAGACCGCGCCGCGCGCGCCGCTGTTCGCCGACCCCACCCACCCCTACACGGTGGGCCTGCTGGGCTCCATCCCCCGGTTGGACGCCCCGCGCGGTGAGCGGCTCACCCCCATCCGGGGGTCGGTCAACGACAACATCGCCTGGGCGCAGGGGTGCGCGTTCGCGCCCCGCTGCGACCACTACACGATGGAGTGCCTCCAGGGGCCGCCGGAGCTCGTGGCGGTGGGCGCCGCGGCGGGCGTGGAGGAGGGCGGCCGCTCCGGGCGGGGCCCGGCGGCCGCACACGTGCACCGGTGCGTGAACCCGATCCGGGACGCGGACGCGGCCGACCGGCCCACGCTGGACGGCCCGGGCGGTCCGGACGGCGACGACGAGGAGGAGCGGGTATGAGCCTGCTGCGGATCAACGACCTCAAGGTGCACTTCCCCATCAGGAGGGGGGTGCTCTTCGACCGCACCGTCGGCCACGTGCGCGCGGTCGACGGAGTCAGCCTGGAGATCGAGAGCGGCCAGACCTACGGCCTTGTGGGCGAGTCCGGCTGCGGCAAGACCACCCTGGGCCGCGCGGTGCTGCGGCTGGTGGACGTGACCGAGGGTGAGGTGCTCTTCGGCGGACAGGACCTGGCCGGCCTGGACGAGGAGTCGATGCGCCGCCAGCGCAAGAACCTCCAGATGGTGTTCCAGGACCCGCTGGGCAGCCTCAACCCCCGGCAGAACATCGGTTCCATCCTGCTGGAGGGCCTGCAGACCCACGGGATCGGCGGCCCGCCGCCGGGGGAGGGCCCCTCCGGCGGCAGGGAGCGCCGCGCCCTGGTCCTGGAGGACCAGCGCAGGCGCGTGGTCGACGCCCTGGAGAGGGTGGGCCTGTCGGCCAAGGCGCTCACCCGCTACCCGCACGAGTTCTCCGGCGGCCAGCGCCAGCGCATCGGCATCGCCCGCGCGCTGGTGCTGGAGCCCGACCTCATCATCTGCGACGAGCCGGTCTCGGCGCTGGACGTGTCGATCCAGGCCCAGGTGCTCAACCTGCTGGAGAGCCTCCAGGAGGAACTGGGGCTGACCTACCTGGTCATCGCGCACGACCTGGCCGTGGTCCGCCACGTCAGCGACGTGGTCGGGGTGATGTACCTGGGCGGCCTGGTGGAGGAGGCCTCCAGCGACGACCTGTACGAGACGCCGATGCACCCGTACACGCGCTCGCTCATGTCGGCGGTGCCGGTCCCCGACCCGCAGGTGGAGGACAGCCGCGAGCGCATCCTGCTGGCGGGCGACCTGCCCTCGCCCGCCGACCCGCCCAAGGGCTGTCGCTTCCACACCCGCTGCCCGTGGCGGCAGGAGGAGCGGTGCGACACCGAGCGGCCCGAACTGCGCCCGGTCGGAGGCGCCGAGGG
The DNA here is from genome assembly GCF_056173305.1 of Nocardiopsis sp. iso_25. NCBI lineage: Bacteria > Bacillati > Actinomycetota > Actinomycetes > Streptosporangiales > Nocardiopsidaceae > Nocardiopsis > Nocardiopsis sp. iso_25. The sequence goes on along the minus strand of NZ_CM149667.1, from coordinate 5,150,608 downwards.
CGGCACCCACAGGGTGGCCTGCCACTACGCCGAGCAGATCCTCTCGGGTGAGATCCGTCCCAGGGAGGAGATGGCCGAGCGCATCGTGCACGGCACCGGTTGAGCCGACCGGCGGGGGCGGCCGTCCGGGACCCGGACGGCCGCCCTCCGTGCCGGGCCACCGTGCGGCGCGGGCACCTTCCCCGGAAGCGGCGGTCCTCTGCCCGGTCCTCGGCCCCCTGGCGGCGCGGGGCCCGGCCGCCCCGGCGATTCCCGGAGACGGCACGGTTATCGTGGGACACCCGCCATCCGCCGGGACGGAGGACCCGCGCTCCCGGCGTTCTGACGGAAGGAGCCCCTTGCCACCGTTCCTCGCAGAGGCCGTGTCCGACGGCACCGAACCCCTGACCGGCTGGACCATGGTCCTGATCATGGCGATTCTGGCGGTCGCCCCGGCAATCCTGATCGCTTCGGGCTGGCTGGGCGCTCGGGGACTGATCCGCCCCAACCTGGTGTTCGGCATCCGCACCACGTACACCCTCTCCGACGACGACGCCTGGTACACCGTGCACGCCCTGGCCGGGAACTGGACGATCGCCTCCGGGGCGGTCATGGCGCTGTCCGTCGCCCTGACCCCCTTCTTCACGGACGACATCCGTCTCCAGGCGGCCGCCATGCTGGCGCCGGTGGGCACGGGCCTGATTCTGCTCTTCCTGGGCGTGTGGCGCGCGGAACGGATCGCGCGGGCCCGGGCCGCCCGCGACACCGACGCCCCCTGAAGGCAGTGGGGCGGGCTGTGCGATCGCTCACCCAGGGCGCGGAGCCCCAGGTGGACGGTCCCCGCGCGCGGCGGGCGGCGAAGAACACCCGCCGGAACCGGGAGAGGACGCCCCCGGGCGGGCACGATGACGACATGAGGCCTTCGCTGGACACCGTCCCCGGCACCGGGACGTTCCTGTACGACCGCGACTGCGGGTTCTGCAAGCGCTCGGTGGTCTTCGCCCGCGATCGGCTGCGCGCCCGCAGCAGCTTCGTGGCCTGGCAGGACTTCGACCTGGAATCGGCGGGGCTGACACCGGAGCAGACCGACGCCAGCGCCTGGTTCGTGTACGCGGACGGGCGCCGCTTCTCGGGCGGCGACGCCGTCGCCGAACTCCTGCTGCACGGGCGCCCGCTCACCCGGCCGCTGGGCCGCCTGGCGCGCCTGCCGCTGCTGCGCTCGCTCAACCGGTCCGCCTACCGCTGGGTGGCCGCCAACCGCCACCGCATCCCCCTCCCCGGGGGAGCCCCTTCGTGCGGTCTCGGCCCCCCTCAGCAGGGCGGGTGACCCGGCGCCCCCGTGGCCGGCGGCCGGTCAGCGGCCGCCGCCGCGCCGACCGCGCGTCCGGCCGCCCCGGCCGCCCGCGGACTCAGGCCGCGCGCAGGGCCTGGCACACCTCCAGCAGCCGTTCGCGCAGCACCGCGCCGCGCTCGGCGAACCCCCGCTGCGCCTCCATGTACTCCGCCTTGCCCTCGGCGGTCTCGATCCGCACCGGCGCGTACCCCCACTCCGCCAGGTCGTAGGGGGAGGCGCGCATGTCCAGCGTCCGGATCTCCCGCGAGAGTTCGAAGCAGTCCACCACCAGCTCCGAGGGCACCGCCGGGGCCAGCTTGTACGCCCACTTGTACAGGTCCATGTTGGCGTGCAGGCACCCCGGCTGGTCCAGCTCGTCCTGCCGCTCCCGGCTGGGCCGGAGCGTGTTGAGCGGGCGCGCGGCGTCGGTGAAGAACCGGAACGCGTCGAAGTGCGAGCACTGGATCCGGTGCGTCTCCACGACCCGGTCGGTGCCCTCCCGGCCCAGCCGCAGCGGCACCTGTCCGTGCCGCACCTCCCCGGCCCGGTACACCATCGCCCACTCGTGCAGCCCGAAGCAGCCCAGGTGGGCGGGGCGCCCGGCGACCGACGACAGCAGCCGCTCCACGAAGTCCAGCACCGGCCGCGCCGCCAGGAACGCCGCGGTGTCCAGGCCCACCGCGCCCCCGGGCAGCTCGGCGTAGAACCGCTCGTCCAGGCGGGCGCGGGCGCCCTCGCCCAGCAGCACTGTCCCCGCGCCCGGGTGCCAGCGCCTCAGCTGCGCGGGCTTGAGGTTGTAGTAGGTGAACAGGAAGTCCTCCACCGGGTGGCGCACGCCCTCCCGGCGCCGCCGCAGGTGGTCCCCGACCAGCGCGTCCACGCGGTCGCGGTGCCGCTCGGCGCGCTCGCGCCACAGCTCCTCGGGCAGGGCTGCCGGGGCCCGCGTACTCGCTTCCGTCACGGCCCCCAGGGTACGCGCGCCGCGGGATCCCCCGCCCCCGCGTCACGTCGCACGCGTTCTTGTACGCTCCGGTGATGGGCGTGCGCAACTATCTGGTCGAGGGCGTCTCCGGCACCGGCAAGTCCTCGGTCTGCGCGGAACTGCGGCGGCGCGGGCACCACGCCGTCGACGGCGACCGGGAACTGGCCTACCAGGGCGACCCGCGAACCGGTGAGCCGACGGAGGGCCTGCGGCACGAGCACCACCTCTGGCACGTGGACCGGGTCAGGTCCCTGGTCGCCGACCGGGGCAGCGCGGTGACGTTCTTCTGCGGCGGCTCCAGGAACTTCCCCGACTTCATCGGGCTGTTCGACGGGGTGTTCGTCCTGGAGGTCGACCCGCGGACGCTGCGCCGGCGGCTCGACGGGCGGCCGAAGGGGGAGTGGGGCGGCAGCCGGGCCGAACGGGACCTCATCGCGCACCTGCACCGGACGAAGGAGGACGTTCCCCGAAACGGCACGGTCGTCGACGCCACGAGACCGCTCGCGAGCGTCGTCGACGAGATCCTGCGCCTCGCCGGGGGGTAGGCCCCTGACGCGGCCCGGCCCCGGTCCGCGTACCCGGGCGGCCTCAGTTGGACTGCTGCACGGGCAGGTGGCGGCCCAGGTAGCCGATGTAGACCCGGTTCGTGGTGCCCGGTCCCAGGTCGGGGTAGAAGTACAGCCGCGGACAGATCCCGTACTCGATGTCGAGCTTGATGTGGGCGTACATGGGCAGCCGCCCGCTCGGCTCCACCTCCTCGGGCACCCGGAACAGGCGCTTATCGTTGAGCTTGCCCCGGTTGCGCACGTGGTCCGACTCCTGCGAGGCCAACCGCTTGATCGGGATCACCTGGTACCCGTCGGGGGTCTCGCGCAGGTAGGAGTGGAAGCCCAGCCCGGTGCCGGGGTTGTCGAACTGGTAGCGCGCGTAGTCGTTCAGGGCCAGCAGCGCCTCCCACGCGCGGGTGACCCACAGGGACTCCTTGCGGCTGTCGGACAGCTCGTAGACCGTGGCGTCCTCGATGGTGAAGTACAGGTGCGGCAGGACCGAGTCGTCGGTGATCCGCTCCAGCAGTTCGCGCACGCTGACCGGGGGCCGCCGCTGCGGGTCGCTCGGCGCGGGCGCCGCGGCCAGCCGGAACAGCCCGGCCTCGCGCGCCTGCTCGCGCAGCCAGCGGGCCTCGTAGCGGGCGGCGCGCGCCTGTTCGCGGGCGGTGTCGAGCTCCTCGCTCAGGTCGGCGGTCTCGGCCAGGAGCCCGTGGCGCTCCTCGGACAACTCGCTGACCCGCGCGCCGAGCCGGGTGACCTCCTCCCGCAGCCGCTGGGCCTGCTGTTCCAGGGCCTCGCGCTCCAGCGCCGAGGCGGCCCCGGCCGTACCTGCCCCGCCCTGCGCCGCCTGGTGCACGACGGCCGCGCCCCGGGCCGCGGGCACGCTCACCCGCGGCCGCGCCGTGCCGGGTCCGGACCGCCGCAGGTCGTCGGTCTCCTCCTCCAGCAGCGCGTCCACGGCCTGGAGCGGACCGGGCAGGCCCACCTCCAGCGCGTTGTCGCGCACCCGCCGCGAGAGGGCGGCGCCCACCCAGTTGCGGATGCGCTCGCCGTCGCGCGCGGTGTCCAGCGTGGCCGGGCTCATCCTGGGGTGGCGTGCGGCGTCCGCCTCGTCGTGCGGGTCCACCCCGGGTAAGAAGGTGCGCACCCCGCCGGGCGGGACGTCCAGGCCCGGCGGCAGGAGCGCGCCGACGCGCTCCAGGGCGGCGTCGTCGAGCACGTACCCCGAGCACATGCCGGTGCAGCGCGACAGGGCTCCGGCCATGGCCCCGCGCCAGTCGGCGACGGTCACGTCGCGGGGCGAACCGGTGGCCACCACCGCCATGCGCCGCAGGGGGTCGCGGATCGTGGCCACGAGCGTGTCCACGAGGTCGTCGTCGCGCCCGCGCACGATCCGGGGCGCGGGCGGCAGCGGGTGGCCGCCGTCGTGGCCGTGCACCGCCTCCAGGAGCATGCGCGCGGCCTCGGGCGGCATGACGTCCAGCCGGGGCTGCTCGGAGCCCTCATCCGCCGGGGAGGGGGTGACGGTCATGTCGATCCACACGTACCGCCACGGGGACAGCGCCGGGTCCACGACAGCGGTGGCGACCGTCCGCCACACGCCGTCCGTCTTGTCGGACTCGGTGGTCAGCCGCAGGAAGGACAGGCCCTCGTCGGGGTTGTCGTGCCGCACGACCAGGGCGCGGGAGCGGTTGCTCAGCTCATGGCGCCCCGACGCGGAGAAGTCCACGCGCGCGCCCGAGTTGCCGCGCTTGCTCAACCACCGCGACAGGACCGTCGAGGTGACGGCGACCAGGTCGCCGTCGTGCTCCGGGACCGCGACGAGCGTGCGGTAGACAAGCGGCAATGGGCACTCCCGGGATCCCGTCGGCGGTGGCGGACCCGAGGGTCCGGCCGAACGCGCTGGCAGAGCCCTCCTCACCACTGTGGACGAAGGAGGTCGCCGGCGCCAGTCGGCCGACCAAAGATCCCCGGTCAGGCTGTCTGATCCTCAGACGATACCGCCCGTCACCCCGGTGTACACCCCCCGCTGTCGCCCCTGTTCGGAGCGCGGAGCCCTGCGCGCGTCGTTCTTGCGCCACTGTGGCCAACTCCCGCGTTCGTGTTGGCAACGGTGGACAAGGCATGCCGGGAGAAGGGGGCACTAGCGTCACGGGCATGTCTACGCGTCCGTTCTGGCTGGCCGGCACCGCCGCGACCGGCGACACCGAGATCACCCTCGTCAACCCCTACACCGGCGAGGAAGCGGGCACCGTCTCCGTGCCCACCGCCGAACAGATCGAGGAGGCGGTGGCCGCCGCGCACGCGGTCGCCGCCGAGGCCGCCGCCCTGCCCGCCCACGTGCGGGCCGACGCCCTCGCCCACGTCTCCCGGCGCATCGGCGAGCGCGCCGAGGAGATCGCCCGCACCATCACCGCCGAGAGCGGCAAGCCGATCAAGTGGGCCCGCGCCGAGGCCGGACGCGCCGTGTCCGTGTTCCGCTGGGCGGCCGAGGAGGCCCGCCGCGACAGCGGTGAGCTCCAGCGCCTGGACACCGACCCGGGCGGCACCGGCCGCATGGCCCTGGTGCGCCGCGTCCCCAAGGGGCCGGTCCTGGGCATCTCGCCGTTCAACTTCCCGCTCAACCTCGTCGCCCACAAGGTCGCCCCGGCCATCGCCGTCGGCGCGCCCATCATCCTCAAGCCCGCACCGGCCACCCCGATGACCGCCCTGATCCTGGGCGAGATCATCGCCGAGACGGACCTGCCCGGCGGCATGGTGTCGGTGCTGCCGATGCCCAACGACCGCGCCGCCTCCCTCATCACCGACGAGCGCCTGCCCGTCATCTCCTTCACCGGCGGCGCCTTCGGCTGGCAGCTGCCCCGCCTGGCCCCGCACAAGCACGTCACCCTGGAACTGGGCGGCAACGCCGCCGCCGTGGTGCTCGCCGACGCCGACCTGGACTGGGCGGCCCAGCGGGTGGCCCTGTTCGGCAACAACCAGGCCGGACAGGTGTGCATCGGCGTGCAGCGCGTCATCGTCGAGGACTCCGTGTACGACGAGTTCGTCCCGCGCCTGGTGGAGCGGGTGGAGGCCCTCGGCGTGGGCGACCCCGCCGACCCCGCCACCGACGTGGGCCCGCTGGTGGAAGAGGCCGCGGCCGAGCGCGTGGCCTCCTGGATCGACGAGGCCGTCACCGCCGGGGCCAAGCTCCTCACCGGCGGCACGCGCGACGGCGTGACCGTGGCGCCGACCGTCCTCGCCGAGGCCCCGGACGACTCCCGGGTGGTGCGCCAGGAGGTCTTCGGTCCGGTGCTGGTCCTCCAGCGCGCGGCCGACACCGACGCCGCCTTCGCCGCGGTCAACGACAGCGACTTCGGGCTCCAGGCGGGCGTGTTCACCCGCGACCTGCCCACCGCTTTCCGCGCCCACCGCGAGCTGGAGGTCGGCGGTGTGGTCATCGGCGACGTGCCCACGTTCCGCGCCGACCAGATGCCCTACGGCGGCGTCAAGGGGTCGGGTGTGGGCAAGGAGGGCGTGCGCGCCGCCATGACCGACCTGTCCTACGAGCGGGTCCTAGTCCTGACCGGAATCGACCTGTAGCGGCGCCGGGGGCCGCCCCGGACCCGGAACGAGCGGTGTCCCCCGCGCCACGGGGGCCGGGGGACACCGCTCGTTCCGCGGGTTCTACAGCTGGGCCGCCTGCTCGTACAGCTCCCGCGCCTCCCGGCCGAGCCGGGGGCCGTACTGGATGCTGCGGTCGTCGGCGTACTTGAAGCTGACCACCGAGGTGATCGTGCCCCGGCCGGTGCCGGTGTCGAAACCGGCGAACCAGGGGCCGCCGCTGGAGCCCTGCGTCATGGAGCAGCGCACCCCGTTGGCCGTGGTGCCGCCGGTGTCGGGCTCGGTGCGGCCCGAGCAGTAGTGCAGGTGCCTGCCCTCGTACGGGGACGCCGACGGGTACCCGAACGTGTAGACCTGCACCCCCTCGCGCACCTTGTCCTCGGTCCAGGCGTCGAACGCGATCCGCTGGGAGCCCACCCGCTCCTGGACGGTGGTGTCCCCGTCGGGGTTGAGCACCACCATGGCGAAGTCGTAGCTGTCGTCCGCCTGGCGCGACCACTCGGGCGCCACCAGCAGGTCGCTGGCGGTGAACCGGCCGTAGGGGCTCTCCCCGTCCGCGTGGCCGGGCACGAAGGTCCAGTTGCGCGCCCACGAGCCCCGGCCGTCCTTGGCGCAGTGCCCGGCGGTGACCACGGTGCTCCGGTTCGCCGCGTCCACCACCGACGCCGAGCACGTGAAGTCGCGCCCGTCCATGGTCAGGTAGACCTTGCCGGTGGTCCTGGTGACCAGCCCGCCCGAGGTCCAGCGCTCGCCCTCGCTGTCGGAGCGCGGCGCGGCCTGGTGCTCCACTGCCTCGTCCGGCGCAGTCCCGCCCTCGGCGGACGTGAGGACGTCCTCCAGCATGCCGGTGATGGGCTTGGCGGCGGCCATGCGCTCCTCGGTCCAGTAGTCCAGCACGGCCCGGTGCTGGTCGCCGGTCACGGCGGCGCCCTGGTGGGAGAGCCCCGTCACGTGCGACAGGGCCTCGCGGTCCTCCTGCGCGGGAAGCGCGGGGGAGTGGATGGCCTGGGTGACGGCGGACGCGGGCGCCGGGAGCTGCTCGGCGAGGAAGAGGCCCCCGGCGGCGACCGCCGCGGCGGCGAGGGGGGCGAGAATCCTGTGTGCGGTGGACGAGGTCATGACGAGCATCCTCGCACACTTTCGGTAGTCGAGTGGCTACTTTGTGTTTGTGTCGTGCGCGGCGGGGGAAGAAGGGGCCGCCTCCGGCACGGGGGCGCGCCGGAGGCGGCCGGAGGGCGCCCGGTCCCTCGCCGGGGCGGACCCCCGGCGCCCGTCAGGCGAGCGGAACCGTGACCCGGGCGGGGGCCTCCTCCGGGGAGGCGGGCGTGAACGTGAGGGAGACCTCCGGCGTCCCCGCCACCCGCGCCCCCTCGGGGTAGGCGGGGCTGGTCCACACGGCGGCCCGGTGGCGGTCCACCGTCGGCAGCAGCACCCCGGTCGGGATGTCGAAGAACTGCTGGAGCGCGCCGGAGACCATCACGGTGCCGCTCTCGGCCGGGAGACGGCCAGGTCGGCCCAGCCGCTCAGCGAGGCCACGGCGCGGATCCGCTCGTCCTCGGCGGCGGACAGCAGGAGGGGGAGGAGGCGGGCGGCGGCGCGGAGCCCGGAGCCGGTCCGCGGCGGCCCGGCCGCGCGGGGACCGTCCTGCCCGGTGGTCCCACCGGGCACCGGTTGCAAAGACCCGGTGACGCACGATCCCGCCGCCTCCTCCGGTCGGCGCCACGGGCCCGCGTTCCACCACGGGCCCGGTCCCGCGTTCCGCCCCGGCCCCGGGCTTGTCCACAGGCCCCGCACTCCGCCCGGCGGATTGCGGAACAATGGGGAGCGTGCGAGAAGAACAGCGAACAGCAGTGATCCTCGGTTCCACCGGCTCGATCGGGACCCAGGCCATCGACATCGTCCAGCGCAACCCCCGACGATTCCGCGTGGTGGGCCTGGCCGCGGGCGGCGGGCGCGTGGACCTGCTCGCCAAGCAGGCGGCCGAACTCGACGTCCCGCTGGTCGCCGTCGCCGACCCCGACCGCGCGGGCGAACTCGCGCGCGCCCTCGCCGAGCACGGCAGCCGCGCCACCGTCCTGGCCGGGCCCGAGGGGGTCGCGGAGCTGGCCGGTAGCGAGTGCGACGTCGTCCTCAACGGCGTCACCGGCGCCCTGGGCCTGGAGTCCACCCTCGCCGCGCTGCGCGCCGGACGCACCCTCGCGCTGGCCAACAAGGAGTCCCTCATCATCGGCGGGCCGCTCGTGCGCGAACTCGCCCGGCCCGGCCAGATCATCCCGGTCGACTCCGAGCACTTCGCCATCGCCCAGTGCTTCCCCCACCTGCCCGAGGGCGAACTCGCCAGCCTCGCGCAGGGCCACGTCCACGCCCGCCGCGACGAGGTGCGCCGCCTGGTCGTCACCGCCAGCGGGGGCCCCTTCCGCGGCCGGGGCCGCGACGAACTGGCCTCGGTCACCCCCGCCGACGCCCTCGACCACCCCACGTGGAGCATGGGCCCGGTCATCACCGTCAACTCCGCCACCCTCGTCAACAAGGGGCTGGAGGTCATCGAGGCCAACCTGCTGTTCGACGTGCCCTTCGACCGGATCGACGTGGTCGTCCACCCGCAGTCGGTCGTCCACTCCATGGTCGAGTACGTGGACGGCTCCACGATCGCCAAGGCCAGCCCGCCCAGCATGATGATCCCCATCGCCTACGGACTCGGCGCGCCCGACCGCGTGCCCGACGCCGCGCCCGGCATGGACTGGACCCGCGCCCACACCTGGACCTTCGAGCCGCTGGACCACGAGGCCTTCCCCGCCGTCCGCCTGGCGTGCGAGGTCGGCGCCGCGGGCGGGACCGCGCCCGCGGTCTACAACGCGGCCAACGAGGAGGCGGTCGACGCCTTTCTCGGGGGAAACCTCGCGTTCACGGCCATCATGGACACCGTCTCCCGGGTAGTCTCTGAGCACCAGCGAACAGAACGTGCCGGGGGAGCGTCCTCCCACAGAGGACACCTGAGCCTGGACGACGTGTACGCCGCTGACACCTGGGCCCGCACGCGTGCGCGCGAGCTGCTCGCGCGCCAGGCCTGACACCGCCCTGAGGAGAGATGCATGGTCGCCCTGTTGACCGTGGTCGGGATCGTCCTGTTCGTCTTCGGCCTGCTGTTCTCGATCGCCTGGCACGAGCTGGGTCACATGGCCACGGCCAAGATGTTCGGGATCAAGTGCACCGAGTTCATGGTGGGCTTCGGCAAGACCCTGTGGTCCGTCCGCAGGGGCGAGACCGAGTACGGCGTCAAGGCGGTCCCGCTGGGCGGGTTCGTGCGCATGGTCGGCATGCTCCCGCCCTCGCGCCAGAGGGCCGACGACAGCCCCCGCAAGCTCTCGCGCTGGCGGGCCATGGCCGAGGACGCCCGTGAGGCGTCCTACGTCGAGCTGTCCCCCGAGGACCAGGACCGGCAGTTCTACCAGCGGGCGCCCTGGAAGCGCCTCATCGTGATGTTCGCCGGTCCGGGCATGAACGTCATCCTGGCCGCGATCCTGCTCGCCGTGCTGTTCATGGGCATCGGGGTGCCGCAGAGCACCACCCAGATCGCCACGGTCAGCGAGTGCGTGGTCCCCGCGGGCAGCTCCGCCACCGACTGCGAGGACGCCCCGCCCACGCCCGCGGCCGAGGCCGGGATGCTGCCCGGCGACGTCATCGTCTCCGTCGGCGGCGAGGCCACCCCGGACTGGAGCACCGCCAACCGGCAGATCCGCGAGGCCATGGGCGACACGGAGATCGTGGTCGAGCGCGACGGCGAACGGCTGCCGCTGAACGTCGACATCGTCGAGAACGAGCTCCCGGCCCGCGACGCCGAGGGCGAGTTCGTCTACGAGACCGACGCCGACGGCGAGCCGGTCTACGACGAGCAGGGCTACCGCGTCTACGAGACCGAGGTCGTGGGCTTCCTCGGCATCGTCTTCGCCACCGAGCGCGGCCCGCTCACCCTCGCCGAGTCCGCCGCCGAGATGGGCAGCATGATGGTCGGCGTCGGCGAGGCCCTCATCGCCCTGCCCAGCAAGGTGCCCGACGTGTTCGCCGCCGCGTTCCTGGGCGAGCAGCGCACCCAGGACTCCCCGGTGGGCATCGTCGGCATCTCCCGCATCGGCGGCGAGATCATGGCCCAGGGCCTGCCCGTGGCCGACACCGCCGCGATCATGATCCAGATCCTTGCCGGGGTGAACCTCTTCCTGTTCGCCTTCAACCTGGTGCCCATCCTGCCGCTGGACGGCGGTCACATGGCCGGCGCCATCTGGGAGTGGATCAAGCGCGGCTGGGCCAGGCTCTTCCGCAGACCCGAGCCCGCCCCGGTGGACGTGGCGATGCTGACACCGGTGGCCTACGTGGTCGTGGCCTGCTTCCTGGTGTTCAGCGTGGTCCTGCTCGTGGCCGACCTGTTCAACCCGGTCAGACTCTTCGGCTGACCCCTCGTCCCGGCGGCCCTCCGGCCGCCGGGACGGGGTTCCGCCCGCCCGCCCGTCCGCCTGGTCGGTCCGGCGAGCCGGGCCGTGCGCCGGGGCCCTTCCCGTCCACCGCCGCGGTGACCGCCCGAGGGGTGGCGGACACCCCCGCGGCGCCGGGCGTTCACCCTGGTGTCCCCGGTCCGCGTTCCGTGCCGGGCACGCCCCCGGGTGCGGGTAACCTGGGGGCGCGATCCGGGAACGACGGCGTAGCCAAGGCCGCCGGACACGGTGATCCCCGGACGCGGACCCGCGCGCTGCGCCGGACACCCAATTCCCGAAACGGACGAATCAAGTGCCGCCCCCTCCTCGGCGGCAGACGAGGTGAATCAAGCGTGACCGTCGATCTCGGTATTCCCGCCGCACCGCCGCGCCCGCTCGCGACCCGGCGCAAGACGCGGCAGATCATGGTCGGGAACGTTCCCGTCGGTGGGGACGCCCCGGTGTCCGTGCAGTCGATGACGACCACCCGTACCTCCGACATCAACGCGACCCTCCAGCAGATCGCGGAGCTGACCGCCGCGGGCTGCCAGATCGTCCGCGTGGCCGTGCCCACCAACGACGACGCCGACGCCCTGGCGATCATCGCCAAGAAGTCGCAGATCCCGGTGATCGCCGACATCCACTTCCAGCCCAAGTACGTGTTCCAGGCGATCGACGCCGGATGCGCGGCCGTACGCGTCAACCCGGGCAACATCAAGAAGTTCGACGACAAGGTCGCCGAGATCGCCAAGGCGGCCGGTGAGGCCGGGACGCCGATCCGCATCGGCGTCAACGCCGGTTCGCTGGACAAGCGGCTGCTCCAGAAGTACGGCAAGGCCACGCCGGAGGCCCTGGTCGAGTCGGCGCTGTGGGAGTGCTCGCTGTTCGAGGAGCACGGCTTCCGCGACATCAAGATCTCGGTCAAGCACAACGACCCCGTGGTCATGGTCAACGCCTACCGCCAGCTCTCCGCGGCCTGCGACTACCCGCTGCACCTGGGCGTGACCGAGGCCGGTCCCGCCTTCCAGGGCACCATCAAGTCCGCCGTGGCCTTCGGCGCGCTGCTCTCGGAGGGCATCGGCGACACCATCCGCGTGTCCCTGTCCGCGCCCCCCGCGGAGGAGGTCAAGGTCGGCAACCAGATCCTGGAGTCGCTCGGACTGCGCGAGCGCGGCCTGGAGATCGTCTCCTGCCCCAGCTGCGGCCGGGCCCAGGTGGACGTGTACACGCTCGCCGAGGAGGTCACCGCGGGCCTGGAGGGCATGGAGGTTCCGCTGCGAGTGGCCGTCATGGGCTGCGTCGTCAACGGCCCCGGCGAGGCCCGCGACGCCGACCTGGGCGTGGCCTCCGGCAACGGCAAGGGCCAGATCTTCGTCAAGGGCGAGGTCATCAAGACCGTGCCCGAGTCCAAGATCGTGGAGACCCTCATCGAGGAGGCCATGCGCATCGCCGAGGAGATGGGCGAGTCCGGCGCCGAGTCGGGCGCGCCCACGGTCTCCGTGGCGGGCTGAGCCCCCGCCGCCTCCGACGGCCGCGCCGACCCTTTCGAGGGCCGGCGCGGCCGTTCGCGTGTGCGGTGCGCACCCCGCGACAGCGCCACGGGGCCGTCGCTCTCCGTTGTGCTCCGCGCGCCCGGCGGCCATGATGGGACCGTCAGCAGCTGGAACGACCCCCCTCAGGAGCCCTCGTGTCCCCCTCACGGATCAAGGTGCGTCTCACCCCGGTCGTCGGAGTCCTCCTCCTCGGGCTCGGCCTGCTCAACCTCGTCCTGGGTGTGTGGCTGCTGGGACTGGGCGAGTTCACCATGAGCCTGCCCATCGGCGTGGTCATCACCGTCGTGGGGGCCGTGCAGCTGACCAGGGCCTACTTCTGGTTCGATCCCGAGATCGGGGCCGGATGGTCGTCCGTCTCCGGTCCCGGAAGGTTCGGCCCGCTCGCCAAGGGAGTTAAAGCCGAACGGGGTGAGCGCTTCGCGCTCGAGCAGGGCCGGCTCGTGCACGTGGCCGCGGACGGGACCCGTACCCCCGTCCCGGTGCGGCGGTGGATGGCGAACAGGACCGACTGGCGCGCATTGGAGGCCGCCCTGCCGGAGACGGCCCGGCCCCGGGGGCCCCGGACCCCGGACGGCGGCGCTTCCTGACCGGGGGCGTCGGGAACCTCACCCGATGCCCTCCCTGTCCCGCTTCCTGCGGTAAAGGGCCGTTGTTTGTGCAGGTGGGGGCGGGAAAGGAACACCCCGTTCCGCCGGTCTGCGGTGACGCGAGGACGAGCACGCGAGAAACGGGAGGGCCTGCCGGTGCATGCGAGTGTGGGGGACCGGATCCATGTCAGGGGTAGAGGGACGGGTACAGAGGACTGGGCGGGGGAGGTCATCGAGGTCCGCGGCTCCGACGGGGAACCGCCGTACCTGGTGCGCTTCCCCGACGGCCGCGAGACCCTGATCTACCCCGGGCCGGACGCCGTGGTCGTGCCCGCGACGGCGGAGTAGCCCGACCGGTCGCGCGGCCCGTGCGCCCGCCGCGGCCACGCGTGGTGCCGCGCCGAACCGGGAGGCTGTCGGGAGGGTCGGAACGCGTCCGCGCACGGGCGGGTTCCGATCCTTCGCCGTGCCCCGGGCTTCGTCGCGCGCCCCTGACCAGCCTGTTCGCTGTCCGACGTGTCAGTGGTCACCCAGGGTGATTTCGTATGGCGTCGATCACAGGAACCTGCGTTTCCTTGCGCGGTCACGCACGATCCCGCCGCTTCGAACGGACAGACGCAACGAATGTGGGTCATGTTACGTAGATAACGCGGCTACCGTTGCTGAGGGCTTCGGGCCGCCCGGACACGCGGCGGCCGGATCCCCCACCCCCGCCGTACCTCCCCGGGGAGCGGTGTGCCCACGTACATGAACGAGGAGTGAACACGTGGTGGACCAGAAGAGCCCGGCGGACACCCGCGGGGCCGCAGGCCCGGGCGGTGCGCCCGCGCTGGGGCAGCGCCTCACCAGGCGCAAGCCGATCGAGAGGCTCGTCGCCGAGACCCAGGACTCCGAGGGCAGCGGCCTCCAGCGGCACATGGGCTTCTGGCAGCTGTCCATGATCGGCATCGGCGCCACCCTGGGCACCGGCATCTTCGTCGTGCTGGGCGAGGCCGTCCCCGTCGCCGGACCGGCCGTCATCCTCTCGTTCGTGCTCGCCGGGATCACCGCGCTGTTCTCCGCGCTCGCCTACGCCGAGATGGCCGGGATGATCCCCGCCTCCGGCTCCGCCTACTCCTACAGCTACGCCACCATCGGCGAGTTCATGGCCTGGGTGTGCGGCTGGTGCCTCATGCTCACCTACGGTGTGTCGGTCGCCGCGGTCGGCGTCGGCTGGGGCGAGTACATCAACGAACTCCTCCAGCTCACCACCGGCCTGTCCCTGCCGGGCGCGGTTCTCGCCGGTCCCCTGGAGGGCGGTGTGATCAACCTGCCCGCCGCCGTCGTGGTCCTGCTGTCCATGTTCGCCCTGCTCGCCGGGGTCCGCGAGAGCAGCCGCGTCAACGCCGTCATGGTCGCCGTCAAGGTCGCCATCCTGGTGATGTTCGTGGCCATCGCGATCACCGCCGTCCAGGACGGCAACTTCGCCCCGTTCATGCCGATGGGCATGGCCGGTGTCAGCGCCGCGGGCGCCACCCTGTTCTTCTCCTACATCGGCTTCGACTCGGTCTCCACCGCGAGCGAGGAGGCCAGGAACCCGCAGCGCGACCTGCCCCGGGCGATCATGTTCGCGATGATCCTGGTCACCGCGCTGTACTGCCTGGTCGCCTTCGCGGCGGTCGGCGCGCTCGACTGGACCGGCTTCGTCGACGGCGAGACCTCCCTGGCGGGCATCCTGACCGCGGTCACCGGCACCCCCGTGTGGGCGGTCATCTTCGCCGCCGGCGCGGTCCTGGCCCTGGCCAGCGTGGTCCTGGTCGTGCTCTACAGCCAGACCCGCATCCTCTACGCGATGTCGCGCGACGGGCTCATCCCCAAGGCCTTCTCCACCCTCGACGCCAAGGGCACCCCGCGCACGAACACCCTCATCACCTCCGTGCTCATCGCGCTGCTCGCCGCACTGGTCCCGCTCGGGCCGCTCGCCGACGCCACCGCCATCGGCACCCTCTTCGCCTTCGCCCTGGTCAACGTGGCCGTCCTGGTGCTGCGCCGCAGCAGGCCCGACCTGCCGCGCGCCTTCCGCGTGCCGGGGGCGCCGGTCACGCCGGTCCTGGGCGTGCTGGCCTGCGCCTACCTCATGTTCAGCATGTCGATGAGCGTGTGGGTGGCCTTCCTGGTCTGGCTCGCCGTCGGCGTGGCGGTCTACTTCGCCTACAGCATGCGCCGCTCCGCCCTGGAGACCGACCCCGAGACCAGCGGGGTCCGCTCCTGACCGGACCGGTCGCGGACCGCGCGTGCGGGGGCTGGGGGAATCCCCCGGCCCCCGCACGTGTTCCCGGGGAGCGTGCGGCGCACCACATGCCGCACCGATCCGCCCCCAGACGCAAGGAACAGCGGCATCTCGCGGGAAAGACGCGGGAATCCTCCGGATGGGCGCACTGTTTCGGCGCGTTCGCCCACCTAGAGTGGACGCGGCCCCGAGACGACGGAGAAAGGCGAGGTGAGAGGCAGTGACACGCGGACCCCTGCGCGTGGCCCTCGACCAGGGCACCGGACCCGGCGCGGACCCCGCCGCCGCCCTCGACCGGCTCGCCGACCGCGCCAGAGCCGCCGCCGACGCCGGAGCCCGCCTGCTCGTGGGACCCGAGATGTCCCTGACCGGCTACAACCTGGACCCGGACGTCCTGGCCCGGCTCGCCGAACCCAGCGACGGCCCCCTCAGCGACGCGGTCGCCGCGATCGCCGCCGACACCGGCGTCGCCATCGTGCACGGCTTCCCCGAGCGCGCCGACGGCGCCGTGTACAACGCCGTCCAGCTCGTGGACTCCGACGGCGACCGCCGGACCTACCGCAAGACCCACCTGTTCGGCGACCTGGACCGCGGGGCGTTCTCCCCGGGCGCGGAGCCGGTGGTCCAGGCCGACCTCGACGGGATCCGCGTCGGCCTGCTGGTCTGCTACGACGTCGAGTTCCCCGAGACCGTGCGCGCCCACGCCCTCGCCGGTACCGAACTCCTCCTGGTCCCCACCGCGCTCATGCTGCCCTTCACCGAGGTGGCCGAGCGGATCGTGCCGGTGCGCGCCCTGGAGAACCAGATCCACCTGGCGTACGTGAACCGCTGCGACGCCGAGGGCGACCTGCGCTACGCGGGGCTGAGCACCCTGCTCGCGCCCGACGGCTCCGAGACGCTGCGGGCCGGTCCCGGCGAGGAGTTCCTGGTCGGCGACGTCGACCCGGACGCCCTCGCCCGCGCCCGCGGCGAGCAGTCCTACCTGGACGACCGCCGTCCGGCCCTGTACCGGACGCTCACCGCCTGACCCCCGCCTGAGGCGGGCGGCGCCGCGCCGCCCGGCCCCCGCACTCCCGTACCGGGGCGGGCCCGCCCGCGCCCCCGCGCTTCCCCGAGCCGTTGATCCGCCATCACGACCCGTGCCGCCGCGCACGGACGACCACCGGCTTCCCCGCCGGACCGCACCCACGAAGGAGGGGTTGGAGAATGACGTCTGCCGTGCCCACGGCCGCCGGTGCCGCACCCGCGCAGGACACGCCGCTGAACATGTGCGGGCCGGACTTCCCGTTCGCCTACGACGCCTACCTGGACCACCCCGCCGGACTCGGTCAGGTCCCGGCGGAGCGCCACGGCACCGAGGTCGCCGTCATCGGCGGCGGGCTGTCGGGGATCGTCACCGCCTACGAGCTGATGAAGATGGGGCTCAGGCCGGTCGTGTACGAGGCCGACCGCATCGGCGGGCGGCTGCGCACGGAGAAGCTCGCGGGCTGTCCCGAAGACGTGGTCGCCGAGATGGGCGCCATGCGCTTCCCGCCCTCCTCCACCGCCTTCTGGCACTACGTGGACCGGGCGGGCCTGGAGACGACGCCGTTCCCCAACCCGCTCTCCCCGGCCACCCCCAGCACCGTGGTCGACCTCAAGGGGCGGTCCCACTACGCCACCTCCCTCGACGACCTGCCCGAGGTCTACCGCGAGGTGGCCCGCGCCTGGGACGCGACCCTGGACAGCGTCCAGCACACCCGCATGCAGAAGGCCATCCGCGAGCGCGACGTGGCCACCCAGAAGGAGATCTGGAACGAGCTGGTCGCCCGGCTCGACAACCAGACCTTCTACGGCTTCCTGTGCGACTCCCCGGCCTTCGCCTCCTTCCGCCACCGCGAGATCTTCGGCCAGGTGGGCTTCGGGACCGGCGGTTGGGACACCGACTTCCCCAACTCCATCCTGGAGATCCTGCGCGTCACCTACACCGGTGCCGATGACGACCACATGGGCATCGTGGGCGGTGTGGAGCAGCTGCCGCTGCGCCTGTGGGAGGACGCCCCGGACAAGCTCGTGCACTGGGCGCAGGGCACCACCCTGGCCTCGCTGCACGAGGGCGGCCCGCGTCCGGCCGTCACCGCCCTGCGCCGCACCGCGGCCAAGGGCTCCCCGGCGGGCAACATCACGGTCACCGACGCCTCGGGCTCCACCCGCACCTACGCGGCGGCCGTGTTCACCGCGCAGAGCTGGATGATGCTGTCCAAGATCGACTGCGACGAGGACCTGCTGCCCATCGACCACTGGACGGCGATCGAGCGCACCCACTACATGGAGTCCTCGAAGCTGTTCGTGCCGGTGGACCGCGCGTTCTGGCGGGACGGGGACCCCGAGACCGGCCGCGACGTCATGAGCATGACGCTCACCGACCGCATGACCCGGGGCACCTACCTGCTGGAGGGGTCCGACCCGGACGGCCCGGCGGCCATCTGCATGTCCTACACCTGGTGCGACGACTCGCTCAAGTGGCTGCCGCTGTCGGCCAACGAGCGCCTGGAGGTCATGCTCTCGTCGCTGTCCAAGATCTACCCGGGCGTGGACATCCGCTCCCACATCACCGGGGACCCGGTGACGGTGTCGTGGGAGGACGAGCCCTACTTCATGGGCGCGTTCAAGGCCAACCTGCCGGGCCACTACCGCTACCAGCGCCGCCTGTTCACCCACTTCCGCCAGGACGGCCTGGAGGAGCGCCACCGCGGCCTGTTCCTGGCCGGGGACGACGTGTCCTGGACGGCGGGCTGGGCCGAGGGCGCCGTGCAGACCGCGCTCAACGCGGTGTGGGGCGTGGTCCACCACTTCGGCGGCGGGACCGACCCGTCCAACCCGGGCCCCGGCGACCTGTTCGACGAGCTCGCGCCGGTCGCTCTCCCCGAGGACTGAGGTAGTGCCCCTCCGTGCGCCTTCCCGCGGTCCCGCCGCGGGGAGGCGCCTCAGGGCAGGTCGGCCGTCCCGGCGAGGATGGGCTGGTCCACCAGGCGCGAGAGCACGAGCGTGCTCTTGGTCCGCACCACGAACGGCTCGGCGCCCAGGCGCTCGATGACCTCCTCCAGATGGTGGGTGTCGCGGGCGCGGACCTGCACGATGGCGTCCGCCTCACCGGTGACCGTGTACGCGGAGGTGATCTCGGCGTAGCCCGCGAGCCCCGTCCGGATCTCGCCCGGCGACGTACGGGCCCGGCAGTACAGCTCGATGAAGGCCTCGGTGGTCCACCCCACGGCCTGGGGCTCCACCACCACGGTGAACCCGCGCACCGCGCCGGACTCCACCAGCCGGTCCACGCGGCGCTTGACCGCGGAGGGGCTCAGCCCGACCCGCTGGCCGATCTCGGCGAAGCTCATCCGCGCGTCCGCGCCGAGTGTCGCGATGATCCGCTCATCGACACGATCCAGCCGCATTGCGCTTCGTCCCCGTCTGTCCACGTCTGATTGAGGCAGGGCACATGTTACCGGGGTGTGTCTCCCTGGGGCTCGTGTCGCATCCGTTGGTCACTCTCCGGAGTGATAACAATTCATGGAGTAACTATCTCTGTGAGGGAGTGGACGAGTGCGAGCACGAACCCGGGCCGGAGTCTCGGCCGTGGCGGTCCTGGCCTCCCTGGTCGCGGCGGTCCCAGCGCAGGCCCACCAGACCACCCGCATCGACCAGGGCGGCCTCGACTGGGCGCCCTGCGAGGACATCCAGCCCGTCGCGGACGAGAACCTGGAGTGCGCCACCCTCACCGTCCCCCTCGCCCGCACCGCCGACGGCGAACGGCTCAGCGGCCGGGACGACACCGTCGAACTCGCGCTCTCGCGGGTCCCCGCCAGCGGCGAGGCCGGCCAGACCCTGCTGGTCAACCCCGGAGGGCCGGGCAGCGCCGGACGCCAGTGGGCCTCCTACACCCACTGGCGCATGCCGGCCGAACTGCGCGAGACCTACGACGTCGTCTCCTTCGACCCGCGCGGGGTGGGCGCCTCCACCCCGTCCATCACCTGCGACCCCGACCACTTCACCCCCGTGCGACCCGCCGCCGTGCCCGCCGACGACGCCGCGGAGGAGGCGCTGCGCGCCGACGCCCGGGCCTACGCCGAGGCCTGCGCGGACAACACCGGCCCCCTGCTCGGGCACACCCGCACCGTGGACACCGCCCACGACATGGACGCCATCCGGGTCGCGCTGGGGCGGGAGCGGATCGACTACCTCGGCTACTCCTACGGCAGCTACCTGGGCACCGTCTACTCCGCGCTCTACCCCGACCGCGTCCGCTCCCTGGTCCTGGACAGCGTGGTCGACCCCGACAAGCCCTGGTACGAGAGCAACCTCGCCCAGAACCGCGCGCTGGACCGCGCGGCGAACGCCTTCTTCGCCTGGACCGCCCGCCACGACGACGTCTACGGACTCGGCACGACCGGGGCGGAGGTCGCCGAGGCCTACTACGCGCTGCGCTCGGAACTGGAGGACGAGCCCGCCGAGGGCACCGTCGGCCCCACCGAGCTGGAGGGCACGGCCATGGTGGTCGCCTACAGCAGCGCCTACTGGACCCCGGTCGCCGACGCGCTCTCGGCCCGGATCACCGAGTCCGACGGCGCACCCCTGCTCGCCCTGTACGAGGCCTACGGCGAGAACGCCGGATCGGACCGCGGCTACGGCGGCTACCTCGCCGTCCAGTGCACCGACTCCCACTGGCCCCGGGACTGGTCCACGTGGAGTGCCGACACCGAGGAGTCCCACGCCGAGGCGCCCTTCATGAGCTGGAACAACACCTGGTACAACGCTCCGTGCGCGTCCTGGAGCGCCGGATCCGGCGACTGGTTCCAGGTCGGCGACGGCCCCGGGGAGCACCCCGCCTACGCGGGTGACGCGCTCCTGGTCCACGCCACCGAGGACGGCGCGACCCCGGTCGAGGGCGCCTTCTCCCTGCGCGAGCGCCTGCCCGGTTCCGTCCTGGTGACCGAGGAGGGCGGCCACACCCACGGTGTCTCGCTCACCGGCAACGGCTGCGTGGACGAGATCGTCACCGCTTACCTCCGGGACGGGGAGCTGCCCGCGCGCGCCGAGGGCGAGGGGCCCGACGCCACCTGTGAGGGACGCCCCGAACCCCAGCCGCGTACCGCCCAGAACGCGCCTGGGACGATGGTGGAGCGCACCGCTCCGGTACCCGGGCACCACGTCGGCGCGATCGTGGAGTCCGAGACGCGGGAGTAACCGGTCGAATAGGCTGGAACCGGCGCGAAAAGGCTTGGTTGGTCGTCCCCCGGCGCCCGAACGAGGGCACTGGGAAGATGGGGGAGATGCGATGCTGCGGACCTCGCCGGTACGGATCCTCGGCGAACGCGACCGGGAGGCCGTTCGCGCGCTCCTGGACGCCGACCCCGTGGGCAACGTCTTCGTCACCTCCCGCCTGATGGCCACCGGCCTCTCCGGCGGCCCCGGCGGCGCCGAGGTGTGGGGGCACACGGAGAGGGGGCGCCTGACCGCCCTGTGCTACTCGGGGGCCAACCTCGTCCCCGTCAACGCCGGACCGGCCGCGATCCGCAGCTTCGCCGACCACGCCCGGTGGAGGGGCCGCCGCTGCTCCTCGATCGTCGGTCCCGTCGACGCGGTCAGCGACTTCTGGCAGCAGGTCACCCCGGCGTGGGGGCCCGCCCGCGTCATCCGGGCCAGCCAGCCCGTCCTGGAGATCAGCGGCCCGCCCTCGGTGCCCGCCGACCCCCTGGTGCGCCGGGTCCAGCTGTCCGAGCTCAACACCATCGTGCCCGCCTGTGTGGCCATGTTCACCGAGGAGGTCGGCGTCCCGCCGGACTCCGGCGACGGCGGCGCGCTCTACCGTGCCCGGGTGGCCGAACTGGTGCGCACCGGCCGGGCCTTCGCCCGCATCGAGGACGGGCGCGTGGTGTTCAAGGCCGAGATCGGCGCGGTCACCCGGCACGCCTGCCAGGTCCAGGGCGTGTGGGTGCACCCGGACCTGCGCGGACAGGGACACTCCACGGCGGGGATGGCCGCCGTGGTCGAGTACGCGCTCGCCGAGATCGCGCCCCGCGTCACCCTCTACGTCAACGACTTCAACACCCCGGCCCGCGCCGCCTACGAGAGGGTGGGCTTCCGCCAGGTCGGCGAGGTCATGTCGGTGCTGTTCTGAGCGCACCGCGACCGGAGCGGCCGACGGCGTTCTGACGGACCTGTGTCAGATCCGCCCCCGCGCCGGGGCCGGGGGAGCGGCGGCCGGTTAGCCTGGTTCCAGGTCCGTGGCGCCCCGCGCCCTCTGCCACCCACGAGAGAGCGCCATGCAGCACAACCTGACCGGCCGCGCACGCCTGGGCCTGGCCCTCCTCCTCGGCCTGCTCGCCGTCCTGGGCCCCCTCAACATCGACATGTACCTGCCGGCCTTCCCCGACATCGCCGCGGACCTGGGGGCCAGCGCCTCCCACGTGCAGCTGAGCCTGACCACCTGCCTGGTCGGCCTCGCCGCGGGCCAGGTGGTGGTCGGCCCGATCAGCGACGCCCGGGGGCGCCGCGGCCCGCTCCTCACCTGCCTGGTCCTGTTCGTCCTGGCGTCGCTGCTGTGCGCCCTGGCCCCGAACATCGTCGTGCTGGTGCTGGCCCGCTTCCTCCAGGGGTTCACCGCCTCGGCCGGGGTCGTGCTCTCGCGCGCGGTCGTGCGCGACGTGTTCGACGGCACCGAGCTGACCCGGTTCTTCGCCCTGCTGATGGTGATCAACGCGGTCGCGCCCCTGATGGCGCCGATCGCGGGCGGCGCCATCCTGTGGCCGTCCTTCACGGGCTGGGAGGCCGTCTTCCTGGCCCTGGCGCTGCTGGGCGCGGTGATCGTCGTGATCGTGGCGCTGCGGCTGGAGGAGACCCTGCCGGTGGAGCGGCGCATCCCCGGCACGGTGGGCGGCACCCTGCGGACGGTGGGGGAGCTGCTGCGGGACCGCGCCTTCCTCGGCTACGCGCTGGTGGTCGGCCTCGTGCACGGCGGCAGCTTCGCCTACGTCGCCGGGACGCCGTTCGTCTACCAGGACCTGTACGGGGTGTCGCCGCAGGTCTTCGGCGTGCTGTTCGGGATCAACGGTGCGGCCATCATCGCCGGGAGCTGGGCGGTGGGCCGCTTCAGCGCCCGCTTCGGTGAACGCGTCCTCCTGGTGTGCGCGGTCTCCGCCGCGGTGGCGGCGACCGGGGTGCTGCTCGCGGCGACGCTGCTGGACGGTCCGCTGGTGGCCCTCGTGGCGCCGATCTTCGTCTACATGACGTGCATGGGGATGATCCTCACCAGCTCCTTCGCCCTGGCCATGCGCGGCCAGGAGCGGCGGGCGGGCAGCGCCAGCGCCGTGCTGGGCGCGCTGCCCCCGCTGCTCGGCGCGGCGGTGGCGCCGCTGGTGGGCCTGGACGAGAGCACCGCCGTGCCGATGGGCGCCGTCCTGTTCACCACCTCCCTCCTGGGTCTGGGCGTCCTGCTGGCACTGACCTCGCCGCGCGTGCGCGGGCGCGTGGCCGACCCGGCCCCGTGACCCGCTCCGCGCGTTCAGCCGGTGAGCGCCGCCGGACCCATGAGGAAGCCGGGGTCCACCTGGGCGGCCAGGTCCGCGCCCTTGGCCCCGTTGCCCCAGGCCCGCGCGTTGCGCAGGTGGAACTCGGCCGACTGGCGGGTGAAGCGCTCCCAGTCCTTGGGCGCGGCGTCGGCCATGTCCCGCATCAGGGCCAGGGTCTTGACGTTGTCCTCCTCCAGCTCCGCCAGTTCCGGGTGGCGGCCCTTCTCCATCGAGCGCACGAACCCCGAGTGCGTCATCCACCCCGCCAGCGCGTCGCCCACGTGCTCGCGCAGGAACTCCACGTCCGACTCGTCCCGCACCTTGTTGCCGATCACGCGGATGGCGACCTCGTGGTCGCGGGCGTACTCGGCGTACTGCCGGTACACGCCCACGCCGCGCACGGTGGGCTCGGCGACCAGGAAGGTCACGTCGAAGCGGGTGAACATCCCCGAGGCGAAGGAGTCGGCGCCCGCGGTCATGTCCACGACCACGTACTCCCCGGGCCCGTCCACCAGGTGGTTGAGGTACATCTCGGCCGCGCCCACCTTGGAGTGGTAGCAGGACACGCCCAGGTCCGACTCGGCGAACGGGCCGGTGACCATGAGCGTGGCGCCCCGGACCAGCGCTCCGAAGCGGGCGTGCAGCGGGTTGTCCCCGGTCACCGTCAGCAGGCGCGACCCGCGGCCCGGCGGCGTGGTCTTGATCATCTCCCGTGCCGAGGCGATGCGCGGGTTGTCCCCGCGCAGCAGCTCCTTGATCTCGTCCAGGTGCGCGCCCAGGGGCGCAAGGGCGGCCAGGTCCTCCTCGGACGCCCCCAGCGCGGCGCCCAGGTTCTGGTTGATGTCGGCGTCGACGGCCACCACGGGCACGTGCTGGGCGGCCAGGTGGCGGGTGAACAGCGCGGACAGGGTGGTCTTGCCGCTGCCGCCCTTGCCGGCGAACGCGATCTTCATGTGAACCCTTCGGAACGTGGGTGTGCGCCGGGCGCGCGGCGGCTGCCCGCCCGCGACGGGGCGGGCCGACCGGGGCCCGGATGTGGGAACGATTATCGTTCCTGTTGTTCGCGCTGTCAGCCGAACGGCCCCGTCGCGCCGCGTATTGCCAACGTGTTACACCTCACATGAGTGTCGCTGGAGTCGGGACTGTTTCCTTTGTCCATATCGGGGATGACACGTGACAGGGTTTTGTGGCCAATCCCCGACAGGGAGAACACGGGTGTGCTGTTCTGGAGCCAGCACACCCTTGTCTAAGGTGAGTGCAGGCGGCGCAACCCGCGCGTCCGTCGCGGGTGATTGGAGTGACCGGATGGCTGAGGCGAGGCAACTCCGGGAATACGTGCCCGCGGAGGCGCCGGAGGGCACGGCTCCGACCGCACCGACCATCGAGACGGGCGAACTCACCGGAGGGGTCACCGACCATACGGTGTGGAGCTGCGCCGGGAACCTGACCGCCGTGCGCTCCATCCGCTCCCGCGTGCGCGAGTTCCTCACCCGCATGAGCCACTCCGAGGGCTCCCTGGACGACGCCGAGCTGGCCGTCAGCGAGCTGGCCACCAACGCCCTGCTCCACTCGCGCTCCGGGCAGAGCGGCGGCGTCATGACGCTGTTCATCCGCTCCGACGACGGGCGCCTGCGCGTCGCGATCGCCGACCAGGGCGCGCGCGACGGCGAGAGCGAGCACACGCGGGAGGACGGCGACGACTTCGGCCGCGGCAAGCTCATCGTGGACAGCTGCGCCACCCGCAGCGGCGAGTACTGGAGCGACGCCACGCACGTGGCCTGGTTCGAGATCGATGACCACGCGGGGGAGACCGCAGAGGGCGGGCGTCCGGAGGCGGAAATGGCGGTCGACGACTGAGGCCGTGAACCGGAAGGGGTTGCGGACCGCCCCTGTCCGCCGTCACCGCGCAGCACGCGGCCTCCCGGCGGACGCCCGCGGCGCGGTCTCCCCGTCCGCCGCAAGGCACCCCGAGGCCCCTGTCCCCACCGTCAGCCTCAGCCGACGCCCGGATTCACGGCCTCACCGTCGGCCCCCGCCGCACCAGCGGCCCCGCGTCCCCCCGAACGCGTCCCGGGTCAGTAGGCTCCGCCGGCCGGCGGGTAGCCGATCCGCTCCGGCTCGGGCGTGCAGCGCACCGTCACCTGACGCCCCTCCGGCGGCGGGCAGTCCGCCCCCGTCAGCACGCAGGCCCCGGTCCACAGCGCCAGCGCCACCAGGGTCACCCGCGTGGCCTCGTCGCCGCGCTCGTCCACCGCCACCACGTCGTCGGCGGTCAGCTCCAGCAGGTCCCGCAGCTCCGAGAAGCGCCCCATGAGGTCGTTGTGCGGGTGCAGCGTGGTCAGGAGCCCCCCGCTGGTGTCCTCGTAGCCCAGGATGCCGTTGTCGAACAGACCGCGCGCCGGGCTGTACCCGTTGCCGTCGGGGCTGGGCTGCAACAGCTCCTCGAAGGGCGTGGTCCCCAGCGCCTGCCCGAAAGCGATCACCTGCCGCACCCGCGAGCGCTCCGCCAGCTCCAGCGCCGTCTGCGCCATGTCCGCGCTGACCAGCAGCAGGCGGGTGTCGGTCTCGGTGAGCACCGCGCACTGGGTGTCCAGGTCGGAGGCGGTCGACAGGGGCAGCGCGCGCCCGCCCACGGCCATCACGGTGTAGGTGGCCAGGAACCGGTCCGGTGAGACCGGCGCGAGCACCCCCACGACGTCACCGAAGCACATGCCCCGGCGGCTGAGCCCCGCCGCGGCCTGCTCCACCTTGGCGGCGAACGACAGGGCGTCCACGCGGTGCCCGACCCCGCGGATCGATCCCCCCCGCGCGGGCCGCAACCGGAGCCGTTCGCACAGGCCCCCGGTCAGGGATCCGATCGGGTCGTCCCGGCGCGGCAGGTGGCGCCCCGGTCGTCCGGTTCCTGAAGACAGCCCTACCCCCATACGTACCCCCAGTTCGCCCATCAGGCGGCGGTACCGCCGTCCGGGCTCGTCACGCCCCCTCCACGTGGCGAACCCGGCGGCGACGCACCGGTCGGCGGATGCGGCGTCCCTCCCCAGGACGCAACCCGTGCCGACGCGGCCTCCCACCGGCCCCGGAGACCTCCCCGGGGCTGACGTCCGCCGGAAACCAGTGTCACACCGGTGTTCGACGGCCGTTTCCGGGACCCCGGCGACCGTGCCACCGCAGTGCCACGAACGTGGTGTCCCATGGCTTGAAGCCTAGCGCGTTCACAGCCAGATGCACATGCATATTGCTATGCACATGCATATGTAGATTCATTGCGGAAGGCGGTTCTCCCGGTGGCGAGCCGGGCTTAACAGGGCAGATCGGGCAGCTTAGTCCGAGGTCCGGTGGTGGCGTACCCACGACGTGATCTGCGTACGCGAGTGGAAGCCCATCTTGCGGTTGATGTTGGCCACGTGCCGCGCCGCAGTGGACGGGGTGATGAACAGTTCCCGGGCGATCTCCGGGTTGCTCCTGCCCCGGCTCACCAGGAGGGCCACCTCCAGCTCACGCGGGGTGAGCCGCTCCTCGGGGGTCACCGACTCCGGGTCAGGGACGGGCCCGCCCCGCTCCCGGCGCCCGCGCGCGGGAGGGCTGGGCGGCGCGGAACGGCGCGACGGCGGGCGCCGCGCCTCCTCCGCCAGCTGCTCTCCCTCGCGTACCGCGTTCGACAGGGCCAGCGTCCGGCCCTGCTCCCACCAGCCCACCAGCTGGCGGCGGCGCCGCCGGACCTTCTCCACGTCGGTGAACGGCCACGGCGCCTCGTACGTGGACAGCCCCAGCCGCTCGCGCACGCTCATCGCCGCGCCCGCCAGGCGGCAGGCGCCCTCGCGCAGCCCCGCCCCGAAGGACACCCGGGCGATCGCGGTCAGCGCGCGCGCCGCGTCCGCTCGCTGGCCCGTCGAGTGGCTCAGCAGCAGCCCCTCGCTCAGGTAGTCGTAGGCCTGTCCCGTGGACCCCTGGGCGTGCGCCACCCGGCCGATCCCGGCCAGGCAGCGCGCCTCCTCGGCCGCCGCCCCGATCAGCCGCTGGGTGTCCAGCGCCTCCCGGTAGCAGCGGTCCGCCGTCAACAGGTCGCCGCTGGCCTCCGCCGCGCACGCCTGGCCCATGAGGGTGACCCCCACGCCCCACCGGTGGTCGATCCCGCGCAGCAGCGTCAGCGCGGCGTTGTAGTGGTGGTCGGCCGTGGGGTGGTCGCCCTGCTGGGCGACCAGGGCCGCCCGGGTGCCCAGGGCGATCGCCTCGCCCCACAGGTCACCCGACTCGCGGCACAGCCGCAGCGCCTCCTCCACCCGCACCGCGGCCTGGTCCGACACGCGCTCGCGCACCTCGACCAGGGCGAGCAGGTTGAGCGCGACGCGGACGAACACGTCGTCCCCGGCCTCCCGGCACAGCCGCAGGCCCTCCTCGCCCAGCGAGACCGCCAGTTCGTGGTCGCGCCGCACCCGCGCCAGCTGGGCCCGGCCCACCAGCGCCCGCGCGCGCGAGGGCGCCTTGGCCGCGTCCTCCAGATCCAGCAGGCGGTCCATCCAGTGCGCCCCCTCGGAGTAGCTCTGGTGGCTCACCCAGTGCGCGGTCAGGCTCACGCACAGCCGCAGGCCCGGTTCGGCGGCGCCGTGCTCCAGCGCCCAGCGCAGCAGGGAGCGCAGCGTGTCGTACTCGGCGATCACGCGCTGGCGCCCGGAGTCGCGCTCGCTCCAGGGCATGACCCGGCTCGACTCCAGCTTCTGGCCCAGGTCCTCGGCCAGGCGCAGCATCCGGTCCAGGAGCCTCTCCTGGAACAGCTCCGCCTCACCCGCCGCGACCAGCCGGGAGTGCGCGAACCGCTGCACGGCCTCGGGCAGCCGGTAGCGCACCCGGCCCTCGAACTCGCCGGTCACAGTGATCAGGGAGCGGTCCAGCAGGGACGTCACGAGGTCGAGGACGGCCGGTTCGGGCAGCGCCTCGTCGGCGCACACCTGCTCGGCCAGCTCCAGGTTCCAGCCCCGGAACACCGACAGGCGGCGCAGCAGCACCCGTTCGGCCTCGGGCAGCCCGCGGTACACGAAGTCCAGCACCACCGGCAGCATCTCGCTGCGCGGGACCGCCTGCCCCGGGCCGGGCTGGACCTCGGGGGAGGACAGGTGCTCGCGCAGACCGTCGACCAGCACGGCCGGCCCCACCCCGGGCGCGCTCGCGCCCAGCGCCTCGATCCCCAGCGGGATGCCGCCCGCCAGGTCGCACAGCTCCGTCACGGTCTCCATCTCCTCGCGCGAGAGCGAGAAGCGCGGGTCCCGGGCGCGGGCGCGGTCCATGAACAGCCGCACCGCCTCCGCGCCGGCGGGGTCGGGCTGGGGCCCCTTGCGCGCGGGCAGCGGCAGCGCCATCGGCGTCATCCGCCACACGGTGCCGCCCGACAGGCGGACGGGGGTCTCGCTGGTGAGCAGGATCGACACGGACGGGCACGAGGCCAGCAGGGCCTCGCCGACCTCGGCCACCTCCTCGACGGCGTGCTCGCACGCGTCCAGCACCAGCAGCAGGTGGCGTTCGCACAGCGCCTCGGTCACCGTGACCGACAGCGGCTGCCCCGGCTCCTCCACCACGCCCACGGCGGCGGCCACCCGCGCGTACACCTCCAGGGTCGTGCGCGCGTCCGCCATGCCGACCATCCACACGCCGTCGGGGAACCACGCGGTGGACTGCTCGGCCACGCGTATCGCCAGACGCGTCTTGCCCAGCCCGTCGGTTCCGCTCAGCGTGACGGAGCGGCTGGAGCCGAGCAGACGGAGCAGGTCGCTCAGGTCCCGCTCACGGCCCACGAATCCGGTGCCCGGACGGGGGAGGTTGTGCCGCGCGGGCGCGGTCAAAGGTGCCATGGCCTTCACATGTAGGGGCTGTCGGGGGAGGTTCTCACCAGGGTCGGGGGGAAGGTCGGCAAGGGCGGACGTCGTAGGTGTGGGCTCTGGTACCCGGAGTTCCTGTCTTAGCGGGTGCACGCGCACTGTGCAAGTGCGTCCCCTCGACCGGGGCCGTGTCAGCCACCGTCACCCGGGACGGTCCAGCCGGTCAACTGCGTCCTCGAGGAAATCGAGAGTTTTCTGAAGATGTTCGCGATGTGACGGGCCGCCGTCGCGTGGCTGATGGTCAGCCGCTCGGCGATCTCGCGGTTGGACAGGCCCTGTTCGGCCAGTTCGGCCACCTCCCTCTCCCGGGGGGTCAGCGAATCCGGGCCCGAGGGCCCCGAGGTCTGGGGCCGGGGGAAGGCCAGCGCGCGGTCGAGCACCTGCTCCAGCGGCAGGGGGCGCCACGCGTTCCACGCCTCGGCGGTGCGCGTGGCGCCCACGCGCCGCTCCGCCGCCGACCGCAGCCGCAGGGTCTCGGCCGAGGGGCGGTCCAGCGCCGCCCTCAGGTCGGCGGCCACCCCCACCAGGGCGGCGGCCCGCTCGGCCTCCTCCTCGGCCAGGGCCAGTTCCGCCAGCGCTTCCAGGGCACGGGCCACCGCGAGCCTGCGTCCGGAGGTGAAGCTCACCCGCAGGCACGTCGCCAGGGGCTCCCGGGCGAGCAGCGTCTCGCCCTCGGCCAGGTACAGGCGGCCCAGTTCCCGGGCGCAGTGCGCGGTGGCCGGGGCGGCCTCCAGCTCGCCGAAGACCGACAGGGCGTCGGAGAACAGCTCCCGCGCCCGCGCGAAGTCGCCGCGCTCGGCGGCGATCGAGCCCAGTCCGTGCAGGGCGCGGGCCGCGCTCCAGCGGTCGCCGAGGTTGTCGGCCACCGCGACGCTGTGCTCCAGGAGGGCCGTGGCCCGTTCGGCCTCGCCGCGGCGGCGGGCCAGCTGGGCCAGCACGTCCAGCGTGGCCGCCTCGGTGATGGGGTCGCTGACCTGGGAGGCCCACACCCCGGCCCGCTCGGCGTGCTCCTGGCCCTCGTCCAGCGTCCCGGTGCGCAGGCACAGCGCCGCCAGGGCGGCCAGCGCGGAGGCGGCCGCTCCCGCCTCGCGGCAGGCCCGCGCCGCCTCCAGGGCGCACAGGGCCAGGGTGGACACGCGCGGCGCCGCGTCCAGGTCCAGCCGCAGCTCGGCGTGCAGGGCCAGGGCGCGCGCCCTCAGGTGCGGGGACTGCGCGTCGGGGTCGGTGGCCAGCGCCCGCTCCAGGAGGCGGCTGCCCTCGGCGGCCAGGTCGCGCACGATCCAGTAGGGGCGCAGCGCCACGCACACCCGCAGGGCCTCGTCCACGCGCCCGCGCGAGAGCGCCCAGTCCACCACGCGGGCGTGGTTCTCCCGGTGGTGGTCGAGCAGCCGCAGGTGCCCCAGGCGCTCGCCCCACGGCATCGGCGCGCAGCAGCTCTTGGCCCACTCCTCCAGACGGGCGACGCAGAAGCGCAGGTAGCGTTCCCAGCGGTCGTCCTCGCCGCCGCTGTCGGCCAGGTGCTCGGCGGCGTAGGCGCGCACCGTCTCGGTCAGCCGGTAGTGGGTGGTGCCGTCCACCTCGGCGTCCATCACCACCAGCGACTTGTCCAGCAGGGAGAAGTGCAGCGGCAGTATGTCGGCGGGGTCGACCCCCTCACCCGAGCAGACGTCCTCAGCGGCCTCCAGGTACCAGGTGGAGAACACCGACAACCGGTGCAGCAGGAGCCGCTCCGGCTCGGTGAGAAGGTCGTGGCTCCACTCCAGGACCGCGCGCAGCGTCCGCTGGCGCGGCGGCAGGTCCTCGGACCCGTCGCTGGTCAGCAGCTGGAACCGGTCGTCCAGGCGGCGCAGGATCTGCTGCACCGACAGCACCCGCACCCGTGCGGCGGCCAGCTCGATCGCCAGCGGCATGCCGTCCAGCATCCGGCAGATCTCCGCGATGTAACCGGAGTTCTCCCTGGTCATCTCGAACCCGGCGCGCGCGGCGTGCGCGCGGGTGACGAACAGGCGCACCGACTCGTAGCGCTGGGTGTCGCGCCGGGGGATGGGCGCGGGGTCGGCCGCGTAGGGGTCGGTGGGTGTGGGCCGCGCGGGCAGGGACAGCGGCGGCACCCGCCAGATGTTCTCCTCGGGAACGTGCAGGGGCTGGCGGCTGGTCACCAGGATGCGCACCCGGGGGCAGTCGCGCAGCACGGCCTGGCACAGCTGCGCCATCGGCCCCACGGCGTGCTCGCAGGTGTCCAGGAGCAGCAGCAGGTTGCGGGTGCGCAGCGAGGTGATGACGGCGTCCGTCATGGTGCGCGAGTCGTCCTGCACCGCCTGGAGGCTGCCCGCGACCGCGCGCAGCGCCTGGTCGTGGGTGGAGGCCTCGCTCAGGTCGACGAAGCGCACGCCGTCGGGGAACCGGCGCATGACGCGCTCGGCCAGGTGCAGGGCCAGGCGCGTCTTGCCGATACCGCCGGTACCGGTCAGCGTGACCATCCGGGCAGTGCCCAGGAGGCGGCCCAGGTCGACGATGTCGCGCTCGCGTCCGACGAAGCTGATGAACTCGCCGGCGGACAGGGGCAGGTTGTGGCGGGGAGGAGACATGGCCTCGATTACTAGGACACCGAAATCGGCCCGCGCCGCCGCTGCGGGGGCGGCGCGGGGAACGCCGTCCCCAGTGTCGCACCCGCCACCCCCGGTTGTCCTCCGAATGGCCGGTTCCGGCATGAGCGGACAGAAACCGCCCACGCCGGACCGGAAGGTGCTATGGAGCGGTTACTCCGCGCTTTCCGGGCCCTTCGGAGCCCAGGTGGCGGGGTCGGCCGGACCCTGCTCCCCCGACCCCATGTCCTTGACCTCGTGGCCGCCGTCCTCGCCGAACGGCGGGAACCACACGAAGGGGATGCCCTTCTTGGCGGCGTACTGGATCTGCTTGCCGACCTTGGCGGTGGAGTGGAACACCTCGGTGTTGAACCCGCGCCCGCGCAGCAGCTCCCCGGTGCGCAGGGCCTCCCTGCGGCGCTCGGCGCCGGGCACCACGACCATCACGTCGGTGGGGCAGGCGCGCCCCTCCTCGATCCGGCCCTCGGCGACGAGCTTGGCGAAGATGCGGGTGAGGCCGATCGAGATGCCCACGCCCGGCAGCCGCCTGCGGATGAACTGCCCGGCCAGGTCGTCGTAGCGCCCGCCCGCGCAGATGCTCCCGTAGCCGGGGTCGTCGTCGAAGGAGGCCTCGTAGACGGTGCCCGTGTAGTAGTCCAGGCCGCGGGCGATGGACAGGTCGGCCACGACGCTGCCCTCGGGCAGGTCGGCCAGGTCCTCCAGCACGAAGGAGAGCTCCTCCAGCCCCTCGTCGAGCAGCGCGGAGGAGACCCCGAGCCCGCGGACCCGCTCGGCGACGCCGGATCCGGCGCCGCGGACGCGGGCCAGCGCGAGGCAGGCGTCGGCCTGCTCGCCGGTCAGGCCGTCGGCCAGCAGGATCCCGCGCACGCCCTCGTCGCCGATCTTGTGCAGCTTGTCCACCGCGCGGATGACCGCGATCGGGTCCTTGATGCCCAGGCCCTCGTAGAAGCCCTGGAGGACCTTGCGGTTGTTGACGTTGAGCGTCCAGGCGGGCAGGTCCAGCCCGCTGAGCACCCGGTGCACGATGCGCGGCAGCTCGGCGTCGAAGTGCAGCGGGACGGAGTCGACGTTGATGACGTCGATGTCGCACTGGGTGAACTCGCGGAAGCGCCCCTCCTGGGGGCGCTCGCCCCGCCACACGCGCTGCATCTGGTAGCGCTTGAAGGGGAAGGACAGCTCGTTGAAGTGCTGGGCGACGTACCGGGCGAAGGGCACGGTGAGGTCGAAGTGCAGCCCGAGCCTGGCGTCGGAGTCGTCCTTGGCGTCGGCCTGGAGGCGGTGCAGGGTGTAGACCTCCTGGGAGGTCTCGCCCTTGGCCATCAGCACGTCGAGGTTCTCCACGGACGGCGTCTCCACCGACGCGAAGCCGAAGGACTCGAACCCGGCGCGGATATGGTCCAGCCAGCGCTGCTCCACGGCCCGGACCTGAGGGGACCACTCGGGGAAACCGCTGATGGGAGTGGGGCGGACGACGCGCTGATCGGACATGTGGGGTTCTCGGCTCACAGTTTCGTCTCGGCTTGCTGGCCCCGTCCGCGCCGCGCCGCGCGTACGCACGCGCGGGTTCGCTCGTCGGGCGGGGGGAGGGCCGGTCCAGTCTACGGGGAACCCGGTCGGGAGGGCGGCGAGACGGACTGCCCGCCGCCGCGACCGCTCGCCGCGGTTCGGCCACCACCGGCCCACGTGGACGGTTGTGGGCCGGTGGGGCGCTGGCGCGCCGGACCGGAGTGTCGACCGGACCGACGTCGAAGAGCGGGACGTCGGTGGGTGGCCCTGGGACCGGGGCGCCGCCTGGGCTCCCGCGGATGGTCGCGTCCTCGTGCCAGGAGTCTTCTCCGCGACCGCACTTGCCGGTGCGGGGGCCCTGCCTCCACCGTAGACTCCGGGGACCCCGCCGGACAGGGATCGGCGCGGCCGAAAGCGGCCGAAAATGACCGCTCACAATGTCGTAAAGTCGACCTTCCGGGGTACAGGTGTGTGCTTACCTGTTCACGGTCGGTTTCGGGCGGAGGACGCACCGCCACGCGACGGCCACCACTACTCCCGCGACTCCTCCTCTGCCCGGGAGCCGCGGACCCCACGAGCCGACCGGTGTGGCGTGCCGCACCACTGAGCCAAAACGCCTTCCCCACCGGCCATCCGGTGTTAGGTTCCAGGAACGGTGCCTCCCGCGTCGGTACCGACCCCGATGGGTCGCGTACCCCGAGGACCGGACCGTGCGCGCCGTCCGTCCCGCTGGCCCGGCACTCCCGCTAGGACTAACTGTGATCGATCCAGTCAACAGCACGAACAACGCCCACGCCTCAACCGCCTTGTCCACCAAGATCATCGTCGCCGGGGGGTTCGGGGTCGGCAAGACCACGTTCGTCGGCGCCGTCTCGGAGATCCCGCCCGTGCGCACCGAGGCCGCGGTCACCGCCGCCAGCGCGGGCGTGGACGACCTCTCCCACACCCCGGACAAGACGAGCACCACGGTCGCGATGGACTTCGGCCGCATCTCGCTGGACACCGACCTGACCCTCTTCCTGTTCGGGACCCCGGGCCAGCAGCGCTTCTGGTTCATGTGGGACGACCTGGTCCGGGGCGCGCTGGGTGCCGTGATCCTGGCCGACACCCGCCGCCTGGAGGACACCTTCCAGGCGCTGGACTACTTCGAGCGCCAGTACCGGCTGCCCTTCGTCGTCGCCGTCAACGAGTTCGACCCCGAGAACCTCCACAGCGCCGAGGAACTGCGCGACGCCCTGGACCTGACCCCGGACGTGCCCGTCGTGTACTGCGACGCCCGCGACCGCAACTCCGTCGTCCGGGTCCTGGTGACCCTGGTCAAGCACGCCATGGCGGTGGAGGCCCGCCAGCGCCGCCAGCGCCAGCTCGCCTGAGCCGACGGGCGCCCCGTGGCGGACCGGGGGCGGTTTCGACGCAACCGTCCGCACATGTGGGCGCCCGGGGTTCTCTCAACGGTTGTGTCCGGCGTTACCCTGTGGTGGTGTTCGGACGAATGGCGGAAGGCGTTCGCCGCTTCCTGGGCAAGCCCGGTGCGGTGGATCTGCGGCCCTATACCAAGCTCCTGTCGGCGATCGAGGCCGAGGAGGATGGTCTGCGTGAGCTCAGCGACACCGAGCTGACGGAGAAGGCCATCGAACTCGGCAACGCCGAACTCCCCTACGAGCGCGACGACCTCGTGTCGCTGTGCGCGGTCGGCCGCGAGGCCGCCCGGCGCTCACTCGACGAGCGGCCCTTCGACGTGCAGCTCCTCGGCGTCATGGCCCTGCTCGACGGCCACGTCGCGGAGATGGCCACGGGTGAGGGCAAGACGCTGGCGGGCGCCCTCGCCGCCGCCGGGTTCGCCCTGCGCGGCCGGCGCGTGCACCTGCTCAGCGTCAACGACTACCTGGCCCGGCGCGACGCCGAGTGGATGCGCCCCCTCTATGACATGCTCGGCGTCACCGTGGGCTGGATCACCGAGGACTCCACCCCCCAGGAGCGGCGCGCCGCCTACTCCTGCGAGGTGACCTACGCGGCCGTCAGCGAACTGGGCTTCGACGTCCTGCGCGACCGCATGGTCACCGACATCGCCGACCGGGTCGTGCCGCCGCCGCACGTGGCGATCATCGACGAGGCCGACTCGGTGCTCGTCGACGAGGCCCGCGTCCCACTGGTCCTGGCCGGGGCCGCGGAGAGCGTGGACGCCGACGTGGAGATGGCCGACGTCGTGCGCGGGCTCAAGCCGCGCCTGCACTACGAGATCGACGGCGAGGGGCGCAACGTCCAGCTCACCGACGCCGGGATCGACGCGGTGGAGAAGGCGCTGGACGGGGTCGACCTGTACTCCGAGGACGACACCTCCGTCCTGCCGCAGGTCAACCTGGCCCTGCACGCGCACGTGCTGCTCCAGCGCGACGTCCACTACGTGGTGCGCGACGGCGAGGTCCGCCTCATCAACGAGTCGCGCGGGCGCATCGCCCTCCTCCAGCGCTGGCCGGACGGCCTCCAGGCCGCGGTCGAGGCCAAGGAGAAGGTGGCGCTCAGCGAGACCGGCGAGGTGCTGGACTCCATCACCGTGCAGTCGCTGGTCCTGCGCTACCCCACGCGCGCCGGTATGACCGGTACCGCGATGGCCGTCGCCGAACAGCTCCGCGAGTTCTACGAGCTGGAGGTCGCGGTCATCCCCTCCAACAAGCCCAACGTCCGCGAGGACCACGGCTCGCGCCTGTACGCCACGCGCGAGGAGAAGGAGGACGCCCTCATCGCCAAGGTGGAGGAGGTCCACAAGTCCGGACGGCCGATCCTCATCGGCACCCAGGACGTGGCCGAGTCCGAGCTGTTGGCCGGGCGCCTGCGAGAGGCCGGGCTGGAGTGCGTGGTCCTCAACGCCAAGAACGACGCCGACGAGGCGGCCATCATCGCGGAGGCGGGCACCCACGGCGCCGTCACCGTCTCCACCCAGATGGCCGGGCGCGGCACCGACATCCGCCTGGGCGGCAGCGACATGGCCGACCGCGAGCGGGTGGTGGAGACGGGCGGCCTGTACGTGATGGGCTTCGGCCGCTACCCCAGCAGCCGTCTGGACGGGCAGCTGCGCGGCCGCGCCGGGCGCCAGGGCGACCCGGGCGACTCCATCTTCTTCGTCAGCATGGACGACGACCTGGTGGTCAACCACGCCCCCGAGACCACGGGCTACCAGACCGCCTCCGACGGTGAGATCACCGACCAGGGCTGGCTGGGCATGGTCGACCACGCGCAGCGCGTGTCCGAGGGCCAGCTGCTGGAGGTGCACCGCAACACCTGGCGGTACAACCAGCTGATCGACGTGCAGCGCGACGTGGTCCTGGAGCACCGGGAGATGGTCCTGACCGGGGACCAGGGCGACCGGCAGATCAGGGCCGACCGCCAGAAGCGGCACGAGGAGCTGCTTGAGGAGCTCGCCGGGAAGGGAGCCGAGGCGGAGGAGGACGCCGGAGGCGGCGCCGACGCCGAGGAGGAGGCGAACGGGAAGGTAGCCCGGGCGGCCCGCCTCATCACCCTCTACCACCTGGACCGGGGCTGGACCGACCACAACGCCTTCCTGTCGGAGCTGCGCGAGGGCATCCACCTGCGCTTCCTGGGCCGCCGGGACCCGCTGGACGAGTTCAACCGCGACGCGGTGCCGGTCTTCAAGGGCTTCCTGGACGACGCGCGCGCCCGGGCGGCCGAGAGCTTCGAGGAGCTGGAGGCCGTGGACGGCGAGCTGGACGTGAGCTCGGTGGGCGTCAAGCGCCCGTCGATGACGTGGACGTACATGGTGCACGACCACCCGTTCAGCTCCGCGTTCGAGACCCTGGTGGGCAGGCTCAAGGGAGGCCGGGGGAGCGGGAGCTGACCATTCCCCCGCAAACTGATGCGCGGGTCGGGACCAAAGTCCCGGCCCGCGCATTACTTTTGTCAGCTACTCTGCTCGAAACGCCCCACAAGCCCGAAAACGGCATCACCAATTGCCCCGTCCGGGTTAACATGGCTGCGTTTTCAACGGAACCCGAGACGGTTGGGACGAAATTCACCGTGGTCCACGAGGTCGGTGCGCAGGAGAAGATCAGTTATGGACGGAACGACCGATTCGAGGGCGGTCCGGTGGGCGGGGGCAGTTTCTGGGTGGATGAGGACGGCCACCCGGTCGCCAAGATCGGTGGGCCGAAGGAGTGGCGGCCCACGCCCATGATCGACGTCCGGGTGGGCGACGTGTTCAGCGTCGGCGGACAGGCGTGGAGGGTGAC
Organism: Nocardiopsis sp. iso_25; assembly: GCF_056173305.1. Lineage (NCBI taxonomy): Bacteria > Bacillati > Actinomycetota > Actinomycetes > Streptosporangiales > Nocardiopsidaceae > Nocardiopsis > Nocardiopsis sp. iso_25. The sequence continues at coordinate 5,113,518 of NZ_CM149667.1, read as the reverse complement.
CGACATTGTCGACGCGGATACTCCCTCCGCATATCTGCTGGCCACGCGAATAAGTTGACTCCAGGCCCCGGGCGAGTGCCCGGGGTCTTCGTTTTCCTTCTTCCGGCGGGGGGCCGCAACCCCGTGCAACCTTTTACCGGAGGGGGCTGCCGGATACCCCGGTTTCGCCGCCGCCCGTCTTTTCGGGAGCCGGCTGGCGAGGTTTTGTGGTTTGTGTGGCCTGTGGGGCACCGGGGGTTCCAGAGGCGAAGTGCCGGTGAAGAACGGGCATCGGTGCAGGTCAAGGAAGAGGGCGGCGCGCCCAACAGCGCGAATCGAGACGTTCCGGTTATCTGATGGAGGGTGTTCGCGTTACCGGTTCCTCGTTAACGTCTGTGGAGCAAGGCGCGCCCCGGCAGCGGCCACAGGGAGGGTCCCCCCGCTCTCGGAGAGTCCACGGGCCGCTGCGCCCTGCCGCCCCAAGGCCGGTCCCAGGGGCTGTCCCCCGCCCCTGGGCCTGGCCGCCCCGCGTAGGCGGGGAGGTCCTCTCCGTCCCCCCGCGTCGCGCGCGGGGCCCGGTTCTCCCGCGCGTGCGCGCGTCCTTCGCCGCGCGCCGTCCCGGCGCCTACCGGCCTCTGCGCCGGGCGGAGATTAGATCCTGTTCCATCCGGTGCTGAGGGCTGCGCGCCCCGGTTCTCATGGTGGGGTCCGTGAAACCGGGTCTTGCGGTAGAACGCGTTTCAGTATTAGTCTCTGGAGGTGCCTGCCCCGGTGAGGGCGCCCGGCGGCCCGACCGCGGGGCGTCAGCGGACGGCAGGCGAGGACGGTCGTCCGTCGAAGTCGGATCGCGCCCCGACTCCGGCGGACGGCGTCCGTTCCCCGTGGCCGCCCGCGCCCGGCCGCTAGGAGAGCAGGCGGCACAGTTCGCCGAAGGTGGGGCACGGCCAGGCCAGGCGGCACCCCCGGCAGCGGTCCCCGTCCTCGTCGTCGGGGGCGTGCAGGTGCAGCAGGTCCACGCAGATCCCGGCCAGGGCGGACACCTCCTCGCGCGCGTTCGCGTAGAAGGCGACGTCGTTGATCCGGGACAGGGCGCTGGAGCGGCCCGAGGACGGGATGCCGACCGTGTCCGGCTCCCAGGGGACCGCGCGCGCAGAGCGCTCCCGGATGCCCAGGACGCACTGGAGCACTCGCGCGTGCTCGGAGGGGTGTCCCCTCCCCGACGCTTGTCTGGTGAACGGCGACATCGCTGATCTCCCCCACCACGTGGATACGCAGCCTCACGTGGTAACACAGCGTATACCCAGCATTGCTCCTTGTCGCGACACGCGGAGGCGGGGCGGGCAGAGAAGGGGCGGCGGGCCGCCCGGGGGAGGGACGGCCCGCCGGAAGGGGAGACGGGTTCTGGTTGGACGAGGGGTCAGCCGCAGCCTCCGCCGCAGTTGCAGGAGCCGCCGCTCTGACAGCCGCAGCCGCAGCCCGAACCGCAGCTGCACCCGCGCAGGTCGGGGGTCGTGGTCGTCCGGTGGGTCACAGTCCCTCCAAGGGGATCGACAGCACCCGTGCGCGATCACGCCGGAGCCTCCCCGGTGGGAGGGGGCGTCACGGGCGCGTTTCCCGCAGGAGACCGTGCCCGTTCGCCGCCGCCGCCAACCGGCGCGGGTGCCGACGCCGCCGGGCCCGGGCGCGCCCCGCGGCTTTCGCGGGGCGCACTGACCTGTGCGGAGGGCCGACGGGGATCAGGCGAAGAGGGTCGGCGCGACCGCCGGGCGGCGTGTCATTCGGTAGAGCCAAACCTGACCGACGAACATGACCGGAATTACGGGAACGAGGGTCACCCACACGAACACCGCGGTCGTGGAGGGGATCGGCTCCCAGGGCAGCTCCGGTACGGCCAGTGCCACGAGCAGACCGGGGACGGCGATCGCTACCGCCGACGTGTGCCGCGACAGCATCGGACCCGCCAGGTCGCTCGTCGCCGCCAGGGCCGCCAGCAGCACCGCGGCCAGCGCGCCCGCGGGCCCGGGGGACAGCTCCGGGCCGCCGGGCAGCGCCGCCGCGACCGCCGCCAGCGCCACCGCCCCCAGGGCCAGGCGCGCCAGCGGGCGCGTGTCCCGGGCGGCCACGTCCGCGCTCTCGGAGTCGGCCGGACCGACCAGCCGCTCGGCCCCGAAGGCCGCGCCGCGCAGCGCGAACAGCGCCGTGACGGCGACCGCGCACAGCGGCGTGAACGCGCTCGCGGTGAGGCCGCCCGCGAGCAGACCCGCCACCACCAGGCCCCACGCGGCGGCCAGGGCCCAACTGCCCCCGACGAGCGCGCAGTCGCAGACCAGCCGCCAGCGGTCGCCGTCCACGCGGGCGCGCAGCCACAGCCCCGCGTCGCGGACCAGCCACCCGGCCAGCAGGACGGCGAGCACGGGCCACAGTTCGGCGACCACGTGGTGCTCCAGGACGGGGAACAGGCCCGCCAGGACCCCGAACGCGGCGACCAGCCACACCTCCGAGGCCAGGAAGTAGGGGGCGACGGCGGCGACCACGCGGCGGCGCTGCCCGGGGCCGCGCGCCAGGCGCGGCATCAGCATGCCCAGGCCGATGTCGGCACCGGCCAGGACGAGGTAGCCCACGACGAGGAGGGCGAGGAGTGCGGAGGAGAGGAGGTCCATGGCTTGCGGCCTTCCGGGCTCAGTACGTGTGGACGGGTGCGGCGCGCCCACCGGGCTCCGCGGGGTCCTCGGGCGGTCGTGTGCGCGGCTCGGCCAGCGGTCCGCCCTCGGGGCCGCGCCGCGCGTAGCGCACCAGGAGCCAGTAGGTGACGGCGGCCAGGACCGCGAAGGCGACGGTGAAGAAACCGAAGGAGAGCACAGCCGCGACCGGGGACAGGGGGGTCACCGCGTCGGCCGTGGTCAGGTGGTGCACGACCGTCCACGGCTGGCGGTTGGTCTCCCGGAACACCCAGCCGCCGACGCTGGCCAGGTAGGGCAGGAACGGCGTCACCACCAGCGGGGCGAGGAACCACCTCCAGCGGTCGAGTCCGCCGAAGGGCCAGGCCAGCAGCATCAGCGGGCCCAGGAGGAACATCAGCGCCCACGACGTCATCATCACCAGGTCGCCGGTCGTGTTGGCCGCCTCCAGGAGGGGACCGCCCGGGTTCGCCGCCTCGATCGCCGCGATCTCCTCGGCGGTGTGGGTCAGCCCGCTCGTGGGCGGGCCCTGGCCGAACAGCTCGAACTGCACCCCGCCGAAGGCCGCCACGGGTACCGGCACGACGCACAGGACCAGCGTCGCGTAGCGGATTCCGCGCCGGAAGACGCCGTGCGCGTCGTCGCCCCGGACGAGGTGGTGGGCGCTGGTCGCGGCCACGACCAGGGCGCCGACCAGCAGGGCCCCGGTGACGACGTGGCCGAAGGCCAGCACGGCCGCCGGGTTGGTCATCAGCGCGACGGGGTCGGTCAGGTGCGCCACCCCGTCGACCATCTCGAAGCCCACGGGGTTGCGCAGGAAGCCGTTGGAGACCAGCACCCACCACGCCGAGGCGTACGCCGTCGCGGTGACCACGGCGAAGCAGGCCAGGTGCGCCCACCGGCCCATGCGGTCCCACCCGAAGATCCACAGCCCCAGGAACGTGGACTCGACGAAGAACGCGGTCATCGTCTCCAGCGCCAGGGGAGCGGCGAAGGTGTAGCCGAACATCCCGTGCAGGCCGCTCCAGTTCAGCGCGAGCTGGAGTTCCATCACCAGCCCGGACAGGACGCCCATCCCGTAGTTGACCAGGTACAGGCCGCCCCAGAACCGCACGGCGGTCATCCGGGAGCGGTCGCCGCGCAGGGTGGCGACCAGCTGGATCGTGAGGAGGTAGGGGGCCAGCCCGAGGGTCAGGGCCACGAACACGTAGTGGGTGGCGGCGGTCAGCGCGAACTGGAGCCGCGCCAGCAGAAGGGGGTCTTCGAACATCGTCGGGCCTCGCGTTCGGCGGTGGGAACGCGGTCAAGCATCCGACTGCGGCAGGGGCGGGCGCATCGTCCCGGCGGGGGCTCCTCGCCGCCCCCTCCGAGGGTAGGAGCGGCGGCGCGGGTACTCCCGGGGGCGTAGGGGACGACCCCGGGACGGCCCCGGGGGGACCCCGGGAACGCTCCCGGGCGCACGAGTCCCTCCTCACCGGCTCCACTTCGGGGTGACCAGGGCGGTCTCGTAGGCGATGACGACCAGCTGGGCGCGGTCGCGCACCCCCAGCTTGACCATGGCCCGGCTCACGTGGGTCTTGGCGGTGGCCGGACTGAGCACGAGGTGGGCGGCGATCTCCTCGTTGGACAGGCCGCCGCCGACCAGGGCGACCACCTCGCGTTCGCGCTCGGTGAGCCCGTTCAGCCGGACCGAGGGGTCGGGCGCGCTCGGCGGCCTGCGCGCGTAGTCGGCGATCAGCCGCCGGGTGATCCCCGGAGACAGCAGCGCCTCGCCGCCGTGCACCACCCGCACCGCCCGCAGCAGGTCCCCGGGTTCGGTGTCCTTGACCAGGAACCCGCTGGCGCCCGCGCGCAGCGCCTCGAAGATGTACTCGTCCAGGTCGAACGTGGTGAGGATGACGACCCGCGTCGCCTCCAGGGCGGGGTCGGCCAGGATGCGCCCGGCGGCGGCCAGGCCGTCCACACCGGGCATGCGGATGTCCATGAGGACCACGTCCGGGCGTTCGGCGCGGGCCAGCCGGACGGCCTCCTCGCCGTCGGCGGCCTCGGCGACCACCCCGATGTCGGGGGCGCTGTCCAGCAGCGCGCGGAACCCGGCGCGTACCAGCGCCTGGTCGTCGGCGAGCAGTACCCGGATCAACGGGGCCTCGTTTCCTCGGTGTCGGGGGAGGGGACGGCCGGTGTCCGGCGGTCCGGTCCGGCGCCGTCGAGCGGGAGCCGGGCGCGCACCCGGAATCCTCCCTCCCGGAGGGGGCCCGCGTCCACCGTGCCGCCCACGAGGGCGGCGCGTTCGCGCATCCCGGTGATGCCGTTTCCCGGGACCGGCGGCCCGACGGTCCCCGCGCCGTCGTCGGTGACCTCCACGACCAGCGAGGACGCGCGGTGCTCGATGCGCACCCGCGCCGAGGAGGCCCCGGAGTGGCGGACCACGTTCGTCAGCGCCTCCTGGACCGTGCGGTAGGCGGCCGACTCGGTGCTCACGGGCAGGTGCCCGGGCACACCGCCGACCTCCACGGCCACGTCGACGCCCGCGCTGCGGGTGCCTTCGGCCAGCTCCTCCAGGCGGTCCAGCCCGGGGACCGGCGACCTCGGCGCGGCCTCGTCCACGGCGCGCAGCACGCTGAGCATGCCGCGCAGCTCGGTCAGGGTGTCCTTGCTGGTCCGCTTGATGGTGGCCAGGGCCTCCGCAGCCCGCTGCGGCTCGGTCTCCATCAGGTACAGGGCCGTGCCCGCCTGCACGTTGATGAGGGAGATGTTGTGCGCCACCGTGTCGTGCACGTCCCGGGCCAGCCGGACCCGCTCCTCGGAGGCCCGGCGCAGCAGCTCCTCCTCACGGGTGCGCAGGGACTCGGCCTCGCGCTCGCGATCGGCCCGCAGGTACTCCTGCCGCCAGCGCACGACCTCGCCCGTGCACAGCAGGACGAGCACCCAGCCGACGATGCCGACCGCCTCGGGCCGGAAGGTCCCCGTCATGAGGAACTCGTAGCCGTTGACCGCCACGAACTGGCCCACGCCCAGCGTCCAGCCGAACACGCGGTAACCCCGGCGCACCAGGGTGTAGAGCATGACGGCGGTGCACAGCATGACCATGCCGTCGGGAAAGCCCAGGGGGTAGTACACGGTGGAGGCGACGACCGACACCAGCCCGACCGTGCGCGGACAGGCGGTGCGCCACAGGACGGCCAGGCAGGCGACCAGGATCAGCGCGTGGCCCCACGGCCAGGGGTCGACCGCCCCCGCCGCCCGCTGGAGCGCGCTGACCAGCGTCGTGCTGCCCATGGAGACGGCGAGCAGGCCGGACGCGAGCCAGACGTCGGTGCGCGCGGGCCGGAGGAGTAGTGCTGCCACAACCCCGACAGTACGGGGGACCCCTCGGGGAAGCCGTCACCCCGGAGGAGGGTTTTCCGGTGTCGGACTACTCCCCGGGGAGTAGACCGTGGCCGACTAGAAGACGTCGTCCGGCGGAGCCGGGGAGTCGACGGCGTCGGCGTCGCTCACGGGGGAGCGGCCCGAGACGAAGCGGTCCAGCTCCTCGCCCTCCAGGAGGCGGGCCATCTCCGGGTCCCGGTGCGCGCGGCGGCCCAGCTCCTCCACGGGCAGGGGGCTGTGCGAGGCCGTCAGGACCAGGTTGCCGAACCGCCGCCCGCGCAGCACGCCCGGCGCGGCCGACAGCGCCGTGTGCGGCAGCGCCGTGCGCGCGGTCGCCACCTGGCTCCGGGTGTGGGCCAGCCCCCCGCCGTCGCCGATGTTGACCACCAGCATCCCGGTCGGCCGCAGGACGCGCGCCAGTTCGGCGTAGAACTCCGCCGACGTCAGCCGGGCCGGGGTGCGCGCGCCCGCGAACACGTCGCTGACCAGCAGGTCCGCGCTGTCGGTGTGCCGGGCGGCGATCCACTCCCGGGCGTCGCCGATGCCCACGCGCAGCTGCGCCCTGCGGTCCCAGGGCAGCCGCCTGCGCACCATCTCCACCAGGGGCGCGTCCACGTCCACCGCGCGCTGCCGGGAACCGGGACGGGTGTGCGCCACGTAGCGTGCCAGCGTCAGCGCGCCCGCGCCCAGGTGCAGGGCGTCCACGGCCTCCTCCGGCGGCGCCACGAGGTCGGCCGCGTGCGCCATGCGGCGCACATAGGAGAAGTCCAGGTAGGAGGGGTCGGCCAGGTCCACGTGGGACTGGGGCGTACCGTCCACGACCAGGAACCACGAGTCTGAGCGGTCGGCGTCTGCGAGCAGCTCCGTGCCCGGGTTCCCGCCGTCCACGGCGTCCCCGCCGTTCCCGTCGAGCGCCGCTTCCCCCCGCGCGCCGCGTCTGCCCACGTCCGCCTCCGTTCGTCGGCCCCAAGACTACGCACAGGCCCGAGCGAGCGTGTCCGTGGTCGCGCTAGCCTGGAGAACCCAAGTTTTTTAAGTCACCAAGGTCTTTTTAGGTCTTGCAAGTTCGTTTGCATCTTTCACAAGTCCCACGAGGAGTGGCCGTGCTACTGCGGATGTCGACCCTGTTCCTGCGCACCCTGCGTGAGGACCCGGCGGACGCCGAGGTGCCGAGCCACAAGCTGCTCGTGCGCGGCGGGTTCGTGCGCCGGGCCGCACCCGGGGTCTACAGCTGGCTGCCCCTGGGCAGGATCGTCCTGGAGAACGTCTCCCGGATCGTGCGCGAGGAGATGGACGCCATCGGCGCCCAGGAGGTGCTCCTGCCCGCGCTGCTGCCCCGCGAGTACTACGAGGCCACCGGGCGCTGGGAGGAGTACGGCGACACCCTGTTCCGCCTCAAGGACCGCAAGGGCGCCGACTACCTGCTCGGCCCCACCCACGAGGAGCTGTTCACGCTCCTGGTCAAGGGCGAGTACTCCTCCTACAAGGACTTCCCGGTCACCCTGTACCAGATCCAGGAGAAGTTCCGCGACGAGGCGCGTCCCCGCGCGGGCGTGCTGCGCGGACGCGAGTTCCACATGAAGGACTCCTACTCCTTCGACATCGACGACGAGGGCCTGCGCGCGTCCTACGCCGACCACCGCGCCGCCTACATCCGCGTCTTCGACCGGCTGGGCCTGGAGTACGTGATCGTGTCGGCCACCTCGGGCGCCATGGGCGGATCGGCCTCGGAGGAGTTCCTGGCCGTCGCCCCGACCGGCGAGGACACCTTCGTGCGCAGCACGGAGTCCGACTACGCCGCCAACGTCGAGGCCGTGGCCGTCCCCGCCCCCGAAACGCTCCCGGTCGAGGGCCTGCCCGAGGCCGCGGTCCACCACACCCCGGACACCGCCACCATCCAGACCCTGGTGGACTTCCTCAACGGCGCCGGGCTGGGCCGCGACTTCACCGAGGCCGACACCCTCAAGAACGTCCTGGTCAAGACCCGCGCGCCCGGCGCGAAGGAGTGGGAACTGCTGGCCGTCGGCCTGCCCGGCGACCGCGAGGTGGACTTCAAGCGCCTGGAGGCGGCGCTGGAGCCCGCCGAGGTCGCCCTGCTGGAGGAGGCCGACTTCGCGGCCAACCCCTTCCTGGTCAAGGGCTACATCGGCCCCCGCGCCCTGCTGGACAACAAGGTCCGCTACCTGGTCGACCCCCGTGTGGTCACCGGCACCGCCTGGGTGACCGGCGCGGACGAGGCCGACCACCACGTCGTCGACCTGGTCGCGGGCCGCGACTTCGTCCCGGACGGCACCATCGACGTCGCCGAGGTGCGCGACGGCGACCCCTCGCCCGACGGCAGGGGAACCCTGTACACCGCGCGCGGCATCGAGATCGGCCACATCTTCCAGCTGGGCCGCAAGTACACCGACGCCTTCCAGGTGGACGCCCTGGGCCCCGACGGCAAGCCCCGGCGGATCACCATGGGCTCCTACGGCATCGGCGTCTCGCGCGCCGTCGCCGCGGTCGTCGAGCAGTCCCACGACGACAAGGGCGTCGTCTGGCCGCGCGAGGTGGCGCCCGCCGACGTGCACGTGGTCGGCACGGGCAAGGGCGAGCAGGTCGAGGAGGCGCTGCGGATCGCCCGTGAACTGGAGGACAGGGGCCTGCGCGTCCTCGTGGACGACCGCAAGGGCGTCTCTCCCGGCGTCAAGTTCACCGACGCCGAACTGCTGGGCATCCCCACCGGCGTCATCGTCGGCCGCGGCCTCAAGGACGGCCTGGTGGAGCTGCGCGACCGTGCCACCGGCGACCGCGAGGAGGTCGCCCTGGCCGAGATCGTGGACCGCGCCGTCGCCGCCTGCCGCGCGTAGCGGGTGAACGGGAGGGGGGAGGGCCCGCGGGGAGACCGCGGGCCCTCCCCCCTCCGCCCGTACACGGACTGACGCGGGTGCTTCCCGGACCGCCGCCGTGCCCGGCCGTGCGGGCTACGTGCGGGTCAACCGGCCTCGTCGAAACCGGGCAGGGCGTCCAGAGCCCCGCCCCACTCCAGCAGGCGCACGGTCGTTTCCTGGAGCGCCCGGGCGCCGGTCACCCGCAGGTCGGTGTCCCGCGAGGCGGTCAGCCACAGGTGGGCGCGCGCGGCGGCCTGCTCCAGCCCCGCGGCGTAGGCGTCGACGGCCTCGTCGCCGTACTCGTCGGCGACCGGGTAGGAGGCCAGCGCGGGCGGGGGGTCCACGCCCCGCTCCACGGCCGCCGCGTGCAGCGCGTCCCGCAGCGCCTTGTGCTCGTGGGCGGTGCTCCCCGCGCGGTCGCGCCGGTCCTCGTCCTCGGCGGCCCCGCCGATGAACTCGTACCCGTACACGGCCGCGTGTTCGGCGCGCAGCGCCTCGGCCAGCGCCCGGGGGCCGGCGTCCGTCTCCTCGCCGGTGGACGCGGGGCTCTCGCTCACCTTGCTACCTGCCTTCCGTCTGGGGGTGTGCGCCGTCACCGCTCCTGGGCCAGCAGGTGGGCGTGCCCCGCCTCGCACGCGCCGATCGCGCTGATCAGCTGCGCCAGCGCGGAGTCGGCGACGGCGCCCGCCTGGTCCAGCCGGGCGCCGGTCGCCACGGCCTCCAGCACGTGCAGCGCCGCGGTGTCCGGCGCGGTCTCCGGAACGGGGGCCTCCTCGGGGGAGGAGGGTTCGCCGGACGGCCCGGCGGAGGGGGAGGGGGCGTCCTCGGGCAGGGAGTCCAGCAGCGCGTCCAGGTGGGACAGGTGGTGTTCCAGGAACCGCTCCAGCAGTTCCGCCGGTCCCGTCCCCCCGGCGACCGCGGCCTCGTAGCGCGCGACCATCCGCTCCTTCTCCCGGACCACCGCGCGCAGCACGTACACGTCGGGCGTCACGTCGGAGGGGTACCACTCGGTACCGCCGCACCCGGCCAGGCCCACGGCGCCCACAGCGGCCGTCGCGCCCAGCACCGTGCGACGGCTGACACGGCCGATCCCCACGCGCTCTTCCTCTCGTGCGGTGCGGGCCGCCCGCGGCGGCCCCCCGGCCCCCATCCTTCCACGTCCCGTACCGCGCAAGGGACGCCGCCGCCCGGACGCGCCCCGGAGGCCACGCGCCGACGCGCCCCGGCCACCGACGGCGACCTGGGGGGTGTCAGCTGTTGGATCGGGAAGCCACTCAAGCACACACGAGGGCACAGGAGTCATTATGTGCTGCTGTCGGAAGGCGGTGTGTGGCTGTGCGCCCCACCCCTGCGCATGGTGCGACGAAGAAAACCGTCTGAGAAGTTCGCTGATTCTTCGGACAGGCGCCCCCGGTCCTGGCTACGGTCGTGTCGAACACAGTGACGAAACCGGCAGGATCGGGAGGTGGGAAGGGATGTCAGGTACCGGGGCGCGGCGGTTGCGGTCGATCGCTGACCCGTTCCTGGTCCCCGTGCCGTCCGGGGTGAGTGTGCGTGATCGGCTCAAGGGCCTCACACCACGGGATGAGACGGTCCTGCGGGCGGTGGGCGCGCACCTGGGGTCCTTGGCCTCCACGGACCTGGCCGCCCGGTGTGCGGATGGCACCGGCCACGGCAAGGACTCCTGGGCGGCCCGCAAACGGGAGCTGACCGCTGAGTCCTCGTCGCGGTGGGCCGGAGCCCTGACCAAGGCCTCCCATGAGCAGTGGGCGCTGGCCCGCCGCAGCCAGCTCGCCCACCTGCACCGCCTCCAGGCCGGGATCGACACCCTGCGCCACCGGCTCTCCCAACCACTCGGAGAAAAGGGCACCAAGGGCGCCCCGGGCGGGTACTCCTGGCGCCGGGAGTGGCACGCCAAGTCACGACGCCTGGCCGCCCTGGAGCATCGCCATGCGGTGGCGGTGGCGGACTGGGAGGCGGGGCGTGTACGGGTGGTGCGTGGCGGCAAGCGGTTGCTGAACAGCCGCCACCACCTGGAGCAGGCGTAGCTGACCGAGGCCGGGTGGCGGGCTCGGTGGGAGGCCGCACGCTTCTTCCTGTCCGCTGATGGTGAGTCCGGCAAACGCTACGGCAACGAGACCATCCGCATCACCCCCGAGGGGCAGATCTCGATCCGGTTGCCCGCTCCACTGACCGAGTACGCCAACGCCCCGCACGGTCGGTACGTGCTCTCGGGCCGGGTGGCCTTCGCCCACCGGGGCACCGAGTGGGCTGATCGGGTCGAGGCCGACGGGGCGGTGGCCTACCGCATCCACCTGGACACGGATCGGGAACGGTGGTATGTGACCGCGTCCTGGACCCCCGCCCCTGTCCCGCAGGTGCCGTGGGAGGCGGCGCTGGCCCGCGGGGTGGTGGGGGTGGACGCCAACGCCGACCACCTGGCCGCCTGGCAGTTGGACACCCACGGCAACCCGATCGGGGACCCGCGACGGTTCACCTTCGACCTGTCCGGCAGCGCCTCCCACCGGGACGCGCAGGTACGTCATGCCCTGTCCCGACTGCTGCGCTGGGCCACCACACCACCGGGGTGATGGTGTGGGGCATCGGACCGTCCAGGCCGCACCGGGGAGTTGTGGGCGTGAGGGAAACCGCCCTCCCGTCACGGAGCGTGCACGCTATGCGCGTGGCCGGACGGGGCAGGAACGCGGTGACCCAGCCCATCCAGCACCGTTCGGGATGGGTGCAGTGCCAGCGTGACCCCCGGGGGTCACTCCTGATCACTGTTCAGGAACGGTTCCGGGTGTGGATACTCTTGCGGCATAACCGCCGTCGCACGCGACGCGCGGTCGGCCCGCGTCCCCGCACCAGGGGGCGGGCCGCTGAAGTCGAAGACTACGTACAGAGCTGGACCGCCCCGTACACCGGCCCGACGGCCGCGCGGGCGGGATCTTCGCCGTTGGAGGAGCAGGACCACATGGGAGCGCAGGCGCGCGAGGAGCGCATCGCCGAGCTGCTGGAGCCGGTACTGGCCGAGGCCGGACTGGACCTGGAGGCCGTCGAACTCACACCGGCCGGCAAGCGACGGGTGCTGCGCGTGGTCGTGGACTCCGACAACGGGGTCGACCTGGACACGGTCGGCGAGGTCAGCCAGGAGGTGAACACCCTGCTGGACTCCTCCGACGTCATGGGCGCGCAGCCCTACGTCCTGGAGGTCACCTCACCCGGGGTGGACCGTCCGCTGACCGAGCCGAGGCACTGGCGCCGCTCCCGAGGCCGCCTGGTGATCGCCACCCTCGCCGAGGGCGGCAAGGTCACCGGGCGCGTCACCGGCGCCGACGACGACGGGGTCACCCTGGACGTCGAGGGCCAGCCCCGCACCTTCACCCACGCCGAACTCGGCAAGGGCAGGGTCCAGGTGGAATTCCGCCACGATGCCGACACCGACGCGGCGGACTAGAGGGGGAGCCCCGTGGACATTGACATGAGCGTTCTGCGCAGCCTGGAACGCGAGAAGGACATCTCCGTCGAACTCGTGGCCAAGGCCATCGAGGACGCGCTTCTGATCGCCTACCACCGCGAGGAGGGCCCCGAGAAGCGGGCCCGCGTCGAGCTCAACCGCTCCACCGGCCACGTGACCGTGTGGGTGGCCGAGACCGGCGAGGACGGCGAGTCCGTCGGCGAGTTCGACGGCACCCCCACCGGGTTCGGCCGCATCGCGACCTCCACCGCCAAGCAGGTCATCCTCCAGCGTCTGCGCGACGCCGAGGACGAGCTGACCCTGGGCGAGTTCGCCGGACGCGAGCACGACATCGTCTCCGGCATCATCCAGCAGGGCAAGGACCCCCGCAACGTGCTGGTGGACCTCGGCAAGATCGAGGCGGTCCTGCCCCCGCAGGAGCAGGTGCCCACCGAGACCTACACCCACGGCGAGCGCCTGCGCGCCTACGTGGTGCAGGTCCGCAAGGGCCACCGCGGCCCCTCGGTCACCCTCTCGCGCACGCACCCCAACCTGGTGCGCAAGCTCTTCGAGCTGGAGGTCCCCGAGATCGCCGACGGCACCGTCGAGATCGCGGCGATCGCGCGGGAGGCGGGCCACCGCACCAAGATGGCCGTCCACTCCAACCGCGGCGGGGTCAACGCCAAGGGCGCCTGCATCGGCCCGCTCGGCAGCCGCGTCCGCAACGTCATGGCCGAACTCCACGGGGAGAAGATCGACATCGTCGACTACTCCGAGGACCCGGCCGTGTTCGTCGCCAACGCCCTGTCCCCTGCGCGGGTCAACTCTGTGGAGATCCTCGACATGGCCTCCCGCGTCGCCCGCGTGGTCGTGCCCGACTACCAGCAGTCCCTCGCGATCGGCAAGGAGGGCCAGAACGCCCGTCTGGCCGCGCGCCTGACCGGCTGGCGCATCGACATCCGCTCCGACGCCGAGCCCGCCGGGGAGCCGGAGCGGGAGGGCGCCGCCGAGGGCGACGACACCGCCGCGACGGGCTGATCGGGTCGCGCGCATGCCTCGACGCGATAGGGTGGCCCATGACGGTCCCGACCGCCCCGTGCGTACCTGTGTGGGGTGTCGGTCGCGGGCAGTCCAGTCCGACCTCGTGCGGCTGGTGGCCGAGGGCACGGTCATCACGCCCGACACCCGGGGTCGTCTTCCGGGGCGCGGCGCCTACCTGCACCGCGATCGGCGGTGTTTCGAGCTCGCCGAACGGCGCAGGGCCTGGTCACGCGCCTACCGGAGGGGAGCGGGCGCCGACGGGTGGGACGTCTCACCCGTGGCGGCCCTGATCGACGCCGCCCCGCGTGGCGGATCGGGTCACTGTTCCCGATAGGGTTGGAATGTCTGGACCGACTTCTGGGTTGTAACGACCGAGGTCGGCGTCCAGTGCTGTGTCGGCACGCAGAAGCTGGCCCATTGTTGTGTAGCGATGAGGAAGCAGGTCGAGATTGCGATGAGCGCCTGATGAGTACGCAGCGATGAGTAACTCGAGCTAACGACGGTCCGGCACAAGCCCATGTCCCGGACCGAAGCTGAAGGAGAGTAGTGGCGAAGGTCCGGGTATATGAACTCGCCAAGGAGTTCGGTGTAGAGAGCAAGGCCGTTCTGGCCAAGCTCAACGAGATGGGCGAATTCGTCCGTTCGGCGTCCTCGACCATAGAGGCCCCCGTCGTACGACGCCTCCAGGAAGCCTTCAACAACGGTTCCGACGGCGGTCGCAAGGGTTCGGCTCCAAAGCCCGGCCCGCGTCCCGCCGCGGACAACGGTGCCGCCCCGAAGCCGGGTCCGGCTCCCAAGCCCGGCCCCAGGCCGGCTCCCGCGCCCAAGCCCGCCCCGCAGGGCGAGGCCGCTCCGCGCGCGAACGCGCCCAAGCCCGGCCCCAAGGCTCCCCGCGGCGAGGCCGGCGCCCGCCCCGGCGGCGCCCCCAAGCCCGGTGCCCCGGCTGGCCCCGGCGGTCGCCCCGAGGGCGGCCGTCCGGAGGGTGGTCGTCCTGAGGGCGGCCGTCCCGACCGCGCCCAGCGCGGCGGTGACCGCCCCGAGCGCGGCGGTGACCGCCCCGAGCGCGGCGGTGACCGCCCCGAGCGCGGCGACCGTGCCGAGCGCGGCGGGCCCCGTCCCGGCCCGCGCCCGTCCGGTCCCCGTCCGGGCAACAATCCGTTCGCGTCCAACGCCTCCGGCATGGGCTCCAAGCCGGCCGCTCCGCGGCCCGGCGGCGGCGCTCCGCGTCCGGGTGGCCCGCGTCCGGGTCCGCGTCCCGGCCCGCAGGGCGGCGGCGAGCAGCGCGCCCCGCGTCCCGGCGGTGCGGCCGGCGCTCCGCGTCCGGGCGGTCCGCGTCCGGGTCCGCGTCCCGGCCCGCAGGGCGGCGGCGAACAGCGCGCCCCGCGTCCCGGCGGTGCGGCCGGCGCTCCGCGTCCGGGCGGTGCCGCGGGTCCCCCGCGTCCCGGTCCCCGACCCGGCGGTCCGCGCCCCAGCCCGATGAACATGCCCTCGTCCCGTCCGGCCGCACCCGCGGGTGGCGGTCGCGGCGGTGGCGGCGGTCGTCCCGGCGGCGGCGGTGGCCGTGGCCGCGGGGGAGCCCCCGCGGGTTCCGGTCCGCGTCCCGGCGGTGTCGGCGGCGGCGGC
The DNA here is from genome assembly GCF_056173305.1 of Nocardiopsis sp. iso_25. Taxonomy (NCBI): domain Bacteria; kingdom Bacillati; phylum Actinomycetota; class Actinomycetes; order Streptosporangiales; family Nocardiopsidaceae; genus Nocardiopsis; species Nocardiopsis sp. iso_25. The sequence continues at coordinate 5,098,498 of NZ_CM149667.1, read as the reverse complement.
GGTCGTCCCGGCGGCTTCGGCGGCCGTCCCGGTGGCGGTGGCCGCGGTCGCGGCGGCGGTACGGCCGGTGCGTTCGGACGCCCCGGCGGCCGTCCCGGACGCGCCCGCAAGTCCAAGAAGCAGCGGCGCCAGGAGTTCCACGACTTCCAGGCCCCGTCGTTCGGCGGCGTCAAGATCCCGAGCGGCAACGACCAGACCATCCGCCTGTCCCGCGGCGCCTCGCTGTCGGACTTCGGCGACAAGATCGACGTCAACCCGGCGTCGCTCGTCCAGGTGATGATGCACCTGGGTGAGATGGTCACCGCGACCCAGTCCCTTCCGGACGAGACCCTGATGCTGCTGGGCGAGGAGCTCAAGTACAGGATCGAGGTCGTCAGCCCGGAGGACGAGGACCGCGAGCTGCTGGAGTCCTTCTCCATCGAGTTCGGTGAGGACGAGGGCACCGCGGAGGACCTGCGTCCGCGTCCGCCGGTGGTCACCGTCATGGGTCACGTCGACCACGGTAAGACCCGACTGCTGGACACCATCCGCAAGACCAACGTCGTCAGCGGCGAGGCCGGCGGTATCACCCAGCACATCGGTGCCTACCAGGTCGCCACCGAGGTGGACGGCGAAGAGCGCAAGATCACCTTCATCGACACCCCGGGTCACGAGGCGTTCACCGCCATGCGTGCCCGCGGCGCGAAGGTCACCGACATCGCGGTGCTGGTCGTGGCGGCCGACGACGGCGTCAAGCCGCAGACGGCGGAGGCCATCGACCACGCCAAGGCGGCCGAGGTGCCGATCGTGGTCGCGGTCAACAAGATCGACGTCGAGGGCGCCGACCCGCAGCGGGTCCGCGCGCAGCTCACCGAGTACGGCCTGGTGGCCGAGGAGTACGGCGGCGACGTCCAGTTCGTGGACATCTCCGCGCTCAAGGGCGACAACATCGAGACCCTGCTCGAGTCGATCGTGCTGACCTCCGACGCCGCGCTCGATCTCCAGGCCAACCCGGAGATGGACGCGCAGGGTCTGGCCATCGAGGCCTACCTGGACCGCGGTCGCGGTTCCATGGCCACGGTGCTGGTCCAGCGCGGCACGCTCAACGTCGGTGACTCGATCGTCTGCGGTGACGCCTTCGGCCGCGTCCGCGCCATGCTCGACGAGCACGGCCAGAACGTGCAGAGCGCCGAGCCGTCCCGTCCGGTGCAGGTGCTGGGTCTGACCAACGTTCCCAGCGCCGGTGACAGCTTCCTGGTCGTCAAGGACGACCGGGTGGCGCGGCAGATCGCCCAGCAGCGCGAGGCGCGCGAGCGCTTCGCCCAGCAGGCGCGTTCGGCCCGCCGGGTCACCCTCGACAACTGGCAGAACGCCCTGAAGGAGGGCGAGCGCTCCGAGCTGCTCCTCCTCATCAAGGGTGACATGTCCGGTTCCGTCGAGGCGCTGGAGGAGTCCCTGCTCAAGATCGACGCCGGCGGCGACGAGGTGAGCATCCGGGTCATCGGGCGCGGTGTCGGTGCGATCACGCAGAACGACATCAACCTGGCGGCCTCCGCCGAGGCGATCATCGTCGGCTTCAACGTTCGGCCCGAGGGCAAGAACAGCGAGCTGGCCGACCGCATGGGCGTGGACATCCGGTACTACTCGGTGATCTACCAGGCCATCGACGAGGTCGAGGCCGCGGTCAAGGGTCTGCTCAAGCCGATCTACGAAGAGGTCCAGCTCGGCAGCGCGGAGATCCGCGAGGTCTTCAAGGTGCCGCGGATCGGCAACATCGCCGGTTCGATCGTCCGCAGCGGCCTGATCCGCCGCAACTCCAAGGCGCGGCTCATCCGCGACGGGGTCGTCATCTCCGAGAACCTCAACGTGGAATCCCTGCGCCGGTTCAAGGACGACGCGACCGAGGTCCGCGAGGGCTTCGAGTGCGGTATCGGCGTCGGCTACAACGACCTGCGTGTCGAGGACGTCATCGAGACGTACGAGATGCAGGAGAAGCCCCGCGACTGATCCTCGCGGAGCATGACCAGACGGGGCCCCGGCCGTGCGGCCGGGGCCCCGTGTTTCACGCCGCCGACAGCGGCGGACAACTCCACACACCACAGGTGATCACTTGTACGTTGGGGCGCTGACCCTGGACGTCCTTCTCGGTGACGTCCACTCGCTCAAACAGAAGCGTTCGCTGGTCCGACCCGTCGTCGCCGAGCTGCGCCGCAAGTTCTCCGTCTCGGTCTCCGAGGCGGGCGACCAGGACCTGTACCGCCGGGCCAAGATCGGCGTCGCGGTGGTCGCGCCGACGGCGGCGCACGCCCGGGAGCTGATGGACTCCTGCGAGAGCTTCGTGGCGGGCCGTCCCGAACTGGAGCTGCTCTCCGCCAGGCAGCGGCTCTTCAACGAAGAGGAAGACTGACGATGGTTGACGCCGCACGCGCGCGCAAGATCGCCGACCGCATCCAGCGCATCGTCGCCGAGATGCTGGACCGGCGCATCAAGGACCCGCGCCTGGGATTCGTCACCGTGACCGACGCGCGCATCACCGCCGACCTGCGGGACGCCACGGTGTACTACACGGTGTTCGGCACCCCGGACGAGAAGGCCGCCTCCGCCGCCGCCCTGGAGAGCGCAAAGGGCGTGATCCGCAGCGAGGTGGGACGCCAGACCGGCATCCGGCACACGCCGAGCCTGGCCTTCGTCGTCGACGAGGTGCAGGAGAACGCCCAGCACATCGAGGAACTGCTGCTCAAGGCCCGCCAGTCGGACGCGGAGCTGGCCGAGAGGGCCAGCGGCGCCGAGCCCGCGGGCGAGGCCGACCCCTACCGGGCGCCCCGCGAGGACGAGCGCGACGAGGACGAGTAACACCCCCGGCGGCGGCGCGGACCGCGCCGCCGCCCTTGCACTCCGAGGGAGCACCATGGCCGAGAGCGGCGTCGTGGTCGTCGACAAGCCCGCCGACTGGACCTCGCACGACGTGGTCGCCAAAGCGCGCGGGCTCGCGCGCACCCGCAGGGTCGGCCACGCGGGCACCCTGGACCCGATGGCCACCGGGGTCCTGGTGCTGGGCATCGAGAAGGGCACCAAGCTCCTGGGTCACCTGACCCTGACGGAGAAGGTCTACGAGGCGACGATCCGGCTCGGCCTGACGACCAACACCGACGACGCCGAGGGCGAGCCCCTCGTGCGCACGGACGCCTCCGGGGTCGGCGAGGAGGCCGTGCGCGCCGCCGTCGGCAGGCTCACGGGGCGGATTGAGCAGGTTCCGCCGCAGGTCAGCGCGATCAAGGTGGACGGCAAGCGTGCCTACAAGTCGGCGCGTGAGGGCAAGGAGGTCGCCCTCAAGGCCCGCACGGTCACCGTCGCGGAGTTCACGGTCACCGACGTGCGCCGGGTCTCCGACGCAGACGGGGGGTTCGTGGACGTGGACGCCGCCGTCACCTGCTCCAGCGGCACCTACATCCGTTCACTGGCCCGGGACATGGGCGCCGACCTGGGCGTGGGCGGGCACCTGACGGCGCTGCGTCGCACCAGGGTGGGCCCCTACGACCTGTCCCGGGCGCGCACGCTGGACGAACTGGCCGAGGAGTTCACGCAGGTCCCGCTGGCCGAGGCCGTGGCCGCGGCCTTTCCGGCGCGCGCCCTGAGCGAGGACGAGGAGCAGCGGATCCGGCACGGCAACCGGATCGACCCGGACGGCTCCGGAAGCGGCCCGGTCGGCCTCTTCGCCCCGGACGGCCGCGTCGTCGCCTTGGGGGAGAACCGCCGCGACCACATGAAGCCCGTGGTGGTCTTCGAACCCGCCTGACCCCGCGCGGTCCCGTCCGGTCAGTCGGTCCCCAGGAACCGGGCGAGGGCCGCGGTCAGCTCGCCGGGGCGCTCCACGGACGGCAGGTGGCCGGTGTCGGGCATCTCCAGCAGCCGCGCCCCGGGCACGCCCCCGGCGTACAGGTCCGCGACCTCCCGTACCTGGGCGATCTCCGACAGACCCTTCACCACCAGCGTCGGCACGGCGATCTCGCCCAGGCGGTCGTAAGCGGGCCGCTCCGGCCAGCGGGTGGTGGCGATCGGCCCGGACCACTCGCGGGCGAACATCTCGCGCAGCATGAGCAGCACCAGGTCCCAGGCCTCCGTCGGCAGGTCCTCGGGCACCCGCCCGGGGCCCAGCACCATGAACCGGGCCTGGGCCTCGGCCATCGCCGCCACGTCCCCGGGATCGGGGTCGGCGCGTCCCGCCCGGTACACCTCCAGGCGTTCGTGGGGGACGGCGCCCAGCACCATCTTGCGCGCCTCGCGCACGAAGACCTCCGGCCACTCGTGCCCCGACATCCCCGGACAGACCAGGGCCAGGGCCTCCACCCGCTCCGGGGCGGCCAGCGCCGCGTCCACGCAGTAGGCGCCCCCGAAGGAGGCGCCGACCAGGGTCGCCCGGTCGATGTCCAGGGCGTCCATGAGGGCCAGCAGGTCCTCATAGTGGGAGACGGGGCCCTCGTGGTCGGCGGAGCCGCCGCGGCCGCGCCAGTCGTAGCGGACCGCCCGGTGGGTCCTGGCGAACCCGGTGAACTGGTGGTCCCACATGCGCCGGTCGGCCACACCGGCGTGCACGAAAACGATCGCGGGACCGGAACCGGCCTCGTCGTACGCCAGTCGGGTCGTACCCGTGTCGATCATCGCCATCGGTGCACGGTAACCGCCCCGCGCACGTGTGCCAACCCGGCTCCGCCGGGGACGCGGCGGCCGGGCGCGCGCCGGGCCTCAGCCGCGGCGGAGCCCGGCGTCCTCCAGCTCCTCCCGGACGACGCGGCTTCCCGGAACCGGAGCACGAAGGGAACGGGCTGTCGCGAATGATGTACAACTGGCGACGCGATTGGCTAGAATTCACGCCATGACGACGCTTCCGCTGGCCGAGGCCAGAAACAACCTGTCCAAGATCGTCGACGAGGTGGAAAGAACGCATGACGCCGTCACCATCACCCGCAACGGCAGGCCCAGTGCCGTGGTGATCTCTGTGGACGACTACGAGTCGATGATGGAGACCTTCGCTCTTCTGGACAGTCCGGAGGAACAGGCGGGTCTGGTCCAGGCGAAGGAGGAGTACGAACGCGGAGACGTGGTCACCGGTGACGAGATGGCCGAGCTCATGCGAGAACGGGCGCGCCGGGAGACGGGAACGTGAGCGATCAGTACGAAATCGTCCTGACCCGTACCGCGCGCCGTGCCCTGTCCGAGACGTTGCCTGACAAGGTGGCGACGGCGGCATGGGAGCTGATCCGGGGAGATCTCAGGGAGAACCCTCGCAGAGTGGGGAAACGACTCAATCCTCCCTACGGTCAGGACTGGGTGGCCCGCCGTGCCACTTACAGAATCCGATTCGGCATAGACGGCGACAAGAACGTCATCGTCGTCTACGACATTCGAGGGCGGGCCGACGCCTACCACTACTCGGGCAGGCGCTAACCTTCGTGATGCGCTGGAGCGGTGGCCCGGCGTGTGCTGGGCCACACACCCCTTGTGTCAGTGGGGGACCCGCGGACGTGGCACCCTTGGTTCGTGCGGGTTCCGGGCGCGCTGGGCGCCACGGGCTCCGCGCGGACCACGAGCAGCGACGAGCAGGGGAGCCGGACGTGCGGCGATGGGACGGGCTGGAGGGCGTTCCCTCCGGGTGGGGGCGCTCCGTGGTGGCGGTCGGCGTGTTCGACGGAGTGCACCGTGGCCACCAGGCCATCCTGGAGACCGCGGTCGGGCACGGGCGCGAACTCGGCCTTCCGGTCACCGTGGTGACCTTCGACCCCCACCCGCAGGGGGTGCTGCGCGGCACCACCCCGCCGGTGCTCACCCCCCTGGAGCGGCGGTTGGAGCTGCTGGCCGAGTACGGCGCCGACGCCGTGTGCGTCCTGCCCTTCACCAAGGACCTGTCCTCCCTGACCCCGGAGGAGTTCGTCCAGCGCGTCCTGGTCGACCGCCTGCACGCCGCGGCCGTGGTCGTGGGCGAGGACTTCCGCTTCGGCCACCGCGCCGCGGGCGACGTCGCCGCGCTGGCCGCGCTGGGCGCCGAGTACGGCTTCACCGCCGACGGGGTCGCCCTGGTCGCGGACGGCGACACCATCACCTCCACGCGCGTGCGGGGGCTGCTCGCCGAGGGCGACGTGGCCGGGGCCGCCGAGCTGCTGGGCCGCCCGCACCGGGTCGGGGGCGAGGTCGTGCACGGCGCCGCGCGCGGCCGCGAACTGCTGGGCTTCCCCACCGCCAACATGGACCTGCTCCCCGACACCGCCGTCCCCGGCGACGGCGTCTACGCGGGCTGGCTCCACCGCTCCGAGCCCGCCCCCGGACAGGAGTCGCACTGGCCGGCCGCCATCTCCGTGGGCAGCAACCCCACGTTCGACGGCGCCGAGCGCACCGTGGAGGCCTACGCCCTGGACCGCGACGACCTGGACCTGTACGGGCTGCGCATGACGGTGGACTTCACGGTGCACATCCGCGGTCAGGAACGCTTCGACAGCATCGACGAGCTGATCGTCGCCATGCGCCGGGACGTCGACCGCTGCCGCGAGGTCCTGCGCGCCGGGTAGGGCGCGGAGCGGGGGAGACCCGACCCGTGCCCGGCCACGGCCCGCCACCTCGTGGTCTGCGGTAGGGTGGTCGTTGTCCACGTGTGCCCACGGCCGGTCGCCTCCGCGCGTACCGTCGCCGGGGGAGCGCGGCGCACCCACGCCGTCGGCGGCGGGCCGCGCACCACACGCGACGGTGACTGTTCGTACGCGCGGTCACCGCGTCTGTTCCCGGTCGCATGCCGGGTTCCACACCGCGTACCGACTTTCCAGTGAAGGAGCGACGTGTCGATCGACACCGCCACCAAAGAGAAGATCATCGCCGAGTACGCCACCGGCGAGGGTGACACCGGTTCCCCCGAGGTCCAGGTCGCGCTGCTCACGCACCGCATCACCGAGCTGACCGAGCACCTCAAGGGCCACAAGCACGACCACCACAGCCGCCGCGGTCTGCTGCTGATGGTCGGTCGCCGCCGCCGTCTGCTCAAGTACATCGCCAAGCAGGACATCACCCGCTACCGCTCGCTCATCGAGCGCCTGGGTCTGCGCCGCTAGGTTGTCGGCGGGAGTGGCTTCGGCCGCTCCCGCTTTGTTAGTAAGGTGTGACGCGACGGTGGTCGAACACCGCCGTCCACCCCAATTCCACAGTGAGAACCACCCGCTCCCCACCCCGGCGCAGAGTCGGGGCCGGTCCTCGGTAGTGGTCCCCGGACATTCCCTCAGGGCATGCCGTGGGCTTCGATCGATGACCGGCCGTCATCAACTCCGGGGCACGGACGCGGGAGACGAATCACCAGCGCCGGCACGCCTTCCGTGTCCGGCGCCACGAACGCGAACACGTGTAGTAGGAGGTCGCCCATGGAGGGCGTGTACTCGGCCGAAGCCGTCATCGACAACGGCTCCTTCGGCACCCGCACCATCCGCTTCGAGACCGGTCGCCTGGCCCGCCAGGCCGCCGGGTCGGCCACGGTGTACCTGGACGACGAGACCGTCGTCCTGTCCGCCACCACCGCCTCGAAGCGCCCCAAGGACAACCTCGACTTCTTCCCCCTGACGGTGGACGTCGAGGAGCGCATGTACGCCGCGGGCCGCATCCCCGGCTCCTTCTTCCGGCGTGAGGGCCGTCCCTCCGAGGACGCCATCCTCACCTGCCGCCTGATCGACCGGCCGCTGCGCCCGTCGTTCAGGAAGGGCCTGCGCAACGAGATCCAGATCGTCGAGACGGTCCTGGCCCTGCACCCCGAGCACCTGTACGACGTCGTCGCCATCAACGCGGCCTCGATGTCCACCCAGATCGCCGGGCTGCCCTTCTCCGGCCCGATCGGCGGCGTGCGCGTCGCCCTCATCGACGGCCAGTGGGTGGGCTTCCCGACCCACGCCGAGCTGGAGAACGCCACCTTCGACATGGTGGTCGCCGGTCGCGTCCTGGAGGACGGCGACGTCGCCATCATGATGGTGGAGGCCGAGTCCACGGTCCGCACCCTCAAACTGGTCGCCGAGGGGGCCGTCGGCCCCAACGAGCAGACCGTCGCCGAGGGCCTGGAGGCCGCCAAGCCCTTCATCAAGGTCCTGTGCAAGGCCCAGCAGGCCGTCGCCGAGCAGGCCAGCCGCGAGCAGGGCGAGTTCCCGATCTTCCTCGACTACGAGGACGACGCCTACACCGCCGTCGAGGGCGCCGTCCGCGAGGAGCTGTCCAAGGCGCTGACCATCGCGGACAAGCAGGACCGCGAGACCGAGCTGGACCGCGTCAAGGCCTCGGCCGCCGAGAAGCTCGCCGAGGACTTCGAGGGCCGCGAGAAGGAGATCGGCGCCGCCTTCCGCTCCCTGAGCAAGCAGCTCATGCGCGAGCGCGTGCTGCGCGACGGGATCCGCATCGACGGCCGCGGCCCCAAGGACATCCGCCAGCTGAGCGCCGAGGTCGGCATCCTGCCGCGGGTGCACGGCTCGGCCCTCTTCGAGCGCGGCGAGACCCAGATCATGGGTGTCACCACGCTCAACATGCTGCGCATGGAGCAGACGGTTGACACGCTCAACCCGGACAAGACCAAGCGCTACATGCACAACTACAACTTCCCGCCCTACTCCACCGGTGAGACCGGTCGGGTGGGCTCGCCCAAGCGGCGCGAGATCGGGCACGGCGCCCTCGCCGAGCGCGCCCTGCTCCCGGTCCTGCCCGCCCGCGAGGAGTTCCCCTACGCCATCCGTCAGGTGTCGGAGGCCCTGGGCTCCAACGGCTCCACCTCGATGGGCTCGGTCTGCGCCTCCACCATGTCCCTGATGGCGGCCGGCGTGCCCCTCAAGGAGATGGTGTCGGGCATCGCCATGGGTCTGATCAGCGAGGGCGACGAGTTCGTCACCCTCACCGACATCCTGGGCGCCGAGGACGCGTTCGGCGACATGGACTTCAAGGTCGCCGGTACCCGTGAGCTCATCACGGCCCTGCAGCTGGACACCAAGCTCGACGGCATCCCCGCCGAGCAGCTGGCGCTCGCGCTCCAGCAGGCCCGCGGCGCGCGCCTGGCCATCCTCGACGTCATGCAGGAGGCCATCGAGCGTCCGGCCGAGATGAGCCCGAACGCTCCGCGCATCCTCACCGTCAAGGTTCCGGTGGAGAAGATCGGCGAGGTCATCGGCCCCAAGGGCAAGATGATCAACTCGATCCAGGACGACACCGGCGCCGAGATCACCATCGAGGACGACGGCACGATCTACATCGGCGCCACCGACGGCCCCTCGGCCGAGGCCGCGCGGGACACGATCAACCAGATCGCGAACCCGACGATGCCCGAGGTCGGCGACCGCTACCTGGGCACCGTCGTCAAGACGACCACGTTCGGCGCGTTCGTGTCGCTGCTGCCCGGCAAGGACGGCCTGCTGCACATCTCGCAGATCCGCAAGCTGCACGGCGGCAAGCGGATCGAGAACCTCGACGACGTGATCAGCATCGGCGAGAAGATCCAGGTCGAGATCCGCGAGATCGACGACCGCGGCAAGCTGTCGCTGGTCCCGGTCGAGGTCGTGGAGGCCGAGTCGGCCCAGACCGCCCCCGCCGCCGAGGACGAGGGCTCCCCGGCCGAGGAGGAGGACGGCGACAAGAACGGCGGGGAGGCCCCGCGCCGTCGCCGCCGCCGCAGCTCGGGCGGGCGTTCGGAGAACACCTGATCCTGACCGACGCCGGGGCGGTCGCACCTTGGGTGCGGCCGCCCCGGCGCGTATCCTCGGCCGGAACCGCCGGGTGGACCGGCCACCGACGTCCCGACGAAGAAGAAGGACCCATGAGCTCTGTCCCCATCGCCGCCGAGCAGGACCCGGACACGACCGTGACGCTGCTGGAGCCGGACGGCGGTACCGGACTGGTGCGCCGCACGGTGCTGCCGGGCGGCCTGCGCGTGGTCACCGAGGCCGTGCCGGGCGTGCGCTCCGCCGCGTTCGGTATCTCGGCGACCACGGGTTCCCGCGACGAGGACTCCGTGCACGCGGGCTCGGCGCACTTCCTGGAGCACCTGCTGTTCAAGGGGACCAAGGAGCGCTCCGCACTGGAGATCTCCGCGCTGCTGGACGGTGTGGGCGCCGACCACAACGCCTACACCACCAAGGAGCACACCTGCTACTACGCGAAGGTGCTCGACCGCGACCTGCCGCTGGCCGTCGACGTCATCGGTGACATGGTGGCCAACTCGGTGCTCGACGAGGGCGAGGTGGAGACCGAGCGGGGCGTGATCCTGGAGGAGATCGCCATGTACGAGGACGAGCCCGCCGACCTGGTGGACGACGTCTTCGCGGCGCACTTCTTCGGCGACTCGCCGCTGGGCCGACCGATCCTGGGCACCACCGACACCATCGAGGCGCTCTCCCGCGACCGCATCGCCGAGCAGTACCGCGACGCCTACGTGCCCGGCGAGCTGATCGTGACCGCCGCGGGCAGCCTGGACCACGACCTGGTGGTGGAGCAGGTCCGCACGCTGTTCGCCGGGCACTCGGCCGCCGCCGGGGACGCCCGCCCCGCGCGCCCCCGCATCGGCGGCTCGCCGGTCGCCACCTACGGCGGCACGGTCGTGCAGTCGCGCGAGACCGAGCAGGCGCACATCATCCTGGGGTCGGAGGGGCTCTGCCGCACCGACCCGCGGTGGCACGCGCTGCGGCTGCTCAGCGCCGCCCTGGGCGGCGGGATGTCCTCGCGCCTGTTCCAGGAGGTGCGCGAGAAGCGCGGTCTGGCCTATGCGGTGCACGCCTACAACGCCGACTACGCCGACACCGGCAGCTTCCAGATCTACGCGGGCTGCCTGCCGGAGAAGGCCGACGAGGTCATCGGGGTGTGCCGCGAGGAGCTGGCGAAGGTGGCCGCCTCGGGCATCACCGAGGAGGAGCTGACCCGCGCCAAGGGTCAGATCCAGGGCTCGCTGGTGCTGGGCAGCGAGGGCACCAACGCGCGGATGGGGCGGCTGCTCTCGCACGAGCTGAACCGGCCCGGACACTACTCGATCGACGAGAGCCTGGCGCTGTTCGACGCGGTCACCGGCGCGGAGGTGGCCGAGGTGGCCGCCGACCTGCTGTCGCGGCCGCGCGCGCTGGCCGTGATCGGCCCCTACGCGGCCGACCGGGTCTTCTGATGTGACGTAGGCGGCCCCGGGCCGCTCCGCGCAGGCGGAGCGGCCCGGGGCCGTCGTGTTCCGCCCTCAGGCGGTGAGCCCGCGCACCAGGTCGCCGCGGGCCCGGGCCACCCGCGAGCGGATCGTGCCCACGGGCACGTCGGCCAGCCGGGCGGCCTCGGCGTAGGAAAGGCCCTCCACCTGGGTGAGGACGAACGCCTGCCGCCGTTCGGCCGCGAGGCCGTCCAGCAGGCACAGCAGGGCCACGTGCTCGTCGAACCGGACGGCCCGGGCGGGCAGCAGGTCCCAGTCGGCGTGGTGCACGCAGTCGGGGCGGGCCGCGTCGTGGCGGTAGCGGTCGGCGACGGTGTTGCGGGCGATGGCCAGCAGCCAGGTCCGCGCCGGGGCGCGCCCGGCGAACCGCGGCAGGCCGCGCAGGGCCCGCAGGTAGGTCTCCTGGCTCAGCTCCTCGACGCGGTCGGGGTGGACTCTGCGGGCGATGTAGCGGGCGACGTCGGGGCGGGTGCGCCGGACGAACGCGTCGAGCGCGGCGGCCGAGCCCTCACGGGCGGCGAGCGCCAGCCGGTCGAGTTCGCCGTCCCGCTCATGCGCGCGTTCCCCCGCGTACGGGGACTCCTCCGAACGGGCCGGTCCCTCCGCGAGGGCGGGTCCTTCCGGACGGATCGGTTCCTCCGGAAGGCCGGGTTCCTCCGGGCGGGCGTGCCCCCGCGGGAGAGCGGGGCCCTTCGCGGAGGCGGGCCCGCCCTCGCGAGCGGGCTCGTCCGCTTCGACCGCCGCGGGGGGCGGCGGGTCGGTGCGGTGGTCGCGCCGCGGACGGCGCGCCGGGCGGTCGGGGTGGGAACGGCGCGCCCGTGCCGGGCGCTGCTCCTGGAAGACGGTGTCGGTGGGCATCGGTGCTCCGGGTTCCGGCGTGCACCAGCGGCCCGGCGGCCGGTGGCCTCGGGCGGTGGTGCGCGCGGTGACGGGAGCGTGCGCGGCCGGTCCCCGACGGGGGACCGGACCCGGGCACGCGGGGGCCGGACACGCCTCCGGACGCACGCGCGTGGGCGCGGCGGTGCGGAGGACGCGGCGTGAAGACGCTGACCCGGACGCCCGTGTCCGCCCGGGCGGAGCCGGGACCGCGCGGTCGTGCCCTCCGGGGACACGGTGCGGCGCGGGGACGGCTCGGAGCCGGTCCCCGCGGAACGCGGTCGTCGGGGCGCAGGGCGCACCGGCGGCGCGGGCGCGGGCGGGGCCGGGTCAGCTGCCCGGCGCGTGTTCGCGGGCGCCGGCCGCCGCGCGGCGGCCGGTGGCGCGGTCGAACACGGCCTACGCCGCGGGCGGTCCCCGCAGGACCAGGCTGTGCCGGAGGTAGGGCGCGGCCGGGGCTGGTGTCTCGCGCTCGGGGAGCGGGGCCGAGGGCACCCGCTCGGGCACCGGTCGCGGGACCGTGAGCACCAGTACGGGCAGCAGCGCGGCGGCGGCCAGGCGCAGGTAGGCGAAGAGCGCCGCCTCGCCCTGGCGCAGCCACCAGGCGCACACGGCGCCCGCGACGAGGTGGGCGAGGAGCATCTCGGCGCCGCCCGAGGCGGCCTCCACGGCGGCGGGATCGGCAGCGTGGGCGCCGTGGGCGCCCGCCGCCTGGGCCGTGGAGAACACCAGGTGCAGGGCCAGCTGGCCCCACGCCATCCATCCGGCGATCGCGCCGAGCCCGCGCTCGCGGCCGGTCGCGGCCCACGCGGAGGCGTAGACCAGAGCGGCGCCGACGAGCAGCCCGCCCAGCGGGACGGCGTGCTCGGAGGACAGCGCGTGGCCGCCGACGGACACGGCGGAGCACACCGAGGCGAACACCCCGGCGCGGGCCGCGCGCAGGGGTGGCCGCTCCGTCATGGGTTCATCGTCGCATCCGTTCCGGGTCCCCGCCCAGGGGGGTGGGCCGAGCGGTCGCCCGCGCGGAAGAGCCCCCTCACGCGGCCCCGGGGGCCGGACGCGGTTTCCGGGACCGGGGCGTCCCGCCCCTCCGCCTGCTCGGCGGCCCCTCCGGCGGGTTCCGCTCCCGGGGACCCGGGGCGCCTCACCCCTCCAGCAGGGTCTGCCCCACGTACCCTCCCTCCGCGCAGCCCGGCGGGACGGCGAACACCGCCGAGCCCACGGCGGTCACCCACTCGTTGAGCAGGTCCAGTTCGTCCAGGCTCCGCTGGATGGGCACGAACTGGCGCAGCGGGTCGGCCTGGAAGGAGGCGAACAGCAGCCCCGCCTCCTCGCCGCCCGAGCCGCGCTCGTCGTAGTTGTAGGCGCGTCGGAAGATCCGCTGGTCCGGGTCGTCGGTGCGGGCCCGCCTGATGTGCGCGAAGTCCGCGATGACGGTCAGCCCGGAGGCGTCCGTGGCCTCCAGGTCCGCCTCGTCGTGCTCCTCGGCACCGGTCAGCGGCGCCCCGTTGTCCAGGCGGCGGCCGATGACCGCCTCCCTGGCGGGCCGGTCCAGCTCGTCCCAGGTGTCCAGGTGGGTGGCGATGCGGCGCAGCACCAGGCTCGTGCCCCCCTTGAGCCACCGGGGCGGGTCCCCGCCCCAGACCAACCGGTCGAAGTCCCCGGTTCCCGGCGCCGGGTTGACCGTCCCGTCCACCTGTCCCATCAGGTTGCGCATGCTGGTGCCCTCGGGCTGGGAGCCGTGGGCCCGGCGGAACCCGCTCTGCGTCCACTGCACCCGCGCGAAGGCCCGCGCGTCCTTGAGCATCATCCGCACCGCGTGGGAGACGGTCACGGGGTCGTCCGCGCACACCTGGAGCAGCAGGTCCGCCTCGCCCCAGGCCGGGTCGAGCCGGTCGTGCCCGAACTCGGGCAGGGGCCCGAGCCAGTCCGGCACCGCGTCGGGGTCCACCCGCTCCACCAGACCCCGCCCGAACCCGAACGTGGTGGTGAGCCGGGCCGGGACCAGGGCGAGTTCGGGCTCGGTGTCGGCCAGGGCGGGCTCGCCCCGGGACAGGCGGGCCGCGTCGTCGCTGAGCAGCCGCAGGAGCCGGCCGACCGCGTCCGCGTCCGCCCCCGGTTCCAGGTCCAGCGCCACGAAGGTGCCGTGCGTCTGCGGCGGGGTCTCCACGCCCGCCTGCCGCACGCCGTGGAACGGCACGGTCAGCGTGCCGTTGAGCGGGGGCGCCTGGGGGGCCGGGGCGGGTTCCGCGGCCCACCGGTGGGCGAGCGCGCCCCCGGCCGCGCCGGCACCGGCCGCCGCGCCGCCCAGGAGCAGCCCTCTGCGGCTGAGTCGGGACTCGCCGCCCATCAGTGGTCCCCGTGCCCTTCGTCCCCGTGCGCCTCGCCGCCCTCGCCCTCCGCCCCGGAGCCGTGCTCCCCGTCGCCGTGCCCCTCGCCGTGACCGCCCTCGTACTCCTCATTGGCCCCGGCGTAGTCCTTGACCGCGGCGGTGAACTCGGTGGTGGAGCCGTCGGAGAACTCCACGGTGACGGTCGCCTCGGCCCCCGGCCGCAGGTCCTCGGTCAGCTCCATGAGCATGATGTGGTCGCCGCCGGGCTCCAGGGTGGCGCTGCCCCCGGCGGGGATCGGGAACCCGCCCTCCTTCTCGCGCATGGTGGCGTCGGTCCCCTCGGAGAGGACCTCGTGCAGCTCGACCAGCCCGGCCGCGTCGTAGTCGGCCGAGACGACGGTGATCTCCTCGTCGGAGCCGTTGGCCAGCACACCGAAGACGCCGGTCATGCCCTCCTCGGCGGTGACGGCCTTGATCCAGGGGTCGGTCACGGAGAAGGCGTCGGCGGCGGTCGCCGCGCTGTCGGCGGCCTCCTCCGCGGGGGCGGCGCCCTGTTCCTGCGCCCCGCCGCAGGCGGTGAGGGTGAGGCCGAGGCAGAGCAGTGGGGCGGCCCATGCGGTACGGCTGGTGCGGATGCGGTCCATGTTCCCTCCGGGGGTACGAGCCGCGTTCTCGCGGCCGTTCCCCCTACGGGTCGGATCGCGGGGCCGTCCGGTTCCCGGCGTCCGGGTGCACCGCGCCACAACCGGTCCGCGCACGCCGACGGGGCGGGCCCGGCCGTGCCGGACCCGCCCCGTCGGGCGTGGCTAGGACCTCTTCGGCGTCCGCTTGCGGACGGCGATGCGCTTGGGCCCGCGGGCGTTGGCGGCGCCGTGCACCACCACCTCCAGCAGCCCCTCGCCGTAGCTGGCCTCGATGTCCTCCTCGTCCACGGCCTCCGGGAGGCTGATCTCCCGGCGGAACGTGCCCATGAACCGCTCGGAGGAGTAGTAGACGACGTCGTCCCCGTCCCGGCGGCGCTCGCCGCTGATGGTGAGGATGCCGTTGTTCAGGCTCACGGCCACGTCCTGCTCCTGGACCCCGGGGACCTCGCAGCGGACGATCAGGTCGTTGCCCCGGGCGAGGATGTCGGTGGGCGGGCTCCACGCGTCGGCGTGCCCGCGCTCGCGTTCACCGGCGTTGCCGGTCTCCATCGAGGACATGCTGTCGGAGATGCGGTTCATCTCGGTGATCATGTCCACCACACCGTGGAAGGGGTTGTGGAACTTCTTCGGCGCCACGGCGGCCTCCTTTCCTCATGCTGACGGGAATCTAGTCGCGCGCCTGGTTCTCCGGGGAGCGGTCGGACCGGGGCCGGTCCTCGGCGCGCTGCTCCCTGGGGCTGCCGGGCCTGGGTTCATCCGACAGCGCCTTGATCAGGCCCCAGACCATGAGCAGCAGGATGATCGCGAAGGGCAGTCCGGTGACCACCGACGCGGCCTGGAGCGCCGACAGCGCGTTCTCCCCGCCCAGTACCAGCAGGATCAGGGTGACCGCGCCCTCGCTGATCGCCCAGAAGGCGCGATGGGCCTTGACCGGCTTGAGGCTCCCGCCGCTGGCGAGCGTGTCCACCACCAGGGAACCGGAGTCGGAGGAGGTGATGAAGAAGACCGCCACCACGATGATCAGCAGCACGGAGATGATGCCGCCGATGAGCGGCCCCCCGGGCAGCAGCTCCACCAGGCGGAAGGACCGGTCCTCCTCGCTCAGCGCGCTCAGTCCGGCGTCCCCGAACAGCTCGTAGTACAGGCCGGAGCCGCCGAACACCCCGAACCAGAGGATGGACACGGCGACGGGGGCGAACAGCGCCCCGATGACGAACTCGCGGATGGTGCGGCCGTAGGAGATGCGGGCCAGGAAGATGCCCACGAACGGGGCCCAGGAGATCCACCAGCCCCAGTAGAAGATGGGCCACGCGGTGGTCCAGGCCGCCGCCGTCTCGTCGATGAGCGGGCTCGGGAAGGCCAGGCTCCACTCGACGATGTTGCTCAGGTACTCGCCCGTGCCGGTGGTCATGATGCTGGCGATCCACAGCTTGGGTCCCAGGGCGAAGACGACCACCAGCAGCAGGAAGGCCAGCCACAGGTTGATCATCGACAGGCGGCGGATGCCCTTGTCGATGCCCGAGAGCACGCTGGCCAGCGCGATCGCGGTGATGAGGATGATGATGACCGACTGCACGGTGGCGTTCGTGGGGATGCCGAAGACGTGGTTGAGCCCGCCGTTGATCTGCAGGGTGCCCAGGCCCAGCGAGGTGGCCAGGCCGAAGATCGTGCCGAAGATGGCGAGGATGTCCACGACGTTCCCGGGCCAGCCGAAGGCCCGGTCGCCCAGGAGGGGGTAGAGCGCTGAGGCGGGGCGCAGGGGCAGGCCCTTGCGGAAGGCGAAGTAGCCCAGCGACAGGCCGAGCGCGATGTAGATGGCCCAGGGGTGGAAGCTCCAGTGGAAGTAGCTCAGGGCCAGCGCCTCGCTCGCCGCCTCGGGCGGGGGCGGTTCGCCCTCGGGGGTGACGAACTCGGCCGAGCGCGGCGAGGTCAGGTGGTGGATGGGCTCCGACACCCCCCAGAACACCAGGCCGATGCCCATGCCGGTGGTGAACAGCATGGCGAACCAGGCCAGCGTCCCGAACTCGGGCCTGGAGTCGGCCGGGCCCAGCCGGATCTTCCCGAACCGGCTCAGCATGAGGAAGATCGCCATCACCAGGAAGAAGGTGGTGGACAGGACGTAGACCCAGCCCAGCTTCTCACCTATCCAGTCGCGCGTGGCGGTGGCCGCGTCGAGCATCGGCTCGGTGGCCACGATGCCGACGATGACGAAGGCGAGGATCACGACCCCGGAAACCCCGAAGACGGTGGGGTTGGTGTGTTCTCGGATGTACTCGCGTAGGGATGAGATGCTGGCTCCTTCCCAGCCCCGGAGGATCGCTGTCCCTGGTCGGGGGATGACGGACCGGTGCGGACACCGGCCCACGGACATGTCCCGTGGGATGGTAGATGCCAGAAGCCTTTTCGTGAAGCAACCGCACAATCGTGGAGTGTTGTCCTACGAGCGGAGAAATATCCCTTGCGGTGCCATGGGCCCTGATTGGACACATGACTGCATATGTCCGCACGTATCGGGGTAGGAGAGGTCACCCCCGTTCCGCTCGTCCCCTGCGGGTGCCATGCTCACGGCCGCCACCTCCGCCCCTTCGGACTCACGGCTCCGTCTTCGCGGACAGCCGGTCCAGAGCCGTGCCGATCCGGTCCAGCCAGTCCGTGATCGTGGCCAGCTCCTCCAGCGAGTAGTCCGCGTGCGCGGCCGTCATCGCCTCGCGCATGCCGGGCGCGGTGGCGGGGCCCAGGCGCGCGGCGTCGCCGGTCAGCCGGACGGCGACCTTGCGCCGGTCCTCGGGGTGGCGGGTGCGCTCGGCCAGGCCGTGCGCCTCCAGCCGGTCGATCACCCCGGTCACCGAACCGGTGGACAGGCACAGGCTGTCGGCGATCTCGCCCGGCGTCATGGAACCGCCCACGCGCAGCAGCGTGTAGCACTGGAAGTCGGTCGGGTTCATCCCCGAGCGCTCCGCCATCCGGTGCAGCATGCGGATGAGCCGTACGGCGAGTCGCTGCCCGTCGGTCTGCAACGCGTCGTAGAGTTCGGCCCGCGACCCGACCTCGGGATCCGCGGTTCCGGACCCTTCGAAGCCGGTCGGAGAGGATGCGGCCGACGCGGTGTCCATGGTTCCTCTCTCGCGTTCGTGGCCGGTGGCTCCGGCCGTTCCTGGAATTCTAAGCGCCACCGGGACGCACAAACCCTCTCCGGGAGGCGCACCCCTCCACCAGCGAAGGGTTTGACCCTCGCAGAGGGGGAAGTAGTTCGGTTGCCAAGATTCATGGAAACCGAGTTGCATTGTCCGGATGCTACCCGGGGAGGACACCGTCAATCCCATCCTGAACACCCACAGGCACCCGCGCCCGCCGGACGCCGGAGTCGCCGACGAGCGTTCCGCCCTGGAGGAGTCGCTCAAGGACTACCTGGAGCGCAGGCTCCGCGACTCGGAGGACCTCGACGGAGATTTCGGCCGGGGCCTGGCCGGTACGACCGTCCGCTTCACCCTGGACGGCGGCAAGCGGATGCGGCCCCTGCTCGCCTGGTGGGGGTGGCTCGCGGGCGGAGGCGCCCCCTCGGGGGAGACGGCCCGCGCCGCCCGCCAGGCCTGCGCCGCGGTCGAACTCGTCCAGACCTGCGCGCTCGTCCACGACGACGTCATGGACGGCTCGCCGACCCGCCGGGGCCGCCCCTCGGTACACGCCGCGCACGCCCTCGAACACGAGCGGGACGGCCATGTCGGCGACTCCCGCCGCTACGGGGAGGCGCTGGCCGTCCTCGTGGGCGACCTGGCCCTGGTCTGGGCCGACGACATGCTCAACGAGGCCCTGCCGGGCGTGCCCGAGCCAGTCCGGGCCCGGGCCGTGTGGCGTGACCTGCGCACCGAGATCATGGCCGGGCAGTTCCTCGACGTGCGCGCCCAGGCGCGCCGGGAGCGCTCGGAGGAGGCCGCCCTGCGCGTGGACCTGCTCAAGACGGCCTCCTACAGCGTCGAACGCCCCCTGCACCTGGGCGCGGCCATGGCCGGGGCCGACCCGGCGGTGGTGGGGGCCCTGCGCGGCTACGGCAGGGACGTGGGCATCGCCTTCCAGCTCAGGGACGACCTGCTCGGCGTCTACGGGGACAGCTCCCGGACCGGCAAGCCCGTGGGCGAGGACATCCGCGAGGGCAAGTGCACGCTGCTGCTCGTGACCGGCACCCGCCTGGCCCGCGAGCGCGGGGACGACGCCGCGCTGCGGCTGCTCGACCGGATCGGCCTGCCCGACGAGGACGTGGACCCCGCGGAGGTGGCCGACGCGCTGGACCGCCTCGGCGCGCGCGACCTGGTCGGGGCCAGGTGCCGTGAACTCGTCGAACAGGGCCGGGCGCGCCTGGAGGGGCTCGACGCGCCCGCCCACGTGCTGGAGGGGTTGGGCGGCCTGGCCTCCCGGATCGCCCGTGACCGTGTGTGACCCGCCAGGCGGGGAAGGTATCCGCAACACCGGAGAGGAGCACCACCGTGCCTGAGGAGACCCCCGAGCCGCCGCCTCCGCCCCGGTCCGGGCCCGGGCCGCGCGGACGCGGTCCCGTGGTCGTCGTGGGCGCGGGCCTGTCCGGCCTGGCCTGCGCCCTGCACCTGCTGGGCGCGGGGCGCGAGGTCGTCGTGGTCGAGCGCGAGGCGCACCCGGGCGGGCGCGCGGGGCGGCTCGACCTGGACGGCTTCCAGATCGACACCGGCCCCACGGTGCTCACCATGCCCGAACTCCTGGACGAGGCGCTGGGCGCGGTCGGCGAGACCGTGGCCGACCGGCTGGACCTGGTGCCCCTCAGCCCCGCCTACCGCGCCTCCTTCGCCGACGGCTCGGTGATCGATGTGCACACCGAGCGCGAGGCGATGGCCGCCGAGGTCGCCCGGGTGGCCGGGCAGCGCGAGGCCGACGGCTACCTGCGGCTGCGCGACTGGCTCACCCGGCTGTACCGGGTGGAGATGCGCTCGTTCATCGACGCCCGGTTCCGGTCCCCGCTGGACCTGGTCCGACCCGACCTGTTCCGGCTCCTCGCGATGGGCGGCTTCGGCAGGCTGGCCCCGGCCGTGGGCCGCCACGTGCGCGACGAGCGGCTGCGCCGGATCTTCTCCTTCCAGTCGCTGTACGCGGGGGTGGCGCCGGAGAGCGCCCTGGCCGCCTACGCCGTCATCGCCTACATGGACACCGTCGCCGGAGTGTACTTCCCCCGGGGAGGGATGCGCGCCCTGGGCGACGCCCTCGCGGGCGCGGTCGCCAAGGCCGGGGGAGCCGTCCGCTACGGCCAGGAGGTCGCGCGCCTGGAACGCGCGGGCGACCGCGTCAGCGCCGTCGTCACCGCGGACGGCGAGCGCCTGGCCTGCGACCAGGTGGTGCTCACCGCGGACCTGCCCGCCGCCCACCGGCTGCTCGGCCACAAGCCCCGGCGCCCCGTGGCCGCGCGCTACTCGCCCTCGGCGGTCGTGCTGCACCTGGGCACCGACCGCACCTGGGAGCGGCTGGGCCACCACACCATCTCCTTCGGCGCCGCGTGGAAGCGCACCTTCACCGAGATCATCCGCGAGGGCCGCACCATGAGCGACCCCTCCCTGCTGGTCACCCAGCCCACCCTCACCGACCCGTCACTGGCCCCGGAGGGGCGCCACCTGCTGTACGTGCTCGCCCCGGCGCCCAACCTGGCGGCGGGCCGCATCGACTGGGACCGCGAGGGACCGCGCTACCGGGACCGCCTGGTCGGGGTCCTGGAGGAGCGCGGGCTGGAGGGGCTGGACGCCTCCGTGCGGGCCGAGCACCTGGTCACCCCGGCGGACTGGGCGCGACAGGGGCTCGCGCACGGCACGCCGTTCTCGCTGTCGCACACCTTCGCCCAGACGGGGCCGTTCCGTCCGCGCAACACGGTCCCCGGCACCTCCAACGCCGTCCTGGCCGGGTGCGGGACCACACCGGGGGTCGGCGTGCCGACCGTGCTGATCTCGGGGAAGCTCGCCGCGGCCGAGGTGGTCCGCAGAACCGGAGGCGGCCGATGAACACGGGAGCCGCCGAACTCGACGCGGCCGGGATCACCGGCGGGCCGCTGCGGGAGGCCTACCTCAGGTGCCGGGCCCTGCACGCCCACCACGGGCGCACCTACTACACGGCCACGCGGGTGCTGCCGCCCGAGCACCGGCCCGGGGTGCACGCCCTGTACGGCTTCGCGCGGTGGGTGGACGACATCGTCGACGAGCCCTCGCCGGGCGCCACGGTCGCGGACCAGAGCGCCCGCTTGGACGTCATCGACGCCGACCTGGCCCGGGTCCTGGACGGCGAACCCGCCCGGGACCCCGAGGCGGCGCCGGTGCTCTCGGCCCTGGCGCACACGGTCCACCGGTACGAGCTGCCGCACGCCTACTTCACCGCGTTCATGGCCTCCATGCGCATGGACCTGACGGTGGCCGGCTACCGCGACCTGGAGCACCTGCGCGAGTACATGTACGGCTCGGCCGCGGTGATCGGCCTCCAGGTGCTGCCGGTCCTGGGGACGGTGGCGCCGCGCGAGGAGGCGGCCCCGCACGCCGCCGCGCTGGGCGAGGCCTTCCAGCTGACCAACTTCCTGCGGGACGCGGCCGAGGACCTGCGGCGCGGCCGCGTCTACCTGCCGGAGGAGGCGCTGGCCGCGCACGGTGTGGACCGCGAGCTGCTGGAGCAGTGCGCGCGGGCCCGGGAGCAGCACCCGCGCGTGCGGGAGGCCCTCGCCGACCTGGTGGAGGTCAACCAGGGTTTCTACCGGCGGGCCGAACCGGGCATCGCGATGCTCTCCCCCGTGGCGCGCCCGTGTGTCGCCACCGCCTTCCGGCTCTACCGCGCGATTCTGGACGAGGTGCGTGCGGCCGACTACGACGTGTGGAGCGTCCGGCACCGCGTCTCGGACACCCGCAAGGCGGCCGCCGCCGTACCCGCCCTCGCGCGGTCGCTGATCGCGCGCTCCCTGCGCGGCCGGGTGCCGCGCCCGCGGACCGGCTGAGGACGCGCGGTCCGCCCCCGCCCCCTCGAACGACGTACCTGGAGGACCCCGTGACACTGCCCGACCCGCGACCGCGGCGGCTTCCCCTGCGCCGCATGCCCGCCACCACGTGGAGGAAGCAGGAACCGACCTGGCGGGAGGGCTCGCCCTCCGTCATCGGGTCGGCGCTCAAACGCGCGCTCGCCCGGCCCTCGGGGAACTGGTTCGTGCTGGCCGCGAGCACCGAGGTCCGCGCGGACCGGCCGTTCGGACGCGTCGTGGCCGGAACCGAGCTGGTGGCCTGGCGCACCCCGGAGGGGACCGCGCACGCGGGGCCGGGCGCCTGCCCGCACCTGGGCGCGCCGCTGTGCCGGGGCGCGGTGGACTCCGGGCGCCTGGTGTGCCGGTGGCACGGGTTGTCGCTGGACGGCGGCGGCTTCCCCGGGTGGGACCCCTACCCGGTGCACGACGACGGCGTCCTGGTGTGGGTGCGCCTGGACCGGGAGGGCGGTGAGGAGCCCCTGGACGAGCCGGTGGTCCCCGAGCGCCCCGCGCTGCCGGGGAGCCTGGTGGCGGTGGAGAGTCTGGCGGGGCGGTGCGAACCCGAGGACGTGGTGGCCAACCGGCTCGACCCCTGGCACGGCTCGTGGTTCCACCCCTACTCGTTCGTGGGGCTGAAGGTGACCGAGGTGCCCAAGGGGGCCGACCCCGACCCGGACCGCATGGTGGTGGACGTGGGGTTCCGGGTGGCGGGCCGGTGGGGCGTGCCGGTGCGCGCGGAGTTCCGCTGCCCGGACCCCCGCACGGTGGTCATGCGCATCATCGAGGGCGAGGGCCTGGGCAGCGTGGTGGAGACGCACGCCACCCCGCTGGGCGTGGACGACAAGGGCGTGGCGCGCACGGCGGTCATCGAGGCGACCGTGGCCAGCTCGGAGCGGATCGGCTTCCTGCTGGCCCGTAAGCTGGCGGGTCCGGTCGTGCGCCCCGTGATGCGGATGGCCGCCCGGCGCCTGTGGAGGGACGACCTGGACTACGCGGAGCGCCGGTACCTGCTCAGGAGCACCGGCCGCTGGCCCGGCTGACCCGCCGGGGCCGCTAGGTCGTGTTCCTCGGATCATTTCGGGCTCGCGACCACCGGGCTGCCTCTCGCTGCGCCGATTTCACTTGAAAAGCCAACCAGGCTGACCCGCGCGAACCGTCTTGCGAGAGATTGCCCGGACGGCCGCTCGCGGATCCGAAAGCCTCCGCGGAACACTCCCTAGGACGTCCTGGACCACCGGGCGAGCGCCCGCAGCGGCGCCGACCGGCCCCGCCGGGGCACGGTCCACACCGTGTGCCCCGGCCGCCCCCACCGCGCCAGCAGGGCGTTGGCCGCGAGCAGACCGCTGGTGGCGGCGCGTTCCATGAGGGCCACGGGCAGGTCGGTGCGCACGTGGTCGCCCGCCACCGCCACGAACGGGTCGGGTGTGGTGACCCCGCACCGGTCCCGGTGGCTGCCGGGCGCGAACAGCGGGCAGTCCGCGCGCAGTTCGTGCCGGGCGTCCACCGCGCGGGCCCCGCGCAGCTCCGGGTAGACGGACTCGGCCTGTTCCCGGAGCCGGTCCCGTTCGTACTCGGGGCTGCACCCCTCCTCCAGCGCGTAGGCGTGCAGCTCCACCACCGACCCGCCGGTGCGCCGGGACCACTCGCGGGCCTCGTCCTCGTACCGTTCCAGCACGCTGATGTTGTCCAGGGTGGGGTAGCCCGCCGTGCCCAGGAAGGCGGGCCGGTGCGGGCGCACGGGCCGGTCCAGCCAGTAGCGCGACACCAGGAACGGGGGAGCCGTGCGCACCCGGGCCACCCGGCCGCGCCAGTCCGGCCCGCCCAGTCCCGGCGAGGCCGCCACCAGGTCGCGGGTTCCGGCGGGGTCGGCGGCCAGCACCACGGCGTCCGCGCCCTCCTCGAAGGCCTCGCCCCCGGCCGTGCGCCCGCGCAGCGTGAACCGGCTCCGCGGTTCCCGGCGCTCCGGTTCCCCGCCCTCGCGTGCCCGGTCCGCCGCCTCGACCAGCACGCCGGTCCGCAGCCGGACCCCGCGCTTGGCCAGGTAGCGCTCCAGGGGGTCCCACAGCGCCTGCGGGAACGGCGAGCCCGGCACGTCGAACACCAGACCCTCGGACGAGCCGAGGAAGTACACGTGGAACATCAGCGCGAGTTCGGCGGCCGACAGCACGCCGGGGTCGGAGAAGAAGCTGCGGGTGAACACCTCGAAGGCCAGGTGCCGTGCCGTGGGCGGGAAGCGCACCGCGTCCAGCAGGTCGCGGGCGCTGAGGTGGTCGAGCCGCTCGTACACGCCGGGCACGTCCACGTCGAACAGTTGCAGGGCCGCGGGCAGGTTGACCCGCGCCATGTCGCGCGCCGGGAAGCTGGGGCTGGTCGCCGCCAGGACGGCCGCGTTCCACGGTGGGGTCGCGGGCAGCCCGGAGAAGCGGTCGCGCGGCCCGTCCCGGTGCACCAGCGGGTAGTCGGTGAGCGGCACCAGCGCGTCGAGCCCGGGGTCGCCGCGGCGCAGCAGGGCGCGCAGGTTGTAGTACTGCCGGAAGAACGCGTGGAACCCGCGGGTCATGGTCGCGGGCGAACCGTCGGAGAGCGTCGTGGCCCAACCGCGCAGCCGCCCCCCGAACGAGGGTTCGCGCTCCAGCACCGTCACGTCCACGTCCCGCTCGGCCAGTGCGCAGGCCGCCGCCAGCCCGGCGATGCCGCCGCCGACCACGACGGCGCGGGGCCTCCCGGCGGTCGCGGGGCCGGTCGGCGGGGCGGGCGGGACGGCCTCGGCCAGGGGGTCGCGGACGCCGGGGGGACGGCCGGACCGGTCGGAGGCGGGGCGCGCCCCGGGGCGCCCCCCGCCGTCAGAGCTCGTCAACGCGGCCTCCCGGAGCGCTGTTCGGAGCGCCTTTGCGAACGCTGTTCAGAGCGCTCTCCAGGGCGCCGCTCGAATCGCCGTTCGGGCGCCGTCCCACGAACGTGTGCGTGACCCCGTACTGCCAGCCGGGCAGCGGCGCGCTGGCCACCGACTCCAGGCCCGCGCGGCGCATCCGGTCCAGCAGCGCGCCGCGGCCGTCGAACTCCAGAACGCTGCGCCACAGGTAGCGGAACAGGTCCGCCCGGCCGGTCAGCGCCTTGCCCGCCGGGATCACCACCCCCCAGCACACCGCCGACCACACCGCCCGCGCCGACACCGAGTCGGCCACGGAGTACTCGTGCAGGACGACGCGGCCGCCGGGTTTGAGCAGCGCGCGCACGGAGGCGAGCAGGGCGTCGGGGTCGGGGCAGTTGCGGATGAGGTAGGCGCCGAACACCGCGTCCACCGGACCGCCCACGTGCTCCCGGGCCCACTCGGGGGTCAGCTCCTCGGCCCTGGCCCGGTGGAAGGAGACGGACTCCGGCCACCGCTTGGCGCGGGCCGCCTCCAGCATTCCGGGCGAGGCGTCCACGGCCGCGATCCGGGCCCGGGGCAGGGCGCGCAGCAGGGCGGCGGTGGAGGCGCCCGTGCCGCACCCGAGGTCGAGCAGGCGCAGCCCCGTGCCGTCCCAGGGCAGGCCCAGCCGCCTGGCGGAGACCCGCAGGTGCGCGTGGTAGCCGGGGTTGGCGCCCACGAGCCGGTCGTAGGCTCCGGCGGCGTGGTCGAACTCGTCGGTGACCGCGCCGTCCTTCATGGCGTGCGTCGTGGTGTCCACGTTCTCCTCCCGGGGGGTGTTCGCGTGCGGGCGCGGCCCTTCCCGTGCATGCTGGGGGCATGGCCGACTACGACGTGGCGATCATCGGCGGGGGAGCCGCTGGGCTCACCCTGGCCCACCAGCTCCGCGGGGTCAATGACCGACGTGGCCGACCGCTGCGGGTCGCCCTGGTCGAACCGCCCCCCGGACCGCACACCCCTCCGCCCCGCACCTGGTGCTTCTGGGAGCCCGACGGCGGGCCGTGGGACCACCTGCTGGCCGCCCGCTGGGAGGACCTGTCCGTGGTGGGGCCTGACGGGGCCTCCCACGACTCCTCGGCGGCGCCCTACGTGTACAAGATGCTGCGGTCGGCCGACGTGGACGCGCACGTGCGCGCCTCGGCCGGTGAACACGTGGACCAGCTCCCGGTGCTGGTCACCGGGGTCGCCGACGGCGCCGAGCACGCCGTGGTGCGGGGCACCGGACCCGGGGGAGGGGAGCGTGCGCTGACCGCCTCGTGGGTGTTCGACTCGCGTTTGCCCCGGCCCGCCCCGCGCGGGCGCACGCACCTGCTCCAGCACTTCCGCGGCTGGTTCGTGCGCACGCCCGACGACGCGTTCGACCCCGCCTCGGCGGTGCTCATGGACCTGCGCCCTCCCCAGCCCGCCAACGGCGTGGCCTTCGGCTACGTGCTGCCGCTGTCGTCGCGCGAGGCGCTGGTGGAGTACACCGAGTTCGGCCGCGAGGCGCTCACGACCCCCGAGTACGAGCGCGCGCTCAAGGACTACTGCGGTCTGCTCGGGCTGGGGGACGTGGAGGTGACCGCGGCCGAGCAGGGCGTCATCCCGATGACCGACGCGCGGTTCCGGCCCCGCGCGGGGCGGCGCGTGTTCCGGGTGGGGACGGCGGGCGGCGCCACCCGGCCCTCCACCGGGTACACGTTCAGCGGTGTGCGGCGACAGACGGCCGCGGTGGCGCGGGCGCTGGCCCGGGGGCGGGTCCCGGTGCCGCCGGTGCCCCACCGGCGCCGCCACCTGGCGATGGACGCGGTCATGCTGCGGGCCCTGGACACGGGGCGGGTGCGGGGAGCGGAGTTCTTCGCCGGGCTGTTCGCGGCCAACCGCCTCGGGGACGTGCTGGCCTTCCTGGACGGCGGTTCGCGCCTGTCCCGGGAACTGGCGATGGGCCTGAGCACACCGGTCGCGGCCATGTCGCTGACCAGCCTGGACCAGGCGTGGTACGCGCTGCGCGGGGCCGGTGCCGGGGCCGACGCGAACAGCCTCAGCCGGGGGCCAGGGTCCGCACGGCGTCGGTGAGCGAGCCCAGGTGCCCGGCGGACAGGCCCGGCGCCGCGCCCAGCGACCGCCAGCCCGGTCCGGCCGTGTACACGGCGGTGGCCTGGGCCGACTCCGCCGCCGCGCGCACCGCGGCCCGCAGCGCCGCGACGTCGTCGGCGTTCCCGGCGTGGGACCACAGGACCACCGCGCGCGGACCCGTGCGGCGCACCGCCCGCACCGTCGCCGCCACGGGCGTGCACGGCCCCAGCACCCGGCGAGGCACGCCCCGTTCGCGCAGCGCGGCGGCCAGCGCCTCCATCGGAAGGCTGTGCATCTGGCCGGGGCCGCAGGCCAGGACCGTGGCACGGCCCGCCGCGTCCGTGTCCGCCGGGGCGGCCACGCGGCGCAGCGCCGAGGACACGCACCACGACAGGAGGTGCTCCACCTCCACGTAGCGCCGGGTGTCCTCCCACTTGCGGCCCATCCCGTACAGCAGCGGCATCGCCAGGTCCTCCCATGCCGCCACCACGCCGCGCTCGTCCAGCGCCTCCTCCAGCAGTGCTTCCACGAGTTCGGCGTCCATGCGCATGGCGGCGCGGGCGATCCCCTGGAGGGTGGGCCCGGCCGGACCGAGCGGCAGGGTGTCCCCGCCCGGGCGCGAGCGGGACCGTGCGCGCCTCCCGGGGGCCTCCGCTCCCTCCCCGGAGGACTCCGTCTCCTCCCGGCCGACCCCCGCGCCCCGCTGCCGGGGAACGCGCGGCGCGGCGGCGGACGCCGAACCCCCGCGGGCCGGGTCCAGCACGCACTCCGCCGCCGAGGCGGGCGACAGGCCCTCGCCGACCAGGCGGCACAGCTCGCGCAGGCGCGCCACGTCGGCGGGGGAGTAGCGGCGGTGCCCGCCCGGGCTGCGCTCGCGCGGCCCCACACCGTAGCGCCGGTCCCAACTGCGCAGCGTGGAGGGCGAGACCCCGAGCAGACGCGCGGTCGCCCCGGGGGTCAGTGCGTCGGCCATGGCGCCCCAAGCGTTGCGAAAGCGGTGCGTCTTGTGTCGCGCACCACACGCGTAGAACTCTAGCTGGGAGAACACCGGAAGGGGCAGCACCATGGATCTGGACACCAGGCGCCCGGCCGACCGCCGTCTCAGCGTGGTCTACCGTGTCGGCGCCGGACTCACCGGACTCGTACTCATGGGCTTCGGCATCGCGGGGCTGGTGGTCAGGCTCCCGCTCTTCGACACCCAGGGGGAGGTCATCGCGGGCCTGTCCACCAACGGCGCGCTGAGCTTCGTGTCCGTCGCGATCGGCTCACTGCTGCTGGGCGCCTCCGTGCTGGGCGGCTCGTTCGCCTCCACCGTCTGCACTGTGGTGGGCGTGGGGTTCGTGGCCAGCGGACTCGTGAACCTCTACCTGATGAGCGCGGGGCCCAACATCCTGGCCTTCTCCATGCCCAACGTCATCTTCAGCTTCGTCGTCGGGATCATGGTGATGACCTTCGGCATGTACGGCCGGGTCAGCGGCGGCCTGCCCGAGGACAACCCGTACCGCCGCAGGCGCGCGCGGCGACGCGAGCGCCGCCACGGCGTGGTCGGTGCGACCGGATGAGTCAGTCCGTCCTGGTCACCGGGGCCACCGGCTACATCGGCGGGCGCCTGGTGCCCGAGCTGCTCGCGGCCGGGCACCGCGTCCGCTGTCTGGCGCGCACCCCGGACAAGCTGCGCGACCAGCCCTGGCGCGACCGCGTGGAGGTGGTCCGGGGCGACGCGGTGAGCGGCGAGGGCCTGGCCGAGGCGTTCGCGGGCATCGACACCGCCTACTACCTGGTCCACTCGATGTCGGGCGGGCGCGACTTCGCGGGCACCGACGCCCGGGCCGCCCGCAACGCCGCCCGCGCGGCGCGGGAGGCGGGCACGACCCGCCTGGTCTACCTCGGCGGACTGGCGCCGCACGGGGAGGGCCTGTCGGCGCACATGGCCTCGCGCGAGGAGGTCGGCCGGATCCTGCTGGAGTCGGGCGTGCCCACCGCCGTGCTGCGCGCCGCGGTGATCCTCGGCTCCGGCTCGGCCTCCTTCGAGATGCTGCGCCACCTCACCGAGCGCCTGCCGGTGATGACCACGCCCCGGTGGGTGCGCAGCCGCGTCCAGCCGATCGCCGTGCGCGACGTGCTGCGGCTGCTGGTCGGTTGCGCCGAACTCCCGGAGGGGACCAACCGGACCTTCGACATCGGCGGCCCGGAGGTGCTCTCCTACGCCCGGATGATCCAGCGCTTCGCCGGGGCGGCGGGGATCGCCAGGAGGCTGATCGTCCCCGTCCCCGTGCTCTCGCCGGGCCTGTCCAGCCTGTGGGTCGGCCTGGTCACGCCGGTGCCGCCCGCGATCGCCCGGCCGCTGGTGGAGTCGCTGCGCCACGACGCGGTCGTCGGCGAGGACGACCTGTCCGAACTGCTGGACGACCACGACCGGATCGGCTTCGACCGGGCCGTGGAGCTGGCCCTGCGCCGCGTGGACGAGTCGCGGGTGGACACCCGCTGGTCCTCGGCCGCCTGGCCGAGCGCCCCGTCCGACCCCCTGCCGAGCGACCCCGCCTGGGCGGGCGGCAGCCTCTACACCGACGTGCGCGCGCGGTACGTCGACGCCGGAACGGAGGCGGTGTGGCGGGTCGTCGAGGGCATCGGCGGCGAACACGGCTGGTACTCCTGGCCGCTGGCCTGGGCCGCGCGCGGCTGGATCGACCTGGCCGTGGGCGGGGTGGGCCTGCGCAGGGGGCGGCGCGACCCGGAGCGGCTGCGGGTGGGCGACTCCCTGGACTTCTGGCGGGTGGAGGAGGTCGTCCCCGGCGAGCTGCTGCGGCTGCGGGCGGAGATGCGCCTGCCCGGACCGGCCTGGCTCGAACTGGGCGTGGCCCGCGTGCGCGGACGCACGGTCTACCGCCAGCGCGCGCTCTTCCACCCGCGCGGCCTGCTGGGGCACCTGTACTGGAAGGCCGTCACGCCCTTCCACGGGGTCGTGTTCGGCGCGATGGCCGACAACATCGTCGCGGCCGCGGAACAGGCCTCCCGGGAACGGGCGTCCTCGAAGCGCGCGGCCCCTCGGGGGGCGCACGCGCGCCGCTGACACCCGCCTCCCCGGCCCCGGTCCGCGCGGACCGGGGCCGACGGCGTTCGCGCCCGACCGCACCGCCGACGGGCGGTGACGGGGGACACATCCGCGCCGGGCGGGGGCGGGCGCATGGCGGGAGCGGACTGGGGTAGGGTCATGCCGAAAGTAACTCGAAAAGCGAGATGCTCAAATTTCGAGCAAGCTGACGGTGTGAGAGGGATCCCGAACGTGGACAAGGACAACGGCAGACCACCTGCCAGGCGGTCGCGCTGGTGGATCGGAGCGGCCCTGCTGGTCGCCCTGGTGTGGCTGGCGGGCGCCGGGCCCCTGGGCATGTTCCTGGGCAGGCTCGGCGAGGTGCAGACCAACGACCCGGGCGCGTTCCTGCCGGTGGGCGCCGAGTCCACCGAGGTCAGTGGGATCGCCGAGGAGTTCGACCGGGAGGAGGCGGTCCCGGCCGTCGTCGTCTACTCGCGCGAGGACGCCGGGGAGGACGGGGGCGAGGCGCTCGGAGAGGGCGAACTCGCCGACATCGCCGCGGTCGCCGAGCGCGTGGGCGGGGAGCCCTGGGTCTCCGGCTCCGTCGTCGGCCCGATCCCCGGCACCGAGGACCCCTCGGTCGCCCAGTTCGTGGCGCTGCTCGACCCGGCCGCCGACACCGGAGACGCGGTCGAGGACCTGCGCGCGGTGCTGGCCGACGACCCCGTGCCGGGGCTCCAGGTCCAGGTCACCGGCCCCGCCGGTTTCGCGGCCGACCTCGCCGCGGCCTTCGGCGGCATCGACTCCACGCTGCTGATCGTGGCCATCACCGCCGTGCTGATCATCCTCGTGGCCGTCTACCGCTCGCCGCTGCTGCCGGTGCTGGTCATCCTCGCCTGCCTCCTCGCGCTCGGCCTGTCCGGCGCACTGGTCTACCTGGCCGCCGACACCGGCCTGGTCAGCCTCAACGGTCAGAGCCAGGGCATCCTGTTCATCCTGGTCGTGGGCGCCTGCACCGACTACGCGCTGCTGCTCGTGGCCCGCTACCGCGAGGAACTGGCCGTCCGCGACCGCGTACCCGAGGCCGTCGCGGCTGCCGTGCGCGGCGTGACCGGTCCGGTCCTGGCCTCCGGCGGGACCGTCATCCTCGGCCTGCTCTGCCTGCTCGCCGCCGACCTGGCCTCCACCCGCAGCCTCGGCCCCGTGGTGGCCATCGGCGTCGTCGCGGCCCTGCTCTCGGCGATGACCTTCCTGCCCGCCGTGCTCGCCCTGTGCGGACGCGCCGCCTTCTGGCCCGTGGCCCCGCACAGCGGCGGCCGGACGGACGGAACCCTGGACGAGGTCGTGGCCAGCCACCGGTTCTGGGGCCGCCTGGCGACCACCGTCTCGCGCAGGCCGCGCCTGTACTGGATCGTCACCACCGCCGTCCTGGCCGCCGCGGCCGTGTTCGCGCCCCAGTTCGACGCCGGGGGCACCGGCCAGGCCGAGGTCTTCCGCACCGAGGTGGAGGCGGTCGACGCCCAGGAGGCGCTCGACCGGGGCTTCGGCTCCGACGCCAGCGCCGCCCCCGCCCTGGTGGTCGCCGACGCCGACCACCTGGACGAGGTCGTCCGGGCCGCCGAACGCCTGCCCGTCGTGGACGGGGCCGCGCCGGTGACCGAGCCCGGCCCGCCCGGCGCCGACCTGCCGCCCCTGGTGGAGGACGGCCGGGTGCTGGTCGAGGTGGTCCTCACCGTCGGCCCCGAGTCGGCCGAGGCGGTGGACGCGGTGCGCGACCTGCGGACCGAACTGGACTCCGTCGAGGGCACCGACGCCCTGGTCGGCGGGGTGAGCGCCACCGACCTGGACACCCTGGACACCGCCCAGCGCGACTTCGTGGTCGTGGTGCCGCTGGTGCTCGTGGTGGTCTTCCTCGTGCTCATCCCGCTGCTGCGCTCCCTGGTGGCGCCGCTGCTGCTGATGGCCGTGAACGTCCTGTCCTTCGCCGCGGCGCTGGGCGTGGGAACGCTGCTGTTCGAGCACGTGCTCGGCCTGCCCGGCGCGGACCCGGTGGTGCCGCTGTTCGCGTTCGTGTTCCTGGTGGCGCTGGGCATCGACTACAGCATCTTCCTCATGTCCCGGGCGCGTGAGGAGACGCTGCTGCACGGGCACCGCGAGGGCGTGCTGCGCGCGCTGACCGTCACCGGCGGCGTGATCACCTCCGCCGGGGTGGTGCTGGCCGTGACCTTCGCGGCCCTGGCGGTGATCCCGCTGCTGTTCCTGCTCCAGCTGGCCTTCCTGGTGGCGTTCGGCGTGCTGGTGGACGCTCTGCTCGTGCGGACGGTGCTGGTGCCCGCGCTGTCCCTGGACGTCGGGTCCCGCGTGTGGTGGCCCGGGCGCGCGGGCCGCGCCCCGAAGAACGCCGAGGAGGGCGAACCCGCCGGGCGCTGACGCCGGGTCGGCCCCGTAACCCCGGACCCGGCCCCGTCGTGCGCGCTCGTCGGGCGCACACGGCGGGGCGGGGCGTGTGCGCGCTCCGGAGGCCGCTACAGGGCGTCTCCGGGCAGGTCCGCGTAGGCCGCGGCGAACTTGCGCACCAGCGCGGCCTGCGGCAGGTGGACGCCGTCGATGGCGGCCACCGGCCGCACGCCCGCGGTGGCGTTGGTGATGAACGCGCCCGCCGTACGGGTGCTCGCCGCCGAGGCGATCGGCCGGGTGGTGACCGGGATGCCGAGGTTCTCGGCGGCCCGGCTGACCAGCGCCGTGGTCACCCCCGGCAGGCAGGGGGCCTGCGGCCAGACCAGGCCGCCGCCGTCCAGGAAGCCGATGTTCCAGGTGGGGCCCTCCGAGACGCGGCCGTCCACGCCCATGAACAGCGCGTCGTCGTAGCCGTCCAACTGGGCGGCGCGGCGCTGGCGGAGCGCTCCGAACAGGCCGGTGCTCTTGACCTGCGGGGTGTCCCGGGTGAAGAGGCGGGTGCCCAGGCGGACCGGGGGAGGGGAGGCGTTCTCCGGCGCGGGACGGGTGCTGACGAGGATCTGCGGGAGCTGGCGGGCGGAGGGCCGGCCCAGGTCCATGTGGGGGTCGAAGACGGTCACGCGGACCACCGAGGGGGAGGGGTGGGCGCGCGCGGAGCGCCGGGCGAGCTCGCGGACCCGGGGGATGTCGAGTTCGACGCCGAAGAGGGTGCGGCAGTCGTTGCTCAGGCGTTCCATGTGCAGGTCGAGGCCGCGGACGCGCAGGTCGGTGACGAGCATGGTGGTGAAGTGGCCGTAGCCGTACAGGGCGAGGCCCGCGAGTTCCCCGGTGCTGACGGGGCGTCCGTTCAGTTCCATGAGGTGTCCATCATGGCATTCCGGTATCCGCGCCATCGGGGTTTCCCCCACCGGAACCGGGTCGGGCGGCGCACCGCGCCGGTCGGGTCGGGACCCGGCCGCCGGGGCCCGTGTCAGCCGGTCGTGCGGCGGAAGCGGTACCACCGCGGTGAGGTCCGGTTCATCGGCCATCCCAGGCCGTCGGTCCCCGCGTCCTCGGCCGTGAGGAGCTCCCACCCCGGGAACGCGGCCTCGATCTCCGCCTGCGCGACGCCCTCGACGAGCCGCCGGTACCGGGACGGGCCGAAGGCGAGCATCAGCAGGGCGGCCCCCGGCGCGGCCAGGGCCGTCACCCCCCGCCCCTCCGCGGCCCGCTGGTCCGCGTCCAGGCCCTGGAAGCAGCCGATGTCGAGGAAGAGGTCGAAGGCGCCCAGGCCGGAGGATTCGAGGCCGGTCACGTCGCCGACGACGTAGGAGACCTCCGCCGGGCCCCTGCGGCGGGCGGCCTCCACGGCCTCCGGCACGATGTCGACGCCCACCGCCTCCCAGCCGCGCCGGGCCAGCTCGGGGGTGAACTGCCCGCGTCCGCAGCCGATGTCCAGCGCCCGCCCGGGGCCGGTCGCACGCGCCCGCGTCTCGCGGTCGAGCAGGGCGCCGAGCTGCGCCGTCCCGCCCGCGGCGCCGTAGCGCTCCCAGGGGGTGAGGCCGAGACGGTACATCCACGCGTATTTCGTCATGGCCTCAAGGTAGGACGGCTCTCCGGCGCGGGCCCTTCACCCCCCGTCGGAGGGGCTGCGGGGGGTGTTCCCGCTGTTCGGAAGGGCGGTCCGTCCGGCTGCGGGGAGGGGGAGGGCCGCCGCGCCGCGCGTCCGGCGGGGGCGCGGCCCGCCGCCCGCCCCGCGGTCAGCCCCGCTGCCGTTCCATGGCGGTGAACGCGGTGACCAGCTGGTCCTCCGAGGTCTCCAGGTAGGTCGTCAGCTCGTCCGCCGCCCCGGCCGCGTCCCCGGAGGCAAGCAGGGTGTGGATCCTGCGGTTCCAGTCCAGGTACGGGGCGTGGAACTCCCGGGGCGCGTCCATCACGTGGAACACCAGCCGGGTCTCGGCCAGCACCTGGCTCATGAACTCGTTCACCCGCGTGCTCCCGGCCAGCCCGGCCACGGCCTGGTGGAAGCGCATGTTCGCCGTTCCCATCCGCCACCAGTCCTCGCGTCCGCGCGCGGCCTCGCCCTCGTCCACGGCCGCCCCGACCAGCCGTACCGCCTCCTCGTCCGGGGCCGCCGACCCCCGCAGAGCGGGCAGTTCCAGGGAGCGGCGCGCCTTGAACAGGTCGCGGACGTCCTCGCTGGTCGGCAGGCCGACGAACACCCCCCGGTGCATCTGGTGCACCAGCAGCCGCTCGCGCACCAGCAGTCGGAACGCCTCGCGCAGGGTGTTGCGGGAGACCCCGAGCTCCTCGCACAGCCGCTCCTCCGACAGGCGCTGTCCCGGCGGGTACACGCCGTCGATGAGGGACTCGCGGAGCAGCTCCGCGACCCGTTCGGCCTGCGTGGGCAGCGGGGGGAGGAGGCGCGTGCGGCCGCTGGTCCGGTCGGTGCGGGCGTCCGTGGCCGTCACAGGTGCTCCTTAAGGGGACTGGCGTCTGTTATTTCATTGTCACTGACGCGGAGCACTCCCGGGAGGGCGGGGAGCCCACAGAAGTCGGTTCATCGGACCGGTGGACCGCGGCGCGGCCCCGCGCGGCTCCGCCCACGGGCTCGCGGACGCCCCTTTCGGAGGTTCCTCCAACGGTTCTCCTGGGCAAGGCGGGGCGAAGAGACCCTCCTGCAACACAGGTGACCTGGGTTTTTTACATACCGGATCTTTACCTGTCTCGTTGGATTGAAGTATCGTTCAACAATCCAACGATGGCGCGGTCGGTTATCGCGTCACCGACCCGCATCCGGACCCCTTGGAGTGACCCATGGGTGACACACCCCCCGCACCCCCGAAGGTGCGCCCCCGCGTCGGGCGGATCGCGATCAGCAGCAGCCTGCTCGGTGCGATGTTCCTCATGGCCACCAGCGCCATCGGCCCCGGCTTCATCACCCAGACCACCACGTTCACCGCTGAACTGGGCGCGACCTTCGCGGTCGCCATCCTCATCTCGATCCTGGTCGACATCGCGGTCCAGCTGAACATCTGGCGCGTCATCGGCGTCGCCAACACCCGAGCCCAGGACCTGGCCAACAAGGTCGTCCCCGGCGCGGGCTACCTGCTGGCCGCGCTCATCGTCTTCGGCGGCCTGATCTTCAACGTCGGCAACCTCGCGGGCACCGGCCTGGGCCTGAACGCCATGATCGGGTTCGACACCCAACTCGGCGCGGCCCTGTCCGCGGTCCTGGCCGTGGTCATCCTGGCCGTCAAGAGGCTGGGCGCGGCCCTGGACCGCGTCCTGATCGTGCTGGGCGTGGCCATGATCGCGCTGACCGTCTACGTGGCCGTCGTGTCCCAGCCCCCGGTCGGCGAGGCACTGCGCCAGGCCGTCCTGCCCGAGCGGTTCGGCGCGGACGTCTTCCTGGCCACCGTCACCATCATCGGCGGCACCGTCGGCGGCTACATCACCTACGCGGGCGTGCACCGCCTCGTCGAGGCGGGCCAGGGCGGGCGCGAGAACGTCCGCGCCATCACGCAGACCTCCGTGACCGGCATCATCGTCACCGGCGTCATGCGCGTAGTGCTGTTCCTGGCCATCCTCGGCGTCGTCACGGGCGGCGCCGACATCCTGGCGTCCGCCAATCCCTCCGCTGAGGCCTTCCGCCAGGCGGCGGGCGAGGTCGGCGTGCGCCTGTTCGGCGTCATCCTGTGGGCCGCGGCGGTCAGCTCCGTCATCGGCGCCTCCTACACCTCGATCTCCTTCGTCACGAGCTTCCACCCGTGGCTGGAGAAGCGCCGGGGCCTCCTGGTCACCGTCTTCATCGGCGTCTCGCTGGCGATCCTGCTGCTGTCCGGGCAGGCCCCGAACACGCTGCTGATCCTGGCCGGAGCCCTCAACGGCGTGATCCTGCCGGTGGGCCTCGGCATCCTGCTGTGGGTCGCGGCCCGCCGCTCCGGCGACCTGCTGGGCGGGTACCGCTACCCGCGCTGGCTGATCGTCATCGGCGTCGCCGCCTGGGCGCTCACCGTGTACATGGCCATCGGCTCCCTGGGCGGCATCGCCGACCTCTGGCAGTAGCCCGCACGGCACGCCCGGCCACCGTCCCCCGCCCCCGCCCCGCCCGGACCGCCACCCGGGCGGGGTAGGGGTACCCCGCAAGGGGCAACACGAAAGAACGAGGAGCACCGACGTTGCGCATCGACCTCAACTCCGACCTCGGCGAGAGCTTCGGCCGCTGGGAACTCGGCGACGACAAGGCACTGCTGTCCATCGTGACCAGCGCCAACGTCGCCTGCGGCTTCCACGCCGGTGACCCGTCCGTGCTGCGGCGCACCACGCTCGACGCGGCGGCCGGGGGAGTGGCCGTCGGCGCGCACGTGGGCTACCGCGACCTCGCCGGGTTCGGCCGCCGCTTCCTCGACGTGCCGCCCGCCGAGCTGACCGACGAGGTGGTCTACCAGATGGGCGCGCTGTCGGCGTTCACCCGCCTGGCCGGGGACCGGATCCGCTACGTCAAGCCGCACGGCGCCCTCTACAACACGATCGTGCACCACGAGAAGCAGGCCGCCGCCGTGGTCGCCGCGGTGCGCGAGTTCGACCCGGCCATGCCCGTGCTGGGCCTGCCCGGATCGCAGTTCCTGCGCCTGGCCGAGGAGGCCGGGCTGCCCACGCACCGCGAGGCCTTCGCCGACCGCGCCTACACCCCGGAGGGAACGCTGGTCTCGCGCCGCGAGCCCGGCGCCGTCCTGCACGACCCGGCCGCCATCGCCGAGCGCTGCCTGCGCATCGCCCACGGCGAGCCGGTCGAGGCCGTGGACGGCAGCCGGATCGTCATCGAGGCCGACTCCCTGTGCGTGCACGGCGACAGCCCCGGCGCGGTGGACATCGCCCGGGCCGTGGCCGACCGGCTGCGCGCCGAGGGCGTCACCCTCGCGCCGTTCACCGGGGAGGCCGCGTGACCCCTGCCGGGAGGGTGGGGCCCACCGCCCCCGCCGAGGAGGCGCCGTGCGTGTCCTGACGTGCGCCGACAGCGGTGTGCTCGTGGAGGTCGCCGACCTCGCCGAGGTGATCGCGCTGCGCGCCGCGCTCCGGGCCAGGCCGATCCCCGGGGTCACCGACGTCGTCCCGGCCGCCCGCACGCTGCTGCTGCGGATCGAAACCGGCACCGACCCCGACGGGGTCGCCGCCGCGGTCACCGGACTGCCGCTGGCACCCGGGAGCGGACCGGACTCCGGCGACACCGTCACCATCCCGGTGTTCTACGACGGCGAGGACCTCGACGACGTCGCCGAACTGACCGGCCTGACCCCGCGCGGGGTGGTCGAGGCGCACACCAGCGCCACCTGGACGGTCGCGTTCTGCGGCTTCGCGCCCGGGTTCGGCTACATGGTCGGCGACGACCCGCGCCTGAACGTGCCCCGGCGCGGTGAGGCGCGCACCCGCGTGCCCGCCGGTTCGGTGGCCCTGGCGGGGGAGTTCGCGGGGGTGTACCCGCGCAGCTCCCCCGGGGGGTGGCAGCTGCTGGGCCGCACCGAGGCCCCGATCTGGGACCTGGACCGCGACCCGCCCGGCCTGCTGCGGCCGGGGGTGCGCGTGCGCTTCACCGACGCGGAGGCCTCATGAGTACGCGTGTCGGACCGGCACGGACGGAACCCGCCCGCGAACAGGGGCGGGAACAGCGGCAGGGACAGGGACGGGGAAGGAACGCGGTGTCGGGTCGGGGATCGGTGGCGCAACCGCGCGAGGCGACCGCGACGTACGCCCCGACCGCCGGTGGGGGGCGGTCGGCCCTGGAGGTCGTGGCCACCGGGCCCATGACCACGGTCCAGGACACGGGCCGCTTCGGCCACGCCGACCTGGGCGTGGGCCGCTCCGGCGCCGCCGACGCCCGCTCCTACGCCCTGGCCAACCGCCTGCTCGCCAACCCCCCGGGGGCCGCCGCCCTGGAGGCCACCCTGGGCGGGCTGCGCGTGCGGGCCCGCGGGCCGGTGACCGTCGCCGTCACCGGGGCCGAGGCCCCGCTGCGGGCGGACGGGCGCGGCGCCGCCGCCAACACGGTGCTGCACCTGCCCGACAGCGCTGAGCTGGCCATGGGCCTGCCCGACCGCGGACTCCGCTCCTACCTGGGCGTGCGCGGCGGGGTGGACGTCCCGCCGGTCCTGGGTTCGCGCAGCACCGACGTCCTGGCCGGGCTGGGACCCGACCTGCTCGTGCCCGGCGCCCTGCTGCCGGTCGGGCCCGCGCCCGCGGACTTCCCGAATGCGGACCACGCCCCCGTGCCGCCCGGCGGCGGACCCGAGGAGGTCCTGCGGGTGGTCCTCGGCCCGCGCGAGGACTGGTTCACCGAGGAGGCCGTCCGCACGCTGCTGTCGTCCGCCTACGAGGTCACCCCGCGCAGCGACAGGGTCGGCGCCCGGCTGTCCGGCCCGGTCCTGGAACGCGCCCGCTCCGGCGAGCTGCCCAGCGAGGGCATGGTCGCGGGGTCGCTCCAGATCCCGCCGGGCGGGGAGCCCGTGCTGTTCCTGGCCGACCACCCCGTGACCGGGGGCTACCCGGTGGTGGCCGTCGTGTGTTCGGCGGACCTGCCCAGGGCGGCCCAGGCGCGCCCCGGCACCCGCCTGCGCTTCACCCTCTGATCGGCCGGGCCCCGCCGGAGCGGCGGGGCCCCGAAACGACCGCGGACCGGGCTTGCGCACCTAAGCGGGCCGCCGCGCCGCGCGGGAACACCGCCCGTCCGTCCCACCCGGAACGAAAGGCAGCACCGATGACCTCTCCGGCCGACCTCTCCCCGTCCCAGGCCCGCGCGCTGTTCCGCGACGGCATGCGCGTCCCCACCTCCGGCTACAGTGCGGGCTACGCGCAGGCCAACCTCATCGCGCTGCCCCGCGAGGCGGCCTTCGACTTCCTGCTGTTCGCCCAGCGCAACCCCAAGTCCTGCCCGGTCCTGGACGTCACCGAGCCGGGGCAGGTGGACGCCTCCGTCTTCGACGGCGACCTGCGCACGGACCTGCCCGCCTACCGGGTCTACCGCGACGGGAAGATGGTCGAGGAGCGCACCGACGTCACCGACCTGTGGCGCGACGACCTGGTGGCCTTCCTCATCGGGTGCAGCTTCACCTTCGAGACGCCCCTGCTGGAGGCCGGTGTGCCGGTGCGCCACATCGAGGCGGGCACCAACGTGGCCATGTACGCCACCAACCGGCCCTGCCGCCCCGCGGGCCGGTTCAGCGGTTCGCTGGTGGTCTCCATGCGGCCGATCCCCGCCGACCGGGTGGCCGACGCGGTGCGCGTCACCTCGCGCTACCCGGCGGTCCACGGCGCCCCCGTGCACGTGGGCGACCCGGCCGCGCTGGGCATCGAGGACCTGGACCGCCCCGACTACGGCGACGCGGTGGAGGTGCGCCCCGGCGAGATCCCGGTCTTCTGGGCGTGCGGGGTCACCCCGCAGGCGGCCGTGACGGCCTCCGCCCCGGAGTTCGCCATCGGCCACGCCCCCGGGCACATGGCGATCACCGACGTGCGCGACTCCTCCTACCAGGTGCCCTGACGTTTGTCGCCGGACCCCCGGGGGTAGTCGCGGGCCCAGGCCTGAGCGACACGACGAACGAAGGGGAACGGTGTGAACAGCCGCGAGCAGTTGATCGCCTGGCTCAACGACGCCTACTCGATGGAGAAGTCCCTCGAGGAGACGCTCGAGAGGCACGCCAAGGACGCGGAGAAGGACCCCGAGGTCCACGCCCGCATCACGCGGCACATCGATGAGACCCGTCAGCAGGCCGAGACGGTCAAGGGGTGTATCGAGGCCCTGGGCGGCAGCGTGTCCAAGGTCAAGAGCGCCCTGGCCGGGATGATGGGTTCCGTGCAGGGCATGGCCAACAAGCCCGCGGGCGACACCATGGTCAAGAACGCCCTCTCCGACTACGCCGCCGAGCACTTCGAGATCGCCTCCTACCGGGCGCTGATCGAGGGCGCCCGCGCTCTCGGCGAGGAGCAGATCGCCCTCAAGCTGACCGCCATCCTCCACCAGGAGGAGGACATGGCCCGCTTCCTGGAGCAGAAGCTCCCGGGCGCGGTGCGCACCGCGCTGGCCGACGCCGAACGCTGACCGCGCCGCGGGCCGGGCCCGCGCGACGGCACCCGACGCCCCGGAGAGGCACCGCCTCCCCGGGGCGTCCGCGTGGCGGGACGCTTCCCGGCCGCGCCCGACCCGGTGGATACCGCGCCGTCCCTCCCGGCGCGCCGTTCCCGACTGCTCTCCCGGCCGCGCCCGGAACCCGGGCGGTGCCGCCTCAGGGCTCCCTCGGGGGAGGGGCGCCCCCGTCGGGGGTGGGGCGTCCGCCGTCGGTCTGCTGGCCCCGGATGAGGCGACCGCGGCGACCGCGACCGGAGCGCCGGCCGGGGCCGCCGCCCCCGGCCTCCGGACCGGGGCCCTGACCGGGACCGGAAGCGCCGTCCCGGGCCCCGCCTGTCGGGTCCTGCTCCGCCCGGTCCCCGTCCCCTCCGGTCCGCTGCCCGCCGTCCCGTGCGGCCCCCGGCCGCTGACGGCCGCTCTTGCGCGAGTAGCCCGCCTGGCTCGCGTACAGCGACTTGGAGACCCGGGAGGCGTCGCCGGACCGGGTCATCCCCGCCATCCGCCGCAGTTCCTCCATCTGCGCGAGCACCTCCGGCGGCGGAGCCGCCGCAGGCGCACCGGAGGCACCGGCGGGCGCCTCCGGCATGTGGTCGGCCAGGTCC
The DNA here is from genome assembly GCF_056173305.1 of Nocardiopsis sp. iso_25. Taxonomy (NCBI): domain Bacteria; kingdom Bacillati; phylum Actinomycetota; class Actinomycetes; order Streptosporangiales; family Nocardiopsidaceae; genus Nocardiopsis; species Nocardiopsis sp. iso_25. Next base: position 5,057,319 of record NZ_CM149667.1, on the reverse strand, counting down.
GTCCGCGCCTCCTCCAGCAGACCCGCGGCGCCGAAGCGGTCGCCCCGCCGCATGGCCTCGCTGGCCCTCCTCTTGGCGGTCTGCGCCCGCTGGAGGACCTCCTCGGCGCGCACTTCGGGCCGGGGCACCCGCTCGTCGGCCGCGTCCCGCGCGACCACGCCGAGTTCGACGGGCAGGGACACGGTGCGGCTGGCCAGCGTGACCGGGTCGGCGTAGGTGACCTCCAGCGCGGCGACGGTGCCCGGCGCGGACAACCCGGAGACCTCCAGGCGCAGCAGCAGGCGGCGCCGCTCCCCGGAGTGGAAGTCGCCCAGTTCGACCACCACCGATCCGTCCGCGAGCCGGTGGGAGGGCATCTCGCCCACCACGGAGACGGCGCGCAGGAGCGGACCGGACGGAACCCGCAGCGACACGGCCTGAGCGGTCTTGGCCAGCAGGTACTCGGCCTCCTGGGCGATGAGGCCGCCCGCGGTGTCGGGGTCCTCGGCGAACAGGGCGCTGCCCGCGCCGCCGTCGGCCACCGCGCCGAGCAGTTCCTCGTCGTAGCCCAGGCCGTATCCCAGGGTCGTGGTGGTGACCCCGTGGGAGTAGGCGTCGGCCGCCACCTGCCGGAGCAGGTCGTGGTCGGTGACGCCCTGGTTGGCGTGCCCGTCGGAGATCAGCAGCAGGGTGGCGCCCCGGTCGGCTCCGGCGCGGCGGGCCTCCTGCACACCGCGCATCAGCCCGCTGGACAGGTCGGTGCCCCCCGACGCGTGCAGCCCGGAGATCAGGCGGCGCACCCGCGCCTTGTCCTCCAGCGGCCCGCAGGGCACCTCGACGCGGGCCTGGTCGTTGAAGGACACGAGTCCGAAGTTGTCGGAGGGCGCGAGCCGCTCCACCAGGGACAGCAGCGCGCGCACCGCGCCGTCCAGGCGTCCTCCGCCCATGGACCCGCTCCGGTCCAGCACGACCTGGAGGGTCGCGGGCGGGCGCCCGGTGTCCTCCTCGCGTTCGGGGGCGGTGATGTCGACCAGGACGGACACGGTGTCGTCGGTGTCCCGGGGGACGGCGTCGAAGTCCAACAGCGCTGTCAGGTGCATGCGTGCTCCGGGGGTCGGGAGTGTGGCCATCCAGCCTAGGAAGCGGCGACGACGTTCGCGCGGTCCGGAGTGGCCGGATGGGGCCATCTCCGGGCCACCCGGCCGGGCCCGCCACCCGGCCGGGCCCGCCACCCGGCTGGGCCCGCCACCCGGCCGGGACCGGGACGGGGTCCGCCGCCACGCGGGGCCGGGACGACCCTCGTCGGTGCGGGGTGCGGGGTGCGGGGTGCGGGGTGCGGGGTGCGGGGTGCGGGGTGCGGGGTGCGGGGTGCGGGGTGCGGGGTGCGGCGGGCCTCAGATCCGGCGCAGGCCCAGACGGCGCAGCTCCAGGGCGGCCAGCGCGTCCACGGCCCCGCGGTCACCGGAGCGCCAGGCGCCCGCCGGGTCCTCGTGGGTGCCGGCCAGCCGGGACGGGGAGGCCGAGGTCAGGGCGCGCAGGGCCAGCAGCCGGGACCGGGCCTCGGGCGTGAGCCCGCGCAGCCGCTTGGCGGCGCTGGCGTGGCGCACCCACCGGGCGCGCAGGGGCAACCAGGTGGCGGCGAGCAGCAGCAGCGGGAGCACGGCGGTCAGCAGCGGCAGGGCCAGCGCGAGCGAGGCCACCGTCTCCTGGAAGGAGACCCCGGCGGAGGTGAGGGACTCGCCGGTCTCGCTCATGCTGGTGAACGGGGTGGACAGGGCCTCCCCGGCCAGGGGCACCTTCTGGGCCTGCTCGGCGGCGGCGTTCATGTGCTCGCTGAAGCCCTCGCCCGTGCTCACCATGAGTTCGCCGGGACGGCTGAGGGCCATGAGGGTCTCGCGCAGCGCCAGCGCCGCGCCGACCCACGCGTACACCCAGGCGGCGGCGAGCAGGTCGGAGGCGAACTGGAGGAACGCGCGCACGGGGTACTCGGCGTAGAGCTTCACGGGGGGCCTTCCGGGGTGAGGGGCGGGGCGTGGGCGCGGAACCCACGGTTCCCCGTTACCCGTTCCGGGCCCCCTCACGCCGCGGACCGCGCGGCCACGGGCGTTTCCGCGCCCGCGCCCCGCCCTTGCACGGGTCCGTCCCGCGCCCGGTTCCGCGTGCCGTACCGATGATCCCCGGTGGCGCCCCCGCTGGGGGAGGTCCGCCGCCCGCGTCCCCGGTCAGGGGTTCCGGGCCCCGGACGGGTTCAGACCGCGTCCGGTGCGCCCCGGAAGGTGCGCCGGTAGGCGCTGGGGGACACCCCCAGTTCGGCGTGCATGTGCTGGCGCAGCGACGCCGCCGTGCCGAAGCCCGCCTCGTGCGCGACCCCGTCCACCGGCAGGTCCGACTCCTCCAGTAGCTGCCGGGCCCGGTCCAGGCGCTGCTGGGCGATCCACCGGCCGGGCGAGAGCCCCACCTCGTCGCGGAAACGGCGGGTGAAGGTGCGCACGCTCATGGACTCCTGGAGGGCCATCTCCCGCAGGCCCGGCTGGAGGTGCAGGTGTTCCAGGGCCCAGGCGCGCGCCCGGCCCGTCGCGGCGCGCTCCGGCGCGGGCACGGGACGGCGGATGTACTGGGCCTGGCCGCCGTCGCGGTGGGGCGGGACGACGGTACTGCGCGCCACCTCGTTGGCCACGGCGGCGCCGTGGTCGACGCGGATCATGTGCAGGCCCAGGTCGATGCCCGAGGCGACCCCGGCGGCGGTCAGCACGCGCCCGTTGTCGGTGTACAGCACGTCCGGGTCCAGGTCGATGCCCGGGTACATGGCGCGGAAGTAGCCCGCCGACTTCCAGTGGGTGGTCACGCGGCACCCGTCCAGGAGCCCGGCCGCGGCGAGCACGAACGCACCGGTGCAGATCGAGGCCACGCGCGCGGTCGGCGGGATGCGCGCGACGGCCGCGGCCAGAGCCGGTGCGAGGGGTGCGTGCGGGCGTTCGCCGTAGTCCTCGTCGGCGGCGGGCAGGATCACCGTGTCCGCCTCGTCGAGGGCCTCCGGCCCGTGGGCCACGTTGATCGTGAAGTCGGCGTCGGTGCTGACCTCCCCCGGCTCCAGCGCGCAGGTGACGACCTCGTAGAGCGGCTTCCCGTCGGCGCCCCGGGCCTGGCCGAACAGGCGGTGGACGCTGCCCGACTCGATGGGCAGCAGGCCGTCGCGGACGAGGACGGCCACGCGGTGGCGGTCGGGACGCGAGAAGATCCTCATGGCCCGATTCTTGCGCATGTTGTCTTTCGGGACACTGTCGGGGGAGGGGCCCGCGAAGGAGGCTGGGGTCATGGTCGAGAACACCGCTTCCGCGGGGAAGCCCGCACGTACCCCGTTCCACCGCGCGTGGCCGATCGCACTGGTCTCGTGCCTGACCATCGTGGCCGCGGCGGCCTTCGCCGCGATGCCCGGGATCCTGACCGATCCCCTGCACGCCGAGTACGGGTGGTCCCGGGGAACGATCGGCACGGCGGCCTCGGTCAACATGGTCGTCTACGGTCTGATCGCTCCGTTCGCCGCCGCGCTGATGGACCGGTTCGGTATCCGCCGCGTCGCCCTGGTGGCTCTGGGGGCCGTCGTGGCGGGCGCCGGACTCACCACCGTCATGACCACCGCCTGGCAGCTCACCCTCTACTGGGGGATGCTCATCGGCGCGGGCACCGGGTCCCTGGCGATGACGTTCGCCGCCACCGTGACCGACAACTGGTTCGTCGAACGCCGGGGGCTGGTCATCGGCGCCCTGACCGGGGCCAGTGCCTTCGGGCAGATGGTGTTCCTGCCCGCTCTGGCGTGGATCGTCGAGAACCAGGGATGGCGTCCGGCCCTCGTGACCCTGGCCCTGACGGCGGGCGTGATGATCGTCCTCGTCGCCCTTGTGCTCCGTGACCACCCGGCCGATCTGGGGCAGCGCCCCTACGGCTCCCCGGTCTTCGTGGAGCGGCCCCGGGCGGACCGGGGGGCGGCGCGCCGGACCGTGGACGTCCTGTCCTCCTCGGTGCGCAGCCGCCGGTTCTGGCTCCTGGCGGGGACCTTCGCGGTGTGCGGCGCGACCACCAACGGCATCATCTGGACCCACTTCGTGCCCGCCGCGCAGGACCACGGGATGGCCGTCACGGTCGCCGCGGCGCTGGTGTCGACGATCGGTGTGTTCTCCCTGGTGGGGACGGTCCTGTCCGGGTGGCTCACCGACCGGGTGGACCCGCGTGCGCTCCTGGTCGCCTACTACGCGGGGCGGGGCGCCCTCCTGGCGGCGCTGCCCGCGCTGCTGGGCCCGGACACAGGGGCGGCGATGGTGGCCTTCGTGGTGGTGTTCGGTCTGCTCGACGTCGCGACGGTGCCCCCGACCATCCTGCTGTGCCGTCGGGTCTTCGGCGCGGACGGGGCCATCGTCTTCGGATGGGTCAACGCCGTCCACCAGGTCGGCGCGGGGGTGATGGCGGTCTTCGGCGGCTTCACGCGTGACGTGGGCGGAAGCTACGGCCCGGTGTGGCTGATGGCCGCCGCCCTGTGCGCCGTCGCCGGGCTGCTGGCCTTCAACCTGCCGCGCGGCACGGGCGCCGACCTCGCGGACGAGGGGTCCGCAGGGGTGAGTGACGACGAGCGGGAGAGGGCGTGACCGGCATGAGGAACACCGGTATGGGGGACGCTGACATCTGCGGTGGCGCCGAGACCTCCGACAACGACCACGGCGCCGCCGGTTCCGGCCACGCCCGTTCGGACGGCGGCGGGTTCGGCGGGGGCCGCGCCGCCCGGAGCGCCCGGCGCCCGTCACCGCAGTTCTCCGTCGTCCTGATGGTCCTCGTCGCCGTGGTGGCCTACGTGGGGTTCTCCGGACTGGAACAGGGGCTGCGCGCGGCGCGCGGTGAGGGCGTGCCGGGTGTGTTCACCGCGTCGAGCCTCACGTGCGTCCAGCACCCCGGGCACGAGTCGTGCGTCTGCAACGGCACCTTCACCAGCGCCGGGGGAGGAGAGCCGCGCGGGGTCTACCTGCACGCGGCCGGACGCGACACCTGCCGGGAGGGTGCGCGGATCCCCTCCGTGGACGCGGGGGCCGCCAACCGCGTCTACGGCCCCGACGGCTCCCGGGAGTGGATCCTGTCCTCGCTCATCCTCGCGGCGTGTCCGGCCGCGGTCGGCGGCGTCGCGGTGAACTGGGTGCGCTACCTGAGGCGCGGACCGGCCGGGGGGTGACCGCCCCGGACGCGGGCCGCCCCGGACGGACCCGGCGGTCCGTCCGGGGCGGTGGGAACCGGTGCCCGTACGGGGGACGGGAGGCGTACGGGCACCGGGCGCGGGCCGGGGGACGGGCTGGGAGCGTCCGGCCCGCGGTCCGGAGCCGCGGTCGGCGGGGCGGACCGGCCGCCGACCGCGGCGAGCCGCGACCGCGCTCGGGCGCCGCGGCCCGGGGTCAGCCGCGCGGCGCGCCCACGGGGGTGCGCCGGTCCCCGTCCTCCCCGCCGGAGGAGTCGGCGGTCCGCACGTCCCCGTCGGCCGGGTCGGAGTCGGCCGTTGCGGTCGCCTCGGCGTCCGAGCCGTCGCCCCCGGCCGTGCCGGAGGCCTCCGCGGCCCCGTCGGCCCCCTCGGCGGGCCTGTCGTAGCTCATGAGGGCGTCCATGTCGATGCTGTTCGGGTTCCTCAGCGTGTGCGCGAGGCGCTCGCGGTCCAGGCCGCCGGTCCAGCGGGCGATGACCAGGGTGCCCACGGCGTTGCCGATGAGGTTGGTCAGCGCGCGGCCCTCGGACATGAAGCGGTCGATGCCGACGATGAGCGCGATGCCCGCCAGCGGGATCACGTCGCCGAACGCGGCCAGCGAGGCGGCCAGGGTCACCAGACCGGCGCCGCTGACGCCCGCCGCGCCCTTGCTGGAGAGCAGCATGAACAGCAGCAGTCCGACCTGGGTCCAGACGGAGATGTCCGAACCGGTGGCCTGGGCGATGAAGATGGCGCCCATGGTCATGTAGATCGCGGTGCCGTCCAGGTTGAAGGAGTACCCGGTCGGGATGGTCAGGCCCACCACGGACTTCTTGGCGCCGGCGGCCTCCAGCTTGGTCATCATGCGCGGCAGCACCGACTCGCTGGAGGAGGTGCCCAGCACGATGAGGAGCTCGTCGCGGATCAGGCGCACCAGGCGGAACAGGCTGAACCCGGCCAGGCGGCTGACGACGCCCAGGACGACGACGATGAACAGGACGCAGGTGACGTAGAAGCTGAGCATGAAGTAGGCGAGGCTGCTGAGCACCTGGCCGCCGTACTCGCCGATGGTGAAGGCCATGCCGCCGAAGGCGCCGACGGGCGCCGCGTACATGACGATCTTGATGACGCCGAACATGATGTGCGACATCGTGTCCAGGGCGCGGACGGCGGGCTCGGCGCGCTTGCCGAGCATGGTCAGCGCGCAGGCGACCAGGATGGCCAGGACCAGGACCTGGATCAGCTCGCCGTCCACGAACGCGGAGAAGAACGAGTCGGGGATCATGTGGAGGATGAAGCCGGAGAAACCGGTTCCGCCCGCCTCGGCCTCGGCGATGGTGTCCGCGGCGTCGGCCTCGTCGAAGGACACGTTCAGGCCCACGCCCGGACGCATGATGTTGACGGTGATCAGGCCGATGGCCAGGGCGATCACGGTCAGCGCGGTGAAGTACACCAGGGTGCGCAGGGCCAGCCCGCCCGCCTTGGCCAGGTTGCCCAGACCGGCGATGCCCACGACGACGGTGCAGAAGATGGTCGGGGCGATGACGACCTTGACGAGCTTGATGAACAGGTCGGCCAGCCAGCGCATGTCCGCGGCCCAGGTCGGGAAGAGCAGACCGACGGCGATGCCGAGCGCGATACCGACGAGCACCCAGAAGTACAGGTGACGGTAGATGGGCTTCTTGCGCCTGGGCGGTGCCTCGTCGGCACTCTGCCCGGGGGCGGCGGCGCGTCCGGGACTCGGCATGGCCTTCTCCTCCAGGTCCTGTGTAGCGGGTCACAGGAACCTTCACGCCGCAGGCGCGTAACGGCCAACCCACGAGGGGGAAACTTAAGGTTTACCTGACATTTGATCACTTTCGGTGGCAGAGCTGCGTATTTCTATTCACGGAGGGTGTTCGTCCGTCCGGGTGTGCGCCGGGTCCGGTGGCTCCCTGTGAGGGGCGCGGCGGGGGTGGTCGGCCTGTCCATGTGTCCGGGGTGCTCTGACCTGCGTTGATGTCGGCCTCCGGGTCGGCTGGCGGTAACGGAGGGCAACCGTTCCGGTAACGGGCTCACAACGCGAACAAGCCCTGGAAGGGCGCCCCCGCGCCGACGCCCCCGCGCTCAGCGCCCTCGTGCCGGACCCCTGTGCGCTGCTCCCTTCTGTGCCGGGCGCCCCCGTGCCGGGACCCTCACGCCGGGCGGTTCCACGCCCCGGCGGCCGCGGCCCGGCGGACGTACTCGGCGAAGTCCGAGGCCGGGCGGCCCAGCGCCTTCTCCACCCCGTCGGCGGGCTCGGCGTTGCGGCCGTCCAGGATCTCGCCGAACAGCCCGGTCAGCCCCCGGGCCACCTCCCCGGGCAGCCCCGCGGCGACCGCCCCGGCGACGAACTCCTCCGGCGTGACCCGGAGGCAGGCGACGGGGTGCCCGGCGGCCCCACCGATCAGACGGGCGGCCTCGGTGAAAGTCAGCGCCCGGGGCCCGGTCAGCTCGTACAGCTCACCGGCGTGCCCGTCCTCCGTCAGCGCCCGGGCCGCGATCTCCGCGACGTCGTCGAGGTCCACGAACGGCTCGGGCACGTCCGGCACCGGCAGGGCCACGGTGCCCTCCAGGACCGGCCCGAGCAGGAAGCTCTCGGAGAAGTCCTGCGCGAAGACCGAGCAGCGCAGCACGGTCAGGTCGGGGAACACGCCGCGCACGGCGTGCTCCGCGCGCTCGGCCCCCTCCTCGCCCCGGCCCGACAGCAGCACCGCGCGCCGGACGCCGCTCCGGGCGGCACGGGAGGCGAACGCGGCGACGGCCTCGTCGGCCCCGGGAAAGGCCAGGTCGGGGTGGTAGCACAGGTAGACGGAGGCGACCCCCTCCAGGACGGCGTCCCAGGTGGCGGGTTCGTGCCAGTCGAAGCGGGGCCGACCGGAGCGGGAGCCGACCCGGACGTCGGCGCCGCGCTCGCGCAGCAGGCGGGTGACGCGGCGGCCGGTCATGCCGGTGCCGCCGGTGACGAGGACGTGTTGTGTGGTCATGTCCCCCAGTCCACCAGTCGGGTGTCGGACGGAACATAGCCAGAACGCTGGTGTGCATAAGCGTTCGTCTGGATCCGGCGCGGTCTCCCCTGTCCTCGGACGCGGCCCTCTCGGAGGGGCCCGCACGATCGGCGGCCGAGCCCTGAGCTCCCCGCCCGCTTCATTAGGGTGAGGCCATGGACCCCCTCGTGCACCTCCTGGACGGGCCACGCGCGCGCGGCGCCTTCACCCTGCGCACCGTCATGAGCCCGCCCTGGGGCATCGACATCCGCGACGAGGCCGCGCTCACCCTGGTGGTGGTCACCTCCGGGCGCGCCTGGGTGGCGGCGCGCGGGGAGGAGGCCGAGGCCGGTCCCGGCGACCTGGTGCTCGTGCGCGGCCCGGAGCCCTACGTGATCGCCGACAGCCCGGGACGGGAGCCCACCGTCACCGCCCTGCCGGGTGCGCGGTGCGTGGCCCGCGACGGCGCGGAGGTCCACGTGTCCATGAGCCACGGCGTCGGCACCTGGGGGAACGACCCCGACGGCACCGACACCATGGTCGTGGGCGCCTACCTGGACGACAGCGAGGTCGGCCGCCTCGCCCTGGCCGCGCTGCCGTCTCTGGCGGTGCTCCCCGAGGGCCGGGTCGACCCCGCGCTGGTGGAACTGCTCGCCCGCGAGATCACCACCGGCCACGTCGCCCAGACCAGCCTCAACGACCGGCTCCTGGACTGCCTGCTGGTGATGGCGGTGCGCGCCTGGCTGGAGGACAACCCCGACAGCGCGCCCAACTGGCTCACCGCCCGCAGCGACCCCGTCGTCGCGCGGGCGCTGGAGCTGGTCCACGAGCGCGTCGCCGACCCCTGGACGCTGGAGTCCCTGGCGGGGGAGTGCGCGGTCTCCCGCGCCACCCTGGCCGCGCGCTTCCAGCGGGCCGTGGGCACCCCTCCGATGACCTACCTGCGCACCTGGCGGCTGACGGTGGCCTGCGACCTGCTCACCGCCAGCCCGGGGCTGGGCCTGGAGGCCGTGGCCGCCCGGGTGGGCTACGGGAGCGCGTTCGCGTTCAGTTCCGCGTTCAAGAACCACACGGGCGCGAGCCCGTCCGCGTACCGGGCCGCCCGGGCCGAACGCGTGCCGCAGGAGGCCTGACGCGGCCCCGGGCCACGTGGTTGGGTAGGTGTTCCCGGGACCCGGGGACCAGGGCACGGCAGAAGGGGGCGCGATGACCGACAGGACCCAGGAGTTCGACCAGCTCAGCGAGGGCTACCGCCGCTTCCGGCCGGGATACCCCCGTCCCCTGCTGGACCGGCTGCGCGCCCACGTCCTCGCCGGTGAGCGGAGTTCCCGGTCCGAGCCCCGGCTCCTGCTCGACGTCGGCGCGGGGACGGGCATCTCCACCCGCGCCCTGCGCCGCGTCTTCGGTCCGGATCCCCGTGTGGTCGGCGTCGAGCCGGGGCGTTCCATGCGGGCCACCGCCGCCGGGGAACTCGACGGGGCCGAGTACGTGGACGGCCGCGCCGAGGAGGTCCCCTTCCCCGACGCGTCGGCCTCCCTCGTGCTGGCCGCGCAGGCCGTCCACTGGTTCGACCGGCCCGCCTTCTACGCCGAGGCCGCGCGCCTGCTCCTGCCAGGCGGCACCGTCGCGGTCCTCAACAACGACCGCGACCGGACGGCCAGTGCGTTCGTCGACGCCCACGAGAGCCTGATGGAGGAGTACGGCGACGACTACCGGCGCGACTACCGCGCCTACGACACGGTCGCCGAGATGGAAGCTCAGGACGGCCTCGCCGACGCCACCGAGTCCACCACCGCCTGGACGCGCGAACTCGACACCGCGGGCTTCGTCGGGAGCGCGCTGTCCTCAAGCAGGATGGCCGCCGTGGTCCGCAACATCGGCGAGGAGCGCACGCGGGCCGCCCTCACCGGGCTCGTCACCGCGCACTTCCCCGACGGGAACGTGCGCGTCCCCTACGTCACGCGGCTCCACCTGGCCCGCCGGACGCCGTAGCCGCACGCCGGTGCCCGTTCGGTCGCGGGTCCTCGGCTCCGCGTTCGCCGTTGCGTGTCCGCTCAGCCGAGCCGCTTCTTGAAACCGACGTGGGAGGCGGTGTACCCCAACCGCTCGTAGAAGCGGTGCGCGTCCCCGCGCGAGGCGTCCGAGGTCAGCTGGAGCATGGCGGCTCCCCGGCGGCGGGCCTCCTCCTCGGCCCAGACCAGCAGGCCGGTGCCCAGGCCGCCGCCGCGCTCGTCCGAGTGCACCCGCACCGCCTCCACCTGGGCGCGGGTGGCGCCCCGGTGGGACAGACCCGGCAGGAACGTCAACTGGAGGGTTCCCACCACCTGACCCCCGCGGCGGGCCACCGCCAGGAACTGGTGCGGGTCGGCGTCGATCACTCGGAAGGCCGCCAGGTAGGGGGCCGGGTCCCCGGGGTCCTCGCGCCGGGAGCCCAGCTCGTCATCGGCGAGCATGGCGACGATCGCCGCCACGTCCTCTGCGCGGGCCCGGTCGATGGTGATGCCCTCGTTCAAGGGTGCTCCGTACGTCGTCAGGCGTTCCGGCGCCGCCGGACGCGGTCGACGGGGCCTCGCCCCGAGCGGTCGTGAATGAGAGGGGCCCGGCCGCTCGGAGCGCTTCCCCGCGTCGCGGGCGGGCCGACCCGGCGCGGCGGTCACGGGAGCAGCAGCGCCGCCACGGCTTCGAGGTCCGCCACCACGGTCGTCGCGTGCGCGAGATCCTCCGCGCCGGTCGTGGATGCCATGGCCACCACGGGCATGCCCGCGTCCAGCCCGGAGCGGACCCCGCTCACCGAGTCCTCCACCACCACGCACCGCTCGGGGGCGGCCCCCATGCGCTCGGCGCCCAGCAGGTACGGGGCCGGGTGGGGTTTGCCCGCAGCCACCTGGTCGGCGGTCACCAGCACGCGGGGGAGGGGCAGCCCCGCCGTCGCGATCCGCGAACGCGCGATCCGGTCGCTCCCCGACGTGACGATCGCCCAGGGGCGTCCGCGCGCGTCGAGTTCGGTGAGGAGTTCGCGCGCGCCGGGCACGCCCCGGACACCGTCCCCGGCGGCGGCCTCGTGGTCCTCGATCCGTGGCGCCTCGGTCAGCGGGTCCAGGTGCGGGGCGAAGAGGCGGACCAGGTCCACGTCGGTCCGCCCGTGGTGGTGTTCGAGCACCGCGCCCACGTCCACGCCGCGCTCCACGGCCCACGCGGTCAGCCCCGCGCGGATGCTCGCGGTGGAGTCCACCAGCACGCCGTCCAGGTCGAACAGCACGGTCGCCTCGTCGTAGCCGCCCACGTCACTCCTTCGTCCGGTCCTCGTCGGGGACTCCAGGGTGCCACCCGCGACCGCCGGGGCGTCGTCGGCGGCACCCCGCCGGGCCGCCGGGAGGGGGGACCGACCCGATCCGGCACGGGGTCCGGCCCTCCTCCGCCCGCACGACGAGGACACGCCACGGGTGCGCCACCACGGGTATGTCAATTACAGTTGACCCATGGACGCCGAACAGCTGACCTCCCTCGCCCGCGCCACCGGAGCCGACGACCCGCTGGTGGGTCTGGACGCCACCGTCCGGATGCGCAGGGAGATGGAGCGGGTCGAGGCGGTCCTCGTCCGCCGCGCCCGCAACCGCGGCTCCACCTGGGCCGAGATCGCCCGGGTGCTCGGCGTGTCCAAGCAGGCCATCCACAAGAAGTACGGGGGCCGGGGGCTCTTCGGCTCGCAGGAGTAGGAACGCCGCACCGGCCCTCCGCCGCCGGTCGGCACTTCGTCGCCGGTCGGCGCGGCGCCGTCGCTCGGCCCTGCGTCCCCTGTCAGCGCAGTGCCGCCGCGAACCGCTCCATCCGGTCGCCGAAGCCCTCCGCGTCGCCGAACCACACCGCCACCGCGTCCGCCCCGGCGGCGGTCAGCTCCCGGAACAGCCCGACGGCGCGTTCGAACTCCTCCTCGCCCCCGGACCAGGCGATCCGCGTTCCCGCGCGCACCGGCCGCGGGGTCAGTTCCCGCAGCCGGTTCCGGGCCTCCACGAACCCCGCCGTGTCCAGTCCCACGCCCTGCCACACGTCGGCCCACTCAGGGGCCCGCCGCAGCGCCCGCTCGGACGTGCCGCCCGCCATCACGGGCACGCGCCGCGCCGGACGGGGGGCGAACACCCCGCGCTCGTAGGAGTGGAAACGCCCCTCGAACGGACCCTCGCCCTCGAACAGGTGCCGCAGCAGTCGCAGCGTCTCGTCGGTCCGGGCGCCGCGCGTGGCGAAGTCCGACCCCACGGCCTCGAACTCCTCGCGCGACCAGCCGGTCCCCACGCCCAGGACGAAGCGCCCCTCGGACAGGGCGTCCAGGGTCGCCACCTGCTTCGCCAGGACGAACGGGTCGCGCATCGGCGCCACCAGCACCGACGTGCCCAGCCGGATCCGCCGGGTCCGGGCCGCGAGGTGGGCCAGGGTCACCAGCGGCTCGTACACACCGTCGAAGGTGCGGCCGTAGGGCGCGGGCGGCAGCAGGTGGTCGGGCAGCCACACCGCGTCCGCACCCAGTTCCTCGGCGCGAACGCCCAGGTCGACGAGGGTTCCCGGGGACATCCGCGCGGACTCGTCGGGCAGGACCACCTGGAGGGCGGTTCCCGTGATCGGTTCGGTCAACTCGCTCACGGGGCGACGGTAGACCGTGCCACCGGTGCGAGGGTCAAGGACGGGCCGGACGTCCCCGTACCGTCCCCGTCGGGAAGCCGGGAAGCCGGGAAGCCGGGAAGCCGGGAAGCCGGGAAGCCGGGAAGCCGGGAAGCCGGGAAGCCTAGCGGGGCGAGGGCAGGGACACCTCGACCAGCACCGCCCTGTGGTCGGTGCCGGTCACCTCCACCACCTCCAGTCCGTCGACGCCCATCCGGGGGTGCACCAGCACGTGGTCGATGGCCAGGCCCGGCACCGCCCGTCCCACCGGCCACGTGGGCTCCAGCCCCTCGCCCAGGACAGCGGCCGAACTGAGGTACCCCGCGTCCAGGACCTCGCGCAGCGCCGCGTGGTCGAGCGTGGCGTTGAAGTCCCCGGCCAGGACCCGCATCGTGTCCGGGTCGTCCGCCTCGGCCAGGCCCTCCAGCTCCCCGCGCCAGGAGTCGGTGTACGCGGGGGACAGCGGCGGCGGGACGTGCACCGACGTCACCTCCAGCACGTCGGCCTCCCCGTCCCCGTCGCCGTCCTCGGGCAGCCGCACGACGGCGGTCGGCATCGCGAACGCGTCCCGGCCCGCCTCCCCGCCGCCGGCGTCGGTGAGCGGGAAGGCCGAATGGACGGTGCTCCCGTGCACGCCCCGGGGGTCGGAGCGGTCGACCGCGTGCGGCAGCAGGCCGTCCAGCCCGGCGGCGGACAGTTCGCGCACCAGGTCGGGGGTGACCTCCTGGAGGGTGAGCACGTCCACCTTCCGGTCGCGCACCAGCGACACCACCCGGTTCACGTCGGCGCCGCCGCCGAGCATGTTCAGGGTCATGATCCGCACGACCGGACCGCCCGCCGAGGTCACGCCGAACGGCACCGCGCGGGGCACGACCACGGCGGCCAGCGCCAACGTCACCGCGGTCAGGACCGCCATGGACCCCCAGCGCCGCAGCAGTCCGGCCACCACCGCCGCCAGCGGAGCGGCGGCCAGCGCGTAGGGCGTGAAGGCCAGCGCGGGCACCAGGGGCCAGCCCCGTTCCAGGCCCAGGACCCGCAGCAGGGCGAACACCGCGAGCCCCGCGGCGGCCAGCGCGACCAGGACGGTCACCGCGGGGGAGCGGCCCGGGGGCCCGGAGCCCCCGTCGTCCGCCGCTTCCGTGCCACTGTCCGGTACCCGTACGCGTTCCATCGCCGTCCTCCCCGGAGCGGACGCCGTCGCCCGCCCTTCACCGGGTTAGGACTACACCACCGCGGCGCGGGTTCGGGGCGGCCGCGGCACCCGGGCCCGATGGCACTGAACCCCCGGGCGTCGCCCCCGGCCGCACTGAACCCCCTGTCGGCATCCGTTCCCGGCGGCGCCGAATCCCTGTCGGCATCCGCTCCCGGCGGCGCCGAGCCCCTGGTGGCTCCGAACCCCCGGGCGGCCCCCTCAGCAGGCGCGGGCGGCCGACACCAGGCGCCGGTGCACCCCCTCCAGGCACGGGTTGTCCGCCACCCCCGGGCGCCGTACCAGGTACAGCGTGGTGACCGGAGGCTCCTCCGGGGCCAGGAGCGCCACCAGGCGGCCCTCGGCCAGCGCCTCCCGGCACAGGTGGCGCGGCAGCACCGTCACCCCCGCCCCCGCCGTGACGGCCGACACCACCCCGCGCAGGTCGGGCACGGTGACCGCGGGCGCACACGTCAGCCGTACCCCGAACACCTGCCGCCAGTAGCGGCGCAGCACCGACAGTTCCTCGTCGTGGGCCACCAGCGGGACCGCGCACAGCGCGGAGGCGCCCTGGCGCAGGAGCCGGTCGCGGCCGATCCGGTCCGCCCACCCCGGCGACGCCACCAGCACGAACTCCTCGTCGGCGAGGGGTTCGGCGACCAGGGTCCGTCCGCGCGGCCGCACCGCGGACACCACCAGGTCGTGCCGGTCCCGGCGCAGCTCCTCCAGCAGGTCCTCGGCCGGACCGGTGCGCACGCGCAGCCGCAGGCCGCCCTCCACCAGGGGCGCGAGCGCGGGCAGCACCAGCGCGTGCAGCGCCTCGGCGGGACCCGCCACGCGCAGCGGCGGGGGCGACGCGGACGTGCCGCCCCCGCCGCGCCCGGCCACCACCTCCAGCGCGTCCAGGGGTTCGGCCACGCGCGCGGCCAAGTCGTTGGCCTCGGCGGTCGGCGCCACGCCCCGGGGCAGCCGCTCGAAGAGGGGGTGTCCGAGCCGCCGCTCCAGGGAACGGACCTGGGTGGTGACCGTGGGCTGCGACAGCCGCAGCAGCTGCGCGGCGGCGGTGAAGGACCCCGACCGGTGTACCGCCAGGAAGGTCCTCAACTGCTGCAGATCGAGCGGCCCGCCGGGCCCCGGGTCGGCCGCCGTGCCCGAACCATTGACATTCCTATAGCTCACCTCGCCGATTTTATTGGTCGGTGAATGGATAGTCGGACTAGTGTCTGTTCGGTCCGCGGGTCACCGCGCCAACACCCAGCGAAGTCACGGAGGTCACGTCATGTCCGTCACCAGCAGGGAGGTCCACCTGGTGGCCCGTCCCGTCGGCGAGCCCGAGCCCACCGACTTCTCCCTCGTGGAGACCACCGTCGCCGACCCCGGACCCGGACAGGTCCTGGTGCGCAACGACTGGATGTCCGTGGACCCGTACATGCGCGGCCGCATGAACGACGCCAAGTCCTACGTCCCCCCGTTCCGGCTCGGTGAGCCGATGGACGGCGGTGCGGTGGGCGTGGTCACCGCCTCAGGCAGCGACGACGTCCCCGTGGGCACCACCGTCCTGCACGGGGCCGGATGGCGCGAGTACGCGCTGCTGCCCGCGGAGTCCGTGCGCGCGGTGGACGCCTCCCTGGCGCCCGCCGAGGCCTACCTCGGCGTGCTGGGCATGGTCGGCCTCACCGCCTACGCCGGTCTGACCGAGGTCGCCCCGGTGCGCGAGGGCGACGTGGTGTTCGTCTCCGGCGCCGCGGGAGCGGTCGGGTCCGCCGCCGGCCAGATCGCCCGCCAGCTGGGCGCGTCCCGGGTGGTCGGTTCCGCGGGCGGTCCGGAGAAGAGGCGCCGCCTCCTGGAGGACTTCGGCTTCGACGCCGCCATCGACTACCGCGAGGGCCGCCTGGAGGAGCAGCTCGCCGAGGCCGCGCCCGAGGGGATCGACGTCTACTTCGACAACGTCGGCGGCGACCACCTCAGGGCCGCCATCGCCGCGATGCGCAACCACGGCCGGATCGCCCTGTGCGGCGCGATCTCGCAGTACAACGCCACCAAGCCCGAGCCCGGCCCCGACAACCTGTTCCTGGCCGTCGGCAAGCGCCTCACCCTGCGCGGGTTCATCGCCGGCGACCACAGCCACCTGATGAAGGAGTACGCCGAGCGCGCCTCCGAGTGGATCGTCGACGGCAGGCTGCGCACCGAGCAGACCGTCGTCGACGGCATCGACAACGCCGTGCGGGCCTTCCTCGGCATGATGCGGGGCGCCAACACGGGCAAGATGCTGGTCCACCTCACACCCTGAACCGCTTGCCTGGAGTGCACTCCAGGTGGCCACCATGGGGGAGCACCCCACGAGCAACAACACGAGCAACAACGAGTCCGCCACGACGGAAGGGCGCTCATGCAGTACGTCACGCTGAACAACGGCCTCACCATGCCCCAACTCGGGTTCGGCGTCTGGCAGGTTCCCGACGACGAGGCCCGGGCCGCGGTCGCGACCGCCCTGGAGACCGGGTACCGCAGCATCGACACCGCCAGGATCTACGACAACGAGCGGGGCACGGGCCGCGCCCTGGCCGAGTCGGGCATCGCCCGCGAGGAGCTGTTCGTCACCACCAAGCTGTGGAACGACGAGCAGGGCTACGACAGCACCCTCAAGGCCTTCGATGCCAGCCTGGACCGCCTCGGCCTGGACTACGTGGACCTGTACCTGATCCACTGGCCCTGCCCTCGGCAGGACGCCTACGTCGAGAGCTGGAAGGCGATGGAGCGCATCCACGCCGAGGGCCGCGCCAGGGCCGTCGGCGTGTCCAACTTCACCGAGCAGACCCTGGACCGCCTGGTCGCGGAGACCGACGTCGTCCCCGTGCTCAACCAGATCGAGCTGCACCCCTACTTCTCGCAGGAGGCCATGCGGGCCGTCAACGCCCGCCACGGCCTCCTCACCGAGGCCTGGAGCCCGCTGGGCCAGGGCAAGGGGCTGCTGGAGGACCCGGAGCTGACCGCCCTGGGCGAGAAGCACGGCAGGTCCGCGGCGCAGGTCGTGCTGCGCTGGCACCTCCAGCTCGGCAACGTCGTGATCCCCAAGTCGGTGACCCCGTCCCGTATCCGCGAGAACTTCGACGTGTTCGGCTTCGAGCTGTCCGCCGAGGACATGGACCGGGTCTCGGCTCTCGACCGGGGCGGCCGGATCGGCTCGGACCCCGCCACGGTCGGCTGACCGGCGTGTTCCCGGGCCGGCGCCCGGTCCGGGAACACCCCCGCGGGGCCGGGGGAGCGGGGCCGGACACGGCCGAGAAGGGACGGACGAAAGCCCTCAGAGCAGGGCGAACGGATCAACAGGGGACACCCCGTGCCGGGTGCGGATCTCTTTCGCGTGTCTGTTGGGACACTCCGAGCGTCCCCGAGTGGCGTGGTGCCGAACGGAGGCGTACAGTCCTCTCTTGGCGCGCCGACAAGCAAGGACGGCGGCCAGTCTCCTCTTAGGCGAAGCAGATCATGACCGTCGTCCCGCAACGCACCGCGCGCGTGTACCGCTCCGACAACGCCGAGCGCTCCGTGCACGCCTGGTGCCACAAAGCCCTGAGCCAGTGGCCCGAACTCGGACCCCTCCCGCCCGTGGAGACCCGTCTGGGCAGCACGCAGGCCTTCCGCTCCGCGGGCGGCCCCGGCACCCCGGTGCTGGTGCTCTCGGGCACCAACTTCAACGCGGCCTCCACGGTGCCCGCGGCCCGCGCGCTGTCCGCGGACCGGCCGGTGCTGCTGGTCGACCTGCCCGGGCAGCCGGGCCTGAGCTGCAATCAGAGGGTCGGCGGCGCCAGGATCGAGACCTACGGCGCGTGGCTCGACGAGCTCCTGCCCCAGATCACCGACGGACCCGTCCTCGTGCTGGGGCACTCGCGCGGCGCCGCCATCGCGCTCGCCTCCACGCCGTCCCCGCTGGTCGCCGGGATCCTGCTGCTCAACCCGGCCGGACTGACCGCGGCCGGGGTCAGCTCCGAGTCCATGCGCGCCACCCTGCCGTGGATGATCCACCCCAACGAGCAGACCAGCGGGCGCCTGGTGGAGTTCCTCAGCGGCCCCTCCACCGAGTGCGACAAGCACCGGGCCGAGGCCGAGTGGCTGACCCTGGTGGCCCGGTACTGCCGCGCGGGGTCCACCCCCAGCCCGCTGCCGGCGGAGCACTTCCGCGCCTGGGCCCGGACCCCGGTCGCCGTCGCGACCGGGTCGCACGACCCGTTCTTCTCGCCCGCGCGCCTGCACGGCCCGGCCCGCCGGTTCCTGGACGCCGACGTCCACACCATCGAGGGCGCGGGGCACCTGTCGCTGTACGAGCAGCCGGAGCGCGTGCGCGAGCTGCTGGGCGAACTCGACGCCTGACCGCCTCCGCGCGGGGGCGGAGCCCGTCGGAGAGCCCGCCCTCCCCGCCCCGGCGCTCCCGGCCCCGCCGCGTGGGGGCGGAGCGCGCCGCCGCGCGCGGTTCGCGGGCGTCGCCCGGTCGGCTCCTGCCCGTTCCGGGCCGTCCTTCTCCGGGCTGAGGTCCCCGGTCTCCTCCGCTGCTCCCGTGCGCGGTGACGGGGTGGTACGTATGCGCGCGAAAGGGTGCGTAGCGCATTCAACCCCGCAAGAACATGCCTAATGTGGCTTTCGGCATATTTAAACAGCGATTTTTCGGTGTGTTGCTAATGGTGGCGGGTAAGGACGTTCCCGACTCTCCCGGAAAGGAAGGATAAACAGGGAACCCCGCCCCCAAGGACGTATCCTTGCCCGAGGTCGGTGCGGGCTGACGGGCCCTTGTCCCTCGACGAACGTCCCCGAATCACCAGAAAGCAATCGGCATGTTCCAAAAGCTGGCGCAAAAGCTGGGGCTCGAGACGAACCCGGCGATCTTCTTCGTGTCCGCCGCGTTGACCATCGTTTTCGTGGTGTCCGCGATCTTCTTCACCGACACGGTGGACGCCGTCTTCGGAACCACCTCCGGCTGGATCCTCACCAACCTGGGATGGTTCTACATCCTCGGTGTGACCACCTTCCTGATCTTCCTGATCTGGATCGCGTTCAGCAGGTTCGGGCGCGTACGGCTGGGATCGCCGGAGAGCACGCCCGACTACAGCAACTCCGCCTGGTTCGCCATGCTGTTCGCCGCCGGCATCGGCAGCATCCTGATGTTCTGGGGCGTTGCCGAGCCCATCAGCCACTACGCCGAACCGCCGCGTTCCGGGGTCGACCCGCTGACCGTCGAGGCGGCCGAGGAGGCGATGGGCTTCACGCTCTACCACTTCGGCCTGCACACCTGGACGATCTTCTGCCTGCCCGGGCTCGCCTTCGCCTACTTCGTGTACCGCAAGGGCCTGCCCTTCCGGGTCAGCTCGGTCTTCCAGCCCTTCCTCGGCGACCGGATCAACGGCCCCATCGGGCGGACCATCGACATCGTCGCGGTCCTGGGCACGCTGTTCGGCGTCGCCGTCACCGTGGGCCTGGGCACGCTCCAGATGAACAGCGGCCTCAACATCCTGTTCGGCATGCCGGAGAACCGCGTCAGCCAGCTCATCCTCATCGCGATCGTCACGACCATCGCCGTGATCTCCGTGGCCACCGGCCTCGACGTCGGCATCAAGTGGCTGTCCACGATCAACATCTACATGGCCGTGGGGCTGCTGGTCTTCGTCTTCCTCGCCGGCTCGACGCTCTACCTGGCCAAGGGGATCATCGAGACCACGGGCGTCTACCTGGAGATGCTGGTCCCGCTGTCGTTCTGGAACGACACCTTCGCCAACACCGGCTGGCAGGGCTCCTGGACCGTCTTCTACTGGGCGTGGACCATCACCTGGTCGCCGTTCGTCGGCATCTTCGTCGCGCGCATCTCCAAGGGCCGCACCATCCGCGAGTTCATCCTCGGCGTGCTGGCCGCGCCCACCGCGTTCAGCGTCGTGTGGTTCAGCGTGTTCGGCCTGTCGGCCTTCGACATCGAGCGCAACCAGGGCGGCGGCCTGGTGGACGAGGTGGTCACGCAGGGGGACATCCCCGGTTCCCTCTTCGCCTTCCTGGAGCACTTCCCGCTGACCACGGTCGTGTCGGTGCTGGCCATCCTCATCGTCATCATCTTCTTCACCACCTCGGCCGACTCGGCATCCCTGGTGGTGGACATGCTCTGCTCCGGCAAGAGCGACAACCCCACCCGGCAGCGGGTGTTCTGGGGCATCACCCAGGGCGTCGTCGCCGCGACCGTGCTCACCGCCACCGGCGTGGGCGGCCTGGACGCCCTGCAACAGACGATCATCGTGTTCGGGCTGCCCTTCTTCGTGATCGGCTTCTTCATGATGGTGGGGCTGGTGCGCTCGCTGCACGGCGAGTTCGCGGAGGGGTCGGGCCTCCAGCGCGAACGCAAGGCCCCGCTGGCCACCAGGGCGCGCCGGATCCAGCGGCGGCACCGGCGCCTGGGCGAGGCCGGGGCCCGCGCCGGTGAGCGCAACGGGGGCAACGGCAACGGCGCTCCCCGGTAGGGGGAGGGCGCAGCGCCGTCACAGGCCCCGGCCGCTCCGGCCGGGGCCCTCACACGGGCCAGAAGAAGGAGTTGACCCCGGCGCACAGCCGCAGCCGCTCGGGGTCGACGTCCTCCCGCCCGTAGGCGTCCAGGAACCGTTCGACGTCCCGCGGCCCGAACTGCGGGTTCATCGGACTGAGCAGGCTGCCCGCCATGTCGGCCAGGTCCGCGTGGGGATCCCCCAGTCCGGCCCGCCCCAGGTCCACCAGGGCCCAGCCGTCCGCCCGGCCCTCCCCGGCGGCCGGGGAGCCGTCCGGCCGCGCGGAACCGGGGTCCCCGCCCGCGGACCGGCGAGCACCCCCAGCACCGCCGCGCACGGAGCCGGTGTCGAGCAGCACGTTGGGCAGGCAGTAGTCGCCGTGGACCAGCGCGGTTGGCCCGGGGCCCAGGGCGCGCGCCAGCGCGGCCAGCTCCGAGAGCACCTCGGCGGCGGGCGGCCCCTGCCTGCCCGCGGCGGCCCAGGAACGCTCCACCAGCCCGGAGGCGACCCGCTCCCGCGCCCGTTCGAGCTGGGCGGGCAGCGTCATGTCGAAGGGGCACTCCGCGGCCGGAACGCGGTGCAGCGCGCGGGCGGCCCGGGCGAGCAGGACGACCACCCGCGACCGCTCCCCGGCGGGCCAGGGCTCGTGGGCGGCGCGCCCGTCCAGGTGGCTCATGGTCAGCCAGCGCAGCCCCGCCCAGGAGCCCGAGTCCAGCACGCGCGGCACCGGCAGCCCCCGCCCGGCCAACCAGCGCAGGCGCCGCTCCTGGCCCAGGAGTTCGGCCACCAGGTCGGGGCGGTCGGCGTCCACCGACTTGAGCACTGCGAAGGGACGGTCCCGGGCGTCGAACAGCCGGGCCACACGGGCTCCGGAAAGCCCCACGTCGAGTTCCTCGGCACGGGCGGCGTCCACGGACGCGGGGATGCGCATGCCCCGCACCCTAGCCCCGGCGCCCGCCGGATTCCCAGCGGGTCACGGCACCGGCGGCACCACCGGGCACGCCCTGTCCGGGCGCCCGCCCGGTTCCCAGCGGTCGGCGGCGCCGGTGGCCTCCACCGGGTACGCGCCGGACCCGCCGCCCGGTTCCCGGCGGTCAGCGGGACGGGCGGTGTCCACGGGGGCTTCCCGTCTCCGCGGCCCGCCCGTGTTCCAACGGCCCGCGGCGCCGCGCGCCGGGCGGTGCGGTCCGCACCCGCCGACGGCGACGCGCCCTTCTGCGGAGCTCCGGGCCGCCGCGTGCGCTAACCGCCGGAGGACGCGGGGGAACCCTCCTCCGGGGCGGCGGGGGAGGGGGCACGCGGGTCCAGGCCGAGGACGGGCAGGATCACCTCGTCCACGATCCGCTCCACGTACTCCCCGTCGGGCGGCCCCTGGTGGTCCATGGCGTACTTGATGAGCATGGCCTCACCGATGTCGTCGGTGACGGAGGTGACGCGGGAGGGGTCGACCCTGCCGTGGTCGGCGTAGTGTTCGAGGACGGTGCGGGTGAAGCGCCCCCCGCGCGAGTCGAAGACCTCCCGCACGAACCGGTCGTAGAGCTCGGGGTGGTGCCTGGCCTCGGCGACCACGGAGAACATCGCCTGTCCCAGGGACCGGCTCATGGTGTCGCGCAGGAGCATGAGGGCCCTGACGAGGTCCCCGCGCAGGTCGTCGGCGCCCGGCGTGGGGACCTCCTGCGGGTAGGTGTGGTACATCGCGTCCAGCAGGATGTCCCCCGGCGTGGGCCAGCGCCGGTACAGCGAGGTCTTGGCCGTGCCCGCCCGGCGGGCGACCCCCTCCATGGACAGGCGGGCGACGCCGACGTCGGCGGCCTCCAGGATGACCGCCTCGTGGATGGCGTCCAGCAGTTCCCGCCCGCGTCTGCGCGTGGCCCGGGGCGCCTCCTCCCGCGCCTCGGGCGCCGTCTCCCGCGCCTCGTCGCCAGCCCGCGGCCGCTCCCCGTCAACCATGCTCTTCCCAACTAAGCTACGATGCCGTATCTTAGAAGAGGAATTGGATACGCCTCCGTATCCAATGCTATCCCCTTCCGCGTGAACGGAGTTCAGTATGTCTCTTCCCCCCTCTCCGCCGCCCTCGCCCGGGGGTGTGGCACTCGACCGGCGCTCCCTGGCGCCCGACCTGGCACGCGGGGTGATGCTGCTGGTCATCGCCGTCGTGCACGCGCACATCGTCTGGGTGATGGCCACCGCGGGACAGGGCTCCGCCACGGGCGGCCTCCTCGACACCGCCTCCACCGCCCTGCTGATGCTGTTCGCCGAGGCTCGCGGGTACCCCATGTTCGCGGCGCTGTTCGGCTACGGGCTCGCCTGGATCCACCTGCGCCGCACCGCCGAGGGGCGCCCGGAGCCGTGGGTGCGCTCACTGGTGCGTCGCCGCGGCCGGTGGATGGTGCTGATCGGGCTCCTGCACACGCTCCTGCTCTTCTTCGGCGACATCGTCTCGGTCTACGGGCTCATCGCCCTGATGTTCGCGGGGCTGCTGCACGCCGGTGACCGGCGCCTGCTCGCCCACGCCCTCACCTGGGCCTCCCTGGGGTCGCTGTTCTACGCGGTCATGAACAGCCTCCCGCTCTCCGACCCCGAGGCGGGCGGGGTCCTCACCCAGGACCCGCTGGCCGACATGGTCACACGCCTGTTCACCTGGCCGGTCATGACCCCGATGCTCGTGGCGAGTTCGGTGTTCCCCTTCCTCATCGGGGTCTGGGCGGCCCGCCGCCGCCTCATGGAACAGCCCGAGCTCCACCTCGGGCTGCTTCGTCGTGTCGCCCTCATCGGTATCCCGGTGGCCGTGGTCGGCGGACTGCCGCAGGCCCTGGTGGCCACCGAGCTGTGGGCGCCCGAGTTCGTGCTCAAGGCCGGTGTGGGCTGGCTGCACGTCCTGACCGGCTACGCGGGCGGCTTCGGCTACGCCGCGCTCATCGCGCTGGTCGCGGTCCGCCTCGGTGACCGCAGAGGACCCGTCGTGCGGGCCCTGGTCGCCACGGGCCAGCGCTCCATGACCTGCTACCTGTTGCAGTCCGTGGGCTGGATGGTGCTGTTCGCGCCCTACGCCCTGGACCTGGCGCCACAGCTGTCCGGGACCGCCGCCGTCCTGGTCGGCGTCGCCGTCTGGTCGGCCACCGTGGTCCTGGCCGACCTCATGCGCCGCGCGGGGATCCGGGGCCCGGCCGAACGCCTCCTGCGCTGGGGAACCTACCCCTCCTTCGCGAGAGTGCCACCGGCTTCAGTCGGTAGGTGAAACGACCATCACGAAACGTCACACCCCCGCGCTAGGGTCGACCCAGACCAGGCAGGAGGTGACACATCAAGCGCGAACGCGGCCACAAGACCCGCCTCTACCCCACCAAGGACCAACTCTCGGGGTTGGAAACCCAGGGCCACGCCCCGCGCCCTGTGGAACCTCCTGCACGCGTGGTGGACGATGTCTTCGGAGAACCGGCGGGTGTCCCTCAAAGACGCCGACGCCGCGATTCGTCAGGCCCGCAAAGACCTGCCCTGGCTCGCTGTTCTTCCGGCGCAGGCCGCGCAGCAGGTGTTGAAGGCCTACTTCCGGGCGTGGCAGAACTGCTGGGCGGGCCGGGCAGGGCCGCCCGTCTTCAAGTCCCGGTTGCGTTCACGGATGTGCGTGGACATTCCCCAGGGGCGGGACCTGAACATCGAGCGCCTCACCCGCACGTGGGGGGCCGTGAGGATCCCCAAGGTCGGCGTGGTCCGCTTCCGGTGGACCAAGGACCTACCGGTGGGCAAGCACGCTGACGCCGCGAACAGGGTTACCGGTGCGCGGTTGGTGCGGGAGGCTAACGGCTGGCACGTGGTGCTGAGGGTGCGTACCGAGGTCAAGGAACCGGCACCCCATGTCGGCCCGGGGGTGGGGATCGATCGGGGTGTGGCCAAGCCGCTCGCCCTGTCCGATGGGACGTTCCGTGAGCACGGGCCGTGGCTGTCTGGAGGCGAAACCGAGCGTCTGCGCCGGTTGGAGTGCGCTGCCGCACGTCAACGGCGGCAGCGCACACCCGGGCAGCCGTCTTCGCACCGGTTGCGGCGCACCTATGACCAGATCGCCCGGGTGCGCGCGAAAGCCAAGCGCCGCGCCCTGGGCTGGCAGCACAAGGTCACGCACGCCCTGGCTGAGGAGTTCGGTGTGGTGGGGGTCGAGGACCTGCACATCGCCGGGATGGTCCGTTCAGCTCGGGGGACGGTGGAGGCCCCGGGCACCAACGTGGCACGAAAATCCGGGTTGAACCGGGCCATCGCCGGACAGGCGTGGGGACGTACGGTCACGTTGTTGGAGTACAAGCTCGCCGACCGGGGCGGGTACCTGGTGCGGGTGCCCGCCCCCTACACCTCGCGGCGCTGCTCGGCACGCCAGGCCATCACCGAGGGCGGCCGCGAGTCGCGGGACCGGTTCGTGTGCCAGGCACCGGGGTGCGGATACACAGCCAACGCCGACACCAACGCCGCGCGCAACATCGAGCACCTGACCAAGCAGCAAGCGCCCCAGGACATTGTGGGTGCCAGGACGTGGAGCCCTCGCCGCCAGGCGGGCTGTGAAGCGTAGACCACCAGCGGCGAACGGGTTCCGTTGGCTGGGTTCTCCCGCCTTCAGGCGGAAGAGGATGCCAAAGAACCGTGCGGGCGGAGCAGCCGCAGGCCGAACCGGCGCGGAGATGACCGCGCACCCGGCGACGCCCGGCGAGGCCGTCGTCCGCGCTGGTCACCGGCTCGGCGCAAACCTCATGGCGGACGGCACACGCCATCCGCGATGATGGCCACCATGTCCACCTCCGCACATGACGACGCGACCTTCCTGTCCGCCACCGCCGACCGGCTCGCCGCCCTTCCAGCCGTCGAGGCGGTCACCCTCGGCGGTTCCCGGGCCCAGGGCACCCACCGCCCCGACAGCGACTGGGACCTGGCGGTCTACTACCGGGGGGACTTCGACCCGCAGACGCTGCGGGACCTCGGCTGGGAGGGGGAGGTGTCGGAGATCGGCGGCTGGGGAGGCGGTGTCTTCAACGGCGGCGCCTGGCTGCGGATCGACGGCCGGGCGGTGGACGTGCACTACCGCGACCTGGACGTGGTCGAGCACCAGATCGCCGAAGCGCGGCAGGGACGCTTCCTGGTGGAACCGCTCATGTTCCACCTGGCGGGTATCCCCACCTACCTGGTCGTCGCCGAACTCGCCATCGGCCGGGTCGTCGTCGGGGACCTGCCCCGGCCCGACTACCCCGAGGCGCTGCGCAGGAGCGCGCCGCCCGTCTGGCGGGGCAGGGCCGCGGCCACCCTGTCCTACGCCCAGCACGACCACGCCCCCTACGGCAGGGTCGCCCAGACCGCGGGCCTCCTGGCCCAGGCCGCCTCGCAGGCCGCGCACGCGGTCCTGGCCGAGCGCGGGATCTGGGTCACCAACGACAAGGCACTGCTGTCCATGGCGGATCTGGAGGAGATCGACTTCGTGGTCGCCGGAATGACCGCCGACCCCCAGGACCTGGGTTCGGCGGTCGCCGAGGCCGGACGGATCCTCGCCACGGTCTGAGTCCTCCCGCCGCGGTCCGGTCCCGGGTTCCGGAGCGTCTGCGCCCGGGCACCCGGCCCCGGGTGCCCGGGTATGGGCCGGGCTGGGACCGATCGCGGGTTCCAGGCTCGGGGCGGGCGCGTACACCGCCGCGCCGTGGCCCGGATCCCGGACCACGGCGCGGTGCTGACCGGGGAAAGCCCGTTCCGCCGCCCCTACCAGGTCATGTTGACGACCCCGCTGAGCGTGGCGTACCCGGCCCCCTCAACCGCGTCCCGACCGGCTGTCCGCACCGGGATCACCGGACTCCCCGGACCCCTCTGCCCTGTGTGTCCCGTCGGCCATCCGTGTTTCGTCCGCCGGTGCTCCGGCGGCCTCCCGCGCTCCGCCGTCCCTTCCCCGGGCGGCCCCTGCGGCCTTCACCGCCTCTTCGGCTTCCCTGGCCTCCCCGGCCTCCTCGGGCTCCCGCACGTCCCCGGTGCCCCGCTCGGCGCCGCCGTCCGGAGCCGTGCGCCGGGACCGCTGCCAGGAACGGGTCACCGCCAGCGTCAGCACACCCGCCAGCAGACCCCAGAAGGCCGACCCCACACCGAACAGGGTGAACCCCGAAGCCGTCGCCAGGAAGGTCACCACCGCGGCCTCCCGTGAGCGCTCGTCCCCCAGCGCCGACGCCAGCGAACCCCCGATCGTTCCGAGCAGGCCCAGACCGGCGATCCCCAGGATCAGCGGCGGCGGCAGCGCGGCCAGCAGCGACGCCACCGTCGCGCCGAAGACGCCCACGCACAGGTAGAAGACCCCCGCCCACACCCCGGCCAGGTAGCGGCGCTCGCGGTCGGGGTGCGCCTGCGGTCCCGTGCAGATGGCCGCGGTGATCGCGGCCAGGTTCATCCCGAAGCACCCGAACGGCGCCAGTACCAGGTTGGTCGCCCCGGTCCACCCGATCACCGGCGAGATCGGCACCCGGTAGCCGTCGCCCCGCAGCACCGCGACCCCCGGCAGGTTCTGCGAGGCCATGGTCACCACGAACAGCGGCAGCCCCACGCTCACCAGCACCTGCCAGGAGAACTCTGGAGCCACGAACACCGGCCGGGCCAGCGACGGGGTCACCCCGCTCAGGTCCAGGGTCCCGCGCAGCGCCGCGGCTGCACCACCCGCCACCAGGGACACGATGACCGCGTAGCGCGGCAGCCACCGGCGGCTCAGCAGGTATGCCGCGAACATGGCGAACACGACCGCGAAGTCGTCCTCCATGCTCGTGAACAGCCCCATGCCGAACTGGAGCAGCACCCCGGCCAGCAGTCCCGCCGCGAGCGGCACCGGCACGCGGTCCATGACCCTCTCGAACCACCCGGTGACACCGCTCAGGGTGATCAGCGCGGCCGAGAACAGGAACGCCCCCACCGCCTGCGCCATCGTCACCCCGTCCAGGCCCACCGCCAGCAGCGCGGCACCGGGCGTGGACCAGGCGGTCACGATCGGGGCCCGGTGGCGCAGGGACAGTCCCACACAGGTCACCGCCATGCCCACACCCAGGGCCAGCATCCACGAGGCGGTCTGCTCGGAGGAGGCGCCGGCG
This sequence comes from Nocardiopsis sp. iso_25, assembly GCF_056173305.1. Classification (NCBI taxonomy): domain Bacteria; kingdom Bacillati; phylum Actinomycetota; class Actinomycetes; order Streptosporangiales; family Nocardiopsidaceae; genus Nocardiopsis; species Nocardiopsis sp. iso_25. The sequence continues at coordinate 5,029,675 of NZ_CM149667.1, read as the reverse complement.
GCCTCGGCCGCGGTGAACACGATCGCGGCCGAACTGGTCACCCCGACCAGCACGGCGACCAGACCGGCCGCGACGGCGGGCGCGGGGGCCACGAGGCCGACAAGACGGGCGAGGGTTCTCATGGTCCACCATCCTCGCGCGCCGCCGGATCAGCTCCTTCGGCCGGGGGAGGGAAAACCGCTGGACCCGGCCGCGGCGCCCGGGGGAGGATGCCGCCATGGGACGCGATTTCGACGCGCTCGTCGCCGAGGCCGACGCGGAGCCGACACACGGCTGGGACTTCTCCTGGTTTGAGGGCCGGGCCACGGAACAGCGCCCCTCCTGGGGCTACCAGCGCACCATGGCCGGGTACATGGCCCGCGCGAGCGCCGCGCTCGACATCCAGACCGGCGGCGGCGAGGTGCTGGCGGGGGTCCCCGAACGCCCGCCCCTGACCGCGGCGACGGAGTCCTGGCCGCCCAACATCGCCGAGGCCACCCGGCTGCTCCACCCGCTGGGGGTCGTGGTCGTCGCCGACGAGGACGAGCCGCCGCTGCCCTTCGCGGACGGCGCCTTCGACCTGGTGGTCTCCCGCCATCCGGTGACCGTGTGGTGGGGGGAGATCGCCCGGGTCCTGGCTCCGGGCGGAACCTACCTGTCCCAGCAGGTGGGCCCGGCGAGCGTCTTCGAGGTGGTGGAGTTCTTCCTGGGGCCGCAGCCCGAGGAGGCGCGCGCCTCCCGCCACCCGGACCAGGCGCGCGAGGGGGCGCGGGCGGCCGGGCTGGAGGTGACCGACCTGCGCATGGAGCGGCTGCGCACGGAGTTCTTCGACGTCGGCGCGGTCGTGTACTTCCTGCGCAAGGTGGTCTGGATGGTGCCCGGGTTCACCGTGGAGGCCTACCGGGACCGGCTCCGGGACATGCACGAGCACATCGAGCGCGAGGGGTCGTTCAGAGCCACCACGACCCGCTTCCTCATCGAGGCCCGCAAGCCCCGCTGACCCGTCCGGGCCGCGGGGTGCGGGCGCCCGCCGCGGCGGTCAGGACCGGGCCGAGACCCGCTGGACGACCTCGAAGCCCCAGATCTCGCTGTTGGTCGCGGCCGGGCCGCCGTGCCCGTGCCCGTGGCCCTGGCCGTGCCCGGCCGGTGCGCCCTCCTTCTGGGCGTCCGCGGCGGCCTGGGCGTGCCCCTTCCGGAAGGCCTGGCCGTTCACCCAGTTCTGGAAGTCCTCCTCGGACCGCCACCGGGTGTAGACGAGGTACTTGTCGGTGCCCTCGACCGGGCGCAGCAGCTGGAACTCCTCGAACCCGGGCTGGTCCTCCACGAGCCCGGCGCGCTTGGCGAAACGCTCCTCCAGGGTCGCCCCCGCGCCTTCGGGGACGGTCAGGACGTTGAACTTGACGACGCTGCTCACGCGGCACCTCTCTCGGTTGGCTGCGGTTCTCCCGCCCAACCTAGGACAACCTCCGCCGACGCCCGCGCCGCCCCGCCCCGAACACGCCCCTCCACCGGCCGACCCGTCCACCCCGCGCCCCCGCGCCCCCGCGTTCCCGACCGCCCATCCCGCGCCTCCGACCGCCCATCCCGCGCCCCCGACCGCACACCCGGTGCTTCCGACCGCCCGCAGGGCCGCACGCGGTGACCTCCCCCGCGGACGAGTGGAGGACAGCGGATGACCTCCACCCCTCCTAGAGTCGCGTCCATGACCGCGCTCGACCGCCGCGCCCTCAACCGGGCGACCCTGTCCCGCCAACTGCTCCTCGGCCGGACCACCGACCACACCGCCGCAGAAGTCGTCCGCCACCTCGTCGGACTCCAGGCGCAGGACCCCGAACCGCCCTACGTGGGCCTGTGGTCCCGTGTCCGGGACTTCCGGATCGAGGACCTCACCGGGCTCCTGCACAGCCGCGACGTCGTGCGCGCCACCCTCCTGCGGGGCACCCAGCACCTGGTCACCGCCGCCGACTACCTGTGGCTGCGCCCGGCCCTGCACCCCATGCTGGCCCGCTGGCAGAAGGGCGCCTTCGGCCGGGACCTGCCCGGTGTCGACCCCGCCGAGCTGGCCGCCGCGGCACGCGCGCTCCTCGCCGACGGCGGACTCTCCCGCCCCGACCTGGGCCGGGCCCTGGCCGAGCGCTGGCCCGGACGCGCCCCCGTCGCCCTGGCCCGTTCGGCCCAGGGGCTCCTGCCCGTCCTGCACCCGCCGCCCGACGGCACGTGGGGACGGCGCGGCGCCACACCCTTCACCCTCGCCGAGGAGTGGCTCGGCGCGCCGCTGGCCGCCGAACCCTCCCCGGACACCCTCGTACTGCGCTACCTCGCCGCGTTCGGCCCGGCCACCGCCAAGGACGTCCAGGCCTGGAGCGGGATGACCCGCATGCGCGCGGTCGTGGAGGGCCTGCGGTCGCGGCTGCGGGTCCTGCGCGACCCGGACGGCCGCGAGCTGTTCGACCTGCCCGACGCGCCCCGCCCCGACCCCGACACGCCCGCGCCGGTCCGCTTCCTGGCGCTGCTCGACAACGTGCTCGTCTCCTACGACGACCGCTCCCGCGTCGTCGCCGACCACCAGCGCCCCCACATCGTGGTCGAGCCGCCGCTGACCGTGGACGGGTTCGTGCGCGGGCTGTGGCGGATCGAGCGGACCCGGGGCGGCGGCCCCGCCGTACTGGACGTGCGGCTGTTCGCCCCGCTCACCCCGGCCGAGGAGGAGGCGGTCACCGAGGAGGGCGCACGGCTGCTGCGCTTCGCGGCGGCCGACTCCGAGGGCCACGACATCCGCCTGCGCCCCCTGGAACCGTGAACCGGCCCGGCCCCGGGGCCTCGCGACCGCCCGGCGCCGCCGGGGACCCGCCCGCCCCTGCGGCGGGCGGGCGCCGGCGCCTCAGCCGAGCACGACCCGCCCGGTCTCGTCCACACGCCAGCCCGGGTTGTGCGCGATCTCCCACACCACGCCGTTGGGGTCCTGCACGTGGGCGTGGAAGATGCCGCCGAACGCGCCCGGCTGCGGGGTCTTGAGCACCCGCGCGCCCGCCCGTGCCATGGCCTCCACGGTCCGTTCGACCTCCTCGGGGCCGTCGACGTTGTGCGACAGCGTCATCCCCGACACCCCGGTCGTGCCGGGCGTGCGCCCCAGGTCGCGGTCGAACTTCTCCGCGTCGAACAGGCCCAGGACCTGCCCCGGCGCGACCTGGAAGAAGACGATTTCCCCGGGGACGTCCATGAGCGGTTCCCAGCCGAGCCCGTCCCGGTAGAACGCGCGGGCGGCGTCCAGGTCGGCCGTGGCCAGGGTGATGAAGTGGATCTGCTGTTTCACGGCGGCTCCGTCGCTGTACCCCGCCCCGGAAGGACCCGGGGCGGGCGGTGTCCTGCGGTCGGGACAACCTACCCGGGACCGGGGACACGCCGCCCGCAACCCCTCGGACACGGCGGGACCGCCCGCCCGGGCCCCGAGGGAGCCGGGGGGCCAGGACGTTCGGGCCCCGGGCGCGTCCGCGGCTACAGCCCGTGCCTGCGGGCGACCATGCGCAGGACGAGCGAGCGCGGGAACAGCCGCCGCAGCGCGAAGACCACCGGGGCGTTGCTGCCCACCGCGTAGAACGGCCGTGGCGGGTCCGCCTCGACGGCGCGCACGACCGTCCGGGCCACCGCCCCCGGAGCGATCCCCGACGCCTCGTTGGCGTTGAGCGCCCTGAGCATGGTGCGGTACTCGGCCGCGAACGGCGACCCCTCCCGCAGGTACTGGGTCCGCCGTTCGCTGATGCCGGTGTTGATCGACCCCGGCTCGACCGTGGCCACCCCCACCCCGTACGGGGACACCTCGCGGCGCAGCGCGTTCGCGAACCCCTTGAGCGCCGCCTTGGAGGCCACGTAGGAGGACCGGTAGGCCAGCGGGAAGCTCGCCAGCATCGAACCCACCATCACCACGCGCCCGTACTCCCGGGCGCGCATCCCCGGCAGCAACAGCTGGGTGAGCCGCACCGCGCCGAACACGTTGATCCGGAACAACCGCTCCACCGCCTCCGGCGGCAGCTCCTCGAAGGGCCCGCTCTGACTCTCCCCGGCATTGTTGACCAGCACGTCCACGTCGCCCGCGGCGGCCGCGCACGCCTCGACCGACGCCCCGTCGGCCAAGTCCAGGGCCAGGTACTCCACGCCCGGGACCGGCTCGGCCACCGCCCCGGGGTCGCGGCTGGTCCCGTACACGCGGTAGCCGCGGCGGACCAGCTCCGCGGCGACGGCGGCGCCGATCCCCGACGACGCGCCCGTGACGAGCGCGGTCCGCGGGACGGTGGGACTGTTCATGGCGGTCCTTCCGGAGGGAGGGGCGGTGAGGCCGCGCTCGCGCCGCGCGTGGAAGCGATGATCGCACGCCTGTACGCGCCGGGCGCACCCCGCCCCGGGGCCCAGGCCGCCCGCGAACCGCCCGGTTCAGTCCCAGCGGTGCGGGTCGAACAGGTCCACGGCCAGATCCGTGCGCCCGTGCCGGGCGAGGTCGGCCAGCGCCTCCCCGACCGCGGAGGCGAACTTGTAGCCGTGCCCCGAGAAGCCCCCCGCCAGCACCAGTCCGGGCAGTTCGCGGCGCTGACCGATGACGAAGTGCTCGTCCGGCGTCATCGTGTACATGCACGACGCCATCCGCTCGGGGAGCGGGGCCACACCGCTCAGTCCGGCGGCCAGCCGTCCGAGCCGCCGCGCGTCGGCGGCGTCGGGCTCCCGCGGCCCCGCGTCGGGGTCGACCGGCTCGCCCCACTGGGCGCCCTCGCCCCTGTTCCCCGTGGCCTCGGCGTGCACCCCGATCTTGACGGTCCGCCCGCCGTCCATGCTGGGGAACCCGTACCACGTGCAGTCGTCCTCGTCCCGGGCGAACACGGGCCCGTGCGCGTGCGGGGACGGGTCCCGCGTGGTGCGGAACCAGCCCAGCACCCGCCGCTCCACCCGCAGGCCGCCGCCCAGCTCCGCCATCTCGGGCACCAGCCGCGGCAGCCAGGACCCTGCGGTGACGACCACCCGGCGGGCCCGGACCACGGTGTCCCCGACCACCACACGGGGGCGGTCCGGGTCGGGGACGACGCGGGTCGCCCGGGCTCCGGTGAGCACCCGCGCGCCCGCCTGCCGCGCGAGCCGCACGGCCGCCGTGATCGCGGCCTCGGGCAGGACCACACCGGCGTCCTCCTCGAAGACGCCCACCTCACCCGGGCGCAGCACGTGCTGGGGGAAGCGCTCGGCGACCTGGTCGCGGGAGAGCACCTGGTGGGGGAGGCCGTGGTGTTCGGCGGCGGCGACCGACCCGGTGACGGCGGGGCTGTCCGGCGCGCCGAGCATGAGGGCGCCGGTGCGCACCACGAGCCGGGTCCCGGAGGCCTCCTCCAGCTCCGACCACGCGCGCCAGGCCGACCGCACGAACGGCACGTAGGCGGCGCCCTCCATGTAGGCGGTGCGGATGATGCGGGACTCGCCGTGGCTGGAGCCCCGGTCGTGCCCGGGCGTGAACTGCTCGACCCCGATCACGTCCACACCACGCCGGGCCAGACGCCACAGGGCCTGCGCCCCCATGGCTCCCAGTCCGACCACGACGGTGTCGGTCTCCAGCGGTGCCGCCACGCGTTTCCCCCAAGTCCGGTGTCCGGGGCCGCGCCGCCCGGAGCTTCGTCCCATGATCCCAGGGCCCGCACATGGCGGACGCCCGTCCACCCCCGGGGGTGGACGGGCGCCCGGTCTCGGAAGGGAGCCGAGATCTGGGGGTGTTACTGGATGGGCGGGTAGGCGTTGGCCAGCAGCTCCTGGAACTGCGCGGAGAACCAGTGACCCGAGATCGGCGCGTCGGGCAGCGCGCCGCTCATGTTGTAGCCGTTGCGCGGGTTGCCCTCATAGGTGGGGTCGCACATCCGGTCGAAGCCCTTGCCCTCGGGGTTCTCGATGAACTCACTGGAGCCGTCGGACTCACCCGGAGGCTTCATCCACACGTAGGCGTCGATGCCCGCCTCCGGAGCGGTCTGGGGGCGCTCGCCCAGACCGGCTCCGGACTGGTTGCACCAGTTCCCGGACTGGATACGGCGGTCGTAGCGGCCCCCGTCCACGTAGGCGTTCACATCCGTGCTCGGCCCCGGCCCGTCCGGGCGGTCCGGTCCGCCCCACCCGTTACGGGAGGTGTCGATGAGCATCCCGATCCCGGAATCGAAGCCCTGGCCCACCAGCTCCTCACGCAGCGCCTGGGAGAAGGACAACTCGTCGGTGAACTGGTTCCAGTCCACCCAGTCCGACTGGCGCACCGGCGTGCCCGCGATGGTCTCACCGATGGCGAAGTTGTCCTCCACCAGCGCCGAGTAGTTCGCGGTGTTGGCGATGAACCCGTGCACATCCTCCGGGCTGGCCCCGGCGGCGTTGGCCGCCTCGTAGAACAGCGCCGCCGAGGCGGTGAAGTTGTCCTGCCAGCCGATCCACCCGTGGTGACCGGCGTCGACGTAGTTGTAGACGTTGTCGATCGCGCCCAACTGCGCCAGGGCGTAGCCCACCCCCTCGACGTAGTTGCCGTTGGCCAGCATCTCGTCGCAGTTCTCGGTCGCGGTCTCGCGGGGGGAGACGTTGGTGACCAGGTTGGGCAGCGAGTCGATCTCGACCGTGGTCACCACCCGCAGTTCGGTGTCCTCGTAGTCGGCCAGGATCTCGGCGATCGGGTCGATGTAGTCGTTCTTGTACCGGTCGATCTCGTCCGGGCCCAGCTCGCCGTTGGAGGCCAACGCGGCGCAGTCACGGCCGGGCAGGTTGTAGATGACCACCTGGAACACCAACGGTTCACCATCGGCCTGCACCAGGGCCTCGTCCAGGTGATCGCGCAGACCCATGCTGCCGGTGGTGGGGCTGTCGTTGCCCTCGATGGCGCTGATGCGGTCCAGCCACACCCCGGTGGGCTCATCGGCCACGGCGTCCCCGCCGGGCTCAGCGGCGGCGTTGGCCGACCAGATCGGGTTGACGTAGACGTCAGCGCCCACGTACGGGTTGTCCACCCGACCGTCGTTGCCGGGCTCCTCGGGCTCCTCGGGCTCCTCGGGCTCCTCGGGCTCCTCGGGCTCCTCGGGCTCCTCCGGCTCTTCCGGTTCCCCGACGTCACCGCTGCACAGCACGCCGTTGAGTTCGAAGGCCGTGGGCGCGGCGTTGCTTCCTGAGTAGGTTCCCTGGAAGCCGAAAGTGGCCGTGCCGTCGGTGGAGAGGGAGGCGTTGTGCCCGGCGTTGGTGGCCGAGACGCTCTGTCCGCTCTGGGTGACGGTGCCGTTCCAGGAGTTGGTGACCCGCTGGTTTCCGGCGAAGTCCCATTCCAGGGTCCAGCCGTTGACCGCGTCGCCGAGGTTGGTGATCTCCACGCTCGCGGTGAAGCCGGAGCCCCAGTCGTTGAGTTGGTAGTCGACCTCGCAACCGGCCGCGGCACTGGCGGGTACGGAGGAGGCGACCGCCAGGGTGCTGCCGAGCACCAGGGCGGAGGTCGCGGCCAGGCCGCGTCGTGTCCACGAACGCGGGTTCGTGGCACGGGGGGGTGTGCTCATCTCTTCTTTCCTTGTGGAAGCGGGTTGCCAGAAGGAGCCTTGGGAAGTGCCGGGCCGGTGATTTCGGGCCCGGCAGACGGGAGACGCGGACAATTCCCTGCGTTTATGGAGGTGAACGCTGCATTCGCATGCCTTAGATCCGGGGTAAAGCTGAGCGAAAAGGACCGGAAGGGTTGGGAGCGCTCCCAGTCGGGGTGAGCGGGGGTGTAGGGGGATGGGTGTGAACAGTGTGTGCGAGGGCGTTGCCGGTTTCCGCGACGGAGTGTTACGGGTCCGGAACGCTTTCCTGAACGGTAGCCCGACAATGGTGATATGTAAACACCATATGACCGGAGTATTTCTGGTACGCGGTTCACATGAGGGAAATGCGCAGGTGGTGACCTGATTCACAACCGGTCAGTAATAACCGGTGGTCGCCGGACGGACACGGTGGGCAGCCCCACCGCGGCGGCCGCGGCCCGGCCGCCGCGCCTCGCCGCAGCGGTGCGGGCGGGCGGCGGTGACGCCGGTGTCCCGCCCGGCGGGCGAGCTGGTGGCGCCGAAGGCGGCGGCCCCTGCTCCGAAGAGTGCGCCAAGGATTTTCCGCGCGCTCTGTTTCGGTTCGGCTCCGAGGGGTAACATGCGCTATGGGAGCGCTCCCGTCGATCGGCTGACCAAGCCGAGAACGATGGAGAACGCAATGGAAAGCACGACCCCCCAAGCCGTCGAGACCACCGAGAGCACCGGGACCACCCGCCGGACCTGGGCCGCACGCGCGCTCGTCCTGGCCTCCGTGCCCCTGGTCGCCCTGACCACGATGGCCGCCCCCGCCTCCGCGCACGGCTCGATCGTGGACCCCGCCAGCCGCAACTACGGCTGCTGGGAGCGCTGGGGCAGCGACCACCTCAACCCGGACATGGCGCAGGAAGACCCCATGTGCTGGCAGGCGTGGCAGGACAACCCCAACGCCATGTGGAACTGGAACGGCCTGTACCGCGACAACGTGGGCGGCGACCACCAGGGCCAGATCCCCGACGGGACCCTGTGCAGCGGCGGCAACACCGAGGGCGGCCGCTACGACTCGATGGACGCGGTCGGCGCGTGGAAGACCACCGACGTCGGCGACGACTTCACCCTCCACCTGTACGACCAGGCCCAGCACGGCGCGGACTACTTCCGCGTCTACGTCACCGAGCAGGGCTTCGACCCGACCACCCAGGCCCTGGGCTGGGACGACCTCGAACTGGTCGAGGAGACCGGTTCCTACGCGCCGGCACTGGACAGCTACATCGACGTCAGCACCTCGGGCAGGTCCGGCCACCACATCGTGTTCACGATCTGGCAGGCCTCCCACATGGACCAGGTCTACTACCTGTGCAGTGACGTGAACTTCACCTGATCCCCACGACCAACAGACCGGCCGTCCGGACCCCTCCTCCGGACCGGGTCCGCCGGGACCTCCACCCCCGGCGGACCCGCGGCCGACGGCCGCGCGGCGGACACCGCTCACCGCCGCGCGGCGCGCCAGATATCCGCCGCGCCCTCGGGCGACACCGTGCGCGTCGCCGGGCCACCGCCTCGCAGGACGCCTGGGAGGAGCTGGTACCGACCTTCCGGGAGTACGACTCGCTGGAGGCGCTGCGGGCCGCCGACCCGGCCGTCCTGCGTGAGCGCTTCGGCGTCGTCAACGACGAACTCCTGGCCGGTACCGCGAGGGAGGCGGCCGCGCTCACCGTGCTCTCGGCGGCCCGGCCGCGCCGGGGGTGAGCCGAGGGTTCCGGGCCCGGGAGGGCGACCGCGGTCCCCGCCCTCGTGGAAGGGCTCGGAGGCGGTTCCCGGCCGGATGCCGGAAACGGGCTCCGCACGGCCGCCCGGACCGGCTGTTCCCCGGCTGACGGGACGCGACGCGAAGGCCTCGCGGCGCACGAAGGCCCGCCCGGGGCACGGGTGCTCCGGGCGGGCCACGCCCTCCCGGCCGGGGCCGGAGGGCGGAAGGTCAGTTGTTGCCGAAGAAGTGGTCGGCGGCGGCGCCGCCCGGGTCCTCCGCGATACCGCTCACGGTGTCCGCCTGGTCCTGGAAGCCGCCGACCGCCTCGGCGGCGCTGTCCTGGAAACCGCCCACGGCCTCCTCGCCGTAGGCCTGGGCGCCCTCGGTGAAACCACCGACGGCCTCTTCACCGTAGGCCTGGGCGCCTTCGGCGAAGCCGCCGACGGCCCCCTCGCCGTAGGCCTGCGCGGCCTCTCCGGCGCCGCCCAGGGTCTCACCGACCCCGCCCACGGCCTCGCCGACCCCGCCCACGGCGTCGGACACTCCCTGGGCTGCTTCCTCGGCTGCTCCGCCGAAGAGGTTGCTCAACCAGTCCATCACGTCGCGCACATCCTTATCTCAGGTCCGTGGGGGCCGATCCGTCTATGTCTACCCGGTCCGGGTAAACTCTCAGTAAGGGGCGGACGCGCAGAGTGATCCGGCGGGGTCACAAAGCGACTCGTGCGCCGTTCCCTTTCCCGGGAACCGCTGGTCAGCGCGTGAGGTCTCCGTCCGAAGCGACGGGGGGCGATTCCACAAGAACGCCGGTGGTGTCCACGATCACACCACCGGTGCCCTTCTGTCACCCGGGTGATCGTGTGCAAACCCGCTTTCCGGACTGCCGGAACGCCCGGCCAGATCCCCGAACGCGTCACACGGGTGGATTGCGGTCGGAATCCGGCCACAATCCGGCGGAGAATGGGCCGCATGGCCGACACGAGTGCGCGGATGCTGCGCCTGCTCTCCCTGCTCCAGACCGGCAGGGCCTGGCCCGGCGCGGACCTGGCCGCGGCCCTGGAGACCAGCCCGCGATCGCTGCGCCGCGACATCGACCGGCTGCGCGAGCTGGGCTACGCGGTGGAGGGCCTCCGCGGCCCCGGCGGCCACTACCGGCTGGTCGCGGGCCGCGCGGTGCCGCCCCTGCTCCTGGAGGACGACGAGGTCGTGGCCGCCGCCCTGGGCCTGCGGATCGTCGCCGCCGGGCTCGGCAGGGTGGAGGGCGTGGAGGAGAGCGCGGAACGGGCCCCGGCCCGGTTCGGCCGGGTGCTGCCCTCACGCCTGGCCCGCCGGGCGAAAGCGCTGGCCGCGGCGGTCGAACCGGAGCAGCGGGTGTGGCCGGGCGTGCGGACACGGGTCCTCACCGACCTGGGCGAGGCCGTCGCGGACGGGCACTGGGTCCGGATGCTCCACCGCGGCGGCGACGGCCGCGAGCTGCGCCGCAGGGTGGACCCGTACCGGCTGGTCCTGTCCGGACGGCGCTGGTACCTGTTCGCCTGGGACCGCGAGCGCGACGACTGGCGGACCTTCCGGCTCGACCGGATCGCCGCGGTCACCCCCACCAGGGCGCCCTTCACCCGCCGGGAGCTGCCCGGGGAACCGCTGGCCGACCACCTGGAGCGGGGCTTCGGGACGGGGGAGGCCCGGCACACGGTGTCGGTCCTGTTCGACGCGTCGGCCGGGGAGGTGGCGGCGCGGATCTTCCGGATCGACGGCGACCTGGAGGCGGTCGGCCCCGACCGGGCGCGCTACACCGCCCGCGTGGACTCCCACGAGTGGCTCGCGGTCGTCCTCGCGCTCACCGGCCTGCCCTTCACGGTCGAGGGCCCGCCGGAGTTCGCCCGCCACACCGCGGCGCTCGCCGACCGCCTCCACCGGTCCGTGGGCGGAACCGGCTGAGAGCCGCGCCGTGCCCGGACGCCGGGCGTCGAAGCCCTCCCGGGCCCGGCCCGGCGTCCGGGGGCGTGCTCAGGGGACGATGGAGTCGACGTATCCGCCGTCCACCCGCACGGCGGCCCCCGTAGTGGCCGAGGCCAGCGGCGAACTCAGGTAGGCGACCATGTTGGCGATCTCCTCGGGTTCGATCAGCCGCTGCAGGAGCGACTGCGGCCGGTGCAGGCGCATGAACTCCCGCTGCGCCTCCTCCCAGGGCAGGTTCCGGTCGACGAGCTGGTAGACGAAGTCCTCCACACCGCCGGTGTGGGTGGGACCGGCGATCACCGAGTTGACGGTCACCCCCGTGCCCGCGGCCTCCTTGGCGAACCCCCGCGAGACCGCGAGCAGCGCCGTCTTGGACATGCCGTAGTGGATCATCTCGGCCGGGATCACCACCGCCGAGTCGCTGGCGATGTTGAGCACCCGGCCCCACCCGCGTTCCGTCATCCCGGGCAGGAACTCCCGGGTCAGGCGCACGGCGGAGAGCACGTTGACCTCGAAGTAGCGCCGCCACTCCTCGTCGGAGATGTCGAGCGCGTCCTGCGCCCCGAAGATCCCGAGGTTGTTGACCAGCACGTCGAGCCGGGGGAGCAGCTCGCGGAGCCGGTCGACGCCCTCCTCGGTGGTCACGTCGGCGGTCGCGGCCACCAGTGCGGCCCCGGGCACCCGCTCGGCGATCGCCTCCACCGCGCGGGCCACCTTCTCCTCGCCGCGCCCGTTGACCGCCACCGTCGCCCCGGCGCGCGCCAGCGCCGTGGCGATGGCCAGGCCGATGCCCTGGGTCGAACCGGTCACCAGGGCCGTGCGTGTACGCAGATCGATTTCCATGGGGTCACGCTACGTCGCGCCGCGCCCGCCGCCCAACGCGACCCGTCGCCCGGGCCCCGGAGGTGGGGGCCGCCCCACCACCGGACCTCCGTCCAGGCCCAGTGACGCGGACCGGCCCCCGTGTTTGGCTCTTCCTCGGGGCCCGGACAGGGAGCCGAACCCCCTCCACACGACGAGACGAGCGGAGTTCGCCATGGACGGGCACGTCCGGAACCGGACCGGAGCCGACGCCGCACCCCACGCGCTGCGGGCGACCGGACTGACCAGGACCCACAGGCGGGGCGGCGTTCCCGTCCACGCGCTGGCCGGGGTGGACGCGGCCTTCCCCCGGGGAGGGTTCACGGCGGTCATGGGCCCCTCCGGCTCGGGCAAGAGCACGCTCCTGCACTGCCTGGCGGGGCTGGACCGCCCCGACGCGGGCACGGTGACGGTGGAGGGCCGACCGATCACCGGACTCACCGAACCGGCCCTGACCCGGCTGCGCGCACGGGCGTTCGGGTTCGTCTTCCAGTCGTTCAACCTCCTCCCGTCGCTCACCGCCGGGGAGAACATCACCATCGGCCAGTGCCTGTCCGGCCTGCCCCGGGACCAGGCGTGGCACGACCACCTCGTGGACTCGCTCGGCCTGACCGACCGCCTCGACCACCGGCCCTCCGAACTCTCCGGGGGCCAGCAGCAGCGCGTCGCCGTCGCCCGCGCCCTGGTGCACCGGCCGAGCGTGCTCCTGGCCGACGAACCCACCGGCAACCTCGACTCACGCTCCGGGGCCGGTGTCCTGGAAGCGCTGCGCCGGGCCGCCTCCGACCACGGGCAGACCGTCGTCATGGTCACCCACGACCCCGTCGCCGCCGCCCGCGCCGACCGCGTGCTCATGCTGCGCGACGGCCTCGTCCAGGGGGAGCTGGCCGACCCCACCGCGGACTCCGTCCTGGCCTGGATCCGGCGTCTGGAGGAGCGGTGAACCGCCCGACGCACCACGGCGCGCCGCCCGGGGCGGTAGCCGTGGCCCCGCCCACGACGCCGCCCACCATGTCACCCGGGGCGCCGACCGGTCGGACGCCCTGCCCGGACCGTCTCGAAGAGGACCCGCGCCACCACGGGGCGGACCCTGGCGGCGGGGGAGGCGGTGCCGCGTGATGCGGATGGTTCTGCGCGGCGCCGCCGACCGCGCGCGCCAGCTGGCCCTGTCGGTCCTGACCGTGGCCCTGGGCGCCGGGCTGGCCACGGCCGTCCTCGCCCTCCAGGACTCGGCCGAACGGGTGGCCGCCGAAGGGGCCGGGGCGTCCTGGACGCTGTCGCGGGCACCGGTCGTGGTGACGGCCGTCCCCGAGGAGGCGGCGGCCGGGATCACCGCCTCACCGCTGGGGGAACCGCCCCGGCTGGACCCGCGGACCGTGGCGGAACTGGAACGCCTCCCCGGCGTGCGCCGGACGGCGGTCGAGGCGCCCTTCTCCGCCTACGTGGTCACCTCCGACCGCACGCTCGGCGGCCACTCCGACCGCTCCTTCGGCCACTCCTGGGCGCTCGCCGAGGCCGAGGGGCTCACCCCCGTCACCGGACGGGCCCCCGAGAACGGGAACGAGGTGGTCCTCGACACCCGCACCGCCGCCGACGCCGGGCTCGCCCCCGGCGACCGCGCGCGGGTCCTGACCTCCGACGGGATCGCCGACGTCCTGGTCACCGGAACCGTCGAGCGCGGCGGCGCCCCGGACCGGGCCCTGTTCTTCCCACCCGCCGAGGCCGCGCGGCGGGGCGGCGACCCGGTCGTGGCCGCGCTCTGGCCCGGGGAGGGAACCGACCCCGAACGGCTGGCCGGGGCGGTCGAGGAGGCCGCGCCCGGCGTCCGGGTCCTCACCGGGGACGAACGCGCCACGGCGCTCGCGCTGGACGGGCACAACCGGGACCTGGCCTCGGGCATGGGCCGGTTCCTGGGCACCATGGCCGCACTGGCGCTGGCGGTGGCCGCCGTCACGGTCGCGGGCCTGCTCTCCCTGAGCGTGCGCGACCGCGCCCGGGAGTTCGCCCTCCTGCGCCTGGCCGGGGCCCGGCCGGGGCTGGTGCGCCGACTCGTCGTCGGGGAGGCCCTGGTCCTGGGGTGCGTGGCCGCAGTGCTCTCCTGCTTCGTGGGTTCGGCGCTGGCGCTGCTCCTGGCCAGGATCTTCGCGACGCTGGGGACGCTGCCGGACGGGTTCGAACTGCTTCTGGGCCGGCCCGCGCTCGCGGCGGGCGCGGCGCTGGCCCTGGCCGTGCCGCTGGCGGCCTCCTTGCGCCCCGCGCTCACCGCGGGCCGGATCGCGCCCGTGGAGGCGATGCGCGCGGCGCAGGCCGAACCCGTCCCCTTCTCCCGTGCCCGCCCGGTGCTCGGGGCCGTGGCCCTGTGCGGTGCGGCGGCCCTGTTCGCGACGGCCTGGGGCCTGGCCGGAACCGTGGTGGCGGTGACCGCCGCCGTCTCCGCCGCGCTGGTCCTCGTCGCCGCCGCGGTCCTGCTCTCGCCGGTGCTGGTCCACGCGGCGCTGCTCCTGCTGCGCCCGCTCACCCGCAGGAGCGCCGCCTCCCTCGTCGCCGACCGGGAGGCGCGCGCCGACGTCCGCCGGGTGGCGGGCGTCATGACGCCCCTGCTGGTGACGACGGCGGTCGCGTGCCTGCTGCTCTTCCAGGAGACGACCACCACCGAGGCCCGCCTGCGCGCCTACGGCGAGCGCCTGGCCGCCGACCTGGTGGTGACCGGGGCCCTGGGCGTGGGACTGCCCGCGTCCGCGGCCGAGGCCGCCGAGGACGTGCCCGGGGTCGCCGCGGCCGGGGGCTACCGGCAGACCGTCACTTCCGCGGGCGGGCCGTACCTGACCACCCACCTGGTCGAACCCGGGACGGTGCCGCGAATCCACGACCTGGCGGTGGAGGACGGCGCGTGGGAGGACTTCGGCACCGGCGGCGTCGCCGTGCGCGCCGACACCGCCCTGAGCCGGGGGTGGCGCGCGGGGCGGACCGTGGAGCTGCTCGGCCCCGACGGCACCGCGTTCACGGCCCGGGTGTCGGTCCTGTACCGGGCCGGGCTCGACTTCCCCGACGTCCTGCTGCCCGAGGAGGCCGTCGCGCCCCGCATGCTCGACACCCTGCACAACGGCCTGTACGTGGCGCTCGACCCCTCGGCCGACGCCGGGAGGACGGCCTCCCTGCTGGAGGGGGCGATCGACGCCGGGCCCGAGCTCCGGGTCGCCGACCGCGCCGGGCACATCGCGGACCAAGCCCGGATCGGCCAGGAGGACGCGTGGATCACCCAGCTCATGGTGGCCCTGGTGGCGGGCTTCGCCGGGGTGAGCGCGGTCAACGCCCTCGTCGTCTCCGTGTCGGCCCGCGCGCGCAGCTTCGCCCTGCTGCGCCTGGTGGGGGCCTCGCGGGCCCAGGTCGCCGGGATGGTCGCGGGGGAGGCCCTGGCGGTGTCGCTGGCGGGGGTGGCGCTGGGCACCGCCACGGCGCTGACCGGGGTGGCCGCCGTGGGGCACGCCCTCGTCGGCGGCGGGGCGGTGGTGCTCGCCGTTCCCCTGGACCAGTACCTGCCGCTGGCCGGTGCCGTGGTGGCCATCGGGCTGCTCGCGAGTCTGGTCCCGGCCGTCGCGGCCCTGCGCGCTCGCCCGCTGCACGCCGCCGGGTGAGCGGCAGCGGGGCTCGGCGTTCACCGGGCCCCGCGACGGTCATGGGCGGGCGCCGCGCCCGGGAGCGCGGTGCCCGCCCACGGCCTCAGTGGTCGACCGGCAGGTCCTGCGGAGCGGTCGCCCACTCCGTGTTCGGCTCGCTGACCAGCACGTGCGTGACGCGCCCGCCCTCGCTGAGGAAGGACTCCGGCAACCAGGAACGCGTGTGCTCCCGCCCGTCCAGGCGCACCGAACCGATGTAGGTCGCGTCCGGCCCGGCGTTCGGGGCGACCACGGTGATCGGCTCGCGCCCGCTCGGCGCGATCCTGGCGTAGGAGAACACCGGGGCCGACAGCAGCAGCTCGCCGCGCCCCGGCGCCTGCGGGAACAGCCCCAGGGCCGAGAACACGTACCAGGCCGACATCGTGCCCAGGTCGTCGTTGCCGGGCAGGCCGCCCGGCCCCGTTCCGTACTGGGTGTCCACGATCTCGCGCACCGTCTCCTGGGTCTTCCAGGGCTGCCCGAGCGCGTTGTACATCCACGGCGCGTGGATGCCCGGCTCGTTGGTGGGGTCGTAGCGCAGCGGATCGCCGCCGCCCACCGACCACGCGCCGTCGGGCGTGCGGAAGAACCCGTCCAGGCGCTCGGCCGCGGTCTCCCGGCCGCCCATCGCCTCGGCCAGGCCGCCGACGTCGTGCGGCACCATCCACGTGTAGGTCGCGCTCGTGCCCTGCGCGAACCCGGTGTCGCGCCCGGGGTCGAAGGGCGTCACCCAGGACCCGTCGGCGTCGCGCGCCTGCGCGTAGCCCGCCTCCGGCGTGGCCTCGGGGTTGTAGACGTTGCGCCAGTACCCGCCGCGCTCGGCGAACACCGCGGCGTCGTCCCCGCGCCCCAGGCGCTCCGCCCACTGGGCGAGCGCGTTGTCGGCCACGGAGGCCTCCAGCGTCTCCGCGGCCCCGCCCCAGCAGTGGCAGTCGTCCTGCGGCGCGTAGTGGAGTTCGAGGTAGCGCTCCAGGTTCGGGCGCTGGCCCTCGCACTGGCCCGGGCACCCGGCGTCGGACAGCCCGTCGGGGTGCGGCTCGGTGGCCTGGGTCCGCAGGGACTCGTAGGCGGCCTCGGCGTCGAACCCGTCCACGCCCATCGCGGCGAACGTCGCCAGCGTCGCGGCCGAGGGATCGCCCGTCATCACGTGCGTGGGCCCGTTGATGTGCACCCAGCGGTCCCACACGCCGCCGTTCTGCTCGGAGAAGTTGAGCAGGGACTGCGCGAAGTCCCCGGCCACCCCGGGCTCCAGCAGCGCGAGGAGCTGGATCTGCGCGCGGTACTGGTCCCAGCCGGAGAAGTTGGTGTACTGGGCGCCCTGCCCGTCCGCCACGCGGTGCGCCTCGCCGTCCATGCCCGGGTAGCGGCCGTCGACGTCGCTCACCAGGTTGGGCTGGAGCAGGGAGTGGTACAGCGCCGTGTAGAAGGCGGTGCGCTGGTCCCCGGTGCCGCCGCCGACCCTGATCGTGCGCAGGCGCCGGTTCCAGGCCTCGCGCGCCGACGCGGCCACCGCGTCCACGCTCTGCCCGGGGTCGATCTCGGCGTCCAGGTTCTCCTCGGCGTTCTCCGCGCTGACGTAGGAGATGCCCACGCGCACGCCCACGTCGGAACCCTCGGGGAAGGAGACGTAGCCGCCCGAGCCCCGGCCCCGCCGCTGGTCGCGGTCGTAGCCCTCACCCCCGGAGGCGGTGGTGGCCCCCGGCTTCAGCTCGCCGTCCTCCCATGTGCCCACCCCGGTGAAGGGGGTGTCGAAGCGCGCGGTGAAGTGCAGCCGGTAGTAGGACTCGCGGTTGTTCTCGCCGCCGTTGGCGCGCTGTCCGCAGAAGGCGCCGGTGAGCACCGAACCGCTCACCGTGCGGGCCTCCTCGTCGATGCGGACGTCGGCCTCCTCGCTGCCGTTGAGCGAGTTGGAGGTGCGGAAGAGCAGGCTGGCTGGGGTGTCCGAGGGGAAGTCGAACTCCCCGGCACCGGCCCGGTCGGTGACGCTCAGGTCCGTGCGCACCCCGTTCTCCAGGGTCACGGTGTAGCGGCCGGGGGAGGCGGACTCGTCGGCGTGGTCGAAGTCGCTCGCGTACACCTCGTCGCGGGTGTCGGCGCTGGGCGACGATTCCACGGGCACGGTGACCGGCATGATCGGCACGTCCCCGGCGGCCCCGGGGTGGCACCCGGCACCGTTGACGTGGGTCAGGGCGAAGCCCCGCACCCGCGTGACGTCGTAGGAGTAGCCGTTGGCCGCGCCGGTGTCGGTCTGGTCGCCGCGGGTGGTGGTCGGGCTCCAGGAGATCATCCCGAACGGCCGGACCGCGCCGGGGTAGGTGTTGCCGCCGTTGGTGGAGCCGATGAACGGGTCCACGTAGTCGACGGGAGAGGCGACGGCCCGGGCCGTGTCGGCCGGGAGCGGCGCCGCGGAGGCCGCCGGGGCGGGGGAGAGCAGGGCGGCGCCGACGGCGAGGGCGAGCAGCGGGGGTAGGAGACGGGGGGAGCGTGGAGGGAGGGTCATCCTCTGCGGTCCTTAGCGGGGGAGCGAACGGTCCCGGCGAGTCTGGCCCAGCGGTGCGGGCCGTGGCCAGGTCCGGGCGGGGGAGTTGGCGTGTTCTTCGCCGGTCCGTCGCCGTGGTGTCACGGAGCGACCACGGTGCGGACCGGGACGCGGGTCCGGGGTGTAGGGCTGGGCGCTGGTCCGGGGCGCGCGGGTGGCGGTGTCGGGAGACGGAAGAGGGGAGGGGGCCGGAGGCGGCGCCGGTCCGCGGGGGCGCCGCGGGGCGCCGGGCGGAGGAAGGGTCGCGGTGCGAGGCGTGCGCGGGTGATGGTCGAGGTTCGAGGTCCGAAGGGGAACGGCCGCAGGGCCCGGAGTGCGCGCTGTCCCGGGCCCCGCGGTTCGTCGGTCAGCCCCGGGGCACGTGCCTCGGGTTGCTCGTCGTGCTCTCGTGGTGCAGCCGGTCCAGGGCGGTCACGTAGTAGGTCACACCATCGCCGCCGGGCGCGGTGAAGACCGTCTCGCCCCTGTCCCCGGCCGCGCGCACCGTGCCGACCATGGCGCGCGGGTCCTGCACGTCGCAGGGGACCTCCTGCCGTCCGGGTGCGCCGTCCAGCGCGTAGACCGCGTAGTAGGCGGGCCTGCCGCCGCGACCGGGGCGGATGGTCAGCTCGGTGCCGCCGTCGGCCCGCGCGGCGGCGGTGACCACCGGCGGTGCGGGAGCGGCCCCGCCCAGGTCCTCCTTGACCGGGATCAGGGCGGGGTGGGAGTAGTGCTGTTCGACCACGACATCCATGGCGTCCCTGGCGTTGGTGCGCAGCGAGTTCGCGCTGAAGTAGACGTCCCCGTCCACGCCCGGGTACTCGCGGTTGAGGTCCAGGTGCCGGGAGAGTTCGTCCGGGTCGGACCAGGCGCCCGCGTTGCCCGCCTTGTAGGCGGCCTGGCCGATGTAGAGGTGTACGTCGGTGCCCTCGGTGACCTGCTCCCACCAGGGGACGAGCACCGCGTAGTCGGCCACGGGCAGGCCGATCTCCCAGTAGACCTGCGGGTTGATGTAGTCCACCCAGCCCTCGCGCACCCACCTGCGGCTGTCGGCGTAGATCTGGCTGTAGGACTCGAACCCGCCGGTGTCGGAGCCGTTCGGGTCGCTGGTGTCGTTGCGCCAGATCCCGAACGGGCTGATGCCGAACTTCACGTGCGGCTTGGCGGCGTGCACCGCCTCGTCCATCTCCTGGACCATGCGGTTGACGTTGTCGCGCCGCCAGTCCCCGATGTCGCTGAACTCTCCGCCGTACTCGGCGAACGTGTCCTGGTCGGGCACCGTCTCGCCCGCGACCGGGTAGGGGTAGAAGTAGTCGTCGAAGTGGACGCCGTCCAAGTCGTAGTTCTCGACCGCGTGCATCATCGCCTCGACGACGAACGCGCGCACCTCGGGGATGCCCGGGTCGTAGTAGAGCTTGCCGCCGTAGGCGAACACCCAGTCCGGGTTGACCCGCGCCGGGTGGTCGGCCATCAGGCGCGAGGGGTCGTCGTGCATGGCCACCCGGTAGGGGTTGAACCAGCCGTGGAACTCCAGGTTGCGGGCGTGCGCCTCCTCGACCGCGAACGCCAGCGGGTCGTAGCCGGGGTCGGTGCCCTGCGTGCCGGTGAGCCACTCCGACCAGGGCTCGTGCGGGGAGGGCCAGAACGCGTCGGCGGTCGGCCGGATCTGCACGAACACGGCGTTGAGCCCGTCGGCCTTGGCCCGGCCGTACAGGTCGATCAGCTCGGCCTGCTGAGCCTCGGGCGAGAGCCCCTGCTCGCTGGGCCAGTCGATGTTGACCACCGAGGAGATCCACTCGGCGCGCATCTGCCGCTTGGGCGGCGCCTGCGGATCGACCGCGCACGGCTCGGCGGAGGTGTTCGTCGCCGGGACGGCCGGAGCGGCGGCAACCGCCATGTGTGGCGCGTGGAGCAGCGACGCGGTGAGCGCTGCGGCCAGGGCTACGGCTCGGGAGACCCGGCCCGCCCCCCGGGCGGGCGGGTGAGCGGGACGGTTCCGGTGCGGTTTCGCCAACGTGGGCTCCTTCCGGCTTCTGTCGTGCGGACAGCGAGCAGCCGGAAGGGACGCGCTCCGGTGCGGTCACCGCGCGCGACGTCCGGGTCTGCCCTAGGAGAAAACCTTCATGATTTGTCGGGCAGATGCAAGGCTCCTACGTCAGGTTGATACCGATGTGTCGCGCGAGCCCGGGGTTGCCGCTCTGTCCGCGCTTGACTGCGGCACCACCACCTAGTCCGGCTGAACGCTGTGTGGCCGGATCCGGTCACACGGGTTTGCGCCCATGTCAGCGTCCTCGGTCCCCGATTGGACTTCGCTGCGGTGGACAAGAGTGACTCTGTGTGCCTTGTGTCGACATAGGTGTAACTAGTAACTTTCTGTCCGGTTTGAAGTAGCTGGACTGAATCCCTTCAGGGATGGCGTTCCAAAAAAACAACACAAGACAGGCATCCCCCATGCTCTCCCCCTTGACCCGGGTGGCGGCGGTGACCACCGCTGCCGCGCTGGCCCTGTCGCTCCTGACCACGGTGCCCGCCGCGGCCGATGACGACGACTCCACACCGCCTGGTGGCGAAGATGCGCAAGGCGCGAGCGAGGAGTTCGACGCACTGGCATTGGCGGAGCAGACCGGCGAACCGGTGGAGATCCCGTCCCTGACGGACGAGAAGACCCGCCACTTCGCCAACCCCGACGGCACCTTTACCGCCGAGGTCTCCGCGATCCCCGTTCGGGTGCGCTCCGCGGACGGCTGGGTGGACGTGGACACCACCCTGGTCGCCGGTGACGACGGCCTGGTCCGTCCCAGGGCGGCGGGCATGGACATCGCCTTCTCCGGCGGCGGTGACGCCCCGATGGCCCGGATCGGTATCGGCTCCAACAGCGTCGCGCTCGACTGGGCCGAAGAACTGCCCACGCCGACCCTGGACGGCGACCAGGCCACCTACGCCGACGTGCTGCCCGACGTGGACCTGGTCCTGACCGCCGGTGTCGAGGGCTTCACCCAGGTCCTGGTCGTGCACACCCCCGAGGCCGCGGCCTCGCCGGAGCTGGCCGGACTCGAACTTCCCCTGGACGCCACCGGGGTGAGCGTCGTCGCCGACGAACACGGCAACATCGAGGCAGTGGGAGACGAGGGCGGCCAGAGCGTGTTCACCGCCCAGGCTCCGGCGATGTGGGACTCCACGGGCCAGGACGAGGCCCCGGGTGAGGACCCGCTCCTGGCGCCGACCACCGGGGCCCGCACCGCACTGGTCGAGACCGAGGTCACGGTGGACTCCATCCGCCTGGTCCCCGACCAGGGCATGCTCACCGACGAGACCACCGAGTACCCCGTCTACATCGACCCCTCGGTCAGCGCCAGCCGCCCCAACTGGGCCTACGTCGACCGCGCCTATCCCAACCAGGCCTACTTCAACTCCAAGGAGGAGAGCGTGGGCGTGGGGCGCATCGAGTGGGACCGCGTCTACACCCGGCGCGCCTTCTTCCAGTTCTCCGTGCCCGGACGCATCAAACAGGACACCACCACGATCCACGCGGCCACCCTGCGCACCGAGGTCGAGTGGGCCTACGACTGCAACAGCAACTCCCACGTGCAACTGCACCGCACGGACAGGTTCAACAGCAAGACCACCTGGAACAACCAACCCACCACACGCACCCTGCTCGACACCCAGAATGTCAGGGGCGGTTGGGCCACCTGCCCGTCCAGCAGCGGTGTGGAGTTCGACGCCACCGCCGCCTACCAGTGGGGCGCGGACAACGATGAGTCCTACGTCTACCTGCGCCTGAAGGAACGCGACGAGTCCGGCACCACCGCCTGGCGGCGCTTCGACACCGACCGCAAACCACCGGTCGTGGTGATCGACTACAACAACAAGCCGTCCCAGGTGGCCACCTCCACCATGTCCGACTCCCTGGGCGGAGTCTGCTCCACCGACCGGGACAATCCGCGCCTGATCAACGACACCACCGTCACCTTCCGCGCCAAGGCCCGCGACTACGACGCGCGCGCCGCCTGGGGCGGTCAGAAGCTCAAGCTGCGTGTGGAGTGGCGGGTCAACGGCACCGAACCGCGCGAGTACGCCGACTCCGCCTACTCCGACGTGGGGTACTGGCCGGGCGGCTCCTCGTACAGCGTGACCGCCACCGGGCTTCCCGAAGGAGAGCTGCTGGGCTACCGGGCGATCGCCCATGACCAGACCGAGTGGGGCTACCCGTGGTCGGACTGGTGCTGGATCAGGATCGACACCACCAAGCCCGAGACCGGACCCACGGTGACCTCCACCGACTACCCGGCTGGGGACACCGTCCACGGTTCGGTGGGGCGCAGCGGAGACTTCACGTTCACCAACAACGGGGTCGAGGCCGCCACCGCCTACCACTACAGCGTCAACGACGCCTCCTGCTCCACCACGGTGGAACTGGACGAGCCCGGGGCGCAGGCGACCGTTGCGATCACCCCGCGCAGGGATGGTCCCAACCTCATCCACGCCCGGATCACCGACGCCTACGGCAATTCCTCCGAATGCGGCCTGGTGTACACGTTCACGGTCGCACCGCCCTCCAACCCCGTCTCCCACTTCCCCATGGACGAGGGAACAGGCACTACGGTGGCCGACCTGAGGGAGAGCGGCCGTGTCGCGACCGCCGACGGTACCGTCGGCTGGACCCGTGGGCGTGTGGGTGAGAGCGCCGGACAGAGCTATCGGCTGGAAGGGACCGCCGTCGAGCCGACGGGAGACTCCCACCTGCGTACCGACGGTCCCGTCGTGGACACCAGCGGCGCGTTCTCGGTCGCGGCCTGGGTCCTCCTGGAGGAGGGCGCCACGGAGAACCTCGCCGCCGTCGGCCAGGACGGTGACCGCAACAGCGGCTTCTACCTCGGTTACCAGCACACCGAGGGAGGCCGCTGGGTTTTCAAGCAGGCCCCGTACGATGCCGACGACACGCAGGTCACCCACCGGGCGATCTCCACGGAGCAGGCCGAGATCGGTGTGTGGACCCATTTGCTCGGCACCTTCGATCCCGAAACCGGTGAACTGGCGCTGTACGTCAACGGCGACAAGCAGGCCACCGCGGTCCAGGAGACCCCGTGGAACGCTGACGGGGACTTCGTCGTCAGTGGTGCCCGCTACCGCGGCGAGCACATCGGTACATGGATCGGAGCGATCGACGAGGTACGCGTCTGGGACCGGGTGCTCATGGACCAGCCCCTGACCGCGGACGAGGACGCCCACTCCGAGGTCTGGGAACTGGCCAACCGCCCCGCCGCACTGGAAGGGCGCTGGCAACTGGACGAGACCGAGGGCACCTCGGTCTCCGACTCCTCCGACCACGGACTGACCGCGACACTGCACGGCGACCCGCTGACCGCCTGGAACCAGGCCCTCAACGAAGTGACCTGGGCACCCGGTGTCAGTCTCGATCCGACCGCGCAGGAACACATCCGCACCGATGACACCGCTATTCGCACGGACCGCAGCTACTCGGTCGCCGCGTGGGTCCGCCTGGACGAGGTCGGACACAACTCCACCGCGGTCTCACAGGACGGCGACTTCCACAGCGCCTTCTACCTCAGCTACCAGCATTCCTTCGAGTGGGACAACTGGGTGATGAAGCTGCCCCCGGAGGACACCATGGACGCTTCCGGCTGGCACCGTGCACTGTCCGACCACGCCCCCGACTTCGGGCGGTGGACGCATCTGGCCGCGACCTACGACCACACCTCGCGCCGGGTCACCCTCTACGTCGACGGAGTCGACAACGGCAGCGCCGAAGTACCCGACGCCTGGCACACCGGCGGCCCGGTCGTCATCGGAGGGGCGCTCTTCGAGCAGCAGTTCTCCGACGCCTGGGCGGGCGACATCAGCGACGTGCACCTGTACCAGGGCGTGCTCGCCGAAACCGATCTGGACCGCGTGATGCGGGGGTATCTTCCCGTGGCCTGAACCCGTTGTGGACCCCCTGCTTCCCCCTGACAAGCACGATCTGCCCGGCGGCCCCCTCCGCCGGGTAGGAGGTCGCCCCATGTCTGACATCCCCCAGAGCACCGCCCTCCGGCGCGGTCGCAAACCCCTCGTCTCCTTCGTCGCCCTGGTGCTGGTCGCCGGGCTGGCTTCGGCCATGCCCGCCTCGGCGCTGGCCTACAACACCCGCCCCGAGGTGGCCGAGACCGAGTCGGTGGACGGCCACACCGCCGTCCAGGCCGCCATCGAAGCCGACAGCGCGGCCACCGACGCCGCCGTCACCTCGCTAGAACCGGCCGAGTGGCCGGAGGCGAGCACTACGTCCTTCGATATCGGCGGAACGGAGGCGCGCTCCTTCAGCGCTCCCGCTGAGGAAGAGAACGGAGTGGTGGCACTCGACGCTGTCGAGGGAGCCGACTTCGAGGAGTGGACCTCACCTCTTCCGGAGGAGGACGAGAGCGCGGCACCGGAGGAAGCCGATGGGACCCGCAACGAGCGGCGTGTCCCCGCCGAAACCGAGACGGACAGCGACACGCCGGCCACGGGAGAGCCGTCCGGTCCCGAGACAGAAGAGCCTCAGGAGATCGGGCCCAGTCCTCAGCCGGAGGAGCCGCTGCCGGGGGACGGGGGGACCGGAACCGAAGAGGACGAGCCCGCAGCGGAGGCACCCGAGCCCGAGCTGACCGAAGAGCCCGAGGACACCGAGCCGACCGCACCGGAGCCGGTGACCGCCGCCGAGGTGGAGGTCCTGGACCGTGAGGCGGCCTCAGCCCTGGGCGTTTCCGGCCTGGCGCTGCGGGTGACGCGCACCGACGGCTCCGACGCGGTCGGGCCCGTGCGGGTGGAGGTCGACTACGCGGACTTCGCCACCGCCTACGGCGCCGACTACGGGTCACGCCTGTCCCTGATCGCCCTGACCGGGTGCGAGGAGGGTACGGAGGAAGCCTGCCTGTCCTCCCACGTCCTGGACTCGGCCAACGACACCGAGTCCCGGACCCTGTCCGCCGTGGTCCCGGCCACCTCGTCGGGTGTCCTGGTCGCAGCGGCCGCCGACGGATCCGGCGAGGAGGGCACCGGTGACTACACCGCCACCTCGCTGAGCCCCTCCTCCACCTGGAACGTCGGACCCCAGACCGGCGACTTCTCCTGGAACTACCCCATGGCCGCCCCGAACACGGCCGGTGGTCTCCAGCCCGACATCAGCCTGTCCTACTCCTCGCAGTCCGTGGACGGGCGCGTGTCGGACACCAACAACCAGACCTCCTGGATCGGCGAGGGCTTCGACTACCACCCCGGCTACATCGAGCGCCGCTACATCACCTGCCAGGACGACGACACCGACATCCCCGACCAGTGCTGGTCGCACCACAACGCCACCCTCAACCTGGGCGGCCGCTCCACCGAGCTGGTCTACGACGACGGCGAGTGGACCCCCCGCAACGACGACGGCTCCAAGGTCGAGCGGCTGACCGGCACCACCAACGGCGACAACGACGGCGAGTACTGGAAGGTCACCACCACCGACGGCGCCCAGTACTTCTTCGGTCTCAACCGCCTGCCCGGCCACTCCTCCGGCGACGATGAGACCGACTCGGCCTGGACGGTGCCGGTCTACGGCAACGACTCCGGCGAACCCTGCCACAAGTCCTCCGATGAGGACGCCTGGTGCCAGCAGGCCTGGCGGTGGAACCTGGACTACGTGGTGGACGTGCAGGGCAACGCCCTGTCCCACTACTACGAGGCGGAGACCAACAACTACGGCCGCCATTTCGAGTCCGAGGCCACCCCCTACGACCGCGGCGGCCACCTCAAGCGCACCGAGTACGGCCTGCGCGACGACGACCCCCACGCCACAGCTCCGGCACGGGTGACCTACTCCGTCTCCGAGCGCTGCCTGCCCGAGGACGGCTTCGACTGCGCCGAGGACGAGCGCACCGAGGACAACGCCGAGCACTGGCCCGACACCCCGCTGGACCAGGAGTGCGAGAGCGACTGCGCGGGCCAGCACTCACCCACCTTCTGGACCACCAAGAAGCTCGACACCATCACCACCCAGGTCCACGACGGGGACGAGTACACCACCGTCGACACCTGGAAGCTCAAGCACACGTTCCCCGAACCGGGGGACGGCACCGACCCGGCCCTGTGGCTGGACTCCATCACCCACACCGGGCACGTCGGCGGCACCGAGGCCTACCCGTCCATCACCTTCGGTGGAACACCGATGCCCAACCGCGTCGACTCCACCACCGACGGCCTGGCCCCGATGAACAAGTGGCGTGTCAGCGCCATCTACACCGAGACCGGTGGCCAGGTGGACGTGCGCTACGCCGAGTCCGAATGCGTGGAAGGCGACACTCCCAAGCCGCACGAGAACACGAAGGCCTGCTTCCCGGTGATCCGCTCCCACCAGCCCGGAGCGGATGACATCACCGACTGGTTCGCCAAGTACCCCGTCGTCGCGCTGGTCGAGAAGGACCTGGTCGGCGGACAGCCCGACCAGATCACCAGCTACGACTACGTGGGCGACGGCGCCTGGCGGTACATGGACGACGACGGCTTCGTGGAGGAGGACAGGCGCACGTGGTCGCAGTGGCGCGGCTACGACCGAGTCATCGTGCGCACCGGTCATGAGAACGAGGTGCGGACTGAGACCGAGCACCTGTTCTACCAGGGCATGGACGGCGACCACCTGCCCGACGGAACCCGGTCGGCGGAGGTTACCGACTCCACCGGCGCCAGTGTGACCGACGAGGAGGTCTTCAACGGCCAGCCCCGTGAGGTCATCGTCCGCGACGGCGTGGACGGCGACGTGGTCTCCCGGACCGTCACCACCCCCTGGAAGCGCCAGACCGCCACCAGTTCCCACTCCTGGGACGAGCGCGGCGCGCACATGACCAACACCAAGAGCACGGACGTCCACACCGCGCTGGCCGACGACTCGTTCCGCCAGACCAGCACGGTCAACACCTTCGACTCCTACGGCATGGTCTCCACCGTGCACGACCGGGGCGACGTGGCCGAGCCCGACGACGACCGGTGCACCTCCACGGCCTACGCCCGCAACACCGGCAAGCACCTGCTGAACCTGGTCTCCCACACCCGCACGGTCGCCTCCGACTGCGAGGGCACCCCGTCCGAGGACCAGATCGTCAGCGACACCCGCACCCTCTACGACGGCAAGGGCTTCGGAGAGGCACCCACTCAGGGCCGCCCGACCCAGACTCAGCGGGCCACCGACTACGACGACGAGGGCGCCGTCTACCAGACGGTCACCACCTCGGAGTTCGACGAGTACGGCCGCGCCGTCGAGGTCACCGACGCGGAGGGCAACACGACCACCACCGCCTACACCTCCACCAACCCCGGCGGGCACGACGTGAAGGTGGAGACCACCAACGCCCTCGGGCACGTCACCGTCGAGGAGTTCGACGCCCGCTCGCAGCCCGTGGCCGAGATCGACGCCGACGGCAACCGCACCGAACTGGCCTACGACCCGCTCGGCCGTCTGACCGACGTGTGGCTCGCCGACCGCACGGGCTCCAGTGACGCCTCCCCCTCCATGCGGTTCGAGTACCACGTGAGCAAGGACGCGCCCACCACGGTCGTCAGCCACAGCCTCAACGCCGACGGGGACTACACCACCAGCTACCGGATCCTCGACGGCTTCCTGCGCGAACGGCAGACCCAGGCCCCCTCGCCCGAGGGCGGGCGGGTCATCACCGACACCTTCCTGGACTCGCGCGGCAACACCGTGATCAAGCGCGAGCCCTACCACAACGAGGAGGACCCGGACGGGGAGCTGTTCGTGGTCAACAACCACGACGAGGTTCCGCGTTGGACCCGTACCGTCTACGACGGCGCCGACCGGGCCACCGACGTCGTCCAGATGTCCCGGGGCGTGGAACAGTGGCGCACCACCACCGAGCACCACGGCGACCGCACCCTGACCACCACCCCCGAGGGCGGCACGGGGACCACGTCCATCACCGACGCCCGCGGCAACGTGGTCGAGCTGCGCAAGCACCACGGTGAGGAGCCCGCGGGGGACTACGACGCGACCGCCTACACCTACACCGCGCGCGGTGAGCTGGAGACCGTCACCGACCCGGGCGGCAACAGCTGGTCCTACGCCTACGACCTGCTGGGCCGGAAGGTCACCGAGACCGACCCCGACACGGGGACGTCGACGTTCGACTACGACGGCCTCGACAGGCTGGTGTCGGCGACCGACGCCCGCGACCATACACTGCACACCACCTACGACGCCCTGGGCCGCAAGACCCATCTGAGGGAGGGATCCGCGGACGGGACCGTCCGGGCGTCCTGGGCCTACGACACCGTGGCGACGGGACAGCTGACCTCCTCCACACGCCACGAGGACGGCAACTCCTACACCGACCAGGTGCTCAGCTACGACTCCATGGGGCGTCCGCTGGCCCAGCAGGTGCTGATCCCCGGGGCCGAAGGAGGGCTGGCAGGCCGCTACCTGTTCCGCACCCTGTACAACCCGGACGGCAGTGTCAGCTCCACTGAGTTCCCCGCGGCTGGTGATCTGCCCGGCGAACCCGTCGTGTACGACTACGACGACCTCGGCAACGTCACTTCGGTCACAGGCAACGACCACATCGTCACCGAGGCGGTCTACTCCAAGGTCGGCAACCTCGTCCAACGCGAGTTCAGCCGCAGGCCCCTGGGCACGGACAAGACCTGGCAGACCCTCGACTTCGACGAGAAGACGAACCGTCTGGACATGGCCAGCGTCGTGCCGGAGGTGGGCGAGGGATCGCTGTCCACGAAGACCTACGCCTACGACGACATCGGCAACCTGCTGCGGGTCAGCGACGAGCCCACCGACCCGGTACGCGCCAGCGACGTGCAGTGCTTCGACTACGACCACCTGCGCCGACTGACCCAGGTGTGGACTCCGAACGCCACCGGGGAGGAGGCATGTGCCCCCGAGCCCGGCGTCCAGGACCTGGGCGGGGCCGCTCCGTACTGGCACTCCTACACCTACGACGAGACCGGCAACCGCGTCGAGGAGATCCAGTACGCGCCGGGCGGCGGACAGACGACGCGCTCGTACTCGTCCCCCGAGGAGGGGCAGGGTCCTGCTCACGCGATCACCGGCGTGGAGGAGCAGGGTGTTGGTGGGGTCACCGAGCACTCCTACGACTACGACGCATCTGGGAACATGGTCCGCCGCACCACCGGAGAGCGCGACCAGGTCCTGGAGTGGGGGCCCGAGGGCGAACTGGCCAGTGTCACCGAGGGCGTGGACAGGACCGAGTACGTCTACGACGCCGCCGGTGAGCGGTTGCTGCGGCGTGCGCACGGGGCCACCACCCTGTACCTTCCGGGCATGGAGGTGACCTGGGACCCGGCCGCGGGGACCGAGGAGGCCACGCGCTACTTCGAGCACGCGGGTGAGACGGTCGCGGTGCGCGAGAACGACGGGGATCTGCACTGGGTGTTCTCCGACCACCACGGCACGGGCGAGATGGCGGTGGACGCGGTCTGGGGAGAGGTTTCTCAGCGGCGGATGACCGTGTTCGGTGAGAACCGTGAAGCTGCGGGGGAGTGGCCAGGTGAGCGCGGTTTCGTGGACGGCACGGTGGATGAGTCCACGGGGCTGACCCAACTGGGTGCGCGAGCGTATGACGCGGCACTGGGCCGGTTCGTCTCGGTGGACCCGTTGATGGACCTGGCCGATGCTCAGAAGATGAACGGGTACGTCTACTCGAACAACAGCCCTGCCTCGTTCACTGACCCGAACGGCCTGAACTGGAAGGATCTTCTGTCCAACGGGTGGCATCCTTCGATGGGCGGCGCTCTGACGGAGAAATGGAAGAAGCAGGGGAACTGGCACGGTCCTCCTCGCCGACCCAAAAATCCTAAGACTCCTACTGGGTGGCACCCTTCAATGGGTGGCGGTTACGCGGAACAGTGGCGTCGCACCACGGGATTCCGGACGGTTCCTAGGGCTCCGGTGAGTAAGCCCGCACTGGTCAGCCACACCGTTGATCCTCAGACTCAGGCCAACAACGAAGCCAGCTGGTTCAGTGAAGCGTGGGACGCGACTGCCAACTGGGGAAGTGATGCTTGGAATTCGACAAAAGACTACTTTTCTGAGCTAACGTGGAGGGACTGGGCAAGGTTTGGAGTCGGGGCTGTCGGCACAGTTGCAGCAGCAGCGTGCATTGCTGCAACTGCTGGCGTATGTGCGGGCCTGGGTGGGTTGCTTATTGCTGGTGCGATCGGTGCCGGGACAAATATAGCTAGACATGCCTTGGTTCAAGGACAGCATTCCTTTGGTAGCTATGTCTGGGAGGCGGGAGAAGGGGCCGCTTACGGGATGATCGGGGGAGGCGTGGGTAGGGGAATCGCTGCTCGTCTTTTTAGCAACGCGGCCCCTCGAAGGACCGTAGCCGATTTGGTGAGACTCCCTTTCCGTAGGCCAGGTGCCCATCGTCGGGACTACCTTATTCAGCATTGGGGTTTTGGTGGGCGCGTGGCAAGTTAGGATGGTTTAGATTCAAATCGGTAGCCGTCGGCCCCTGCGGGGGGCGACGGCTGGATCTGGTTGGGCATGAGGATAATATTCATAGCAATCTGGCTTGTATTTTTCTTTTTCTCTTTTGTATATTCCCAGGATATATTCGAAAGCTTGCTGATTGGTTTATTTGCGGATGGTTTTGCTAAGTTTCTTTCCTTGGTGGCGGCGGTGGTGCTGGTTTCTTTGTCCTTGGGGGGCCTTCTTTATAGTGTGAATGCTTTGAGGCGGGGTGAGTGAAGAATTTGGATCTGTTTGACGTGGAAAGATTACGCGGGCCTTCGGAAAAATGAAGAACTATGTGTGAATGAATGTGTCGCGTAGGAGCGCTGTCGCGCTCGGTTTTCTCCTGCCGTTCGTGGGTGTCATTGCTGCCATGTGGTTCGTGGTTCCTGCGGCAGAAGAGGCTTTTCTCTATAAGGCGATTGCGTTCGATTCGGGAACGGCAGAAGCCCAGGTTGTTGGTGTCGAGGCCGGTGAGCTGGTGGTCAGGTTTGCCCCGGAGGGGGAAAGTTCCCCTGTGGAGACTGTCGCCTCCGGCGGTTTTGACGCTGCTGATCCTCCGGGGTCAGTGGAGGTGTCCTACGTTGAGGGTCTTCCTTCGTATGCGCGCCTCAACGGCTCCTTCTGGCTTCCGAGAGTCCTGTACGGGATACCGATCCTGTTCTTGGCCATTTTCCTGGTGATGTTCCATCCCTCGGGCCCACGTGCGGAGATATACAGGGCTCGGAGGGAAGGTCATGGAAAACCGGTGGGGAAGGAAAAAATTCTCAGAGCTTGGAAGCCCTTGCTGGGGCTTTCGGCCGTGGGCCTCGGGTCGGCCCTCATGGTGGTCCCAGCCGTCCGGTTCACCGCACATGACATCATCGAGAACGGGGCACTGGTTCCCTGGCTTCCGGCAGGGTTTGTACTTCTGGTCTGCGGTGGTTCTCTGGCTGTGGTCACGGCTGCCGACCTGGTTCATCTTCGTAAGGTTCGCGATGCGCCGGTGAAGCAGCCTTGGTTCTTCCCGAAGGAAACACTTGGAATCGCAGTTCTGGCTTTCCTTCTCCTCATTGGTGTGATGCTGGGGGTTTCCTTCCTTCGAGGAGAACCGGAACTGGAGAACCCGCAGGCAGGGGAGGGTGTCATCGTCGCTTTGGAATGTCGATCCCTCAATGCCGGGGGTTGTTTGGAGCATGCGCAGGTTGAGTACACCGTTCAGGGGCTGATGTATCGCGAGTACGTTTGTAGGGACCACGAAGGTGTCGATGTAGGGGACCAGATCAGCCTGGAGTGGTCCGCTGTGAATCCGTCTCAGGTAAGGGAAACGGATTCATAGGGTCTGTGGTGCTTGTACTGGAATGGCGTGAGCATGGTAGGAGCCGGTAACACGGCGTGTCCTGGTGAGGATGGTCTAGTGGTTGTCTTTCATAAACGTCGAAGGAGGAGTCCGTCCAGGACTCTGCGGAACCGGTGGACAGCTTCCTTTGGCATCTCCGCCTGCTTTCTTATCTGGCTTTTTTGGCTTGGCGGTGTAACGCATGCCCTCGGTTCTGAGAGTGGAGTTTACCGATGGGAGTGGTTCTTCTACTCGATGTTCCACCCCATTGCTTATTGGTTTTTTCTGAAGGTCTCATACTTCACTCATATTGAACTGCGAGGTGATGCTGTTGTTGTTAAGAACTTCCTGGTGAAGCACGCCATTCCTCCTCGGCTCGTTTCTAGGGTTCTTTGGGAAGGAGGTGTGGATATTATTCTTAAGGATGGGACTAAGTGGTGGTGCCTCAATCTGGGGGGATCTCTGGTTGGTCAGCTCGCTGGCTACCCGACAAACCGAAGGTGCGCCAGGGAGATCGAGAATTTCGTGGAAAGGAGTAAGTCCGAACCTGCGGCTATGGAGGGTTCAGGCGTCGTAACTTCACTGCACCTCAATCTGTCTTTCCTTGCTTGTGCATCACTTGCTTCCCTAATCCTTTTTTATCTCCTGAGTCTCCTGTATTAGGGCTATCCTGGAAAAATCCCGTCGGGTGAGTGGGCTTGAGAGGTTTCTTTGGGTATTGAGATGAATGGAAGAGTGGTGTTCAAGAGATGGTCGTCTTTCGTGGCCTCTTGGCTCCTTTTCCTCTTTTTTGGCCTCGGGATTTTTGCAATCGGCGCAGTGTGGCCGGGGGTTGATGGGTACACATTTTGGAATGTGATCACCCTCCTGCTTATTTATCTATTGAGCTCTCTGATTGTTTGGTTCACTTTCATTCTTGGTGTGCTTTCCGGCATTGAAGTCAGGGAGGACAGGCTTGTTGTGAAGAAGTTCTTGGGAGAGGTTGAGATCTCACTTGGGGGTGTTTCTGGAGTAGAGTACGTCGGAGGCGTCCAGGTCAGGCTGAAAAACGGCAAGAGGATCAAATGCACCGCTTTCCCTGATTCCCTGTACTCGCTCTTGATTGGATACATAAACTTCAGGGGCGTTGCTGCTTCTGTGAAAAAACTGGTGCATGAAAGGATTGGGGAGGGCGGTGGGGGAAGTGAAAAGTGGGCGTTTGAGAGAACCTGCTGGAATGCGAAAGCTCTTCTTTATATCTCGGCTTTCTACTTTTTTGCCTTCCTCGTGGCTTATCTAATACCCTAGGAGGACGAGCACGCCACGCTCGGTCCTTCTCCGTTGGCTGCGGGTTTGAGATTGGCTCGCCCTGAAGATGCGGCCGGAGACGCCCGTACTGGGTCGGGGCAGGCGGGGTAGGGGACCGGTAACCGTGCTCGGCCCTTCGGGAGTGGCTGAGAGTGGAGGGAGTGCCGTGTTCGTCTTCTTCAGCAACCGTCTGGGCTGTGTCATGTCGCTGGTGGTCTCGGTGGCGCTGACCGCCCTGCTTCTGTTCATCCTCAACTCGCTGGGGTGAGGCGGGAGACGGACGAGGCGGCCGGGACGCCTGCTCCCTGGGAACAGCGACGCCCGGCCGTGGTCCTCGGGGGGAGGCGGCCGGGCGTGGGTGGTTCCAGGGATCAGCGAGAGAGGGCGGTTCTCAGGAAGCCGCTCCACTCGGCAGCGGGAAAGGGGAGATGTCCGGCGCCGGGGTGCTTGGAGTCGCGGACGGCAGCGCCGCAGGGGAGGTCGGCTACCTCGACGCAGTTCTGGGCCCGGCCGCTGTGGGTGCTCTTCCGGAAGCCCGTGGGGATGTGCGCGACCTCGACACATTCGACCCTGTCACTGCTGTAACTGGACTTGAAGAACCGCAGCTCGGTTCTGCTGGTCATGTCAGTTGCTCCTGCTCCATGATCTGCTGGACGAAGTGGGTCGTGCGCGAAGCTTGTAGCGCTGCTGAGTTCAGATGCGAGAAGATCGTGACATAGCGCTGCACGTCATCGGAATCCTGGGCAAAGAGGCTCGCTGTCGCGGACTCGGTGTAGGCGATGCAGGGATCGGCCGGGTTGGGGAAGTCCAGGAGGACGAAGGACCCGGACAGTCCAGCGTGCATGCCCGCGTCGAAGGGCAGCACCTGGATGTCCACGTTCTTCCTGGTGGCCATGTCCAGCAGGTGCTGTAGCTGCTCTCGCATGATCTGTGGGTCGTCGAGCCGCCTTCTCAGGGCTGCTTCGTCGATCACGGCCCAAAAGTGTGGCGGCTGGTAGCGCCCCAGGACGTGCTGGCGCTGTAGCCGTGCGTCAACGTTGCGCCGGACCTCATCGTCCGAGTAAGCGCGCCCGCCTCGGAAGACAGCCTCGCTGTACCTGGGTGTTTGCAGCAGGCCGGGAACGACCTGGCACTGGTAGGTCCGGATCATGGACGCTTCGGCCTCGAAGTCCGGTATGGCGTTACCGCCGAAGACATCCTTGTAGCTGGACCACCAGCCTTGCTCCTTGGATTCTCTCGCGAGCTCGTGAAGGGCTGCGCGGACCTCGTCAGGAGCCTTGTACAGGTCGGCGAGTGCGTCGATGTCACGCGCTTTGATGCGGCGTGCGTCCGCGCCTTCGATGTTGCTGAGGGTGGACTGGGGGACGTCGGCTGTCTTCGCGGCCACAGACAGCTTCAATCCCTGTGACTCACGTAGCCGTCGAAGCTCGCGCGCCAGTCGTCGGCGGCGCACCGTGGGGCTGATCGGGCTGTGCATGTCAGGATTCTAGACCAAGAGTTTTCGATTATCGTTGACAGCTCGATTATCGAGCTGCATGATGTGACTGTAGCCAGTGACTGATGGATCACACAGAGTTCACATCGGTCAGGCTACGCCCTGCCCGTTCCGCGCATCACGGCATCCGTGAGACTCCTCCAACGGGCACCACGAAACCCCTGCTCACGCCAAGGAGTGTGTTCGTCATGCCCGCGAAAGCCCACGCCCCGACGCCCGTGCCCGCGCTGGGAGAAGCCACGGTCCCGCTGGCCAGCTTCATCCGACCGGTCCACCGTCACTACTTCACCCGGCAGCCCGAGCGGCCCAACTACCGCATGCGCCGCTACGACTTCGCCGGAACCCCGGCCGTGATGCCGCTGGTCCGGGCGTTCCTGGACACCTGCGCCGCCGAGCGGGACACCGACTACCGCTACCTCTTCACGCTGCTGGGATCGGAGCTGGCCAACAACTCGATCCGCCACAGCCTCTCCGGCCGACCCGGCGGCAGCTACACCCTCCTCGTCCACCGTCACCGGACCGGCCTGCACCTGGCCTGCCGCGACCGGGGCGGCCTGCGCGACAGGGACTCCCACCTGGAGCCCAAGAAGAACGGCCTGAACCTGGACGCCGAATCGGGCCGGGGCCTGGCCATGGTCAACGCCTTCGCCACCGCCTGGGGCGACAACGGCAACGCCCACTACCGCACGGTGTGGTTCTCGCTGGCCTACGACCTCACCGGAAGCCGCTGGAACACCCACACCGACCTCTGACATGCCGCCGACATGAGACGGGCCCAGGAGAGCGCGCCAACGCTTCTCCCGGGCCCTGAACCCCCAGAAACCAACCCAGACATAGGCAAGAAAAGAGGATCTGATGCAGAACCCTATCCCCTCGCCCCGGCGTTCGGACGATGTTCGACCGATGCCCCGGCCCATCCCGCCGCTCCCGCGCCGCACCCCGCTCGTCGGCCCGGTCTGCCCGGTGTGCGAGCACCCCTCCTGCCGCATCCGCCGCGCCCAGCGCCTGCCCCGCCTGGGCGGCCACCGCTCCGAGTTCTCCCGCGAGCACGCACAAGCCGCCGCGATCCAGAAACGCCACCGCCACCTGATCGTCTACTACGGCGAGGCCACGCAATCCTTCTGGGCCGTCACCCCCGCCGGACTCCTCGAAGCCGCGAACGCTGACGCCCTCCTCCTGGCCCTGTGGCCGCACAACGCCCCGTTCATGCCGCCCGCCCTGGCCGTCGAAACCCTCACCCCCGCACCGGCCTGACCGGCGGCCCCTCCCACCACGGGCCGGAACCGCCGCCAGCGGTTCCGGCCCACCCGTGACTCAGCGGTGGTTCCCGCCGGAGCGACCACGGCCGGACAGCCGCCTACTCCTGCTGGTGGGGCATCCGGATGTTGTACTGGCGCATCTTGCGGTAGACGGTCGCCCGTCCCATCCCCAGCTCGGCGGCGGCCCCGACGACGGTCGCGCCCGGGGCCGTCAGGCAGCGGACGATCTCGTCGCGTTCCACCGCCTGGATACGGCTGAGGCGGCGCCCGCCGTTGCTGCGGAAGACCTCGGCGGGCAGGTGGTGGACGTCGACCACGTCCGCGCGCAGCGCCGCGTCGCACACCGCCCGCTTCAGCTCGGTGACGTTGCCCGGCCAGTGGTAGTCGGTGAGCGCACGTGAGGCCGCCGGGGTGAAGCCGATCGCCCGCCCCCGGGCCCCCTGCGCGAAGTGCCGCGCGAGCGGCAGCACGTCCTCCGGGCGGCGGCGCAGGGCGGGGGCCTCGACCACCGCGTCGACCAGTTCCCGCAGCGCCTCGGGGAGCGCGTCGAAGCTCCGTCCCGTGACCACGAAGGGCTGGGGGCGTCCGCCCCCGCGCCGCGCCCCGGCCAGCAGCCGGGCCAGCTCGCTCGCTCCCCACGCCGGAAGCGCCTCCACCCCGGACACGATCACGCACGTGTCGTCCTTGGCCAGCTCGGGGGTCCAGAGTGTGAGCCAGGAGTCCACGTCCTCGGGGGCGGGCGGACGGGCGTTGAGCACCCTCTCCCGGGCGCTGATCTGCCGTCGCGCGAGCGAGGCCAGGGAGGTCCGGCCCGAACCGGGCTCTCCCACGACCGCCAGCGTCCGCCCGCCCACCGCCTCGCGGGCCCCGGCGACGGCGCCGCGCCAGAGCCGCGACGCGCAGGCGTCGGCCTGTCCGCCGCCGGCGGCGCGGAAGCGGAACACCGCGCCCCTGGGCGCGGGCTGGACCCGGCGCCCCGTGCCCCGGGCGAGCATGAGCGCGGACGTGCTCTGCGCGGCGGACTGGGCCAGCGCCAGCAGCAGGGCCGAGGAGGACTCCGACCAGGTGGTCAGGTTGACGCTGCCGACCAGCGTGCCATCGGACGGGTCCAGGACCGGAGCGGCGGCGCAGGTGTACCCGCGCAGCCCCGTGCAGTAGTGCTCCTCCGCCCTGACCAGCGACGGCGCGCGGTCGGCCAGGGCCAGCGCCAGCAGCAGGGCCGAGGAGGACTCCGACCAGGTGGTCAGGTTGACGCTGCCGACCAGCGTGCCATCGGACGGGTCCAGGACCGGAGCGGCGGCGCAGGTGTACCCGCGCAGCCCCGTGCAGTAGTGCTCCTCCGCCCTGACCAGCGACGGCGCGCGGTTGGCCAGGGCCAGCCCGAGGCCGTTGGTGCCCGCGTCGCGTTCGGCATAGGAGAACCCGGGGGCGAGGTGGACCCGGTCCAGCGAGTGCAGGATCGCCGTGTCGTTGGCGAGCCTGCTCAGCACCAACCCCTCGCTGTCGGTGATCATCAGGCTCACCGGCTCGTTGGCGATGGTGCGCTGGATGCCCCGCAGGACCTCGTTGCCGCACTCGTAGAACAGCGACCCGGTGTCCACGGAACCGGTGAAGGCGGGCTCCACCCGTTCGGCGGAGACGCCGTAGTGCTCGCTGCGCCGCCACGAGGCGCGCAGCCGGGGGGCTTTCGCCGGTGTCCGTCCGGCGGTGTCGGCGGGTGCGTGTCTGGGCGGTGAACACGTCCGGTCGTGCACGTCGGCCTCCAGGGGTTCTCTGGCCGCGACCTGGGCGGACGGTCGGTACGCCCACCCGGGCCGCGTGACGGCCAGGTTACTCGTCCGTGTCCCGGAGGCTTCGGAGCGGCTGTCTCAAACTGAGACACGCGACACAGGCCGTAGTTACGTACGTCTCCCTAGTCTTCCAGCGAAACGGCCGATTCGACCCGGCCTCGTGGGAGGAAGCATGTACAGCAAGGACGGCGAGAACTACTTCGTCGTGGACGCGCACGTCGCCCTGTGGGACGCGCGTCCCGAGAACCAGCTCAACATCCACGGTAAGCAGTTCATCGACTGCTTCTACGACTACCACCGCAATCTCG
This sequence comes from Nocardiopsis sp. iso_25, assembly GCF_056173305.1. Lineage (NCBI taxonomy): Bacteria > Bacillati > Actinomycetota > Actinomycetes > Streptosporangiales > Nocardiopsidaceae > Nocardiopsis > Nocardiopsis sp. iso_25. The sequence continues at coordinate 4,991,446 of NZ_CM149667.1, read as the reverse complement.
GCCCGGAGTCGGAGCTGTGGCCGTACGAGGACTTCCTCTACTACGGCGGCGAGCGCCTGATGCGCGACCTGTTCACCGACGGCTACGTCGACCACGCCATCTTCCAGCCCGCCCACCTGGGGGCCTTCTACCGCAACGGGTTCGGGCAGGCCGAGGAGGCCTTCGCGCTCACCCAGGCCCACCCCGACAAGCTCACCTACAACCACTGCTGGGACCCGCGCTTCGAGGAGGAGGGGCTGGAGTGGCTGCGCCGCGACGCCGAGCGGTTCGGGCTCCAGGGGGTCAAGCTCTACACCGCCGAGTGGAAGGAGGGCTCGCGCGGGTACAAGCTGGACGACCCGTGGACCTACCGCTACCTGGAGACCTGCCAGGAGCTCGGCATCCGCAACATCCACGTCCACAAGGGGCCCACGATCCGGCCGCTGGACCGCGACGCCTTCGACGTGGCCGACGTGGACCACGCGGCGACCGACTTCCCCGACCTCAACTTCGTGGTGGAGCACTGCGGGCTGCCCCGCCTGGAGGACTTCTGCTGGATCGCGACCCAGGAGCCCAACGTGCACGCGGGCCTGGCCGTGGCGATCCCCTTCATCCACACGCGGCCGCGCTACTTCGCGCAGATCCTCGGCGAGCTGCTGTACTGGCTGGACGAGGACCGCATCCAGTTCTCCAGCGACTACGCCCTGTGGACCCCGCGCTGGCTGGTCGAGAAGTTCGTGGACTTCCAGATCCCCGAGGACATGACCGAGTACGCGCCGGTCACCGTGGACCAGAAGAAGAAGATCCTCGGTCTCAACGCGGCCGCGATGTACGGCATCGAGGTACCCGAGGGGCTGGGCCTGGCCGCCGACACCGGTGCCGGGGCCAACGCCAAGGCGGTGGTCTGACATGCGCCCGCCCGGACACGCCGGACTGGAGCGCCCGGCCCCGGAACGCACGGAGACCGCGCACACGGCCCCCGAACCCGGGACTCCGGAGGACGCGGAGCTGGAGCGGGCGGCGCTGCGGGCGCTGGACGCGGTGTACGACCCCGAGCTGGACGAGCCCGTCACCGACCTCGGCTTCGTCCGCTCGGTCAGGGCCGACGGCGGCGCGCTCACCGTCCACCTGCGGCTGCCCACCTCGTTCTGTGCGCCCAACTTCGCCTACCTCATGGCCTCCGACGCCAAGGACGTGCTCACCGACCTGCCCGGCGTACGTGAGGTCGCGGTCCTCCTCGACGACCACCACGACTCGGACAGGATCAACCGCGGCCTGGCCGCGGACGCGGGCTACCGCGGCACGTTCGGGGACGAGGCCCGCGAGGACCTGGAGGAGCTGCGCCTGGTCTTCCGGCGCAAGGCCCACGCCGCCGCGATGGAGCGGGCGCTGACCCTGCTACTGCGCGCTGACCCCGGCCTCGCCGAGGAGAACCTGCACGACCTCACCCTCGCCGACCTGCCCGACGACCGGGCCGGGCGGGCGCTGCTGCGGCGACGCGCGGCGCTCGGGCTGGACGACGACCCGTCCGCGCGCGTGCTCGTGGACGACCACGGCGACCCCTTCCCCCGTGAGGAGGTTCCGCTGCGGCTGAGGTTCGCCCGCTCCACCCGGATCTCCATCGAGGGCAACTCGCACTTCTGCCGCGGGCTGCTGCGCACCCGCTACCCCGGGTCGGAGGCCGACCAGGCCCCGCCCGCCCACACACTTCCGCTCACCGTTCAAGCGAGGCAGTCATGAAGGCAGTCCAGGTCGTCGGCTACGGCCAGAACCTGCGTATGGAGGAGGTGCCCGCCCCGGAGGTCACCGGTCCCTTCGACGTCATCGTCAGGATCGGCGGCGCCGGAGTGTGCCGCACCGACATCCACATCCTGGAGGGGCAGTGGGCGCAGAAGTCCGGCGTCACCCTGCCCTACACGATCGGCCACGAGAACGCGGGCTGGGTGCACGCCGTGGGCAGCGGCGTCACCAACGTCTCCGAGGGCGACAAGGTCATCGTGCACCCGCTGATCACCTGCGGCCTGTGCCGGGCCTGCCGCTCCGGTGACGACGTCCACTGCGAGAACAACCTCTTCCCCGGCATCGACACGGCCGGGGGCTACGCCGAGTACCTCAAGACCTCCGCGCGCAGCGTGGTGCGCATCGACGACTCCCTCGAACCCTCCGACGTGGCCGCGCTCGCCGACGCCGGGCTGACCGCCTACCACGCCGCGGCCAAGGCCGCGCGCCGCCTGCGCCCCGGCGACCGCTGCGCGGTGATCGGCGCCGGGGGCCTCGGGCACATCGGCATCCAGGTGCTCAAGGCGATCACCGCGGCCGAGATCATCGCGGTGGACCGCAACGCCGACGCGGTCGCCCTGGCCACCTCGATCGGCGCCGACCACGGGGTGGTCGCGGACGGCACGCAGGTCGATCAGGTCCTCGAACTCACCGGCGGCCACGGCGCCGAGGTCGTCATCGACTTCGTGGGCGAGGGCGGGGCGACCTCGGACGGGGTGCGGTTCCTGCGCCGCGCCGGGGACTACCACGTCGTCGGGTACGGCGAGAACATCGACGTGCCGACGATCGACGTCATCTCGGCGGAGATCAACTTCGTCGGCAACCTCGTCGGCTCCTACAACGACCTGTGCGAGCTGATGGTGCTGGCGGCGCGGGGACACGTGCGGCTGCACACCAGCAAGTACCCGCTCGACCGCTTCCAGGACGCGCTGGACGACCTCGACGCCGGGCGTATCCGGGGCCGCGCGATCCTCGTCCCGTAGAGGGGTTTTCGACCACGCCGGGAGGGAGCGCCCGGCCGGGCTCACGGGTCCGGCCGGGCCCGCGGCGGCACGCCGGGTCCGCCCGAGGTGAGGGGGCGGTCCGCGTCGAGGGGACGGACCCGTCTTCGCCGGAGGGCGGAAGGGGAGGTCCGGCGTGCCCGCCACGCCCGTTCGCGTGCTGCCGGGACGTGTCACCGGTGCGCGGCGGGGGCGTCCCGGTACGGGCGTTGCGTCCCGGTCGCAGGTGGTGGCCTGGTGCAGGCGGATGCGGCCATGCGCGGGTTGTGTCCTGGTACGGCGGTCTGTTCGGTGGGGGCCTTGGTCGGAAAGCGCTTGCCTTGTAGCGTGGGTCACCCCCCGCTGTTCAAGGAGGCGTGCCCATGGGGATCCCCCCGCGTTCCGTCCGAAGAACGAGTCCGCTGGTCGCGGGCGTATGCGCCCTGGTGATGGCCGGAAGCTCCACCGCGCTGGCCGAATCGGGAGGAGGCTCCGGCATCCAGCTCGAACGGCTGGATCGCGGCCTGGTCGCGGTCGACACACCGGAAGGCGTTTTCCTGAGTTGGCGCCTGCTGGCCTCCGAGGTCGGCGGGCACACCGGCTCCGGGCTGCGGGGCCCGCAGTTCCGGGTGTACCGGGACGGCCGGGTCGTCGCGATCGTGCGCGACAGCACCAACTTCCTGGACGAGGAGGGGAGCGCCGACTCCGAGTACCGGGTGGTCCCCGTCCCCCGGGGAAGGCCCGGCGTCGGCCCCGAGGGCGAGGCCGCCGTGTGGGCCGAGGGGCACCACGACCTGCCGCTCCGCAAACCCGAGGGCGGCACCACCCCGGCGGGGGAGGAGTACGGCTACACCGCCAACGACGTCAGCGTCGGCGACGTGGACGGCGACGGGCAGTACGAGTTCGTCGTCAAGTGGGACCCCACCAACTCCAAGGACGTCTCGCAGCGGGGCTACACCGGCCCGACGTACGTGGACACCTACACGCTGGACGGCGAGCTGCTGCACCGCATCGACCTGGGCGTCAACATCCGGTCGGGCGCGCACTACACGCAGTTCGTCGTCTACGACCTCGACGGCGACGGCCGTTCGGAGATCATGCTCAAGACCGCCCCGGGCACCCGGGCGCTGACCTTCGACGGGGCCGGAAAGGCTTCCGGGGAGTACATCACCCTGCCGGAGGAGGACGTCGAGGCCGGGATCGGTCACGGCGACGACTACCGGATGAGCGCCGAGGACTACCGCGAGCACGTCGTGGCCATGTTCCGGGGCTGGCACGAGCACCCCGAGGTGGTGGCCGGGAACTGGCCCGCCACCCTGGAGGAGGCCTTCGGCGGGGAACCCCGTTACGACTACCCCCTGAGCGGGGAGGACGCCGGGGCCCTCGCGGACTTCTTCCTCGACGAGTACGCGCCCTCGCGCAGCGCGCGCAACGAGCTGCGCGAGTTCGAGGGCTTCGTCGTGGACGGCCCCGAGTACCTGACGGTGTTCGACGGCCACACCGGCGCGGAGCTGGACACCGTCCGCTACGAACCGGGCCGGGGCGACGACGGCCTGATGTGGGGCGACTACGCGATGGCGCGCATCGAACCCGCCAACCGGGTGGACCGGCTGCTGTCCGGCGTGGCCTACCTGGACGGCACCCGCCCGTCGGCGGTGTTCGCCCGGGGCTACTACACGCGTTCGGCCGTGGCCGCCTACGACTTCGACGGCGAGGACATCAGCACGCGCTGGATCGCGGACAGCGGGCACGTGCCGATGGACAACCCGTTCGACGCCTCCCCGCACGGCGGCCGGGGCACCGACCCCGACACGGGCACGCTGGCCGGTCAGGGCTTCCACTCCTTCGGTGTGGCCGACGTGGACGCCGACGGGCGCCAGGAGGTCGTCTACGGCTCCGCGACCCTGGACGACGGCGGGTCGCTGCTGTACTCCTCGCACGCAGAGGGCCCGCCCGGGAGCGCCATCGAGGGCCGGACGACCAAGCTCGGGCACGGCGACGCGATGCACGTGGGCGACCTCGACCCGGAGCGCGAGGGCCTGGAGGTCTGGACCGTGCACGAGGGCGGTGCGAGCGCGCCGTACGGGTTCGCGATGCGCGACGCCGCCACCGGCGAGGTGCTGTTCGGCGGGTACACGGGCACCGACACCGGCCGGGGCATGGTCGGCGACGTCGATCCGGACGTCCCCGGCCTGGAGGCGTGGTCCTCGATGCCGCCCGGAGGCGGGGGCGAGGCGGGCCTGTGGAGCGCGGACGGCGAGTTCCTGGGCGACCGCACCCCCGGGACGAACATGAGCATCCGCTGGTCCGCCGACATGACCACGCAGATCGTCGAGGGTACCGAGGACCCGAGGATCGAGGACTGGCGGCGCGGCACCCTGCTCACCGCCGAGGGCACGCTCACCAACAACGGGACGAAGGGCAACCCCGCCCTGGTCACGGACGTGCTCGGCGACTGGCGCGAGGAGCTGGTCCTGCGCACGCGCGACAGCGGAGCGCTGCGCATCCTCACCAGCACCGAGGTGACCGGACACCGGTTGCACACCCTCATGCACGACCCGCAGTACCGGGTGGACGTGGCCCGGCAGCAGACCGGCTACAACCAGCCCGCGTACCCGTCCTTCCACCTGGGCGCGGACATCGACTGGGCGCGGGTGGAGGTCCCCGACGCCGTCTTCCCGGAGTAGGGGGCGGAAGTCCCGGCGCGGGAGGAGACGCCGATCGGAGGCGGCCCCGGCGGGAGGACCTTCCTCGGCGGGAGGCGGCGTTCGGTTCCGCCCCCGCGCTCACCGGACGGCGGGTCCGGCCTCCGGCGGACCGGTCCGGGCCCGGGCGCCCAACTGGACCGACAGTTCGGCCGCCGCCTCCCGGACGGCCGCGATGAGGCCGACCAGGCCGGATCCCCGGAAGTGCGTCGCGGGTCCGCCCAGACTCACCGTGGCGGCGAGCCCTCCCGAGGAGTCGAAGACGGGGGCCGCCACGGCGCCCACGTCGTCCAGGAAGTCCTCGTCGCTGACCGTGTAGCCCTCGGACGCGATCCGTTCCAGGTGCGTGCGCAGGGAGTGCCCGTCGGTCAGGGTGTGCGCGGTGAAGCTCCGCAACGGTCCGGACAGCCACCGTTCCCGCAGCTCGCTGGAGAAGGCCAGCATCGTCATCGGCCCCGCCGCGGCGTGGAAGGGCAGCACGCTGCCGACGGTGATCTTCTTGATCGTCAGCGGCCCCGAGCCCTCGACCAGGTCGATGCAGACCGCGCCGTCCTCCGAGGGCACCATCAGGTAGGCCGTGTGGCCCGAGCGCGCGGCCAGGCCGCGCAGCAGGGGAGCGGCCTCGTCGCGCAGGTTGAGCTCGGCGAGCGCGGTCGACCCCACGGCGAACAGCCGCATGTTGACCTTGTAGGCGCCGTCCGCGCGCTGACTGACCCAGCCGACCTGGACCAGCGTGGCCAGCAGCCGGTGCACCGTGGTCTTGTTCAGCCCGGTCTCCTCGGCCAGCTCACCCAGGGTGAGCGCGTGCCGCTCGTGGGTGAAGCACTCCAGGAGCCGACAGGCGCGGAGCACCGAGTTGACCACGCCCTTGGGTCCAACGGCCGGTTCACCGTCGATCGTCGCCACCGAAGGGGACCTCCTCGCACGTTCGGCCGTCGGTGTCAGGGTAGCGGCCGGACCGCGGCCCGACCGACGCCGTGGACCCGGCTCCGGTGGGCGCGGCCCCGCCGTCCGCCTCAGCTCTCACGGCCGTACACCGAGCGCATCCTCTTCTTGTCGAACTTGCCCACGCTGGTCTTGGGGACCTCCTCCACCGTCACGAACCGGTCGGGGAGCTGCCAGCGTGCGAACCCCTGCCCCAGGAAGCCCCGCAGCTCGTCCGGGGGGATCTCCCCGCCGTCCGTGCTGGACAGGACCGCGACGGGCCGCTCTCCCCAGGTGGGATCGGGGACCGCGATGACGGCCGCCTCCCGCACCCGCGGGTGGGCGCACAGCCTGTTCTCCAGGTCCACCGAGGAGATCCACTCCCCGCCGGACTTGACCATGTCCTTGGCGCGGTCGACCAGGGTCACGTACCCCCGCGCGTCGACGGTGACCATGTCCCCGGTGCGCAGCCAGCGGCGCCCGTCGGGGGAGGAGTCGAAGGAGGCGCCGTCGTCCTGCTCGGGGGCGTGGTAGCGGTCCACGACGAAGGGGCCGCTGATCTCCAGCTCCCCCACGGAGGAGCCGTCCCGGGGGACATCCCCTCCGGCGGCCCTCGACCGGACCGCCAGGCCGGGCAGGGGGCGGCCCTGCGTGCGGCGGGCCGCCGCACGCGCCTCCTCGTCGGCGGCGCACGGTTCCACGGCGACCAGCCCGACCGGTGAGCACTCGGTCATGCCCCACGCGTGGACGGGGCGGATTCCGAGGCCGTTGAGCGCGTCGAGCAGGCTCTCGGACGCGGAGGAGCCGCCGATGACGACCCGGTCCAGGGTCGCCAGCGCGTCGGCGGGCACCCGGCCCTCCTCCACCGCCCGGACCAGGGAGGACCACACGGTGGGCACACCGGCGGCGAACGTCGCCCGGGTGTCGCGCACGAATCCGGCGAGGCTGAGCGGGTCCAGGTGGCGGCCGGGAAGGGCCAGGCCTGCGCCCGACACCAGGGCCGCGTAGGGCAGGTTCCACGAGTTGGCGTGGAACATCGGCACGACCGGCAGGACCACGTCGTGGTGGCCGATGGCGAACGCGTCGGTCGTGCACAGGGTGAGCGCGTGCAGGTAGACCGACCGGTGGCTGTAGACCACCGCCTTGGGGCGGCCGGTGGTGCCCGACGTGTAGCACACGCCCGCCGCCTCGTTCTCGTCCCGGGGACGCCACCAGCCGCGCGGTTCGGGGGCCGCGGGGAGTTCCAGTCGGCGCACCCGCGCTCCGCCCTGGGCGGCGGGGAGTTCGGGTGCCTCGCCCATGACGAGGACGTGCTCGACGGTGTCGGGGAGGTCGACGGCGGACCAGGCCTCCCACAGGGACCCGTCCACGAGCACCGCGCGGTCGCCGGCGTGCCCGATCGTGTAGGCGATCTCGTCGGCGCTGAGGCGGACGTTCACGGTGTGCATGACCATGCCCGATCCGGGGATCGCGACGTAGGCGCGCATGTGGTCCAGGGTGTTCCAGGCGTAGGTCGCGACCCGGTCGCCGGGGCGGAGCCCGAGGCCGGTCAGGACCTGCGCGAGTCCGCGGGCCCCGGCGAACAGCTCGGCGTAGTCCAGCGTGCGGACGCCGTCCTGCTCCCCGGCGGCGACCTCCCGGTCGGCGAAGGTCGTCTCGGCCCGGTCGAAGACCTGGTGCAGCCCCAGCGGTTCGGCCTGCATCACGGAGATCATCGCGGTTCACTCTCCCGTTCTGTGCGAAACGTGTTCCGTGCGGTCTGGACGCGGGGCCCTTCGCGCACGGACCGCCCGGTCGGTATGTTGGCGTTCCAGCACGTAGACCCGTCGGGTGTCGGCTGAGTTACGTACCGAAGTGATCCTTGACACAGGATCATACGCCTCTTTAGCCTCCTTTTGAAACGCGTTCCGCTATACGAAAGGCAGGCGGTATGGAATCCCAGCGACTACGCGAGCTGATGGACGCGGGAGTGGTCTACGCGCCGGGGGTCTGGGACGGACTCACCGCGCGCCTGGCCGAACAGGCCGGGTTCCCGGCCCTGTGCGCCTCGGGCTTCGCCGTCTCCGCCTCCCTCGGCTACCCGGACGCCGAGCTGTACACGATGTCGGAGAACCTCGACGCGACCCGCCGCATCCGCGAGGCGAGCGGCCTCCCGCTGATCGCCGACATCGACACCGGGTACGGCAACGCGGTCAACGCGGCGCGGGCGGGCCGCCGTTTCCGCGACGCCGGTGCCGCCGCCGTCTTCATGGAGGACCAGGAGTCGCCCAAGCGCTGCCCCCTCTGCGTCGGCGACCCGGTGCCCCTGGTCCCGCTCGACGAGGGGGCCGGGAAGGTGCGCGCCGTCAAGGACGCCGTCGGCGAGGACGTCCTCGTCATCGCGCGCACCGACGCCCGGGGTGACGAGGCGCTGCGCCGGGCGCAGGCCTACGTCGGGGCCGGAGCCGACATGATCATGCCGGTCACCAGGACCTTCTCCACCGTCGACGAGTGGGCGAAGTGCCGGGAGGCGGCCGGGGTCCCCCTCGTCGCCACGCTCACCGCCTCGACCTGGACCGAGCGCGAGTTCACCCCCCGGGTTCTGGAGGAGGTCGGTGTCGCGCTCGCCCTCCTACCCACCCAGGTGCTGATGGCGGCGACGGGCGCCATGCGCCAGGCCCTGGGCAGGCTGGCCGGGGGAGAGCCCCCCGCCCAGGTCAGCGCCGACGCGCTCCAGCACCACGAGTTCGTCGACCTGATCGGCTTCGCCGAGGTCGAGGCCGCGCAGCGGGCCTACCTGCCCGCCGCACAGGGGGGCGAGTGAGCATGGGCCTGACCATCACCGAGAAGATCCTCGGCCGGGCCGCCGGGGGGACCCCGGTCCGCGCCCGCGACAACCGCGCGTTCCGGCCCGACCACATGATCGCCTACGACTTCCCCGGCTACACCGACGTGATGTTCCGGCAGATGCACGACGACTTCGGCATCACGGAACTGGCCGACCCGGAGCGCTACCTGGTCTTCATCGACCACATGCTCACGCGGGGCAGCGCCAAGGAGGCGGAGGTCCACAAGGTCACCCGCGACTGGTGCGACTTCTACGGGATCACCCTGCACGAGGCCGAGGGGATCGGCCACCAGGTCGCCGCCGAACTCGGTTACGCCCTCCCCGGCCGGTTCCTCATCCACTTCGACGGCCACATCAGCGGCCTGGGGGCCTTCGGGGCGCTCGGATGGGGGGTGCGGCGCGACCTCCTGGAGGCGTGGGTCACCGGCCGGATCTTCCTGGACGTGCCGGAGTCGGTGCGCTTCGAGCTCACCGGGGCCTTCCCCGAGGGCGTGGACAACCGCGACCTCGTCCACACCATCATCGCCCGGCTCGGCGCCGACGGCTGCGCCCACCAGGTCATGGAGTTCACCGGTCCCGGCGCGCGCTCGATGAGCATCGACCGCAGGCAGGGCCTGTGCGGGATGGCGATGTTCACCGGCGCGGTGTCGGCGATCTTCAACCCGGACGAACTCTCCCTGGACTACGCCCGCAGGGTCTCCGACACCGTTCCCGAGCCGCTGTACAGCGACCCCGACGCGGTCTACGCCGGTGTGCACGAGATCGACCTCTCGCGGCTGGAGCCGCAGGTCGTGCTGCCCGGTTCGGCCCGGGGCCAGAACACGCTCGGGATCTCGGAGCTGGAGGGCACCCCCGTCACCAAGGCGTTCATCGGCTCCTGCGCCAGCGGGAGGCTGGAGGACATCCGGGCCGCCGCCGGGGTGCTGCGGGGCCGCAGGGTCGCCGACGGCGTGCAGCTCAACGTCGTCCCGACCTCGGCCGCGATCCACCGCCAGGCCGAGGCGGAGGGGCTGCTGGACGTGCTGCGCGACGCGGGAGCCGCCGTGGCCGAGTCCAGCTGCGACTTCTGCTTCGGTTACCAGAAGCCCCTGGAGGCCGGGGAGAACTGCGTGTCCACGGGCGTGCTCAACATCTCCGGGCGCATGGGCAGCACCGACGCCAACATCTACATGGGCTCCGCCTACACCGTCGCCGCCAGCGCCGTGACCGGGCGGATCTGCGACGTGCGGGAGGTGACCGGGTCATGAGCCCGCTGCCGCCGCCCGACGTCATCAGCGGCCGCGTCGCCTGGATCTTCGGGGACGACTTCGACGTCGACCTCATCATCGGCGTGGAGAACATCAAGTACTACGACCCCGATGTGCTGCGGAGCGTGTGCATGCGGCACTACGACCCCGCGTTCGTGGACGAGGTGCGCCCCGGCGACGTCGTCGTCGGGGGCCGCAACTTCGGCTACGGGCACCCGCACTACCCCCCGCTCGTCGCGCTGCGCAACCTGGGCGTGTCGGCCGTGATCGCCGAGTCCTTCTCACCCGGCTTCTGGCGCGGGGAGACCTACAACGGCATGCCGCTGCTGACCGTCCCCGGCATCAGCCGCGCCGTTCACCGGTGGGACCGCGTCGAGGTCGACTGGCGGCGCCCGTCCGTACGCCTTCCCGACCGGGACGCCGAGCTGACCGGAAACCCGCTCACCGAGCGCGTGGTCAAGGTCATCGAGGCGGGGGGAAGCCTGAACCTGCTCCTGTCCGAGCACCGCTCGACACACGCCGCGGACTGACCGGCCGGGTCAGGACCGCCCCACCGCCACACGGGAGCGCCGGACCGGCGCCCCGCCCCGCCGCCCCGCCCACGGGGAGGCGTCCTTCCCCGCGGGCCCCGACCGGCGCCCACGATCCGTCCTCACCAGGAGGCATCGCCTTGTCCGCTCCAGACAGCGCCGGGAGCTCCCCGGCACCGACCCCCGTCGGCGCGCCAGTGCGCGACCGGCGCACCGCGCTGCGAGCCGCGGTCGCCGGTGGGGTGGGGACCCTGATCGAGTACTACGCGTTCAGCGTCTACGGGTTCCTGACCGTGGTTATCGCCCCGCTGTTCTTCCCCAGCTCCAACCCCGCCACCTCGGTGCTGGCCACCCTGGCCGTGTTCGGGTCCGGCTACCTCATGCGTCCGCTCGGCGGGATCTTCTTCGGCCGCCTCGGGGACCGGACCGGACGCAAGGTCGCGCTGGTCTCCACCGTCGTCAGCATGGGCGTGTGCTGCGCCGTGATGGGCATGCTGCCCACCTACCCGCAGGCCGGGATCATCGCCCCGATCCTGCTGGTGGTCGTGCGCATGGCCGAGGGCTTCTCCGCCGGAGGCGAGGTGGGCGGGTCGGCCACCTACATCGCGGAGTCCTCCCCGGCCGGCATGCGCGGCTTCTTCGGCGCGTTCACCCCGACCGGCTCCACGCTCGGCTTCGCGGTCGCGGCCGCCGTGACCGGCGCGGTCGTCGGACTCCTCGCCCCCGAGCAGATGACGGCCTGGGGATGGCGCATCCCGTTCCTGCTCTGCGTCCCGCTGACCCTGCTGTGCCTGTGGGCGCGGCTGAAGCTGGAGGACACCCCCGACTTCAGGGAGATGGAGACCAAGGCGGAGGTGGCCCGCAGCCCCTTCACCGACGTGCTGCGGCGCAACCCGGGCGCCGTCCTCAAGGTCGTCGGCCTGGCCGTCGCCACCAACGGCACGGGGTACGTCGGGCTGACGTACATGAACGTGTACCTGATCAACGACCTGGGCCACGACTCCCAGGACGTGTACTGGCTCTCGGCCGCCGTGATCGCCGCGGCCTGCGCGTGCATGCCGTTCCTGGGCCTGCTCACCGACCGCTTCGGACGCCTGAGGGTGCTCACCGCGGGGTGCGTCGGGTACGTCCTCCTGGCCTACCCCATCCTCCTCGTGATGTCGCAGGCCTCGGGGCTGCTGGTCGTCGGACTGATGTACCTGGTGTTCATGGTCCTCAACGCGGCGCTCCAGGTTCCGGCGTTCCCGCTGTTCACCGAGCTCTTCCCGAGGGCCGTGCGCTACACCGGAGTCGCCCTGGGATTCAACATCGGTACCATCGTCGCCGGTGGGACGGCCCCCTACATCGCGGCCCAGCTGGTCGCCTCGACGGGCGACCCGGTGTCCCCGGCGTACTGGGTGATGGGGGTGGCGATGGTCGGTCTGGTCACGGCGTTCACCGTCCGTTCCACCCGCGCCGGAGAACTCCCGGCCTGAACCCGGCTCCGGCCCGGCCCGTCGGCCGCCGGGCCGGAGCCCCCGTGCCGCCCGGCCCGGTCGCGGGCCGTCGCGCACGGCGCCCGGGACGGAACCAGCCAGAGGGCGCCTCCCCGCGCCGACAGCGGCGGCGGCCGGGATCGGCACACAGACCCTCAGTCCGAGGGCGCGTCCCCGCCTTCGTCCCCGCGTTCGTCCCCGCCGCCGTGCCCGAAGGCGGGCAGGCCGCGGGCCGCGGTGGTCAGCGCGGTGCGCAGCAGCGGCCCCACGCCCTCCGAGCGAACGCCGCGCCCGTCGTCCTCCAGGCGCGCCCGCTCCTCGGCGGCCAGGCGCAGCGCCGAGTTGAGGGCGGCCGCCTGGACGCGGACGGGCAGGCTGTCGGCGGACTCGCCGGTGCGGTCGGCGATGATCTGGGCGAAGACGGACTCGGCGGCGTGGTGCACCTCCAGCCACACCGCCATGAGCGCCGGTTCGGTGCGGGTCATCCGGATGAGGTCCGCGACGGGTCCCTCCACGACCTGCGGCTCGCCGTCGAAGAACCGCTCCCGCTCCAGGTACTCCAGGAGGGGGACCCCGGGAGGGCAGGCGCGCAGGCGTTCGGCCATGTGCTCCAGGCTCGTCGTCAGCAGCGGCCGGACGCAGCTCTCCTTGCTGGGGAAGTAGCGCCACAGCGTCCTGGTGGAGATGCCGAGCGCGTGCGCGATGTCGTCGCCCGTGGTGCCCGACACCCCGTTCTCGGTGAACAGCCGCACGGCCGCGTGCGCGATCTCCATGCGCACGATCTCCCTGCGCCGCTCGGTCATGGGCGGGCGGCCCCGACCCGAGGGTGTGCGGGGCGTCTTCGCGGACGGTGTTCCCGGCACGACCGTCCCCCTCCCGTGTCCGAGGCGTCTGGGCGGGTCCACTTTACTAACGCCCGGACCAGGCGGAACAATATTTGTCTCTGAGCGACAAAAAGTCCTACAGTGACAGCAGCGGCCGCCGTGGCCGCCACCAGCGGCAACGAGAGGGCTTCCCATGACCGGCCTGGGCCTGAAGGACAAGAACGTCATCGTCACCGGAGGCGGCTCCGGCATCGGTCGCGCGAGCGCGCTGCGCTTCGCCGAGGAGGGCGCCGGGGTCCTGATCGCCGACCTCAACGCCGACACGGCGCGTGAGGCGGCCGAGGAGATCCGCGCGGCCGGGGGCACCGCCGAGACCGTGACCGGCGACCTCAGCCGTCAGGAGGTCGTGGACGAGGTCGTCGCCACGGCCGTCGAACGCCTCGGCGGTGTCGACGTCCTGGTCAACAACGCCGGGATTATGGACGACATGTCCGCCACCGCCGACGTCACCGACGCGGTCTGGGAGCGGCTCCTGCGCGTGAACCTGACCGCGCCCTTCCTGCTCACCCGCGCCGTCCTGCCGCACATGGTCGAGCGGGGAGCCGGATCGGTCGTCTTCACCGCCTCGGAGGCCTCCCTGCGCGGCAGCGCCGCCGGGGCCGCCTACACCGCCTCCAAGCACGGCGTGGTCGGCCTGGTCAAGTCCACCGCGGTCATGTACCGCGACAAGGGGATCAGGGTCAACGCCGTCGCCCCGGGCGGCACCGCCACCTCGATCACCGTCGACGTCGCCTCCGCGCCCCACGGCCCGACCACCCTCGGCACCTTCATGTCCAACATGGGCCGCGTGGCCCGGGCCGAGGAGCTGGCCGCCGCCGTCGTCTTCCTGGCCTCCGACGCGGCGAGCAGCATCAGCGGCGCGGTGCTGCCGGTGGACAACGGCTGGTCGGCCGTCTGAGGAGGCGACCGCGCGCGGACCCGGCCCCGGGTCCGCGGCGGCGGGCGCCGCGTGCGTCCGAGCGCGTGCGCCCCACTTCTTAAGTCAGTCGCTTGACTCAACGCCGCGACGGGCGTTCACTGTACGTGTACGTACCGATGACGCAGAGGAGTGAGGGCTGTGGGTGCCGACGGAACCGAACGGCTGATGGACTACCCGATCCCCGGCCCCGAGGCGCTGGAGCCGCCCGCCGAGTGGGCCGAGCTGAGGCAGCGGTGCCCCGTCGCCGGGGTGCGGCTGCCCAGCGGCGACCGGGCGGAGGTGGTCACCCGCTACGAGGACGTCAGGCGGGTGCTCTCCGACCCCCGCTTCACCCGGCGGCTCGACGCCGAGGACGCGGCCCGGGTCTCGGCCGACGCGACGGGCGGCGTGTTCAACAGCGACCTCGCCTCGGCGGTCCCCGACAGCGGGGAGGAGCACCGGCAGTGGCGGCGGCTGGTCGGCAAGTGGTTCACCGCCAGGCGCATGAACGCGCTGCGGCCCGGAATCGAGGCCATGGCCGACCGGCTCGTCGACGGCATGGTGGAGCGCGGACACCCGGCGGACCTCCGGGCAGACCTGGGCTTCCCCCTGCCGGTGTGGGTCATCTGCGACATGCTCGGCGTGCCCGACTCCGACCGCGACCGCTTCTCGCACTGGTCGGACGCGCTGCTCAACCTCACCCGCTACACCCAGGAGGAGATGGACCGGGCCCAGGCCGAGTTCCTCGCCTACATGAGCGGCCACGTCGAGGCCAAGCGGGCGGAGCCGCGCGAGGACCTGATCAGCTCCCTGATCACCGAGACCGCCGAGGCCGGGTACGACCTGCCCACCTCCGCGCTGGTCGCCACCAGCATGGGCCTGCTGGTCGCCGGACACGAGACCACCGCCAACATGATCGGCAAGATGGTGGCGATGCTGCTGGACGACCGCAGCCGCTGGGAGAGGCTGCTGGCCGACCGGACGCTGGTGCGCTCCGCAGTGGAGGAGGCGCTGCGCTTCGACGCCAACTCCGGGCTCGGCCTGCCGCGCTACATCACCGAGGAGACCGAGATCGGCGGCGCCACCGTCCCGGCCGGGACCACCGTCATGTGCAGCATGGGCGCGGCCAACCGGGACGAGAGCGCGTTCGAGAACGCGGACGAGATGGACCTGGGGCGCGTGCCCAACCCGCACCTGGGCTTCGGCGCCGGGGCGCACTCGTGCCTGGGGCAGGCGCTGGCCCGCACCGAACTCCAGGCCGTGCTCGACGTGCTGCTGCGCAGGCTCCCCACACTGGAGCTGGCCGTCCCGGCGGCGGAACTGCGGCGGCTGGACGGCCTGGTCGTGGGCGGGCTGCGCGAGGTTCCGGTCCGGTGGTGACCGTGTCACGGGCGCGGACCGATCGGGCCGGTGCCACGCGGGAGCTGATCCTGTCCACCGCCGAGCGCCTGTTCGCCGAACACGGCCTGTTCGCGGTGTCCAACCGCGGCATCAGCACGGCCGCGGGACAGGGCAACAACACCGCGGTCGGCTACCACTTCGGCACCAAGGCCGACCTCGTGCGCGCGATCGTGCGCACGCACACCGACCGGCTCGAACCGCTGTGGGCGCGGGCGGTCGAGGAGGCGGGAGACCCGGCCGGGACGGGCGACTGGATCGCCTGCCTGGTCCGGCCGGTGACCCGGCACCTGGCGCACCTGGGCGTTCCGAGCTGGTTCGCCCGCTTCTCCGCGCAGGTCATGACCGACCCGGGCCTGCGCGTGATCATGACCGAGGAGACGCTGACCTCGCCCCCGCTCAGGCGGGTCCTGCTCGGCCTGCGCGCCGGTCTGCCCGACCTGCCGCCGCCGGTGCGCGCCGAGCGCGAGGACATGACCCGCCACCTGATCGTGCACATGTGCGCCGAACGCGAGCGCGCGCTCGCCGAGGAGGCGGCCACGCCCCGGTGCAGCTGGGAGGACACGGCCACCGGACTGGTGGACGCGCTCACGGGGATCTGGCTCGCCCCCGTGACCCCGGCCGAGGGGCGCGATCGCGCCGCGAAGACGAAGGAGGAGCGACCATGAGGGTGTCCGTCGACCAGGACTGGTGCTGCGGCGCCGGTCAGTGCGTGCTGCTCGCCCCGGAGGTGTTCGACCAGCGTGAGGAGGACGGCATCGTCGAACTGCTCACCGAACGGCCGCCGGAGAACCTGTACCCGGCCGTGCGCGAGGCGGGGCAGGTGTGCCCCACCGGCGCGATCCACGTGGACGAGGAGGCCTGACCGCGCGGGGAGCTGGAGAGCGCGCCTCGCGGCCGGTCGTGACCAGTCAGGCGCGTCCGTCTCAGCCGGGGGGCGCCCGCACCCGTTTTCCGCGGTCCGGCCGCACTCGTCCTGCCCGGCCCGGCCGCGGCAGGGGCGCCGTCCGAGGAACCCGGGGGCGGCCCGTCGCGGTTCCGGCGGACCGCCCCCGTCGCCCGGGGTCAGTGGCCGCCGGTCAGGGTTCCGGACAGCTCCCGGTGCAGGTGCGCGCTGGGCCCGTTGAGGCCGGTGATCTCCACCCGCACCCCGTGCCTGCGGAAGTGCTCGGTGACCTGGTCCAGGGCGGCCACGGCCGAGGAGTCCCACACGTGCGCGTTGGACATGTCCACCACCACCCTCTCCAGACCCTGTTCGGTGTAGTCGAACCGGTTGACCAGCTCGCCGGTGGAGGCGAAGAACACCTCGCCGTTGACCGAGTACACGCGGGTGCCGCCCTCGGGGTCGAGCACGCTGGTGACGTCGGCCTGCATGGCGGCCCGGCGGGCGAAGAGCACCATGGACACCACGACCCCGACGATCACGCCCAGGGCCAGGTTGTGGGTGGCCACGACCACGGCGACGGTGATGACCATGACCAGGGTCTCGGTCCAGGGCATCCGCCTCAGGGTGGCCGGGGCGACGCTGTGCCAGTCGAAGGTCACGATGGCCACGAAGAACATCACCGCGACCAGCGCAGCGACCGGGATCATGCCCACCAGGTCGCCCAGGGCCACGCACAGGATGATCAGGAACACACCGGCCAGGAAGGTCGAGACGCGGGTACGGGCCCCGGACTTGACGTTGATCATGGTCTGGCCGATCATCGCGCACCCGGCCATGCCGCCGAAGAAGCCGACCAGCACGTTGGCCACTCCCTGGCCGCGGGCCTCGCGGCCGTGGTCGGAGGAGGTCTCGGTCTGGTCGTCGACGACCTTGGCGGTCATCAGCGACTCCATCAGCCCCACCAGCGCCAGGGTCAGCGAGTAGGGGGCGATCAGGACCAGCGTGTCCAGCGTGTAGGGCACGTCCGGGATCAGCGGCACGGGCAGGGTGTCGGGCAGTTCGCCCATGTCCCCGACCGTCTGCGCCGGGATGCCCAGGGCCAGCGCGGCGACGGTGAGCACGACGATGGCCACCAGCGGCGCGGGAATCGCCTTGGTCAGGCGGGGCAGGCCGAAGACGATGACCAGGCCCACGGCCACCATGGCGTAGATCGGCACGCCCACGCCCTCCAGGTAGGGCAGCTGGGCCGTGAAGATGAGGACGGCCAGGGCGTTGATGAACCCGGTCATGACGCTGGGCGGCACGAACCGCATCAGCCTGGCCACCCCGAGCAGCCCCAGGGCGACCTGGATGAGCCCGGCCAGGATGGTGGCGGCGATCAGGTGGTCGACGCCGTACTCCATCGACAGCGGCGCCGCGACCAGGGCCATCGCGCCGGTGGCGGCGGAGATCATCGCGGGCCGCCCGCCCAGGAAGGCGATGGACACGGCCATCACGAAGGAGGCGTACAGGCCCACGCGGGGGTCGACCCCGGCGATGAGGGAGAAGGCGATGGCCTCGGGGATCAGGGCCAGGGCGACGACCAGTCCGGCCAGCACGTCGGCGCGCAGCTGCGCGGCGGCGGGGATCCGGGCCTTGAGGGACCTGGGGGTCTTCACGGGCAGTTTCATGGCACCCATCGGGTTTCGGGCAGCCCACAACGAGGACCGCGGTGTTCGGGTCAGGCGTTCGTGCACGGCGCGGACGCGCGCCGGTGAGACGGGGTGCGCGGGTGCGCACGGGGATCCGGGGCGGTGTCGGCCCCGGTGCGGCTTCGTCGCCGCGGGCACGGCCGTGCCTCTGGGTCGGGCCGGGAGGAGAGTGCGGTGGTCCTCCGCTCGTGCGCGGGTGACGACCCGGAGAAACTCTACTCTTACGTGAGAGTCTGATTCTCGTTCGGCGACTGAGACGACCCTCACAGTACGGAAGGGTTCGGGTGTTCCCCGGGCGGGCGCTCCGTACGGCGGGCGCACTCCACCGGCGGTGACGCGCGGTGACCGCCGGTGCGGTGGCGGGGAGGCCGGGGGCGTGCGGGGACGGGGCCGCGGCCCGCCTCTGGGGGCGGACCCGGCCCGCGGGCGTTGGGGCGGGGCGCGGTCCACGACGCGTATCCGGAGGGCGGGGGCGGCCGTGTGCCACGGCCGCGGCGGCACGCCCCGGTCCCCGGCCCGGGAGCGGGTGCGGTTCCGTCCTGGAGTGTGTCGGCGTGCGGTGACCCGCGATGCGGGCCGGGGGGGGCGGGTTCCCGTCTCGGGGCGCTGGTCGTTCGGCCCCGGCGGACGCTAGGCGGTGGCGTTGTCGCGGGCGCGCTGCTCACGCAGCCGCTCGGCGAACTCCTCGGCCATCGCCAACTGGTTGCGCAGGGCCTGGCAGCGGGCGACGATGGCCGCCTCGAAGGCGTCGAGCCTCTCGCTCAGGGCCCGCCGCTCGTCGGGTCCGGTCTCGGCCGAACCCAGCCGGTCGACGGCCTCCAGCAGCTCGCGGGTCTCCTCAAGGCTGAACTCCAGCGGTTTCATCCGCTTGATGAGGTTCAGGCGGTCCACGTCCGTCTCGGTGTAGAGCCGGAAGCCGCCGCGGGAGCGCGCGGAGGGCTCGACCAGGCCGACCTCGCCGTAGTAGCGGATCGTGCGCAGGGACAGGCCGGTCCGCTCGGCGACCTCGCCGATCTGCATGTGCTGCGCCCCGGACATCGCGGCACCCCCTCTCGTTCACCCGACTCTAACGTCGCCCCGAACCCGTCGCGGCCCGCCATCGGGCGCTCCGGTCCCTCCGTAAAGCCGTTGTCGGTCCGCAGGGCGCTCGGACATAGTGGACCGACCCCCGGGGCGCGGTCCGAACGCGCCTCCCCACACGGAGGAACCGCCATGTCCACCCTTCGGGTCACCGCCGAGCGGCTGACGATCCACCCGCACCCCAACGCGGACGCGCTGGAGCTGGCGCAGGTCGGATTGTTCCGCGCGGTCGTGGCCAAGGACGACTACCGCACCGGCGACTGGGCCGTCTACATCCCCGAGAGCGCGCTGCTGCCCGAGGACCTCATCGGTGAACTCGGCCTGACGGGCAGGCTCGCGGGCTCCCGGAGCAACCGGGTCAAGGCCGTCCGGCTGCGCGGAGAGCTGTCACAGGGCATCGTCTGCCGCCCGAAGCTGCTGGTCGACCGCGACCTGGCGGCGGAACACCGTGACGGCACCGACTTCGCCGGGGAACTCGGCATCACCAAGTGGGTGCCTCCGGTCCCGGTGCACATGGGCGGCGACCTGGTCGACGCGCCCGGCCTGCTGCGCTGGATCGAGGTGGAGAACGCCAAGCGCTACCCCGACGCCTTCGAGCCGGGGGAGCCGGTCGTGGCCACGGAGAAGATCCACGGCACGGCCTGCCTGTTCACCCTGGTCGC
Source organism: Nocardiopsis sp. iso_25 (assembly GCF_056173305.1). Classification (NCBI taxonomy): domain Bacteria; kingdom Bacillati; phylum Actinomycetota; class Actinomycetes; order Streptosporangiales; family Nocardiopsidaceae; genus Nocardiopsis; species Nocardiopsis sp. iso_25. Next base: position 4,971,501 of record NZ_CM149667.1, on the reverse strand, counting down.
CGCGACGGGGGAGGAGTTCGCCTCGTCCAAGGGCCACGGATCCCGGCACCAGGCGCTGGCGTTCGCGGAGAAGAACCTGTACTGGCGGGCGCTGACCGCCCACGGGGTGCCCGAGGCCGCGCGCGGGCTGGCGGAGCGGTTCGGCGCCGCCCGGGTGGGCGTGTTCGGCGAGGTGTTCGGCGCGGGGGTGCAGGACCTGGCCTACGGCGAGACCGGCCGCGGCGAGCAGCCCGGTTACGCGGTCTTCGACGTCTCCCTGGACGTGGACGGTGCCCTGAGCTGGGTCGACGCCGCCGACCTGCCCGAGGTGCTGGAGTCGGTCGGGCTGCCCTCGGTGCCGCTGCTCCACGACGGCCCCTACGACGAGGCGGCGCTGCTCGCGCTGGCGCAGGGGGAGGAGACCTGGAGCGGTGGCGGCCTGCACCTGCGCGAGGGGGTCGTGGTCCGGCCCCGGCGCGAGCGCTACTCGCCGGTCCTGGGCGGGCGCGCGATCGTCAAGTTCGTCTCCGACGCCTACCTCACCCGCGGGGGCGGCACGGAGTACGAGTGAGCCCACCGCGCGGGCGCACCGGGAACTCCCGGCGCGCCCGCGGGGCCGTCGCCGCGTGCGCCCGCGTCGGGCGGCCCGGCCGCTCCCCGGGTTCAGTCGGCGGGCTTCTCCCAGACCGAGACGTGCTGGCGGCTGGCGCTGGTGAACGGCTCCCGGGTCCACCCGTCCCACCGGTCGCTCAGGCGCATCCCGGCGAGCCGGGCCATGAGGTCGAGTTCGGCGGGCCACACGTACCGGAAGGGGACCTCCCGGTACGTGCCGCGCCCGTCGGCGACCGTGACGTGGTGTGAGCTCATCGCCTGCGTGGCGACGTCGTAGACGTCGAACCCGAGTCGGTTCGAACCCACGTGGAAGGGCACGGCGTCCTGGCCCTCCGGCAGCCTGCGCAGGTCGGGGACGCCGACCTCGACGACGAAGCGGCCGCCGGGTTCGAGGTGGTCGGCGGCGTTGCGGAAACAGGCCACCTGTTCGTCCTGCGTGGTCAGGTTCATGATGGTGTTGAAGACCAGGTAGGCGACGGAGAACGTCCCCTCCACCCGGGTCGTCGCGAAGTCGCCGACCGTCACCCCGACCGCGTCGCCGCCGGGTTTGGCCCGCAGCCGTTCGACCATCGCCTCGGACAGGTCGATGCCGTGTACCGGAACCCTGCGGCGGGCCAGCGGCAGCGCGACGCGCCCCGTCCCGATCCCCAGCTCCAGGGCCCGGCCGCCACCGGCCAGTTCCGCCAGGAGGTCGACGGCCGGATCCAGGACGGCGGGCTCGAACATCTCCGCCGACGACTCGTCGTAGGTCGCCGCGACGCTCTCCGCGAAGTGGTCCTCCTGTGCGCTCATCCCGGAACGCTAACCCGCGGCCCCCGCGGGGCGCACGCGGTTTTCCCGCGGCCCCGCGGGCGCAGGGCGCGACCGCCCGGGAGCGTCCGGCGCGTCGCGGGTCGGGCGGCCCCGCTCCCGGGCAGGGTGGGGGGAGCGGGCCTCGGGACCGGCCCGCTCCGTGCCGCCGGGGCGCCCCCGGGGGCCCGGTGACACCGGCTCCGCCGCCCGACGCGGCCCGCGCAGCGGTGCCCCGCGCGACCCCGGACCCGGCGCCCAGCGCGGCAGGTCAGGGATGTATCCCACACCGACATGCGGCCCCCCAGATTGCATGCTCATTCATAAGGGCGCATACTTATTTCCATGTCCAAGGTACTCACTTCCCTCCCCGTCGGCGAGCGCGTCGGTATCGCCTTCTCCGGTGGCCTCGACACCTCGGTGGCGGTCGCGTGGATGCGCGACAAGGGCGCCGTCCCGTACGCCTACACCGCCGACATCGGCCAGTACGACGAACCCGACATCGCCTCGGTCCCCGGCCGCGCCACCGCCTACGGCGCCGAGGGCGCCCGCCTGGTGGACGGCCGGGAGGCGCTGGTGGAGGAGGGTTTCGCGGCGCTGGCCTGCGGAGCCTTCCACATCCGCTCCGGCGGCCGCACCTACTTCAACACCACCCCCCTCGGGCGGGCCGTCACGGGCACCCTGCTGGTGCGCGCGATGCTTGAGGACGGCGTGCAGATCTGGGGCGACGGGTCCACCTTCAAGGGCAACGACATCGAGCGCTTCTACCGCTACGGTCTGCTCGCCAACCCCTCCCTGCGGATCTACAAGCCTTGGCTGGACGCCGACTTCGTCAACGAGCTCGGCGGCCGCAAGGAGATGTCGGAGTGGCTGCTGGCCCACGGCCTGCCCTACCGTGACAGCACCGAGAAGGCCTACTCCACCGACGCCAACATCTGGGGCGCCACGCACGAGGCCAAGGCGCTCGAACACCTCGACACCGGCATCGAGATCGTCGAGCCCATCATGGGTGTGCGGTTCTGGGACCCCGAGGTCGAGATCACCCCCGAGGACGTCACGATCGGCTTCGAGCAGGGCCGCCCGGTGTCCGTCAACGGCAAGACCTTCGCCACCGCCGTGGACCTGGTCAACGAGGTCAACGCCATCGGCGGCCGACACGGCCTGGGCATGTCGGACCAGATCGAGAACCGCGTCATCGAGGCCAAGAGCCGCGGCATCTACGAGGCCCCGGGCATGGCGCTGCTGCACGCGGCCTACGAGCGGTTGGTCAACGCGGTCCACAACGAGGACACCCTCGCCAGCTACCACAACGACGGCCGTCGGCTCGGCAGGCTGCTCTACGAGGGCCGCTGGCTGGAGCCCCAGGCGCTGATGCTGCGCGAGGCCCTCCAGCGCTGGGTGGGCACGGCGGTCACCGGCGAGGTGACCCTGCGGCTGCGGCGAGGCGAGGACTACTCCCTCATGGACACCACCGGGGCGGCGTTCAGCTACCACCCGGACAAGCTGTCCATGGAGCGGACCGAGGACTCCGCGTTCGGCCCGGTGGACCGCATCGGCCAGCTGACCATGCGCAACCTCGACATCGCCGACTCCCGCGCCAAGCTGGAGGAGTACTCCAGGGTCGGCATGGTCGGCACCTCGCACCCGACGTCGATCGGCGCCGCCCAGGCGGCCGCGACCGGGCTGATCGGCGCGATGCCCGAGGGCGGCGCCGAGGCGATCGCCTCCCGCGGACAGGCCCCCGAGAGCGACGACCTGCTCGACCACGCCGCCATGGAGTCCGGCAACGACTGAGGCCCGGCCCCGGTCCGCGCGCCAGCGCGCGGGGACCGGCCGGGCTCTGGTGCGGGGATGATCCGCGCGCCGGCCGTGGAACCCGCCGGACCGGCCCGTCGCCGGGGCGGGAACGCCGCACGAGCGTTCCCGCCCCGGCGACGTCCGTCAGTCCGGCGGATCCAACGGCGACATCGCCGGGGAGTAGTTGAACAGCCGGAGCCTGGCCGCACCCGGTTCGGTGAGGGAGGCGGCCCCGGGGTCGACGTCCACGATGCTCAGACTGGCCGGGTGGCTGGGCACCGTCCGCGCCGGGTCGAGCCCGACGGCGGCCACGAGGAAGGCCCGCACCGGCCCTCCGTGGGTGACCGCCAGCAGCGTCCGGTGGCCGTCGGCGTGCGCCCGGCGGACGGCGGCGCCGATCCCCTCGACCACCCGGTCGGTGAGTTCGCCGAAGCTCTCCGCGCCCGGGGGGTGGAACCGCCCCGCGCGCCACGCGGCGTACACACCGCCGTCCTCCTCCTTGATCTGCGCCGAGTACCGCCCCTCCCAGCCGGCCAGGTAGGCCTCGTTGAGCCGGGGGTCGCGCGCGTCAGGGCTGACCCCGAGGACCTCGGCGGTCTCCTGTGTACGGCACAGCCCGGAGGTGACGACGTAGCCGGGGTCCAGGTAGCGGACCGTCTCCGCCAGCGCGGCGACCTGGCGGCGCCCGGCCTCCGACAGCCCGATGTCCTGCTGCCCCTGGAGGCGGCGCTCACCGTTCCACGCGGTCTCGCCGTGGCGGACCAGGAACAGCCGCATCATCGGACCGCCCCGGTGTCCAGGCGGTCGCCCGCGGCGTCGAAGTAGGCGTCCGGCGCCTCGGGCAGCCGCAGACCGGCCGCGTCCCCGGGCAGCAGGTCGACCGGCGTGTCCCGGGAGACGTTCACCCGGGTGCCGTCGGCGAGGTCCACGCCCACGACCCACCTGTCGGCCATCGGCACCTGGTCGGCGAAGACCGCCTCCAGGCAGCCGGGCGCGGACGCGTCGCGGTCGATCCCGAGCGAACCCGCCCGGTACATCGCCCGCACCACCCCGTCCGGGACCGACGCGGGAGCCGCGCCGCAGTCGGCGCCCAGGGCCGACAACCGACCGCCTTCGGCCCGGCACTCGATGATGTTGGCCGGGGGCGTGCCGACGAACGTCGCGGCGAACGCGGTGCGCGGCGACTCCAGCAGCTCCCGCGGCGTGCCGAACTGCTCGATCCGGCCGTCCTTCATGAGCGCGATGTGCGTGGCCATGGTCATCGCCTCCACCTGGTCGTGCGTGACGTAGACGCTCGTGGCGCCGGTCGAGCGGTGCACGCGCATCAGCTCGCCCCGGGTGTCCACCCGCAGTTTCGCGTCGAGGTTGGACAGCGGTTCGTCGAAGAGCAGCACCTTGGGCTGCGGGGCGATCATGCGGGCGATCGCCACCCGCTGCTGCTGGCCGCCGCTGATCTCCCCCGGGTAGCGATCGGCCAGGTCCTCGATCGACAGCATCGACAGCACCTGCTCGCTGCGGGCCCGCCGGTCGGCCTTGGACCACTTGGCCACGGTCAGCGGCCAGGCGATGTTCTGGCGCACGGTCTTGTGCGGCCACAGCGCGTAGGACTGGAAGACCAGACCGGCCTCGCGCTCGGCGGGCGGCACGATCTCGGTCCCGTCGCCGCGGGCGATGACGCGGTCGCCGAACCGGATCTCGCCCCCGGTGGGGTTCTCCAGTCCGGCGAGCATCCGCAGGGTCGTCGTCTTCCCGCAGCCGGACGGTCCGAGCAGCACGAGGAAGGAGCCCGCCGGGACCTCGATCGAGACGCCGTCCACGGCGGCGGTGCCGCCGAAGTCCTTGCGCAGGTCGGTGATGGTCAGGGCGGCCGAGGAGGTCTCGGGGCGCATGTCGGTCCTTTCGGCCTGCCGGGCGCGCGGCGTCGGGGTCATGAGTTGGAGTTCCAGGGCTGGGCGGCGCCCTCGAAGCGCCGCGCGATGACGGTTGCCGCGACCGAGATCACCGCGATGACCACGGTGACCGCGTTGGCCAACTGGGTGAAGTTCTCCGAGGAGTACTGGTAGGTGAGCACGGCCAGGACGGGCATCGCCGGGGTCGCCAGCAGCACGACCAGGGACAGGTCGCGCACCATCTGGACGAACACCAGCACCCCGCCGGTGAACAGGCCGCGGGCGGTCAGCGGCGCGATGACCGCCCCGATCCTGCGCATCAGCCCGGCCCCCGCCATCACCGCGGACTCCTCGACGTCCCTGGACACCTGGCTCAGGGCCGAGGTGCCCGACCGGACGGAGAACGGGATCGTCGCCGCGATCCCGGCCAGCACGAGGATCGCGAACGTCCCGTACAGGCTCGGGAGCGGGCCGATGGGCGCCCCGAACTGCGCGATGAAGGCCGCGCCCAGCGCGATGCCGGGGATGAGGAAGGGCACGAACGAGGTGACGCTCATGGTTCCCACCAGCCACCTCGGGCCGTTGGAGCGGGTGATGACGTAGGAGATGAGCAGTCCGAGCACACCGGCGCCGACCGCCACGCACACCCCGAGCAGGACGGTGTTCCAGGTGGCCTCCAGGATCTGCGGGTTGTTCAGGACGCCCCGCTGCCCCTGGGCGAGCGCGGGGTCCGAGTCGCCGATCCAGTAGTGCAGGGTCAGCCCGGAGGCGAAGTCGTTGGTGCGCAGGGTCAGCGAGCTCAGGACGAGCACGAGTCCGGGCACGATCGTGGTGCACGTGACCAGCAGCCAGGCGAGCCCGGCCACCGGCCAGCCCCAGGGGCCCAGGTCCACGCCCCGGCGGCGGCCGCCCTTGCCGGTGATCGTCGCGAAGCTGCGCCTGCCTCCGGTGATGCGGGTCGAGGCGTACATGATCATCGCGGCGACGATGATGAGCACGATCGAGAGCACGTACCCGCGCGCGACGTCACCGGTGGAGATCGCCCCGTACAGACGGGTGGAGAGCGTGTGGAACCGCACCGGCAGTCCGAGCAGGGCCGGTGTGACGAAGTTGGAGACCCCCTCGGCGAAGGCGAGCAGCGCGCCGGAGATCATCGCCGGGGCCACGACCGGCAGGGCGATGTCCCGGGCCACCCGCAGCGTGGAGGCCCCGGTCATCTCGGCGGCCTCCATGAGGTCGCCGTTCACGCTGGCCAGCGCCGCGGCGACCAGCATGAACGACAGCGAGAAGTAGTGGGCCGTCAGGGTCGCGGCGATCGGTACGGGTCCCCAGGCCAGCCAGTCCGGGACGTCCAGGCCCAGGTTCATCAGGATCCCGGTGGACCCGCCGATCAGGTCGTTGCGAAAGACCGACTCCCACGCCAGCGCCAGGGCGAAGCTCGGCAGGGCGAACGGGATCGTCGCCAGCAGCCCCAGGGCCCTGCGCCCCGGGATGCGGGTCATCACGACCACCCAGGCGAGGAACCCGCCCACCACCGTCGAGCAGACGGCGGTGGCGGTCCCCATGAGGATCGAGTTGCCCATCGGCCTCCACAGGAGGTTCTCCGACATCGGGCTGGCGAACACGTCCGCCCACGCCTCGCGGTTGCCGCTCTGGAGGGTCGTGTTGACCAGTCCGCTGAGCGGCGCCACCACGAGGACGAACAGTACGAGCAGGGTGCCGGCTCCCAGCACCACGGAGGGCTGCCTCAGTGCCGTGCGCGCACGGGCCACCGTGGTGCCGACCGCGGTGCGGCGGGGGGCGGGTGCCGTCGTCATGGCTTCCTTTCGCTGACGGGGGAGTCGGGGGTTCTACAGGGTCAGGAGGAAGTCGGCCACGTCGTCGCGGACCCGGGCGGTCTCCTCGGGGTCGATGTCCCAGGCGCCCAGTTCGTCCAGGGGCGCGGCGTCCTCGGGCATCTCCATGTCCGTGCGGACCGGGTAGTCGCCGGGGACGTAGAAGGGCTCGTATCCGGGACCGCCGGTCGCGGAGTCGTCGCCCATGAGGAAGTCGGCGACCAGACGCGCGGCGGCCGGGCTGTCGGAGCCCTGCACCATGCCGATGTAGGCCGGGAAGGTGATGCCCAGCGACGGCGCGGTCCCCAGGGAGGCCTGGAGCGCCCAGCCCTCCTCCTCGTTGTCCCGGCGGTCGGAGTAGGAGGTGATGCCGACCGGCGGGTCCTCCTGCCCGGTCGCGCCCACGGCCGCGTTGACGTTGTCGGTGTCGTCGACCAGGACCAGGCCGTTGGCGTAGAGGTCCTTGATGAACTGCTGCCCGGCGTTCTCCACGCCCTCGTCGAGTTCGACCTCGGACCCGAAGTGCTCCTGGTGGGCCTGCGCCATCTCGTCGGAGCGCTGGACGATCTCCGTCATGAGGTCGAGGTAGTCGCCGCGCACGCTCGGGTCGACCATGACGACCTTGCCGTTCCACTCCTCCTCGGTCAGCTGCCACAGGTTCTGGATCGGGCTGCCGTCGGGGTGGGCCTCCTCGTTGTACATGAGGATCTTGGTCGAGAGCCGGTTGGCCAGCAGCGGCTGCTGGTACTCCTCGGGCACGGTCTCGGCGACGCGCTGGGGGACGTAGTTCTGGAGGATGCCGCCCGCGACGAGTTCGGTGATGACCACCGGGGCGTCGGAGATGTAGGCGACGTCCGCCGACGGGGTTCCGGCCTGGGCCTCGGACTGGAGGCGGGTGATCTGCTCGGAGGAGGCGATGTCGTGGCCGATGAGGTCGACGCCGGGGTACTGCGCCTCGAAGGCCTCCTCGACGGAGGCGATGCGCGAGGTGAAGGAGTAGACGGTGACCTCCCCCTCCTGCTGGGCCAGTTCGACGAGCTCCTCGTGGGTGGCGTCGTCGAGTTCGTGGGGTTGGGCGGCCTCGCCGGTGTCGGCGGTGTCTGCGGCCTCGGGGGTGCCGCCGCCGCAGGCGGCGAGCGTCACGGCGAGCGGGAGGGCGACGGAGGCGGAGAGCAGTCTCGAAGTGCGCATGACAGGTCCTTTGCGTCGGTTTTCGCGCAGGCGGGAGCGGGGCCGGGGTGGTCCGGCCGTCGCGGGGGATGGGGAGACCGGCGTCAGTCGAACGCGTTGAGCAGGTCGTCCAGGCGGTCGAGGGCGGGCAGGATGGTCTCGGGGTGGCGCTGGGCGACGGTGAGCACGATGGCGTTCGCGATCATCATCGGGACGCTCAGGGAGGAGAAGCCCTCCTGGTGTCCGCGCGGGGCCGAGAGCACGGTGGTCGGAGCCGGATCGAGGGTGTGCAGGGTGTCCGTGACCAGCACGGAACGGGCTCCGACCTCGGAGGCGTGTGCGTACAGCTGTGTGAGGCCCCGCGGAGCGCGGCGGAACGCGAACGACACGACGGCGTCGGAGTCCGACATCGCCAGGACGCGTTCGGCGACCTCGCGGCCGGGGCCGACGAGGTTGACCGGGCGCATCCCGAACCGCCGCAGCCGGCTGTCGAGGAGTTCGGCCAGGACCCCGGAGTTGCCGCGCGCGAAGAGGTAGACCACACGCGCGCCGACGAGGAGGTCGGCCACCTCGTCGATCTGGGCCTGGCTCACGTGCTTGCCGACCGCGGCGAGGGAGTCGAGCTCGGTGGCCAGGAGGGTGTCCAGCACGCTGGCCTGCCCCTGGCCCCGGAGTTCGGCCCGGAACCGGTCGCCCGCGCCGTTGAGGCGTGCCTCGTGTGCCTCGCGCAGGTCCTCGCGCAGCTCCAGGTAGCCCTGGTAGCCCAGCCGCTGGGCCAGCCGGGTGGCGGCGGCGGGGTGGACCCCCGCGCGCTGGGCCACCTCCCCGCCCCGCCACATGGGGGCCTCGGCGGGGTTGGAGAGCAGTTCGTCGAGGAGGACCCGGTCCGACTTCGTCAGCCGGTCGCGGTACTCGCTCATGCGTTCCTGGAGGTTCACAGCGCCCACGATACAAGCAAGTTTTCTTGCACAGGCTGTTTTTCCTGCAACTTTATTTTCGGTTCATGGGGACTTCACCCTCTCCCCGCGAACCGGTCGGGCGTTCACCCGCGGATCGCCCGGCGGCAAGCCGGAGGTCAGGACGCGTCCCGAAAACCGCAGGTGGGTCCGGTGGTTGCTTCCGGCAGGTGAAGGCAGGTGAAGGCAGGTGAAGGCGGGTGAAGGCGGGTGCGGCGCCGACCGTCCCCTCCCCGCGGCCTCGTGCCTGTGGCGGGGGCGGAGCGCCGACAACGGGCGGGACACGGGCCGGGCCCCACGCTCCAGGACGGCGGCGCTCCCGGCCGGATCACCGGCAGTGCTCCCGTCCGGCTCACCGGCCCCGGCCGGGGTCCCCGTCACCCTCGGCCTCCTCCAGGAAGACGTCCGTCTCCTTGGCGGTGGGGCAGGTGGCCGGGCCGCGGCGGGTGACGGCCATGGCGGCGGCCGCGTTGGCCCGGCGGGCGGCCGCCAGCGGGTCCAGACCGTCGGCCACCGCGGCCGTGAACACGCCCACGTGCGCGTCGCCCGCGCCGTTGGTGTCCACGGCGCGCACGGGGAAACCGGGCACGCGCCGGGCGGCGGCGCCCCCGGACACTGTCCCGTCCCCGCCACCGGCCACCACGCAGCCCCGCGCGGAGTCGCGCACGACCACCGTGCCGCCGGGACGGATCCGGGGGAGCAGGAGAGCGGCGGCCTCCTCGGGGACGGAGCGCCCGGTCACGGTCGCGGCCTCGGCGGCGCTGAGGCTGAGCAGGTCCACGCGGGCCAGGACCCGGTCCAGGGTCGGCCCGGGGACGTCGCCCACGACCGGAGCCGGGTCCAGGACCAGGCGCACCCCCTCCGGGAGCCCCCCGATCCAGGTGAGCAGGTCGTCGGCGCGCGGCCCGGGCAGCAGCGAGTACCCCACCGTGTAGACGAAGTCCCCCGGTTCGGGCCGCAGGGTGCGCAGCCGGTCCGGGGACAGGTCCATCTCGGCGCCCAGCCGGGTGACGAAGGTGCGTTCGGCGTCCCCGTCCACCAGGGCCACGCAGAAGCCGGTGTCCGCGTCGGGGGAGGGGGCGTGCGCCACCGCCACCCCTTCGGAGCGCAGCGCGGCCCGGGCCAGGTCCCCGTGGGGCCCGGTTCCGTGCGCCCCCGCGTAGACCACCTCCATGCCCGCGCGCGCCGCGGCGGCGACGACGTTGAAACCGCCCCCGACCAGGGTCCGGGCGGAGGAGGCGAACACGCCCTCCCCGGCCCGGGGGAGGGCGTCGACCGCCATCACGACGTCGATGATCACCGGTCCCACGTGCACAAGGCGTCCGGTCACGGCAGGGCTCCCCTCGACTGCGCCGACCGTGGCGTCGGCCCCGCGATCATCCCAGCGGCGAACGCGGAGGGGACCCACCGGGTGGGCCGCTGCCGGGGGAGGGCGGTCCCCCGGCAGCCTCCGCCGCATTCGGGAGCCCCTCCTCGCGAAGGTCTCCCGGGCCACCCTGACCACAGGGGTCGCAGGGGCCACCGGGTTCTCAGGGGTCACCGGCGCGCGGGACCGGCGCGCGGGACCGGCCGTCCGTCCCTAGAGCTGGGGAACCGGGGGCGGCGGGGTCCAGCGCTGGGCGCGGGAGGCGCGGGAGGGGACGCCGTACTCGTCCCTGAGCCGTTCGGGGATGGCGTACTGCATGACCCGGCCGCGGGTGAGGGAGCTCAGCTCCAGGTGGGTGGTGACGTGGCCGAGGCGGTCCAGGGCCCACGCGCCCAGCGGGGAGCCGTCCTCGACGCGTTCGAGGACCCCGAGCAGGGCGGGGGAGGCCCTGACGGCCGTGTCCCAGGCGCTGCGCGGAACCCGGAGCCAGTCGGCGCAGGTGTCGCCGATGAGGTAGCGGACGAGGGCGGCGACCACCGGGTCGAGGAGGGTTCCGGGCACGACCTCCTCGTAGAGGTCGATGAGCTGGCGGGTCAGGTGCGCCCCCTCCTCGGAGGGGCCCATGTACCGGGTCATGTACAGGTCGGAGAACTCGCGGCCGGCGGCCACGTCGGCCGGAGCGTGTTCGGTGCTGACACCGAGCATGGCGCCGACGATGCGCCAGGCGTAGTAGTAGGACTCCGCGCCCTCGGCCGTCATGTGCACGCCCAGCCGGTGCAGGGCGTCCAGGACCTGGATGGAGAAGATCATCTGGCCGCCGATCATGTCCTCCTGGCAGATCGGCGTGCCGAGCGCGTCCACGTCCCAGCGGCCCTCGCGGCGCATGTGGTAGCGGATGGAGGCGTGCAGCAGGCGCACCTTCTGGGCCGAGGGGACGAACCGGCTCCCCGCCTCGAACGCGTCGGGCTGCATCAGGTACACGGTGAACTGCCCGGTCTCGGCCATGCGCCGCGAGGGGTACTCCAGGGCGTGGGTGGCGCTGAGCAGCCTGGCCACGTGCGGGACGACGTAGCAGGCGGGCATCGACGAGAAGGCCAGGGCGGTGGAGATGTGCACGTTGTTGTCGATGAAGAACAGACGGGCCCTCTCCATCTCGTCCCAGTCGACCCAGGAGGGCGGCGCTGCCGTGGCGTGCAGGTACTCGCGGGCGACGTCGGGCAGCCCGTCGGGCAGGTCCTGTCCGGCGTTGGAGAAGTAGCGCATGAGCGTGTTGAACTTGCCGACCTCCCCGCGTTCGAAGAGCGTCTCCACCGTCGCGTCGGCGAGTTCGTCGCCCATCAGACGCAGCGCGTCCATGGACTCCGGTGTGTAGGACATGGGATCCCTTCCTGGGGTCAGGAGTGTCGGGCCGCGGCCGAGGTCACCATCTGCGACAGGGCGGCGGAGGCCCCGTCCGGCAGGTCGGCGCGGTCGAGGGCGTCGGTCGCGGCCCGGACGCGCTCGCCGATCATCTCCTCGACGCGTTCGGGCGCCCCGGTGCGCCGCATGATCGACCGGACCCTGGACAGGCCCTCCCCGTCCAGGCCGCGGCGGCCGAGCAGGCCGCGCAGCTCCCGGCGCTCGGCCGCGGTGGCGGCCGACCAGGTCTCGGCGAGCAGGACGGTGGGCCGGTTGCCCCGGACGTCGTCCAGGTTCGACTTGCCGGTGAGCTCCGGGTCGCCGAACAGCCCCAGCAGGTCGTCCCGCAGTTGGAAGGCCTCGCCCAGGGGGAGCCCGTAGGCGGTGAAGGCCTCCATCACCGCGCCCGGGGCGCCGGCCAGCGCGCCGCCGATGCGCAGGGGGTGCTCGACGGTGTACTTGGCCGTCTTGTACCGGATCACCTGGAGCGAGCGGCCCGTGTCGGGCGGCGAGCCGGTGCGCAGGATTTCCAGGCACTCCCCGGCGATCAGCTCCCGGGCCATGACCAGCCACAGCTCACGGGCGCGGGACAGGTAGGCCGAGGGGAGGCCGCAGCACAGGAACAGCTCCGCGGCCCACGACATGAGCAGGTCGCCGGTCAGCAGGGCCAGGGCGCGGCTCCCGGCGTGGGGTCTGGGCCTGCCGGTGAACGCCGCGCGCAGGGCGACGTGGGCGCTCGGCACGCCGTGCCGCATCGGGCTCTCGTCGATGAGGTCGTCGTGGACGACGGCCGCGGCGTGCACCAGCTCCATCGCGGCGGCTGCCCTGACCAGCGCGTCGCTGTCCGGCTGCCCGGCCGCGCGCCACCCCCAGTAGCAGAACGACGCGCGCAGGCGCTTGCCCCCGGTCACCGCCACGTCCAACTGCTCGGCCACCGGCAGCAGGTCGGCGTCGATGGAGAGGAGGCGGTCCGTCTCCCGGCGCGCGAACTCCCGGAGTTCGGCGTCCACCCGTGTCCGGAGCAGGGCCTGCTCCCCGGTCTCAGCCATCGCTCTGGCCGGGACGGGAGGCGGCGGCCCGCCGGGCGAGCAGCTCCATGTGGGACTCGGCCGTCGGAGCGTACCGCCGCAGCGCCAGTTCGCCGCGCTCGCGCAGGTCCCGCCGACCGTCCCGGACCAGCTCGGCCAGGTCCGACCGGCTCAGCAGCGACCGCGCTCCCCGCAGGGCCGCGCCGATCCCGCTCCATGCCAGGTCGGCCACCCCGGCGGCGACCAGCAGCGGCTCCCGCGCGCGGTCGGCGCCCGCTTCGTCATCGGTGTGCGCCACGGCGTACACCCCCTGTTCCCGATCGGCACGGAAAGGACGGCGGCCGGAAACGGCGGCGCCCGAGGAAGAACACCGTCCGGCGGCCGGAGGTCCGCCGCGGTCCTCGTGGAGTGATCATCTTCGGCCATCGCGGTTTTTGTCAACGCAATGGTGTGATCTGGTTTGGTTTGGTGAAAGTCGGCGGAAACAAGGAAAAGGAGCAAACGGACACGGGTGGATAAAAACCGGTGTCGTCGTGCGGATTGTCCGTGTTTTCGCAGGTTGTCGCCGCAGCGTTGCTTCGGGGTTGGGGCTGGGTCGAACGCCGAAGGAGGGCGGTCCGGAACGCCGGAATTCGGCTCGCCCCGGGGTGATCCCCGCTGGGTTCCGGGGGCGCTTCCGGGGTTCGGTGAATCCCGGAGGGGGTTCGCGTCCGGGGCCTCGGAAAACGAACTCGTCTCTATTCCTGACAAAAGGTGATATGGGCGATCCGGGTTTTCCCGCGGTCCCCCCGAAGCGGGGGCCTCCGGCGCTACCGGCCCCCGAACGCCCGACGGGGCCGCGGACACCGGTTCCACGACCCCGCCGCGCTCCCCGGCCTCACTCGGTGCGCAGGCCCTCGGGGCCCGTCATCCGCCACAGGCAGGGCAGGCTCGCCAGCGTCACCAGCGCGATCACGCCGAATCCGGCGCCCACGAGCGGCAGGAACCCCAGCCAGTCGGTGACCGGGAGGTCGGCCAGCCGCAGCAGGAGGAGCCCGAGCCCGGTCCCGCCCCCGACGGCGATCGCCAGGCCGAGCACCACCGGGATCGCGGTCTGCCACAGCACCGACGCGGCGAGCGTGGCACGGCTCGTCCCGAAGGCGACCAGCACCGAGAGCTGCCGCCTGCGCTCCCGCAGCTGCTCCACCGTGGAGACGACCATGCTCGCCCCGATCACCAGCATGATCAGGACCGCACCGGCCCGGAGCGCGTCGCCGATGGACGTCAACAGGGTGCCGCCGCCCTCCTGGTGCAGCACTCGCAGACGGATTCCCGGGCTGTCGATCCCGACGTGGTTGCGCACGTGCTCGACCGCGTCCGGGTCGCTCCCGTCCAGGGTGACGAGCACCGTGGACTGGAGGTACTCCGGCTCCTCGACCGGAAGGGCGGACGGGGTGACGAACAGCCCCCGGTACTCCTGCCCGACCGGGCCGTCCGCGGCCTCGGCCCCGCGCACCGGCGGGACGGTCCAGGTGCGGGGCCCGGAGGCGGAGCCGCCCCGAGGGGCGTTGTCGAGGTCCAGGCGGTCCCCCGCGCGCACGGCGGAGGCCCCCTCACCCGAGACGAAGGCGTCGCCGTCGGCGCACGAGGAGAACGCGATCAGCCCGCCCAGGGTCGCGCAGTCGGCGACGACCACCGCCCGCGTCCGGGAGGGGTCGTCGGGGCCGGGCGGGGCGTCCGCCGGGGGGAGGTGGGCCAGGAGGAAGGGGGAGGAGGACTCCACACCCCTGGCGCCGCCGAGGTCGCGGGCGAACTCCGCGGCCTCGGCGCTGCTCCCCACCATGGCCGAGGCGATCATCCCCACCCGTCCGGGCTCCGGGCCGCCGTCGGAGGGGACCCGGGCGGCGATCGCGGAGAACAGCATCTGGAGCGCGATCGCCCCGGCCACGGCCAGGGTGACCCCGCTGACGGTGCGGGCCGCGATCCCGCCGTTCAGCTGGAGGCGCCGCGTGGCCATCTGCCACGACAGCGGACCGCCGCGCAGTCGGCCCACCACGGCCTCGACGACCCACGGCAGCAGCAGGGTGAACCCCGTCAGGGCCACCGCCACACCGGCGGCGACGGCCCACTCCGTGCCCTCGGAGCCTCCTCCCCGCCCGAGCGCGGCCAGGACGGCGCAGCCGACGGCCAGGACCGCCACGCGCCACCACAGCCGCCGACCCCGGTCGGCGCCCTCCCGGAAGACGCCCAGCGGACCGACCTCGACCCCGCGCAGCGCCAGGAGCGTCGCCAGGACGGCGCTGGCCGGGACGAGCACCACGACGAGGGCGGCGAGCGGCGGCGCCGGCGTGAGGTCCGCGGGCAGCACGCCCGGGCCCGGGAGCCGCACGTCGTCGGCGAAGGTCCGCGCCACCAGGAAGAACCCGGCGCCCAGGGCCAGGCCCAGGACCGCGCCGACCAGGGACTCGCCCGCGGCGACCCTGCGCGTCATCGCCCTGTCCGCGCCCACCAGCCGCAGCGCGGCCAGGCGCTGGTCGCGCCGCTCGGCCCCGAAGCGCGTCGCGGTGAGGACGAACGCGGCGATCGGCAGCAGCAGCACCACGATGATGACGACGACGAGCAGGACGAGGGCCGCGGACATGCCGCCGTCCCTCAGGTCCGCGCCGAAGCCGGAGGCGGCGTGCGGGACCGGGGACCGGGAGAGGGAGTCCGTGCCCAGGTAGAAGTAGAGCTCGTGCGGTCCCCGCAGCCCTTCGGCGCCGATCAGGCCGGTGACCGCGGCGCCGTCGAACCGCTCGGCGAGCAGGGCGCCCCCGGGGGAGTCCAGGAGGTCGCGCAGGGCGGGGGAGACGTGGAGTTCGCCCGCCTCCGGCACCCGGTCGATCCCCGGCGGGCGCACGTGCGTCCCCGGCCCCGCGGGCGCTTCGAGCAGCATGCCCGTGAACATGTCGCCCCGGTACTCGACGACCCGGGGGGCCGCGAGGACCGCGGCACCGCTGGTCGGCGCGCCCCGCTCCAGGTACACCGGTGCCCGCGCGTCCATCCGCTCCTGACCCGCCGCGCGAGCCGAGGGCGCCGCGGCGGCCAGCAGGAGCACCATCACCCCCAGGCCCACGCCCAGCGCGGTGAGCAGCGTCCCCGTCCAGCCGACCCGCCCGCCGCCCAGGGTGAGTTCCGCGCCCATGGCCAGGTCGCGGTACCACCGGCCGATCACGTCGCCCCCATGGGCCCGATGGCGGGGCCGATGGCGGGGCCGAGGGCCTGGCCGTCGCGGACGACGACCTCGCGGTCGGAGTAGGCGGCCACCCGGACGTCGTGGGTGACCAGGACGACCGCGGCCCCGGTGTCGCGGGCCGCGCCCGTGAGCAGCTCCATGGCGCGCTCCCCGTTGAGCGAGTCCAGCGCGCCGGTGGGCTCGTCGGCGAAGAGCAGCCGGGGCCCGGACACCAGCGCCCGCGCGATGGCCACCCGCTGCCTCTGTCCGCCGGACACCTGGCCGGGGCGCTTGTCGCGCACGTCGTCCACCTCCAGGCGGGCCATCCACTCCGCCGCGGAGGCCTCCGCGCGCCTGCGGGCGACGCCGGTCAGACGCAGGGAGAGCGCCACGTTCTCCACACAGGTCAGTTCGGGGACGAGCTGGCCGAACTGGAAGACGAAGCCGAAGTCGCTGCGTCTGAGCCTGCTGCGCTCGGCGTCGGACAGGGCCGACAGCTCACGCCCGTCGTAGTGCACGGTGCCGCCGTCGAGGTCGAGGATGCCCGCCAGGCAGTGCAGCAGCGTGGACTTGCCGGAGCCGGACGGGCCCATGACGGCGACGACCTCGCCGGAGCCGATGCTGAAGTCCGTTCCGTTCAGCGCGGCGGTCGAACCGAAGTACTTGCGGAGCCTGGTGGCGGTGAGCAGGGCCCCCGCGCCCTCCGCCGCGGTGGTGCCGCTCACGCGCCGACCTCCCCGGCGAGCCGGTCCAGGCGGCTGGCGGTCAGCTCCAGCCACCGGATGTCGGCCTCCAGGTGGAACAGGGCGTGGTCGCAGACGAGCTGGTCCGCGAGGTCGCCGCCCGTCTTGCGGCGGGTGAGCTCACGCATCAGGCGCAGGTGCTCGGCCCGCTGCACGTCCAGCAGTCCGGCGGCGTCACGGCCGGTCAGCAGCGCCAGCACGACCTTGGCGTACAGGGTGCTCTGGAGGTAGGGCTCGGGGCTCTCCGGCGTGGAGAGCCAGCGGCCGACGTCGGTGACACCGGCGTCGGTGACGGCGTAGCGCTTGCGCTCGGGGCCGCCGCCGGTCTCCACACCGTCCACCTCGACCAGGCCGTTCCTGAGCAGGCGCGACATCGTCGAGTAGACCTGTCCGTAGTGCAACGGCCGGTCGTGCCCGAACCGCTCGTCGAAGAGGCGTTTGAGGTCGTACCCGTGGCGGGGGCCCGATTCGAGCAGGCCGAGCAGCGTGTTGCCGATAGACATGGCGGCGACTATACACAATGTGTATAGACGGGCGGAGAAGAGGTGATGTGTCCCGTTCCCGGGCGCGGTCCGCGCCTCCGGGAACCTGCTCAGGCGGGGCCGTTCTCCGGCGGCCCGGCGGCCGCCGGGCCGGGGCGGTCCGGGGCCGCGCAGCCGCGGGGGTGGATGTGGAGCCGGTCCACGCGCCCGGCCTGGACGACGACGCCCGACACGTCACCGTGGACCCCGTTGCGGATCGCCGCCGGCCCCCGAACGGATTCCCCTGTTCCGGCCGAACCGCGACGCGGCTTTTCCGCCACCAGGCCCGGCCACCGTTGTACGGCCTTGTGCCTGAGGATTCTCACGAGCAGATCAGCGGTACCCGAGGCGACTTTGCAGGTGAACAGGCCCGCGGCGATGGTGAGAAGGAACTGCAGGAGTGTCGCCGGGCCGAGTCGGAGTGCGAGTTCCCGGGCACGCTCCGCCAGAGGTAATGGCCCCGGAAAGACGAAGCCAGACTGATCGGAGCCAGTGCCTTGATCTTCGTTCGCACCTTCCCGCTTATCCGAAAAGCGACCACGAAGAGGGTACAGGAAAGGGTCGCGGCGCGCGAGGGTGGCACCGGTCGTGGTGTCGCCGCGGGCGACGGGGCCGCCGAGGGGCGGCGGGGCAGGCGCGGGGAGCCGTCGACGGGGCCGGAACCCCGCGTCGGGATACCCGCGGTTCACCTGGATGTACGCCGCACTGCGCCGGTCCCGTCACCGGAGGGGGCGTGTCGTCCGGGGCGGCCGAGGGGCGCCGTCCGACACCGCTCCGCGGAGGTTTTTCGGCGTGTACGGAGTTGCGCCTTGCTTCCCGGGCCGACGTGCGTAGACATTAGCTGACGTGCGCGGACATTTGTCGGCGACGCCTGGCTCCCGGCTCCGGAACTTTCTCGGGGACAAGTGCGCCAGGAGGCCGGATGAACCTCGCGGCCGTCCCGAAAGCAGGACCCGAGCCAGTCCGGGACGGAACGGAGAGAACGCCCGGACGGCCCTAGCCATTCACAACGTATGGGGATAGAACTGGCTGAGAATAATCAGTGCGCCGCGCCAGTGGTCACCGCCTGGTGGCCGACTGTTGGCCGACAACTGGGCCTTTGTTCAGCCATATCTAGAAAGGTTGCTTCCCGCCGGTCCCCCTGGCCGGTTTTGCTCCCCCTCCCCCGCAGACCGGAGGCAACTGCATGCCAACGACACATTCACGACGTGCGCAAACGCCGAGTGCTCCGCGGACACGCCGTTACTCTCGCGCGGCGCTGGCGGCCTCGATGGCCGCCGTCATCGCCGGTTCCCTGACCGCGGTGTCCGCCCCGGCCGCGGCGGCGCCGTCGGAGAACTTCGACGACACCGCCTACCGCGGTGAGATCGAGGTGGTCCGCACCCCGGCCGGAGCCGCCGACGACGCGGTGCTGACCGGCCAGGTGTTCGTCGACGCCGACCGGGACAGCGCCAGCGACGGCGAGGAGGCCGGCCTGTCCGGCGTCATGGTCACCAACGGCCGCGACGTGGTGCTGACCGACAGCGAGGGCCGTTACGAACTGCCCGCGTTCGACAACATGACGGTGTCCATCACGCAGCCCTCGGGCTATCAGGTGCCGATGGACGAGCACAACATCCCGCAGTTCCACTACAACCACCTGCCCGAGGGGTCGCCGGAACTGCGCTACGGCGGGATCGAGCCGACCGGCCCCCTGCCGTCCGAGGTCAACTTCCCGCTGGTGGAGAGCGAGCTGACCGCCACCGACGCGCAGAGCTGCATCATGGCCGGAGACCTGCAGACCTACGACCGGCAGGAGATCGAGTACGCGCGCGACGGCGCCATCGCCGACCTGGCCGCGCGCCACGACTACGCCGGCTGCGGCACGCTGTTCGTCGGCGACGTCGTCGGCGACGACCTGTCGCTCTACCCCGAGATCAAGGACCTGGTCGCCGAGACCAACGGCCCGGCCCGCTTCCTGCCGGGCAACCACGACCTCGACTTCGACGCCCCCGGCTCCGAGCACTCCTTCGACACCTACCGCGCGCAGCTGGCTCCGGAGTACTACTCCTACGACGTCGGCAACACGCACATCATCGCGCTCAACACCGTCGAGTACCCGTGCGTCGCGGCCGAGGACAGCCCCGCGGGCATCGAGGCGCACTGCGCCGACCCGGAGGGCGACCCGTCCTACAACGGCCGCCTCGACGAGGACCAGCTCGCCTGGCTCGAACGCGACCTGGCCAACGTCGACCCCGACAAGCTCGTCGTCGTCGCCAGCCACATCGGTCTGCTCAACTACGCCGACTCCACCTCCCCGGTGCACCAGACCGACCAGGTCCGGCGCGTGCACGAGCTGCTGGAGGGCCGCAGCGCCGTGGCGGTGTCCGGCCACAGCCACAGCATCGAGAACCTCAAGACCGGTGACGGCGCCAAGGGCTGGAACGACCTGTTCGGTGTCGAGGGCCTGCCCTTCCCGCACATCACCGCGGGCGCGATCTCGGGCGACTGGTACTCCGGCGCGATCGGCGAGGAGGGCTACCCGACCGCGATCGGCCGCGACGGCGGACGCCCCGGCGTGGTGACGCTGGACATCCAGGGCAGCGAGTTCCAGGAGCGCTACACCGTCACCGGCGAGACCGACGACGTGCAGACGCAGCTGGGCATCAACAGCCCGACCTACCGCGAGTGGGTCGGGGAGCGCCAGGAGTGGAACGGCAACCCGGTGGGCGAGGCCCCCGAACTGGAGGAGCCCCTGGTGGTCGACCGCAGGGACCTGGCCCACGGAAGCTGGCTGACGACCAACTTCTTCTTCGGCTCCACCGGCTCGACGGTCGAGGTCAGCATCGACGGCGGACCGGCCCGGGAGGCCACCCGCACCCAGCAGATGGAGGGCGAGGCCGTCAACGTCGGCGTCGAGTACTCCGACCCGTACGCGGTCGCGCAACAGCTCGTCCACGGCGGCAGCCTGGCCAACCGGACGATGCACCTGTGGCGGTTCGACCTGCCCAGGAACCTGCACACCGGTGAGCACACCGCCGAGGTGACCGCGACCGACTCCTACGGCCGCGAGTTCACCGACGTCCTCGAGTTCGAGGTCGTCGGCCGGAGGTAGTCGCGCCTTCGCGACAGGAGGGCCGCCCCCCCCGCACGGGTGGCGGCCCTTCGCCTCGCCCGTTCAGCCCCCGTCGCGGCGGAAGAGGAACAGCCCGTACCGCGCGTCGGGGTCCAGCCACCGGGCCCTCAGACCGAAACCGTGCGCCCCCACCTCCTCGGTCAGCCCCTGAACATCGAACTTCACCGAGTAGCCGACGTTGACGAACCGCCCGCGCGGCACCCGCACGGTCAGCCCCAGACCCGGTACGGGCACCGCCCGGTCGGCCCGGGCGCGAAGACGCCCCTCCACGGTGGTGGTGTCCGCGTCGTAGCGCGCCTCCGGGACGAAGTCTTCGAGCACGAAGTCGGCGCCGTAGAGGTCGTTCAACCGGGTGAGG
Source organism: Nocardiopsis sp. iso_25 (assembly GCF_056173305.1). Lineage (NCBI taxonomy): Bacteria > Bacillati > Actinomycetota > Actinomycetes > Streptosporangiales > Nocardiopsidaceae > Nocardiopsis > Nocardiopsis sp. iso_25. The sequence continues at coordinate 4,950,752 of NZ_CM149667.1, read as the reverse complement.
TAGTTGAGCCGGAAGTCGGCGAAGGCCGAGTGCCCGGCGGGATCGTTGTAGCAGGTCTCCAGGGCCTCGCGGCCCTTGTCCAGGTCGGCGGAGACCAGGAAGGCCTCGCCCGGGCGCAGGGTCCGGGCGATCTCGCCCAGCAGCGCGTCGCGTTCCCCGCGGGTGGCGTTGGCGAAGCTGCTGCCGAGGAAGACGATCGCCAGCGGCTCACCGGGGTGGGTGCGCAGCCAGTCCAGACCGGCTTCGTAACGTCCCCACAGGCCCGTGACCTCCAGTCCGTCCAGCTCCGCGCACAACTCGGCGCCGCTGGACTCCAGCATGCCCCGGTCGACGTCGATCGGCAGGTAGGCGGTCTCGCGCAGGCGCAGACAGCTCTCCAGCAGCAGCCGTGTCTTCTTCGCGCTTCCGCTGCCCAGCTCGGCGACGCGCCCGCAGGCGAGCAGTTCGGCGATCTCCGCGGAGTGGCGCTCCAACAGGTCGCGTTCCACGCGGGTCAAATAGTAGGTGGGCAGCTCGGTGATCCGCTCGAACAGCGCGGAGCCGACCGCGTCGTAGCCGAGCCAGGGCGGCAGCCGGGGCGGTGACTGCCGCAGGCAGTCGCGCACCACGGTGTCGTCCGGCACCGCGTCGCCCCTGTCGGCGAGCGGAAGGACACGGGCCCGCACCGCTGGTCCAGGTGTTCTCATGGTCTCCTCACGTCCGTCCCGTCGCTTCGCGCAAGCCCGACTCGCCCCGGCTCCACCGGCTCAGGAGGTACTCCTCCAGCCGGGTGGCCAGGAGAGTGCTGGCGCGGACGCCGAACACGATGTCGGAGGCCAGCTCGGGTTCGGTGCTCAGCAGCGGCGCGATCACCTCGCGCCGCAGGAGCTGCTCGTGCACCGCGTCGGCCTCGACGTGCTCGGCGTAGAACCGGATGGCGGCCGGACCGCAGTCCAGCCTCCGCATGGCCTTGACCAGCCGGTCCGAGCCGGGGGAGGAGGTGAGCTCGACGGTGGCGAACTGTCCGATCAGCGCTCCGCGCAACCCGCGGTGCAGACCGCACAGCGACATGAAGTTGACCTCGGCCAGCATCTCGGCGGGGGCGGAGTCGAGGTAGGCGCCGTAGTCCGCGCACAGGCCCAGTTCGGCCATCATGTCGGCGAAGAGCGTGGAGTGCGTCCGCTCGGGGTCCCCCGCGCCGTACTCGTCGTGCTGCACGGTCACGAGCGCCGCCTTGGCGGGGCCGTGCAGGCGCGGGATGACGAAGGTCTGCGGGTCGGCCTCCTTCAGGTGGTAGAGGGAGCGGAGGGCGACGTACTCGCGCAGCTGCCACAGCTGCCCGTGGCGGCGCAGGTGGTGGGAGGCGCCGAACGCGTCGACGTGCTCGACCAGGAGCGCGCCGATCTCGCTCTCGACGTCCGTGCCGGGGGCCACCTCGTCCCTGAGCGCGCCGAGGAAGGCCCCCTCCAGTCCGGCGCGCAACGCCAGCAGCGCCGGGTCCCACTCGCGGTCGGCGTCGACTCCCCCGAACCCGCGGTAGTGGAGCTCGTAGCAGCAGTAGAGGGCGAGCTGGAGGTCCTCACCGTAGGGCGGGGAGCCGTCCACCGGGGGGAGCCCGGTCCGGTTCCCGCGCAGCGCTTCCAGAACCGCCTCGGAGACCGGGCCGCGGGGGGCGGGCAGCGTCGGCGCCTCCGGCGTCGTCATGGTCATGGGCCGTGCTCCTTCCCTCCGTCGCCGCGTACACGCCGGCGGTGGCTGGTGTCGCAGAACGGGCGGCGCCTGCTGCGGCCGCACACGCACAGCGCGGTGACCGCCCGGTCGCTGCGCACGCGCGTTCCGTCGGGCGTCTCCACGTCGACCGGGCCGTAGACGAGGACCGGGCCGTCGTCGGTGACGACGATCCGGCGGCGGTCCTCAGCCATGGCGTGCCTCGATGACCACGAGTTCCTCCTCCGTCTGGTCGGGGCCGAGCAGACCTCGGGCGCGCAGCGCCGCGGCACGCGCGCGCAGCACCGGCCCGAACGGGATGCGGGCCCTGGCGAGGACCTCGGGCACCAGCCCGGCCTTCCTGAGCTGTTCCAACGTGGCCTGCTCGTCGGCGAGTTCGGACTGCACGAGCAGCAGTGCGCCGTCCTCGCTGAGCACCGAGGACGCCCCCGCGCAGATGCGGTCCAACAGGATCCGCCCGTCCGGCCCCGCGTCCCAGCACCTGGCGATCCGGTGGCGGGGCAGCCGCCGACCGGGAGCGGGCATGTAGGGCGGGTTGGCGAGCACGAGGTCGAAGCGGTGCGGGGCCACGGGAGCGAACAGGTCGCCGCGCCGGACCTTGGCCGGGACCCCGTGCAGTCGGCTGTTGAGCCAGCTCGCCAGCACCGAGCGGCGCGACAGGTCGATCGAGGTGAGGCTGGCCGCGCCGGCGCGGAAGGCCTCGATGCCCAGCGCCCCGGTGCCCGAACCGACGTCGAGGACGGAGCGCCCGGCGACCCGGCCGTGCTGGCGCAGCACGGTACGGAGCAAGGAGGTGTCCTCCTGAGCTGGGTAAACACCCGGTGGCCTCATCAGCAGCATGGGGCAGCCACTACCCGGTCCCGACCCCTCCAACCGCCGCGCGGGCCCTGCGCGTGATGGCCTGTGACCGTGGGTGACGCGGAGGTACGCAGGCGCGCGGGGCGACCGAGCCACCCCCGTGCCCGGAAAGGAAAAGGGGGAGACCACCGGCGTCCGGTACGCCAGGATCTGAGCATGGAAATGTCCGACGTTACTCGTGCGACGGCGGCCGCGACCTCGGTCGCCGCCTCGCTCGGCCTGCCGGCCAGCGGCGCGACCGTGCTCCACAACTCGAACAAGCTGGCGCTGCGGCTGACCCCGTGCGACGTCTTCGCCCGGGTCGCCCCCGTGGGCCAGGAGGTCGCGCGGTTCGAGGTGGAGCTGGCTCAGCGGCTCGTCGCGGCGGGGGCCCCGGTGTGCCCCCTGGAGCCCCGGGCGGACCCGCGCGTGTACACGCGCGACGGCTTCACCGTGACGCTGTGGACCTACTACGAGCCCGTAACGCCCCGCGTCCCACCGGCCGAGTGCGCCGAGGCGCTGGAACTGCTGCACGCCGGCATGCGCCGGGTCGACGTGCCGAGCCCGCGGTTCACGGACCGGATCACGCAGGCGCAGGACATCGTGGCCGACCCGGACCGCTCACCGGATTTGGCCGACGCGGATCGCGCCTTCCTCGGCGGCAGGCTGGCGGGCCTGCGACGGACGATCGGGGAGCGCGGCGCCGCGGAGCAACTGCTCCACGGAGAACCGCATCCGGGCAACGTGCTCAGCACACGGATCGGCCCGTTGTTCATCGACCTGGAGACGTGCTGCCGCGGACCCGTCGAGTTCGACCTCGCCCATGTGCCCGAGGAGGTCTGCGAGCACTACCCGGACATCGACCAGGGGCTCCTGGACGAGTGCCGACAGCTCGTTCTCGCGATGGTCGCGGCGTGGCGCTGGGACCGCGGCGACGAGTTCCCGAACGGGAGGCGTTTCGGGGAGGAGCTCCTGCGCGCGCTGCGCGGCGGTCCTCCCTGGCCGACACTGGACACGATGAACAGGCGGCTGGGCGGCCTGTAGAAAGCAGGTTCCGACGACAGCACCACGGGTGTGCCCTAACCGCAGGGCTTGCATCCAGCCTCTGCCAAGGAGTACGCGAGACGGCCCCCGTATGAGTGGCAACTGCGCTTACACCGTCGACGGGGGTAAACCAGCTGACCCCGGCATCTACACCATGACCGTCACCTAACCGCCACAGGCCGAATATCAGGAGAGCCCCTCCTGGTCTGTGTGGGTCAAGTCAGGGGGAAGAGAACAGCGACGGGAAGGTCACCGGTTTCGACTGCTACCTGATCGATGGACAGTCCGCAGTAGTTTCCGACTGCGGAGAACACCGCTGGCAGGAGTCCTTCCATATTCTGCTCCCAGTACAGCTCCAGCTCGTCCTCCGGCATGTCCCACACGGATGGGAAGACTGCACCCGCCGCTTGTAGCGCGGCATCGAACGCTGATCCGTAGCCCGTGTCCTCCCCGTACTCCACACTGACGATGTGGCCTTCGGGAGTGACGTGTGAGATGTAGGGGGGCGGGTCGTGCCTGTTCAAGCTCACACAGACGGTTTCCACCCCGGCCAGCGCGGACATCGGCGGGCCGCCGCGACGGTGCATGTGCCAGGTGGCCATTTCCCGATCCTCCAGTACGTACACCCAGTCACCGTAGGTGCCGTACATGGCGTAGTTGACTTTTCTGGTATCCATCCCGTCAGGAAGGGCCACCGATCGCCAGTCCTTGTATAGACAGCCTTCGTCGAGCTGGAGGGGCTCTGCGCCGAGACAGGTGAGGAAGTCCTCGGTGTCGATGTCACGGGCTGCGGTGAGGGAAATACCACCGAGCATCCCGGGGATACGGGTGCTCGGCCTCTGATCGCTGTGTACGCCGATCCATCGGATTCCATTGCTCATGCGTTCACGGTACGCAACAGGTCGATCTGTGAATTGGCCGATCCGTTTTCCGGGCAGGATTCTCCGGAGAACCGTTGAATACCTTGGCGCGCAGGCACTGGAGTTCGCGGTGGTGCCAGGTTCAGGTGGACCTGGTTCAGACCTCGGTTCACGGCGTTGGCGACGCTGTCTCGTTCTCGTTCTCCTCGCGTTTTGTCCATGCCGTCTGATCGCGGCGCGCGAGGACCTGGGGGCAGGGGCTTCGGCTGGGTCGGCCGTATGCGGCCTTGGGGCACCAGGGCGTGCCCCAGGCCCGAGAGGTACACCACGCCGCGGCATCGGGACGGTTGTGGGGCGCTGGTGGGCTGGCACGGGGGCGTGCCCGGCGCGGGCCACCAGGGTCACGGGACGGCAAAGTGCTCCGCGAGGTGGGCCTCCACCTGTACTGGACCCTGCACTGGGGAGCACACGAGGAGCATTTCAGGCCCCGATCCGGGCCCGGCGCCTCGCCTGTTCGACTTGCGCACCCCGACTGAACTGGGGTTTTGTGGCGCACCCGGCAGGATTCGAACCTGCGACCATCGGATTAGAAGTCCGGTGCTCTATCCACTGAGCTACGGGTGCTCGATTCAATTGTCGCCCGCCATGGCAGGTCGTGATCACGCTGTGACACGTGGTCGCGGGAAGGCGTCGCGCGCCGAAGGCGGGGCGAGGGCCGGTCGGCGGGCCTGCGGTCGGGAGGACCCGTGCCGTGGTGCCGGTGGCGTCCCGGGCAGACATTCTAGGGTATTCGCCTGATGTCGCCCACAGTCGGGCAAAGACTCATCAACTACGGTGATTCGTAGTTGCCTCTCGTTACCACGCGCGTTCCACCAAACCGGTCGCTATGGGCCTCGCGCACCACGTTACCGGTGATTAACTCCCGGTGCGGTGCTGTACCCCGGGCGTTTCGCGAAGTCCCGATGCCCGAGGTGGGACGGGAAGTCAGAACCACCACCACTGACCTGCGGAGACCATCAGCACGGCCAGCGCGGTCAGCATGCGGAGGCCCCTTACGGTCAGTCAGTTATTGCTCTTTGTGTATGTGTTATTACCCAGAGAGACAAACATGGTTTGCCGTGGTTTGGGAGTTGCGAGGGACTTCCTTGACACGGCTAACGTGGTCGGGTGCGATCTCTGGGACTGGTGGCGGGCTTCCTGCTCGACAAGGCGGTGCCCGACCCGCGTCGGGGGCATCCGGTCGCCCTGTACGGGCGCGCCGCGGGATGGTGGGAACGGCGCGTCTACGGGGACTCGCGGGCGCGCGGCGCCCTGTTCGCGGCCGGGGCCGTGCTTCCGGTGGTGGCCGCGGGTTCCGTGGTGCGGGGCGGCGCGGCGACTGCTGCGACGACGTGGGCCGTGCTCGGCGGCAGCATGCTGTGCCGGGAGGCCGAGCAGATCGCTTGGGCCCTGGAGGACGGCGACCTCGCGCGGGCGCGGGAACTCCTGCCGAACCTGTGCGGCAGGGACCCCTCCCGGCTCGACGAGGAGGGAGTCGCCCGGGCCGTGGTCGAGTCGGTCGCCGAGAACACCTCCGACGCCGTGGTCGGGCCCCTGGTCTGGGGAGCCCTGGGCGGGGTCGCGGGCCTGGCGGGTTTCCGCGCCGTCAACACCCTCGACGCCATGGTCGGCCACCGCGATGAGCGCTACGAACGGTTCGGGTCCGCCTCGGCGCGGCTGGACGACCTCGCCGGGTGGGGCCCGGCCCGGCTGACCGCTGTCCTGGCGGTCCTGGCCGCGCCCGTGGTCGGCGGTGACGTGCGCGGGGCGTGGCGCGTGTGGCGGCGCGACGGCGACCGGCACCCCAGCCCGAACGCCGGGCAGTGCGAGGCCGCGTTCGCGGGCGCGCTCGGCCGGACCCTGGGCGGCGCCAACGTCTACGGGGGGCGCGAGGAGCGCCGCCCGGCGATGGGCGACGGGCCCCGGGCCGGGGTCGACGACATCCGCCGTGCGGTCCGCCTGGCCCGGGCCGTCCACCTCGGGGCCCTGGCCGTGGCCGCGGCGGCGGCCCGGTAGCGCCCGGCTGGCGTCGGTGAACACCCCGGGCGCGGGCCCGGCTCAGGTCAGGTTGCGCGCGTAGTTCACCTGCTGGTGGATCTGGCCCACCATGCCAGGGTGGGCCACCATGATCGTCGTGCTGTAGTGCCTGTCGTGCCCCTGGACGGTGACCTGCACGTGCCCGGTGGTCCTCTGCTCCTTGACCAGGAGGAAGAGCAGTCCGAGCAGACAGGTCCACCAGAAGACCAGGACGGCCACGATGACCGCCCAGGTGGGTGTGTTCCGTTCGGTGCGGCTCATGTCGTTCACCGTCCACACCGTTCCCCTGATCGGGAAGCGCCCGATGGGAGTGATCACGGTGTGCCGGGAGAACGCGATCTCGCCGATGGTGCCGAGGGGGACGTCCCCCTCGGGCTGGGGCGGGGGGACGGCGGGCTGGTAGCCCCCGGTGGGGGAGCCGTAGGGCTCCAGGGCCCCGCCGCCGTGCTGCTGCGGGGGAAGGCCCCAGCCGGGGGTCTCACCGTGGGGCTCGTGCCACCACGGTTCCCCCGGGCGGGAGTTGGGGTACTCGCTCATGCCGCGATTGTGTCAAAAGGCGGGCAGGCACAGAACCACTTCCCCGGTACCGGCGCCGACCCGTCCGGCCGTACCGGCGGCCCCGCGGGGGTGCGTCCGAGGACCGTGGCCGGATGTGGCCACGCCCCGTCTCCCGTGCCGGGCACTGCCCCGACCGCCCTCCGGAATTCGGGCTGCTTGTGGCGCAGGTCACTCCAAACCCGCCGGTTTTCCGGTACGGGGTTCCTCCGGCCCGCCCAAATATGAATCTCTTTCGCGATTTCCTTACTCGTGCGTAGCATGCGCTCACCCATCGCCCGCACCCCCAGGTGGTGACAGCTCTTGTTCCCCTCGCTCAGACGACGGCTACGCACCGGCGCCTCGGGTACCGCCCTGATGGTGGCCGCGGCCACGCTCGCCGCCCTCCCCGCCGCCCCCAGGGCCCTCGCCGAACCGGAACCCGACTACTGCGCGCCCGGGGGATGCAACGACATCCTTCCCCCCGGCCAGAACGGCAGCGCCACGCTCGTCGAGATCCTCGGCCACCAGGTCTTCGGCACCCGGCCGCGGCACTCCTCCAGCCAGCTGGACATGTACGACAACCTCGTCCACCACTACGACGGCCTCACCGAGGAGGGCCTGGACGACTTCTTCCTCGACGCCGGTTTCGGGGTCGACGCCGACGACGTGGGGCGCCGGTACCAGCCGCGCGACGACGTCACCATCACCCGCGACGCCGACCACGGCATCCCGCACGTCGAGGGCACCACCCGTGAGGGCACCATGTTCGGCGCCGGGTACGCCGCGGCGGAGGACCGCCTCTTCCTCATGGACGTGCTGCGCCGGGTCGGACGCGGTGAACTCACCTCCTTCGCCGGAGGGGCCGAGGGCAATCGCGGGCTGGAACAGGACCTGTGGCGCAGCGCCCCCTACACCGAGGAGGACAAGCAGGCGCAGATCGACCGGGTCGCGGCCAGCGGAGAGCGCGGTGCGCAGGCCCTCGCCGACGTCGACGCCTACCTGGAGGGCGTCAACGCCTACATCGAGGAGGCCGACGACGACCGCGACTTCCCCGGCGAGTACGTCCTGACCGGGCACAAGGACGCCATCACCAACGCCGGGGAGATCGAGCCCTTCACCCCCACCGACGTCGTCGGCATCGCCGCCATGGTGGGCGGCATCTTCGGCGGCGGTGGCGGCGGCGAGGTCCAGGCGGCCGTCGTGCTCGCCAACTTCCGGGACCGCTACGGGGCCGAGGAGGGCGCCGAGCTCTACCGCGCCTGGCGGACGGAGAACGACCCCGAGGCCGTGGTCAGCGTCGAGGGCGAGTTCCCCTACAGCGGCACCCCCGAGAACCCGGTCGGCGAGGCCGTGCCCGACCCCGGCTCCGTGGAGCCCTACGACATCGTCCACGACGAGCACGGTTCCGCGCTCAGCGGCGAGACCGCCGAGCAGCCCGCCCCGTCGGCGAGCACGGTGGAGGAGCCCGAGGAGGGCGCCGAGGCGCCCGCGGTCGAGGACCTGCCCCGGGAACAGCGCGACGAGCTGGAACAGATGGTCGAGGACGGGGACCTGTCCGCGGTGGAGGGCGTGTTCAACGACGGCGTCCTGCCCGAGGGCTTCACCGACCCCCGCGGCATGTCCAACGCCCTGCTCGTCTCGGGCGAGCACACCGCGAGCGGCAACCCCGTCGCCGTGATGGGCCCCCAGACCGGCTACTTCTCCCCGCAACTGCTCATGCTCCAGGAACTCCAGGGGCCGGGTATCAGCGCACGCGGCGCGTCCTTCGCGGGCGTGAGCTTCTACGTCCAGATGGGGCGCGGCGTCGACTACGCCTGGAGCGCCACATCGGCGGGCCAGGACGTCACCGACACCTTCGCCGTCGAACTGTGCGAGACCGACGGGTCCGCGCCCACCACCGGGTCGCGCGCCTACGTGGACACCGCCGGGGACTGCGTGCCCTTCGAGGAGCTGAGCGTCACCAACGAGTGGTCGCCCACCATCGCCGACGGCACTCCGTCGGGCGGCTACACGCTCACCTCCCTGCGCTCGGAGTTCGGCCTGGTGCACTCCTTCGCGACCGTGGACGGCGAGCCCGTCGCGTTCACGACGCGGCGCTCCACCTACATGCGCGAGGTCGACTCCATCATCGGCTTCCAGCGCTTCAACGACCCCGGCGAGGTCACCTCGGCGCAGACCTTCACGGACGCGGCCGAGGACATCGGATACGCCTTCAACTGGCACTACGTCGACGACGAGGACATCGCCTTCGTCAACTCCGGGGCCAACCCGGTCCGGACCGAGGGCACCAACCCCAACCTGCCCGTGGACGCCTACTCCGACGCGGGCTGGTCCGGCTGGGACCCCGACACCAACGGCGTTGACTACCACCCGCAGGAGGACCACCCGCAGGCGATCAACCCCGACTACATCGTCAACTGGAACAACAAGCCCGCCCAGGGCTACACCTCCGGCTGGGCCACCGGGTCGGTGCACCGCGGCGACCTCATCGACGGCCGCGTCTCCGCGCTGGTCGCCGACGGGCACGAGTTCACCACCGCCAGCCTGACCCGGGTGATGATGGAGGCCGGGGTCGCCGACCTGCGCGCCCAGGAGGTCCTCCCGCTCCTGCTGGAGGTGATCGGGACCGAGGCCGTGGACGACCCCGAACTGGCCGCGGTCGTGGAGGAGCTGCGGCTCTGGCACGAGTCGGGATCCCTGCGCCGTGAGCCCTTCCGCGACGCCGGGCACTACTCCCACGCCGACGCCATTCGCACGCTGGACGCCTGGTGGCCGCTGCTGGTGCGGGCCCAGTTCGAACCTGGCCTGGGCGAGGACCTCTACACCCAGCTCACCAGGGCCGTGCAGACCGACGAGTCGCCCTCGGGCTCCATCGGGGGAGGCGAGCCCGGGAGCGTCAACCAGACGCAGCCCCACCGGGGCTCGGCGTTCCAGTACGGCTGGTGGTCCTACGTGGACAAGGACCTGCGCACGGTGCTCGGACAGGAGGTGGAGGGCGGACTGGGCGAGGCCCACTGCGGTGGCGGCGACCCGGACGCCTGCCGTACGGTGCTGCTGGACACCCTGGCCCAGGCCGCGGACACCCCCGCGGCGGAGGTCTACCCCGGCGACGAGCACTGCGACCCGGGCGACCAGCTGTGCGCGGACACGGTGATCCACCAGGCGGTCGGCGGCATCAACATGTGGCCGATCGCGTGGCAGAACCGGCCCACGTACCAGCTCGTCTACCAGTTCTCCGGCGGACGGTAGGACGGGCGGAGCGGACGCGGCCCGCGGTGGCCCCGAGCGGGTGCCGGCGGGGGCCGCGTCCGCGTGTCACGGCAGGGGAACACTGGAGCCGGATCGCGTGCTTCGCCGGGTCCGTGTGGGTAGCGTAAGGAATACCCGAACATGAGCGGGAGGGCCGCAGGAACATGGACGCCTGGTTGATCTGGCTCATCCTCGCCGTGGGCCTGGGAGTCGTCGAGGTCTTCACACTCACGTTCGTACTGGGCCTCCTGGCGGTCGCGGCGCTGGTCGCCGCCCTCCTCGGCGCCATCGGGCTTCCGGTGGCCGCACAGATCATCGGGTTCACCGCCACCGCGGCCGCCGGAATCTACCTCGTGCGGCCGATCATGCGGCGCCAGCTCAGGGGCGGCCCCGTCGTCAGGTCGGGTGCCCAGGCGCTCGTCGGACGCTCCGCGGTCGTCCTGCAGGAGGTCGGCGCCGACCGGGGCAGGATCAAGCTCTCCGGGGAGGAGTGGTCCGCGCGCTGCATCGACGAGGACCTCGTCATCCCGGTGGGCACGCGCGTGGACGTCATGGAGATCGACGGGGCCACAGCCGTTGTCTACCCGCGCGAGGCACTGCCCTGAACCCCGCCACAGCCACGTTCCCGACCTAGGCCAGGTGCCAGCACATGGAACCCACCATCGCCCTCATCATCCTCGCGGTCGTCGTCGTTGCTGTCGCCCTGGCGGCGATCCGCATCGTCCCGCAGGCCAGGGCGTACAACATCGAGCGCTTCGGCCGCTACATCCGCACCCTGAACCCGGGCCTGAACTTCCTCATCCCGGGCGTGGACCGCGTCAACTCCAAGTTCGACCTGCGCGAGCAGGTGTTCACCTCGCGCCCGCAGCCCGTCATCACCGAGGACAACCTGGTCGTCAACATCGACACCGTGCTGTACTACCAGGTCACCGACCCCAGGGCCGCGGCCTACGAGGTCGCCAACTACATCCAGGCCATCGACCAGCTCACCGTCACCACGCTGCGCAACGTCATCGGCTCCATGGACCTGGAGAAGACGCTCACCTCCCGCGAGGAGATCAACACCCGCCTGCGCGGGGTCCTGGACGAGACCACCGGCAAGTGGGGCATCCGCGTCAACCGCGTGGAGATCAAGGCCATCGACCCGCCGCCCACCATCAAGGAGGCGATGGAGAAGCAGATGCGGGCCGACCGCGACAAGCGCGCGGCCATCCTCCACGCCGAGGGCGAGCGCCAGTCGCGCATCCTCAAGGCGGAGGGCGCCCGCCAGCAGGCCATCCTGGAGGCCCAGGGCGACCAGCAGGCGGCCATCCTGCGGGCCGACGGCGAGGCCAAGGCGATCGAGCGCGTGTTCCAGGCGGTGCACGCCAACAACGCCGACGCCAAGGTGCTCGCCTACAAGTACCTGGAGACCCTGCCGTCCCTGGCCGAGGGCGACGGCAACACCTTCTGGGTGATCCCCGGCGAGCTCACCGAGGCCGTCAAGAACGTCAGCCACGCCTTCGCGGGCGACGCCCCGACGGTGCCCTCCACGCGGAAACAGGAGGACGAGGAGGAGACCGAACCCCGCGGACCCGCGCAGCTCACGGCGCCCGACCCCACCCGTTCCTCCTCGGCGCAGGCGGCCGTGGACGCGGCCGAGGCCGCCGAACGCGCGGTGGCCGACGCCCGCGACGACGTGAGGCGGGCCGGGTCGGCCCTCGGCGGCTCCCGGACGCCCGGGCCGCGCGAGGAGGACTAGGTTCCGTCCGCGCGGCCGGTCGCGCCGCACCGGCGGCGGGGCCACCGGCCGCGGAGCCGGTTCGGAGCGGCGGGGGAGAGGGGCCGCCTTCCCCCGCCCGTCGTGCGTGCGGCCCGGGGCCGTCCGGCTCAGACCAGCAGGAGCTTGCCGGTGGTCCGGCGCGAGGCCAGGTCGCTCTGGGCCCGCCCCGCGTCGGCCAGCGGGTAGCGTCCGCCGATCCGCACGTCCAGGCGGCCGTCGCCCACCAGCGCGAACAGGTCGCCGGCCCGGCCCAGGAGCTCCTCGCGGTCGGCCACGAAGTAGGCCAGCGAGGGCCTGGTCAGGTACACCGAACCGGCGGAGTTGAGCCGCTGCGGGTCCACCGGGGCCACCTCTCCCGAGGACTGACCGAACAGCGCCAGCACACCGCGCGGGCGCAGCGAGGCCAGGCTGGCGTCGAAGGTGTCCCGGCCGACGCCGTCGTAGACCGCGGCCACCCCCTCGCCGCCGGTGAGGTCGCGCACCGCCTCGGCCACGGGGGTCTCGGCGTAGCGCACCACCTCGTCCGCGCCCGCCTCGCGCGCGATGCGCTCCTTCTCCTCGGTGGACACGGTGCCGATGACGCGCGCGCCGCGCTCCTTGGCCAGCTGGGTCACCAGCAGACCGGTGCCGCCCGCGGCCGCGTGCACCAGCACGGTGTCGCCCTCGGCCACCGGGTACACCGAGCGGACCAGGTAGTGGGCGGTCATGCCCTGGAGCAGCAGGGCGGCGGCCTGCTCGGCGGAGACGGCGTCCGGGACGGGGACGACCAGCGAGGCCTTGACCACGGCCCGTTCGGCGTACGCGCCGGGGGCCATCGCCCAGCCGACCCGCTGCCCCGCGGACAGGTCGGTGACGCCCTCGCCGACGGCGGCCACCACGCCCGCGCCCTCCATCCCCGGGACGTAGGGGAGCGGGACGTCGTACAGGCCGCTGCGCTGGTAGATGTCGATGAAGTTGACCCCGCGGGCCTCGACGTCGATCAGGACCTCCCCGGGGCCGGGCGCCGGGTCGTCCCTCTCGGCCAGCCGCAGTACCTCGGGTCCGCCGTTCTCCTCGATCACGATGGCACGCATGGGTCCACTGCTCCTTCCGGGTCGGTTCCCGGCATCATGTCAGCCCGGAGCCCGAACCGGCCACGGCGGCCCGCTCACTCCGACCGGCCCTCCTCCAGGATCCGGTGCAGCGAGAAGTCGGTGAAGAACGCCGAGAACGGCTGGTTGCTCGGCCCCTGCCGGGCCACGATGCCGACCCTGCGGCGGTCCTGCGGTTCCTCGGCGTCCTGGGGGAGGGGGTTGTCGTCCACGGTGGTCAGGACGTGCTCCTCGTTGACCCACATGGACAGCTCCATGGTGTCCTCGGCCTCGTCGAAGCGGCAGGAGAGCGTGACGGTGTTGGTGGGGATGTTCTCGTGGTCGAAGCCGAAGGGGTTCCCGGCGTCGATGCCGTACTCCTCGCGCGACGACTCGTCGTAGACCGGGTAGGGCACGTAGCCGGGCACGTCGGTGGCCTCCGCGAGAACGCTGTCGCCCTCGGTCTCGCTCATCCGGCGGACCGACGCGCCCTGGCCGTCGTGGCGCAGCAGGGCCTCGTACTGGCTGCGGCCGTCCTCACCGTCGTTGTCCCAGCAGCGCAGGCCGAACATGGACTGCTCGGGGCCGGTGACCGCGTACACGCCGCTGCTCACCAGGACGTCGGCGGGCAGTTCCTGCTCCTGCTCCAGTTCCACCACCTCACCGCGGCTGGGCTGGGTGTCGGGCTCCACCGTGAGCACGACGCCCTCCTGCTCGGCCCAGTAGCCGTCGGACTCCTCGTACGCGTAGGTGTTGCTGACCCAGCCGGGGTCGGAGCTGAAGTCGGGATTGTGGATGGAGACGGTGTTCTCCGGGATCCCCGGGCCGTCGTTGAGCAGGACCGCCGCGCCCACGGCGGCCACCAGGACGACCGCGCCCGCGGCCGCGCCGATCACCACCAGCCGCCTGCGCTTGCGCGGTGCGCCGCCGGACGGTCCAGCGGGGCTGCCCGGTGGGCCCGGAGCACCGGGGCCGCCGGGACCGGAGTAGGCGTTGAAGGCGTGTTGGCCCTGGGCCGGGGACGGGTGACCGCCGTGCGCCTGGTGCGCCGGGGGGACCTGGCCGCCGGAGTGGGCGTAGTGGCCGGGAACCTGCTGGCCGTGGACCTGAGGCTGGCCCTGGGGCGGGTGGCCGCCGTACCCCGCGCCCTGCTGGGGGCCCGGGGGCTGGAGGCCCGGGTTGCCGTGCCGCTGTTCCAGGTGGGGCGGCTGTACCGGGTGCTGGACGTGCGTGGGCTGCGCGTACGGGTTGTACTGCGTGGCCTGCGCCTGGAGGGGCTGGCCGCCGTCCGGGAGCGCGGCGCCCTGCTGCGGTCCGCTGTCCGGGGGCTGGCCCTCCGCCTGCTGGGGTCCGCTCGGCGCCTGGTGCGCCGCGGGCCCGCTCTCCCGCACCCCGACCCCGGTGTCCCGCGGCGGCCGCCCCGGGACCGGGGAGCTGCTCGGCGGGGCCCACGAGGTGCTGATCGTGCGCTCCACCTCGGACTCCTGCGGGTCCTCCTGGCCGGTGAGCCGGGCCAGGAGCTGCTTGGAGGTGGGCCGGTTGGCCGGGTCCTTGTCCAGTGCGGCGTTGACCAGGTCGTACATGTCCGGGTCCAGGCCGTCCAGGCGCGGCGGCGCCGAGGAGATGTTGTGCAGGACGGCGGGGACCGTGGCGGCGTCGAAGGGGGCGGTGCCGGTTCCGGCGAAGGCCACCAGGCAGCCCCACGCGAAGATATCGGCGGCCGCGGTGGCCCGCTCGCCCAGGATCAGCTCCGGGGCCATGTACGAGGGGGTGCCCATGAGCTGGCTGGAGCGGGTGACCGCGTCCGCGGCCTCGTCCAGGGCGCGGGCGATGCCGAAGTCGATGACCTTCGGGCCGACCGTGGAGAGCAGCACGTTCGCCGGTTTGAGGTCGCGGTGGACGACCCCGGACCCGTGGATGGCGGTGAGCGCCGCGGCCACGCCCATGGCCAGGCCCTCCAGGGTGCCGCCCGCCATCGAGCCGTCCGCGCGGACCGCCTCGTCCAGGTTCGGGCCCGGGACGTACTCCGAGACGATGAAGAGGGGATCGCCCTCCAGCCGGGCGTCGATCACCCCCGCGGTGGAGAAGCGGGCCACGCGGCGCGCGGCCTCGACCTCGCGCGCGAAGCGCAGCCGGAAGGACTCGTCGTCGGCCAGGTCGGGGTGGATGAGTTTGACTGCGACGGACCGGTCGGAGGCGTCCCTGGCGAGGTAGACGGTGCCCATGCCGCCCCGGCCGAGACGGCTCACGATGCGGTAACCGTCGAGTTCGCGCGGATCCCCCACGCGCAGGGGTTTGCCGCTCTGCTGCCCGTTCGACGTCACAGTTGGGGGTCCCTCATGAATCGTGGAGTTCGCGCTCACAGCGTACAGATGCCGACACGCCGACGCGCTCTGGACTGACTCGCCCCCCGGTCCCCGCGGACGCGGGCCCGGACCCGGGGCGGGGTGTTCGTGAGCGGCGCGGACGCGCCGTGTCAGTCGTGGGGATGCCCCTCGCGCCCGAACGGTTCCCCGGAGGCACCGGTTTTCGCTAGGATTAGAACACACGTTCGAACACCTGGCCGCGTCTTCCCCACGGGTGGGTGTCCCGGTGGCGTGTGCCGGGACTGACAGGAGGCGGATGATGCTGAGGGGAAGTGTCGTGGGACGCTACTACGGGGCGGAGGTGACCGTCGTCGAGGACGAGGGGCGCCCGGCCCGGTTCGTGTGGAACGGCAGGGTGTACGGAGTGCGCAGGATCCTCGAACACTGGGTCACGCTGCGCATGGACTGGACACCGGCGCGTGAGTCCCAGGCGCCCGAGCGCAGGCACTGGCGGGTGGAGGCGGGCACGGCCCAGTCCCAGGGGGTGTACGAACTGCGCCACGACACGGCCACCGGAAGGTGGCTGCTCTCCCGCGTGTGGGGGTGAGGACGCGCCCGGCGCGTCCTCGTCCGCTCCGCGACCGCGGTCCGTACGGCCCCGCCCGCCCGGTACGACCCGTGCGGGCGGGACGCCGCCCGGTGCGGTCGGCAAGCCCGGTGCGGACGGGGCGCACGCGTCAGTCCAGGTCGCCGGGGAGCAGGCTGTACACCGCCAGGTCGGCGCGGCCCTCGTGCAGCGGCATCGCGCTGCGTTCGACGCCCTCCAGGCTGAACCCCGACCGCTCCGCGACCCGGCGCGAACCGGTGTTGCCGGTGGCGGCCTTGATCTCCACCCGCCGGAAGCCCTGTTCCAGCGCCCAGCGGGAGACGGCCACGGCGGCCTCCGTCGCGTACCCGCGGCCGCGTCCCCACGGTGAAACCCAGTAGCCGACCTCGGTGTTCATGGCCGCCCACACGACACGCACCAGGCCCACCGAGCCCACGAGCCGTTTGGTCTCCTTCTCGACCATGGCCCACTGCTGTCCCTCGCCGCAGGTGCGCAGGGCGGGGGCCACCTCACGGCACCACCGCTCGGCCTCCTCCCGGGTGTAGGGCACCCCGGGCAGGGGGAGGGGGAGCCAGCGCTGGAGTTCGGCGTCGGTGCAGGACGCGTGCACGTCGTCGACGTCGCCCTCGACGAACGCGCGCAGCCGCAGGCGCTCGGTCTCCAGGATCACTGACGGCAGTATCGGTCTGTCTTGCGTGGTGGTCACGCCTCTCCCCTCGGGTCGGAGTGCGCTCACGATACGCGCCGGACCCGAGCGCGGCACCCGGATTCTTCCGCGGGTGCCCGAGACAGGGCGGTACCGCCCCGACCAGGAGGCGCCCGTCGGCGCGGCCGCGGACCCCGTGCGGTCCGCGGTTCCGGCGGGCGCCCCCGTCCGCCTATGCCAGGCCCGCGATGACGCGCTGGCGGACCGCGCTGTCGAACACCTCGGAGAAGGCGTTGCCCGGGCACTCGGTCTCCAGCCAGTCGCGGTGCCGGGAGATCGCGTCGCCCGGCGTGACCACGCCCGTGCCCGGGTTGACGTACTCGATCCGCCCGGCCGGGTCCACGCCGGTCACCGCGCACAGCACGCGCAGCACGTCGACCAGGGAGTCCTGCGCTGCCTGCGTGGGCAGCTCGTCGGTGAAGTCCCCGAGCAGGCACACGCCCACGTTGCCCTGGTTGAACCCGTAGGCGTGCCCGGCGGTCACCGACTCGGCCCGCCCCGGCCGCGGGACCCCGGAGAAGACCGGCACACCGTCCCCGCCCGAGTGGCGGCCCTCGTAGACCACCCCGTCGGGGTCGATGAGCACGTGGTAGCCAATGTCCCCCCACGCCTGCTGCACCGCGTGCAGGTAGTACACCGCCCGCACGTCCGCCGCGTGGTCGTCGCCGGTCGGCATCGCGGTGTGGTGCACGGTCAGCGCCTGCACGGGGTGGAACTCCGCCGCCCACAGGTCGTTGCCGAGGTCGTCGAAACGCCAGGACTCGTCGGCGCCCCAGCCCGCGCGGGTGCGGAACGGGACGTTGGTCCGGCCGCGCGTCACGCCGGAGGCCTCCGCGGACAGCGACGCCTGTGCGGGGCCGCCGAAGCGCAGCACCTCGCCGTCGTGCAGGTTCACGGCCGCGCTCTCCCCCCTCGAACGCACCTCGTAACCGGTGGCGCCCTCGGGAGCGCGCACCAGCGCGGCCGCGACCGGGTCCCGGTCGTCGCGGCCCCCGGTGTGCAGGTGCACCGGGTTCCACGAGCCCAGGCCGTCGGCGGTCTCGAAGCGGACCGCCGCGTCGGTCTCCCCGGGGTCGCCGGTGACGGCCACCATGTCGAAGCGCAGGTCGGGGCGGACGAGTCCGTGTGAGGCGGAGGGCTCCGCCAGGACGCGGGGGACCGTGCGGTCGCCGCCGCCACTGCCGCCGCCGGTGTCGGCCAGGGCGGGGCGGGCGGAGGGGAGCGCGGTGCCCAGCGCGGTCAGTCCCGCGGCGGCGGTGGCACCGGCCAGGAGGGTACGCCTTCGCATCGTGTGTCCGTTCTCTCGGATCGGGCGGGGGAGGGCCCGGGGGTGGGAACCCGGACACCCTGGCACAGGACCGTGAGCCGCGCCACCAACGGCACGTCCGAATGTGTGGCCAAGGCGCCCCCCGTTCACCGGAAGGGCTGGTGATGGCGTATGGTGCGATGTTTTTCCTGTGAAGAAAGGAACACACGGGGTGGGGGAGTACATGGACGCGGGACACGACCTGCGCCACCACGGTGACGCCGAGGTCGGCGGCGGACTGCTCGACCTGGCTGTCAACGTGCGGGGCCGGACACCGCCCGCCTGGCTGGGGCGGCTCCTCGCCGACTCGCTGACCGGCCTGGGCGCCTACCCCGACCCCTCCCGGGCGCGGGAGGCGGTCGCCCGGCGCCACGGACGGGGGACGGGCGAGGTCCTGCTCACCGCCGGGGCGGCCGAGGCCTTCGTCCTCCTGGCGCGGGTCCTGAACCCCCGGCGGGCGGTCGTCGTGCACCCCCAGTTCACCGAGCCCGAGGCCGCCCTGCGCGCCGCCGGGCACGCCGTGGACCGGGTGCTGCTGGAACCGGACTTCACGCTCGACCCCGGACTGGTCCCCGAGGACGCCGACCTGGTCGTGGTGGGCAACCCGACCAACCCGACCTCCGTGCTCCACCCCGGGCCCGTCCTGGCCGGGCTGGCCCGACCCGGGCGCGTGCTGGTCGTGGACGAGGCCTTCGCCGACTGCGTTCCCGGCGAACCGGAGTCGCTGGCCTCGCGCGGAGACCTGCCGGGCCTGGTGGTGGTGCGCAGCCTCACCAAGACCTGGTCCCTCGCCGGGCTGCGCGCCGGGTACCTGCTCGCCGAACCCGGTCTGGTGGCCGAACTCGCCGCGGCCCAGCCCCTGTGGTCGGTGTCCACGCCCGCCCTGG
Organism: Nocardiopsis sp. iso_25; assembly: GCF_056173305.1. Lineage (NCBI taxonomy): Bacteria > Bacillati > Actinomycetota > Actinomycetes > Streptosporangiales > Nocardiopsidaceae > Nocardiopsis > Nocardiopsis sp. iso_25. Next base: position 4,931,798 of record NZ_CM149667.1, on the reverse strand, counting down.
TCGCGGTGGAGGCGTGCTGCAGGCCGCAGGCCCTCGCCGAGGCCGACGCCTGGGCGGCGTCCCTGGCCGCGCACCGCGACGACCTCGCCGAGGGCCTGCGGAACCTGGGCCTGCGGGTGGTCCCGGGAGCGCGGGCCTCGTTCCTGCTGGTCGCGGACCCGGAGGCGGACCGCTTGCGGGCCCGCCTGCGGGAACGGGGGGTCGCCGTGCGGCGCGGCGACACCTTTCCCGGCCTCGGACCGGAGTGGTTCCGGGTGGCTGTCCGTGAGCCCGCGGTCCACCGGGTCCTGACGCAGGCGCTGGGGGAACTGCTCGCCCGGTGAGGCGGCTCCGCGGCCGGGGCCGCCCCCCGGAACCGACCCGGGCCCGCGGGGTTCCCGACCCCGGCCGGGTTTCTCGCGCCTGGCCTGTTCGCGGAGCCAGCGCGCGCCCGCGCGGTCTCTGGCACAGTTGGTGATGACTCGGGACCTTCGGCGGCCGGACCGGTACCGGCCGCCCCGAGTCCGCGGTACCCGTGCGGGCGGCGCGGAAGCGGCGGACTACGCTTACCGGTCTGTGCCGGACGAGGCGGAGACGGGCCCGCCACAACACCTCTTGCGTGGAGCGATCATGACCAGAGACGACCGCGAGGACGCCCGGCGCGGCGAGGACGGCGGAGCCGAGCCGCCCCGCTGGAAGGGCGGCGGGTCCTCCTCGGGAGCCGGTTCCCGCCTCGGCGGCCTGTTCGACGGGCTCCCCGAGAGCGGGCGCGGCGCCCGGGCCCGGCCCCCGCGCGGTTCCTCGGGCCCGGCCAACCCGTTCCGGCAGCGGCCCCGGCCCCCCGCACCGGCCGACCCCGCGCCACGGGTCCCCTCCGCGCCGGTCTCGCCCTACGGCGCGCTTCCCCTGGACATCCCCCCGGCCCCGCGCCCGGAGGCCGAGCGCTCGGCGGACGCCCCCGCGGCGGACGCGCCGCCGACCGGATCGCCGCACCGGCCCGACGTCATCCCCCCGCGCGCCGGCGAGCACGCCACCGCGACCGAGGCGGCCGACCCGGGATCCGGGCCGAGACCGGTCCCCGAGAGCCACGAGCGGACCGCGCCCTCCGCCGAGGCAGAACCTCCGGCCGAACCCGGTGGTCCGGCCGGGCAGGAGACCCCCGTCGAGCCGCGGCCCCCCGCCGAACCGGAGCTCTCGACGGCGCTCGCGGACGCGGCGGAACTCGCGAGGTCGGCGGTGCTCGCCAAGGCGGCGCGCCCGCTGGGAAAGGCGCCCGCGCCTCCGGCCGCACCCGCGCACGGCACGACCACCGCGCGGACCGCCGCACCCGCCCGCCCGACCACGCCCGGCCGCCCGGGCGTACCCGCCCGTCCCGCGGCGTCCGCCCACCCGGCCGCCCCCGCGTACCCGCCGGTGCCCCCGCGCCCTGCCGAACCCGTGCCCACCGAGGAGTCCGCGCGCCCCCAGGCGTCCGCGCACCCCGCCGCGCCCCCGAACACCGGGGCGCCCCCCGGACCGGCCGCTCCCATCGGACCGGCGGTACCCGCACACCAGGCCGCGCACCCCGCACGGACCGTCCGCCCGACCGGGACCACCGCCGACCAGGAGGAGGCGGGGTCCGGCGGGGCCGGAGCACCGACCACAGAACACGGACGCGCGGACCAGCCCTCCGCGACCACCGAGCCGGAGCAGAGCATGCACGCACACGAACCAGCCGCGCCCCTGCCGAGGCCCACCGGGCCTCCCGTCCAGCTCGCTCCCGAGCCGGTGGCCGCGCCCGCCGCCCCGGCCCCCGAGCGGGCCGGCGACGGCTCCGTCCACGCCTACGGCGAGGCCGAGCGCGCCGCCGTCTACCGGGCCATCCGCGAACGCCGCGACGTCCGGACGGGCTTTCGGCCCGACCCCGTGCCCCACGACGTGCTCACCCGCGTCCTGGAGGCCGCCCACCAGGCACCCAGCGTCGGCGACTCCCAGCCATGGGACTTCCTGGTCATCCAGGACCCCGGCCTGCGCGCCCGTGTGGGCGACCTCGCCGCGGCCGAGCGCGAGGACCACGCCCACGCGCCGCCGGGCGTCCGCGCCCGCGCCTTCGCCGGGCTCAAGGCCGAGGCGGTCCTCGACGCGCCCCTGAACATCGCCGTCACCGTCGACCCCGCACGGGGAGGACACCACGCCCGGGGCCGCCACGCCCGCCCCCTGAGCGCCGACCACGCCGCGGCGCTCGCCGTGGAGAACCTCTGGATCGCCGCGCGCGCCGAGGGCCTGGGCGTCGGCTGGCTCACCTTCGTCGACGAGCGCGACGTCGCCCGCGCCCTCGAACTCCCCGCCCACCTGGACCTGGCCGCCTACCTGTGCGTCGGCTACGTGGAGGAGTTCCCCGCCGAGTCCGAGCTCACCCTCTCCGGCTGGGCCGGGGAGCGTCCCCTGTCCTGGGCGGTGCACCACGACCGCTACGGCCGCCGCGGTCTGCCCGGCCAGAGCCCCACGAGCCTGCTGGAGGAGACCATCACCGCCGTCGGAGCCCTGGACACACGCGCGATGGAGGAGGCCAGGGACCGTCAGGACCGGATGACCAAGCCGCTCGGCTCCCTCGGCTTCCTGGAGGAGGTCTCGGTCCAGCTGGCCGGGATCTTCGGACAGTGCCCGCCGCCGATCCCCGACCCGGCCGCCGTCGCCGTGTTCGCGGGCGACCACGGCGTGCACGCCCAGGGGGTGACCCACTGGCCCCAGGAGGTCACTGCCCAGATGGTGCACAACTTCCTGGAGGGCGGCGCCGTCGTCAACGCCTTCGCCGCCCAGGTCGGTGCCGAGGTCACCGTCGTGGACGTCGGCGTGGCCGCGGACCTGCCCGGCGCCCCCGGCCTGCTGGCCCGCAAGGTCGCGCACGGCACCGCCGATCTCACCCAGGGGCCCGCGCTCACCCGCGAGCAGGCCCTCCAGGCCCTGGAATGCGGCATCGAGGTCGCCCGCGACCTGGTCTCCGCGGGCAACCGCTGCCTGATCACCGGCGACATGGGCATCGCCAACACCACCCCGGCCGCCGCCCTGGTGTGCGCCTTCACCGGAGCCGACCCCGCACACGCCACCGGGAGGGGCACCGGCGTGGACGACGCCGTCTACGCCCACAAGGTCGACGTGGTGCGCCGCGCCCTGGCCGCGAACCCCGTCGACCCGGCCGACCCCATCGGCACCCTGGCCGCCCTGGGCGGCCTGGAGCACGCCGCCCTGGCGGGGTTCGTGCTCGGCGGCGCCGCCCTGCGCGTTCCGGTGCTGCTGGACGGGGTCATCGCCGGATCGGCCGCCCTGGCCGCCGCCGCGATCTCCCCGGACGCCCTCAGCGCCTGCTTCGCCGGGCACCGCTCCAGCGAGCCCGGGCACAGCCTGGCCCTGGAGCACCTGGGCCTGCGCCCCCTGGTCGACCTGGAGATGCGCCTGGGCGAGGGCTCCGGAGCGCTGCTGGCGCTGCCGCTGCTCCAGAGCGCGGCGCGCGTCCTGCGCGACGTCGCCACCTTCGACGACGCGGGCGTCTCCACGGCCTCCTGACCTGGAGCGGCCCACCGTCCCCGCTCGCACCGACCCCCGGTGCGGGCGGGCTCACACCCCCGGTGCGGCACCCGTTTACACCCGCGTAATACCTCTTTGACAAGGTACTTTTGGAGCAATCGCCGAACTATCGCCGGCGGCTGGCGGTCCTCCTCCGCCAGCACCCCGCCGTCGTCGCCGGGGACCGGCACGGACGACCGAAGGGGCGCGACACATGACCTATCTCCTTGGTTTGCGCATGCGGGGACGCGACGTCCTCGTCGTCGGAGGGGGCAGGGTCGCCCAGCGGCGCGTCCCCGTGCTCATCGACGCGGGCGCCCGCGTCACCCTGGTCTCCCCCGAGGCCTCGGCGGCCCTGGAGGACCTCGCCTCGGCCGGACGCCTCACCTGGCACCGGCGCCCCTACGCCCCCGGCGACGTCGCGGGTCCGGACGCCCCCGCCCACTGGCTCGTGCACGCCGCCACCGACGACCCCGCGGTCAACGCCGCCGTCGCCGAGGAGGCCGAGAACGCCCGCGTGTGGTGCGTGCGCGCCGACGACCGCCACGCCTCCTCCGCCTGGACCCCCGCCAGCGGCAGCGCGGCCGGGGTCACCGTGGGCGTCGTCGCCTCCGGGGACCCCCGCCGCTCGGCCGGACTGCGCGACGCCGTCGTCGACGGCCTCGCCGACGGCACCCTCGACGCCCGCCGCGGACGCGAGCGCCTGCGCGGCGTCGCCCTCGTGGGAGGCGGCCCCGGCGACCCCGGCCTGATCACGGTGCGGGGACAGCAGCTCCTCTCCCAGGCCGACGTGGTGGTGGTCGACCGGCTCGCCCCCACCTCCCTCCTGGACCGCCTGCCCGCCGACGTCGAGATCGTCGACGCCGCCAAGATCCCCTACGGCCGCTCCATGACGCAGGAGGACATCAACGCGACCCTGGTCGACCGCGCCGGACGCGGGAAGTTCGTGGTGCGCCTCAAGGGCGGCGACTCCTTCCTCTTCGGCCGCGGCGGCGAGGAGGCCGCCGCCTGCGCCGCAGCGGGGATCCCCGTCATCGCCGTGCCCGGTGTGACCAGCGCGCTCGCCGCCCCGGCCAGCGCGGGCATCCCCGCCACCCACCGCGGCGTGGCCCAGGACCTGCACATCGTCTCCGCGCACGTTCCCCCCGGCGACGAGCGCTCCACGGTCGACTGGGCCGGACTGGCCCGCGCGGGCGGTACCGTCGTCGTCCTCATGGGGGTGGAGCGGATCGAGGCGATCGCCGAGGCCCTCGTCTCCCACGGCAGATCCGCCGACACCCCCGCGGCGGTGGTACAGGAGGCCACGCTGCCGGGTCAGCGGACCGTCACGGGTACGCTGGCCACCATCGCCGCCGCGGCCCGATCGGCCGGAGTGCGGCCCCCCGCGGTACTGATCATCGGAGAAGTGGTCAAAACAGCGCGGGATCTTGACATACTGCACACAGGAAACCAGTTCGAGACCCGTCGACTGGCGACCGGGCGCGATCTCCAGTGAGACCTCCGCCCGCGGCGTACGTCGCTCCGCGGCGGGGACCGTCAGCACCGATGAGGAGGGCACACCGATCATGACCCGGCCGTCGGCCGCACCGGGGACCAACGGTCCCGGCGCTCCGGACCGGTTCGGAACCGGACCGGCCGCCACCTCCGAACAGCCCGCCCAGGGCTCCGCACCCGCGCGCGAGGCCGACAGCGCGGCCGTCGGCGCCCGACGGGGGCCCACCGTGCCGCTCGCCGCCGGACCGGCCAAGCACCGCGCCCCCCAACCCGAAGAGAACCACTTCGAACAGGTCCTGGAAGCACTGCGCAAGCACATCCGGGACCTGGAGTTCGCCGAGGGCCTGCCCAGTGACGAGGAGGGCCGCGCACTCCAGGCGGACGTGCTCGCCCAGCTCTCCGACTACGTCCTGCCCCGGGTCCGCCGCCCCGACATCCCGCTGCTGATCGCGGTCGCCGGATCCACCGGAGCGGGCAAGTCCACCCTGGTCAACAGCCTGGTCGGCGAACAGGTCACCACCACGGGCGTGCGCCGCCCCACCACCAACAGCCCCGTCCTGGCCTGCAACCCCGCCGACGTCGACTGGTTCAGCGAGGCCTCCTTCATCCCCTCCCTGCCGCGCGTGCGCCAGCAGGGCCTGGCCATGCCGGGCAAGGACGGCATGCTCGTGCTCGCCGCCACCGAGGCCATGCCCCCGGGCGTGGCCCTGCTCGACACCCCCGACGTCGACTCCGCCGTCGCCGCGCACCACGAGTTCGCGGCCAAGTTCCTCGACGCCGCCGACCTGTGGGTGTTCGTCACCACCAGCAGCCGCTACGCCGACGCGCGCGTGTGGGAGTTCCTCCAGGTCGCCCGCGACCGCGACACCTCCCTGGCCGTCGTGCTCTCCCGGGTGCCGCGCAGGGGCAGGCGCCAGCTCCTGGACCACTTCGGCGCGATGCTGGAGGCCAACGGGCTGGGCGCGGCCGCCCGGTTCGCCATCCCCGAGACCGACCAGATCCGGGGCGAGCGCTTCACCTCCAACGTCGCCGACCACATCCGCGACTACCTGGCGGAGGTCGCGGGCGAGGCCGAGCAACGCGACCGCGTCTCACGGCGCACCTTCATCGGCGTCATCGACAGCTTCCGGACGCGGGTGCCCGAACTGGCCCGCCAGGTGGAGACGCAGATCGAGACCGGGCGCACCCTCACCGCCGCCGTCGACGACTCCTACGCCGCCGCCCGTGACCGCGTCGACGCCAGCCTGGCCGACGGCTCCCTGCTGCGCGGATCGCTGCTCGCCCGCTGGCAGGAGGTCGCGGCCGGGGGAGAGCTCACCAGGAGCCTGCGCCCGCGCGGCAGGCGCACGCGCAGGGGCGGCCGCGCCGAACAGGCCGAGCGCGGCCAGCGGGTCGGCGCCCTGGAACGCGCCGTCCGCGACGGCCTGGAGGCCCTGGTGGTCTCCTCCTGTGAACGCGCCTCCGACGAGGTCGAGCGCAGGTGGCGCGAGGTCCCCGGCGGCGGCGACCTCGCCACCAAGGCCCTCAACCAGCCCGGCACCGGCCTGCTCTCACAGCAGATCCGCCAGGAGATCGCCGAGTGGCAGCGCGGCGTCGTCGAGATGACCACCGCCAGCGGCGCCACCAAGCGCTCCGTGGCGCGGTTCGTCACCTTCGACCACGACGTCGTCGCCCTGGTCCTGATCATCGACCTGCTCGGTTACGAGCGGTCCCGCTCCGGAGGCGGCGCCCACGCGGCCGAGGCCTCCGGCCCTTCCCCGCAGCGCCTGCTCAAGGGGCTGTTCGGCGCCCAGTCACTGCGCAGCATCGGCGCAGCGGCACGGGACGACCTGCGCCAGCGCGTCCAGGGACTGCTCGACAGCGAGCGCGTGCCCTTCGACAGCGCCCTGGCGTCTGCCGCCATCCCGTCCGAGGACACCGCCGTCCAGCTCTACCAGGCCACGTACAACCTTGAGATTGCACGATGACGACTCAATGGAACCCCGCGCAGGCGTACGGGGAGCCCGGTGCGCACGGTCGCGCCGAGGGCGAGGACCGCGAGAACGGACGGAGCGCGCCCGGCGCCGGTGACGACGGGCGCCCCGGTGGCGACGCGGCGTCCGGGCCCTGGCGCGGGTACACCGTGCCGGTCCCCGAGCACCCCGACCACGCCGTGTCCGAGGCGGGCTCCGAGGACCCCGCCTACGACGGCATCGCGGCATACCCCGACCCCTCGGGCGCCGGAGCCCCGCACCGGGGCGTCCAGAGCGGCCAGGGCGCCCCCCGCGGCGCGGACGCGGAGCCGGAGGACCCGGCACCGCCCCCCGCCGCGCAGCGGCGCTCTGGACGCCACGCGCGGTCCCTCGCGGACCCGGAGCGCGAGGGGGACCGCCGCCCCGACGAGGACCGCCACGAGGACCCCGACGGGCTCGCCGGATGGGTCGGCAGCCTCGCCGAGGCGGCCGACGACACCCGGATCGCCGGGCGCGCCACCGGCGCCTTCCCGGTCGTGGGCCAGCAGCCGGGGGACCGGGACGAGGACCGGGCGCCGCACCGCGCCCGGGAGGCCTCCCCGGACCAGGGCGGGCACGAGGCCTCCGAGGAGCCCGCGCCGGCCGGACCCGACGCCGCGGAGGGGCCCGAACCGCTGCCCCGCCGCGTCCCCGGCCCCTCCGCGGTCTCCGGGGCCTTCCGCGCCGTGGGCGCCGACACCGCCGCCGACGCGGAGGAGGACGAGGAGTACCGTCCCACCACCCACGACACCTGGCACTCCGCCCGCTCCACCACCCGGGCCGAGCTGATCGAGCGCCTGGACGCGCTGTCCACCCTCACCGAGCTGGGCCGCGACGACCTGCCGCAGGAACTCGTCGCCCGGTCCACCCAACTGCTCGACCACGCCGGGGCACGGCTGCGGCTGTCGGGCGACCACACCGTGGTCGCCCTGGCGGGCGGCACCGGCAGCGGCAAGTCCTCGCTGTTCAACGCCCTGTGCGGGCTCCAGCTGTCGCAGACCGGCGTCACCAGGCCCACTACCTCCAAGGCGCACGCCTGCGTGTGGGGCCACGAGGGGGCCGACGCCCTCCTGGGCTGGCTGGGCGTCCCGACCCGCTACCGCCACTCGCGCACCAGCGTCCTGGACACGGGCAGCTCCGAGCTGACCGGCCTGGTCCTGCTCGACCTGCCCGACCACGACTCGGTCCGCAGCATGCACACCGCCGAGGCCGACCGCCTCATCGGCTCGGTCGACCTGCTGGTGTGGGTGCTCGACCCCCAGAAGTACGCCGACGCCGCGGTGCACCACCGCTACCTGGCCCAGATGGCCGGGCACGGCGCGGTCACCGTCGCCGTCCTCAACCAGGTCGACAAGGTCGAGCCCGACGAGCTGGAGGAACTGCTCACCGACCTGCGCCGCCTGCTGGAGACGGAGTCGGGGGTGCACCCGCGCGTGATCACCACGTCCACTCTCACCGGCCAGGGCATCCGCGACCTGCACGAGTTCCTCGCCGAGACGGTGGGCGAGCGGCGCGCGCTGGTGGACCGGCTGGCCGCCGACCTGGACCAGGTGGTCGAGCCCTTCGGCGAGTTCCACGGCGAGGGCGCGGTGCCCGAGGCGGTCCCGGACCAGGTGCGCGCCCGCGTCCAGGAGGGGCTGGCCAACGCGGCCGGTGTGGCGGCGGTCGCCGACGTCACCGAGACCAACGACGTCCGGCGCGGCAGACGCCAGGTCGGCTGGCCGGTGGCCCGCCGCTCGCTGCGGCTGGGCAAGGACCCGCTCGCCGCGGTCCAGTTGGACTTCCTGCGCCGTGACAGCGGGAGCGGTGTGGGCGGCCCGGTGGACGCGCACGAGGCCGAACTGGAGACCGCGCTGGGCGAGGCCGCCGACAGCGTCTCGGAGGGCATGCCCCCGCTGTGGCGCCGCCGCATGCGCGCCGTGGCCCGCGGCGCCGTTCCCGAGCTGCCCGCCGAACTGGGGCAGGCCGTGGCCGGAGCGGTCGGCGATCCCGACCGGAGCCCGTCGTGGTGGAAGGTCGCCCGCGCGGCCCAGTACGCGCTGCTCGCGGTCGCGGGCCTGGGTCTGGCCTGGGCCGTGGTGACCCTGTCGAGCTGGCTGGGCGGCGGCATCACCGGCCTGGCGGTGTTCGACGACCCGGTGTTCGCCGCCTACTCCGGCGTCCTGGTGGTCGCGGCCCTGCTGGTGGGGTGGCTGACCGGTGTGGGCTGCGGCAACCTGGTCGAGGTGGCCGCGGTCCAGCGCCGCGAGGACGTGGAGCGCACGGCCTCCGCCCGGGTCCGGGAGATCACCGGACTGCGCGTGGTGGAGCCGCTGGAGGCCGAACTGGCAAGGTACCGGGCGTTCCGGGCGGCCTACGAGGTGGCCAGTACGGCGGACTGACCCCGGGGCCGGACGGGCGCTGACGCCCGGGCCGGAGCCCCACCGCGTTTCCGAGGCCGGGGACGGGCGGCACCGCGCCGCCCGTCCCCGGTGATCTTCACTCAGCTGTAACGGGTTCTAGACCCAGACAGTGCCGTTGTACATGTGTGCTCCTTGTAGTGAGTGCCGTGGGAGCCCGGGTGTTCGGGGTGTCAGGCGGTCGACACGCCGTGCCACACAGTGGCTACCGTGGAGGGTCCCTACGGCAGGATGCCCTAGATCACCGCTGAGCCCAACCCCGTGAAAACCGGGTGCCCCGGCCGCAAGCCCGTTACCCACGGCGATCACACAATCAGCAATTAAGTTATTACCCAACGTAATGTAAAGTGGAGCGTGTCGCGGGACTGGCGAGCCGCACCGTCGTCGGGCCCCGACGCCCCGTTGTCGTAACCGACTGGCACCGTAAGGGAACGCGCGGCGAAACAACCCCGTCGAAGGGAGAACCGTGGGAGGCGGTGGACCCATCAGAGGCGGGTGTAGGAGTCGGACGGTGGAGAGCGATGTGAGGAGGGAGGCGCAACGGTGAGCATCTCTGAGAAGCCGATCGCGCCGGCCGGGCGTCCCGAGGACGAACGTCCGCGCTGGCCGATCCTCCAGCAGCCCCGCGGGCTGGTCGTCTACATGGCGCTGCTCGTGTCCGCGACGCTGTTCCTGTTCGGAGGCGCGGTGGCGCTGACCGCCCCCGCGGTGATGGACGCGGTCACCCTGGTCGCGCTGCTGGCGGGCGCCGTGCTCTGCGTGGAGGCGGGCCGCCGCCTCGGCACGCCGGCCGGGATCAACCGGGACTTCCTGGGGGCCTGGTGGTTCCCGGCGGTCCTCCTGCTGCCGCCGCTGTACGCGCTGATCCTGCCGGTGCCCGTCTTCCTGATGCTCCAGTACCGCACGCGCCGGGCGCTGCTCCACCGGCGGGTGTTCAACGCCGCCTCCATCGCCCTGTCCGGGTTCCTGGCCTCGGTGACCTGGCACTCGATCTGGGGCGGCGGCCTCGTCGACGGGCTCGGCGGCACCCCCGGCGCGCACGAGTACCTGACCACGGGCCCCGGCGTGCTCGTCGCCGTGCTGTGCTGCACGGGTTTCACCGTCCTCAACAACCTGCTCGTCGCGGTTGCCGCGCGGATCAGCAGCGGCCCCGGGCACACCCTGCGGCCCATGTGGGACCGCGAGGCCCTCATCGTGGACGCCGTCGAGTTATGTGTCGGCGTCACCGTCGCCATCCTCGCCCACCTGTCGCTGTTCCTGCTGTTCATCGCGGTCCCCCCGGTGCTGCTCCTCCAGCGCAGCCTGATGTACCAGCAACTCCAGATGGCCGCGCGGACCGATCCCAAGACCGGCCTGCTCAACGCCCCCACCTGGGAGCAGGAGGCGTCGGTGGAGATCGCCAGGGCCCGCTCCGCGCGGGGCAGGGCGGCGGTGCTGATCATCGACATCGACCACTTCAAGAGGGTCAACGACAACCACGGGCACCTGTTCGGAGACCAGGTGCTGCTGGGCGTCGCCACCACCATCGCCCAGCAGCTGCGCCAGTCCGACCTGCTCGGCCGGTTCGGCGGAGAGGAGTTCGTGGTACTGCTGCCGGGCTCCGACACCGCCGAGGCCTGGCGGGCCGCCGAGCGCCTGCGCTCGCAGGTGGGGCGCATGGAGATCGCGGTGGACGACGTGCCGGTGTCCATCACCATCTCGATCGGCGCGGCCGTCATCGGCGACCACGGCAACGACCTGGTGGAGCTGCTCACCGCGGCCGACCTCGCGCTCTACCGGGCCAAGGAGACCGGACGCAACCGTGTGTGCCTGCCCGCCGGGCGCCCCGGGAGCGGCGGCAAGATCCCGGGGCCCCGGGGAGGGGAGATCTCCGGTCACAAGGAGCACACGGACCCCACCGAGCACACCGAACTTCCCTGACCTGCGGCTTCGTGGTCTGACGGAGTTGTCCACAACGCCGAGAAGGACGTTGCGCCCGAACCGTCTGATCACGCACCGTGAAGGTATGCACTCTGACCAGCCGCACCACTCCCTCGGCCCCTCCGACCCCAGGCGCCCCCTCGACTCCGCACCGGACCCCGACCGTCCCGCCCAGTCCGACCGTCCGACCCCGCCCGGGCGCTCCCAGGGCGGCGGCGCTCCCGTCCCCCCGCCCCGGAGCCCCGGCGGGCCGGGGCGGACCGGCCCCGCCGCCGCGGCGGGCGCCGCCCTCACCCTCACCAACCCGACCGACATCATCGCGACCCTGCCCTACCTGGTGGGGACGCCGCCCGATCCGGGGATCGTGGTCCTCGCCGTGCGCGACAAGGGCGTGCACTCGGCGTTCTGCGGCGACCTGGACCGCCTGGCCGCCGCCGGCGACCCGCTGGAGCGCGCGGTCGTCCCCGTGGACATGGCCGCCGCGGAGGGCTGCACCTCCCTGGTGGTCGTGGCCTACGGGCCGCCCGAACGGGTCACGCCCCACGTCGACAGGATCCTGTCCGCCGCCCGGAGCCGCGGCCTGGCCGTCGTCGACGCCCTGCGGGTCACCGGCGGCCGCTACTGGTCCTACACCTGTGCCAGGGCCGACTGCTGTCCGGTGGAGGGGACGGTGGTCAACGTGGACAGCTCCACCGTCCCGGCCAGCGCGGTCCTGCACGGGATCGTCCCGGTCCAGCCGCTCTCGGAGGTCACGGCCGAGATCGAGCGGGTGCGGGAGGTGCTGCGGCCCGTGCACGGCCCCGAACGCGCCGCGATGGACGCGGTCGCCGGAGAGGTGCGGGCGCGCGCCCGGCGGCTCCTGGAGCAGGGGATGCGGGGCTCGCTCACCGACCGCGGCCTGAGCGCCGTGCTCGCGGCGGTGCGGGCCGAACGGGAGGGCCGGGGCGTCACCGACCAGGAGGAACTGGCCTGGCTGGGGGTCTACCTCGGCGAGATCCGGGTGCGCGACGAGGCGTGGGCGCGCATCACCGCAGAGGCGGCCCCCGCCCACCAGGAACTGTGGGCCCGGGTCACCCGCCACCTGCCCCGGCACCAGCGGGCGGCACCCGCCTCCCTGCTGGCGGTCGCGGCCTGGCAGCGCGGGGACGAGCCCCTGGCCGCCGCGGCGCTGGAGGTGGCCCTGGACGCCGACCCCGGCTACTCCATGGCGGTGCTGATGAGCCGGGCCCTGGCCTGGGGGCTGCCCGTGGAGCGCTGGCGGGAGTTCACGCCCCGCTGGCTGCGGGCGAGGAGCAAGCGGCCGCGGGAGTGAGGGGCGCGGCCTCCGCGGGGCGGGTCCGGGCCGCGACCGCCGCCCGGAACCGGCTCCCGCGGGCCCGAACCATGGCGGGGGCATTGGCCGCGACACCCTAGGCTTGGACTCATGCCGGAGTACATCTACACCATGAACAACGTGCGCAAGGCGCACGGCGACAAGGTCGTCCTGGACAACGTTTCGGGGTCGTTCCTGCCCGGAGCCAAGATCGGCGTCGTGGGCCCCAACGGTGCGGGTAAGTCGACGCTTCTGAAGATCATGGCCGGCATCGAGCAGCCGTCCAACGGCGAGGCGAGGCTCATGCCCGGTTTCACCGTCGGTCTGCTCGCGCAGGAACCCCACCTCGACCCGGACAAGACCGTCCTGGAGAACGTCGAGGACGGCGTCGCCGAGACCAAGGCGATGCTGACCCGCTTCAACGAGATCGCCGAGCAGATGGCGACGGACTACTCCGACGACCTGCTGGAGGAGATGGGCAAGCTCCAGGAGCAGCTCGACCACCGGGGCGCCTGGGACCTGGACAGCCAGCTGGAGCAGGCGATGGACGCGCTGCGCTGCCCGCCCGGCGACGCCTCCGTCACCCAGCTCTCCGGTGGCGAGAAGCGCCGCGTGGCCCTGTGCAAGCTCCTCCTGGAGCAGCCCGACCTGCTGCTGCTCGACGAGCCCACCAACCACCTGGACGCCGAGAGCGTGAACTGGCTGGAGCAGCACCTGGCCAAGTATCCGGGCACCATCATCGCGATCACACACGACAGGTACTTCCTGGACCACGTCGCCACGTGGATCCTGGAGCTGGACCGGGGCCAGTTCTACCCCTACGAGGGCAACTACAGCGTCTACCTGGAGACCAAGCAGGCCCGCCTGAAGGTCGAGGGGCAAAAGGACGCCAAGAAGGCCAAGCGGCTCAAGGACGAGCTGGAGTGGGTCCGCTCCAACGCCAAGGCCCGCCAGACCAAGAGCAAGGCCCGCCTCCAGCGCTACGAGGAGATGGCCGCCGAGGCCGACAAGACCCGCAAGCTGGACTTCGAGGAGATCCAGATCCCGCCGGGCCCGCGTCTGGGCAACACCGTGGTCGAGGTCAAGAACCTCACCAAGGGCTTCGACGACCGCGTGCTCATCGAGGACCTGAGCTTCTCGCTGCCGCCCAACGGCATCGTCGGCGTCATCGGCCCCAACGGCGTCGGCAAGACGACGCTGTTCAAGATGATCGTCGGTGAGGAGACCCCCGACCAGGGCAGGATCAACGTCGGCGAGACCGTCGAGATCTCCTACGTCGACCAGTACCGCGGCCGCATCGACGACACCAAGAACGTCTGGGAGACCATCTCCGACGGCGAGACCTTCATCGAGGTCGGCAAGGTCGAGATCCCCAGCCGCGCCTACGTCGCCGCGTTCGGCTTCAAGGGCTCCGACCAGCAGAAGCCGTCCGGGGTGCTCTCCGGCGGTGAGCGCAACCGCGTGAACCTGGCCCTCACCCTCAAGCAGGGCGGCAACCTCCTGCTCCTGGACGAGCCCACCAACGACCTGGACGTGGAGACCCTCGGCTCGCTGGAGAACGCGCTGCTGGACTTCCCCGGCTGCGCCGTGATCACCTCCCACGACCGCTGGTTCCTCGACCGTGTCGCCACGCACATCCTGGCGTGGGAGGGCGACGCCAACTGGTACTGGTTCGAGGGCAACTTCGAGTCCTACGAGAAGAACAAGGTGGAGCGCCTGGGCGCCGACGCCGCGCGCCCACACGCGGTCACCCACCGCAAGCTCACCCGCGACTGACCGGCCGGGGCCGAGCGCCCCGCGCCGAGCGGTTCCCAGGGCCCGCGGCCGGATCCCCGATCCGGCCGCGGGCCCCCGTGCTCTCCGCCCGGACGACTCGTCCGGGCCGGGGCGGTCGCATACCCTGGTGGCGATGACTTCCGCGCGCGATTCCCAGCAGAGCGCGGGCGAAAAGCCCGTGCAGATGACGTTCTACGAGGCCGTGGGCGGTGAGGAGACCTTCACCCGCCTGGTCCGCCGCTTCTACGAGGGGGTGGCCGACGACCCCGTGCTGCGGCCCATGTACCCCGAGGAGGACCTCGGCCCAGCCGAGGAGCGCCTGCGCCTGTTCCTCATCCAGTACTGGGGCGGCCCCCGCACCTACAACGAGCAGCGGGGCCACCCACGGCTGCGCATGCGGCACGTGCCGTTCCGCATCGGCACCTCCGAGCGCGACCTGTGGCTCGCGCACATGCGTGCCGCGGTGGACTCCCTGGAGCTGCACGAGGCCCTGGATCGTCAGCTCTGGGAGTACATGGTGATGGCCGCGCACAGCATGGTCAACGTGCCCGAGGAGACCACCGCCCCCGAGGTCGCCAACCCCACCCGGGTCTCGGTGTCGGCCAAGGGCGACGACGGGGACGACGGCGAGGCCGTCACCATCTCCCTCAAGTGACCCGGGGCGACACGGCCGCCGGGACCGGGCCGCCCGGTCCCCGCGGCGCTCAGGCGTAGTCGGCGAGGAAGGCGCGCTCGACCTCGTCGAGCCGCCGGGCGCGCTGCGTGGGCACGTCGAAGCCGACCAGCACCGTCCTGGCCCGCAGGTACACCGTGGTCTCGTCCCGGATCTCGTAGGCCAGCGTGAAGCTGGCGTTGCGCACCTCGGTCACCCACAGCTCCACGCGCACCGGCTCGGAGCGGGGCAGCAGCGGGGCCACGTAGTCCGCCTCCTGGCGGGCCACCACCATGGCGCCGAAGACCTCGTCGCCCTCGACGGCGCCGCCGTAGCGCAGGAAGGACACCCGGGCGTCCTCCAGGTAGGTCAGCATCCGCACGTTGTTGACGTGGTGCTGCGGGTCGAGGTCGGCGTAGCGGACCTGCGCGAGGTGCACGTGCCTGCGGGGCTCGGCCGTCCGGGTGTCGGCGGCTCCGCTCTCGGTCTGTGTCACGTCCGGATCCTCTCGCGCTGTTCTCCCGGGGGAGCGGTTCCTCCCGATTGTCTCAACGCCTGGCGGGGGAACGGGCGTCCCTCGGTGCCCGGCCCCTGTGTTGTTGCTCTCGCGGGGCGGACACCGGGGAGGGCGTCTCAGCCCACGCGGAGCCCCAGGTGGTGGGCGAGGAAGGCCAGCTGCTCGGAGTTGAGCGCCACGCTGCGGCTCACCGACCGCGAGCTGTGGCCCACCTCCGACTCCCGGCGCAGCAGGATCGGCCGCTCCTCGGGCGCGGCCGCCGTGGCGTGCTGCATCATCGCGCACAGCTTGCGCGCGTGCAGCGGGTCCACGCGGGTGTCGTTGTCGAACACGGTGAACAGCGTCGCCGGGTAGCGGGTGCCCTCGCGCACGTTGTGGTAGGGCGAGTAGCCCAGCAGCCACCCCAGCTGCTCGGGGTCGTCGGCGGTGCCGTACTCCACGTTCCACAGCTGGCCCAGTCCGAACCGCTCGTAGCGGACCATGTCCAGCAGCGGGGCCGAGCAGACCGCGGCGGTGAACAGGTCCGGCCGCTGCGTGACCATGGCCCCCACCAGCAGCCCGCCGTTGCTGCCGCCCATGACGGCCAGGTGCCCGAGGTCGGTCACCCCGGTGGCGACCAGGTGCTCGGCCGCCGCCGCGCAGTCGTCGAAGACGTTCTGCTTGTTCGCGAACATCCCCGCCCGGTGCCACTCCTCGCCCTCCTCCAGACCGCCGCGCAGGTTGGCGACGGCGTACACGCCGCCCGCGCGCACCCAGGCCAGCGCCACCGCCGAGTAGGCGGGCGTGAGGGAGATGCGAAAGCCCCCGTAGCCGTACAGGATGGTCGGCCGCGGCCCTTCGGCGGGAGCCTGGGGCGAGACCACCAGCATGCGCACGGCCGTGCCGTCGCGGGAGGTGTAGGTGACCTGCTCCACCCGCACGTCGGGCAGGTCGATGTCACCGGGGGCGTCGGCCCACGGCGACACCTCGCCCGAGAGCGCGTCGTAGCGGTACACCGACGAGGGGTGGGTGTTGTCGGTGTAGCCGAACCACGCCTCGTGCCCGCCCTCGGGGCGTTCGACCAGCCCGGCCACGGTGCCCAGGCCGGGCATGTCCAGCCCGCCCAGCGGCTCGCCGGTGGCCAGGTCGTGCCGGGTGATCTCGCTGACGGCGTGGCGGCTGCGCAGGACCAGCAGTTCGTGCCGCTCCATCCCGGGGCCGTCCAGGACCGCGTACCCCTCCAGCACCGCCTCGGGGTCCTCCGGGACCAGGGTGGTCCAGTTCCCGTAGCCGGGGTCGGCGGGGTCGGCCACGCACAGGCGTCCGCGCGGGGCGTCCCGGTCGGTGAACAGGTACAGGCGCCCGTCCCTGCCCACGTGCGGGTACAGGGAGGCGTCCACGCCCTCCTGGAAGGGGACCAGACGCGGCGCGTCCAGGTTCCCGTCGGACAGGTCGGCGATCCAGGCGTCGGTGGCCGCCGAGGTGCCGCGGTTGGCGAGCAGCACCAGCCAGCGCCCGTCCCGGCTCACGACCGGGGTGAAGTACTCGGTCTTGTCGCGGCCCTCACCGAAGACCAGGGTGTCCTGTTCGGCGGGGGTCCCCAGGCGGTGCAGGTAGACGCGGCGGTGGTAGCTCTCCTCGCCCTCGGGCACCTGGTCCCGGGGGAGCCGGCGCACGTAGTAGTAGGCGGAGGAGTCGGGCAGCCAGGCGATCGGGCTGTACCGGACCCGCTCGACGGGCCCGTCCACCAGGTCGCCGGAGGCCACGTCCACGACGCGCAGCACCGACTCCTCGTCGCCGCCCTCGGAGAGCTGGTAGGCCAGGAGCGCGCCGGAGTGGTCGGGTTTCCAGGCGTCCAGCGTGGTCAGACCCTGGGGGTCGAGCGCTCCGGGGTCCACCAGCACCCGCTCGGGGCCGTCGCCGTCCTGGACGTAGAGCACGCCGTGCTCCTGGTCGGCGGCGCGACGGACGAAGAAGCGGCGGTCGCCACGCCACACGGGCGCACCGACGCTTCCGGCGCCCAGCAGGGACCGCACCCGGTCGGCGAACCAGTCCCGTGTGGT
Source organism: Nocardiopsis sp. iso_25 (assembly GCF_056173305.1). Taxonomy (NCBI): domain Bacteria; kingdom Bacillati; phylum Actinomycetota; class Actinomycetes; order Streptosporangiales; family Nocardiopsidaceae; genus Nocardiopsis; species Nocardiopsis sp. iso_25. Next base: position 4,914,173 of record NZ_CM149667.1, on the reverse strand, counting down.
GAACCGCGATGAGACCTCGGTGTACAGGGCGTCCTCCGCGGCAGCCCACTCCTTGGTCTGCGCCGAATCGCCGTCCTCCAACCACCGGTAGGGGTCACCGACCGTGTGGCCGTGCAGGTTCTCGATGATGTCCAGCCGTGCGGCCTGGGGGTAGCGGAGTTCACGCATACTTCGCACCCTATCCACCGCCATCCACCCGGGTGTGCCCGGCGCGGCGCCAGTGTGAAAAGGAGCGCCGCCAGCGCACAATGGAGTCGGGAAAAGGGGGAACACGCGGTTTCTGGGCGGCCCAGCGCAAATTGGGGTGGCGCCGGAGCGGTCCGACCACGCAAACTGAATGCGGGACGCAACTCGGCGGGACCACCGGGAGGTCCGTGTGGCAAGGCGTACGGAACCATCGATCCTCGGATCGGTGCACAGGGAGGTCTCCTGGCTGGCCGATCGGCTGGCCGGGGAGGAGACACGGCCGTCACAGACGACGGCTGGGGCGACGCGATGAGCGCCCGAAGCAGCCGGGAGGGTGGCACAGGCACCGCCCGCCGCCACGTGCTGCTGCTCAACGCCAGCTTCGAACCACTGACGACACTGCCTCTGCGCAGGGCGATCCTGCTCGTCCTGAGGGAGAAGGCGGAGGTCGTCCACCAGGACGACGCGGGCGCGATACTGCACTCGGCGACACGCTCCTACGACGTGCCGTCGGTCATCCGGCTCCGACGCTACATCAGCGTCCCCTACAGCCGCAGAGTGCCCCTCACCAGGGTCGCCCTCATGCGGCGCGACAGGCACACCTGCGGCTACTGCGGAAAGAAGGCCGAGACCATCGACCACGTCATCCCGCGCAGCCGCGGCGGCGCGCACGTGTGGGAGAACGTGGTCGCCGCGTGCAAGCCGTGCAACCACCGCAAGGCCGACAAGTTCCTGGACGAACTCGGCTGGGAGCTGCACGTGACCCCCAAGGTGCCCAAGGGGCCCCACTGGCGCCTGATCAACGGTGACCTCCACGGCGACCCCCAGTGGGAGCCGTACATGGCCCACCTGGCCGCCTGATCCGGCGGAGCCGGGACCTCGCGTCCCACCCGGCGCCGCCCCCGACCCCGACCGCCCCCCGGCACACGCGCCGGGGGGCGGTCGCGTGTCCCGGCGCCTTTCCCATCACCACGGTGACGAACGTTCTCCATTTTCTGTCCAGACAGTCTAGACTGTGACCGGAGGTGATCGCCATGAGATGGCAGGTACAGGAACTGAAGCAGCGCACCAGCGAGGTCCTTCGTGCTGTGGAGAGCGAGGGCGACCAGATCATCACGCGCCACGGGCGTGAGGTCGCGGTACTGGTGGACATGGAGGAGTACCGCAGGCTGAAGGGGCAGTCCGGAGGTTTCAAGGAGCTTCTCGGCTCGGTACCTCCGCTGGACGTGCTCGACGAGGTCCGCGTTCCGGACCTCGGACGCGAGATCGACTGGGGCGAACGTTGAGCTTTCTCCTTGACACGAACGTCCTGTCCGAGTTGCGCCGACGCGAGCCGGACCCGGGGTTTCTGAGGTGGTGGGACGAGGTCGAGGACTCGGATCTGTACATCAGTGCACTCGTGGTGGGCGAGATCCGGCTGGGAGTCCGCACACTGCACCACCGCGGCGACCGTGCCCAGGCGCAACGGTTGTCCGACTGGCTTCACCTACTCGTCCGCGCCTACGGCGACAGGATCGTTCCCGTGGACGTGGGAGTCGTTCTCGAGTGGGCTCCGATGAACGTTCCTGATCGGATTCCCGTGGTCGACGGTCTGATGGCGGCCACCGCCAAGCACCATGGGTGGACGTTCGTCACCCGTAACACCAAGGACGTCGCAGACCGGGGAGTGAGGCTCCTGAACCCCTTCACGGGGTGAGCCGGGGCCAGCCGTATCCTGACCGCATGCCCAGATACGACTTCCGCTGCCGCGAGTGCGGCGACACCTTCGAGCTCTCCCGTCCGATGGCGCGGGCCGGCGACCCGGCGACCTGCCCCCAGGGGCACGGCGACACGGTCCGGCTGCTGTCCACCGTGGCGGTGGGCGGACGCGCGTCCGCCCCCGCGCCCTCCGGTGGAGGGTGCTGCGGGGGCGGCTGCTGCTCCTGAGGGTGGGGGCGGTCGCACCGCCCCCACCTCCGGGTCCGCTACCTCTCGACCTGGGACACGTCGCGCGCGGCGCCGGTCGAGGCCGAGGTCGCCATGGCCGCGTAGGCGCGCAGCGCCGCGGTCACCGGTCGCTGCCGGTCGCGCGGCCTGAAGCGGCCCAGCTCCTTGAGCAGGCGCTCGCGGCGCGCGTCGAGCTCCTCCGCGGAGACCTCCAGCACGATGCCCCGGTTGGGGATGTCGATGCTGACGATGTCGCCGTCCTCCACCAGCGCGATGTCACCGCCCGCGGCGGCCTCGGGGGAGGCGTGGCCGATGGACAGCCCCGACGTGCCGCCGGAGAAGCGGCCGTCGGTGATGAGGGCGCAGGCCTTGCCCAGGCCGCGGCCCTTGAGGAAGCTCGTCGGGTACAGCATCTCCTGCATGCCCGGGCCGCCCTTGGGGCCCTCATAGCGGATGACCACCACGTCACCGGGCTCGATCCGCTTGTTGAGGATGCCGTCCACGGCGTCCTCCTGGGACTCGAACACCTTGGCCGGTCCGGAGAAGGTCCACAGCTCCTCCTCCACACCCGCGGTCTTGACGATCGCGCCGTCGGGGGCGAGGTTGCCGAACAGCACCGCCAGGCCGCCGTCCTTGGTGTAGGCGTGCTCGACGGAGCGGATGCAGCCCTTCTCCCGGTCGGTGTCCAGGGTGTCCCAGCGGGTGTCCTGCGAGTAGGCCTTCGTGGTGCGCTTGCCGCCGGGGGCGGCGTGGAACAGCTCCACGGCCTCGGGCGAGACGGTGTCGGAGACGATGTCCCACTCGGCGATGAACTCGCCGACCGTCTTGCCGTGCACCGTGGGCAGGGAGGTGTCCAGCAGGCCGCCTCGGGCCAGCTCGCCCAGGATGGAGGGGATGCCGCCCGCCCGGTGCACGTCCTCGATGTGGTACTTCTCGGTGTTCGGCGCGACCTTGCACAGGCACGGCACCCGGCGCGAGACCGCGTCGATCTCCGGCAGGCCGAAGCCGACGCCCGCCTCCGTGGCCGCGGCCAGCAGGTGCAGGATCGTGTTGGTGGAGCCGCCCATGGCCACGTCCAGGGCCATGGCGTTGCCGAAGGCCTCGGGGGTGGCGATGGACAGCGGCAGGACGGAGGAGTCGTCGTCCTCGTAGTAGCGCTTGGCTGCCTCCACGACCAGGCGTCCGGCGTCCTCGTACAGGGCGCGGCGGGCGGTGTGGGTGGCCAGCACGGTGCCGTTGCCGGGCAGGGCCAGGCCGATCGCCTCGGTGAGGCAGTTCATCGAGTTGGCGGTGAACATGCCCGAGCAGGAGCCGCAGGTCGGGCAGGCGGCCTCCTCCATCTCGTCCAGCTCGGCCTGGGAGACGCTCTCGTCGGCGGCGGCGATCATGGGGTTGATCAGGTCCAGCTTGCGCACGGTGGTGGCGGTGCCGTCGACCACCGTGACCTTGCCCGCCTCCATAGGGCCGCCGGAGACGAACACCGTGGGGATGTTCAGGCGCAGCGCGGCCAGCAGCATGCCCGGGGTGATCTTGTCGCAGTTGGACACGCACACCAGGGCGTCGGCGCAGTGCGCGTTGACCATGTACTCGACCGAGTCGGCGATCAGCTCGCGGCTGGGCAGGGAGTAGAGCATGCCGCCGTGGCCCATGGCGATGCCGTCGTCCACGGCGATGGAGTTGAACTCGCGGGGGACGCCGCCCGCCTCGCGGACGGCGTTCGCGACGACCTCGGCCACCTCGCGCAGGTGGACGTGGCCCGGGACGAACTCGGTGAAGCTGTTGGCCACGGCCACGATGGGTTTGCCGAAGTCCTCGCGCTCCACACCGGTGGCGCGCATGAGGGCGCGCGCGCCGGCCATGTTCCTGCCGTGGGTGACGGTGCGTGAGCGTAGGGCTGGCATGGGGTGGGCTCCCATCGTTACGGGTGTTTCCCTTCGATGGTAGTCCTTCGTCGCACCGCTCTGGTCTCGGAGTGGAAGACGGGCTATCCGGATCGTGAGACGCCGGTGGTGGGGCGGCCGGTCGGGGGCCGGGCCGCGGCCGTGGTGGGGACGCGGAAAAGCCCCTGGACACGGGAAGGGCCCGGGTGCCACGGCGCTGTGGTCCGTCCCGGGCCGGGGTGGTGTCAGGGGGGTGGGGGCGTCTCAGTACCTGGGCGGCAGGGCCTTCATCGCGGCCTGGTAGATCTCCTCGATCTCCTTCTCGGTCAGGCGGTCCCGGCCGCTGCGCAGCCACTTGCGGACCTTGGTGCCGGTGATGATGTCCACGCCCCGCAGCCGGTGGCTGTCCCAGGGCATGCCGGGACCGTAGATGGCCAGCGACGCGCGCACCTTGATCTCGCGCCCCAGTTCGGAGCTGATCAGGTCCTGCGCCCGCTTGGCCTCCTCCAGGGCCTCGTCGATGCGCTCGTTCTTGCTGAACCGCCCGTGGTAGAGCTTCTCCAGCTTGTTGCGCAGCGGCAGCCGCTTGTCCCACGACTCGGAGTCGATGGCGAACGCGCCCCGCCGACCCACGATGAAGTGGTCGATCTGGCCGTTGCCGCCGGGCACCGCGCGCGCGTGCAGGACGCGGTAGCCGACCTGCTTCATCACCTTGAGCTGCGCTTCGGTCTTGCGCTGGGCCGCCGAGGGCTTGCGCCAGCGCGGGATCTCCGACTCGCGCCGGGAGGAGTACACCATGACCCCGGCCAGGGTGAGGACGCCGAAGGTGACGCCGGTCCGCCAGTCGGAGGTGAGCAGGCCGACCAGGACGGCCACCACGGCGGCGCCGCCGCCGCGTACCATCCACCTGCGGACGGAGCGGTTGGAGCGCAGGGCGCCGTAGACCGCCTTGCCGCCCGAGGTCTCCTTCTTCTTTCTCTGGTTGGGGAAAAAGAGGGATTCGGGCCTTTCGGGGTCCGATCCCCCGGACGATGGAGTGGAGCCGTTCACTCTGGTAGCCGATTTCACGTCGGACAGGTTAGTTCGATCCATATCCGAGTCCTAGTGCATTACTTCTCACACTTTTCTAACCCCGTTCCTCGGCGCCCAAGCGTGTCGGCCGCCTCGGGACAGGGAATGCTTACCCTTCGGTCGGTCTCTCTGGAGAAGTCGAGTCCTCCTCACGGTGGTGCCCTGCGGTGTGCCCGCTAACCTGACTCGCCATGACCCAGATCCATGACCTTCCGGCCCATCGGCTCCTCGCGATGGTCCGCAGTCGTGAGCTGTCGCCTACTGAGATCACTGAGCACTTCCTGGACCGCACCGAGAGGTATGACCACCTCGTCGGCGCGTACATTACGGTCACCCCGGAAAAGGCGCTCGAACAAGCCCGTTACGCGCAGAACCGGGTGATGGCCGACACGCCAGAGGCCCTGCCGCCGCTCCTCGGGCTCCCCGTGCCCGTCAAGGACCTCGACCCGGTGGCCGGGGTCCGCCTCACCCAGGGGTCACCGGTCTTCCGCGACGCCGTCGCCCCGACCGACTCCGGCACGGTCGCCCGGATGCGCGCCGCGGGCGCGGTCCTGCCGGGAAAGACCAACACCCCCGAGTTCGGGTCGAGCTGCTACACCGAGAACGCCGTCGCCCCGCCCTCCCGCAACCCCTGGAACACCGACCTGTCCCCGGGCGGCTCCAGCGGAGGCGCCGCGGCGGCCGTCGCCGCCGGACTCGCCCCCGTGGCCCAGGGCAGCGACGGCGGCGGCTCGATCCGCATCCCCGCCAGCGCGTGCGGGCTCTTCGGCCTCAAGCCCACCCGCGGCCGGATCTCCGGCGCGCCCCTCAAGCCCGACCTCGCCGGCCTGTCCACCGCCGGACCCCTCACCCGGGACGTCCGGGACGCCGCCCTCCTGCTGGACGCCATGGCCTTCTCCGGACCGGGCGACCACTTCACCGCCCCGCCCCTGCCGCCCGGCGAGACCTTCGCCGACCACGCGGGCCGCGAACCCGGGCGCCTGCGCATCGGCTGCCACACCACCACCGGCTCCGCCCGGATCCCCGTGCACCCCCACGTGCTGGCCGCCCACGAGGAGGCCGTCCGCCTCCTGACCGACCTGGGACACGAGGTGGAGGAGGTTCCCGCCCCCGGGGACGCCCACTTCGGCGGATCCTTCATGGCGGACTTCGGGGTGGTCTGGGCGGCGATGGCCTCGGCCACGCCGGTCGACCCCGCCCGCGAGGCCGAACTGAGCCCCCTCAACCAGTGGCTGCGCGAGCGGGCCCGCGCCACGCCCGTGCCCGACTACATCGCCGCCTGCGCCCGCCTCCAGCGCGGCGTCCGCTCCCTCGTCGCCGCGACCGGACACCTCGACGCGGTGCTCTCGCCCGTGCTGGCCGCGCCTCCGGTCCCGCTGGGGCACTTCACCGGCGACGGACCCGAGGAGGAGTTCCGCCGGATGACCGCGTTCGCGCCGTTCACCTCGGTCTACAACGTCTCGGGACAGCCCTCGGTCAGCGTCCCCCTGCACTGGTCGCCGGAGGGGCTGCCGATCGGCGTCATGCTCACCGGCCGCATGGGCGGCGAGGGAACCCTGTTGTCGCTGTCGGCGCAGCTCGAACGCGCGCGCCCCTGGGCCCACCGCGTCCCGCCGCTGCGCACCGGCTGACCGGACGCCGCTGCGACGGCCGGGACCGCCCACCCGGTGGTCCCCGCCACAGGCGCCGACGGCGGCCCCGGTGGGGGACCAGCGCGGAGCACGCGCTTCCGGCGGCCCGCGCCTCAGCGGGGATCGTCGGACGCGGCCTCGGCACCCGCCGCGGCACCGTGCACCGGCGGGGCCTCCAGCACGCTCCCCCCGACCTCCTCCGGGTCGAGGCCGTCCGCCTCCTCGGCGGCCTCGGGAGGCGGCTCGGGCACGAACAGGCTCAGCAGCGCCGACACCAGCACCAGCACCGCCGCGCCCAGCACACCGCCCGCGATACCCATGAGGTCGATCAGGCCGCCGGACAGCGGACCGGCCACCGCCCCGCCCACGCCCAGCGCTGTGGACATCCACCCGAAGGCCTCGGCCCGCCGCCGCGCGGGGGCCAGGTCGCCCAGACGGCCCATGACCGCGGCCAGGGTCGGCGCCAGCGCCATACCGGACAGGAACAGCAGCGGTGTGACCAGCAGCGGAGTCGGCAACTGCGCGATCGGCGGCACGAACGGCACCAGCACCGCCACGCCCAGAGCCGAGCCGAAGCAGCGGCGCACCAGGTGGGGACGGCCGCGCAGCGCGCCCGCGATGGCCCCGCCCACCAGCGACCCCAGCGCCCACACCGACGCCAGCACCATCACGTACTGCGGGGCGCCGAGCTCGTTGGCCCACGCCACGATCACCAGATCCACGCCCATGATCCCGCTGACCATCAGCAGGCACATGAGGAACAGCGCCACCAGCGCCGGGCTGCGCAGCAGACTCCGGCGCGGACCGGGCGGCTCCTCACCGGCTCCCTCCCCGGTCGGCGCGGGACCGGTCACCCCGGCCCGGCGCAGCCCGAGCGCGAACCCGGCCGAGCCGAGCAGCGCCACCACCGACAGCAGCACCAGCGCCCAGCGGGCACCGGCGAAGGCCACCACGCCCGCGGTCATGATCGGGGAGAAGACGAAGAGCAGCTCCTGCGTGGTCGCCTCGGCCGCGTAGATCGCCTGCCGTTCGGGGCCCCGCGTCAGCCGCGGCCACAGCGCCCGCACGATCTGGTTGGCCGGGGAGCCGAACAGCCCGGTGCCCAGCGCCAGCGGTAGTGAGAGCCACCACAGCCGCTCGGGCAGCAGGACCAGGCCCAGCAGCCCCGCGCTGAACACCACGCCGCACACCAGCACCAGCCGGTCGGTCCCGCCCCGGTCGGCCATCCGCCCGCGCAGCGGTCCCACCAGCGCGATGCCCAGGGTGAAGGCGCCCGCGACCAGCCCGGCCAGGGTGTAGGAGCCGGTCCACCCCTCCACCAGGAAGGTGACCGCGATCATCAGCCCCGGCATGTAGAAGCGCGCGGCCAGGGACCAGGCCAGCAGGGGAAGGACGTGGGGGACGGCGAAGAGCCGTCGGTAGTTCGCGAGCACATCCCGATTATGCAGATGTCCAGGACACGGGGCGATCGATTTGACGGTCTGTGCAGAGCATCCGTTTGTACGTGCTGGACAGTCCGGAAGCGCCGCGCGGGGAGCCGTTATCGGCCCGCACCCGGGACACGTTCTGGTCCCACGCCGGAACGGCCTCCGGTGTACGGAGCCCCTGGTAGGGCATGATCGGATTCTGTGAGGGACGTTCAGCTGGCACGGTTGGCAGAGCAGCACGGAGTCGCGACGACCTACGAGGACTGGCGGGGGCGCAGGGTCCCGGTCAGTCCCGACACCATCCGCCATGTCCTGGCGGCCCTGGGCGTGGACCCGGCGGCCCCGGACGCCGGGGCGGCGCCGGACCCGCTGCCGCCCGCGGTGGTCGTCCGCGAGGGCAAGGCGCCCGACCTCGTGCTCCCCGAGGGGTCGCACAGCGTCGTCGAGACCTCCGGCGGCTCCCTGCTGCCCTTCGGCCCCGGACTGCCGCTGGGCGTGCACACCCTGCGCGTCACCGACGGCGCCGCCGAGCACACCGCGCCCCTGCTCGTGGCCCCCGACCGCATCGAACCCAGCGCGCTCAGGGACCACCCGCGCCTGTGGGGCGTCATGGCGCAGGTCTACAGCGTGCGCTCCCGCGCCTCCTGGGGCACCGGCGACCTGCGCGACCTCGCCGAGCTGGCTGACTGGAGCGCGCGCGACCTGGGCGCCGACTTCGCCCTGATCAACCCGGTGCACGCCACCGAGCCGCTGCCCCCGGTGGAGCCCTCGCCCTACCTGCCGGTCAGCCGCCGCTACGCCAGTCCCCTCTACATCCGCATCGAGGACGTGCCCGAGTACGCCCGGCTCGACCCCGCCCAGCGCGAGGGCATCCAGCGCCTGGCCCGGCCGCTGCGCGAACGCGGCCGCACCGCCGACCTCCTCGACCGCGACTCCGTGTGGAGGGCCAAGCGCGCCGCCCTGGAGGTGCTCTTCGAGGCTCCCCGCGCCCCCGGCCGTGAGGCGTCCCTGCGCGCCTACCTCGAACGCGAGGGCCGACCGCTGGTCGAGTTCGCCACCTGGTCGGCCCTGGCCGAGCGGCACGGCACCGACTACCGGACCTGGCCGCAGGGGCTGCGCGGGGTCCACGGCCGCGACGTCGGGGAGGAGGCCCTGCGCCGGTGGCCCGCCGTGGAGTTCCACCGCTGGCTCCAGTGGATCCTCGACGAGCAGCTCTCCCAGGCGCAGACCACCGCCGAGACCGGCGGGATGGCCGTCGGCATCGTGCACGACCTGGCCATCGGGGTGCAGGCGGGCGGCGCGGACGCGTGGATGTACGGGGACGCGCTCGTGCCCGGCCTGCACGTGGGGGCGCCCCCGGACGAGTTCAACCGGCAGGGGCAGGACTGGGGCCAGCCGCCCTGGCACCCCCGGCGCCTGGCCGGGCGCGGCTACGAACCGTTCCGCCAGATCCTGGCCCAGACGTTCCGCTACGCGGGCGGGGTCCGCATCGACCACGTCATGGGCATGTTCCGGCTCTGGTGCGTGCCCGAGGGCGCCTCCGCGGACGAGGGCACCTACGTCAGGTTCGACCACGAGGGCATGGTGGGCACGCTCGCCCTGGCCGCCCACCGGGCGGACGCCGTCGTGGTCGGGGAGGACCTGGGCACCGTGGAGCCGTGGGTGCGCGAGCACCTCGCCGACCGCGGGGTCCTGGGCACCTCCGTGCTGTGGTTCGAGCAGGACGCCGACGGCCGCCCGCGCCCGCCGGGGGAGTGGCGCGCGGACTGCCTGGCCACGGTGGCCACCCACGACCTGCCGCCGGTGGCTTCGTTCCTGTCCACCGAGCACGTGGAGCTGCGCGACCGGCTGGGCCTGCTCGGCCGCCCCGTGGAGGAGGAGCGCGCCGACGCCGAGTCGCGCGTGGAGCGCTGGCGCGAGCTCCTGGTGGACCTGGGCCTGCTCGACGACGACGTGGACCCGGTGGCCGACCCGGCCGCCGTGGTGGCGGCCATGCACGCCTACCTGGTGGCCACCCCCGCCCGCATGATCGGAATCGCGCTCACCGACGTGGTGGGGGAGCGGCGCATGCAGAACCAGCCCGGCACCAGCGACGAGTACCCGAACTGGCGAATCCCGCTCACCAGCGGCGAGGGCGAGCCGGTCCTGGTGGACGAACTGCTCGCCGACCCGCGCATGGTGGCGCGCATCCGCCGCACCCTCGGGCCGGTCGGCCGGCGGGACCACGCCCCCTAGCAAGTCGGCCGGAACCGTCGCCGGTGCGACGCGAGGGGCCCGACCCGCGTCCGACCCCGTGCCGTGCTCGAATCCCGGGGCCGGCCCGGGGCCACGGCGCGCGGCGGGGCCCGGCGCACGCGCGCCCGCCCCGCCTGCGACGGCGGAGCGGGCACGCGGTCCCCGCGTCCTACTCCTGACGCTCGCCCGCGGCGATGTCGGTGGCCCGGGCGCGCAGGGCCCGCTCCACCCCCGCGCGGCCCTCGACCAGCAGGCGGCGCAGCGCCGGGGCCGGGTCGGACCCGGCGATGTAGGCGTCCGTGCGCTCCAGCGTCGCCTCCTCCACCAGGCCGCTCGGGTACACCACCTCGGCGAAGGTCTGCGCGAACTCGCCCGTCCACTTCTCCCAGGCCGGGCCCAGCTGCGCGAAGTACCTCTCCACGTACGGCCGGTACAGCTCGGCCTGGCCCGGCTCGGTGAAGCCCAGCAGGACCGCGCGGAACTCGGCGTTGGCCAGCTCCTCGCCCACGATCCGCTCCCACGCCGCGGCCTTGGCCCCGGCGGTGGGGATCGCGGCGCGGGCCCCGGCGGCGTTGCGCTGCCCGGCCGCCGTGGCGTCGCGCTCCAGCTCGGCGGCGATCTCCGCCTCCCCGGCCTTGCCCGTCGCGACCAGGCGGCGCAGCAGCGTCCACCGCAGGTCGGTGTCCACGACCAGCCCGTCCACGGTGATCGCGCCGTCCAGCAGGCCCCGGACCAGGGACAGGTGGGCGTCGCTCACCGCCGAGGCGGCCAGCGCGTTGGCGTAGGCCAGCTGCAGGTCGCCGCCCGGCTCGGCCGCGGTCAGCAGCTCGCGCAGCCGCTCGGAGAGCTGCTCGAAGCCGAACGGGCGCCACGCCGGGTCGGCGTACATGTGCAGGGCCGAGTTGGCCTGGCGCAGCAGGGTCTGGGCGACCATGACGTCGTTCACGCCGCTGATCCCGGAGATGACCAGGGAGACGTAGTCGCGGGCGGCCATCTCGCCGTCGCGGGTCATGTCCCAGGCGGCGCCGAAGGCCAGCGCGCGGGGCAGGGACTCGCGGATCTCGCCGACGCCCTCCACCACGGTGCGCAGGGAGCGCTCGTCCAAGCGGACCTTGGTGAAGGTCAGGTCGTCGTCGTTGATCAGCACCAGGTCCGGCCGGGCTCTGCCGACCAGCTCCGGCACCTCGGTGCGCTCGCCGCGCACGTCCAGCTCCACGCGCTCGCGGCGCACGACGCCCTCGTCGGTGCGGTCGTACAGACCGATCGCCAGCCGGTGCGAGCGCAGCGTGGGGTGGTCGGCCGGTGCCTCCTGGAGCACGGTGAACGAGGTGAAGCGGCCCTCGGCGTCCACCTCGAACTCCGGACGCATCGTGTTGACGCCCGTGGTCTCCAGCCAGTCGCGCGACCAGCCCGACAGGTCGCGGCCCGAGGCGGCCTCCAGGTGCTTGAGCAGGTCCCGCAGCTCGGTGTTGCCGAACGCGTTCTCCTTGAAGTAGGCGCGCACGCCCGCGAAGAACGCGTCCACGCCCACGTACGCCGCGAGCTGCTTGAGCACCGAGGCGCCCTTGGCGTAGGTGATGCCGTCGAAGTTGACCTCGACCGCCTGGATGTCGACCATGTCGGCGGCGACCGGGTGGGTGGAGGGCAGCTGGTCCTGGCGCAGCGCCCAGCTCTTCTCCACGTTCGCGAACGTCGTCCAGGCGTCGGTCCACTTGGTGGCGTTGGCCTGGCAGTACACGCTGGCGTAGGTCGCGAACGACTCGTTCAGCCACAGGTCGTCCCACCAGCGCATGGTGACCAGGTCGCCGAACCACATGTGCGCCATCTCGTGCAGGATCGTCTCGGCGCGGCGCTCGTAGCGGGCGTCGGTGACCCTCGAACGGAAGACGTAGTCCTCCAGGAACGTGACCGCGCCCGCGTTCTCCATGGCGCCCGCGTTGAACTCGGGCACGAACAGCTGGTCGTACTTGCCGAACGGGTAGCGCAGGTCGAACAGGCCGTGGAAGAAGTCGAAGCCCTGCTTGGTGACCTCGAACAGGGCGTCGGAGTCCAGGTGCTCGGCCAGCGAGGCGCGGCAGTACAGGCCCAGCGGGATGCCGTCGTGCTCGTCGCGCACCACGTGGTACGGGCCCGCGATCAGCGCGGTGATGTAGGTGGACATCACCGGCGTGGCCGGGAAGTGCCAGCGCACCCGCTCCTCGCCCGCGGCCTCGCGCTCCACGTCGGGCGCGCTGTTGGACACGACCTCCCACGAGGGGGGAGCGAACACCGTCAGCTCGAAGGTGGCCTTGAGGTCGGGCTGGTCGAAGCACGCGAACATGCGGTGTGCGTCGGCCGTCTCGAACTGGGTGTACAGGTACACCGAGTCGTCGACCGGGTCCACGAACCGGTGCAGGCCCTCTCCGGTGCGCATGTACACGGCGTCGGCGACGACCGTCAGCTCGTTGTCCGCGGCCACCTCGGGAAGGGCGAGGCGCTCGCCGTCGAACAGTTCGGCCGCGTCCAGCTCGGTCCCGTTCAGCGTCGCCGTGCGGATCGCTGGGGCGGCCAGCTCGACGAACGTCCGCGCCCCGGGCTCCGGGCTGGAGAACCGGATCACGGTGGTGGACCTGAAGGTCTCGGCACCGGTGGTCAGGTCCAGCTCCACGGCGTAGGAGTCGACGCTGAGAATCCGCGCCCGCTCACGAGCCTCGTCCCGTGTCAGGTTCCCTGCCACGCCACGCTCCCTCCACGGCCGCCGTCCCCGCCGGCCGGATCGTTGCCGACCACGGCGAGTCCGCCGCCTGGGGTGGAGCGTCGTCGGGGCCGGGGGTCGTCTTCCACTCGCCCCGATCCTGCCACGCGAGGGCACGGAATGCGCAACCGATAGCCGGGGTTGCACTCCTACGACCCGAAGTGTGCACACCTTTTCCCGATACGAGGAGCAGCGATGACGCAGACCCCAGACCCCGGCGACGGGCAGGAGACCGTCCAGGCGGACATGTGGTTCGACCCCGCGTGCCCGTGGGCCTGGATCACCTCGCGCTGGCTCGTCGAGGTGGAGAAGGTCCGGCCGGTCCGCGTGCGCTGGCACGTGATGAGCCTGGGCGTGCTCAACGAGGGCCGCGAACTGCCCGAGGACTACCGCGAGAGCATCGACAGGTCCTGGGAGGCGGTGCGGGTGTGCGTCGCCGCCGAACAGCGCTTCGGCCCCGAGGTCCTGGGCGGCCTCTACACGGCCCTGGGCACCCGCTTCCACAACGGCGGCGAACCGCGCACCGCGGACACGATCCGCGCCGCGCTGGCCGAGGCCGGACTGCCCGAGGACCTGGCCGAGGCGGGCACGTCCACCGACCACGACGAGGCCCTGCGCGCCTCGCACGCCGAGGCGATGAAGCTGGTCGGCGAGGACGTGGGCACCCCCGTGGTCCGGGTCGCCGACACCGCCTTCTTCGGACCGGTCGTCACGCCGATCCCGCGCGGCGAGGCGGCCGGCAGGCTCTGGGACGGCGTGCTCCTGGTCGCCGGGACCGACGGGTTCTTCGAACTCAAGCGGACCCGCACCCGGGAACCCGTCTTCGACTGATCCGCGACCGCCGGGCCGGGGCGCGCGCCCCCGGCCCGACGGGGCGGACGGCCGCGGTGCGCCCGGACGGGTGCACACTGGAGGCGAACACCGGCGGCGGGCAGGGGCCCGCCGCCACGAACGCGAAGGGGGCGGGGGACCGTGTCCGGACCCGACGATGAGCGCAGGGTCGACTTCCTCGACGACCTCGACATCCTGCCCGACACCACCGGAGACGAGAGGGGCCCCGGCTGGGGCGACTCCGACGACGACTCCACCGCGCGCCTCATCGCGGAGCGCCCCCCGCACTGGGACTGATCCGACGGGACACCGGTCCGCCGCCCTCCGCGGGGGCGGCGCGAAACCCCCGGCATCGGGGAAAGCACCGGCCCCGCGCCCCGGGCTGGCCAACCCGAATCGCGTTCTGCGACAGTGGGGCCATGCGATCCCTCTACATCGACGGCGCCTGGCGCGACTCCGCCTCCAGCGAGGCACTGGACGTGGTCAACCCGGCGACCGAGCAGGTCATCGACACCGTTCCGGCCGGGGCCGCGGAGGACGTCGACGCCGCGGTCGCGGCGGCGGCGGCCGCCCTGCCCGCCTGGTCCGCGCTCGCGCCCGGGCAGCGCGTCACCCACCTGACCAAGGCCCTGGAACTGTTCGACGCCCGCGTCGACGACATCGCCGCGGAGCTCACCCGGGACATGGGCGCTCCCGCGGTGTTCGCCCGCAGGGTCCAGGCGGGCCTGCCCGCCCTCATGTTCCGGACCTACATCGACCTGGTCGAGGAGACCGGCGAGCGCTACTTCGGCGGCGAGCGGGTGGGCAACTCGCTCATCGTGCGCGAGCCCGTCGGCGTGGTCGGCGCCATCACCCCGTGGAACTACCCGCTCCACCAGATCGTGCTCAAGGTCGTCCCCGCCCTCCTGGCGGGCAACACCGTCGTCCTCAAGCCCAGCGAGGTCGCCCCGCTCAGCGCCTACGCCCTCACCGAGGTGTTCCACGAGGCGGGCCTGCCCGCGGGCGTGTTCAACCTGGTGTCGGGCACCGGCCCGGTCGTCGGAGAGGCCATCGCCGCCCACCCCCGCGTGGACATGGTGTCCTTCACCGGCTCCACGCGCGCCGGGACCCGGGTCAGCCAGGTCGCCGCGGAGACGGTCAAGAAGGTCGCCCTGGAGCTGGGCGGCAAATCGCCCAACGTCATCCTTCCCGACGCCGACCTGGTCAAGGCGGTCAAGCGCGGCGTCGCCGACGTCATGCGCAACACCGGGCAGAGCTGCAACGCGCTCACCCGCATGCTGGTGCACCGCGACTCCTACGAGGAGGCCGTCGCCCTGGCCGCCGAGTCCGCGGCCAAGTACGCGCCCGGCGACCCCGCGGACGAGGCCACCCGCATGGGCCCGCTGGTCTCCGCCGACCAGCTGGAGCGGGTCCGCTCCTACCTCGCGCTCGGAGTGGAGGAGGGCGCCCGCCTGGTCACCGGCGGCCCCGAACCGGTCGAGGGCCGCCCGAACGGCTACTACGTCAGCCCCACGGTCTTCGCCGACGTCAGCAACGACATGCGCATCGCCCGAGAGGAGATCTTCGGCCCCGTGCTGGTCCTGATCCCCTACGACACGGAGGAGGAGGCGGTCGCCATCGCCAACGACACCGTGTACGGGCTCAACGCGGCGGTGTGGTCCGGCGACCCCGAGCGCGGCCTGGCCGTGGCCCGGCGCCTGCGGGCCGGACAGGTGGAGGTCAACGGCGGCGCCCTCAACCCCCGGGCCCCCTTCGGCGGCTACAAGCGCTCCGGCAACGGGCGAGAGTGGGGCGCCCACGGCCTGGAGGAGTTCTGCGAGGTCAAGGCCGTCCAGCTGTGACGCCGCACGCGCGCCGGGCCCCGCGGGCCCGGCGCGCGGACCGGTGGCGCGCTCCCGCCGACGGATGTGCGCGGACTCACGGCCCCCGCGGCTCCTCGCGCGGAATCGGCCCCGGTGAGAACCACGTTGTGCGGTGTGGAAAAATTTCCGACGGGATATCCCTGGTCGAACCCTAACGAGGTGGAAGTTGAGCAAGAAGCCCGCGGTCTCCAAGGCAGGTCCTCTCGGCAAGGACCTCAAGGCGATCGTCATCTACAACGTGATCGCCATCGGCTCGATGGCCCTCTTCGCTGTTCTCGGGCTGAGCGTCGCCGCTGCGGCCTCCGGCTCCATCTGAGGGACACGAGTACCACCGCGCCCCGCCTCGCCCCGGCGAGCGGGGCGCTGCGCTTGTCACCGCCGTGACCTGCCAGACTGGTCCCGTGCGTGTTTACCTTGGATCAGATCATGCGGGCTACGAGCTCAAAGAACACCTCGTCTCCTGGCTGAGGGAGCAGGGCCACGACGTCGTCGACGCCGGGCCCGCCGCCTACGACGCCGCTGACGACTACCCGCCCTTCGTGCTGCGCGCGGCCGAGGGGGCCGCCTCCGACAAGGGTTCCTTGGGCGTCGTCATCGGCGGCTCCGGCAACGGCGAGCAGATCGCCGCGAACAAGGTCAGGGGCGTGCGCGCGGCCCTGGCCTGGAGCGAGGACACCGCCCGCCTGGCGCGTGAGCACAACGACGCGAACGTGCTCAGCCTCGGCGCCAGGATGCACTCCGCGCAGGAGGCCACCCGGTTCGTGGAGGTCTTCCTCACCACCCCGTACAGCGGCGAGGAACGGCACACCCGCCGCATCGCGATGCTGACGGCCTACGAGGAGACCGGCGAGCTTCCCCAGCTCCCCTGAGCGGTGCCCGCCCGGGACCTCCGCTTCGCTCCGGCCCGCCCGTCGCCCGCCACCGCCCGCCGGGGGCGCTCCGCGACGGGGCGGGACACCGCCCTCGACGGACGCCACGCGCGGCACTTCCCTTGTTCGGGTGCCCTTCGCCGCGCGCGGGGGCGTCCGTACGCGCTGAGCGGCCTCCGGCGCGGGCCGGGGACGAGAGCCCCTGGTCCGCGCCGCTGTGCCGTGGGATCCTGGAAGCGGACCGCGCCGACGGGGCGCGGACCCGACCGGCGGCGGGAGCCCGACCGCGGGGGAGCGTCCGAGAGGGATGAACACCCCGGCTTACGGAACGGTTTTCGGACGCCGGAACGATGCCCGAATCCACACGCTCGGTTATCGGCTGAACCCAAATCCTCGGTTTGGGCGGAGAACACTGCTGGTTGCACGTGCCACGGCGACACCCCCCGCGCTACAGTTCGTGCACAGTTGCGGGCCTCGCTGCCCGCGGCGCGGCGGTGCCCTCCGGTCGGCACCTCCGACCACCACGGCCAGGGCGTGCCCCACACAGCCCCGTACGCCGGCCCCCGGCGGCGACGCGGCCCCCGCGCCCATCCCGACCGTGCCGTCCGAGAACCGAACCCCCGCTGGTGAGCGGGTGTGCAACGCAGGGGACACATGAAGCCCACACCGACCGCCAAGACCACCCGGCTACTGCGCTCCACCGCGCAGCGGCTCGTCGCGGTGCTCCGGCGCAAGGTGCTGTTCCGTTACCGGCTCGTCCTGATCACCCTCGTCGCCCTGGCCGTCGGCATCGGCGTCGGCGCCGTGTGGGGTCCCACCGGCTGGTTCCCGCCCAGTTCCACCATCCTCACCGTCCTCGCGGGCGGCCTCCTCCTCAAGCGCAAGAGCCTGGCCTTCCTGCTGGCCGTGGTCGCCGCCGTCCTGGTCTTCGTGGCCTTCATGCTCGACTTCGGCCAGGTGGGCCCCGGCCTGCTGGTCACCATCGGCGTCACGGCGGTGCTGTCCTACCTGCTGTCGGGGGTGCGCGAGCGCCTCGGCGTCCAGGGGCTCAGCGGCGAGATGATGCTGCTGGACCTGCGCGACCGCCTGCGCCGCCAGGGCAGGCTGCCCCGGCTGCCCGAGGGCTGGGGGCGCACCGCCGTCCTGCGCCAGGCGGGCGGCTCGTCCTTCGGCGGCGACTTCGTCGTCTCCATCCGCAGGGAGAACCGGCTGGACGTGGCCGTCGTGGACGTCTCCGGCAAGGGCGTGGACGCCGGAACCCGTGCCCTGCTGCTCTCCGGCGCCTTCAGCGGACTGATCGGGGCCGTCCCCACCCGCGACTTCCTGGCCCACTGCAACGACTACCTCATGCGCAACAGCGGTGGCGAGGGCTTCGTCACCGCCGTGCACCTGAGCGTGGACCTGGACACCGGCGAGTACCAGATCGCCTCCGCCGGGCACCCGCCCGCGCTGCACTACGACAGCGGCGGCGGGCTGTGGAGCACCACCGAGGCCAAGGGCGTGGTCCTCGGCGTCATCCCCGAGATGACCTACGCCTCCGTCGAGGGCAGGCTCCGGCCCGGCGACGCCATCATGCTCTGCACCGACGGCCTCATCGAGACCCCGGGCGAGGACCTCGACGCCGGGATCGACCGCCTCCTCGGCGCGGCCGAGCAGCTCGTCCCGCGCGGTTTCGCCACCGGGGCGGACGAGATCGTGGACACCCTCAGCAGGGACAAGAACGACGACTGCGCCCTGGTCGTCCTCTGGCGGGACTGAGCCGTCGGGCGGTTTCTGGCGTGCTGGTGGGGTGTCCGGTGTGTTCCCGGGCCGTCCCGCTCCCACCCGTCGGGCGGTTTCTGGCGTGCTGGTGAGTTGGCCAGTGTGCTCCCGGCCCGTCCCGCTCCCACCCGTCGGGCGGTTCCTGGCGTGCTGGTGAGTTGGCCAGTGTGCTCCCGGCCCGTCCCGCTCCCACCCGTCGGGCGGTTCCTGGCGCGCTGGTGGGGTGTCCGGTGTGTTCCCGGGCCGTCCCGCTCCCACCCGTCGGGCGGTTCCTGGCGTGCTGGTGGGGTGTCCGGTGTGTTCCCGGGCCGTCCCGCTCCCACCCGTCGGGCGGTTCCTGGCGTGCTGGTGAGTTGGCCAGTGTGCTCCCAGGCCCTCCCGACGGGTATGGTCGGGGTGCTCCCCGTCCCGCGTACGGCGGTCAGACCGTACACGTCCCCGGATCACCGTGCCCGCCCTTTCCGCCCCCGGAAGACCCACCCGACGCACGGTTCACCACACCAGTGACAACGGGACCGGAGCGGGGCCGTGGAACCACCGGCCCACCGCTTTTCCCAGGATCCGGTGCCGCCCGTGGTGCTTCCCACCGGGCGCAGAAGAATGCGAGGGGGTGCTTCGCATGTCAGAAGGCGAGCGCGCTGAAGAACTGATCGATCTGGTCGAGAACAACGATCTGACCGGTATCCGGCTCTGGTTGGCCGAACACAGGCCCTACGAGATCGCCGACGAACTCTCCCGCATGGACGGCAGCGAGGCGATCATCCCCTTCCGGCTCCTGGACAAGGACCGCGAGCTGGAGGTCTTCGAGGAGCTCGACCCCGGCCAGCAGCAGTCCATCCTGCTCGGGCTGCGCGACACGGCCTTCCACGAGATCCTCGAGGAGATGGACCCGGACGACCGGGCCCGTCTCATCGGTGAGGCGCCCGCCAAGATCGCCACCCGCGCCCTGGCCGGGCTCAGCCCCTCCGAACGCAGGATGACCGCCGCCCTGCTGGGCTACCCCGAGGACTCCGTCGGCCGGTACATGACCCCCGAGACGGTCATCCTGCACCGCGACCTCACGGTGGGCCGCGCCCTGGAGGTCGTGCGGGCGCGGGGGGCCGACGCCGAGACCATCTACACCCTGCCGGTGGTCAGCGACGGCCGCCGCATGGTCGGGACGGTGACCCTGGGCGACCTGGTGGTCAGCGACGACGAACGGCTGATCAAGGACATCGTGGACGTGTTCGCGCCGCGCGTGCGCGCCGCGGAACCGGTCGAGGACGCCGCCCGCCTGATGCAGGAGGCCAACCTGGTCGCCCTGGCGGTGGTGGACTCCGAGGAGCGCTTCGTGGGTCTGCTGACCTTCGACGACGCCCTGGAGGTCATCGAGGCCGCCGACTCCGAGGACATGGCCCTCCAGTCCGGCGCGAGCCCGGTCGGCGAACACTACGTCTCCGTCGGGGTGCTGCGCCTGGTCGGCGCGCGCTCGGTGTGGCTGATGCTGCTCATCGTGGCGGCCACGCTCACGGTCAACGTGATGCAGGCCTTCGAGTCGGCACTGGAGGCGGTCACCGCCCTGGCCCTGTTCGTGCCGATGCTCATCGGCACGGGCGGCAACGTCGGAGCCCAGTCGGCCACCGCGATCGTGCGCGCCCTGGCCGTGGGCGAGGTCCGTGTGCGCGACCTGCCCTCGGTGATCTGGAAGGAGGCCCGGGTCGGCCTGCTGCTGGGACTCCTCCTGGCCGTGCTGGCCCTGGCCATCGGCTCCCTGCTGGTGGGCGTGGACGTCGCCGTGGTGGTGGCGTGCTCGGTGATCGCGGTGTGCACGTGGGCGGCGGTCATCGGCTCGTCCATGCCGCTGTTCGCCCGCAAGGTGGGCGTGGACCCGGCGGTGGTGTCCTCACCGATGGTGACCACCATCGTGGACGCCACGGGACTGCTCATCTACTTCTCCATCGCAACCGTGGTCCTGGGCCTGTGACCTGGTATCCGACCCCGCCCCGGACGCCCCACCGGCATGAACGGGGCGGGAACCGGGTATCGCGACAGGGCAGGACGGATCGAGGGAGGATTACATGTCCGGTACCGGAGATGCGTTCAAACGGCTGAAGAAGGCCGTCGACGACAACGCCGAACACGCCCAGGGCCTGGTCGGCAAGGCCGCCAGAGCCGCCAAGAAGGCCACCGGCGGCGCCCACGACGACAGGATCGACAAGGGCGCCGGAGCCGCGACGGAGTACCTGCGCAAACGCGCTCGGGAGAACGAGCGGACCCGGCCGGACGGGGAGATCCGCCGGGACGGGGAGAACCCGAGATAACGCGGCCCGTCTTCGCGCGGGGCGGGCGGGGCGTCCACAATGGGGGATGCCCTCACCCGCCCCGCGCCGTTCCCCGGCCCCCTCCGGCCGTCCCGTCCCCCGATGGCCGCTGCTGCTCGCCAGGGTCCGCATGCCGCTGATGTGGACGGCCACCCTCGCCCTCCTCGCCGGTTACCTCGGCCTCTCCTGGTGGGTGGGCGGCGTCCTGCTCGCCGCCGCGCTGGCCGTCTACCTGCGGCTGGGCACCGTGCGGTGCGAGCCCCGGGTGCTGGAACCGCCCGTGCGGGGCAGGTGGATGGCGCTCACCAGCCCCGTGGACAGCGTGCCGAGCCAGGGCAGCCACGCCTACGGGCAGACCCACGCGCTGGGCCTGGTCGCCGAACCCGGCGCGGGCGCCCGCCCCGACATCGGCTGGCGGCCGCTCAGCCGCCCGCCGGGAGACTTCCCGGCCTTCGGCCAGCCCGTCCACGCGCCCGCCGACGGGACGGTGGTGACCGCCCACGGGCGTCGGCGCGACCACCGCAGCCGCAACTCCTGGCCGTGGCTGTTCGGCTCGGTCGTGGAGAACACCCTGCGGGAGCTGCGCGGTCCGGCCGGACCGCTCGGCAACCACCTGGTGATCGACGTGGGCGGCGCCTACGTACTGCTGGGACACCTGGAGCGCGGATCGTTGGCGGTCCGCCGCGGCGACCGCGTCCGGGCGGGTCAGACGGTGGCCCGCTGCGGGAACTCCGGCGCCTGCACCGAACCCCAGGTGCGGATGCAGCTCATGGACCGCCCGGGCCCGCTGTTCGCCGCCGGACTGCCGTTCGTGTGGGCGCCGGGGTGGAACGGCCGGGACGGCGGCGCGGGGCTGCCCGAGACCTGGCGTCCCGTGGTGGTCACCGGGCCCGGACACCAGGGTGCGACAGCGACCGGCCCCGGGGGCGTACCCGCTGGTCAGGCGGTTTCGGCCAAGGATTAGGCTGATGAGGTAAGGCGAACCTAACGGTTCCTGGGGTTCGGCGGGAGCGTGAAGGGAGAAGAGTGGACACGGCCCAAGGACGTCCCTGTCAGCTCACGGTGTGCCGGGGCTGCTGCTGCGGTACCAAGAAGAAGGTCCCCGGGGTGGACCACAAGGCGCAGCTCGCCCGACTCAGGGCCATCGACGACCACTCCGGCCGTAGCGTTCCCGTCCGCACCAGCAAGTGCCTGGGCATCTGCTTCCAGGCCAACGTGGTGGTCGTCCAGCCGTCCTCGGCGGGGCGGGCCGCCGGAGGCCGCCCGGTGTGGCTGGGGGAGGTCACCGAGGACAAGCTGGTCGAGGCCGTCGACGACTGGATCTTCGAGGGCGGGCCCGGCATCGCCCCGCTGCCCGCCGTCCTGGCCGACCACGTGACCTCGAAGGACGCCAAGAAGCCGAAAAAGCGCAAGAAGCCCAAGCACTCCAAGGCGGCCAAGAAGGAGCGCAGGAAGGACAGGCGCGAGGGCGCCGCCCGCCCGGGCAAGGACGGCGGGAAGAAGAAGGACGAGAAGTCCGAGAAGAACAAGAAGGACAAGAAGTCCGAGAAGGACGAGAAGAAGGCCGGGAAAGCCAAGGACAGGAAGTCCAAGAAGGGCGGCTAGTCCGGCGGCGACCGACTCCGGGCCCCGGTAGCCCCGCCCCGGCGCCGGAGAGGCTCCCGGCGGGCGGCCGACCGGACGCGCCGGAAACCGTCCCGCCGGGCCGGTCCCCGGCACGGGCGCTTACCGGCCCTGCGGCGCGAACTGGGTCCGGTACAGCGCGGTGTACAGCCCGCCCTGGTCCAGCAGCTCGTCGTGCGTGCCCCGCTCCAGGATCCGGCCGTCCTCCAGCACCAGGATCTGGTCCGCCTCACGCACCGTCGCCAGCCGGTGCGCGATCACGAGCGAGGTCCTGCCCTCCAACGCCACGGACAGAGCCTCCTGCACGGCCGCCTCGGACCCGGAGTCCAGGTGGGCCGTCGCCTCGTCCAGCACCACAACGGAAGGCGCCTTCAGCAGCAGCCGCGCGATCGCCAGCCGCTGCTTCTCACCGCCCGAGAGCCGGTACCCCCGGTCGCCGACCATCGTGTCCAACCCGTTGGGCAGCTGGTCCAGGAGGGCGCCCAGCCGCGCCATCCGCAGCACCTCCTCCAGCTCGGCGTCGGTCGCCTCCGGCCGCGCGTACCGCAGGTTCGCCCCCACGGTGTCGTGGAACAGCTGCGCGTCCTGGGTGACCACGCCGACCGCCTCGCGCAGCGAGCCGCCGGTCACCCCGCGCAGGTCCAGCCCGCCGACGAGCACCCGGCCCTCGGTCGGGTCGTACAGGCGCGACACCAGGTGCGTCAGCGTCGTCTTGCCCGCTCCGGACGGCCCCACCAGGGCCACCATCGTCCCCGGCTCCGCCCGGAACGACACCCCGCTCAGCACCTGCGTGTCCTCGTCCACCGACGCCTGCGGAGCCAGCTCCAGCGACGCCACCGACGACTCCCTCGCCGCCGGGTAGCGGAACGACACGTTGTCGAACTCCACGCCCAGACGCCCCCCGGGCAGGTCCCGGGCGTCGGGGCTCTCCTTGATGCCCGGCTCCAGGTCCAGCACCTCGAAGACCCGGTCGAAGGAGACCAGCGCGGTCATGATCTCCACGTGCACGTTGGACAGCGTCGTCACCGGCCCGTACAGGCGGGCGAGCAGGGTGGTCAGCGCCACCAGCGTGCCCACCTCGAAGGCCCCGCCGATCGCCAGCACGCCGCCGACCCCGTAGACCATCGCCATGGCCAGCGCCGTGATCAGGCCCAGCATGCTGAACAGCAGCGAGCCGAACACCGCCTGGCGCACGCCCAGGTCGCGGACCCGGCCCGCGCGCCGGGCGAACCCCGCCGACTCCTCCTCGGGGCGCCCGTACAGCTTGACCAGCATCGCCCCGCCGACGTTGAACCGCTCGGTCATCAGCGAGCTCATGTCCGCGTTGGTGTCCATCGCGTCGCGGGAGATGTGCGCCAGCCGACGTCCGATCACCTTGGCGGGGACGACGAACAGCGGGACCAGGGCCAGCGCGATCAGTGTCACCTGCCACGACAGGGCGATCATCGTCACGATCACCGCGGTCGCGCTCACCAGGTTGGACACCACCGACTGCAGGACGGAGGTGATCGCCCGCTGCGCGCCCACCACGTCCGTGTTCAGACGGCTGATCAGCGATCCCGTCTGCGTACGGGTGAAGAAGGCGACCGGCATCCGCTGCACGTGGGTGAACACCTGCGTGCGCAGCTGGTAGATGACCCCCTCGCCGATCCGGGAGGACAGCCACCTGCCGAGCAGGGTCAGCCCGCTCTCCAGCACCGCCAGACCCGCCGCGGCGAGCGCCAGCCACACCACCAGCGCGGTGTTCCCGGGCAGGATGCCGCGGTCGATGATGGCCTTGAGCAGGAGCGGGTTGGCGACCACGATCCCGGCGCCGACCGTCGTCACCAGCAGGAAGCACAGGATCACCCGCCAGTGCGGGCGGGCGTAGGAGATGATGCGTCGGGTGATTCCGGGGGGCAGTGACTGCCCCTTCGCGCTCCCGTCGTTGACCAGGGCCCTGTAGGAGGGCCTGCCGGACATCATTGTCATGAACAGCCTCGTTCTGCTTGCCTATTCGCCACGCAAGCGTCAACACCGGTGCGCGTGCGCCGCTTCCCAGGTCGCGCGTGGACGGGGAAGGGCCCGCGCGCGTGACGGGGCGGGCGGGGCCGCCGACCGTCGCGGCGGGCCGGGTGGGGGCGTGCGCGCCGGTGCTAGAGGGAGTGGGCGAGGCGTCCCAGGGCCGCGGTGGTGGACCGGCCGGGGGTGAAGGGCAGCTCCCAGGCCTGCGCGCCGAGGGCGTCGGCGCCGCGGATCTTGGCCTGGGTGTAGCGGTCCCCGGCAGTGTAGGCCAGGGCGGCGGGAGCCAGGGGGCGAAGCACCTCGGCGTAGGAGGCCCAGTCGGCGACCTCGGGCGGCCCCTCGATGACGAACGAGCCGGTGACGCAGGCCAGGGCGGCCACGGTCTCGGCGCGCTCCTCCGCGGGGTTCACAGGGCGTCCCGGGCCCTTCCAGGCGTGCACGCGCGCGTCGGACTCCACGCCCACCACCAGGGGCAGCCCCCGGTCGGCGATGGAGCGGAGGAAGCGGACGTGCCCGACGTGCAGGACGTCGAAGGCCCCGGTGACGACCGCCGGTCGCACCAGGGGGTCGGGACGCTCGAACCAGTGGGCGCTCAGCGCGGTGCCGGGTCCCCGCGTCGCTTCCGTGTCCGTCATTCAACCACCCGTTCGGCAGGCCTGAGGGCGCCCGGATCCGATCGCGCCTGCGGGCTCACCCGAAAGGTCAACGTATCCGTTCGGGACGGGTATTCCTTCCCGGGGCACAACGGTCGAACTCGGTTCGGTTTCGGAACGGGGGAGCGGTCCGCGAATGTGAGCTACCTCACTGGAAAAGTCGCCCGTCGAAATGCCGAAAACGTCCGAAATCACGCATGAAGGAGGGAGAGTGGGGAGGGTAAGAGGTCGTCCCCCGGGGGAAATGGCGAAGCGAGCCGGTGTCCTTGACACACAGCTCGCCCCGAGCGGAGCGGGCGACGAGAATCGAACTCGCATGGCCAGCTTGGAAGGCTGGTGTTCTACCATTGAACTACGCCCGCGTGGCACCGGAGACTTCGAGCGTCCTCTAGACTCGTGGAGCCGACGGGGACAAGACTACAGTCTCCGGAGCCGTGGTCGCACACACCTCTCAGGAGTGCCATCCTTGGTTCGGCACACGGGGTGTAGCGCAGCTTGGTTAGCGCGCATGCTTTGGGAGCATGAGGCCGCGGGTTCGAATCCCGCCACCCCGACGAAACCACCGTGGCAGCGGCTCCGGCCGCGCGCCGTGGCCCCCTGTGTATCTGCCCTAGACTTGGTGCGATCAGCAGGAAACTGTAAGTCCCAGCCCGTCGCAGGGCACCCCAGCTGGATGCGGTCGTCAAGACCCCGGGGGTGCGCGCGTGCCTTTCGCCGTTGTGTGTGGTGCGCCTGCGGGCCGACGCGGACACCAGCCGGCAAACCTAGGAGTACCGCCCCGTGAAGACCGATGTCGAGGAGCTGAGCCCCACCCGGGTCAAGCTGACCATCGAGGTGCCCTTCGAGGAGCTCGATCACGCTTTCGACGTGACCTACAAGTCGCTCGCCAAGCAGGTCCGGATCAAGGGCTTCCGCCCCGGCAAGGCGCCGGCGCGGCTGATCGACCGTTACGTCGGCCGCGGCGCGGTGATCAGCGAAGCGGTCAACCACGCCGTTCCGGAGCTCTACAACGAAGCCATCCAGAAGGAGGAGCTCTTCGCGCTCGGCCAGCCCGACGTGGAGGTCACCAAGCTGGAGGACAACGACGAGCTCGCCTTCACGGCCGAGGTCGACGTCCGCCCCAAGTTCGAGGTCGAGAACTACAAGGGCATCGAGGTCACCGTCGACAGCGCCGAGGTGACCGACGAGCAGGTCGACGAGCAGATCGGCACCCTGCGCGAGCGCTTCTCCACCCTGGTGGGCGCGGACCGCCCCGTCGAGGACGGCGACCACCTGTCCATCGACCTGTCCGCCGCCGTCGACGGCGAGAAGCTCGAGGACGTCGCGGTCAGCGGCTACTCCTACGAGGTCGGCACCAACACCATGCTGGAGGGCCTCGACGAGACCCTGCGCGGCATGGAGGCCGGTGGCGAGGCCACCTTCTCCACCACCCTCGTCGGCGGTGAGCACGAGGGCCGGGAGGCGGACGTCACCGTCACCGTGCACAGCGTGAAGGTCAAGGAGCTGCCCGAGCTGGACGACGAGTTCGCCCAGCTGGCCTCGGAGTTCGACACCATCGACGAGCTGCGCGCGGACGTGCGCAACCGCATGGGCGAGGTCCGCCGCCTCCAGCAGCTCTCCGCCGCCCGCGACAAGGCCCTGGAGCAGCTGATCGACTCCGTCGACATCCCGCTGCCCGAGGCGGTCGTCGAGGAGGAGATCACCCGCCGCCGCCAGAGCCTGGAGCAGCAGCTCGCGCAGAGCGGCCTCACCAAGGAGGCCTACCTCGAGTCGCAGGAGAAGACCGAGGAGGAGTTCGACGAGGAGCTGACCACCGGCGCCCGCTCCGCGGTCAAGGCCGGGTTCATCCTCGACCAGCTGGCCATCCAGGAGGACCTGAGCGCCGACCAGGGCGAGCTCAGCCAGTACGTCTTCGAGCAGGCCCAGCGCATGGGCGTGAGCCCGGACCAGCTGGCCCAGCACCTGGTCGAGTCCAACCAGATCCGCGTCGCCTTCACCGAGGTCGTCCGCGGCAAGGCCATGGACCTGGTCCTGGCCGGCGCCCGGATCACCGACGAGGACGGCAACGTCGTCGAGCAGGAGAACGCCGAGGAGGAGGCCGCCAAGGCCGCCGCCGTCGCCGCGGGTGAGGCCCTGGAGGCCGTCGAGGACGACGCCGAGAGCGACGCCGCGGACGCGGCCGACGAGGCCAAGGCCGACGACGCCAAGGCTGACGAGGCCAAGTAGGCACCCGGTAGCCCCGGGCTCCGCGCGTACGGGCCCCGTCCGACCCTCCGGGTCGGGCGGGGCCCGCGTCGTGTTCGCCTGTGGAAGAACGCCCTGTACGGAGACCGTGCCACCCTGCGCTCAAAGCGAACAGGGGCGCGAACCGGACGAGCGCGGTGCCGCGCGGCGTTAGTGTCGCTGTATCGCAACCGTTTCGATTCCGGAGCAGGTGACGAGAGTGCCGTCGACCTTTGAAGAGTCCCCGCGTTTCGACGCCCGTACGTCGGAGACCCAGATTTCCCCTTTGCTTGAGCAGACGCCTCAGCGCCTGTTGCGCCAGCGAATCGTCTTCCTCGGCCAGCAGGTCGACGACGAGATCGCCAACCGCCTGGTGGGTGAGCTGCTGCTGCTGTCCGCGGAGGACCGCCAGCGCGACATCACCATGTACATCAACTCGCCCGGCGGTTCCGTGACCGCGGGCATGGCGATCTACGACGTCATGCAGTACATCCCCAACGACGTGCGCACCGTGGGTATCGGTATGGCCGCGTCCATGGGCCAGATGCTCCTGTGCGCCGGAGCGCCGGGCAAGCGCTACGCGCTGCCGCACACCCGCGTCATGATGCACCAGCCGTCGGGCGGTATCGGTGGCACCGCCTCCGACATCCGCATCCTGGCCGACCAGCTGCTCTACGTGAAGAAGATGTTCATCGAGAAGATCTCCGAGCACACGGGCCAGACGGTCGAGCAGATCGAGAAGGACGCCGACCGCGACCGCTGGTT
Source organism: Nocardiopsis sp. iso_25 (assembly GCF_056173305.1). Lineage (NCBI taxonomy): Bacteria > Bacillati > Actinomycetota > Actinomycetes > Streptosporangiales > Nocardiopsidaceae > Nocardiopsis > Nocardiopsis sp. iso_25. Next base: position 4,886,192 of record NZ_CM149667.1, on the reverse strand, counting down.
CACGGCCCAGGAGTCCAAGGAGTACGGCTTCATCGACGAGGTCCTCGAAGGGACCCTCGACGTGACCCAGGGCCGAACCCAGAGTTGATCCGTCGGACCTCATCCCAGGAACGGCGCAGTGCGTGGAAGGCGTGAAATGACCGAGTTCAACCCCAGTCTCATCGGCGGCGCGGCCTCGATGGCCCCCCAGGGTCGCTACGTCCTGCCGTCCTACGTGGAGCGGACGTCCTACGGCGTCAAGGAGATGAATCCGTACAACAAGCTCTTCGAGGAGCGGATCATCTTCGTCGGCGTCCAGATCGACGACACGTCGGCCAACGACCTGATGGCCCAGCTCATCACCCTGGAGCAGCTCGACTCCGAGCGGGACATCCAGATGTACATCAACTCGCCGGGCGGCTCCTTCACCTCCCTCATGGCGATCTACGACACGATGCAGTTCGTCCGCCCCGACATCCAGACGGTGTGCATCGGCCAGGCCGCCTCGGCCGCCGCGATCCTGCTCGCGGGCGGGACGGCGGGCAAGCGCGGCGCGCTGCCCAACGCCCGCATCCTGATCCACCAGCCCGCGACCGAGGGCATGCACGGCCAGGCCAGCGACATCGAGATCCAGGCGAACGAGATCACCCGTATCCGTACGCAGCTGGAGACCACCCTGGCCCGCCACACCGGGCACTCCGTCGAGAAGGTCTCCAAGGACATCGAGCGGGACAAGATCCTGACCGCCGAGGAAGCCAAGGACTACGGCATCATCGACTTCGTGCTGCCCTACCGCAAGGCCTCCCTGAAGTCCTGAACGCAGGGCCGCGGCACAGCCGGACGGCCTGACCGGGCGCGCGTACGCGGCGCCGGGCAGGGCGTCCGGGCGAAGGTGAAGCGCAGGCCGGACCGGCCCATGACCCGCCTGGGGGAGCCCGGTGGTGAAGCCGGTCCGGTTTTTCGCTTAGTCTGACGGAGAGCGACACACAGATCGCCTCGTCCGTGACCACCGCTGTGGACGGTCACGGAAGATTTTCGACTTCCGGGCGGTTTCCCGCGCGAGCGGCACCGACGGGGCGGCCTTAGTTTTGAGGAGTGGCTGGGTGGCACGCATCGGCGACGGCGGGGACCTGTTGAAGTGCTCGTTCTGCGGCAAGAGCCAGAAGCAGGTGAAGAAGCTCATCGCCGGCCCCGGCGTGTACATCTGCGATGAGTGCATTGATCTGTGCAACGAGATCATCGAAGAGGAACTCGCCGACGCCACCGAGCTCACCTGGGACTCCCTGCCCAAGCCCCGGGAGATCTACGAGTTCCTGGACTCGTATGTGATCGGTCAGGAGCAGGCCAAGAAGGCGTTGTCGGTGGCGGTGTACAACCACTACAAGCGGGTGCGCTCGGAGGGGGACCGTCCGGGCGAGGAGGATGTGGAGATCGCCAAGTCCAACATCTTGCTGTTGGGGCCGACGGGGTCGGGCAAGACGTTGTTGGCGCAGACGTTGGCGCGGATCCTGAACGTGCCGTTCGCGATCGCGGACGCGACGGCGCTGACGGAGGCGGGGTATGTGGGCGAGGATGTGGAGAACATCCTGCTCAAGTTGATCCAGGCGGCTGACTATGACGTGAAGAAGGCCGAGACGGGGATCATCTACATCGACGAGGTCGACAAGGTCGCGCGTAAGAGTGAGAATCCCTCGATCACTCGGGATGTGTCGGGTGAGGGGGTGCAGCAGGCGTTGTTGAAGATCTTGGAGGGGACGACGGCGAGTGTGCCTCCGCAGGGTGGGCGGAAGCATCCGCATCAGGAGTTCATTCAGATCGATACGACGAATGTGTTGTTCATCTGTGGTGGTGCGTTCGCGGGGTTGGAGAAGTTGATCGAGTCGCGGACGGGTCAGCAGGGGATGGGGTTCAACGCGGTGTTGCGTCCCAAGGGTGAGCTGGGTGGTTCGGCGTTGTTCGGTGAGGTGATGCCGGAGGATCTGTTGAAGTTCGGGATGATTCCGGAGTTCGTGGGTCGGTTGCCGGTGATCACGAGTGTGCATGATCTGGATCGTGAGGCGTTGATCCGGATTTTGACGGAGCCGCGGAATGCGTTGGTGAAGCAGTATCAGCGGTTGTTCGAGTTGGATGGTGTGGAGTTGGAGTTCACGCCGGATGCTTTGAACGCGATTGCTGAGCAGGGGATTATTCGGGGTACGGGTGCGCGTGGGTTGCGGGCGATTATTGAGGAGGTGTTGTTGTCGGTGATGTATGAGGTGCCCAGTCGTGAGGATGTGGGTCAGGTGATCATTACGCGGGAGACCGTGATCGACAACGTCAACCCCACCATCGTCCCGCGCGCCCAGCTGCGCCGGACCCGCCAGGAGAAGTCCGCCTAGCAGCGTCCTCCCGGACCCCGCGCCCGCGTCCTCCGCGTCCGCGACGGGTCCGGCGGTACCCTCCTGAGGCCCGCGTCCCGCTCTCCGGCGGCCCGCCCGCGGGACGGGGTCCAACACACGCGAGGGGGCGCCCCTGGTCGGGGCGCCCCCTCGCGTGTGTCCGGGGGCGCGATCCGCCCCCGCGGGGACGGACGCGCGGGGGACCGTCCGGCCTACTCCAGCGCCTGCTCCATGCGCGCGATATCGGCCCTCTGCTCGGCGATCACGTCGTTGGCCATGCGCATCACCGTCTGGTCCCTGCCCTCGGCCAGCACCTCCTCGGCCATGGTGACCGCGCCCTCGTGGTGGGCGGTCATCAGCTCCACGAAGAGGCGGTCGAACTCGTCGCCCTCGGCCGCCGCCAGCTGCTCCAGCTCCTCCTCGGTGGCCATGCCCGGCATGTCGCCGTGGTCCACCTCCAGTTCGCAGGTGGGCACGTCGCCGCTCTCGTCGTGATGGGTGCCGTCCCCCTCCAGCCCGCAGAAGTTCTGGTGCGCCGGGTTCTCCCTGGCCGGTCCGAAGACGTTCTCCTCCAGCCAGCTCTCCATGGCGGTGATCTCCGGGCCCTGGGCGTCGGCGATGCGGTCCGCGATGAGCTCGACGTCCTCGCGCTCGTGGCGCTCGGGCACCAGGTCGGTCATCTCCAGGGCCTGCGAGTGGTGCTCGATCATCATCACCAGGTAGGTGACGTCGGCCTCGTTGTGGCCCTGCTCCTCGGCGAGGGCGGCGATCTGGTCGGCCGTGGCGGGGGAGGACGACTCCCCGGGCGCGCCGGGGGCGATGACGTTGGCCGACTCCTGCTCCTGCCCTTCCCCCCCACCCGTACAGGCTGAGGCTCCGAGCAGGGCGAGAGCGGTTCCGGCCGCGAGTACCAGGCGACGCACGAGGTGTCCTCCGATGGGGTGGGGTGCGGACGGGGCCGCCGCACCGGCGGGCACTGTGCCTTGGGGCAACGTCCTGCGGGCTTTCTTACTCACTCGACGGGTGTTCTGTCCAGTCCCGGGCCCGGGTCGGTGCCATCCCGTTCGACTTCGCGCTGCCGGGCGGGGGAGCCGGGACGCCTGTCAACCCGGGGACTTCTGCATGCTTTTGGCCTTCTGAAGTGTTTTATGTCCGTTCTCGGCGTTTCGTCTGGTTATTACCAATGTAGAGGAGTAAAACCCATAGTAGCCAGTTGGATGCTTTGTGTATTTCCGGGGGGTGTGCGGTGGTGTCGGAGACGCGAAGGCACGCGAACGGACTGCGGTGGGGGACGCTCGGAACGGCGCCCCTCCTGGTCACCGCCCTCTTGGCCGTCCCCGGGGCGAGGGCCGACGGGGTGAGCACCGGCGGGGGCGTCGTGCACGTGGCCAACCTGCCCAGGCCGGAGGGGCTGGACGGCGCCGCGTCCTACAACTCCGACCTGGCCTTCAGCGGCGACTACGCCATCGGCGGCAACTACGACGGCTTCGTCGTCTACGACATCTCCGACCCGGAGAACCCGAGCCGGGTGTCCACGGTCGTGTGCCCCGGGAGCCAGGGCGACGTGTCGGTCAGCGGCGACCTGCTCTACCTCTCGGTGGACTACCCCCGGGCGGGCACCGAGTGCGGCGCGGCCTCGGTGCCGACCACAGACCCGGACGGTTTCGAGGGCATCCGGATCTTCGACATCTCCGACAAGGCCAACCCGCGGTACGTGTCGGCGGTGCGCACCGACTGCGGCTCGCACACCAACACCCTGGTGCCGGGCAAGGACGGCGAGCGCGACTACGTGTACGTCTCCTCCTACTCGCCCTCGGAGGACTTCCCCAACTGCCAGCCGCCGCACGACAGGATCTCCGTCGTCGAGGTGCCGCTGGCGGACCCGGCCTCGGCCCGGGTGGTCAGCGAGCCGGTGCTGCTGCCGGACGGCGGCCACGGGACCACCACCGGCTGCCACGACATCACCGCCTACCCCGAGCGGGACCTGGCCGCCGCGGCCTGCCTGGGGGACGGCCTGCTACTCGACATCTCCGACCCGGTGAACCCGGTCGTCACCGAGGTGGTCCAGGACGAGAACTTCGCGTTCTGGCACTCGGCGACCTTCACCAACGACGCCCGCACCGTGGTCTTCACCGACGAACTCGGCGGCGGACACGCGGCCACCTGTGACGCCGGGACGGGGCCCGAACGGGGGGCCAACGCGGTCTACTCGCTGGACCAGAGCGGGGCGGAGCCGAAGCTCGAATTTCGGAGCTACTACAAACTGCCTCGTCATCAGACCGAAACTGAGAACTGTGTGGCGCACAATGGCTCGCTGATCCCGGTGCCCGGCCAGGACTACTTCGTGCAGTCCTGGTACCAGGGCGGCGTCTCGGTCATCGACCTCAACGACCCGACCGCCCCCGAGGAGATCGGCCACTTCGACCGCGGCCCCTGGAACCCCGACGCCCTGACGACGGCGGGCTCGTGGTCGGCCTACTACTACAACGGGTACGTCTACTCCTCCGACATCAGGCGCGGGCTCGACGTGCTCCGGCTCACCGACCCCCGCCTGGCGGGGGCCGAGGAGGTGCGGATGGAGGAGTTCAACCCGCAGTCGCAGCCCTCCACCCCCTCCGGCTGAACCGTCGGCCGCGGCGCCCGGGGTTAGGCGCCTTGTGTAGTCGAATCGGGCCAGCTGGACACTGTGTTAAGAACAAGGTTTCTTTTGTCTCCCCCTATACATATAGATGTTGAACTGTGTACCTTCTTCCTGTTTCGCTCCAATCAGAATCAGGAGTACACAGGATGGCGTCATCCCCCCCGACCCCCACCTCCCGGCGCGCCAGACGCGGACTGACCGGAGTCTCCCTCGCCGGAGCGGCGGTGCTCATGGTCGGACTCCTCGGCCCGGCCTCGGCAGCGGCGGACGACGAGTTCGCCAGTGACGCCGACACCAGTGCCAACATCACCCATGTGACCAACGTCCCGAAGACCGAGGCCATGAGTGACTTCAACTCCGACCTGGCCTTCAGCGGCGACTACGCCATCGGCGGCAACTACAACGGCTTCGTCGTCTACGACATCTCCGAGCCGGAGGAGCCGCAGGTCGTCTCCGAGGTCCTGTGCCCCGGCGGCCAGGGCGACGTGTCGGTCAGCGGCGACCTGCTCTACTTCTCGGTGGACTACCCCAGGGCGGGCACCGAGTGCGGCGCCCCCTCGGTGCCGACCACCGATCCGGACGGTTTCGAGGGCATCCGGATCTTCGACATCTCCGACAAGGCCAACCCGCAGTACGTGTCGGCGGTGCGCACCGACTGCGGCTCGCACACCAACACCCTGGTGCCGGGCAAGGACGGCGAGCACGAGTACGTGTACGTCTCCTCCTACTCGCCCTCGGACCGCTTCCCGAACTGCCAGCCGCCGCACGACAAGATCTCGGTCATCGAGATCCCCGTCGACGAACCGTCCGAGGCCAAGGTCATCGACACCCCGGTGCTCTTCCCCGACGGCGGCAACACCGGCACCGCGGGCTGCCACGACATCACCGTCTACGCCGAGCGCGACATCGCCGCGGGCGCCTGCATGGGCGACGGCGTGCTGATGGACATCTCCGACCCGGCCGCGCCGGTCGTCACCGAGGTGGTCCAGGACGACAACTTCGCGTTCTGGCACTCGGCGACCTTCACCAACAACGGCCAGACCGTGCTGTTCACCGACGAATTCGGCGGAGGCGGCGGCGCCACCTGCAACGAGGAGATCGGCTCCGAGCGCGGCGCCAACGCCATCTACGCCATCGGCGGCGGCCAGGAATCCCCCGACCTGGAGTTCGAGGGCTACTACAAACTTCCCCGCCACCAGGCCGACACCGAGAACTGCGTCGCGCACAACGGCTCGCTGATCCCCGTCCCCGGACGCGACTACTTCGTGCAGTCCTGGTACCAGGGCGGCGTCTCGGTGATCGACTTCAACGACCCGGCCAACCCCCGGGAGATCGGCCACTTCGACCGCGGCCCGATCAGCGAGGACAACCTCGTCCTGGGCGGCTCCTGGTCGGCCTACTACTACAACGGCTACGTCTACTCCTCCGACATCACCCGCGGACTCGACGTCCTGAAGCTGGAGGACCCCCGGTTCCGGGTCGCCGAACAGGTGCGGATGGACGAGTTCAACCCCCAGTCCCAGCCCGAGTACCGGCCGGGCCGCGGCAACGGCCGCTGACCGCACGGGCGCCCCGGGCCCCGAGGGGAACCCGGGGCGCCCGCCCGAACGCCGCCCGGCCCGTGGCCGGGTGACGAACGACCGGGGCCGCGGCCGTGTACGCCGCGGCCCCGGCGCGTCCACCCCCACCCCCTAGTGCACACAGGAGAACCCATGCCCGCACCTCCCGCAGCACCACGGGCCAGGAAGGCGCTGCGGCGCACCGCGGCCCTCGCGTCCGCCGCGGCCGCGTCCCTGCTCCTCGGGCTCCTCGGCCCGGCCGCCGCCCAGGCGGACGAGGCGCCCGCCGAAGACATCCACAGCGACAACATCACCCACGTCGCCCACACGCCCAAGCCCTCGGCCGTGCGCAACGTCAACTCCGACCTGGCCTTCAGCGGCGACTACGCCATCGGCGGCAACTACGACGGCTTCGTCGTCTACGACATCTCCGAGCCGGAGGAGCCGCGGGTCGTCTCCGAGGTCCTGTGCCCGGGCGGTCAGGGCGACGTGTCGGTCAGCGGCGACCTGCTCTACTTCTCGGTGGACTACCCCAGGGCGGGCACCGAGTGCGGCGCCCCCTCCGTCCCGGTGACCGATCCGGACGGTTTCGAGGGCATCCGGATCTTCGACATCTCCGACAAGGCCAACCCGCAGTACGTGTCGGCGGTGCGCACCGACTGCGGCTCGCACACCAACACCCTGGTGCCGAGCAAGACCGGCGACAGCGACCTGATCTACGTGTCGTCGTACTCGCCGTCGGAGGCCTTCCCGAACTGCCAGCCCCCGCACGACAAGATCTCCGTCATCGAGGTGCCGCACGACGCGCCCGAGGAGGCCGCGGTCGTCAACGAGCCGGTCCTGTTCCCCGAGGGCGGCAACCACGAGCAGGACGGGCTGCTGCTGCCCACTCAGGGCTGCCACGACATCACCGTCTACGCCGAGCGCGACATCGCCGCGGGCGCCTGCATGGGCGACGGCGTGCTGATGGACATCTCCGATCCGGTGAACCCGGTCGTCACCGAGGTGGTCCAGGACGAGAACTTCGCGTTCTGGCACTCGGCGACCTTCACCAACGACGCCCGCACCGTGCTGTTCACCGACGAGCTCGGCGGTGGCGGCGCTCCGACCTGCACCGAGGAGGTCGGTCCCCGGCGCGGCGCCGACGCGATCTACGAGGTGGGCGGCGGCGACTCGCCGGAGCTGGAGTTCGCCAGCTACTTCAAGATCGACCGCCACCAGGGCGACCAGGTGTGCGTGGCGCACAACGGCTCGCTGATCCCGGTGCCCGGCCAGGACTACTTCGTGCAGTCCTGGTACCAGGGCGGCGTCTCGGTGATCGACTTCAACGACCCGGGCGCCCCGAGCGAGATCGGCTTCTTCGACGTGGACTCCCGCGTCGAGGAGGGCGTACAGGACAACGACACCTGGTCGACGTACTACTACAACGGCTACGTGTACTCGTCCGACATCGAGCGCGGCCTGGACGTGCTGCGGATCGACGACCCGCGCGTGCGCGCGGCCGAGCGGGTGCGGATGGAGGAGTTCAACCCGCAGAGCCAGGAGAGCTACCGGCCGGGACGGCGCTGACGGCGGGTAGGGGCTGACGGGCTTCCCGGGCCCGCGACCCGGGCGGGGGCGGTGCCGCGGCACCGCCCCCGCCTCCTGTGCATGGCCCGCTCCTGTGCCATGGACTCCCGCTTTGTGCCCGGACCCCGGCCCCGGGCGTCGGGCGTCGGCCCCCGGACGCCGGACACGAACCGGCGGCAGGAGCACGGGGAGTTCTCCACAGCGGCGGGAGAGCGCTTCCGGGCCGGGACCCGGCGGCGTAGGCTCGATTCCGGGGGAGCCGCGCCCCGGCGCCGGGGAACCCCGACCCCCCGTATCCGAGTGTTCCGCGTCGGCGCCCGGCACCGCCAGAACCTCCTCCGACCTGTGGACGACGCGGGCGGTCGGGGTCGGGGTCGGGGTCGGGCGGTCGGGGGCCACGCGGCCTCGCGGTCTCAGCCGAAGAGGCGGTCGGTGGGGGCGTCCACGGCCTCCAGGACCCGGCCGGTGAAGTAAACCGTGCCCAGGGCCAGCACGCGTTCGCCGAGCGCGCGCAGGGCCGCGGGGGACAGGTCCGCGGCGTCCATGCGGCCCCAGTGTTCCGGCAGGGCGTGCTCGAAGCGCAGGTGGGCCTCGGGCAGGCGCACGGCGGTCACGGGCAGGTCGCCCAGGACCTCCACCGCCCCCGACACGTCCTTGTGGTCGGGCAGGCACAGCAGCACGTGGTCCACCCCGCCCCACAGCCCGCGGGCGTGGGCCAGGGCGGCGGCGACCCCGTTGCGGTCGATGGCCGAGTCCACGACCACCTCGGCCTCCGGTGCGGTGCCGCCCCCCACCGGGTCACCGCCGGATGCCCCTCCGACACGGCCGGACGCTCCTCCCGCCCCCGCGGGCACGGCGTGGCGGGACAGCCTCCCCGGCAGCCGGACGGTGCCCAGCACGGCGTGCAGCCGCTCCGGGTCCAGGGGCGGGCGGCCCAGGTGGCCCAGCATCCGCGCCGCCGCAGCCGTCCCCAGCACCCCCGAGGCCGCGGACAGCCCCGGCGGGCGCAGACCGGGCGGCGGCTCCACCCCCGGCAGGTCCGGATCGACCACCTCGGCCCGCACCCGGCCCCCGGTGGCCTCGGCCAGGGCGGCGTCGGCCGCAGCGGCCACCTCCGCGGTCTGCGGCAGGCGCACCAGCGCGCGGGTCCGCTCCCCGGCCACCCGCGCCTTCTCCCGGGCGATCTGCGCCACGGTGTCGCCGAGGACGCCCACGTGCTCGGCGAAGACCTTGCCCAGGGCGACGACCTCCGGGCCGACCAGGCGCAGCTCGTCGCGATGACCGCCCATCCCGGCCTCCAGCACGCACACGTCGGCGCCCACCTCGACGGCGCGCAGCAGCCCCGCCACGAGGAACAGCCCGCTCGGTGCCAGGTGGCCGCCGAACTCCTCCACCGTCGGCAGTTCCCGTCGGGCGGCGTCGATCCGGGCGCCCAACACGTCCAGTTCGGCGTCGGACACCGAGGTCCCGTCCACCCGTACGCGCTCGCGGTAGGAGCGGAAGCTCGGCCCGGTGACCAGGACCGTGCGCAGCCCGGCCGAGGACAGCGCCGCCGCGGCCGTCGTCGCCGTGCTCCCCTTGCCCTTGGACCCCACCACCCCCAGTACCGGGGGGCGGCGCGTGTCCAGCCCGAGCACGCGCATCAGCGCCGTGGCACGCTCCAGGCTTCCGGTGCGGTCGCGGGGGCGGTCGGGGCGGCGCCGCGCCCACTCGGTGAAGAAGGGGTCAAGTTCGAGCATGGCACCAGTATGGTCTGCGCGACACAGGCCGCCGCTTCCTTTACCCGGGGACCGTGCCCAGGTGGGGGCGCGTAGACTGGCGCGGGTGTACACCCCGAACACACGAGACACCGAGACACCGTGAGCGAAGCCAGCGCCGAGCAGCGCTACGCCGAGGTGACCGCGGAGATCCTCTCCCGAGCGCCCGAGTCCGACATCGATCCTCGACTGGACCGGGTCCGCACTCTGCTGGACCTCCTGGGCGACCCGCACCGCAACTTCCGGGCCATCCACGTCACCGGTACCAACGGCAAGACCTCCACCGCCCGCATGATCGACGCGCTCATGCGCGGGCGGGGTCTTCGCGTGGGCCGCTACACCAGCCCGCACCTGCGCACCGTGCGCGAACGCATCGTCATCGACGGGGAGCCCGTATCCCAGGAGCGGTTCGTCGAGGCCTACGACGACATCCGCCCCTACATCGAGATGGCCGACTCGATGAACGACGCACCGCTGTCGTTCTTCGAGATCCTCACGGTGATGGCCTACGCCGTCTTCGCCGACGCCCCCGTGGACGTGGCCGTCGTCGAGGTCGGCATGGGCGGCCGGTGGGACGCCACCAACGTCATCGACGGCGACGTCGCCGTGGTGACCCCCATCGGGATCGACCACACCGAGTACCTGCCCGACACGGTGGAGGGCATCGCCGAGGAGAAGGCGGGCATCATCAAGCCCGACTCCGTGGCGGTCCTGGCCCAGCAGCCGCTGCCCGCCGCCGAGGCCCTGGTCCGCAACGCCGCGGAGGTCGGGGCCCGGGTGGCCAGGGAGGGGCTGGAGTTCGGCGTCACCTCCCGCGAGATCGCCGTCGGCGGCCAGCAGATCGCCCTCAAGGGCCTCACCGGCAGCTACGAGAACCTGTTCCTGCCCCTGTTCGGGGCGCACCAGGCCGGGAACGCCGCCGTGGCCGTGGCCGCGGTCGAGGCGTTCGCCTCCTCCGGCGACGACGCCGGGGGCCTGGACCCCGCGATCGTCGCCGAGGCCCTCGCGGGAGTGGACTCCCCGGGCCGCATGGAGGTCGTGCGCACCAGCCCGACCATCATCGCCGACGCGGCGCACAACCCGGCCGGAATGACCGCCACCGCGGCGGCCGTGGAGGAGGCCTTCACCTTCTCCCGGCTGGTCGGGGTGGTCGCGATCATGGCCGACAAGGACGTCGAGGGGATCCTCGAACCCCTCGAACCACTGCTCGACGAGATCGTCGTCACCCGTAACTCCTCCCCGCGTTCCCTCGAACCGGAGCGGCTGTCCAACGTCGCCCAGCACGTCTTCGGTGAGGAACGCGTGCACGTGGAGCCCCGACTCGACGACGCCATCGACCGGGCAGTGGGCCTGGCCGAGGAAGGCGGGGAGTTCGGCGGCACCGGTGTACTGGTCACCGGATCGGTCGTCACCGCCGGTGACGCCGTCCACCTGTTGCGCGGTGCGCAGGAGTGACGGGCCAGGTCTACTACGAAGGGAACCCGCCGTGCGTGTAGTCTGCGCCGTCATCCTGGTGTTCGAGGTCATCGTGATCGGCCTCTTCATCCCCGTCGCCGTCTCCCTGGAGGGGATGGACCCGGTCCTCGCCGGGAGCCTGTGGGGAGGGATGGCCGTCGCCGCCCTCGTGCTCTCCGGACTCCAGAAGCACCGCTGGGCGCACTACGCGGCCTGGGTGCTTCAGGCAGCCTTCCTGTTCACCTCCTTCCTGGTCTCCGGGGCGGTTCTGATCGCCGTCGTGTTCGTCTCCCTGTGGGTGACCGGCGTCATCATGGGCCGCCGCACCGACGAGATGAAGGCCGCCCACCTGGCCCGCGCCGAGGCGGAGGCCGCCGGGCGGGGCGAGGACGCCGAGGCCTCCGCGCCCACGCGCCAAACGCGATAGTGTGACGCAGGTCCGGGCGGGCGGCCCGGGGAGAACCCTCCTCCTGCGGCCCCCGCACCTGTGACCCATCACCCGATTCCTCCGCGTGCGGCCGCTGCCGTGGGCGGGTGCCCACGTGCGCCACGCGGAGCCCCAGTGAGGAGTTGACACGCACGTGGAGCGCACTCTCGTTCTCATCAAGCCGGACGGCGTCCGCCGCAACATCGTCGGCGAGGTCATCTCGCGCATCGAGCGCAAGGGCCTGAAGCTGGTCGCCATGGAGCTGCGCACGCTCGACGCCGAGACCGCCAAGACGCACTACGAGGAGCACGCCGAGCGCCCGTTCTTCGGCTCGCTCGTCGAGTTCATCACCGGCGGCCCCCTCGTGGCCATGGTGGTCGAGGGCGAGCGCGCGGTGGAGGCGTTCCGCGCCCTGGCCGGCGCCACCGACCCGGTGACCGCCACCCCCGGCACCATCCGCGGCGACTTCGCGCTGGAGGTGCAGCAGAACATCGTGCACGGCTCGGACTCCACCTACTCCGCCGAGCGCGAGATCAAGCTCTTCTTCCCCGGCCTGTAGGGAAGACGGCACGGCCGCGGGTCCCTCGGCATGTGGGACCCGCGGCCACGGGCGACTTCGGTCGGTTCGTCCGCCGACGGGGCAACAATTCGGTGTGTTTGCGTAACGGACTAAGTGCTGACCGTTACGATACGGGGGACTCAACACCTATCGTGCCGGAACGACTACGTATGGTCGCCCCGGGCAACCACGTCCGACACGGCGCCTCTGAGGACGTTACATGCCGAACAACCTTGCTTTTCTCGGCCGGGACATGGCCGTCGACCTGGGTACCGCCAACACGCTCGTGTACGTGCGAGGACGCGGCATCGTTCTGAACGAGCCGTCGGTGGTCGCGCTCAACACCTCAACGGGCCGGATCGTCGCTGTCGGCATCGAGGCCAAGCAGATGATCGGCCGCACGCCGACCAACATCACGGCCATCCGTCCCCTCAAGGACGGTGTCATCGCCGACTTCGAGATCACCGAGCGCATGCTGCGCTACTTCATCCAGAAGATCCACCGTCGGCGCCACTTCGCCAAGCCGCGCCTGATCGTGGCGGTGCCCAGCGGCATCACCTCGGTCGAGCACCGCGCGGTCAAGGAGGCGGGCTACCAGGCCGGCGCGCGCAGGGTCTACATCATCGAGGAGCCCATGGCCGCCGCCATCGGCGCCGGGCTCCCCGTCCACGAGCCCACCGGGAACATGGTCGTGGACATCGGCGGCGGCACCACCGAGGTCGCCGTGATCTCGATGGGCGGCATCGTCACCTCGCAGTCCATCCGCGTGGGCGGCGACGAACTCGACCAGGCCATCGCGACCTTCGTCAAGAAGGAGTTCTCGCTGATGATCGGGGAGCGCACGGCCGAGGAGCTGAAGATGGCCATCGGCTCCGCCTACCCGACCGGCTCGGAGGAGATCCGCGCCGAGGTGCGCGGGCGCGACCTCGTCAGCGGGCTGCCCAAGACCATCGTCCTGTCCGAGAGCGACGTCCGCCAGGCGATCGAGGAGCCGGTCACCGCCATCGTCGACGCGGTCCGCACCAGCCTGGACAAGTGCCCCCCGGAGCTGTCGGGCGACATCATGGACCGCGGCATCGCCGTCACCGGCGGCGGAGCGCTGCTCCGCGGGATCGACGAGAGGCTCCTGCACGAGACCGGGATGCCCATCCACGTCGCCGACAACGCGCTGGACTCCGTCGCTGTCGGCTCTGGCACCTGCGTAGAGAACTACGAACGGCTCCACCAGGTACTCGTCCCCGAACGGCGGAGGTGACCCATGTTCCGCGACTCACGCAGATCCCGCGTACTCCTCGCCGTGCTCGTGGCCGTGGCGGTGGCCCTGCTCGTCCTGGACGCCCGTCCCGGCGCCAACCCCGTCACCTCCGTGGCCCGCACGGGCGGCGAACTCGTCTTCGCGCCCGCCGCCGCGGGCGTCACCTGGGCGACCGGGCCCGTGACCGGTCTCTACGAGGGCCTGGTCAGCGGCCCCGAATCCGAGCGCGTCGCCGAGCTGGAGCAGGCCAACGCCGAGCTGGAGGACGACCTGCGGGCCGCCCGCATCGACAAGGCACGCGCCGAGCAGCTCGACGCGATGCTGGGGCTGGCCGGTCTGGGCGGCTACGAGATCGTCCCCGCCCAGTCCGTCACCCACGTCACCGCGCGCGGCTACGCCGACACGGTCACCATCGACACCGGAACCGACTCCGGTGTGCGCCCGGACATGACCGTGGTCAACGGCTCCGGCCTGGTGGGCAAGGTGATCGAGGCCGGTCCGAGCACCGCCACCGTCATGCTCGCCACCGACGTCAACTCCGCCGTCGGCGCACGCCTGGAGGCCACGCGCAAGATCGGCGTGGTCCGGGGCGGCACGGTCCCCGGCGGCCCCGACGCCGAACTGACCCTGGAGCTGTTCGACCTCCAGGCGCCGGTCGAGGCCGGGGACCGGCTGGTCACGCTCGGCTCGCACGAGGGCGCGCCCTTCGTGCCCGGCGTGCCGATCGGCACCGTCGAGGAGGTGCAGGTGGCGCCCGGCGCGCTCAGCCGCCTCGCCCGTATCGCCCCGGCCGTGGACTTCTCGTCCCTGGACGTGGTGGGCGTCGTGGTCGGGGGTCCCGAGGAGGACCCGCGCGACTCCGTGCTCCCGCCCCGACCCGACAAGGGGGAACGCTCATGAGGAACGCAGCGACCCTGGTCCTGGTGGCCGTCGCCGTCCTCGCCCAGGCCACCGTGGTCAACCGGCTCCCGTTCGAGTGGGGGGCCGGGCCCGACCTCGTGGCCGCGGCGATCGTCGCGGTCGCCCTGACCACCAGCCCCGCCGCCGCCGCGGCGTGCGGTTTCGCCGCCGGACTGGCCATGGACGTCCTGCCGCCCGCCGAGCACGCGCTGGGCCGCTACGCCCTGGTGCTGTGCGTGGCCGCCTACCTGCTGGCCCTGCTGCACAGGAACACCGGCTCCGCCGGGGCCCTGGGCGGCAGGCCCTCGGTGTGGGCCCTGATGGCCGCCACCGCCGTCACCGCAGTGGGAGTGGGCCTGGGCTACGCGCTGGTCGGCGTGCTCATGGGCGACCCGCGGATGTCGCTGGCCGCCGTGGCCGTCAACACCCTCGTCGGCGCCGCCCTGACCACCCTGGTCTCGCCGCTGGTCACGCTTCCGCTGCTGTGGGCGCGGGGGGCGTTCTCCGACAGCGAGCTCGCCGGAGTCCGGGGCCCGGTGTCCACGGGGGGGTGGTGAACGTGCACATGTCGCCCGTCGACGACGTCGAACTGCCCGGCCGCAAGCTCGGCCGGGCCGGACTGCTGCTCGCCCAGATCCTGGTCCTGGTGCTCTTCGCGGCCCTGGCCGTACGGCTGTGGTACCTCCAGATCCCGATGTGGGACCACTACCGGGAGCTCGCGGTGGCCAACCACCACCAGCAGCTCCTCGTCCCCGCCACGCGGGGGCAGATCCTGGACGCCACCGGCCGCCCGCTGGTCAACAACAGCACCGAGCTGGTGGTCTCCGCCGACTACCACGAGATCACGGGCATGGACGACGGCGGGGAGAAGGTCCTGACCGACCTGTCCGAGGTGCTCGACGTCCCGCTGGAGGAGCTCCAGAAGCGCATGCGCCTGTGCGGGCCCGAGGTGAGCCGCCCGTGCTGGCCCGGCTCGCCCTACCAGCCCGTCACCCTGGCCGACGACGTGGAGCCGTCCGTCGCCCTCCAGATCATGGAGAGCGCCGACCGCTTCCCCGGGATCAGCGCCCAGGCCCACGCCGTGCGCGAGTACCCGCAGGGCGAGCACGGCTCCCAGATGCTGGGCTACCTGCAACCGGTGACCCAGGAGGAGCTGGAGGCCCGCGAGGACCTGCGTACCCAGTTCACCGGCATCGACATGGTGGGCCGCGACGGCGTGGAGGCGGTCTACGACGCCCAGCTGCGCGGCACCGCGGGCAAGCGCGTCCTGGGCGTGAACAACCACGGCGAGGTCATGGAGGTCATCTCCGAGACGCCGCCCGAACCGGGGACGCACCTGGTCACCCATGTCGACCTCGGCGTGCAGAAGATCGCCGAGGAGGCGCTGGCCGAGGGGATGGAGAACGCCCGGCCCCGCTACAAGGCCGACTCCGGCGCCGCCATCGTCCTGGACGTGCGCACCGGCGGCGTGGTGGCCATGGCGAGCCTGCCCACCTACGACCCCGCGATCTGGCGCGGCGGCATCGACCAGGAGACCTTCGACGAGATGCTCAGCGAGGAGGCGGGCGAGCCGCTGCTCTCCCGCGCCGTGCAGGGCACCTACCCGCCGGGCTCCACGTTCAAGGTCTCCTCGCTCGCGGCGGCGGCGGAGAACGGCTACTCGCTGCGCAGCACCTACGCCTGCCCGGGCTCGGTGAACCTGGCCGGGCAGAACTACGAGAACTACGAGGGCCAGGGCCAGGGGCCGATCAGCCTCCACGAGGCCATCGTGGTCTCCTGCAACACCGTCTTCTACAACTTCGGCTACCAGATGTGGAAGGACGACGGCGGGCTCTACCCCGACGGCGAGGCCGACGAGGCGATGGCCGAGATGGCCAAGGGCTTCGGCTTCGGCTCACCGACCGGGATCGACCTGCCCTACGAGACCTCCGGGCGCATCCCCGACCGCGAGTGGAAGCGCACCTTCTGGCAGGAGACCCGCGAGAACAACTGCCACCGGGGCGAGCACGGCTACCCCGACGTCGCCGAGACCGACCCGTCGCGCGCCGCCTACCTCAAACTGCTGGCCTACGAGCAGTGTGTGGAGGGCTTCCAGTGGCGGGCCAACGAGGCCGTCAACTTCGCCATCGGCCAGGGCGACGTCCTCGTCACCCCGCTCCAGCTCGCCAGCGCCTACGCGGCCATCGCCAACGGCGGCAAGCTCTACGAGCCGCGCATCGGCAGGGCGCTGGTCTCCGCAGACGGGACGGAGGTGCGCGAGATCGAACCGGTCGTGCGCGGCGAGCTCCCGGTCAGCGACGAGACGCTGGAGTACCTCCAGACCGCGCTCACCGCGGTCCCCAAGGAGGGCACCGCCCGCGGCGCCTTCGCCGGGTTCCCGCAGGACCAGGTGTCCGTCGCGGGCAAGACCGGCAGCGCCGACGTGGAGGGGCGCCAGGTCTCCTCCTGGTTCGCCTCCTACGCGCCCGCCGACGACCCGCAGTTCGCCATCGTCGTCCTGGTCTCCCAGGGCGGTACCGGCGGTACGACGGCGGCGCCCATCGCGCGGGCCATCTACGACGGCATCTACGGGTTCGACTCCCCGGCACAGGGGGCCGAGACCGAGGCAGACGCGTCCGGCGGCGCGGAGCCGCTGATCCCGGGCGGCGCGCCGCCCGAGCAGCTGCCCGACGTCCGTCCCGACGGTTCCATCGACCTGCTGGATCGGTAGCCATGAGCACCTACATGGGGGCGCCCGGGTCGCGGAGCGCCGAGATCGGACGCAGCGCGGCGGGCCTGGCGCGCCGACTGGACTGGACGCTGGTCGTGTCGGTGGCGGTCCTGTGCGCCATCGGTACGCTGCTGGTGTGGTCGGCGACCATCCCGGGCGACGGCAGCGACCCGCTGGAGTCCACCGAACACCTGGTCCGCCACCTGCTCCACCTCCTGGTGGCGTGGGCGCTGTGCCTTCTGGTCGCCGCGGTGGACCACCGCACGATCCGCGCGTACGCTCCGATCGTCTACCTGGTCACGGTGGTCGCGCTGGTCCTGGTGCTCACCCCGCTCGGCGAGGTGATCAACGGGTCGCGCGGCTGGATCGTGGTCGGCGGCTTCCAGTTCCAGCCCAGTGAGCTGTCCAAGGTCGGTCTGGTCCTGGTCCTGGCCACGCTGCTGGGGGAGCCCCGCGACGGCGAGGCCCGGCCGATGACGCGGGACGTGGTGTTCTGCCTGGTGGTCCTGGCGGTGCCGCTGGCACTGGTGATGTCGCAGCCGGACCTGGGCACCACTCTGGTGCTCGTCACGATCTTCCTGGGCATGCTCACGCTGTCGGGCGCCCCGATCGTGTGGGTGGCGGGCATGCTGGCGTGCGGGGTGGTCGGCGCGCTGTGCGTGTGGTGGTTCGACCTGCTGGAGCCCTACCAGCTGGACCGCATCGCCACCCTGATGGACCCGACCGCCGACCCGCAGGGCGCGGGGTACAACTCCAACCAGGCGCTGATCGCGGTGGGGTCGGGCGGGTTCAACGGCACCGGGCTGTTCCAGGGCGAGCAGACGCACGGGCAGTTCGTGCCCGAGCAGCACACCGACTTCATCTTCACGGTGGCGGGCGAGGAACTGGGGTTCGTGGGGTCGGTGGTGGTCATCGGCCTGTTCGCGCTGATCCTGTGGCGGATCCTGCGCATCGCCCAGGGGTGCGAGCAGCCCTACCCGCGCCTGCTGTGCGTGGGCGTGGTCGCCTGGTTCGGGTTCCAGGCCTTCATCAACATCGGGATGGGGCTGGGGGTCGTACCGGTGACGGGTCTGCCGCTGCCGTTCATGTCCTACGGCGGCACCGCGATCGTGGCCAACATGGTCGCCCTGGGGCTGGTGCTGGGCGTCGACTCCCGGGACCGGGGTTTCGCCTAGGGACACGGAGCACGACACCGGCGGGGCGGGCACGGCGCAGGCGCCGGTGCCCGCCCTGCCGCCGTGCGGAGGGCCGATCCCGGCGGGGGAGCGGCGCGGCGCCGGGGGACAGGCCCGGGGCGGGTCCCGACCGGGCCTGTGGACGGAGCGGCCCGGAGCCCGTGGCGCCGGTAGCCTGGGAACATCCGCGCGGGCGCGCTCCACGCGTCACCGCGCCGGCCCCCGCGACGGCGGGGGTCCACGCACACCCGACACGATGTCCGCCGAACGAAGGCCCACACCATGTCCGTCGAAAGCCTCTTCCCGCGGCTGGAACCCCTGCTGACGCAGGTGGCCAAGCCCATCCAGTACGTCGGTGGCGAGCTCAACTCCGTGGTCAAGGAATGGGACGAGACCCGGGTGCGCTGGGCGCTGATGTACCCGGACGCCTACGAGGTGGGAGTGCCCAACCAGGGCGTCCAGATCCTGTACGAGGTCCTCAACGAGCGCGAGGGCGTGCTGGCCGAGCGCGCCTACGCGGTGTGGCCGGACCTGGAGAAGCTCATGCGCGAGCACGGCGTGCCGCACTTCACCGTGGACTCGCACCGGCCGCTGGCCGCCTTCGACGTGCTCGGGCTGAGCTTCGCCAGCGAGATGGGCTACACCAACATGCTCACCGCGCTGGACCTGGCGGGCATCCCGCTGCGCGCGGCCGACCGCACCGCCGACCACCCGGTCGTGCTGGCGGGCGGGCACTCGGCCTTCAACCCCGAGCCGATCGCCGACTTCCTGGACGCGGTGGTCCTGGGCGACGGCGAGGAGATCACCCTCGCCATCACCGAGATCATCCGCGAGTTCAAGGAGGAGGGCGAGCCCGGCGGGCGCGACGGCCTGCTGCTGCGCCTGGCCGCGACCGGCGGCGTGTACGTGCCCCGCTTCTTCGACGTGGCCTACCACGAGGACGGGCGGATCGCCTCCTACACGCCCAACCGGCCCGGGGTGCCCGGCACGGTGCAGAAGCACACCGTGATGGACCTGGACCAGTGGCCCTACCCCAAGAAGCCGATCGTGCCGACCGCCGAGTCCGTGCACGAGCGCTACAGCGTGGAGATCTTCCGCGGCTGCACGCGCGGCTGCCGGTTCTGCCAGGCGGGGATGATCACCCGGCCGGTGCGCGAGCGCAACAAGGAGACCGTCACGAAGATGGTCCAGGACGGCGTCGAGGCCTCCGGCTTCCAGGAGGTGGGGCTGCTGTCGCTGTCCAGCGCCGACCACAGCGAGATCGGGCAGATCGCCAAGGGGCTCGCCGACCGCTACGAGGGCACCAACACCGGCCTGTCCCTGCCCTCCACCCGCGTGGACGCGTTCAACATCGACCTGGCCAACGAGCTGACCCGCAACGGGCGCCGTTCCGGCCTGACGTTCGCGCCGGAGGGCGGCAGCGAGCGGATGCGCCGGGTGATCAACAAGATGGTCACCGAGGAGGACCTCATCCGCACCGTCACCGCCGCGTACGCGGCCGGGTGGCGGCAGGTGAAGCTGTACTTCATGTGCGGCCTGCCCACCGAGGAGGACGAGGACGTCCTGGCCATCGCCGACCTGGCCACCGAGGTGATCCGGACCGGTCGTGAGGTGACCGGACGCAAGGACATCCGCTGCACGGTGTCCATCGGCGGGTTCGTGCCCAAGCCGCAGACCCCGTTCCAGTGGGCGGCGCAGACCTCGCACGAGGCCGTCGACGCCCGGCTGCGCAAGCTGCGCGACAGGCTGCGGGGCGACCGCAAGTACGGCAAGTCGATCGGTCTGCGCTACCACGAGGGCCGCCCCTCCATCATCGAGGGCCTGCTCTCCCGGGGGGACCGCAGGGTCGGCCGGGTGGTCGAGGAGGTGTGGCGCTCCGGGGGCCGGTTCGACGGCTGGAGCGAGCACTTCTCCTACGACCGGTGGTCCGGGGCCGCCGAGGCCGCCCTGGCCGACCTCCCGGTGGACGTGGACTGGTTCACCACCCGCGAGCGCGACGAGGACGAGGTCCTGCCCTGGGACCACCTGGACGCGGGCCTGGACCGGTCGTGGCTGTGGCAGGACTGGCAGGACTCGCTGTACGGCGAGGAGTCGCTGGAGGTGGACGACTGCCGCTGGAACCCCTGCTACGACTGCGGTGTCTGCCCGAGCATGGGCACCGAGATCCAGATCAACGCCCCGGCGGAGGGCCGCCCGCTGCTGCCGCTCAACGTGGTCTAGCCGACCGGGCGCCGGTCGCGGGGCGGACCCCGCCCCGCGGCCGTAGGGCTGCGGCCACGGCGGCGTGCCGCGCTGGCCCGGGAGGTTTCCGGGCGGCGCCGGACACGGAGGAACCCCTGGTCCCACCGGTCGTCGGTGGGGTCAGGGGTTCTGGCGTCCGTGCCGGGGCGGGGGTCGGCTCATGTGCCCCGGGAGGGCGTGAAGTAGGATTTCGCGCTCCGGGCGCTCTCTCGACCCTTGAGGGGGAGCGGCCCGGGGGAGGAAGGTGTACGGCCCGGCGCCCCGCTCGCGCCGGGCCGTACGTGTAATAGGACTCGCGGGCTGCGCGGGGGGTTGCCATCGGATCCAGATTTTCTTCGGATTTTTTTCGGTGAACCCCGCGTTCTGGTGGTGAACACGGCTCCGGTGTCCGCTCCGACCGCTCGGGGACTTTTCGACCGCAGGTCAGTGGGGGAGATACCGGTATGCGTAGTCCTGCTGGCGCATGTGCACCACGGCGCACCGTACGCTGAACAGGACGAGGAACAGCCCCTTCAGGTCGCCCCGCCGACCGCACCAGGGGGCATGAGGAAAGGAGTTGAGCTGCCCCCCGCATCCGAGGGCACCACCTCACCCTCCACCGCCAAACCCGGACAACGGCTTCGCGTCCACTACGCCAAGCGCGGACGCATGAGGTTCGCCAGCCACCGCGACATCGCCCGGGCTCTGGAGCGCGCCCTGCGCAGGGCCTCCGTACCCGTGGCTTTCTCCGCTGGCTTCTCGCCTCACCCCAAGGTCTCCTACACCGGCGCGGCCCCCACAGGGGTCGCCAGCGAGGCGGAGTACCTTGAACTCACTCTGGCCGAGCACCGTCCGCCCGAGAGGGTCCGAGCCGACATCGACGCGGCCATGCCCCAGGGCATCGACGTCGTCGAGGTCGTCGAGGCCCGACATCCCGGGCTGGCCGACCGGCTCCAGGCCTCCGAATGGCGCGTGGAGATGGCGGGCGTCGACCCCGACGACGCCGCCAGGGCGGTGGCCGCCTATCTGGCCGCCGACAGCGTCGAGGTGGAGCGGATGACGAAGAAGGGCCGTCGCCGCTTCGACACGCGGCCGGCGGTGGTCCGCATCGACGTGTGCGCTGACTCCCTCGGGCGCGCCCCAGAGGAACATCACACGACATATGCCATACTTCGGATGGTCGTACGGCACACGACACCTGCTGTTCGACCGGACGACGTGCTGACCGGCCTTCGCCACGTGGCCGACCTCGCGCCGCCGTCATCTCCGATGATGACCCGGCTGGCGCAGGGGCCGCTGGACGAGACGACAGGTGCGATCGCGGACCCGCTCTCCCAGGACCGGCCCGAAGCCCACACGAGCTCCGGACCCGCGGACGACAACGCGGACGAGCGGCGCGAAGACGCACCACGGCCGTCAACGCCCATGGCGGGACCGCGCGGATGAGCGGCCCCGAAGCGGGGAACATGGGCGACACCACAGGACTTTGCCCCGACGGCGCCCCGGCGCCGTCGGCGCTGACACAGCGACGACAGTTCTCGTGAGCCGCGCCGCCGACCGAGAGGTCGCGGCGCGCCCGAGGACTCTGACGGGAGACCGCCCGGATGCTCGACAACGAGCCCAACAACGGTGCCGACGGCACCGCGGGTACAACTGAAACAACCGACAACACGGCGGCGGCGCCCCCCGCGGGGGGCGGCGAGGTGCGCGTGACCACGCCCGCGCCCGCCAAGGGCGTCCGCCGCGCCGCCGGACCACCCCCCGAACCCGACGACGTCTTCACTCCCCCCTCCGCGCCCGTCACCTCCCTCGCCGGTTCCGGTGAGGGGGGCACGGTCAAGACCTCGGTGACCACCACCTCGCGCAGGCGCACCGTGCGCGCCGCGGGCCGTCCCGACGAGGACGCCGCCCCGCGCAGGGCCCGCGCCTCCGCCGACGAGGACGCGGCTCCGCGCCGTTCGCGCGCCTCCGCCCCCGCCTCGGAGGACACCGCCCCCTCCGCGGCCAGGAGCCGCGGCCGTTCGCGCGCCCGCTCCGCCGCGGCCTCGGAGACCGCCGGGACCGCGCCCTCCGGGGCAGCCGACGAGCCCGCCAAGGACAAGGACAAGGACAAGGACGAGGAGACCGTGGAGGCGGGCGGCGGCAACGTCTTCCAGGCCCCCTCCATGCTCTTCCAGCCCCCGGTGGCCAGCGCCGCCCCCGTGCCCGCCCGCGGCACCGCCCCGGCGGAGGCCGACGAGGACGCGCGCGAGGAGCCCGAGGAGGAGACCGCCCAGGCCACCGGTGCGGAGGAGACCGGCGACGGGGACGACGACCGCCCCAGCCGCCGTCGCCGCCGTCGCGGAGGCCGGGGGCGCGGCCGCTCCCGCGCGGACGAGGACGAGGCCGCCGAGGCCCCCGAGCCCGCAGAGGACAAGGCGGAGCAGCGCGGCGACAAGGACCGGGGCGAGGACGACGGCGCGGCCGACGAGGCCGCCGAGTCCGACGACCGCAGCAGCCGTCGCCGGCGCCGCCGTCGCCGCCGCTCCGGCGGGGGGGACGGCCCCGAGGCCATCTCGGACGACCCGCCCAACACCGTGGTCCGGGTGCGCGAGCCCCGCCAGGAGAAGCCGATCGAGGACGAGGTCCAGGCGGTCCGCGGCTCCACCCGGCTGGAGGCCAAGAAGCAGCGCCGCCGCGAGGGCCGTGAGCAGGGCCGCCGCCGCGCGCCCATTGTCACCGAGTCGGAGTTCCTGGCCCGGCGCGAGTCGGTCAAGCGGGACCTGGTGGTGCGCCGCGTCGAGGACCGCACCCAGATCGCCGTCCTCGAGGACGACATCCTCGTCGAGCACTACGTCGACCGGGCCACGCACCGCTCCTACGTGGGCAACGTGTACCTGGGCCGGGTGCAGAACGTGCTGCCCTCGATGGAGGCCGCGTTCGTCGACATCGGCAAGGGCCGCAACGCCGTCCTGTACGCGGGCGAGGTCAACTGGGACTCCTTCGGCCTGGACGGCCAGCCCAAGCGCATCGAGTCGGTGCTCAAGTCCGGCCAGTCGGTCCTGGTGCAGGTCACCAAGGACCCCGTCGGCCACAAGGGCGCCCGCCTGACCAGCCAGATCAGCCTGCCCGGCCGCTACCTCGTGTACGTGCCCGGCGGCTCGATGACCGGCATCAGCCGCAAGCTCCCCGACAAGGAGCGCGCGCGCCTCAAGCAGATCCTCAAGAAGGTCATGCCCTCCGGCGCGGGCGTCATCGTGCGCACGGCCGCCGAGGGCGCCAGCGAGGAGGAGCTGGAGCGCGACATCACCCGTCTCGCCAAGCAGTGGGACTCCATCAAGCGCAAGTCCAAGTCGGCCAACGCCCCCTCACTGCTCAACAGCGAGCCCGACCTGACGGTGCGGGTCGTGCGCGACGTGTTCAACGAGGACTTCTCCAGCCTCGTCGTGTCCGGTGATGAGGCCTGGACCACCGTCCACGAGTACGTGGACTACGTGGCCCCCAACCTCTCCGAGCGCCTCTCGCACTGGAACGAGGACCGCGACGTCTTCGCCGCCTACCGCGTCGACGAGCAGATCAACAAGGCCCTGGAGCGCAAGGTCTGGCTGCCCAGCGGCGGCTCGCTGGTCATCGACCGCACCGAGGCCATGACCGTGGTCGACGTCAACACCGGCAAGTTCACCGGGCAGGGCGGCAACCTGGAGGAGACGGTCACCAAGAACAACCTTGAGGCGGCCGAGGAGATCGTCCGCCAGCTCCGGTTGCGCGACATCGGCGGCATCATCGTCATCGACTTCATCGATATGGTCCTGGAGTCCAACCGCGACCTGGTGCTGCGGCGCATGCTGGAGTGCCTCTCGCGCGACCGCACCAAGCACCAGGTGGCCGAGGTGACCTCGCTGGGCCTGGTCCAGATGACCCGTAAGCGGGTCGGCCAGGGCCTGCTGGAGGCCTTCTCGCACAGCTGCGAGCACTGCAACGGCCGCGGCCTGGTGGTCGCTGGCGACCCGGTCGAGGGCAAGGGCGGCGGCAACGGCAACGGCCGCAAGAAGAAGAAGGGCAAGGGCGAGCCGGACCAGGCCGCTGAGAAGGCCGAGAAGCCGTCCTCCGACAAGCCCGAGAAGGCGGGCGGTGACGCCGACGGGTCCGCCGGGGCGGACGCGGCGCGGACCGAGGAGGCCCCCGAGGCTCCGCAGGCGACCGGGGCCCCGGCCCCGGAGACCGCCAAGAAGACCCGTAAGCGGGCCTCCCGCTCCCGCAAGGCCGAGGCCGCGGCGGAGGAGCAGGAGGAGATCACCGCCACGGAGGAGGCCCCTGAGGCCGCTGAGCCCGAGCAGGCCGCGGAGGCACCCGAGGAGGCCCCGGCCAAGAAGACCCGCGCCCGGCGCACCACCCGTCGTACCGCCCGCGCGGCGGCCGACACCGGTGAGGCCGAGGCCGCGGGCGGTGAGAGCGTCCCCGCCGAGGCGGACGCGACCGCCGCCGAGACGCCCGCCGAGACCGGTGACGACGAGGCCGCCGAGCGGCCCAAGCGTCGCCGGACCCGGCGCACCAGGGCGGCGGCCACCCCGCCGACCGCCGTGGACGCGGGCTGATTCAGGGGCGGTAGCCCCGCCGTGGTCCGGACCGGCGCCAGCCCGGTCCGGACCACGGCACGTGTACAGGCCCGTGGCGGGCCGATGGTAATCTGAGGGACGGTGCGTCGGCGCGCTATGCCACCACAATCGCGCGCCCCGACACCGAAGTGCTCTCCACGCAGGGTTTGTTTCCCTCGGATCCCCGCGCCCCGCTACAGGCGATCAGTGGATCGTGGAACGAGGCACCTCCCCGCCCACACGGGGATGGGCCTCCCGGCCGATCTGGGCACAGGTGCGGTCGGACCCGGACCCCGGGCTCATGTCTCGGGGATGGTCCCGAGCATTATTCGTTGAGCGAGCAGGAAGAGAGTTACCCGGTGTACGCGATCGTGCGAGCGGGCGGCCGACAGGAGAAGGTGTCTGTCGATGACGTCCTGAACATCGACAAGGTCTCCGACGAGACCGGCGCCACCATCACATGGCAGCCCATCCTCGTCGTCGACGGTGACAACGTCATCAGCGACGTCGACAAGCTGAGCGGCTACACGGTCAGCGCCGAGGTCCTCGGTGAGACCAAGGGCCCCAAGATCAACATCCTGAAGTACAAGAACAAGACCGGTTACAAGAAGCGCCAGGGTCACCGCCAGAAGCACACCCAGGTGCGCGTCACCGGCATCGCGGCGAAGTAGGAGGCCTGGAAGAAATGGCACACAAGAAGGGCGCTTCGTCCAGCCGTAACGGTCGCGACTCGAACGCCAAGCGCCTCGGCGTCAAGCGCTTCGGCGGCCAGAGCGTCTCGGCTGGTGAGATCCTGATCCGTCAGCGCGGCACCAAGTTCCACCCCGGCGCCAACGTCGGCCGCGGTGGCGACGACACGCTGTTCGCGCTGGTCGCCGGCGAGGTCAAGTTCGCCAGCTTCCGCGGCCGCAAGGCCGTCAACATCGTTCCCGCCGTCGCCGAGTAGGCACACGCGCGGACGTTGTACAGGGCGGGCCAGGGAACACTGGCCCGCCTCTCGCGTTGTCACTGGATGACGCGTGTGTGTCCAGGCCCCCGCTCGGGGGCCGGAGAGTAACGGGGAGAGCTATGCCTGACTTCGTCGACGAGGCGGTCTTGCACGTCAAGGCCGGGAACGGCGGGCATGGCTGCGCCTCCGTGCACCGTGAGAAGTTCAAGCCGCTGGGCGGTCCGGACGGCGGTAACGGCGGCCACGGCGGGGACGTCGTCCTGGAGGTCGACACCCAGACCGCGACCCTGCTGGACTACCAGCGCCGCCCGCACCGCGCCGCCGGTAACGGCACGCCCGGCCAGGGCGGCCACCGCGCCGGGGCCAAGGGCGATGACCTCGTCCTCAAGGTGCCCGACGGCACCGTGGTCAGCCGTATGGACGGCGAGGTCGTCGCCGACCTGGTCGGCCACGGCACCCGGCTGGTGCTCGCCGAGGGCGGCCACGGCGGCCTGGGCAACGCCGCGCTGGCCACCAAGCGGCGCAAGGCCCCCGGCTTCGCCCTCAAGGGCGAGGAGGGCCAGGGCTTCGACGTGCGCCTGGAGATGAAGACCATCGCCGACGTCGGCCTGGTGGGCTTCCCCAGCGCGGGCAAGTCGTCCCTGATCGCCGCCATGTCCGCGGCCCGCCCCAAGATCGCCGACTACCCGTTCACCACCCTGGTGCCCAACCTGGGCGTGGTGGAGGCGGGCAACGTCCAGTACGTCATCGCCGACGTGCCCGGCCTCATCCCGGGGGCCAGCGACGGCAAGGGGCTGGGCCTGGAGTTCCTGCGCCACATCGAGCGCTGTTCCACCCTCCTGCACGTGCTGGACTGCGCCACCTACGAGCAGGGCCGCGACCCGGTCAGCGACCTGGAGGCACTGGAGGCGGAGCTGTCCGCCTACGGCCGCAGCACCGGCGTGGACCTGTCCGACCGGCCGCGCCTGGTCGCCCTGAACAAGGTGGACGTCCCCGAGGCCCGCGAACTCGCCGAGCTGGTCACCCCGATGCTGGTCGAGCGCGGCTACCGCGTCCTGGAGGTCTCCGCGGCCTCCCGCGAGGGGCTGCGCGAACTGTCCTTCGCCCTGGGCGAGCAGGTGGCCGCGGCCCGCGAGGCCGCGCCGCCCGCGGAGCCCACCCGGGTCGTGATCCGTCCCCAGGCCATCGGCGACGCGCCCTTCCAGGTGGTGCCGCTGGGCGGCAACGCCTTCCAGGTGCGCGGAGACAAGCCCGCCCGCTGGGTGCGCCAGACCGACTTCTCCAACGACGAGGCCGTCGGCTACCTCGCCGAGCGGCTCAACCGCCTCGGCATCGAGGAGCAGCTGGCCAAGGCGGGCGCCACCGAGGGCGCCGAGGTGCACATCGGCACCGAGGAGGACTCCGTGGTCTTCGACTGGGACCCCTCCACGGACGCCGAGGTCGTCCCGTCCGGCCCGCGCGGGTCCGACGCCCGGCTGGGCTGACCCGCGCGGGGACCGACGGCCCGGCCGACAGGCACGAGCGCGGCGCCCGGTGCCGCGCCACTGGATGGAAAGCCCCACACGGTGCACAGCGCAGGACTCGAACAGACCGACTCCCTGGAGGCCTCCGGGCGCGCGGCGGTGGCCGCCGCGCGCCGGGTCGTGGTCAAGGTGGGATCGTCCTCCCTGACCACACCCGACGGCCGGATCGACTCCTGCCGCATCCGCGACCTGGTCCGGGTGCTGGCGGACCGCCGGGCCGCGGGCCAGGAGGTCATCCTGGTCTCCTCCGGGGCGGTCGCGGCCGGGATGACCCCGCTCGGCATGGCCCGCAGGCCCCGCGACCTGGCCTCCCAGCAGGCCGCCGCCAGCGTGGGCCAGGGGCTCCTGCTGGCCGCGTACACGGCCGAGCTGGCCGGGCACGACCTCACCGCGGCGCAGGTCCTGCTCACGGTCGAGGACATGATGCGGCGGGTGCAGCACCGCAACGCCCAGCGCACGCTGCGCCGCCTGCTCGACATCGGCGCCCTGCCCATCGTCAACGAGAACGACACCGTGGCCACGCACGAGCTGCGGTTCGGCGACAACGACCGCCTGGCGGCCCTGGTGGCGCACCTGATGCGCGCCGACGCGCTGGTGCTGCTCTCGGACGTGGACGCCCTGTACGACGGCAACCCCTCCGCTCCGGGGTCGTCGGTGGTCAGCCTCGTGCGCGGTCCGGCGGACCTGGACGGCATCGACATCGGCAGCGCGGGCGGGCGGGGCGTGGGCACCGGCGGGATGGTCACCAAGGTGGCGTCCGCGCGGATCGCCACCGAGGCGGGCGTGCACACCCTGCTGACCTCCGCCGCGAACGCCCGCACGGCCCTGGAGGGTGGGCCCGCGGGCACCCTGTTCGCCCCGGGGCGCGGACGGCGCCCCTCGGCCCGCCAGCTGTGGCTGGCGCACGCCACCGCGGGTCGGGGCAGCCTGGTCCTGGACCCCGGCGCTGTCACGGCGGTGGTGCGGGAGAAGGCGTCCCTGCTCCCGGCCGGTGTGGTGAGGGTGACCGGCGACTTCAACGCGGGCGACCCGGTGGACCTGTGCGACGAGGGCGGCGCCGTCGTCGCGCGCGGACTGGTCAACTACGACGCCGCCGAGGTGCCCGACCTGATGGGCAGGTCCACACGGTGGCTGGCCCGCGAGATGGGCCCCTCCTACGAGCGCGAGCTGGTGCACCGGGACGACCTGGTCGTGCTCTAGAACGCGTTCCCCCGGACCGCCGCGGTCCCGTCCCGCCGCGACACCCGTGTGGCGATGTCGGGGACATCCCCCGAGGAGAGTGAAGACACCCATGCCCAGCCTGGTGGCGAGAATGCTCGCGGTGGCGTTCCGGGTGGCGCGCAAGCGCCCCATGGAGACCGTCGAGGGCGCGCGCGAGCGCATCGACGAGGCCAAGGACGACCCCGAGCCGCCGCACTGGGTCGCCAAGCGCCACGAGACCACCCGGCGGGAGGTCGGGGGCTTCGCGAGCTACACGGTCCTCGCCCGGGACCGGGAGGAGGACCCCGACAAGGCCGTCCTGTACGTGCACGGGGGCTCCTACATCAGCGAGATCTCCCCCTGGCACTGGGTGCTGATCTCGCGCATGGCGGACGTGGGCTGCCGGGTGGAGGTGCCCATCTACGGGCTGGCGCCCCAGCACACCTACCGCGAGGCGTTCGGCTTCCTCCACACCGTGTACCGCGACCTGCTGGAGCACGTCGTGCCGGAGCGCACGGTGTTCGCCGGGGACTCGGCCGGGGCGGGCCTGGCGCTGGCCCTCGCGCAGACGCTGCCCGGGGAGGGCCTGCCCCAGCCCGCGCGGCTCATCCTGGTCTCCCCGTGGGCGGACCTGACCATGTCCAACCCCGACATCGCCGAGGTGGAGGGCCGGGACCCCTGGCTCAGCCCGGTCGGCCTCAAGGAGGCCGCCAAGGTGTGGGCGGGCGGCGACGACCTGTCCCTGCCCCGGCTCAGCCCCGTCAACGGCGTGCTCTCCGGCCTGCCGCCCATGGACCTCTACATCGGCACCCGCGACGTGTTCCTGCCCGACACCAGGCGCCTGCGCGCGCTCGTCGCGCGGGCCGGGGGAGAGGTGGACCTGCACGAGGAGGAGGGGGCCTTCCACGTCTACCCGCTGGTCCCGGTGCCCGAGGGCAGCCGGGCGCGGGCGAGCATCATCGGCACCGTCCAGGACCTGTGAGGCCACCCGGGCGGGGCGGACGCCCTAGGATGCGGGCGTGAGCGAACGAACGACACGCCGAAGCGAGGACCACCCCCACCGGGGCGAGGTCCGCGAGATCCCCACCGCCGCCAGCGCCACCAGGCTCGTCTACGCGCCCGAGCGTGACGGACTCGCCGACGCGGGCGAGATCGTGTGGACGTGGGTCCCCTACGAGGAGGACCCGGGGCGGGGCAAGGACCGCCCTCTGCTGGTCGTCGGTCGCCGGGGCGGGCGGCTGCACGGGCTGATGCTGTCCTCCCAGCGCCCCGAGGCGTGGGAGCGCCAGGACTGGCTGCCCGTGGGCTCGGGCCCCTGGGACCGGGAGCAGCGCGACTCCTACGTGCGGGTGGACCGGCTCTTCGAGTTCGACGAGGACGACATCCGCCGGGAGGCGGCCGTCATGGACGAGGAGCTGTTCTGGATGGTCGCCGACGTCCTGCGGGCCCGTTACGGGTGGAACTGAGCGGCGGGGGCGTGCGGTTTCCCCGGTGCCGCGTGCGGCGTCCGCGCCGACCCCCGCGGTGCCGGATCCGGCTTGTGGACAACCGCGTCGCCGACCGCGCGGCGCTATACGCTGGAAGCATTCACTCCGGCGCATGCCCCTGAGACCCTTCGACGCCGCAGGGCGGGTACGCCGGGATGGCCTCCCAACCAAGAGAGAGCACCATGAGTGACATCGAGCGCGAGGTCCACGCGGTAGCCGGGCGGGCCAGGAACGCGGCGGCCGACCTCGCCCCGCTCAGCCGGGCGGTCAAGGACGCCGCACTGCTGGCGATCGCCGACGCCCTGGTCAAGCGGTCCGACGAGATCACCGCGGCCAACGCCGAGGACGTGGCGCGGGCCCGCGAGGACGGCACCAGCCCGGCCATGGTCGACCGGCTCACCCTCACCCCGCAGCGGATCGAGGCCATCGCCGAGGCCGTCCGCGAGATCGTCGAGCTCCCCGACCCGGTGGGCGAGTCCGTGCGCGGGTCCGTGCTGCCCAACGGCCTGGACCTGCGCCAGATCCGGGTGCCGCTCGGTGTCATCGGCATCATCTACGAGGGCCGCCCCAACGTCACCGTGGACGCCGCCGCCCTGTGCCTCAAGAGCGGCAACGCCGCCCTGCTGCGCGGCTCCTCCTCGGCCTACTCCTCCAACACCGCCATCGTCGGGGTCCTGCGGGACGCCCTGGAGGGCACCGGGGTCCCGGCGGACGCCGTCCAGATGGTGCCCGGCCGCACCCGCGAGTCCTCCACCGCGCTCATGCGGGCGCGCGGCCTGGTGGACGTGCTCATCCCGCGCGGCGGGGGCTCCCTCATCCAGGCCGTGGTGCGCGACTCCACCGTGCCGGTCATCGAGACCGGGGAGGGCCTGTGCCACGTCTACGTGGACGCCGACGCCGACCTCGACAAGGCCGTGGCCATCACCACCAACGCCAAGGCGCAGCGCTGCTCGGTGTGCAACTCCGCCGAGACCCTGCTGGTGCACGAGGCCGTGGCCGAGGAGTTCCTGCCGCGCGTGCTGGAGGCCCTCGGCGAGAGCGGCGTGACCGTGCACGGCGACTCCCGGGTGCTGGAGGCCGCCGCCGCCCGCCCGACCGGGGCCCGGGTGGTCGAGGCCACGGAGGAGGACTGGGCCACCGAGTACCTGTCCATGGACCTGGCCGTGCGCGTGGTGCCCACCATCGACGAGGCTCTGGCCCACATCCGCAGGTACTCCACCCAGCACACCGAGGCCATCGTCACCGACTCGCTGAAGGCCTCCCGGTACTTCGTCTCGCGGGTGGACTCCGCCGCGGTCATGGTCAACGCCTCCACGAGGTTCACCGACGGCGGCGAGTTCGGCTTCGGCGCCGAGATCGGTATCTCCACCCAGAAGCTGCATGCCAGGGGCCCGATGGGGCTGACCGAGATGACCTCCACCAAGTACGTGGTCACCGGGGACGGCCACCTCAGGTAGCCGCGCGCGCCGGGGCCGCCCTCGCGCGGGCGGCCCCGGACCGCGAGGGACCGCGCGCCACGGGGCCGCCCGTGACGTGCGGTCGGAGGCGCGTGTTCGTTGTGCGACCGAGAGTGACATTCGGGACCCGAGGGGCCGTTGGCATCTGGAGCGTTTTCCCGCTGGAAACCTGGACAGAAGCGAATCTTCGTCTAGCACGTATTCCCAAAGCGACGGCTGGTCGGTAATTTCACTGTGGTGTCTCACGGCGCGCTTCCGCATCGCTCGGAGCGTCGCCTCCCCACGGTCACAACGAAAGGAATCCCCCGAATGAAGCTCCGGAGCAAGGTCGCTGCCATCGCCACGACCGCCCTGGCCGTCGGTGGTGTCACGCTGATGGCCTCCCCCGCCCAGGCTGACCTGGTCACCCTCTGCTCGGGCCACGGCGGTGCCATCACCCTGCCCACGGACCTCGCGGTCCCCGCCGGCAAGAGCTGCTTCCTGGACGGAACGGTCATCCAGGGCGACGTCACCGTCCGCCAGGGTGCCAACCTGCACATCATCGGCGGCGAGATCGAGGGGAAGGTGACCGTCCAGAAGGACGCCTACTTCGACTCCCAGGAGAGCTCCGTCGGCGACCGCGTGGTCAACCGCGGCTCCTACGGCACCTACCTGGAGAACAGCTCCACGGGTGCGGCCCTGCGCGCCGTCCCGGTCGACGGCGGCAACACCGACGGCTTCTCCTACGTGGTGGACTCCTCCGTCCACAGCATCAACGCCGAGGTCGGCGCCGTCTACGTCTCCGGCTCGCGCATCAGCGGCGCCGTCAAGGCCGACGGTGTCGAGTACGCCGACATCTACGACTCCGTGGTGCGCGGCGCCCTGACCGTCAACAACCCCGCCAGCGGCGGCATCCTCTGCGACAGCGAGGTGATCGGCGCGGCCACCTACAGCGGCGGCACCGGTCCGGTCGCGGTCGGCGCCGGCGAGCAGGAGGGCTTCTGCTCCTCCGTCAACTACGTCGACGGCGACCTGAGCGTCACCGGCGTCAGCGGCGGCGTCTACGTCGACAACAACATCGTCGGCGGTGACCTGTCCACCTCCGCCAACAGCCCGACCGCCCAGGTCGGTGAGAACAACCGCGTCCGCGGCGACATCCTCACCGAGGAGATCGCCCTGCGCAGCTTCTCCGCCGCCGTGGTCGAGGAGTTCGAGGCCCACGAGGACGACCTGGCCGAGGAGGTCGAGGAGGCCCGCTCCACGACCATCGACGAGGCCATGGCCGCCGGTCCCGCCTTCTAGGACCCGCTCCCGGTCACCCCGGAACGCCCGACAGCGCCGACGGCCCCGCCGTCGGCGCTGCCGTGTGCCCGGGTTCCCGGCCTCGTCGTGGCGCGCCGTGGGGACGCGCGGTGGGGATGGCGGGGGGAGGGCTGTTACCGTCCGCGAAAGGCCCGCCCGAGGACGAGGAGCGACGCGTGCCCACCACCGTTCCCTACGGAGAACGCCCCAGCCAGATCGCGCACCTGTGGGAACCGGAGAGCGGCGCGCCCGCGCCCGTCGCCGCCCTGCTGCACGGCGGCTGGTGGCGGGACGGGCTCGACGCCGGGCTCATGGACCCGCTGGCCCGCGACCTGGCCGCCGCCGGGTGGGCGGTGTGGAACGTGGAGTACCGCCGCACCGGCGACGACGGGGGCGGCTGGCCGCAGACGCTCGACGACGTCGACCGCGCCCTGGCGGTGCTCGCCGGGGCCGCGGCCCGCGAGCCCGACCGCTACGACCTGTCCCGCACGGTGTCCGTCGGCCACTCGGCGGGCGGGCACCTGGCGCTGCTCAACGCACTCCACCCCCGCACGCCCGTGCGCGCCGTGGTCGCCCTCGCGCCCGTCACCGACCCCGAGCGCTGCGCCCGGGAGGGGCTGGGCGAGGGAGCGGTGGAGCCGTTCCTGGGCCCCGTCCCCTCCGCGGGGGTCCACGCCGCCAGTTCGCCGCTGCTGCGCGTGCCGCTGGGAGTGCCCCAACTCGTCGTGCACGGGGACGCCGACCAGCGCGTCCCGGTCGACCACAGCCGCGCCTACGTGGCCGCCGCGCGTGCCGCGGGGGACGAGGTGGACCACCGCGAGCCGGTCGGCGCCGACCACTTCGCGGTCATCGACCCGGCCCACCCCGCCTGGCGGGAGGCGCGGGCCTACCTCGACGACCTGCGCTGAGCCGCCCGCGCCCGAGGGCGCGGCCGCGTCCCGCGAGGAGGAGCCCCCGGCTCAGCGGAGCCGCACCCGACGGAGCGCACCCGCCGGACACGCCCGAGGGGCGGCCCCCGTCCGGGAGCCGCCCCTCGCGGCCGGGCACCCGTTTCCCGCGCGCGTCGGGAACCGGTGCCTGGTTCCCGGGCGCTGCCGTCCCGGGACAGGACCGGTCAGGAAGAGGTCCCCGAGCCCTGGTTGGTACGGGAGGAGCCGTTGCGCCACCGGTCGGCGACGGTGTCGAAGATCTTGCCGCCCGCGCTGGCCGCGCTGCCCGCGACGTCGCGCAGGGTGCCCAGCAGCGGGTCGCCCGTGCGCTCCCAGGACTGCTTGTAGGAGTCGGCGGCCTTGCGCGCCTCCTCGCCCACCCGGGCGTCGCGGTCGGTGGAGCGGCGCGGGTAGTCGCCGTTGACGATGCTCTGGTAGGAACCGTCCTCGATCCACCGGTGCAGCTCGGCCAGGCGCACCACCGCGAACGGGTGCGTCTGCCCGACCAGGCTGACCAGCTTGATGAGGCTGTCGCGGGCGTCGCCGCCGGACTCGTACTCGCGGGCCTGTTCGAGGAAGGCGTCGGGGTTCATCTCCACGAGCTTGGAGCCGCCCGCCAGCTTCATCAGGGCCCGCTTGCCCGCCTCGGGGTTCTGGCTGGCGAGGATCCCGGCGCGGTCGCAGGACAGCTCGGACTTGCGGTACCACTCCTCCAGCGCGGCCACGATGGCCTGGATGCCGATGAAGCCCAGCGGCACCCACGCCACGCGGGTGGCCAGTCGGATCAGGGCCAGCAGCATGGTGCGGTAGACGGCGTGGCCGCTGAGGATGTGGCCGACCTCGTGGCCGATGACGAAGCGCTGCTCCTCGGCGTCCAGCAGGTCGAACAGGCCCGTGGTCATCACGATGAACGGGCGGTTGCTGCCGATCGCCATGGCGTTCGGCTTCGGGTTCATCTGGATGTAGAGCTCGGGGACCTCTTCCATGTCCAGGACGTAGGCGGCGTCGCGCACGTAGTCGTAGACGTGGGGGAACTGGGTGGGCCCGACCCGGACGGCACTGGACAGGAACATCAGTCGCAGGGCGCGCTCGTTGAACAGCCCCGACAGGCGTTTGAACACCTCGTCGAACCCGCGCAGCGAGCGCAGCGCGACCAGGGCGCCCCGGTCGGCGGGGTGTTCGTAGGCACGGGGCGAGATCTCGGAGAGCCGGACGCGGACGCGGTCTGGTGTGTTGGCCATATCGGCATGCTATGCGCCGTGATCGCGCTTGGCCACGGTTTCCAGCTTCGAGATATGACGCGATTTCCGAGCGGCGCCGACGCGCCCGGGGGAAGGAACCCGGCGCGGCGTTCGTTGTCCCAGTGCCAGGACCAAAAGGGAGGAAGGGGACGGCGGTGGTGCCCTCCGTCGGCTAATCTCGGTTGGCCGATCCCGGCAACGGCAACGTCCACGGCGAAACGGAGCGCACAGTGGCGCACGCAGCTTCCGACGCATCCCGCAACGCGGACTCCCCCGCGCCGCGGAGAGGAACCGGTCCGACCAAGGTCGGCATCATGGGCGGCACCTTCGACCCCATCCACCACGGCCACCTCGTGGCGGCCAGTGAGGTCGCCCACCTCTTCGGGCTCGACGAGGTGGTGTTCGTCCCCACCGGCCAGCCCTGGCAGAAGGACCTGGCCAAGGTGACGCCCTCCGAGGACCGCTACCTGATGACGGTCATCGCCACCGCCGAGAACCCCCAGTTCCGGGTGGACCGCATCGAGATCGACCGCTCGGGGCCCACCTACACCCTCGACACGCTGCGCGAGATGCGCGCCAAGTACGGCCCCGACGTGGAGCTGTACTTCATCACCGGGGCCGACGCGCTGGGCGCCATCCTGAGCTGGCACAACGTCGACGAACTCTTCGAGCTCGCGCATTTCGTAGGCTGTAACCGGCCCGGTCACCACCTCAGTGACACCGGACTGCCCGAGGGCAAGGTCTCCCTGGTGGAGGTTCCCGCGCTGGCCATCTCCTCGACCGAGTGCCGGGAACGCGTCCGCAAGGGCGAACCCATCTGGTACCTGGTCCCCGACGGCATCGTCCGCTACATCAACAAGACCGGGCTCTACCTAGAGAGCTGAAAGGCAGCAAGCACAACGTGACAGCCACCGACAGGGCACTGGAGCTGGTCAGGGTCGCGGCGGAAGCCGCCTCCGACAAGCTCGCCCAGGAGATCATCGCCTACGACGTCAGCGAGCAGCTGGTCATCACCGAGGCCTTCGTCCTGTGTTCGGCCCCCAACGACCGGCAGGTCCGCGCGATCGTCGACGAGGTCGAGGACCAGCTCCGCCTCCAGTCCGGGGCCAAGCCGGTCCGGCGCGAGGGCGAGCGCGACGGCCGCTGGGTCCTGCTGGACTACGCCGACATCGTCGTGCACATCCAGCACGAGGAGGAGCGCGGCTACTACGGCCTCGAACGGCTGTGGAAGGACTGCCCCGAGATCGACCTGCCCGAGGGCGCGCGCGGCGCCCAGCGCACGCCGCTGGACGAGTTCTGACCCCCACCCGACTGCGAGCGGAGAGACACACCACGTGAGCGACACCCCTCGTGTGCTGTTCTGGCGGCACGGACGCACGTCCTGGAACGTGGAGAACCGCTTCCAGGGGCAGACCGACATCGCACTCGATCCGGTCGGCCACGCCCAGGCCAGGCGGGCGGGGGAACTGCTCGCCTCGTTGAACCCCGACGTCATCGTCGCCTCCGACCTGACCAGGGCCGCCGACACCGCCGGATACCTCTCCCGGGCCTCCGGGGTGCCCGTGGAGTTCGACGAGGGGCTGCGCGAGCGCTTCGGCGGCTCGTGGGAGGGGATGACCGGGGCGGAGCTGTCCGCGCGCTGGCCGGTCGAACACGCGCGCATGGACATCCCCGACGGCGAGCTCATCGCCGAGGTCGGCGACCGGATGCGCGCCGCCGTCGAACGCGGACTGGGCAAGACCCCGACCGGGGGGCTGCTCGTCGTGGTCAGCCACGGCGCCGCCCTCAGAGTCGGGATCGCCCGGATGCTGGGGGTCCCCGACGAACAGCGCGAGATCCTGGGACCGATCAGCAACTGCTGCTGGTCGGTGCTCCAGGAGCGTCGGGGGCAGTGGCGGCTGATGGAGCACAACGCGGCCAGCCTCCCCGAGCCGGTCGTGCTCAGCGACGACGCCTGAACCGTTTCGACGTTCGGGCCGGATTCCGCTATGGTTCAGGGAGTCGGCAGGACCGCCACAGGTCCGATCGACTCCCTTGAGGGGCTATGGCGCAGTTGGTAGCGCGCCTCCATGGCATGGAGGAGGTCTGGGGTTCGAATCCCCATAGCTCCACGGACTCGGGACGACCCTGCTCGGCGGCCTTCGGCCGCCTCGCCGGGTCGTCCTTCGTGCTTTCCGGGGGGAGACCCCCCCGAATCCCCCGGGGTACCCCCCCTGTGGTCGGGGTTGTGGTGATCGGTGGGGCGGGTGGGGAGTCTCCCTGTGACGTGGGGCTGTGCCTCCGGGGCCCTGCGGTCGGGGCCGCGGTGTGGGGCCTCGCCCCGGGACCGTGCCGGTCAGCGGCGCAGCCACACCGCCGCGTTTCCCGGGAGCCGTCCGTCCAGCTCCGCGCTGGCCACCAGCACCCGGCCCGGCGGCAGCTCCACCGCTTCCTCGCCCGTGTTGACCAGCACCAGCACGTCCTCACCCCGCCAGTAGGCCAGCACCGGCCCCCGGTTCAGCGTGTCGTCCCAGGCCAGCGCCTCGTCGGAGGAGAACTCCCGGCGGTGCGCCAGAGCCCGGCGGTACAGGGAGAGCACGGACCCGGGGTCGTCGGCCTGGGCCCCCACCGACCAGCGGCCCCACCCTTCGGGCTGGGGCAGCCACGGGGCGTCCCCGCCGAAGCCGTACGACGCTCCTTCGCGCGTCCACGGCAGCGGCACCCGGCACCCGTCCCGCCCCTTGTCGGTGTGCCCGCTGCGCGACCACCGCGGGTCCTCCAACGCCTGGGCGGGCAGGTCCGCCACCTCCGGCAGCCCCAGCTCCTCGCCCTGGTACACGTACGCCGATCCCGGCAGCGACAGCTCCAGGAGCGCCAGCGCCCGGGCCCGCCGCGTGCCCAGTTCCAGGTCCGGCTCCGGGTCGCGCCCGTCGGAGAGCAGCCACGCCTTCTGGTCGGTGCCCGGGGGCAGCCCCAGCACCGACACCGGGCGCACCACGTCGTGGTTGCCGATCACCCACGTGGGCACCGTGCCGACCTGCCCGGCGTCGGCGATCGAGGAGTCGATCACGCCGCGGTAGGCGTCGGCGTCCCACGAGGTCCTCAGGAAGTCGAAGTTGAACGCCTGGTCCAGCTCGTCCGGGCGCGTGTACAGCACCCGCCGTTCACCGGGCAGCCACACCTCGCCCACCGTGGCCCGAGGCGGGTCGAACTCCGCCAGCACCCGCCGCCAGTCCCGGTACACCTCGTGCACCTCGGGCCGGTCCAGGAACGGGTGGTCCGGGTTGGCCGCGATGTCCTCGAACCGGCCGCCCTCCACCAGCACCAGGTCGCGCAGCGGCTCCCGCAGGTCCTTGACCAGCGCGTACGCCACGTCGATCCGGAACCCGTCCACCCCGCGCCCGCTCCAGAACCGCAGGACGGCGCGGAACTCCTCGCGCACCCGCGGGTCGTCCCAGTTCAGGTCCGGCTGCTCGGGCGCGAACATGTGCAGGTACCACTGCCCGTCCGCCGCGCGGGTCCACGCCGGGCCGCCGAACGTCGACCGCCAGTTGGTCGGCGGCAGCCCGCCGTCCGCGCCCCGCCCGTCGCGGAACACGTACAGCTCCCGCTCGGGCGACCCGGGACCGGCCTCCAGCGCCTCCCGGAACCACGGGTGCTCCTCGGAGGTGTGGTTGGGCACGATGTCGACCATCACCCGCAGGCCCAGTGCGTGCGCGGCGGCCACCATCGCGTCGAAGTCCTCCAGGGTGCCCAGGCGCGGGTCCACGTCCCGGAAGTCGGCCACGTCGTACCCGCCGTCCGCCCAGGGCGAGGTGTAGAACGGCGACAGCCAGATCCCGTCCACGCCCAGGTCGGCGAGGTGGCCCAGGCGCGCGGTGATCCCCGCGATGTCGCCGGTCCCGTCCCCGTCGGCGTCGGCGAAGCTGCGCGGGTAGACCTGGTACAGGACCGCGTCGCGCCACCACTGCTGCATGCTGGTTCCTCCGAACGGGTCAGGAGAACAGACCGCGCGTGCTCCGGGGCGCGGCGGTGGACTGCCTCAGGATGAGCTGGGTGGGCATCTCCACCTGGAGGCGCTCGGCCGTCCCGTTGAGGATGCCCACGGTGAGCCGACCCGCGGTCAGCCCGGTGTCGTAGGGGGCCTGGTCGACGGTGGTCAGGTCCATCACCGCCGCGGTGTCGTGGTTGTCGAAGCCCATGAGGGAGATCGACTCCGGCACGCGCACGCCCGAGCGGCGCAGCGTGCGGTACGCCCCCAGAGCGAGGTCGTCGAATTCGGCCAGCACGGCCGTGGGCGGGTCGTGGTCCGACAGCAGTTCGCCCATGGCCAGCTCGCCGCCCGCGTGCCCGGTGGACTTGGCCACGCTCCGCGGCGGCAGCCCCGCCTCCGCCATGGCCGCCTCGTACCCCCGCAACCGGTGCCGTGAGCTGGCGCTGGACCAGGTCTCGGACCGCGAGGCGATGTAGGCCACGCGCGTGTGCCCCAGGTTGAGCAGGTGCCGGGTGGCCCCCGCGGCACCGGCCCGGTCGTCGATGTACACGCCGGCCCGGTCGGACATCCTCTGCCCGACCAGCACCACGGGCACGCCCACGTCGTCCAGCCGGTGGCACTCCTCCTCGGACAGGTCCATGGACACGGTGACCACGGCGTCGGTGTTGCGCCGCAGCGGCAGCGCCCGCGTCCAGCCCTCCCGGGCCCGCGTCTCGCCGACCTGGTAGACGAGCATGTCCAGGTCCGCCTCGCGCAGCGCGTCGCCGACCCCCGCCAGGACCGTCCCGAAGAACCACGGCTGGAGGAAGGGCACGACCACCGCGACCCGCCCCGTGCGGCCGGTGACCAGACCCGAAGCGTTGCGCGAGACCACGTAGGCCAGCTCGTCCGCGGCGCGCTGGACGCGCCGGCGCACCTCCGGGGCGACCCCGGGGGCCCCGCGCAGCACACGGGAGACCGTCGAGAGGGAGACACCCGCTCGCTGGGCGACGTCCCGCATGCTCGCGGGTTGGCTGGCCATACCGTCCACGGTAGGAGCGCGACCCCAGTGATGGCAACGTTTTCATGAGGAGATTCGGACGGCACGCCTTTCCTTTCCGTGCATGACGTATATCGAAACGCGTCCACTGTTGACTAGGTCACACAGTCGGTGGCATCGTTTGCGCACGAACACGGGGGGATGACCCAGCACACACTCGACGCCGCGCGCCCGGACACCCTTCCGGCGCGGTAAGGAGAGAGCCATGCCAGTGCATTCACACCAGAAGGGGTACACGGTGCGCGCGTGCGCTGCCGGGCTCGCCGCACTGAGCCTCACCCTGGCCACCGCGTGCGGCGAACCCCCCGGGGAGGAGACCGCGGGGGAGGGCGGCGAGACCGCGGGCCTGGCCGAGGACCCGGCGTTCGTCTGGGCGGTCACCGGAGCCGACCGCGCGATCCACGAGGAGGTCGCGCGCCTGTGGAACGAGAACAACCCCGACCAGCAGGTCGACATCTTCTTCCTGGCCCCCACCGCCGACGAGCAGCGCCAGGCCATGTTCCAGGACCTCCAGAACCAGGCGGGGGAGTTCGACGTCCTGGGCCTGGACGTCATCTGGACCGGTGAGTTCGCCGAGTACGGCTACGTCGAGAGCCTGGAGGACCTGCGCGGCGAGGTCGAGGGCGTCAGCCTGGAGGGGGCCGTCGACAGCTCCCAGTGGCAGCAGGAGCTGTACGCGCTGCCCTACTCCTCCAACGGCGCGTTCCTCTACTACCGCACCGACCTCGTCGAGGAACCCCCCACGACCTGGGAGGAGCTCTACGAGACCGGCACGGCCGCCGCCGAGGAGGAGGGCATCTCCGCCTACGTCGGCCAGGGCGACCAGTACGAGGGCTTCGTCGTCAACTTCCTGGAGCTGTACTGGTCCGCGGGCGGCCAGCTGTTCGACGACGCCCAGGAGCAGAGCACCTTCCTGGAGGGCGACGCCGCCACCACGGCCCTGGACTTCATGACCGAGGCCTACGAGAGCGGGTTCTACGCCGACGGCTTCGACACCATGGTCGAGGACGACGCCCGCGCCCTGTTCCAGGCGGGCGAGGCCGTCTACATGCGCAACTGGCCCTACGCCATCCCGCTCCTGGCGGGCGAGGGCGACGAGGAGAGCGCGGTCGCGGACGACTTCGCGGTCGCCCCGCTGCCCACCTTCACCGGTGAGGGCACCACCAGCGCGCTGGGCGGCCTCAACAACGCGGTCAGCACGCTGAGCGACAGCAAGGACCTGGCCCGCGAGTTCGTCCTGTGGGCGGCCACCGACCCCGAGGCGCAGGACATCCTGCTCCAGAACAGCCTGCCGCCGACCATGGCGAGCGCCTACGAGAACACCGACGACCCCGACTTCCAGATGCTCGGCGACATCCTCGCCCAGGCCCAGGCCCGCCCGCCGGTGCCCGGCTACAACTCGCTGTCCCTGGCCGTGCAGGACAACCTGCACCCCGCCTTCCGGGGCCAGGAGGAGCCCGGCACGGCCCTGGAGGCGGTGGACCAGGCGGCCAACGACGCGCTCGAACAAGAGTAGGCCGCATGGCGACGACCCAGAGAGTCCGCGTGAGCAGGGGCCTGGGTGAGCGTGCGATGGGGCGGATCTTCCTCGCCCCGTCGTTCGCCTTCATGGCCGTGATCGCGCTCTTCCCTGTCTTCTACGCGATCGGGATGAGCCTCTACGAGATCCGGGGGTTCCGCCAGGAGTTCACCGGCGTCGACAACTACGTCCGCGTCCTGACCGACTCCGGCTTCTTCAACGCCGTCTGGAACACCCTGGTGTTCACGGTGGCGTCGGTGTCGCTGGAGTTCCTCGTCGGCATGGCCTTCGCGCTGATCATGCACCAGGCCTTCCTCGGCCGCGGCCTGACCCGCGCGGTCATCCTGATCCCGTGGGTCATCCCGACCGCCGTGGCCGCGCAGGTGTGGCGGTTCATGTTCGACCCCAACCCGGGCTTCGTGAACGCCGTCCTCGGCACGGACATCAACTGGCTGCGCGACCCGTTCTGGTCGATGGTCGGCATCATCAGCGCCGACGTGTGGAAGACCGCGCCGTTCGTGGCCCTGCTGCTGCTCGCGGGCCTCCAGACCATCCCGAAGGACTACTACGAGGCGGCCAGGGTGGACGGGGCCAACGCGCTCCAGCGCTTCTGGAACATCACCCTGCCGCTGCTGCGCCCGTCCATCGTCGTGGCCCTGCTGTTCCGCACCGTGGACGCCCTGCGCATGTTCGACTTCGCGTACGTGTTCACCGGCTACTCGAACTCGCTGGCCACCCTGTCGGTCTACGCGCAGCGCTACCTGGTCCGGGACCCGGACCTGGGCTACGCCAACGCGTTGTCCACGGTCACGTTCGTCATCGTCATGCTCGTCGGCCTGGCCTTCATCAGCCGGATGGGCCGCCACATGATCGGTGAGGCGCCGCGGAAGGAGAAGCGATGACGGCCGAGACGGTGAGGCCGAGCGGGTCGGTGCACAAGCCGCGCCGACGCGTCCACCCGGCGGTGGGCAACACCCTCAAGCTGCTCGGGCTGGCCGTGGTGCTGCTGTGGTGCCTGTTCCCGTTCCTGTGGATGGGGATGACCAGCCTGCGGTCGGGATCGGCGGCGATCACCGACCCGAACATCTTCCAGGGGCCCTTCGACTTCAGCAACTACCGGGAGATCTTCGACCAGGGCTTCCAGTTCGCGCTGCGCAACTCGCTGATCGTGGCGACGGTGACCACGCTGATCTGCGTCCCGGTGGCCTCGCTGGCGGGCTACGCCCTGGCCCGGCTGCCGCTGGCCGGCAAGTTCGCGATCCTGGCCGCC
The DNA here is from genome assembly GCF_056173305.1 of Nocardiopsis sp. iso_25. Classification (NCBI taxonomy): domain Bacteria; kingdom Bacillati; phylum Actinomycetota; class Actinomycetes; order Streptosporangiales; family Nocardiopsidaceae; genus Nocardiopsis; species Nocardiopsis sp. iso_25. The sequence goes on along the minus strand of NZ_CM149667.1, from coordinate 4,843,166 downwards.
ACCCTGGTCGCGACCCTGTTCCCGCCGGTGGCGCTGGTCAACCCGCTCTACCAGATGTACCTGCAGCTCAACGAGTGGACCGGGATCAACCTGCTCAACTCCTTCGCCGGCATGATCATCCCGTACGTGGCGCTGACCCTGCCGCTGGCCGTCTTCATCCTCACCACGTTCTTCGCGGGCATCCCCAAGGAGATCGAGGAGTCGGCGAAGGTGGACGGGGCCACCCCGTTCCAGGCCTTCCTGCGCGTGGTGGCGCCGCTGGCGGCGCCGGGCGTGGGAGCGGCGGCCATCCTGACCTTCGTGTACGCCACCAACGAGTTCCTGCTGGCCTTCTCCTTCGCCCCGAACGACCTGAACGTGCAGACGGTCCCGGTCTTCGTGGCGACCTTCCAGCGGGTCGGCTACGAGAACCCGATCGGCCAGATCATGGCCGCTTCGGTCCTGGTGTCGGTCCCGTTGATCATCTTCGCCCTGGTCCTGCAACGCAGGATCGTGGCGGGCCTGACCTCCGGAGCCGTCAAGGGCTGACAGCACCACCGGAAGGAAGCGGACCGGTCCCGGGAGCGCACCGCGCCTCCGGGACCGGCTCCGTGTCCGGGCGGCCGCCCGGACACGGGTCAGCGGCGCACGACGTCGCTCCCGTCCAGGTCCGCCGCGTCCTTGCCCATCAGCTCGGCGGTGATCTGCAGCTCCGCCAGCGTCGCGCGCAGCACGTGCTCCACGCCCGCGGCGCCGCCCACGGCCAGCCCGTACACCCACGGCCGCCCCAGCAGCACGGCCTCGGCCCCCAGCGCCATCGCCACGGCCACGTCGGCGCCCGAGCGCACACCCGAGTCGAACAGCACCGTGGCGCGGTCGCCGACCGCGTCCACCACCTCGGGCAGGGCGTCCAGCGCCGCCACGGCGTTGTCGACCTGACGGCCGCCGTGGTTGCTGACCACGATCCCGTCCACGCCCGCCGCCACCAGGTCGGCGGCCTCGTCCCCGCGCACGACGCCCTTGACCAGCACCGGCAGGTCCGTCCACCGGCGGATGCGGGCGATGTTGTCGGTGCTCAGGGACCTGCTGGCGAACGCGCCCAGGAAGTGGAACACCGCCTCGGTGAACACCCCGCCCGGCTCCGGGTCGGCCTTGAGCCGGGAACGGAACTCCGGGTCGCTGAAGTAGTTCGCCGTGCCCTGGCTGCGCAGGAACGGCAGGTGGCCCAGCGCCAGGTCGCGGGGCCGCCACCCCAACCGCTTGGTGTCCGCGGTGACGACGACCGCCTCCGCCCCCGCGGCCTCCGCCCGCCGCACGAACGACTCGGCCAGCGCGTCGTCGCCGGGCCAGTACAGCTGGTACCACCAGGAGTCGACCGCCTCGGCGACCCGTTCCATCGGGGTGGAGGCGGCCGTGGACAGCACCATCGGCACCCCCACGGCGTTGGCGCCCTCGGCCACGGCGAGCTCCGCCTCCCCGTGCACCTGCTCCAGGACACCGATCGGCGCGGTCAGCAGCGGTGTGGCGTATTCCCTGCCGAACAGGGTGACCCCCAGGCCCCCGGCCCCCTCGGCCCCCGGCCGCAGGCTGCGCGGGCGCAGCGCGTAGCGGGCGAACGCGTCCACGTTGGCGCGGGCGGTGCGCTCCCGTCCCGCACCGCCCTCCACGTAGCCGAACGGACCCGGCTCCATGGCCCTCTCGGCCAGGTCGCGCAGGTCCTCGTGGTGGTAGGGCAGCCCGGGCAGGATGCCGTTGGTCGCATCGGCGTAGACGCCGTCCTGGTACTGGGCGAAGTCGGTCATGGTTCCCTCGCTGGCGCCGCGGCGCCGGGTACGGGCACCGCGGGGCACGGCGCACGGGACGGAAGAAGAGGACGGACCGGGCCGCGGGCAGGTGTGCCCCCGCGGCCGCGGCCGTCGAACCGTTCGCGCCACCGGTTCTGGCCGGATGCTACCGTGCGCTCACGTGACCGGCGTCACCTGGTCCGCCTCGGTCCGGTCACCGCCGGGTTCGGCAGCCCCGGTCTCGGCGATGTGCAGTGCCGTGACGAGCTCCCGGTACAGGTCGTCCCGGTCCATCAGCTCCCGGTGAGTGCCCCTGGCCCGCACCCGCCCGTCCTCCATCAGCACGATGGTGTCGGCGTGGATCACGGTGGACAGCCGGTGCGCGATGGTCACCACGGCCGCCCGCGCGGCGTGGGCGCGCACGCTCTCCGTGATGGCGGCCTCGGTGATCGCGTCCACCTGCGAGGTGGCCTCGTCCAGCAGCAGCATGTCCGGCGAGCGCAGCAGGGCGCGGGCCAGGGCGATGCGCTGGCGCTGGCCGCCGGAGAAGGACGTGGCGTCCAGCGGGGTGTCCAGCCCCTCCTCCAGGGCGTCGATCTTGTCGGCCAGCCGCACCTGGCCCAGGACCCGGCGCACCTCGTCCTCGGTGGCGTCGGGGCGGCTGAACAGCAGGTTCTCCCGGATGGTGCCGGGGATGACCGGTGTGTCCTGCTCCACGTAGGCGAAGCGGCCGCGCACCTGCCCGGGGGTGAGCTCCCGGTAGGGGGTCCCGTCCAGGAACAGCTGCCCCTCCTCGGGTTCGAGGAAGCGCAGCAGCAGCGAGAACACGGTGGTCTTGCCCGCGCCGGAGGGCCCCACGATCGCGGTGTGCCCGCGCCGGGGGACGGACAGGTCCACGCCGTCCAGCGCGGACTCGGCGCCGGGCGCGTAACGGGCGGTGACCCCGCGCAGTTCCAGCAGCGCGCCCGGGCGGTCCCCGTCCGGGGAGGGGACCGGCGCGTCCGCGTCCGCCGCCTCGGAGGAGGGTTCGAGCGGGATGGCCTCCACCTCGCGGATGCGCCTGGCCGCGGCCACGCCCGACTGGAGGGTGGTGACGCTCTGGGACAGCTCCATGACCGGGGTCATAAGGGTGAACGCGTAGAGCAGGAAGGCGATGAGGGTGGAGACCTCGATCGCGCCCGATGACACCCGCAGCGCGCCCACGCCCAGGATGGAGATGATGGCGAGCTGGATCCCGCTGAACGCGATCGTCCAGGCGACCGCCTCGCGCCGCACCGAGCGCACGCCGTACCGCGCGGACTCCCGCGCGTGTTCGAGGATCTGGCCGCTCAGGCGCTCCTCGGCCCGGCTGACCTTGACCGTGCGCACCGCGCGCAGCGCGCCGTCGAGCATGCCGCCCATCAGGCCCAGGGAGTTCTGCGCCCTCTCCTGCGCCTTGGCCAGGGCGGGCATCAGCGTCAGGAACAGGACGGTGACCACGAGCACCGCGACGAAGGTGACCGTGAGCAGGAACAGGTCCAGCACGCCCATCATGACCAGCGTTCCCACCAGCAGCACACCGCCGTTGATGAGGCTGATGACGCTGCTGGAGGCGGCCTCGCGCAGCAGGACCGTGTCGGAGGTCGCCCGGGTGACGAGCTCGCCGGAGGAGCGGCGCGACAGCGGGATGAGCGCGGCGCGGAAGTAGCGGCTCACCAGCGAGGTGCGCGCGTCCAGCACCACCTTCTCGGCGACGGTGCCGAGGAGGATCCAGTGCCACAGGCCGGACACTGTGCCCAGCACGAACAGGCCCAGCAGCAGGGCGATCGGCACGAGTAGGCCGCCCCCGCCGGAGACGGTGTCCAGGACCAGCTTGATCACCATCGGGTTGGCGAGTTCGAGCGCCGAGCCGAACAGGGCCAGCACCAGGCCCAGCGCCAGCTTGTTCCGGTGCGGGCGCACGAACGACCACAGCACCCGGAGCTGGGCGAACCGGGGTTCGGGCATACCCGGTTTCGAGTCGGTGTCTACTTTGGATGGATCAGTCATGTTTTAAAGTAGGTCATAGGCGACCGATTATTGTCAACCAATTACCGACAAGCTTAGGATGAGGGCATGGTGAAGAGCGCTCCCTCAGACGAAGAGACGAGGACGCGCGCCCGGACCCGGCGCGCGATCCTCGAAGCGGCGGTGGAGGTGCTCGGGGAGAACTCCTCGGCGCCCCTGTCCCAGGTGGCCAGAACCGCGGGCGTGGCGCGCAGCACGCTCCAGCGCTACTTCGCCGAACGCGCCGACCTGGTGTGCGCCCTCGGCGAGTACGCCGACGAGCTCATCAACGAGGCCACCGAGCGGGCGCGCACCACCGAGGGAACCGGACTGGAGGCCTTCCGGCGCCTGGTGCCCGAGTACTTCGGGCTCCAGAAGGTCGTCATGCTGGCCTTCGGGGCCGACGACTCCTGGGACGAGATGCTGGAGGAGGAGTGCGGGGAGGCTGACCGGGCCCTGTTCGCCCTCGTCGAGCGCGGCCACGCCGACGGCAGCATCGACCCCAGGATCACCCCGGTGTGGACACAGCAACTCCTGTGGGCAGGGCTCTACGCGGCCTGGGCCTACGTGAGCGCCAGCCGCACGCCCGCCTACGAGTCCCTCAACCTGTGCGTGCACTCGCTGACCAAGGCCATCGCCAACCCCGGCCGCGACGGCGCGGCCGACTGACCCGGAGCCGCGCGAAGCCGGGTGTCCGCCCCGGGCGGCGCGTCGAGGAAGTCGGGTAACCCGCCGGGGGAGGGGGCTACAGGTACAGGCCGGTGCCGCGCTCGGGGGCCTCGTTGGCCACGGCGTGCACGTCGCGCTCGCGCAGGATCACGTAACGCTCGCCGTTCAGCTCGACCTCGCCCTGCTCCTCGGGATCGAAGAGCACCCGGTCCCCGGTCTTGACGTGGCGGGCGCTGGTCCCGGCGCCGACGACCTCTCCCCACGCGAGCCTGGTCGCCAGCTTCACCGTGTCCGGGATGACCAGGCCGGCGCTGCTGCGCCGCTCGGTCCTGTCCGGGACCGACTTCACCAGCAGGCGGTCGTGGAGCATCTGGATCTCAAGCTTTGATTCGGGCACCACTCCAGGGTATTCGGCGCGGAAACCGGCCACCGCACGTCCACCCGAGAGCCCCGAGGTCGCAACCCACTCCCAACCTCCGGTACAGTAATTCCATCGCCGAGCGGGGGAACCGCCCGGCATACAAGGGGCTATGGCGCAGTTGGTAGCGCGCCTCCATGGCATGGAGGAGGTCTGGGGTTCGAATCCCCATAGCTCCACGAACGAAGGGCGACCCTGCTCGCGCGTGAACGCGCTCGCCGGGTCGCCCTTTGCGTTTACCGGGGGGAGACCCCCCGAACCCCCCGAGGTACCCCCCTGTGGTCGGGGTGGCGGTGATCGGTGGGGTGGGTGGGCACTCCCTTGCGACGTGAGGTTTCGCCTCCGGGCTCCTGCGGCTGGGTGCGGCCGAGTCCCGTCTGCGGTTCCGGCGTCGATCCACTTGCGGGGGGCGGTTGCGCTGCGGCATCGGCGGTTAGGTTAGCCTCACCTGGCTTGTGCCAAGGCTTCCCTCAGGAGTTCTCATGCCCCGCACCTCACGGCCCCTCCGGATCCACCCCATCGTGCTGCGCCGCGCGGAGGTGGCCCGCGTCGTCGACGTCACCCCGAACATGCGCCGGATCACTCTGACGGGAGACGATCTCACCGCGGGGAGGATGGGCGGGGGCTTCGAACGCCCCGCGTTCCGCTCGGACGGGTTCGACGACCACGTGAAGCTGGTCATCCCGCCGACCGACGGCCCGCTGCCGCACGTCGGCACGCAGGAGGAGAAGCGGTTCGCGTGGAACCCCGAGGTGCTCGCCCTGACCCGCGACTACACGGTGCGCTCGTACGACCCGGAGGCGAACACCTTCGACATCGACGTCGTGCGCCACGACCACGGCCTGGCCGCGGCCTGGGCGTTCCGCGCGCGGCCGGGGGACCGGATCCACTTCGCGGGCCCCAAGTCGTGCGCCCTGCGCAACGACGAGGCCGAGTGGCACCTGCTGGCCGGAGACGAGACGGCGCTCCCGGCGATCGGCCGCTGGCTGGAGGAGGCCCCCGAGGGCACGCGCGGGCACGTGATCGTCGAGGTCCCGACCGAGGCCGACCGCCAGGACATCCCGACCGCCGCGGACGTCAGCGTCGAGTGGCTCGTGCGCGGCGGACTCCCCGCGGGCACGGGCACGCGGCTGTTCGACGCGGTGCGGCGCGTGGCGGTGCCGGACCAGCGCGTCTACGCCTGGGTCGGCGGCGAGGCGATGACCATCGCCCCCATCCGCCGCTACCTGCGCGGGGACTTGGGGCTCCCGAAGGAGGACGTCGAGGTCGTCGGGTACTGGCGCAGGCCCAGGAGCACGGACGACAGCGCGCCGCGTGACGACGCCGAGCGCCTCGTTCCCGCCGACACCGGCGGCACGACCCCCGCCGAGCTGCTCCACGAGGTGCACGAGATGACCGAGCTGGCGCCGCCGATCATCACGCGCGTCGCCGTCACGCTCGGCATCGGCCCGCTCATCGCCTACGGCGTCTCGACCCGCGACGGGATCGCCCGCGAGACCGGCGTGGAGCCGACCCGGCTCGCGCCCCTGCTCGACGCGATGTCCGCGCTGGGACTGGTGGAGCGGGACGGCGACCGCTACCGCAACACGGCCCGCGGCGGCGTCCTCATGGAGGAGTCGGCGGTCGAGGGCCTCTCGCTCGACAACCCGGCCAACCGCGAGGCGCTCGGGTTGATCGACCTCCTCGACGTGCTGCGCTCGGGCCGTCCCTCGCCGCGCCTGGGCGCGTCGTCGTGGCGTGAGCGCCGGGCGGCCGACGGAGTGCTGGACGGCGTCCACCACGACCGCGCCGCGGACGACCTCCAGTACGTACTCGAACCGCTCGCGCGGACCGCCCCGGTCGCGGGCGCGCGCACCCTCGCCGTCTTCGGCGACGCGGCCCCGTTCGTCGCCTCGCACCTCGCGCGCGGGCGCACCGTGCAGCTGCCGGGCGACGCCGACCCCGCCTGGCCCGCACACGACTGCGCCGTCCTCGTCGGCGCCCTGGAGGGCCGATCCGACGAGGAGGCGCTCCCGCTGCTGCGCGCCGCGTTCGCCGCGGGCCCCGCCCTGGTGCTCGCCGAACGCACGTCCGACAAGGCCGCCGCCGACGACCATGCCGCCGAGCACGCCCTGACGAGTCTCGCGGTCACCGGCTCCGTGCTGCGGACCCGGGAGCGCATCGATGGCCTCCTGCGCGCCGCCGGGGCGTCGCGGGTGGAGGCCACCACCCTGGGCTGGGGTTTCGGCCCGTTCGGGACAGTGACCGTCGCACATGCGTGAACTCGCCGCACCCGGCCGCGCGCGGCCTTGCGCAACCATGAGGTTGCACCACGGGTGGCTTGGGTGCAACCATGGCGTTGCACATCAAGGGATCGGAGAAGAGCCATGGACGAGACGCTGGACCGGGTCGAACGGCAGGTGGACATCGCGGCGCCGCCCGAACGCGTCTGGGAGCTGGTGACGCGACCGGGCTGGATGATCAACGACGGCGCGATCATCGACCACGAGACCGAACGGGACGGCGACGTGGACGTCGTGCACGACCCCGTCCACGGAACCTTCCGGGTGCGCACCGAGAAGCTCCGGCCCCACTCCTACGCCGCCTTCCGCTGGCTCGCCCGCGAGGGGGAGGGTTCCACGCTCGTGGAGTTCTGGATCCTGGAGCGCGACGGGGGAGGGGTGACCCTGCGCGTCGCGGAGAGCGGCTTCTCCACGCTGAGCGACTCCGAGGCCGAACGGCGCAGACTCCTGGAGGAGACCACCTCGGGCTGGGAACTGGAGCTCGCGGCCGCGCGGTCCTACCTCGACCCCGCGACCGTCGAGCGGTCCGTGCACGTGGACGCCGCCCCCGCCGGGCTCTGGCCGGTGCTCACCGAACCCCGGCACTTCGCCGCCTGGTACGCCTTCGGCGGCGCCGACTTCGAGGCCGTGCCCGGAGCGGCGATGGAACTGCGCTGGGAGGAGCACGGCACCTTCCGCGGACGCGTCGTCGCCGTCGAGGAACCGACCCTCTTCTCGTACCGCGTCGCGGCCGAGCCCGACACCGAACCGGGGGAGGACGACAGCACCCTGGTCACACGGCGCGTCCGCGAGTCCGGGAAGGGCTCGCTGCTCACCGTCACCCAGAGCGGGTTCGACGCCCTCGCCGCGCGCCTGGGAACCGTCCCCGACAACGTCGCCACGGAGACCGAGGGGTGGTCCGGAGGCCTCGCAGCCCTCGTCGGACACCTGGCGCGGACGGCGGAGCCGTGACCGGCGAGGCCACCGCGTTCGCGGCCCTGGGCGACGAGACGCGCTGGAGCATCCTGGTCCGGCTGGGCCGCGCGCCCGCGTCGGCCTCGGCACTCGCCGAAGAACTGCCGATCAGCCGCCAGGCCATCGTCAAGCACCTGGAGGTCCTGCGCGGAGTCGGCCTGGTCGAGTCCGAGCGGCGCGGCCGCGAGGTGGTGCACCGCCCGGTCGGGGCGCGCCTGAGCGAGCTGGGGCGCGATCTCCAGCGCGTCGCGCGGGTCTGGGACCGCAGGCTGGAGGCGATCAGGAAGCTGGCGGAGGAGGACTGAGCCGTTCGTCCACGAAGGCGAGGAGGCCCGGATCGCCCGAGGTCAGGCGCTCCACCTCCTCGCCCCCGTCGCACCGGCACAGGGCCACCGTCACCTCGGAGGCGGTCCGCCCCACCACCCGCCACACGGCGCCGTGGTCCTCCCAGCGGACCAGGGTTTCGACCGGGTTCTGTCGTGGTCTGTCGCTCATGTCCTCTCATGTGCCCCGCCCGGGGGTGGTTGAAGAGGGGCCTGGACGGGCGTCCCGGCCGTCCCGGAGCGCGCGGGGGTGTGTGGGCCGGCCGACACTGCGGCTGGTCATCCCACCCCCACACGTCCGATAGACTCGAACCGTTGCCGAAAAGCACACGGGGCTATGGCGCAGTTGGTAGCGCGCCTCCATGGCATGGAGGAGGTCTGGGGTTCGAATCCCCATAGCTCCACGAACGAAGGGCGACCCTGCTCGCGCGTGAACGCGCTCGCCGGGTCGCCCTTTGAGTTTACCGGGGGGAGACCCCCCGAACCCCCCGAGGTACCCCCCTGTGGTCGGGGTCGTTGTGATCGGCGGGGTGGTCGGGAGTCCCCTTATAACGCGGGGCTTCGCCCCGAGACGCCCCCTGTGGTCGGGGTCGTGGTGTTCGGCGGGGTGGGTGGGGCGTTCTCCCCCGACGCGGGGCTTAGTCCTGGGGCGCCCCCTGTGGTCGGGGCCGAAGCGGTTCTTCTCTCTTGGCTCGTTGGTGTGTCATGGGTCATAATCAACGCATCGGTTGATTAACAGGAAAGTTGAATACGCAGATGGCGACCGACCCGTTGAGTCTCACGTTCGCCGCACTGGCCGACCCGACCCGTCGGGCGCTGCTGGCGAGGCTCGCCGAGGGTGAGGCCACCGTCAACGAGCTGGCGGAACCGTTCCCCATCAGCCTCCAGGCGGTCTCCCGGCACCTGAAGGTGCTGGAGCGGGCGGGCCTGGTCAGCCGGGGCCGCGACGCGCAGTGGCGCCCCTGCCGACTGGAGACCGCCCCCCTGGAGGAGGCGACCGGGTGGATCGAGCGCTACCACCGCCAGTGGGAGGACCGCTTCGACCGGCTCGACGCGGAGATCCGCCGAATCCAGCAGACACAGACCACAGGAGAGCAGTCATGAGCGACCTCACGGTGATCGCCGAGCCCGGGCAGCACGACATCGTCGTCACGCGCAGCTTCGACGCGCCCCGCGACGTGGTGTTCAGGGCCATGACCGAAGCCGAGCACCTCGCCCGCTGGTGGGGACTCAAGGAGAACGAGACCGTCATCGACCGCGCGGACCTGCGCCGGGGCGGTTCCTGGAGGTTCGTCGAGCGCGCCCCCGACGGCCGGGAGTACGCCTTCCACGGCGTGGTCCACGACGTCGTCGCGCCCGAGCGCTTCGTGCAGACCTTCGAGTTCGAGGGCATGCCCGGACACGTGTGCCTGGAGACCACCACCCTGGAGGAGGGGGACGGGCGCACCCTCTACACGTCGACCACCGTGTTCCAGAGCGTCGAGGACCGCGACGGCATGGTCGAGTCCGGCATGGAGTACGGCCTGAAGCAGTCCATGGACGCACTGGACGAGCTGCTGGCCGCGATGGGCTGAGCGCCTCCGGCCGATCCCGCCTGTGGACAACGCCCGCCCTGTCCTCCGCGGCCGGTACTGTCGATCCGTGGCAGATCTCCCCGACGTCCCCACCCTGCTCGACGCGGCCGTCGCCGCCCTGGGCGGCAGCCGCCGCGAGGGCCAGGCGACCATGGCCGGTGCCGTGGCCGAGGCGGTCGACAAGCGCGAACACCTGGTGGTCCAGGCCGGTACCGGCACCGGAAAGTCCCTGGCCTACCTGGTGCCCGCGATCAGACACGCCATGGCCAAGGAGAGCACCGTGGTGGTCTCCACCGCCACCATCGCCCTGCAGAACCAGCTCATCGAGCGCGACCTGCCCCGCCTGGCCGGGGCCCTCGCGCCGATGCTGTCCCGCGAGCCCACGTTCGCCGTGCTCAAGGGCCGCCGCAACTACCTGTGCCGCAACCGGCTCCAGACCGCCGGCGAGGAGGCCGAGGACACCGAGCTGTTCGACCCGCGCCAGCTCTCCTCGCTGGGCCGACAGGTGGCCCGCCTGCACGAGTGGGCCGAGGACACCGTCACCGGCGACCGCGACGAACTCGTCCCCGGCGTCAGCGACCTGGCCTGGCGCCAGGTGTCGGTGGCCGCCAACGAGTGCATGGGCGCCCGGATCTGCCCCTTCGGCCAGGAGTGCTTCGCCGAGTTCGCCCGCGAGGCCACCCAGGGCGTGGACGTGGTGGTCACCAACCACGCCATGCTCTCCATCGACATGTCGCAGGGCTACCACATCCTGCCCGAGCACAACACGATCATGATCGACGAGGCGCACGAACTCGTCGACCGCGCCACCTCCGTGGCCACCGGCGTCCTGGGCGAGCGCACCGTCAACGCCGCGGCCAAGCGCGCCGCCCGCCTGGTCGAACCCGGGATCAGCGAACGCCTCACCGAGTGCGCCGACGGCCTCGCCCTGATGTTCACCGAGTCGCCCGACGGGCGCCTGGACCACATCGACGACGCCCTGGCCAACGCGGTCGCCGCCACCCGCGACGCCGCCTCGGCCTGTGTCACCGCCATCGGCCCCTCACCCGGGGAGCTGGACCCGGACGGCGCCAGCGACCGCCGCCTGGCCCTGGCCGCGCTCGGCGAGGTGCACGACACCGCCGTGCGCGTCCTGGAGTCCTTCGAACCCGCCCTGCGCGACCGCACCGAGGTCGTCTGGCTGACCAAGACCCCCGGACGCCAACCCGCGCTCCACGTCGCCCCGCTCGGCGTGGGCGGACTGCTGCGCGAGAAGCTCTTCGGCGACCGCACCGTGGTGCTGACCTCCGCCACCCTCACCCTGGGCGGCTCCTTCACCTCGCTGGCCAACCAGTGGGGCCTGGGCCGCGAGGTGGTCCAGGAGGCCGCCGAACGCGCCGCCGCGGGCCGCGGGCCCGAGCCGGACGGACCCCCGGAGGGGGACGGCACCGACGACGAGGACGGGCCGCACCGCGCGGCCGGGGAGCCCCGCTGGCGCGCGCTGGACGTCGGCTCCCCCTTCGAGCACGCCCGCCGCGGCATCCTCTACGTGGCCACCCACCTGCCGCCGCCCGGCCGCGACGGCCTCGCACCCGCCTACCTGGACGAGATCAGCGGACTCATCGAGGCCGCCGACGGCCGCGCGCTGGGGCTGTTCTCCTCCATGCGCGCCGCCCAGCAGGCCGCCGAGGAGCTCCGCGAACGCCTGGACCAGCCGATCCTGTGCCAGGGTGAGGACTCCACCGGGCAGCTGGTGCGCCGCTTCGCCGAGGAGGAGCGGTCCTGCCTGTTCGGCACCCTGTCCCTGTGGCAGGGCGTGGACGTGCCCGGACCCTCGCTGTCCCTGGTGATCGTGGACCGCATCCCCTTCCCGCGGCCCGACGATCCGCTGGCCTCCGCGCGCCAGCGCGCGGTCGCCGCGCACGGGGGCAACGGCTTCCTGTCGGTGGCCGCCACCCACGCCGCCCTGCTGCTCGCCCAGGGCACCGGGCGCCTGCTGCGCTCCACCGAGGACCGGGGGGTCATCGCCGTCCTGGACCCGCGCCTGGCCAAGGCCCGTTACGGCGGCTTCCTGCGCGCCTCCCTGCCGCCCTACTGGGGGACCACCGATCCGGCGGTGGCCAGGTCGGCGCTGCGCCGCCTCGCGGGCCAGCCCGAACCCGCCGCCGGGTAGGGCTCCGGGGCCGTGTCGCGCGAGCGCGGTCCGGTCTCAGCCGCGCGTGCGGTAGCCGAACAGCCGGACCGCGTACGCGGGGGACTCGTCGTCCTCCGCCTCCTGGATGAACCAGCGGTCGTCGTGCTCGCCCACCAGGAGCTCGTTCCACATCATGTCGATGAGCTTGAGCCGGGAGACCACGGACGCCTCGGGGTCCAGCACGATCGAGTAGGCGCGGTCGGTCAGCCGCTGGGTCACCATGCCCACGGACTGGCCGTCCCAGATGGCCGGGACGGGGGCGTGCCCGACCTCGACCCCGCACAGCCGCAGCTGCTCCACCTCCTCGTCGAGGGCCTCGGCCGCCAGGGCGCCGTCCAGCCGCAGGGCGTCCTCCAGCTCGTCGCGGTCCTCGTCGGCGCGCATGTAGGCGTGGTAGGTGCGGTAGCCGCAGGTGCGGCACTTGCGCCAGACGACGCAGCGGGCCAGTCCGTAGGCGGACTGCGCCTCGCCCACACTCTGGTAGTCGCTCACCTCGCGAATCGTGCCGCAGTCGCAGCACAGGGCCGTGAGATCCTGCTTCATCAGAGTCCCCCCTCCGAGGCGAGTATGCGACGGATGAAGCCCGTTAGGGAACCCGTTCTGCGAGGAAGTCGCGGCAAGGACTCGTCATCAATGCCCAAAATGACCCGGTCGCGGGTTTCGGACCGTCCCCAACGGCGTGTCGGTGTGGCGAGTCTTACCCTCGCCCAGTACGCCCGCGCGCCCTCACTCGTCCAGTGACAGGCCGCGCTTGTTGCGTGCGCTCCAGTCGCGCATCCGCTGCGGGTAGCCGACGATCTGCACGTCGTAGGCCGGGGCCGCCAGGTTCCGGGCCACCTTGCGGATCACGTCCGGCGAACCGCACCGGCGGCGGATCCACTCGCCGTCCGTCGCGACCGCGACCGCCGTGGCCCGCGTGGCGAAGGTCTCCGGTTCGACGAAGAACTCCACGCCCACCCTGCTCTTGGCGAACTCGATCAGCGCCTTGATGTCCGAATCCTCGGCATCCCGGTCGAAACGGGCCTTGCCCTTGCGGTTGGCCTTGCGGAGTCCGAAACGGTCTCGCCATCCCATCGGCGCTCATGTCCCCTTGGTGCAACTCGGTGCGGCCCGGTGCGGCTGGATGCTCGGGACCTCGCGAAGGCCCCCGCCGGGCACCACGGCCCCCGAGTCTAGCGGTCCGGGCCGTCCCCGACAGGACGCGTATCCCCCTGCTCCACGGCTTTGCGCGTTTTCCGGACAGCCCTGTCACGGCGCTGCTACGTTCTGTTCTCACATGGTGCTTACAGGGGGTGCAGACCATGCCGATGTGGACGTGGGCGGGGGAGACCGCACGACGACTCCGGGCGGTCGGCCAGGCGGAGCTGGCCGAGGCGGTCGCGGGTCTGCCCGTGCTCTGCGAGGCCGGGGACCCGGTGCGCGTGGAGGCCGTGGCCCGTTCGGCGCTGCGCACCGCGCGCCGACTGGTCGCCGAGGCGGGAGCGGTCGAGGCCGCGGTCCCGGGGGTCTTCGGCCCGCCGACCCTGTTCTTCCTGGCGCACTGGCCCCTGGCCGTGCGCGTGGGCGCCCTGGCCGAGGGCGGGCGCGCGCTCGCCCAGGTGAGCGCGGCGGCCGACGACGAACCCGAGCCCCTGGCCCACGGGCCGCTGCCGGTGTCCCTGCTGGAGACCCTGGTGCGCTGCCACGCCAACATCGACGCCCGCGGCACCACCGGACAGCGCCGCGAACTGCTCTCCACCCGGCGCCTGGCCGGTTGGGAGCGCACCCCCGCCTGGCCCTCCTTCACCCTCGCCCGGGTCAACCTGCTCATCGACGAGGACCTGGCCGACCGGGCCGAGAACGAGCTGCGGCGCTACGAGCACACCGCCACCGGCCCGGCCATGCTCGGCGCCGAGGGGGTGTTCACCCTGGTCAGGGCCCTGCGCCACCAGGACGAGCACGCCCAGGCGCTGGAGGTGCTGGACCGCATGGAGGCGGAGCTGGTCCTGGACGAGACCAATCCGCGCAGGGCGGCCCTGAACCGGCGCATCCGCTTCGAGCGCGCCCGGCTGCTGTCCTGGCTGGCCCGCCTGGGCCACTGCCCGCCCCAGGAGGCCATCGTCCCCCTGCCCACCGTTGAGGAGGCCGAGGCGTACCCGAGTCTGCGGCCCGCGTGGGTGGAGGCGGTGGAGAACCTGGTGTGCCAGGGCGCTGTGCGCAACGACTGGCGGCTGGGGGTGCGGGTGACTACCTGGTCGCGCTACTTCGAGCGGGTGGGGGCGCCGCGCCGCGGCGCCGAGCTGGCCCTGTCCGCCGCACGCCTGGCCGCGGTCCGCGGCGCCCGCTGGGTGGCCAGCTGCTCCGCGCAGCGGGCGGAACGGCTCATCGGGGAGCTGGGGAGCACCGAGGAGGTCCTGGGAGACCTGGCCGAGGTGCGCGCCATGATCGCGACGATGCCCCCGGTCCGGCCGCTGGTCCCGGCCGAGGAGGTGCTGGACTTCCTGCGGGCGCAGCCCGCGGAGGAGGTCGACCCCGAGCAGCAGGCCGAACAGGTCAACGCCGCCCTGGAGAGGATGCCGCACGACACCCCGCTGCTGACCGCGCTCGGCCAGGTCGGCCGGACCCTGATGCTCTCGGACGCGGCGACCGAGCCCCAGTGGCGCCACGTGCGCGAGCAGCCGGGGGACCAGCGCGCGGCGCTGTCCCTGCTGGAGACCCTCCTGCACGACAACGACACCGTCGGGGTGCGCACCCTCGTGAGCACCCTAGCCGCCGGTGCGCTGGACGGTCCGGTGCGGGCCGGCGCCCCCGGGCGGGGGACCCTGGCGCCCCACCCCTGACGGGCGGTCACAGGGGGCGGCCGTCGCCGGTGTGACGCCAGGGGCGGGCCGGACCGGAGCGGGAGGGGCATCCTCACACGGTCGCCGCGCCCACCCCGGAGGCCAGTGAGCGCCCCGCGGGGTAGGACAGCGCGGCGGCGGGCAGCCGGGAGGGACGACCGCTGGCCAGCACCCGCACCCGGCCCGGGGCGGCGCCCACGGGCCTCTCGCCGATCCGGCGCAGGGCCTGCGCGGCCACCGCTCCGGCGGCGGTGAACAGCTCCGCCCGCCCGCCCAGGGCCGCGGAGATCCGCGCGCCCACCAGGTCGTAGTGCGTGCACCCGAGCACCACGCCGTGCACGTCGCCGGGGGTCAGTCCGGCGGCGTAGGCCACCGCGTCGTCGATCAGCCTCGGGTCGGCCGACTCCACCGCCTCGGCCAGCCCGGCGCAGGCCACCGCGGTCACCTCCACGCCGCGGGCGAAGGTCTCGATGAGCTGGCGCTGGTAGCCGCTGCGCGTGGTCGCGGCGGTGGACCACACCGCGATCGGCCCTCCGGCCGCCGCCGCGGGCTTGATCGCGGGCACCGTCCCGATCACCGGGACGTCCGGCTCGAACTCGGCGCGCAGCTCGGCCAGCCCGTGCACCGACGCGGTGTTGCACGGCACCACCACCGCGTCCAGCGCCGCGCCCCCGGCGGCCTCCTGCGCGGCCCGGGCCCCGGCCAGGGCGCGCGCGACGATCTCGTCCGGGGTACGCGGACCCCAGGGCATGTGGTCCGGGTCCATCGACAGGAACAGGTCGGCGTCCGGCCGTGCCACACGCAGGGCCGCCGCGGTCGAGAGCATGCCGATACCGGAGTCAACGAGAGCGATACGCACGAACCCCGATCCTACGACCACCTCCGCACCGCACCGGCGGGACACCGCGCGGCGGCGTCGGATCCGCCCGCGGCGGCCGTGTTCCGGGCGTGACCTCAGGCAGGACGAGTAGGGGGAAGACACGGAACAAATGGGGTGGCACAAAGCCGTTACCGGTAGGTAGAACTGAGTGGATCGGCCGTCCCAGCCGCCCGGCGGCCATGGCCGATCCGGCACGCGAGTGCGTGTCGCCGACACCGGAACGGGAACTGGGATGACTTCTCAACAGCAGGTCACGGGCAGCGCCACCCCCGTGCGGACGGGGCTGGCCGAGCACATAGCGGCGGTCCACAAGCTGCGCCGCGACTACCGGGCCCTGCCCCAGAGGGCGCCGGTGCGCCTGGCCAAGCCCACCTCCAACCTCTTCCGGTTCCGCGAGCCCACCGGCGCCCCGGCCCTGGACGTGTCCGCCTTCACCGGAGTCATCTCCGTCGACCCCGTCGAGCGCGTCGCCGACGTCGGCGGCATGACCACCTACGAGGACCTCGTCGCGGCGACCCTGCCGCACGGCCTCATGCCGACGGTCGTCCCCCAGCTGCGCACCATCACCATCGGCGGTGCCGTCACCGGCATGGGCATCGAGTCCTCCTCCTTCCGCAGCGGCCTGCCGCACGAGGCCGTCCGGGAGATGGAGATCCTCACCGGAGGCGGCGACGTCGTCACCGCCACCAGGGACAACGAGTACAGCGACCTCTTCCACGGCTTCCCCAACTCCTACGGGACCCTGGGCTACAGCCTGCGCCTGCGCGTCGAACTCGAACCGGTCTCGCCGTACGTGCACCTGCGCCACGTGCGCTTTTACAAGGCCGCCGAGGCCATGGACGCCCTCGCCCTGGTCTGCGCCGACCGCGAGTACGGGGGCCAGCCGGTCGACTTCGTGGACGGGGTCGCCTTCGGTCCCGACGAGCTGTACCTGACGCTGGCCCGCTTCACCGACGAGGCCCCCTGGACCAGCGACTACACCGGCCAGGAGGTCTACTACCGGTCCATCCAGCGCTACGCGGGCAGCGGCCCCGGCGACTACCTCACCATCGCCGACTACCTGTGGCGCTGGGACACGGACTGGTTCTGGTGCTCCCGGGCCTTCGGCACCCAGCACCCGCTGGTGCGCCCCCTGTGGCCGCGCTTCCTCAAGCGCTCCGACGTCTACCGCAGACTGGTCGCCTGGGACCGGCGCACCGACTTCTCCCGCCTCCTCAACCACTACCGGGGGCGGCGGCCCAAGGAACCCCTCATCCAGGACATCGAGGTGGGCGTCGAACGCGGTGCCGAGTTCCTCGACACCTACCACGCCGAGATCGGCATGACCCCCGTGTGGATGTGCCCCCTCCGGCTCCGCGAGCCCCGCCGCCCGGGGCAGGGCGAGGGCGAGCACGTGTGGCCGCTCTACCCGCTCGACCACGACCGCCTCTACGTGAACTTCGGCTTCTGGGGCCTGGTCGACATGAAGCCGGGACAGCGCCGGGCCCACCACAACCGCCTGGTGGAGGAGACGGTCGCCGAACTGGGCGGCCACAAGTCCCTGTACTCGGACTCCTTCTACGGCGAGGAGGAGTTCTGGCGCCTGTACAACGGCACCGCCTACGCCGGGCTCAAGGAGGCCTACGACCCCGACGGGCGGCTGCTCGACCTGTACGCCAAGTGCGTGCGCAACCGCTGACGGCACGAGACCACCGGGACGCGACCCTAGGGGACGTCACCGCGTCCGGCTAGAGGGAAGGACAGAGCAATGCGGCTCGCTGAGATCTTCGAACGCGTCGTCGGACCCGACGCGCCCATCCGGTTCACCGCCTACGACGGCAGCGGTGCGGGGGACCCCGGCAGCGACGTGGCCCTGCACGTGCGGACCCCGGTCGCGGTGAACTACCTGGCGCAGTCCCCCAACGCCGTCGGCCTGGCCCGGGCCTACGTCTCCGGTCACCTGGAGCTGGAGGGGGACATGTACACCGCCCTCAGACGCATGGCGGACTTCGTCTTCGCCGACGGGTTCGGGGTCTCGGTGCGCGACGCGGTCGCGATCGCGCGGTCGGTGGGCTGGGTCAAGTTCGTCAACCGGGTCGCCCCGCCGCCGCAGGAGATGCGCCGGGGCCGCCTCAGCGGACTGGGCTGGCGCCACTCCAAGCAGCGCGACGCCGAGGTGATCCACCACCACTACGACGTCTCCAACGCCTTCTACGAGATGGTCCTGGGGCCGTCGATGACCTACACCTGCGCCGTCTTCGACGACGGGGACGGGGCCCCGGACCGGGTCGGCCGCTTCGACGGAGCCCTGGAGAGCGCCCAGTTCCGCAAGTACGAACTGGTCTCGCGCAAGCTCGGCCTGGAGCCGGGCATGCGCCTGCTCGACGTGGGCTGCGGCTGGGGCGGCATGGTCATGCACGCCGCCCGCGAGCACGGGGTCCGCGCGCTCGGTGTCACCCTGTCCAAGGAACAGGCCGACTGGGCGGCCAAGAGGATCGCCCAGGAGGGGCTGTCCGAGCTGGCCGAGGTCCGCCACATGGACTACCGCGACGTCCCCGACGGCAGCTACGACCGGATCAGCTCCATCGGCCTGACCGAGCACGTGGGGGCGGACAACCTGGCCTCCTACTTCGCCTCGCTCAACGACAAGCTCGTGCCCGGGGGGCGTCTGCTCAACCACTGCATCACCCGGCCGCGCAACGACCTGCCGTCCCTGAAACGCGGGGGCGTCATCAACCGCTACGTCTTCCCCGACGGGGAGCTGGAGGGCCCCGGCCGGATTCAGACCGCCATGAACGACGCCGGGTTCGAGATCCGCCACCAGGAGAACCTGCGCGAGCACTACGCCCTGACCCTGCGCCACTGGGGCGCCAACCTGGACCGCAACTGGGACGAGGCCGTCGCCGAGGTCGGTGCGGGCACCGCCCGGGTCTGGCGTCTCTACATGGCCGGGTGCGTGCTCGGCTTCGAACGCGACGTAGTGCAGCTGCACCAGATCCTCGGCGTCAAGCTGGACGGCACCGAGGCGCACGTGCCGCTGCGCCCCTGGTTCTGACCGGCCGCCCCACCCGCCGCCGCGGACCGCCGCACGGGCGCGCCGAAGGCCCTCCCTCCTCCCCCTTGTTCGCCGGGGGAGGACCTTCGGCCTGTCAGGGACCGTGCGGGTCCGCTTCGCGGCATCATGGACCCGGGGCGTGTCCGGCGGACGCACACCCCGCCGCGCGACCGGCGGGACCCGGCCCGGCACGCCCCGGCCGCACACCCACCAGAAGGGACCACGACGTGTCCTCATCCTCCGACGGCAGCACCGACGGGACCACGCCCGCGCCCGACGCGCCCGACCACGTCAAGCGGACCGCGATCGACCTGATCGAGGCCTACGCCGACCGCAACCGGCAGGAGCTCGACGGGGTCGTCCCGCGCGCCGCCGACGACGTCGAGGCCGTCACGTCCGAGCTCAAGGTCATCGCCGCCTTCCTCGGCCGCCGCGTGCAGCAGACCGGCGTGGTCTGGAAGCCCGCCGACTCCCGTGAGGCCGTCGCCCGCATGGTCGCCGAGATGCTCCCGCCCGAACTGGAATTCGCCGTCTCCACCGCATGGGAGGCCCACTCGGTGGGCGAGGAGGAGGCCGCGGAGCGCTTCACCCGGGGCGACCCCATGGTCTACGTGCACATGCTCGCCGCCTTCGGCGCGGCCATCGGCCTGGCCGTGTACAAGCGGGCCGAACTCCTGTCCACCCTGCGCCAGGTCACCGGACTGTCCGAGTAAGGACGCACAGCCGAGGGACAAGCGGGTCGAAAGGGACTCGTGCGACACGCCGTACCGGCCGCGACACTCCGGATATGTCCAGCCTCCTAACGGCTCAGACACAAAAGGTAGTGGTTTACTTCACTCGACGCGGTTCTTTACGTAGGTTTCCTACCAACCCTGAGGGGACCCTCGAAAGGAACGGGAGGCGTGCCGATGGCCCGCAGAAGAACCCACAAGTACGTTCCGCTCCCCGCCGCCGTCGCGGCGCTGGTCCTGGCCGCGACGGCGTGCGGGAGCGGAGGAGGCGGGGCCGCCGACTCCGACGGCCTCCTGGTCTGGATCATGCAGGGCACCAACCCCGACGAGACGGGGTTCTTCGAGGCGGCCAACGCCGCGTTCACCGAGGAGACCGGCATAGAGGTGGACGTCGAGTTCGTGCCGTGGCAGGACGCCCAGAACAAGATCTCCACCGCCATCGCGGGCGGCACCATGCCCGACGTCGCCGAGCTCGGCAACACCTTCACCCCCGGTTTCGCCGACGCCGGAGCCCTGCACGACCTGTCCGGCTACGACATGGACACCTCCCGGTACATCCCCGGCCTGATGGAGATGGGCCAGTTGGAAGAGGGTGTCTACGGCGTCCCCTGGTACGCCTCCATCCGCTCCGTCGTCTACCGCACCGACGTCTTCGAGGAGCACGGCCTGGAGGTCCCCGAGAACTGGGAGGAGCTGCGCGAGACCGCCCTGGCCCTGTCCGAGGCCGAGGAGGACATGATCGCCTTCCCCGTCCCCGGAGACGCCCAGTACTCGGTCATGCCGTGGATCTGGGGCGGCGGCGGGGAGATCGCCGTCGAGCAGTCCGACGGCACCTGGGTCTCGGAGATCGACAGCGAGGAGGCCCGCGCCGGCATCGGGTTCTTCACCGACCTGGCCCTGGAGGACGGCACCTCCACCACCGGCGCCGTCAACTGGAACGAGATCGCCGTCATGGAGGCCGTCGCGGAGGAGGAGGCCGCCATGGCCATCCTCGGCAGCGCCAACCCCAAGGCCATCCTGGAGGCCAACCCCGACCTGGAGGGCAGGCTGGGCTCCTTCACCCTGCCCGGCCAGGACGGCGGATACATGCCCTCCTTCGCGGGCGGCTCGCTGCTGTCGGTCTTCGAGGGCACCGGCCAGGAGGAGGCCGCCTGGCAGTACGTCCAGCACCTGACCGGCGAGGAGTTCGGCATGCGCTGGTCGGAGGAGACCGGCTTCTTCCCGGGCGTGGTCGACCGGGTCGACACCTTCTCCGAATCCGCCGACCCCATCCTGGAGCCCTTCGCCGTCCAGCTCAACGAGGCCAGCCGGGGCGTGCCCGTCACCCCCGCCTGGACCCAGGTCGAGGCCGAGAAGGTCCTGGTCGGCATGCAGCAGGACATCCTCAACGGCGAGGCCACCGTGGAGGAGGCCACCGAGAGCGCGGCCGACGAGATCGAGCGCATCCTCAACGGGGGGTAGACACGTGCGAACACCGGTCGGGTTGGGCACCGCCAGCAGCGAACCGGGGCCCGAGGCCCCCCGCTCCGCCGAGCCGTCCTCGCGACGGCCCCGGCCGCGGCGGGCGCCGCTCCTGGGCCACCGCGGCCGCAGGGCGCTCCTGCCCTGGGTGCTGCTCGCCCCCGCGCTGACGGTCATCGGACTGCTGCTGTTGCTCCCGCTCGCCCGGATCGTGTGGCTGTCCTTCCGCGAGTACCAGCTGCGCAACCTCGTCTCGGGCGAGTCCGACTTCATCGGGCTCGCCAACTACGCCGCCCTGCTCACCGATCCCTACCTGTGGCGGGTCGCCCTGCTCAACACGGTGGTCTTCGCCGTGGTCGCGGTGGTCACCACCATCGTCGTGGGCACGCTGGTGGCGCTGCTGCTGGCCACGCTGCGCCCGGTGCCCCGGATCATCGTGGTCTCCTGCATCATGGTCGCCTGGGCCATGCCCGCGGTCAGCGGAACCTACGTGTGGATCTGGATCTTCGACGTCGACAGCGGCGTCGTCTCCCAGGCCCTGGCCTCCCTGGGCCTGGTGGAGCCCTCCGGGTACAACTGGTTCGCCGACCGGCTGTTCTTCTACGCCATCGTCACGCTCAACGTGGTGCACGGGGGCTTCCCGTTCGTGGCGGTCACGGTCCTGGCCGGACTGCTCACGGTCCCCGCCGAACTGCACGAGGCGGCCCGCATCGACGGCGCGGGCGCCTGGAAGCGCTTCTGGCACGTCACCTTCCCGGTGCTGCGCCCGGTGTTCGCCGTGGTCACCGTGCTCTCCACCATCTGGGACTTCAAGGTGTTCGCGCAGATCTACCTCATGCCCGGCGGCGACGTGGGCGGCTCGGAGGTGCTCAACCTGGGCGTGTGGTCCTACGTGCGCTCCTTCGGCCACAACGACTACGGCCTGGGCTCGGCCATCGCCGTGCTGCTCACCCTGCTGCTGCTGGTGATCACCGTGTTCTACCTGCGCGCGCTCTTCCGAGAGGACGAGCTCCGATGAGCGCGGCGGCCCCCGCGGCCCGCTCAGCGGGCGGGGTCGTGGACCCCCGCCACGAGCTTGTCGCGCACCCGGCGCCAGTCGACCGAGGCCAGCGAGCGCCGGTCCAGGTCCTCGCGCACCGCGCCCATGGTCCGCAGGTCGTACTCGCCCAGCGGGCGCCCGTCGTCGTTGTCGCGGTTGACCAGGTTCTCGACGTAGGCGTGCAGCAGCCGTCCGCTGGGGTCGCGCAGGGCGTGCCGGACCGCGCGGTCGCGGAAGCGGGCGTCGTGGGGGATCCAGCTGATGACGACCTCGGTGGGGGAGGGCCCGGGGAAATCGCGCACGGTGCTACGCCACCGTCTCCGGCGACCCTGTCGACACGGCCATCACTCCTCCTCCGCCGGGGTGCGAAGGACGTCCCGCCCCGGACAGTGCAGGAGTCTAACGGCCCCGTCCGAACCCGGAACAACCGGATTCGGCCCGGTCACCGCTGAGGAAGGAACGCCCGTGGTCACGCGCACAGAGGCATCCGCCGCCGACACCGACTGGGAGGGCCGCGTCCGCGACGCCCGCCGCAGGGGCGAGGTCCGCAGGACCGGACGGTTCCTGGCCAAGTCCGCCGGAGTGGCCGTCCTGCTGCTGTTCACGCTCTTCCCTGTCTACTTCATGCTCATCAGCGCGTTCTCGGACCGGGCCACCTCGGGGGCCGGGGCGCTGCTGCCCACGGGGCTGTCCCTGGACAACTTCGTCTACGTGCTCACCGAGGCCAGGTTCGGCCAGTACATGCTCAATTCGCTCACGGTCGCCTGCATCACCGTGGTCGGAGCGTGCGTGCTGTCGCTGCTGGCCGCCGTGGCGGTGGCCCGCTTCCGGTTCCGGTTCCGCACCGCGGTGCTGGTGATGGTCCTCATCGTGCAGATGGTGCCGCTGGAGGCGCTGGTCATCCCGCTCTTCCTCCAGGTGCGCGACCTCCAGCTGCTCAACACCATGCTCGGCCTGGGCGTGGTCTACGTGGCGCTGTCCCTGCCGCTGGCGGTGTGGATGATGCGCGGCTTCGTGGCCGCCGTGCCCGTGGAGGTGGAGGAGGCCGCCTACATCGACGGGGCCTCCTGGGGCCAGATGTTCTGGCGGGTGCTGTTCCCGCTGGTGGCGCCCGGCCTGGTGGCCACGGCCATCTTCTCGTTCATCGTGGCGTGGAACGAGTTCGTGCTGGCGCTGACCTTCATGACCCAGAGCGAGAACTACACGGTGGCGGTCGGCCTGCGCCAGTTCTTCGGCCAGTACGCCAACGACTGGGGGCACGTGATGGCCGCCTCCACCCTCATCACCATCCCGGTCATGGTCTTCTTCGTCCTCGTGCAGCGCTTCCTGGTCTCCGGGCTCGTCCAGGGAGCCGTCAAGGGGTGAGGGCGGGGCCGGTCCGCGGGCCGACGCGGAGCGGAGGCCCGGAGAAGACAGGGCCGGCCCCACCGCGCGGGATGTCAGCCGCGCAGCTCGCGCTTGAGGATCTTGCCGGTGGAGGTCATCGGCAGCTCGGTGCGGAACTCCACCTCGCGCGGGTACTTGTACCCGGCCAGGCTCTCCTTGGCCCACGCGACGAGCCCCTCGGCGGTGACCTCGGCGCCCTCCTTGGGGATCACGAACGCCTTGACCTCCTCGCCGTGGGTGTCGTGGGGCACACCCACGACCGCGGCCAGGCTGACCGCCTCGTGGGTCATCAGGACCTCCTCGACCTCGCGCGGGTAGACGTTGTAGCCGCCGCGGATGATCATGTCCTTGGAGCGGTCGACGATGAAGTAGAAGCCCTCCTCGTCGCGGCGGGCGATGTCCCCGGTGCGGAACCAGCCGTCGCGGATCACCTCCGCGTTGACCTCGGGGCGGTTGTGGTACCCCTTCATCACGCAGTGCCCGCGCACCGCGATCTCGCCCTCCTCCTCCACCTCGTTCCACTCGGGGTCGATGAGCTTCATCTCCACACCCCACACCGGCAGCCCGATGGAGCCGGTCTTGGCCTTGACCTTGGGGTCGTTGAACGAGACCACCGGGGAGGTCTCGGACAGGCCGTAGCCCTCCTTGATGCCCACGCCGAAGGTCTTGGTGAAGTCCTCGGCCAGCTGACCGGGCAGGGCGGCGCCGCCGGAGACCGCGTCCACCACGTTGCCCGCGATCCTCTCCAGGTCGTAGGCGCCGGGATCGGCGGCCCGGACGGCGCCCAGCAGCCCCCAGTACATGGTGGGCACGCCCGCGAAGGCCGTGACGCCCTCCTTCTCCATGAGTCTGAGCGCCTCGGCGCCGTCGAAGCGCGGCATGAGCACCATCGTGCCGTGCCGGTACAGGGCCGCGTTGAGCATGACCGTCTGGCCGAAGATGTGGAACAGCGGCAGGACCACGAGGGCGACGTCGCGGCCGTCGGGGTGGGCCTCGACCAGCCGGGCGGAGCCGACCGCGTTCAGCAGCAGGTTGTGGTGGCTCAGCTCCGCGCCCTTGGGCTTGCCGGTGGTGCCGCTGGTGTAGATGATGACCGCGGTGTCGTCGGAGCTGGCCTGCACCGTCTCGAACTCGCCGGGCTGGCCCTCCAGCGCCTTCCAGAAGGTCTCGGCTCCGTCGATGGTCGACTCGGTGGCGCCCGGGGAGGCGGGCAGGTCCACGTAGAACTCGCAGGAGTCCACCTGGCCGAAGGCCTCGAAGGCCCGCTCGCCCAGCGGGAGTTCCGGCGTGCCGGTGAAGGCGAAGAGGGCCCTGGCCCCGGAGTCCTCCAGGTGGTAGGCGATCTCGCGCGGGGTCAGCAGCACGTTCAGCGGCACGATCACCGCGCCCGCCTTGAGGGCGCCGAAGTACACGAAGGGGAAGTAGGGCACGTTCGGGCTGGCCAGCGCGATCCGGTCCCCCGGCCTGATCCCGCGCGCGACCAGCAGGTTGGCCACCTGGTTGGCGATCATGTTGGTGATCGCGTAGTTCAGGCGCAGGTCGCCGAAGACCAGGCACTCCTTCTCCGGAGCCGATCGGGCGCCGTCCTCCAGGAGCACGGACAGGTTGAGCATGGGGGCCTCCCGCAGCCAGATGGGTCCAGTGAACGCGCGAGGATTCGGGATGATGTGACCCGCGTCGCGTGTTCTGCGCCACTTTGACGGAAGAGTAACAAACCGGCTGGTCGGTGTGGAGGGGGCCGGAGTCCGTAATCTCACCGATCTTCCCCTCCGTCCCCTGCGGCCCCGGGAGCGAGCGCGGAGCACGGCGACGCCGGGCCCGCCCGCACGGTGCGGAGGAGGACCGCTCCGGCCCCGTGCCCCGACCGCCGCCCCGGCAGCCGCCCCCGTGCGCACCCGCGCGGGGCTGCGCGAAACCCGTCCGCGCCCCGACCCGCCAACCGCTAACCTGAGTGCTGTACACCCCGAACCGGCTAAGGAACACGTGGCGATGACAGCGGTAGACGGCGACCAGACGACGGGCGACACCTACGACGCCCGGGCCCTCCAGGACAAGTGGCAGGCGCGCTGGGCCGCTGAGCTTCCGTTCCAGGCCGACGAGGACCCCGGGGACACCCGCCCGCGCTCCTACATCGTCGACATGTTCGCCTACCCCTCCGGCGACCTGCACATGGGCCACGCGGAGGCCTACGCCATCGGCGACGTCATCAGCCGCTACCGCCTCCAGCGCGGCGACAACGTCCTGCACCCCGTCGGCTGGGACTCCTTCGGCCTGCCCGCCGAGAACGCGGCCATCAAGAACAACTCCCACCCCGCCGAGTGGACCTACGCCAACATCGAGACCCAGGCGGCCTCGTTCCGGCGCTACGGCATCAGCGTGGACTGGTCGCGCCGCCTGCACACCAGCGACCCCGAGTACTACCGCTGGAACCAGTGGCTGTTCACGCGCTTCTTCGAGCGCGGACTGGCCTACCGCAAGGACGGCCACGTCAACTGGTGCCCCCAGGACCAGACCGTGCTGGCCAACGAGCAGGTCGTGCAGGGCAGGTGTGAGCGCTGCGGGGCCGACGTCGTGCGGCGCAGCCTCAACCAGTGGTACTTCCGCATCACCGACTACGCCCAGCGCCTGCTGGACGACATGGACCAGCTCGACGGAGGCCGCTGGCCGGACGAGATCCTGGCCATGCAGCGCAACTGGATCGGCCGCTCCACCGGAGCCGACGTCCACTTCGCCATCGAGGGCCGCGACGAGCCGGTCACCGTCTTCACCACCCGGCCCGACACCCTCTACGGGGCGACCTTCTTCGTCGTGGCCGCCGACGCCGACCTGGCCGACGAGCTGTGCGCGCCCGAACAGCGCGAGGCCTTCGACGCCTACCGCTCCGACGTCGCCAAGCTCTCCGACATCGAGCGCCAGGCCACCGAGCGCCCCAAGACCGGCGTGTTCCTGGGCCGTTACGCGATCAACCCCGTCAACGGCGAGCGCATGCCCGTGTGGGCGGCCGACTACGTCCTGGCCGACTACGGCCACGGCGCCATCATGGCCGTGCCCGCGCACGACCAGCGCGACCTGGACTTCGCCCTGGCCTTCGACCTGCCGGTCCGGGTCGTGGTGGAGACCGGCGAGCCCGACCCCGTCGAGACGGGCACGGCCACCGCGGGGGAGGGCGTCCTGCGCGACTCCGGCCCGCTGGACGGCCTGGCCAAGACCGAGGCCATCGAGCGCATCATCGAGATCCTGGCCGAACGCGGCACCGGACAGGGCACGATCAACTACCGCCTGCGCGACTGGCTGCTGTCCCGCCAGCGCTACTGGGGCACCCCCATCCCGATCGTCCACTGCCCCTCCTGCGGCGAGGTGCCCGTCCCCGACGAGCAGCTGCCCGTCACCCTGCCCGAACTCAAGGGCGCCGAGCTGGCCCCCAAGGGCGTCTCGCCCCTGGCCGCGGCCACCGAGTGGGTCAACGTCGACTGCCCCTCCTGCGGCGGCCCCGCCGAGCGCGACACCGACACCATGGACACCTTCGTGGACTCGTCCTGGTACTTCCTGCGCTACTGCTCGCCGCGCCTGGACACCGCCCCCTTCGACACCGAGGCGGTGGAGAAGTGGGGGCCGGTGGACCACTACATCGGCGGCAAGGAGCACGCCACGCTCCACCTGATGTACGCCCGGTTCTTCACCAAGGTCCTGCACGACATGGGCATGGTGTCCTTCACCGAGCCCTTCCGCCGCCTGACCAACCAGGGCCAGGTCATCAACCAGGGCCGTGCCATGTCCAAGTCCCTGGGCAACGGCGTGGACCTGGGCAAGGAGATCGACGCCTACGGCGTGGACGCGGTCCGGCTGACCATGCTCTTCGCCTCCCCGCCCGAGGAGGACGTGGACTGGGCCGACGTCTCCGTCGTCGCCGCGCAGAAGTTCCTCAACCGCGCCTACCGGGTGATGAGCGAGGCGGGCGCGGCCGGCGCGCCGGGAGCCGACCCCGCCAAGGGCGACAGCGACCTGCGCCGGACCACGCACCGCACCGTCGACCAGATCACCGCCCTGGTCGAGTCCCGCCGGTTCAACGTGGCCATCGCCCGCACCATGGAACTGGTCTCGGCCGCCCGCAAGGCCATCGACTCCGGTCCCGGCGCCGCCGACCCGGCGGTCCGCGAGGCCGCCGAGGCCGTGGCCGTCTGCCTGTCCCTGTTCGCGCCCTACGTGGCCGAGGAGGGCTGGGAGAAGCTCGGCCGCAGCGGCAGCGTCGCCGTCGGCAACTGGCCCGAGGTCGACCCGGCCCTGCTGGTGCAGGAGTCCGTGACCTGCGTGGTGCAGGTGCAGAGCAAGGTCCGTGACAAGCTGTCCGTGGCGCCCGACATCGACCCGGCGGAGCTGGAGCGGCTGGCCCTGGCCTCCGAGAAGGCACAGGGCTTCATCGGCGACAAGCAGATCCGCAAGGTGGTCGTGCGCGCGCCCAAGCTGGTGAACATCGTCGTCGGCTGACCAGGCACACGAGGGGCGGCGGCCGCGCGCAGCGGCCGCCGCCCGTGTGCGGTCGGCTCGGTGACCGACAGGGAGGCGGTGGCCGGGTGGGTCCTCTCGCGCGGGTGGCCGTGATCGGCGCGGGCACGGTGGTGCTGTCCGCGGTGGCGATCGGCGGCGGGCTGTGGCTGGCCGGGGACGACCCGGGCGTTCCCGAGAGCGGCGACGTCCACGCCGCGGCGCCCGGGTGCGCGGTGGTCTCGGACGCGCTCGTCACCGGCCTGGTGCCCGGCGCGGTACTGGAGTCCTCCGAGCACGGGCCCCTGGCCGACGGCGACAGCACCACGTGCTCGTGGTCCTCCGCCGGTCTGACCGAGGGGCCGCAGGGGGTGCTCCGGCTGGACCTGTCCGCCCGTTTCACCGACACCACGGGGGAGGAGGCGGTCACCGGCGCCCAGCGGGCGCGGGAGGCCTACACCGCCCTGACGCCGGTGCGCGGAGAGGCCGTGGAACTGCCCGCAGGGGAGGGCCGGGTGTGGCGCGGCCAGACTCCTGGTACCGCCGAACTGGCCTTCCCCACCGACAACCTGCTGGTGCGGGTGTCCTACGCCGGGACCTCCGGCACCGAGCCGGTCGACTTCGGAGAGGCCCGGGACCTGGCAGTGGAGTTCGCCGTGCAGCTCGGAGAGGCCCTGTGAACGACCAGCAGCCCGATCCGCGGGAGCCCGAGCAGTCCCGGGAAGCCCAACAGTCCCCCCGAACTCCTCAGCCGCAGCAACCGCAGGAGCATCAGGAGCGGCGGGAACACGAGCCACCCCAGCCGCAGGAGGAGCAGCCTCAGCAGGGGAATGAGGCGCCGCAGCCCCAGGGGTCACAGGAACCTCCCCGGTCGCGCGCAGAGCAGCAGCCGCCTCAGCCGCCCCAGGCACCGCAGCCCCACGGGGAACCACAGCCGCCTCAGCCGGCACAGCACGACGGGCAACAGCAGCCCCTTCCGCCGTCCCAGGCATCGCAGCCCCACGGGCAGCAGCAGACCTACCACCCCCTCCAGCCCCCACAGGGGCAGTACCCGCCGCCCCCCGGCACCCCGTGGCAACAGCCCCACCCCCAGCAGCCCGCACCCGAGGTGGTGGCCTCCGTCCAACCGCAGAGCCGCGGTTGCGCCACCGTCGCCGTGGTCGCCGCCGCACTGGTGCTGGTCGTGCTCGCCGCCGGGGCGATCTGGTACGTCGTGGCGCGCGACACCCCGGAGGCGAGCGCCTTCGGGGCGGCGCCCGAGTGCTCCGTCGCCGAGACCGGGACGCTGGACGAGCTGGTGCCCGCCCACGAACTGGAGGTCGAGGAGCCTGTCGGCGGCCCGCAGGAGGCGTTCGGCTCCGGCTGGCAGTGCCGGTGGGCGACCCCCGGCGGCCCCGGCGAACAGGTTCCGGCCACCGCGACGCTGGTGGCCGTGGCCGCCCCCGACCCGGGCGGCGCAACGACGGCCGCCGACAACCTGCGCACCACCACCTCCCAGTACGACGCGCAGGAGCTGGAAGGCGTCGGCGAGGAGGCGGTCGCCTGGGTCCAGGAGGACCCGTACACGGTCGCCTGCGTCGGCGCCCGGGTGTCCAACCTGTACCTGGAGACCTGTTACACCGTGGCGGCCAGCTACGACGCGCAGGACCCGGGCGACCGGGAGCGCATGGTGGCGGGCGCCGAGGAGTTCGCTCTGTCCGTGACCGAGGCGCTGCCGGACTCCATCCCCGAGTGAGGCCCCGGCGCGGCTACCAGGCCGCGCCCAGGAACTCCTCCAGCGCTGGCGAGACCTCCTCGGCGAACGGGCGCTGGGCGTCCAGGACCGTGGCCCCGGGCTCGTCCCGGTAGCGGCGGAAGATGTGGTCGGTGTCGGGGACGTCCACCCGTCGCGCTCCGTCCAGACCGGTCATCAGCCGGTCCACGTCCTGCCGGGAGACCTGCGCGTCCCGCTCCCCCCACAGCACCAGCACCGGGGTGCCCCCGGGCAGGTCCTCCGCCAGCTCGACGGGGTCGAAGGCGTCCATGTAGGCCAGGAAGTCCTCGTTGACTGGGGTGTAGACGCCCATGACGCCCCCGCTGGGCATCTCCACCTCGCTGAGTGCACGCCCGGACCTGATCGCGGCCCGTCCGGCACGGGAGTCCGAGAGCAGCTGGACCACCTGCCCCTCATCCACCTGGCCCGAGGCCTCGACCGCGCGCGCCTGCTCGGTGAGCTGGCGGTCGATCAGGTCGAGGTAGCGCGTACCGGGAGGCGCGGCCAGCACGAGCGCGGGGGAGGGGTGCTCGGCCCCGATGAGCTCGTGGGCGCGCAGCGCGTACAGGGCGCCCTCGCTGTGCCCGACGACGACCACCCGTTCGGGGTCCACCTCCGGCTGGGAGACGAGTTCCTCGTAGGCCGCCGCGACCTGCTCGTCGAAGATCACCGGGTCCACCGGCGCGACCTCGTCGCCGGGGCCCGGCGTCTCGAAGTCCGGACCGCTGCCGTACTTGTCGTAGCGCAGCGAGGCCACCCCGACGTCGGCGAGCACCCGGGACAGGTTCTGGTTGGTGCCGGCGTCGGGGCGCACGGAGCTGTTGCCGTCGCGGTCGGTGGGACCGCTGCCGGAGATGATGAGCGCGCCCGGAACGGTGCCGGAGACGTCCTGGGGCATCCGGAACGCGCCGGACACCTCGTACCCGCCGCCCTCGAAGGCCACCTCGCGCTCGACGCCGCCGACCCCCGGCGCCTCGGCGGCCCCGTCGTCGGCGGGGGCGCAGGCGGCGGTCAACAGGACGGCGCTCGCCGCACCGGCCAGTGCGGTGCGCCAGCGGACGGCGGGGGAGGAGGCACGTGTGAACACCCTCTCAGCCTAGCGGCCCGCGCCCGTCGGCCCCGCGCCGTCCACAGGGGGAAGCGTCCCCGGTCCCTCCGAGGGGAGGGGGACCGGAGACGCGGGTACGCGGGTACCTCAGACGCGGCGCATGACCGCGACCACCTTGCCGAGGATGGTGGCGTCGTCGCCGTTGATCGGCTCGTAGGCCTCGTTGCGCGGCATCAGCCACACGTGGCCGCCCTCCTCGCGGCGCAGCACCTTGACGGTCGCCTCCTCGTCGAGCAGCGCCGCCACGATGTCGCCGTTGTTGGCGTCCTGCTGCTGGCGCACCACCACCATGTCGCCGTCGGTGATGGCGGCGTCGGTCATCGAGTCGCCGACCACGGTGAGCATGAACAGGCGTCCCTCACCCACCAGCTGGCGCGGCAGGGCGAGCACGTCCTCCACCGACTCCTCCGCCAGGATCGGACCGCCGGCGGCGATCCGGCCGACCAGCGGCACGGCCGCGGCGCGCGAGAGGTCGATGTCCTCGGGCACCAGGGTCTGCCCCGAGGCGCGCCCGGGCGTGCGCAGCTCCACCGCGCGCGGCCGGTTCTGGTCTCGGTGCAGGTAACCCTTGCGCTGGAGGACCTTGAGCTGGTGCGCCACACTGGACGGGCTGGACAGGCCGACCGCTTCCCCGATTTCCCTTATCGACGGGGGGAAACCCCGCTCCCGGACATAGCGCTGGATGCAGTTCAGCACGCTCTGCTGGCGCGCGGTGAGTTTGGGGGCTTCGGGCGTGGACCCGCCCGCGTTCTCCGCTGGTGCGAGAACGGTGGCGGTATCTGCGGTTCCGGGATTCTCCTCCGGCACGGCCGGGCCTCCTCGGCATTCGGTTCGGTCAGGGCCTGCTTGTGTGACTGGCCACCCCCGGTCCGCGACCGTGCCGACCTGGGGGTCCACGTGATGGCGAAACCGGTGTGAAATCAAGGTCAACTTTAGTCGTTGCACACGGTGATATCAAACAAGCGTTCGAGGCCGGTGGCAATTGCCGTCGCGCGTATTCGCGGTCAATTTCCGGCCTGCACTTACGTGTGTACACGCGTTCACGCGCTGTTGTCCCCGGAATGCGCGAACGCGTGTCCGTGGCAGCGGTTCCGGCCGGGCGCGGGGGTCTTATCCCGGAGCGTCGGCTCGACCGAAATCCCCGTGACGTCGGGATTCCGGTGCCCGCCGCCGGGAGCGGCGGCTCCGGTGGGCGGCGCTATCCTTGAGCGCGGTGCCGGGCCGCCCCCGCAGCAGTCCGCCCGCGCCGACTTCCCCGCCCCACCCCGCCGCCGCGGGCCGCGATGCCGCGCGGTCCCTCGGCCGTGTTCGTGACACGCCCGTGCCGGGGTTGCGGCGGGGTCAGGAAGAAGTCTAGGTTCGACCACAACATCTGGTGTTGCGACAGGAGTGGTTGCCCAGAAGTTGTGGTTTAGTGGTACCTAGGCGTTGTCATTCGGTGAGAGAAGCAGGTGAACCAGGGTGCACTGTCCGTTCTGCCGCCATCCGGACACCCGGGTGATCGACAGCAGGTCCACCGACGACGGCGCGGCCATCCGGCGCCGCCGGTCCTGCCCCGTCTGCGAGCGCAGGTTCACCACCCAGGAGACCGTCCTGCTGATGGTGGCCAAGCGCTCGGGGGTCACCGAGCCCTTCAGCAGGACCAAGATCATCGCCGGGGTGCGCCGGGCCTGCCAGGGGCGCCCCGTCTCCGAGGACGCCCTGGCCAAGCTCGGCCAGCAGGTCGAGGAGGAGATCCGCGGCCGCGGCCTGGCCGAGGTCCCGGCCCACGAGATCGGCCTGGCCATCCTGGGACCGATGCGCGACCTGGACGAGGTCGCCTACCTGCACTTCGCCAGCGTCTACCGCGGTTTCGAGAGCCTCTCCGACTTCGAGGCCGAGATCGCCAGCCTGCGCCAGGACCGCGAGGCCGAGACCGGCGGCCGCAGCGGCGCCACCACGGGGTAGCGCCCCTCGCGGCCGCACGCCGACCGCGCGCGGGACCACACCACTCCCGGGACAAGGACGCCGGGCACGGTCGGTGACCGTGCCCACGAGTGAGGGGAGACCCGGCGATGACGGAAACCGCCAACGGTCCGGCCGGACGCAAGGGCAAGGGCAACCGCAAGGGGATCAGGGTGAGGCGCGTCTTCACCTCCCCGGGCACGCACCCCTACGACTCCCTGGAGTGGGAGCGCCGCGACGTCGTCATGACCAACTGGCGCGACGGTACGGTCAACTTCGAGCAGCGCGGGGTGGAGTTCCCCTCCTCCTGGTCGATGAACGCCACCCAGATCGTCACGAGCAAGTACTTCCGCGGCGCGGTGGGCACCCCCGAACGCGAGTGGAGCCTCAAGCAGCTCATCGACCGCGTCGTCGGCGTCTACACCGAGACCGGCCGCGAACACGGCTACTTCGCCTCAGCCGAGGACGCCGAGGTCTTCGACCACGAACTCAAGCACGCCCTCGCCCACCAGCTGTTCAGCTTCAACTCCCCGGTGTGGTTCAACGTCGGCACCGCCTCCGCGCAGCAGGTCAGCGCGTGCCAGCCCTACGACGCGATGGTCAGTACTCCGGCAGGGCTCGTGCCCATCGGTGAACTCGTCGAGAGGGACGCGGTCGGCACCAAGGTCTACGACGCCCATGGTCTGACCCGGGTCGTGGCGACCAAGGCCAACGGCATCAAGGATGTCCTGCGCCTGCACACCAAGGCCGGTTACACCCTCGACGTCACCCCCGACCACCTGGTGTGGAGGTCGACGGGGACGGAGCTCGACCGGGGCCGTTTCCTTCCCGCCGCGCAGCTCCAGCCCGGTGACAAAGTGCAGTGGCACCGGCGGGAGGCCTTCGGCGAGTCCGAGATCCGTTCGGCGGACATCGCGGAGGCAGCGCTCGCGGGATGGCTTCAGTCCGACGGGTTCGTGGGCCAGTACAACGGGACGAACCGGTCCCTGACCATCGAGGCGATGACGGTCACTCCGGCGGAGCTGGAATGGGTCACCTCCGCCCTGGACACCGTGCTCCCCGGAATCCATCGCAAGGAGACCCGCGTCAGCACCCAGGACGAGACCCTGGACTGCCGCAGGACCCGGCTCTACGGGAACGGCCTCGCCGACTTCGTGGAACGTTGGGGACTGCGTACGAGGGGAACGGACATGGAGGTTCCGGCCTTCCTGTTCACCGCTCCACTGCCGGTCGTGCGCGGCTACCTGCGCAGTGTCTTCCAGGGCGAGGGTTACGTCAGCGACAGGGAGCGTTCGACCCTCATCGGGCTGGACATGATCTCCGAGAAGCTGATCCGGGGCGTCCAGCGGCTGCTCCTCCGCTTCGGGATCTTCTCCCGTGTCCGCAGGAAGGCGGAGCCCAGGGAGGACCGCCACGACATCTGGGCTCTCGGGATCCAGCCCCTGGGTGAACGAGAACTGTTCCACACCGAGATCGGTTTCGTGGACGAGCGCAAGAATCTCAAGCTGGAGCGGAGCCTGGAGCGGCCCGGACGCGCAGCCGGGCGGACCAAGTGCCTGGAAATCGCCCGCGTCGAGAACCTCGGCACCATGGACGTCTACGACATCCAGACGGAGAGCGGTGAGTACCTCTCCGGCAGCCTCCGAGTGCACAACTGCTTCATCCTGTCCGTGGACGACACCATGGAGTCGATCCTGGACTGGTACAAGGAAGAGGGGATCATCTTCAAGGGCGGGTCCGGCGCGGGTGTGAACCTGTCGCGAATCCGCTCCAGCAAGGAACTGCTCTCCTCCGGCGGGACCGCCTCCGGGCCCGTCTCCTTCATGCGCGGCGCCGATGCCTCGGCCGGGACCATCAAGTCCGGCGGGGCCACCCGCCGGGCCGCCAAGATGGTCGTACTGGACGTGGACCACCCCGACATCGAGGACTTCGTCGAGACCAAGGCCCGCGAGGAGCACAAGATCCGTGCCCTGCGCGACGCCGGGTTCGACGTCGACCTCGGCGGCGACGACATGTTCAGCGTCCAGTACCAGAACGCCAACAACTCCGTGCGGGTCTCCGACGCGTTCATGCGCGCCGTGGAGAGCGGCTCCGACTTCGGCCTGACCTCCCGCACCACCGGCGAGGTCGTCGCCACGGTGGACGCCAAGGAGCTGTTCCAGCGCATGGCCGGGGCCGCCTGGGAGTGCGCGGACCCGGGCATCCAGTACGACGGCACGATCCAGGACTGGCACACCACGCCCGAGAGCGGACGTATCAGTGCAAGTAACCCGTGCTCGGAATACCTCCATTTGGACGATTCGTCCTGCAACCTGGCCTCGATCAACCTGCTGAAGTTCCTGCGCGAGGACGACACCTTCGACGTGGAGCGCTTCACCGCGCTCACCGAACTGGTCATCACGGCGATGGACGTCTCCATCACCTTCGCCGACTTCCCCACCGAGAAGATCGGCGAGACCACCCGCGCCTACCGGCAGCTCGGCATCGGCTACGCCAACCTGGGCGCCCTGCTCATGGCGACCGGCCACGCCTACGACTCCGAGGGCGGGCGCGCCGTCGCCGCCGCCGTGACCTCGCTGATGACCGGCGCCGCCTACCGGCGCAGCGCCGAGCTGGCCGGGGTGG
Organism: Nocardiopsis sp. iso_25; assembly: GCF_056173305.1. Classification (NCBI taxonomy): domain Bacteria; kingdom Bacillati; phylum Actinomycetota; class Actinomycetes; order Streptosporangiales; family Nocardiopsidaceae; genus Nocardiopsis; species Nocardiopsis sp. iso_25. Next base: position 4,807,723 of record NZ_CM149667.1, on the reverse strand, counting down.
TCGGCCCCTACGACGGCTACCGGCGCAACGAGCGGGCCCACAAGCGGGTCATGCGCAAGCACGCCGCCGCCAACGACGACCTGCGCACCGTCGGAACCCTGGAGGAGCCGATCCACGCCGCGGCCACCCGCGAGTGGGCCGAGTGCCTCAGGATCGGCGAGCGCAACGGCTGGCGCAACGCCCAGGCGAGCCTTCTCGCGCCCACTGGGACCATAGGTTTCATGCTCGACTGCGACACCACCGGCATCGAGCCGGACTTCTCGCTGGTCAAGTTCAAGAAGCTGGTCGGCGGCGGCTCCATGCAGATCGTCAACCAGGCCATCCCGCGCGCGCTGGGCAACCTCGGCTACCAGGACGAGCAGGTCGAGGCCGTCATCGAGTACGTCTCCGAGAACGGACACGTCGTGGACGCGCCCGGCCTGCGCACCGAGCACTACGAGGTGTTCGACTGCGCGATGGGGCGCCGCTACATCCGGCCCATGGGCCACGTGCGGATGATGGCCGCGGTGCAGCCGTTCCTGTCCGGCGCGATCTCCAAGACGGTGAACGTGCCGGAGGAGGCCTCGGTCGAGGACTTCGAGCACATCTACTTCGAGGGCTGGCGGATGGGCCTGAAGGCGCTCGCCGTCTACCGCGACAACTGCAAGGTGGGCCAGCCGCTGTCCACCGGCGGGACGCGGGAGGAGGAGGCCGAGCCGGAGGCGGAGGCCGCCGAGGCGCCCCGTCCGGTCCGCCGCCGCCTGCCCAAGAAGCGACCGAGCGAGACCACGTCGTTCTCCGTGGGCGGGGCCGAGGGCTACATCACCGCGGGCTCCTACCCGGACGACGGTCTGGGCGAGGTGTTCATGAAGCTCGGCAAGCAGGGGTCCACCCTGGCCGGGGTGATGGACGCCTTCTCCATCGCGATCTCCATCGCCCTGCAGTACGGGGTCCCGCTGGAGACCTACGTGGAGAAGTTCACGAACATGCGGTTCGACCCGGCGGGCATGACCGACGATCCCGACATTCGCATGGCCCAGTCGGTGGTGGACTACATCTTCCGCCGCCTGGCCCTAGACCACCTGCCCTACGAGGAGCGGGCCGCGCTGGGGGTGCTGTCGGCCGCCGAACGCCAGGCGCAGGTGGCGGGTGAGGACCCCGCGCAGGTCGCCACGCAGGTGGAGTCCTACGCCCAGTCCGCCGCCACCCGCGGGGCGGACGCTCCGGAGGAGGCCCCGGCCGCCCCCGCGCGGGAGCCGCACACGGCGGCGGAGCGGCCGACCCGGGCGCACTCGACCGCGGAGCTGATGGAGGGCAAGGGTTTCGTGGCGGACGCGCCGCTGTGCGTGACCTGCGGCACCAAGATGCGCCCGTCGGGCAGCTGCTACGCCTGCGAGGGCTGCGGCGCCACCAGCGGTTGCAGCTGACCGGCGTCGGACGGGCGGTCCGGGGAGGGGGCGGAGCCGTACCCCTCTCCGGATCCCCTGTCCCGTGTCAGCCGCGGTCGAGGTCGCCGGAGGCGGCCGCGACCGCGGCGGTCACGGCGGTCACCCCCAGCACGGCGGGCCAGGCGCCGACCTTCTTGGCCAGCGGGTGGGAGAGCCCGAACGCGCCGACGTACACGCCGGTGAGCGCGACCGCCGTGCCCACCCCCGAGCGGCGGCGCCAGATCTCGAAGGCCGCGGCGCCGAACGCGGCCAGCACGGCGCCGCCCAGCGGGCGGTTGCCCGTCGCGCGGGCCACCGTGTAGCCGCCGATCAGGCCCGCGGTGGTCAGGACGGAGCTGGGTACTGCGGGCATGGACGGTGTCCCCTCTCGCGGCGGCCGGAGCCGGTGGCTGCGTGTGCCGACGACGTTATCGGCCGTCCGGCGGCGGTGTGGTCCGGCCCGCCCGGACCGGTCCCGCGGGTGGGTGCCCCCGTCACGTTCCGGTCTACAGCCCTGGGTTCCGGACGCGTCTCATGACAGGGTTGATGCTGTCCGCTACGGCCCCTCCGGTCACGGAACAGGTCCCCACCTGGAACCGGACCGCGGTACGCGACGTCGTAGCCGGTAGTTCCCGACCTCCGACCAAGGAGCCCATGCCTATGTCGTTCGCGCAGACCGTGCGCGGCGCGGCCGGTGCCGTCGCCCAGGGGGGCGATCCGCGCCAGGCGGTGTCCGACGCGCTGCAACAGGCCACCGAGGGCGGTGGCCTCGACCCCCGGGACTTCGTCGCCGCCCGTGAACAGGGTGACTCCGTCGGCACCCGCATCGAACAGAAGAGCACCTCCCTCAACAACGCGGGCGAGGCGATCAACCGCAGCTACTACGAGCGCGGCGACGGCGGGCCGGTCCACGTCATCTGCCCCATGGTCATCCCCCGCGGACGCACCTTCGTGACGATGCTCCCGGCCATCGCGCTGGTGGCCCTCGGCGTGCTGGGCGCCGTCACCGTCCTGGTCCCGCAGGCGCTCAGCGGTGGCAACCCCCTGACCAACCCCGTCTTCGGCGTCCACTACTGGCTGATCACCATCGCGGTGGCCGCGTTCATGTGGTGGCGCCAGGGCATGGTGATGGTGCCGGAGGGCTGCGAGGCGATCGTCACCCGCTTCGGCAAGATGGAGAACGTCTTCCAGGCCGGGCGGGTCACGCTCTTCAACCCCTGGAAGCGCGTCTCCTACATCGTCAACACCACCCGCGAGTACCCCTTCAACGCGCCGATCCGCTCCGCGCCCACCAAGAGCGGCGTGCAGGCCTCCATCGACCTGTTCGTGCAGTTCAGGATCGTCAACGCCACCGACTTCGTCTACACGCTGGGCGGCGTGAACGGCTTCCAGGAGAAGCTCAACAACGCGATCAGCGAGACCACGCGCAGCCTCATCTACGAGCAGCAGGCCTCGGCCATCTACGACATGGTCGGTGACAACACCCAGAGCCTGGTGGAGCAGCTCAACCGCCAGTTCAGCGGGATCGTGGAGCTGACCAGCGCCAACATCACCCACGCCGAGCCCTCCAACCAGGAGTACCGGATGGACCTGGCGGCGCCGGAGATGGTCCGCGTCGCCAAGGACGCCTACACCTTCGAGTACGAGCTCCAGCTGCGCAAGGAGCAGAACGAGGGTGACCTGAACAAGGAGCTGGCGACCCTCAACGAGACCCTGTCCGCGATCCAGGCCGACATCGCCCAGTACCAGGCGCAGATGGACACGGCCCTGGAGCGCGAGACCAACCGGGCCCGCTCCCTGGCCCACCAGCGCTTCGTCGAGGCCCAGTCCGAGGCCAACGCCAACGCGGCCCTGTTGCAGGCCCAGGCCCTGGACATTCGCGCGGTGAGCGCCGCCGACGCCCCCGAGATCCTCAACTACCGCTTCCGCGAGACCCTCCTGGACAAGCTGGAGGCGGTCGCCGACAGCCTGCCGCAGGTCCTGCGGATCGGGTCGGGCGACGCCGCCAGCGTCGACTACCTGCGCATCGCCCAGGAGATCATCGGCCAGGCCGACACCGCCCTGTTCTCGCAGGAGGACATGGACGCCATCCGCTCCCGCCTCGGCGACATCCGGGGCCGCATCGCCGAGCGCGAGCAGGAGATCAGCGCGCTGGTGCGGGACGCCGACGGCCCCCGGCCCGAACCGGGCCGGGGCGAGGACCCGGGGGAGGAGCTGGTGGAGGAGATCCGCCAGTCCGTCTCCGAGCAGGCCATCGACGAGCGCATGTCCGAGGCGCCCCAGGCGCCCCAGGGGTCCCGGGAGCCGCACAGTCGGCACGAGGCCCCGCGGGAGCAGGGCCCCGCAGGGCCGCCGGTCGACGCGCCGCCGCCCTCGGAAGCCCCCCGCCGGTCCCCGGAGGACCTGCCCCCGCCGCCGTGGTCGCGCGGCACCCAGGGCTCCGGCCCCGACGAGGGAGGTCAGTAGATGAGCGTGTCAGTGAACGCCGGCGGCGGCTCCAGCATCAAGGAGTCCCTCGCCTCGTGGGGTGACCTGGCCGGTCTGCTGCGCGGCGGCGACCAGGGCGCGATCGTCCCCGTGGTCATACCGCGCGACAACCGGGGCCTGCGGTGGACCGTCCTGGTCTGGTTCGGCCTGTTCGCCCTGTGCTCCGCGCTGATGATGGCCATCAACGCCTCGGCGGGCGGGTTCGTCCTCGGGATCGCCTACGTCGTGCTGGCCGTGCCGACCCTGATCGTCGGCGTCCTCAGCATCGTCGTGGCGGGTCTGTGGTGGTGGCGCAGCTCGATCATCGAGATCGAGGAGGGCACGCACGGCATCCTCACCAAGTACGGCGCGATCGTGAAGCCGATCGGTCCGGGCCGCCACTACCTGTGGCACCCGTGGTCGCGGGTGGACTTCGTGGTGGACACCCGCACGGAGATCCCCTACACGGCGCCGGTCCTGGCCTGCCCCACGCGGGAGAACGTGCCGCTGAAGTCGATCGAGTTCTTCCTCAAGTTCCAGATCACCGACCCGATCCGGTTCGTGACGATCATCGGCGCGAGCAACTTCGACCTCGTGCTCTCCAGCGCGGTGCAGGACGCCATCCGCCAGCGCAGCCGCCTGGTCAACACCGAGTCCGCCTACGACCTGCGCGGTTCCAACGTCGAGGACATGCGCCGCCTGCTCAACGGGCAGCTGGAGAAGTACGGTGTGCGCATCACCGGCTGCAACATCCCCGACGTGCAGCTGCCCAGCCAGTACCAGCAGCACCTGTCCACCCGGGAGCGGGTGGCCAAGGAGCTGGTGGCCTACGAGCAGGAGTGGGAGCTGACGCGCAAGCGCCGGATCGACACCCTGCTGATGGACATCGAACGTTCCAAGAAGACCCGTGACGCCAAGATCGTCGAGGTCAACGCCTCTCTCAACAAGGCGCGCAAGGACGTGGCGCAGATGCTGGAGGAGCAGGAGACCGAGGCGCAGCGGGTGCGCTACGAGATCGAGACGCGCGGGCGCGCCGACCTGGTGGCCGCCGAGAACGAGGCGAAGGCGCAGGAGCGCCTGGCCACGGCCTACCGGGACAACCGGGCGGTGCTGGAGTACGAGCTGGCCCGCCGCCGCCTGGACGTGGGCGCCACCCTGGCCGGGCGCGCCCCGCGCCCGGTGGTGGTGCAGACCGAGGCGGGCGCGGGTGACGGTTCGGCGCTGTCGACGCTGCTGACCGCGCAGCTGCTGCCCCAGGTGATGGACGGCCGGGGCGCGCGGGCGCCGCTGGGCGGTTCGGGCGGGGCCAGGGACGTCCTGGACTCCGCGCAGGGCGCGGTCGCCGCGGCCGCCGAGCGCCAGCAGCAGATGGCCGACGAGTACCAGCGCCAGCAGGGCGCCGCGATGCGCGAGCAGTTCGAGCGCGGAGAGGGGTACGGCGGGCAGGGACGCCGCTGACCCGGCGGCCCCGAGCACCGCGGCCGGTCCGCGGGGCGCGGGGTCGCGCACGGGGGCCCGCGACCGGGAGTGGTCGCGGGCCCCTTCCGTGTCCGGGATCAGGCGACGGGGGAGAGGGAGGAGTAGCCCCCGGCGATGTCGATCCCGTTCCGTGCGGCGATCTCGACCAGGTCCTCGACCTCGCCCGCCTGCGCGCTGGCCAGGTCGTCGTCGCCGAGCGCGTGGGCGCGGCGCAGCGCGGTGATCGAGTCGTGGATGCGCACGTGAAGGGTGAGCGCGAACTCGCGCATGGGGCCTCTCCTCAGGTTTGGCGGCGCTGCCGGTGAGGGAGGGCCTGCGGCTCTCCCCCGGGGGGCGTCTCCTTGTGTACCCGGCGAGGGTGAGAGCAGGGTTGGAGTGGGACAAGGACGGGCAAGGCCGGGGTGAAAACGCGGCCGCCCGCCGCGCGGTGGCGCGGCGGGCGGGTCACGGGTGCGCGGGCGCGGTCAGTGGTTGACCCAGACGTACCAGTCGCCCGACACGTGTTCGTAGATCCTGGAGCCCTGCCCGGGGACGAAGACGCCCTCGGGGATGCGCTCGGCGCTGTGCGCCAGGCCCGAGGGGCTGAACAGCCCCGAACCCTCCACCGCGTAGTGGGTGACGCCCTCGTACGCCGAGACGCTGCGCAGCGAGTACAGCCCCACCCGTTCGCCGTTGAGCGGGATGGAGGTGCGGCCGTCGGTGTCCTCGCGCAGCGAGAGCAGCTGGTCGGAGGAGGCGCTGATCCGGCTCTGGAGCGGGACGTCGGCCACGGCCAGGCCGATCGCGGCGGCGGCGATCACCGGTGCGGACACCCAGCGCAGCCAGTAGTAGCGGATCATCGGGCGGGCCACCGCCAGGGCGATGCCCAGGCGCAGCGCGCCCATCCCGGCGAGCAGCAGACCGCCCACCAGGGCGGTGACGAACGTGGGCAGGTGTCCGCCGGGGACGCTGTCCTCGAAGAGCAGGACCAGGCCGACCACGCCGCAGGCGGGGATGTAGAGCCGACCGGGCGGACGGGAGGCCCAGCTGATCAGTCGCTGGCCGAGCGTCGGCTTCTCAGCGATCTCGATCAGCTTGGCCAGGGACCTGTCGGGGGTCGGGCCGGAAGCCGCGGCGGACATGGCGTTCCCTCCACCGAATCCGTGTCATGGGGACGCGGACCCGGAGCGAACGGGAAGAAGGCGCCGCAGGGGGCCGCGTCACAGTCGATACGGCCGCCGAAGCACGGCCTGCTCCACAGGATAGAGCAGTGGCGGGGCGTGTTCGGGGAGGCGGGAGGAAACGCCGCCGTCCCTCCCTCGGGTCGCGGGCGGTTGACGACGGTGTTTCCGGTGCCTCACGCCGACGCGCGGTGAGAGGACGAGGTGGTCCCAGGACCACCGTCCGCCGCTCACGGCCATCAGTACGCACACCGCCGTGACCAGCGACGTCGTTCCCCACGAGGAGATGGGCGCCAGGTCGGGCGAGCCCGCCGTGAGGGCGCCGAGCACCGCCGCGACGGCGAGCAGGGGGCCGGTCAGCCATGTGAGCAGGCCCACGGCGAAGGCGATCGAGAGCGCGACGAGCAGGGCGGGCAGCGTCCCGGCGATCGGGGACAGCACGCCCAGTCCGGCGGCGTCGAGGTGCTCGGCCACCGCGGCCTCCCGGCCGCGCAGCGCGAGCCCGTACTCGGTGAACATCCACCCGACGCACACCCGGACGAGGGCGGCGACGACGTCGTAGAGGCGTCCCCGGGAGATCCGTGGCCGCGGGTACGGCCTGGCGCGCTGCATGCCCATTCCTCCCGGGCGGACGGCGGTCCTGACAAGCGGAAACTACACAAAGTCACGGCTGTTGACCTCTCGTGGTGCCCGGCGAGTCGCGCGAAAGGGCGCTTGCGTGGCCGTCCTGTCCGGGATCGGGGCCATCCGGCGGGGCCGTCCGCGACCCGGGCCCCGCACGGCGTCCGCGCCGCACGCCCTAGGGTGGAGACCGTGCCGACCACATCCACGCCCGCCCCGCCGCCCGCCGCACCCACCTACGAGCTGGAGGACGAACTCCGCTCCTCCGGCGCGCGGGTGGTCGCCGGAGTGGACGAGGTGGGCCGCGGCGCCTGGGCCGGTCCGCTCCTTGTCTGCGCCGCCGTCCCCGGCGAGGGCGACCCGCCCCCCGGCCTGACCGACTCCAAGCGCCTGACCCCCAGACGCCGCCGGGAGATCGCCGACCAGCTGCGCCCCTGGGTCGCCGACCACGCCTTCGGCTGGTCCTCCCCCGAGGAGATCGACGAGGTCGGCATGACCGAGGCGCTGCACCGGGCCTCCCGCCGCGCCCTGGACGCGCTCTCCCCGCGGCCCGACGCCGTCATCCTCGACGGCAGGCACGACTTCATCGGC